>NZ_JAVTSQ010000008.1:0-392414 GCF_032678445.1 Pedobacter nutrimenti
TCATTTACATTTCGAATTAAAATAAACACTGCTGCCTTTCTTGGCCTGGTTAGCCCTGGCTTTGGTGTTGTCGGTTAGTTGCTTGCAGGTGCCAGTGGTTTTATTTGAAGTCTTCTTTGTGAAAAATAGGTTTTCTGATCGCGCTGAATCTTTTAGGTTCTGAGGCTTGATCATTAAAACCTATTTTTCTTGGGCGCAGACTGGAGGGTGTGCAGACCGTGGGGGGAGAATTTTTTTTTAGGTGTTCTTTAGTTTTGCGTATACCAAATTTAACATCTCTTATATGTATACGCTTCCCAGTTACCTTTTTATTTTTCGAATTAAAGTAAATATCCAAACCTTTTCTGCGGCTTGGTTAGCCTTGGTTTGGGTATTGTCGGTTAGTTGCTTTTGCAAAATTTTGATTTTTTTAACAAAATTTTATACTGTTTAGTTTGGTTATTTTCTTGTTTTTTGGAATTTTATATGTTTTTTGGTGAGGTATACTTTAAAAATTATTGATTTTAGATGGGGGGCTTTTTTACTGATTTCTTTAGGCTGAGATTTACAAAAAATAAACTCTCAACTATGTCTTTACCTAAGAATGAAAAACAGCCAAGCAGCATTGTTCCCATGAACGCGAAAGCTTTTAAATGGCTTATTGAAACACTACAGGCGGTTAAAAATCCTTTGCCTGATCATCTGGAGGATTATCTTGAAAGTGTAATGCAGGCGAGGTATTGTAGGTTAACGCATAATCTCCATGAGCAGGATACGATTATTGATAAGGCTTATTTTATTTCTAGCGGATATATTATTGTGTACTACTTTAATGCTGAAGGTAAGTTGAGTGTTTTGCGGATCTATGGTCCGGGGCAAATTGTTGCTGGAAATAGTTTTATGAACTGCATTAAAGCGGGGTACTGTATTAAGGTTTATGAGGATGCTTATTTGTTGGAAATCACTCATAGCCAAATGGAAACGGGGTATAAGACTATTCCCGGGATGGATGAGCTGGCACGGTTAACGCTTGCTTCTTTTGAAGACAAGGAGATGTTTCGTGATGAAATGATCCGCAAAGGGGGTGAGGATAGTGTGCTGCATTTTTATAGAATGTTTCCTGGGTTATTGCATATCAGGATCATTCGGGATGAATATATTGCCAGTTATCTGTTGATGTCTGCTGATTATTTACAGCGTTGCAGGATGAGGTTAATTGAGCAGGGGATTTTGCCTAAGGAATAAGTGGAACTGATTTTTACCTAATTAATATTTAAACTATGTTTGCTGAATCAACTGTCTCTATGACCTGGTTTTCTTCGAGGAAACCTTACAAGAATAATCCTTCATATGATTTGCCTTATTTGAAGATATGTCGGGATGTGTTCCTTATTCTTTCTGATCATTCTCTGTTTAATCAGAGCCCTTTAAATATGTTCCAATGTCGGGAACTGGCCTATGTGTTGACTTCATATTTTGAGGATGTGGTAAATGGAATAGGTTTTTGGGCTGCGGTAGTTAAGGAGCATGAAGTTTTGTACGGGCAGCGTGTTCCATTTTTTTCTAAGGAACAGCTGGGGGAATGGAAAGATTGCAAGGATATTCATCCGGCTGATATCCATTATCTAGCCTTTGTTTATTTGGTGTTTTTGCAGAAAACTGGCCAGACGGAGTCTTTTCCTTCTGAAGATTTTTTTATTGTATTGAGGGAAAGGGTATTTGATCATTTAGATCAGATTGAAGAAATACCGTTCACAGATTTTTATAAGCAATATTTAATGTCTGATGCAGAGCCGATAGATTTTAAGCGTATTTTGACTTGGTTTGCTTATGATGGCTATTTGTTTGGATATGAGTTTAAGCATAAACGCGAGGCCCAGGAGAAATTACTTAGAGAACACGGTGGCGCAACATTGCCTAAGGAGTATTTTGATATGAATCTTTTTTCTGAGCTGGAAAAGAAGATGTATGGCTTGAATAGTTGTTTGTCTGGTCTGTTTCCTGTTGATATTCTGGCGAGCAGTCTTGGATGTGGGGAGGAAAAAACAATTGGATTTAGAAATACTAAGTATTTGATATCTGGGATCTTTGAATTTTTTGATGCAGATGAGAAGCATTTCTTTTTTAGACATAGTTTGACGGATGAGGTATTTCCAATTATAAAAGAAGGTGTGGGTAATTTGGGTCATAGACTTGGAAAAGAGAAGTTTTGGGGAACAACCTTGTACCGGTGGCAAAATAGTTATATGATTGTTGGTGTTTGTGGTCATGAGCGGGATAAGGATGAGATTTTCTGGATGAATAAGCAAAATGAGTATGAGTATAAAAAACATTCTGTAACGTATCAGCAAGAATTGAAGAGCTATACTAAAATTGAAGCGGAAGGGAATTTGGCTTTCTTTGGGGAAGGGATTTTGGTTTACAAGACTATAGTGGAATTTAGAGAGGCGATGAATAAATTTCATCAATGGCAGTTTGATGTAGCGGTAAAGGAGGGCCGTGCAGATGCGAATAAGGATAGGCCTGTGCCTCTTAGGGCTGATCATTTACCGGTTATGTCTGATATTGGTGTGTTTGTTTTGCCTGACGAGCCATTAACGATAATTCCGTCTTATTATGATAATCTGGCTGCTATGTCTACACTGGAAAGTGTGTATGATTGTTGTGAAAGGCGGTTGTTTTTAAATCAGTTATTTCCTGAGCATGTATGGCGTTCTTTAAGGTCTGAAGCTGTTTTGTTAACTGGAGGAAATTCTTCGGAATGGACTATGCAACGGGATAAGGATTTGGAGGCTTTATTGAGGATATATGCGCCTTCGGAGTATAGACCTCTTAAGCAGCCAAGGGTTATGCCTTCTAAACTGGGTTTTAATTAGAGATCTGGTTTGTTGTGAAAAATAGGTTTTCTGATCTAGCTGAATCTTACAGATTCTGAGGCTTGATCATGAAAACCTATTTTTCTTGGGTGCAGACTGGAGGGGGGGCGTGATATTAACTTTTACTGTTCTTTCTGCAAAGCGATGAGGATGTGTAAAAGATATATTTTATCACAATTGTGATATTTGTAATTGGCTCTTGCTATATTTGAATATTTAAAGATGGTTATCTTATTCACAATTGAATAATCATGATGAGTAGAATAGATAACTTAATAGAATTCGTCCAAGTAAATTAAATGTTATGGGAGCTTCTTCAACTGTAGATCGTCTTTTAAAGAACATGGGAAATATGCATGAGTTAGGGCGCCAACGTACATTTGAATTAGGAAATCCATTCAATTTCTTTTCAATTCTATTCAAAACCATTCACTGTATGCTGGGTGGTAGGTTCTTGTTTTTTAGGTGTTTACATTTGGTTTGTGGGGTTTGTTTTACACTTTAAAATTTGAATTATGGGGACGTATAAAAAAGGAATCTTTGGCTTTTTTCCGGCCTACAGCAGATGGCTACCAGCTAGGTATTGGATAGGGGTTAGATTCGTATTGTATTCGATGAAATGGCTATTGATCCTTAAGGAAATGCCTATAAGGGCTTATTGCCGCAGTAACCTGGCTATAGAAACGCTATAAAGGCCGTTTTAAAACTAAATCTATTACTAACAAATAAAAATATCATGGCAAAAATATCTAAAGGAAAATTGCTGGACGAGGAATTTAGTTAGGGGTGAAAAATAGGTTTTCATGATCAAGCCTCAGAACCTGTAAGGTTCAGCTAGATCAGAAAACCTATTTTTCTTGGGTGCAGACTGGAAAGGGTGCAGACCTGGTATGGTGTGGGTACTTAGTTTAATTATAAGGATTCTAAAAATGCAATTAAAGAAGCCCGGTCACTTCTGGACAGTTGAACAACATTGTTTTTAGCGGCTAAGGCTTCACCACCATGCCACATAACTGCTTCCATTAAATTCCTTGCTCTTCCATCATGTAAAAAATTGGTATGTCCGTTTACTTTTTGGGTAAGCCCTATGCCCCACAATGGTGCTGTTCTCCACTGTTTACCCGAGGCCAGAAAATCAGGACGGTTATCGGCAAGTCCATCACCCATATCATGAAGTAGTAAATCGGTGAAAGGATGAATGAGCTGATTGCTCACCTGTGGAAAGGCCACATTCACCTTGGTTCTTAAATCCGCGGCATGGCACTTGATACAACCGGTTTGGGTAAAAAGGGCCTTACCTCTCACTACTGCCGGATTAGTAATGTCTCTTCGTACAGGTACAGCAAGTGATTTTACGTAAAATTCTACGCTATAGAGTAAACTGTCTGCCAGTTCGTAGGTTTTGGAGCCTGGCTGACTGCTGAATTGTGTTTGCCCTTCACTGCTTTCTTTTGGAAACAGGTAATTTGTAATGCCCATATCTCCGTTGTACGCGGCAGCGACCTGTTGTAAGATGGAGGGCTGATTCGCTTTCCATCCAAAACGACCCAGTACTTTTTTCTGGTTCAGTACATCCCATACATAGTTTGCCTGGCCCTTTATGCCGTCTTTATTGGCATCATTGGGATCGGCCATTTTAAGAATATCTTCTTCACTCACGGCTTCCAGTAAACCTAAGCCAAACACCGGTGCGGCAACTCTTGGTGAGAGCAGGGCATTGGATGGCATGGGCATATAAAGGTTAATAAAAGTGTAATGTGGTGTTCTTAAACTGTAGGTATCACCGTCTGCAAAGTTGTAACTCTGTTCTGTATAATTAATAGATACATCGCCTTCTGGTACCGCGGTAAGTACGCTTCGGCTTTGCAGCTGATCTCCAAAACCGGGAATCGGAACCGGGTTGCCATGTTCACCAATCCCGGGCAGACTGATCCTGAACAGCATGTTTGCTGCAGATTCACCCGTACCGGGAACTTTACCACGTCCATCGGATACATGACAGGAAACACAGGCTACGTTGTTGTAGATTGGTCCTAGTCCTGGATTTAAAGGGGCAGGGGCAGCTACAAACGTTGCGGAGAATTGTCCGTCTCCAACTTCGTGTACGCGGTTTTGAAGAGCGGACATTCCACTGAACATGTGTGAGAAAGAACTGCTGCCCTGGTCAAATGCGGTTTGACTTCCTCCGTTTAACCATTCGGATTCCAGGTTGTCAATAATCGTGTCTGCTTTTTTGCAGGCAATCTGCAGAAAAATGACGATACACAAAATGACCAGGACTGCCTGTGTTGCTCTTTTCATTATTTAACTTGCTGAAGTATAAATGGCTTTAGTTTTTCGTCCAATGTGCTTGCAAAATCATTGATTTTTGTCATGGCGTTCTGTACTTTAGTTGGCTCTGATACGATGGCCTGCCCAAATGGAACGGAAAAAGTACCCAGGGCGGCAATCGCAGCTGCATATTTGCTTTTTATTTCGGCATCTAAGGAAAGGTTGTTTGCACGAACCAGATCTTCAATTCCTTTTCCATCTACAGAAAAATTACCCTGGTACATGATCATGATTCCTTTGATGTTATTGGTGAAATCGATAATGGAGTTCTTTGCAAACGGACTTTCTTCTTTAGAAGCATCCTGGCTATCAAAAGGCTCTTTCATTTTACTGTTGGCTACTTCTTCGCAAATGTCGTGCATGGCATCTACCAGCTGAACGTAAGCTGCCTGTTGTGTGGTGAATTCTGTAGATCCGGCACCTGCGGTGGCCAGTTGTTTGTTGTAACCATTAGACCAGGTATTTCTAACACTGGTGGTCAGTTTTACCAGGTTTTGAGTCAGACTGGTCAGATAAGCTTTTTCTCTGGCGGTAAAAGATGCAGCGGTTTTGGTTCCGTTTTGTCCCCACAGGAGGTACTCAATTGGGTGGAATCCTTTTAATGCATCGTCAAGATTATCTACGTAAGCTTCTGTAAGTTCATCGTTGCTCTTCAGGATTTGGTCAAGCTGCGTAAAGTCTACCGGCCAGGTATCAATTCTCGGATCGATCTTATCGGCTTCTACCGGACCAAACAGCCAGGCTTCGGTTTCTTCCCAGGTTACCCGCATGTTTTTCCATGCCGTGCGTGCAGAGGTCAGGTTGGCGTCTGTAGGTGTAGTGGTTAAAGCAGTAACTGCACTTTGCAGTACATTGGCTTTATCCAGCATGTCCTGGTAAGAGGAGGTGCATACATTTGCAGAGACGTCGGCCAGAATCTGAGCTTTTAAGGTGCTGGTTTGCTGGGTGTCGTCTGAGTTGCTTTTTTTACAGGAAGAGGCTGCAAGGACCATTGGGATCGTTAAAAATAACGATGCTTTGAACGTGTTCTTCATATTTTTTGATTGAGATATATGTTGATGGAATTGTTTATGACTTCTGTTTTAAACTGTTTGAGGGGTTTGAGTGCGGGTTCTTTGGTTACGTTGCCTGCAAAATCGAACTGGCTGCCATGTGCATTGCAGTAAATTTTACTGTCGGTTGCTGTTAAGGCTACACCTTCATGTGTACACATCATGAGTAGTGCGCGGTAGCTTTCTCCATTTTTAACCAGCAGGATATCGTCATCTACGGCTGCGCTTCTAACCAGGACCATTTTGATCGGATCGGTAAATTTGCTGAGGGGTACAGTGAGCAGGTTGGAGCCAGATGGGTTTGTTAATTTAACAACTTGCAAAGGGGCAGAGCAAGCCTCCAGTAAACTGGCCATGCCGGTTAGGCCCATGCATGCAATGCAGCCTGTTTTAATAAAATCCCGTCTGCTTTTCATGGTAATGGCGTTTTTCATAGCTTAGAAGTTATAGGCGATACCCAGGTTGATGAAGCCGTCGTTTTTGTAATAGAAAACTTGTCTTGGGAAGGGGGTAACAATGAGTGCCTGATTGAAATCTCCGGTTATAACGCGGGTATAATCTCCTTTAATGGCTACACCACGTATAGGTTTATAGGTTAATCCGGCTACAATATATTGTTTGCGGTTCGCGTCATTTGAAATTCCGTTGTCCGGAACTTTTCCGTCGAGGTTTACATATTCATAACGGCCAAAAACGATCAGGGCTTTTTCGTTGTGATACCTGTTGTATAACAGATCATAACCTAATTCTCCGTAACCGCCATACATCAGTTCTGGTGTATTATTGGCGTAGGCACGATTTATTTCTTTGGCATTTTTGATGGAAACTACTGTTCCAATGGCTCTGACAGAGACACCGTTTTTTGAATAAGATACGTTGGCTTCTCCTAACATGACCGGATTTCCAAAGGCGCCTGAGCTTAATTGTAAACTATCTGCTACGCGTTTTTCTTCTGAGGTGGAGCCTCCAATATAACCTGACATTTGAATTCTAAAATCTTTAATGTAATACAAAAGGGAAGCATTGACGCCCAGGTTAAGCCCCTGAACAGCTTGTCCAAGCTGACGTCCTTCTACAATACCTCCCGCACTGCTGAATTTGGAAGAGTTCAACCCGTTGGTTAGGGATAGACTGTAGTTAAGGCCTTGTACATTTTTTACCTGTCCGTATAGTCCAACACCAACTTCGCGCCAGGTGGAAGGGATAATCTGTTCTTCGAGGTAAGGTCTGTCTACACCATTAAAGGTGGTAGGGAGGTGGTTTTCGTTGATATAGCCTACACGTGGAATAAAAAGTCCGGCAACGATATAGGTGTTTGGATTGAGGTTGAATTTTAAGAAGGCCTGTTCCATTGAAATGCTTCCTTTACCAGATATTCCTTCGTCAGAATTGGGCCCGGAAACCAAGGCGTTTTCCATTTCAAGTTCGCTGAAAAAGGAAATGTTTTTACTGAATTTGTGGCCCACAAAGAGTACGACACGTGTTAAGCTGGCCTGCGCACTTTGACGTTTGGTGTCGATGCTGTATTTGGCTTCACCATATCCTGAAAGAATGGTGGTTTGCTGTTTTCTAATTAGTCCTACAGCTAAAGAGTCTTCAGGCGTAAGAACCTGGCCAAAAGCTTGTGAGCTGAAAATAGATAATGATACAATAAAGATCGAGGAGTAGAATTTTATGCCCATATAATATTTAAAGCGCCAAATGTAATCTCTATTATTCATAATTGGTATAAATAAGAATAAAAAAATTAAAATTTAACTAAATAGGATTAAAATGCTTACTCCCCGATATTTATAGATGTGTTTAAGAAATTAATTTTGCTTATAGAGTGATGTTGTAGAAAGTATTTAGAATTTATATTCTAAAAATAATAGGGTATATAGACTGGTGCAGGGCCCGTTTATACCCGGTTTCACCTCTCCGGTACCGTATCCCCCGGGACTGCCACAGGTCTTTTAATTTACTTCTCTTTGTATCGTCATGACGAATTAACAGAATTTTTAATCATTTAAATTTTAAAATCATGGGACTATTAAGACAAGGGATCCTTGGTGGATTTCGCAAGAAAACTGGCAGTGTTGTAGGTGCGTATTGGAGAACGCTTGATGTGATCAGGGGCTTACCTAGAAGCAGTGGCAAAGCGCCTACTCAGGCTCAAAAAGATCAGCAGTTGAAATTTGGTTTAACGACCGGCTTTCTAAGTTGGATCAGTGATCTGGTGTTTACGGGCTACAAGTCGATGAGTAAAATCGCTACGCCGATGAACGTGGCGGTATCGTACAACATTAGCGCTGCGATTACGGGTGTTTCGCCCAATTTTACTTTGGACTATGCTAAGATCAGGTTCAGTAATGGGAAACTGGCTTTGCCAGATGGAATGGATGTGGAATCTCTTCCGGCGGCTAAGCTGAAGTTTTCCTGGTTGCATGCGGATCCGGATGATAAATTGCTGGATGCGACAGATATGGCTACCATATTGGTGTACAATCCTGTGAAAGCTAAGTTTGTTAAAGTAGTGAATGTGGTGCCGAGATCTGCTGGTACGTATACCTTACAGGTACCGGCTAGCTTCGCTGACGATGATGTGCATTGCTACATCAGTTTCAATTCTTTAAAAAAGAAAGAATTGGTATCTGTGAGTGCGCATGTTGGATTGGTGGGCGTGATCGCCTAATCTTTAGCCCCCACGGCACCAATTAAATGGGGCGTGGGGGCTATTTGGGATACCTGGACTAGGTTTATTAATAGATTCATACTTTATAAATGAATAAAAAAGATAACTTAGGTATTAAATTAAGGCGATAAAATGAAACCATCATGAGCAAACGCTCGCAAACAGCAATGAATATGCTCATGATAGCTTCATCTCCATTAAAAAACAAATTATATACTGATGAAAATAATAATCCTTGCATTTCTGGTGTTTCTATCTCAAAAAAGCTTTTCTCAACAGAATACATATACCTTCAATAATCGTAAATTTTTTAATGAAATTGATATACAGAAATCCTTTGAAGCGGTTAAAAGATCATTAGGGCCAACTTATTCAGTAACAACAGTAATCTATCATAAAGTGGTTAAACATGATACAATCGTTAATTATGTTAGCTTTCAGATAAACAAGAAAAGTTCGGAACAAGAAACATCTGATTTCAAATTAGTGTACAAACAAGATTCTACTTTTTTACTCTTAAATAAAAAGCTCCCTAATTTCAAATTAAAGGAATTGTCTGGAAGAGAAATTTCGCTAGACCAGCTTTTAGGAAAACCTACCCTTATCAATTTTTGGGCGACTTATTGCGGGCCCTGCATAGCAGAAATGCCCCAGTTAAGTAGGCTCAAAGAAAAATATAAGGATCAAATGAACTTCATTTCCATTACTGAAAACAATGCCGTAACGGACAATTTGAAGGACTTTTTAAAGGATAAAGATTTTAATTTCGTGGTTTTGGAAAATGCTGAAGCATATAGGAGAGAACTTAAAATAGATGCAATTCCCAAAAATCTTTTTCTTGATAAGAATGGAGTGCTAAAATATATTGAAGGAAATTATCCACTAGAGAGTGGTGGAACTCCTATAAATATTGATGATGAAAAGAATCTTTTTACTAAAATAATTAAGGAGCTTCTTGAGAAGTAGCAATCTTAAGCTTCATTATGTTCTCAGGTCATAAGAATAGGCGATTTCTACTTATTGTAGATGAGTTTAAAGCAGCTGAGGCTGTTTTACCTGGGCAGGCGGAAGGGGTTCAGTAAGCTGTTTCTTTCGGAAGAGGTCAAATATTCCCATATGGTCGATGTATAGATTAAAAATAAGTTGATGAGATCATCAGACAAATTTCAAATTAGGTATTTTAAACTTTAAATTATAGATTTAGATATTTAGAAATACCATTAGAAACTATCTTGATTATTAATGGGCACATACATTCTGGTCATATCATCTTTCTTATTCCCGTTTGCTATTTTTCTCCTGTTACCTTTCTGGGGTAATAAGAGAGGAAAAGCCGTATTGTTTTTGTTCATGTTTTCTGCTTTCTTTTGGGGAGTAGCCATTGGCTCTACAGTGATATTCTTCGTAGCTAAATACCTATTCGTGCCCCTGGACTTTTGGAAATGTTATTTGTTGTCAATATCACTAGGACTAATGCTTCTGCTTATTTGGGTCCTTTTTAAACGATATTGGAACTTAAAATAGCTTTTATTGAAATTGATTTGGTATTGGTGATAGATGTTATATCCACAATGCCATAATCGATAAGAACTGCCGGATTGGAGACGATGTGAAGATCGACGGCGGATTTCATTTGGAAGATGGCGATTTCGAATTATATACGGTAAAGGACGGCATTGTGGTGGTTAAAAAAAAAGGGTGAAAGAAAAATGGTTTTATTTTCTTTCACCCTTTTTTTAATGCCGCTCGCCTTAATGGTTAATGGTTTGCATCTCTTCACTAAAATTTATTTTATATTATTGTTTTTTATATCAAAATTTTTTATATCATTGTTTTACGGACGCTGGGCCTGGTGTAGACCTATAAAAATAATTTTTCCATAAAGATTCAAAACAAATGACGCCGTCATTTAGAAAAAACGAAATTCAGGTATTGTTTGAACAATACTATGTGTCACTTGTAGAGTTCTCGTGGAGAATTCTAAAGTGTGATGAGGCGGCGCGTGATATTGTACAGGATGCATTCGTCAAACTATTAGAAAGAAGTGGTCAGCTTCAGGATAATGGGAATGCTCAAAAAAGCTATCTGTATACAACAGTTAAAAATGCTTCCTTAAATTACCTTCGCAGAGAAAAAGTCGCAAACAGTTACATGGAGTTTAGTAATTATAAAGATTATGAAGATCAGTCCTTATTAGATGCACTGATCTATGCTGAACTTGTGGGCGATTTACATAAAGCTGTTGATTCCCTTCCAAAGGTTTGTCAGGATGTTTGCAGATTATCTTATATTGATGAGAAGTCGAATATGGAAATTGCAGAAAATTTTAATGTATCGGTCAATACAGTCAAAACACATAAGCAAAGGGCTCTTAAGCTGTTAAGGGAACGGTTGTCTCCTGTCTATAAAACAGCAAAAGTTATTTTTCCATTCTTTTTTTAAAATCTTTTCATCCTTTTTACAGCCTTGAGTGTCTTAGTAATAAGATGAGGAATATAAATTAATAGTACTACATGGATTCGACACATTTTAGAGCAGCAGAACTTATTTCCCTTTTTGTACAAATGCAGATATCTGAAGCTGAACTTCAGGAATTGAAGAATATGATAACCGATTTTCCAGAGCTGGAAAACTGGCTGAATGATCGTGGACTGAAAATGGACGAGGTTGAAGAGCGGTTAAATTACTATCATAATCTGGATAAGGAGGTAGAATGGAAGCTTGTTTTAAATAAACTGGAACGAAGGGAATCCAAAAGAAATAACTTAAAAAATTGGTGGGCAGTGGCGGCTTCTATTTTATTGGCTGTTATTTTCGGAGGTCTTATATTCAGATATGGAACGGAAAGAAAATCCATTGCACATACGGCTCTGGCTGCACAAAAAATCTCCCCGGGAAAGAATATGGCTGTGTTGACCCTGTCTGATGGAAGCAAGGTCTTATTGGATGAAAATTCTTCTCAGACCATCGCTGATGGAAAGACCTCTCTCCATATCCATAATAATGATATTGCTTATTCAACCGGCCCTGACCAGGAAGTACATATCCATAAGCTTGAAGTCCCCAGAGGAGGAACTTATCATATCCAGCTGGCCGATGGGACTAAAGTTTGGTTGAATGCGGAATCGGAACTGGAATTCCCATCTGCCTTTACTGGTAAGGAAAGAATTGTAAGTATGAAAGGGGAGGTGTACTTTGAAGTTGCAAAGGATCATATTCATCCCTTTAAAGTTAGGGTGAACGGTACGGAAGTAGAAGCAGTGGGAACGGCCTTTAATATCAATACACATCTGGCTGGAAAAAGGATAAAAACCATATTAACAGAAGGCCGTATTAAAGTGAGGGAAAGCGGACAGTCTAAAATAATCGATGCAGGATATGAAATCACCAGCGGACAGGGTGATCTCCAGGTCAAGTTAGCAGATCTGGAAGAAGCTTTATCGTGGAAGGACGGGTATTTTTATTTTGACCGTAAGAATTTGACAGATATCCTTGGTGAAGTATCGAGGTGGTATAAAGTTGATATAGATGTGCAGGTCAAGTCTGGTAATGACCGTTACCGGGGAGGAATTCGGAGAAGCGAATCTATTGAAGCTGTCTGTAAGGTACTGTCAGACCTGACTGGATATCGGTGCGTCATTGAAAAGAATAAGCTAATTGTGAAATAAAACCAACCAACCAACTATAAACCACAAACCAATCCAAAGATATGGATAGAATTCTTAGTGCCCAAAATTTAGGTTTCATGCGATATCGTTATCGCTTGCACAGAACCTTATTTACGATGAGATTGACGGTCTTTCTTACATTGCTGACCTTGGTGAGCATTTCCTCAAAAAGCTTTGGTCAGACAGTAACGCTGGAATTGAAAAATGCGACACTTGAAACGGCCTTTGCAGCTATACAGAAGGCCACTAGTTATCGATTTATTTATAAGGAAACAATACTGAAAAATACAACCCCGGTCAGTATTTCTTTTAAGGATGAATCTTTGTCTTCTGCCTTGGATAAATTGCTCGCAAAGCAGGGGCTTATTTATCAGATCTATGACGGTACTATTGTCATAAAGCCAGAACAAGCGCCTTCTAAGCCTGTAAAAGCAGCATCAAAAGCGGGACGGGTGGGACAGATTTCAGGTAAAGTAACCGATGAAAAAGGAGAACCACTTTCTAATATTTCAGTAAGGGTAAAAGCAAATGCTTTATTTGGTACGATAACCGATGCAGAAGGTTTATTTAGCATGAGTAATGTCCCTGAAAAATCTATCCTTGTTTTTTCTTCGGTAGGCTACCAGGAGGTAAGCATAGATATAGCGACCAAAACGGAGTATGATCTTACCCAGCTAAAGGTGGTGATGAAAAAGGGTGACAGCGATCTGGATGAGGTTGTTGTAGTTGCACTCGGTGTACAAAAGAAAGTTAGCGTAGTAGGGGCCATCAGCACGGTAGACCCGAAAGAGCTTATTGCACCGACACGTTCGCTGACCAATCAACTGGCTGGAAGGGTTGCCGGGGTTTCTTTTAGCCAAAGTTCAGGTCAGCCGGGTAAAGACGGTGCTAATTTTATTATACGCGGAATTAATTCTGTAAGGGGAAGTTCTGATCCGTTGGTTCTTATTGATGGGTTGAAACGAAATATTGACGATGTAGATCCAAATGATATCGAGAGTTTCTCCATTCTTAAGGATGCATCGGCTACGGCTGTCTATGGACTTGAGGGGGCTAATGGTATTATTGTAATTACAACCAAGACTGGGAAGATATCTCAAAAGCCCAGTGTGAATATGTCTTTATCCACCTCTGTCAACAATGCAACTTACAAACCCGATTGGATCGATGCTGTAAAATATGCCAAAATGAAGAATGAAGCATATGTGGTCCGTGGAAAGCAAAAGCCATATTCGGATGACATCATTGCTAAATTCGGAGACAATGATATGGATTTTTATCCCAATGTTGATTGGTACAATGCGCTGATCAAACCTAATAATCTTTCGCATAAAGGCAATTTTAATATCGGTGGAGGGGGTAATGTCGTGACCTATTATATGTCTGGAGGCTACTATTTAGAAGACGGGATGTTCCGGGGGAACCTCGAGAAGTACAACTCGAATGCCAAGTATAGTCAGTTCAATTTCAGATCCAATTTAAAGGCAGATATCAGTCCAACCACTACATTAGGGCTGGGTTTTGACGGGAGGTACAATACCACAACCGAGCCTGGTCAGGGAACATCTAATATTCTGAACATCATTAACGAAATCAATCCTACGCTTTTTCCAACACAGTATTCCAATGGTACTGCGCCGGAAGAATCGGATGGGGCAGTTAATCCCTTCTCTTTGTTGAATAAAACGGGGTTCATCCGCAACTATTCAAACGTCATGTCCACCAATCTGAACATTACCCAAAAGCTTGATTTTGCTCTCAAAGGTTTGTTTTTTAACGGAATAGCTGCCTTTTCAAAAATAAATGATTATACCCATCAGTACATCAAGGATTATCAAAGGCACCGGCCAGATTTTGTCAATAGCTATATGGGAACTGGAAGAGATGAGCAAGGCAATCTGGTCACCATTAATACTACACCAGACCTGGACGACAAAATGAGATTTGTAGCGACGCCGCCTTCGGGAAGCCGGACGGTCGAAGTTCAGGGAAGCCTTAATTACGCCCATAATTTTGGTAACGATTTCGCGGTAACAGGTCTTGCCCTATACAAACAGCGGGAATATATGGCAGATGTGCCGGGTGGAACAGGGGGGGAGCTTCTGATTAATGCACTTCCATTACGTGAACAGTCTATCGCAGGCCGGATGACACTGGGTTATAAAAACAGGTATTTTACCGATATCAATTTCGGAGCTTCCGGATCACAGATGTTTACACCTGATAAACGCTGGTCTACATTTCCCTCTGTGGGAGCCGGATGGTTAATTTCGGAAGAGAAATTCTGGAGTGGAATCAAAAATGTAGTCAATATGTTCAAGCTGAGAGGGTCGTATGGTATTGTTGGTTCTACAGGAGGCGCCTCCCGATTTGGATATCTAGCTTCTACAGGACCAACTGATGGATATACTTTTGGTTTTGGAGGTACAGCTTATAGTGGCCAGAATATTCCGGGAGTTGGAGAATCGAGACTTGAACAACTTGGACTGACCTGGGATAAAAACAAGAAATTGAATTTTGGAGTGGAGATTGGCTTGTTCAATCAATTCAAGGCAGTACTCGATATTTTTAGGAATACGCGGGAGGATCAGTTGATCGACCTGAACCGTCTTCCGGCTACACTTGGCCTGCCAGCTGTACCTCAGGCAAACCTAGGAAAAATGTATTCTGATGGTTTTGACCTGGATGTACTGTACACCAAAAATTATGGCGATTTTAGAATTAATTATATCCGGGGAATTCTTACGTATAATAAAAATACCATTGTGGAGAATGGACAGTTAGATCCAAAAATGCCTTATCAAAGTGGTATAGGCCTGGATTATGGACGGGATCTTGATTATATAGCTTTGGGATTATTTAAAGATAAGGCAGATATAGACAATAGCCCTGTGCAAACCTGGAATACGGTCCTTCCCGGAGATATCAAATATAAGGACATTAACGGTGATGGGGTTATTACGCCAGAAGACAGGGTGTGGCTGGGAAGTTCAATACCTAAATGGACTTATTCATTGGCTATAGATATCAGCTATAAAAACTGGACATTTGCAACACGCTTTATTGGTAAAGCTGATCTATTCCGAATGCTTCGCGACGGCCGCATTCCTTTTAACGCGAATGGTAGCAAAGGCGCAATATATGAAGTTACTTATAATGATCACTGGACGCCGGCTTCTTATTCTGGTACAACAGCAACTGAAAACCCTAATGCAACTTATCCTCGTTTGGCTGTGGGGTCAGACAATACAAATAACGCACAGCAATCTACTTTCTGGACCAGGGAAGCCACATATGTACGTCTTGCTGATATGGAAATAGGTTATACCTGGACTCCATCTGATTCAAAACTACCTTTTAAGAGTATCTATTTTTACGGAAGAGGCGATAACCTGGCTACTTTTTCCAAGTTTAAGGATTGGAATCCGGAACAGACATCTTCCTATGCCTATCCCCTCAAGCGTACCTATTCTGTGGGGCTTGATGTTAAGTTTAAACTGTAAATCAGAGGTCGATACATGAATATAAACATTAAACAAAGCGTAATGAAATACTTAGCGATAAAAATATTTGGTTTTATGACCGCACTGCTTCTGGTGGCTAATTTGCTTTCCTGTAAGAAGTACCTGGATGCAGAAGAATATCTACATGAAGTGAATAACTTGAACGATATCTGGAATTCAAGAAAGGATATACGTCAAGCCTGGGCGGCATGCTATGGTGATCTTCCAAATTTTACGGAACTCCATTCAAGCTGGCCATTCAGTGGTGCAGGAGATGAGGGACATGCAGGACTTGATACTTACGCTCCCTTGCTGTTATCGCAGAATAAGTATAATTCGGATAATTTACCCGGGGAATTGAATTACTGGACCAAATTCTATAAGGCCATTCGTACCTGTAACCTTTTTCTGGAAAACTCCCATCTGGCTAATGATAAGTTGCTAAAGACAGGAGAGGTATTGGGCTATCAGGCAGATGTCAGGTTTTTGAGGGCTTATTATTATTCACTCCTATTGGAGATATATGGGCCGTTTGTCATTGTAGATAAAACCGTCGACTATGCCTCAGGAAATTATCCGACCAAGAGGGCCTCTCTTCAGCAATGTGTAGATTTTCTAGTGGCTGAGTTGGATAAAGCTGGACAGGATTTACCCCGTCAGGCTGATATCCTGTCATCAGATTTGGGTCGTCCATCTAAGGCAGTTGCTATGGCTACAAAGGCAAGGATACTCCTTTGGGCTGCGAGCCCTTTGGTAAATGGTAATCCGGAATATAACTCATTTGTAGACTCTGAGGGAAAACCTTTCTTTGGAATTGGGTATGACCAGGGCAAATGGGCAAAAGCGGCAGCGGCTTATAAAGAAATCATTAATCTGAACCAATATCAGCTTTTCACGCTCCCTGCTAATAATGGCTACCAGACCGTGCCATTAGGAGACTTTCCGGGCAATAATGTGCCTTGGCCAAATGGCCCTGCCAATATAGATCCTTACCGTTCGTTTAAAGCATTGTTCAGTGGGGGAAATGACTATTGGAATTCTGAAGTGATCTGGCAGGTGTCCAGGCCAAACCAGAATTATAATTTGACGGCTTTGGGCTGGCCAAGAGGGCACAAAGCTTCTAACGCTTTGTATACGGGACGCATATCTGTCACTCAAAAGATTGTTGATGGGTTTTTTATGAACAATGGGAGGACGATCGAGGAGGAGAACCAAAAGTTGTACAAGGATGTTTCAACATCCAGGGAAGCAGATGGATTGTATATACTGGGAGACGGAAGTAATACCAGTTCGCCTGTCCATACTAATTTTCTAAATGGGAATGTCTATCCGGCTGTTCCTAACCGGGTTTTGAACAGGGAAGCGCGCTTTTACGCAACGATTGGTTTCCATGGCCGTGGATTTAAGCAGGATGATAAGACCGATCCTTATTATTATGTTGATTACCGGGCGGAGACTGCTGATGGATACATTCAAACGGACAGACCTTCGGTAAGAACGGGATATTCGATTGTTAAATACATCAACGATGGTGATATGCGGATTGAAGGGTCTTTTGAAAAACAGTATCCGGTCTATAGATTGGCCGAGGTGTATCTTTCTTATGCCGAAGCGTTGAATGAAACGGAGCCGGGGAACCCAGATATTTTGAAATACCTTAATCTGGTACGGTATCGGGCCGGTCTTCCAGGTTATTCGCAGGGATCGAAGGAGGACGTTCGTAAATGGATTAAGCGGGAGCGTTTGGTGGAGCTGGCATTTGAAGGTAAACGGTACTTTGATATGCGTCGATGGAAAGATGCGGAGGATACGCAAAGGGATGTCTGGGGTAATTCTGCCGGCGTTGGTGGATCTGTATATGGGATGAACTATAAGGTCACGGACATCAGCTTTTACGATCGTACAATTATTGACGGATATTCCTTTAAGAAGAAGAATTATTTCTTTCCCCTACCATATGTAGAAGTTTCCAACCACTGGGGGGAACTGATTCAAAATCCAGGCTGGTAGTGTTAAATCTTTGTTCAATATTAATGATGAAATAAATTATTTAGATGAAAATATTAACGAATAAATGTCTTATCCTTTTCTCCATATTGACGCTGCTATGTTGCTTGTCGTGTGGTAAATTAGACTTTGAAAACAAAGAGTTTTACAAAAAAGAACTCTATATCATTAGTGGCGAATCCACTTCAGCAACTGAGCGGATAATCACTAACCTGAAGGCTTATACGTTTAACGATACGTTGAAAATCCTTAATGATAATTATGATGTAAAACTGATTGAGGACTTAAAAGATGGTCAGGTGGATATAAAATTTAAGGTGGGTATTGGCGGCTCATTGTCTGCAGATAAGGATATCCTTGTAAAAGTAGTTTTCGACAATGAGGCGCTATCAGACTTTAATGTGGAAAATAATACGGCCTATTATATCCCGGACCCATCTCTTTATAGGGTCAATGTACCTTATGATCCGGTTTCAAAAAGTTTTATGGTGACGATCAAAAAGGGGACTTCATCGAGTGCATTGATCTTTTCTGTTCCCATACAACGCAGTAAGATAGATACTTACAATAATTTTGCTTTTCCATTAAATATTGTGAAATCTGGTGAGACTGATCTCAGCCGTTTGTATCATAATTTTATGGTAGCAAATATGATTGTAGATAAGAATAAGATTGTGAATTGGTCTGGGTTCCCGATTCCGCAACTTCCGGAGGGACGCTATCATTCTGCACGTCTGCAAGGCAATGCTGCAGAGAACAATGTCAATGGGGTGCTTTACAGTTATAAATATGTTACCCGTTTGAGTAATGATCCCAAGGATAAGGGTCAATTTATGATCTGGGGAACAGGTGTATGGAGCTTTGAGGTGTTTGGGCTACATAGTGCGGGCTGGATGTATAACAAGCTCTATTTGAACAATGAAGTTTACGGTACTTATACCATGGAACCTTTGCCTGCGAATGACCCTAAGTTTCCGGCGGCAACTTTCCGCTATTCTACCATTCAGAATAGCAGTTTCGATAATTCCTATGACCCTAAAACGAAAACCCTGACAGTGCATTATAAAAATGTAATCGGATCTGATTATACAGATGTTTTGACTTATATTGATGATAATCTGAATATCCGGGATGTTGGTAACTGGCCTGCACCTCATAACTGGCAGTTTGTAAGACAATCTGGTTATAATTATTGGTTGCCTATTGATGGAAAATAACGCTAAAATGAATAGAAGAAATTTTTTGAAGAATTCAAGTCTTTTAGGATTTGGTGTATTAGCTGCGCAGTTCCCTGCATGGTCACAAAGTATTTTTGCATGGGACCAGCCTTTACACAATATTCCTGTAGACAAAGGGATTGATCCAAAATGGTTGTCTTCTCTGTATGAAAGAGGGAAAAAAATCAGCTATTGCAAGAGCAGAAATGAGCTGAAGTACATTGGTATGCCTGTTGGTGGCCTGCATGCGGGCACTGTATATATAGGGGGAGACGGCAGATTATGGCTGTGGCAGATCTATAATGATGTCTACGACTGGATAAAGGAGGGGATTGAACCTAAAACTGTGCTTTGGAACAATGGAAAGGTGCAGGTGCAGATCAAACCTCGGGATGGCTCTGCTTATATAGAGCCTGCGATTGCAGATAATTTGAGGGTATTGGAGCAGGGTTTTGCCATTTCGGTAAATTATAAGGGCAAACAATGGGTGAAAGAACTTCGCGAAAGCCATTGGGATGAAGTTATTTTTGAACCTTCCTATCCGACCTGTAAGGTGACTTATAGCAGTGCAGATCTTCCGATTGGGGTTGTACTGACGGCTTATTCTCCATTTATTCCCTTGGATGCAGACAACTCATCTTTACCCTTGACCTCTCTGCATCTGGAAATCATTAACAAAAGTGATCAGCAGTTGGATGTACTGATCAGCGGATGGATGGAAAATGGGGTACATAAAAACAGAAAGGAGTTTGATGCGGTTAAAAAGAGGGCTTCAACAAAGGCGCTGGATGGTGCGAAGTCTATTTTCTTCGAATGCCGGCAGGTTCCTGAAAAGGACGTCGTGGCAGGTGATCATGGGTCTATGGCTATATCTTGTCAGGATAGCAAGGCCGTAGCTTGTTTACAGGTGAAATCCTGGCCTATTGATCCTGTTGCGCTGATGGCAGAGGATGCAGAAAGTGAGGTAGCCTTTGGGGAATTACAGGTAGGGAGTCTAACCGTTAGGAGAATGATCAGAGCAGGATCCAGTGTACAGGTTTCTTATGCGATAAGCTGGTTCTTTAATAATCCACATGTTAAATTAAAGGAGAAAATAAAGGATGCACAGAATGGTTACTGGTATGGGACTAGGTTTGCTGATGCATATGAAGTATTACGGTATTATAATGAACATGCAGATGATCTAAATAAGACGACACGGCGATGGTCAGAAACCTGGAATGATTCAACTTTGCCCCACTGGTTCCTTGATCGGACCTTTGTCAATATTGGGACGCTGGCTACCGCCAACACCTACCGTTTTGCAACGGGGCGCTTCTGGGCCTGGGAAGGTGTGGGCTCATGTGCCGGTACCTGTACCCATGTGTGGCAATACGGACAGGCGATGGGACGTATATTCCCGGAGCTGGAGCGTAACTTACGTGAAGTCACGGATCTGGGTATTGCTTTCCAACCAGACACGGGTGGAATAATATTTAGGGCAGAGTATGAGAACAGACCGGCAATTGATGGCCAGGCAGGAATTATACTCCGATTTTATAGGGATCATCAGATGTCCAAGGACAAGACATTTTTAATACTGAACTGGAACAAACTGAAAAAAGCCATACAGTTTATCATCGATCAGGATAAGAATGGAGATGGTATGACAGATACACCTATGGAAAATACCCTTGATGCAGTGTGGGAGGGGGAAATTGCCTGGATCGTTGGGCTTTGCCTGGCTGCTGTCCAGGCTGGGGGAGCAATGGCAAAGGAAGCAGGGGATAAGGCTTTTGAAAAATTATGTGCTGCATATGTAGAGAAAGGAAGGGTGAACATGGATAAGGAACTGTTTAATGGTGAATTTTATATTCATAAGCCTGATAAGAAATCAGGGAGGCAGAAGCTTGGATCTTATAATACCTGTCATATTGATCAGGTATATGGCCAGGCCTGGACTTTCCAGGTAGGGATGCCGCGGATCAATGACCGGGCGCAGACATTATCTGCGTTAAAGGCGTTATGGAAATATAATTTTACGATGGATGTAGGGCCTTATATCAAGACTCACCTGAACGGCAGACCATATGCGCTGGCTGGCGAAGGAGGGATGGTCATGAACACTAATCCGGGAAATGAAAAAAAACCTTATGGGGAGAATGCGAGCTGGCAACTGGGGTATTTCAATGAGTGCATGAGTGGATTTGAGCATCAGGTGGCTGCACATATGATGGCTGAGGGAATGGTTGCTGAAAGCCTGGTACTGACCAGGGTAATCAATGACCGCTATCATGGGGCGAAACGCAATCCATTTAATGAAATAGAATGCAGTGACCATTATGCCCGTGCAATGGCCAGCTACGGTACTTTTCTGAATGCATGTGGATATGAATACCACGGCCCTAAAAAATACCTGGCCTTTTCTCCGAAAGTTCTTTCGGAACGATTTAAAGCAGCGTATACGACTGCTGAAGGCTGGGGTAGCTATGAACAAGTTCAAGGTGTGGATGGACTGAAAAGTAAGCTTTCTATTGCTCATGGCAAGTTACAACTGCTTACTTTTGCAGTTGGCTGGAGCCAGAACGTTTCCATTCAAAAGGGGGCTGTTACGGCATCTTTAAATGGCAATCCCATGCGTGTGTCTGTGACACAAGAAGTATCTGGAAAAATCGCTATATCGTTCCGAAGGGAACTTAATATGAAACAGGGTGATATATTAACAATTGCATGGTCATGAGAAAAATAATACAGGGAATATTGGCAATCCTCCTGCTGATGGTAGCAGGAGCATGCCAACAAGCCGGTACAACTATAAACAAATCCGGGGAGTCTTCCCAATGGGAAGTGTTAATGAAGCAGCAGCTTCCCTTATTGGGGCACCGTAACTGGATACTGATTGTTGATAAAGCTTATCCTGCCCCTAATAATAAGGATATTACGGTGATCAATACCGGAGAGACTATGATCAATGTTGTCAAAACCGTAGACAGTATGTTGGGTCGGCAGCCACATATCAGGCCGATCATCTATCAGGATGAAGAGTTCAAGCATCTGGATGAAGAACTGGCTCGGGGAATTAGTGGATATAGAAAGGAAATTGAACAAGTATGGGGCAAACGCCAGGTGCTGCAGATACCGCATGGGGAAGTCTTTAAGAAAATAGATGAGGCTTCCCGTTTGTTTAAGGTAGTTGTTTTGAAAACGGAGTCATTATTACCTTATACCTCGGTGTTTATGGAATTGGATTGCCGGTACTGGAATGCAGAAAAAGAAGAGATCTTACGTTCCCGGATCTAAAATAATCAGAAAATGGAAAAGATAATCACAATCAAGGATATTGCTAAACGGCTAAATATCAATCCATCAACTGTGTCCAGGGCACTTAGGGGACATCCCAGTATAGGTCTGGTCACGACAATGAGGATCAATAAAGTAGCTAAAGAATTAAACTACCATCCCAATCAAAACGCAGTGCTCCTTAAGCACGGAAAGACCTTTACTATAGGTGTTGTTTTGCCCGATATTGCAGAAGCTTTTTATTGTTCAATCCTACGCGAAATAGAGCGCTATGCTTACAATATGAACTACAATGTAATTTTCGGGCAATCATTTGAGAAACCAGAGCAGGAAAAACAGATTCTGGAAAATATGAAGAATCTTAGGGTCGAGGGCATTCTGATTGCCGTTACCCAATCTACATTTGATCAAGAACCGTTTGAACAACTTAGAAAATACAATATTCCTGTTGTTATCTTAGATAAAAAAACCAGGTTACATGAACATTACTCTCAGGCTATTGAGCGCTTGTTTTTAATGTTGTGATTTTATTGAATTATTTAAAAATTTATAAATGAAATTAGTAAATCTAGTATACGTGCGGTCAATTTGTATAATATTATTTTCGATTCTTATAAATGCTACTCTAGTTAAGGCGAATGTATTTCAGGATAGCCTTAAAGGGGCGCCGGTTCCCACGGAAATTGAAAACCCCGAATGTATTGGTATTAATAAAGAGCCCGCACATGCCACTCTAATGCCTTATGCAAGCCTAAAAGAAGCATTGGTGGCTAACAGAAGAGCCTCTTCCTATGCGAAAAGCTTAAATGGAAACTGGAAATTCAATTGGGTTGACTGGCCGCAAAAAAGGCCAGTTGATTTCTATAAACCGGCCTATAATGTATCTTCCTGGAAAGACATTGCTGTTCCTTCAAACTGGCAGGTTCTGGGCTATGGAACACCGATATATAGTAATTCCACTTATACTTTCAAACCGGATTTTCCACATGTAATGGGTGAGCCGCCTAAAGAATATACTTCTTTTAAAGAGCGGAACCCGGTTGGTAGTTATCGCAGGGACTTTGATCTACCTTTAAAATGGAAAGGAAACCGCATCTTTATAACCTTTGATGGTGTAGATGCGGGTTTTTTTCTATTCGTTAATGGCAGTAAAGTTGGTTATAGTATAAACAGCCGGAATGCGGCTGAATTTGATATTACTAAATATGTAAAGCCCGGAAAAAATATGGTGGCTGCTGAAGTTTACCAATATACAAGCGGCAGCTATCTGGAGGACCAGGACATGTGGCGACTGAGCGGGATCTTTAGAAATGTTACCCTCTGGGCCGCCCCTAAACAGCATATCCGTGATTTTTTTATTAAAACAGATCTTGATGAAAATTACCGGGATGCAACACTGTATGTAAAGGCAAAGCTCAGAAATTATGAGTTTAAAACGGTCGCGGGACAAAAAATAAAAGCAACGCTATATGACGGTGGGAGCCTTATTACCAGTACTGAAACCATTTTGACTGGTATTAAAGGAAATGGGGAAATGAATGCGCAACTTCGTATGCAGGTAAAAAATCCTTTAAAATGGACTGCTGAAACACCAAAGCTATACACCCTGGTCATCCAGCTTTTATCAAAAAAAGGACAGGTGATAGAAACCATTTCTTCCCGTACAGGGTTTAGAGAAATTGAAATCAGGGGCAGGGAATTTCTGGTTAATGGAAAGGCCATTAAACTTAAAGGGGTTAACCGTCATGAACACTGGTCTGAGGTGGGCCATGCCATTACGGAAGCCCAGATGCGCCGGGACCTGGAGGTCATCAAGCAGGGGAATTGCAATCATATCCGTACCTGTCATTACTCCGATGACCCCAGATGGTATGAACTCTGTGATGAATATGGAATTTATCTTGTAGCTGAGGCCAATCTGGAATGTCACGGATATTGGAACAGGTTCAACGAAGAACCAAGGATCAAGGCAGCTATTATTGATCGTAACATTGCCAACGTAGAAAATTTTAAGAACCATCCATCTGTAACCATTTGGTCACTGGGCAATGAGTGTGGTTCTGGTGGCAGCAATTTCCGGTCTGCGCTAAATGCAGTAAAAGCAATAGACAATACCAGGCCAACTCATTATGAAGGTTTTGGAATTGGTGAAGATAATCCTGCCGATCTGGACAGCAGAATGTATTCCAGCCTGGAATCAGTAGCAGAAAGTGCAAAAGATGATAAACTTAAAAAGCCATACTATTTATGTGAATATGCACACGCCATGTTCAATTCTATGGGGTCTATAGGTGATTATAATGACCTTTTCGATCAATATCCTTCCCTGATGGGGGGAGCAATATGGGAGTACCAGGATCAAGGGTTATGGAACAGGCGCAATCCCGAACATCCAATACTTGCCTTTGGTGGTGGTTTTGGGGATTATCCTAACGATCATTATTTTATCCATAAAGGCGTGGTAGCCGCAGATCGTTCACCGAAACCACATTATCCTGAGATGAAACATGTTTATCAATGGATCAGTATAAAAGATAGTGAAACTGAAGCTGGCACATTCAAAATCAGGAACAGGTATCAGTTTATCAATTTGAATCAGTTCAAAGGCCTATGGTCTATTACCGAAAACGGGATAGAGATTCTGAAAGGAAATCTTGAAAAACTTGATGTCCTCCCCGGTGAAGAAACTAAGATTCATATTCCATACGAAATTGTGGCTAAGTCAGGTGCAGAGTATCACATCCGGATTTCTTTTGCTCTCCATAAAGACCAGCTATGGGCAAGCAGAGGCTATGAAATTGCAGCACAGCAGTTGCTGTTGCCTATACACCTTCCGGCGGCAGAGAGCCTTAGTGTTATCAATGCATTGAGTTTTGACCAGCAAGCCGATCTGGTGAAAATAAAGGGAAAAAACTTTGAAATCATCTATAATAAACAGGAAGGAACATTGACCAGTGTCAATAAAGATGGAAGAGAGCTCCTTTCCGGGAAGGCTGGACCAAAATTACATCTATGGAGGGCACCACACCAAATAGATGATATGTGGGCAAACGATGGTTGGGAAAAAGCGGGTATTAAAAACCTTAAATGGCATGCTGGACCATCAGATATTTCCAGGGTCTCGGCATCAGAAATTAACATTACAACGCTGTTGAAAGGAGAAGGGAAGAATGGATTTATAGCAAATCATAAGGTCAGCTATTGCATTAAAGGCGACGGAACGATAAAGGTAGATAACGCCGTTTCCTTTAGTGACCCGAAACTGGTATTGGCCAGGATAGGTGTAAGGCTGTTCCTTAAACCCGAATATAAGGACTTGCAGTACTTCGGAAGAGGTCCCATGGAAAACTATTCTGACAGAAAGAGAGGTTCTGATATCGGTTTGTATTCTTCCACAGTTGCCAAAGAACTTACACCTTACGAAAAGCCTATGGAAGGGGGTAATCACGAAGATGTGAGATGGTTGAGCCTGTCAAACGGGGCGGGACCTGCTATTACAATCTCGGGAAACGGTAATCTCTTTCAGTTTTCAAGTGTTCCCTATAGCGACGAAGATATGGACAAAACTGAATACCGTATTGATCTGCCGAAAAGTGACCATACGGTATTGTGTATAAGTTCAAAAACCTTGGGAGCAGGGTCAAATGGATGTGGCCCAAAACCACTTGAACCGTATATGCTTTATGCAAAACCGGAAAACTTTAGTTATGAAATTAAGCTTTTTTAAATGACTGCTATTGGTGGTAAAAGTGGATATACCAAGGGTGAAAGAAAAATAATTTTATTTTTCTTTCACCCTTTTTTTAATTCCGATCGCCTTAGTGGTTATTGATAGACCTTTAAACTATTTATGAAACCACATCACCACTCCAATTCCATACGGATGCTGGCGCTTGCTGTCCTTCTTTTTTCGGGTACGGAGCAAGCCGTTCAGGCGCAATCTATAGACACAAATATTACGGCCATTGAAAAAATGACAATAAAGGCTGTAGTTAGAAAGCTTGAAAATGACCATGTAAAGCCCAAAGCAATAGATGATAATTTTTCAAGATCTATATGGAAGAAATATCTGGAGGGTTTAGACCCAAATAAAGATGTATTGCTGCAGAGCGATTTTCAGGATTTAAAAAAATATGAGTTGAACATTGATGATGAACTTCATGAAGGAAGTGTTGATTTCTTTGCTGCAGCTTATCAAATTTTTCATAAAAGACTCCTGGAAGCTCAGGCAGGTTATAAAAAGATCCTGGAGCGACCAATGGACTTTAGTAAAAATGAAATGGTCCAGCTTAATGGAAGTTTGCTGGAATATCCTGTAAGTAAAGCAGCGCTGGAAAAAGTATGGCAAAAAAGAGCTAAATATTTTGTGCTGAAAAAAATGATAGATCTGGACAGCAGTAAGGTCAATCATCCTGCACTGGAAAAACAAGCACGTTTAAAGGTAGATAAATGGTTGGGAAATGTTTTTAAGAATCTGACCGGGGCGTCTGCTTTAAATGAACGGTTTAGCCAATATGTAAATACCATTACTTTGGAGGTAGATCCTCATACTTCCTACTTTGCTCCGGTTAAAGTGAGAAGTGTAAATAATGATATGGCCAAACGTTATTTTGGTATTGGGCTGGAGTTACAGGATAAGGAGGGCGATGTCTTCGTTAAATCGCTCAAACCAGGTGGTGTAGCCATCAAAAGTGGTCTGATAGATATTAACGATCGAATTTTACGGATCAGCGATCCCAAAGGAGTAATGGTTGATATTGCCGGGCTTCCCCTCACAGACGTTGCCGATTTGATTAAGGGAGACAAAGACACAGAGGTCTCTTTAGGTTTATTGAAAAGCAGTGGTCAGGAAAAAATGATCTCCTTAAAACGGGCCGAGATTAAAGATGAAGAAGGAAGGGCCAGAAGTGCTGTTATTGAAAAGAATGGTCTGAAAATAGGGTATATTTATTTGCAGGAATTTTATGTGGATGTGACCAATCCTGCAGGATTTCGCTGTGCCGACGATGTAGGTAGGGAGCTGCTGAAATTGAAAGCGCAAAATGTCAATGGGGTTATTGTAGACTTGAGAAATAACGGTGGAGGTTCTTTGGACGAGGTGGTGAAGATGAGTGGTTATTTTCTGGGAAGTGGACCAAAAGTTCAAACCAAGGCAGGAAACGGGATAAAAATTTACACAAGCAATGATGCTTCTATATATGATGGGCCTCTTGCAGTGATGATCAATGAACAAAGTGCTTCGGCTTCAGAAATATTTGCAGCGGTTATTCAGGATTATAAAAGAGGGATCATTATTGGTAGTCAATCCAGCTATGGAAAAGGAACAGCCCAGGGTACATTACCTATGGGTAAGTTGGGAGACCAGACAAAGGGAATACCAGACTTGAGTTTTGGCTCACTTCGTCTTACCCAATACCAGTTTTACCGGGTTAATGGAGCCTCTACTCAACTAAAGGGTGTAAAAGCTGATGTGGTATTGCCAGGAAGGCTTGCTTATTTAAAAATTAAAGAAATAGACAATCCTACAGCTCTGCACTGGGACAGTATTCCTGCTGCTAAATATTCTGAGTTTAATAAGCCATTAATTTGGAATAATATTATAAATTTAGCTAATGAAGCTATTGGTCACGACGAGCAATTTAAAACAATAGATGAAAATAGCAGACTCTTGGCACAACACCAGCTGGACCCGGTGAATTTAATTAGCAATAAATTTATACGGCAACAGGATCAACTTTTGGCTTATTCGAAAATGATTGATCAAACGGCTCAGTTGACCGGCAACAGAAAATTAAAAATAATTGGCACAATGGATAACAGTGGCGCTGCTGAAAATGAATGGTACGGGAAATGGTTAAATACGCTCTCAACAGATCTTTACCTTGACAAAGGTTTGGATGTAATACGTGTAATGAATCAAAAAATGTAAAAGATAAGGCTGATGGCAGAACTTTCAAAGATAGAACCCTTGTTTCGTGAACATTATTCTTTTTTATGTTCGGTTGCTTATGAAGTAGTGGAAGATGAAGAGACTGCCAAAGATATTGTCCAGAATTTCTTTCTGTATTGTCTGGATAGGATCGCCTCACTGGATATCCACGGGAGTTTCAAAAGTTATGCATTCAGGGCGGTAAGAAATGCTTCGCTGAGCTATAGAAAGAAGTCTAAAAAAATAGATTATAACGATGATCTGCTGATGCAGACCGGGGCGAATTTAGCTTGCATACTGGAAGATGATAGAGAAGAAAACGAAATTGCCCGCGATCTGGTACTGTGGCAGATTATAGGCCAGATGCCGGAGAAAAGAAGGCATATCTTCTTGCTGAGCAACAAAGATGGATTAAAGTATGCCGAAATTGCAGCACAACTGGATATTTCTGTAAATACGGTAAAAACACATATCAAATTATCGTATGAGTTTTTAAGACGCGAATGCAGGTCGCTGATCAGGATAGTGATTTTAATTTATATGTGGATAGGATTATATTAACAGAGCTATGGATCAGGAAGAAAAAATGAATTGGGAAAAGCTGTTAAAGCACCTTGATGGCCATCAGGATGATGGACAAGCAGATGAAGAATTGAATCAGGAGGAGCTCGACATGCTGCTGCTGGCAGAAGAAACAAATATGAGTTTAAAGAGAACAGACCCAGAAACGAAATTTCCGGTGGAAGCTGGCTGGGAAGAGTTAGAGGCAAGATATAAAGAGAAAAACAGGGAAGCCAACCTTACAATTGGCTGTAGTAAACGCAATTGGTTTATGGCAGCAGCGGCTGTTCTTGCTTGTGTGATCGGATCGGTTTGGTGGCTGTCTACTCGGCCCGTAGATCCAGTTAAAGATGTATCTATTGCAGTAACAGGCATTAAATTGACCCTTGAGAATGGAAAGACCGTTACACTAGAGGAGAAAGAAGCTCCGGTTTTAAAATCTGCTGGAGCTGCTTTGAATGGTGGTACGCTGGTTTATAAAAAAGAAACAGACTTGTCAAAAGAAGAAGGCCGGGTTAGCATGAATGTACTGGAGGTGCCTTATGGTAAACAAACCAAGGTGGAATTGGGCGATGGCACAGCGATATGGTTAAACTCGGGGTCAAAATTGATTTATCCAAGTCATTTTTCGGCATCCAAAAGGGAGGTGACCTTAGAAGGGGAGGCCTTTTTTGAAGTAAGCCATAATCCTCAAAGACCTTTTATTGTACATGTAAAGGATTTGAATGTACAGGTACTGGGTACTGCATTTAACATCAATTCTTTTGGCCCGGCGGTGCAGACTGCGTTGGTAAGGGGCAAGGTTGGTTTGGAAGCAGGAAACCAGTCTATTCTTTTGATGCCGGGTGAATTGGGTTCTTATACCAGGGCAGGAGAAACATTATCTAAAACTGATGCAGATTTGAAATTGTATACAGCATGGAAAGATGGTGAAATTTATTTTGACAATAGTAGCTTGGCCGAGATAGCTTTCCGTCTGGAAAGGGAATATAACCTTCGTTTTAGTTTTGCAGATCCAGCACTTAAGAATCTGCATTTTATGGTGGATATGCCTAAAACAGGAGATGATATTCAACAAGTGCTTAAGAACATCAGGTTAAGTACCAACGAGGTGGACTTTGTAATAAAAGGAAATGTAGTTGAAGTAAAACGACGACATTAAGTTTTTGTACTTTATTTAAAAAGGGTGAAAATAATTTTAAATTGTTTTCACCCTTTTTGATAGTTACGATGCCTATATATAAAACCAACCAACCACCTAAACCAATGAGCGGAATAAAACTACTCTTATCGCGTGTAGATGCCTTTTGTCTTCATTCAAAACTATAAGTATGACCAGGTTCCTTAGAAAGTTTATACTTCTCGTTTTTATGTTGTTGTGTATTGGGTATGCCCATGCACAACAGAAATCTGTATTCGATCCGCTGGAAAGCTTTAAACAGGTCAATTACCCGGCAGGAAATCTTGTCAGGACCGCATCAGGAAAACCAGGAACATCGTATTGGCAGAACCGCGCAGATTACCAGATTTCTGCTCGTTTTGATACTTTGTCCCGGCAACTGCAGGCTACAGAGGAATTAATCTATTTTAATGATAGCCCAGATGTTTTACCGGAGGTATGGTTGCTGTTAGGGCAGAACCGCTTTCGTAAAGATTCCAGGAGTACTTCCACAACGCCATTGGAAGATAGCCGCTTTGGAATTAAAGAGTTTACTGATGGTTTTGTACTGGAAAAAGTGATGGTCAAAAATAAAAAGACAGGGGTATGGTATAAAGCAGACGCTAAGATTATGAATGATCAGCTTAAGATCATGCTGCCTGAAGCTTTAAGGGCAAAGGATAAAATTACTTTAAGAATAGACTATCATTTTACACTACCCAAAAACGGCTCTGATTTTATGGGCGTTTTACCAACTGCAAATGGTACAATCTATCAGTTTTCTGCCTGGTTCCCCAGAGTGGCTGTTTATGACGATATAGAGGATTGGAATACGGCAAATTCCGGATATTATATAGAACCTGGAAAACTAGATTATAAAATTACGGTACCTTCAGAGTGTATTGTTCAGGGTACCGGACAACTCCTTAACCCGGAGCAGGTTTTAACCAAAGTACAGCTGCTCCGCTTGCGTGCTGCAGAAAAAAGTAATGAAACCGTTCAGATACGTACAGCGAAAGAAGTGATGATGGCTTCTTCAAGATCAGGTCCAGGCCTGCTGACCTGGCATTTTAGCGCGGATCATTCCGGAGATGGATTGTTTGCAGTTTCCAGGTCTTTTATCTGGGATGCGGTGAAAGTTGACTTGCCTGATAAAGAAACTGCATTGGCCATGTCTTTATATCCTGTTGAAAGTAATTATGCAGCCTGGCAGAAATCAGTACAGACCATGAAACAAGTACTGGAAAGTTATTCCAGATTATGGTGCCCGTATCCTTATAAAACTGCTGTGAATATTGCAGGTTCTGTTACAGGAATAGGGGGGCCAGGAACAAGTTTTATTCAATATCAGTCAAATGGTATGGCCAATGGAGTATGGTCTAAGCTTAACCATGAACTGGGGCATAACTGGTTTAATATGATGATTGCCGGTAATGGAAGACAGGTTTGGATGGTTGAGGGATTAAACTCTTTCATCAACCATATTAATGGAAAGGTACTTCAAGGTGAAACCGCTTTTACCATACCGGATGCAATTAACTGGCTTGGGAAAGCTAGTCCAAACCAGTGTGCTACAACACCTTATGAACTGATGCTTTATAAAAATTTCGCTCTGCTTGCTTATGTAAAGCCAACTGTTGCGCTCAATTTGCTGAGAACGGAAGTTTTGGGAACCAGACGTTTTGATGCGGCGCTCCGGACTTTCGTTCAGGCATGGAAATTTAAACATCCCAGTCCATCCGATTTCTTCAGGTGTATGGAGAAGGAAAGTGGCGAAAATCTCAGCTGGTTTTGGCAAAGCTGGTTTCTGAACGACTGGACCTTAGATCAATCCATTGAAAGCGTGCAGTATGTAAATGGACTGCCAGAGAAAGGGGTTAATATTAAGCTGGTTAATAAGGGTAAGATGGTGATGCCGGCGGTAGTGGAGGTTGCGGAGTCTAACGGCCGGGTGAACCGTGCAAATTTACCTGCTGAGATCTGGCAAAAGGACGGCGACTGGACTTTTCATTATCCGTCAACCAGTACGGTGATTTCAGTAAAAATTGATCCCGATCATAACCTTCCAGACCGTGATCTAACTAACAATACATGGCATGAAAAAGCCAATAACATAACTCAACCGACTACTAAATAAATCTAAAAAACCAACCGACAATGAAAAAATAATATTAACTAAACTGCACAACTAAATTACCCATCAACTAAACCAAACCAATGAATTATAGAACTATCCGTACTGTAATTTACAGTACCTTACTTCTGCTGGTTTTTTTGCTGCCAGCTTCGGCCCAGCAAAAAAATAGCAGGAAAGTGACACTAAATGTGCGTAATGGCACAATGGAGAGTATTATCCAGTCTATTATGAAACAGACTTCGGTTAAGATTGTGTATAACCAGGAACTGGTGCAAAAAGCAGCTCGCATGGATTTCACAGCAAATAACGAAGAACTGAAACCCGTGATCAGACGTCTGTTAAAAGGATCGAAACTTACTTTTGTGCAGCAGGACGATGTGATGGTCATTGGACCAAAAGATGAACCCGAAGAGGTAAAAAAAAAGACAGGCGTTATAAAAGGCCAGGTAACTGATAATACAGGTAAACCCCTGGTTCTTGTTACTGTTAGCATTCCAGGATCGCAGTTAAATACGATTACTAACGAGGTTGGTGAGTTTACCATTGATCTTTCAGAAGGATCCTCATTGGCCTTCTCTTCTGTGGGTTTTATTAAACAAACCATAAAAGTCCATGTAAACGACAAAGTAAATGTTCAGATGGAGCCTTCGGTGAGTAATATGGATGAGGTGGTGGTAACGGGTTATCAGACGGTGAATAAGCGTTTGTCTGCCAGTTCTACATTTACCTTAAAGGGTTCGGAACTTAATCAGCCTGGAGTAACCAACGTATTGTCTATGTTGCAGGGGAAGGTACCAGGCCTGTCGGTTGTAAATAATTCAGGCAGTGTAAATGCCGTTCCTTCTATGCGGATACGGGGTACTTCAACCCTGGTTGGAAATGCAAACCCCCTTATTGTGGTTGACGGGGTTGTTCGCGAAAATCCAAATGACCTAAACCCAGACAATTTGCTTGGCGCTGACCCCAATACAAGGGATGTATACCTCCTCAAGGATGTAATTGAATCCAGAGGAACCCTGACCGGGAATTCCATCAGTGGTTTAAACGCTAAGGATGTGGAGAGCATCACCTTTTTAAAAGATGCTTCTGCAACGGCTATTTATGGTACCCGGGCAGCCAATGGCGTTATCGTGATCACCACCAAATCTGGCAAGGCTGGTAAGATGGCGATTGATTATAGCTTATCACTTGGTACAGCCCTTAAGCCAAGATACGACATGCTGCAATTAATGAATTCACAGCAACGTATTCGTTTTTCCAGGGAGATGTATGAGGATGGGTATCTCTATCCAAGTACCCCCTTTCATTTAGGTTATGAGGGTGCATTACAGGATCTGCTCAGTAAAAAAATTACTGAAAGTCAATTTCAAAATGATGTGGCGGGTTTGGAAAAAATAAATACAGATTGGCTTGGTCTGCTTTTTCAAAGTCCATTGAATATGGGACATCATTTGAGTTTTAGCGGAGGTAGTGATAAAACCACCTATTATACCTCTGTTTCTTATCAGGACAACAGGAGTGCGGCTAAAGAAGACCGGTTAAGGAATTTTTCAGCTGACGCATCTCTTAAAACAGAAATTACCAGGAAACTGAAGCTGAATTTTAATTTAAGTGCCAGTCAGCGTATTTCCAATGGTTATTTTTCTACGATAAATCCACTTGACTATGCTTTGAAAACCAGTAGGGCAATTCCCTCAGATCTTGTTTATAAAGTATCTGCCATCGGTACATATGGTTCGGGTCCTCCCTTAGATTACAATTTTCTTAACGAAATTAAACAGACTGGCAACAATCTTAAAAACACAGACTTATCGGCTACATTAACTCTTAATTATTTAGCGTTTAGAGGCCTTACCTTGAGCTCCACTTCGAGTGGAACTGCCAATACCCAATATAGCGAGCAATATGCAACAGAACTTAGTAACTATATAGCCAATGCCCGTGGTTACGACTATGGAACGGTAGCGCCCGGCAGCGCTGCTGAACAGGCTTCAGTTTTACCTTTTGGGGGTATCTTAATAGCTGGAAATTCTTCTTCTTATTCTTATTCAATTCGTAATTCGGCAACTTTTGCCAGGAGCCTTTTCTCAGAAAAGGATCAGTTTAGTATAGTCGCAGGCGAGGAAATCAATTCGGTGCGAAGAGAAAGCCTGAACAATTATGTGCCCGGATACCTGCGTGACCGGGGAGAAAGTATTTCAATAAGTCCAAATTCATTAGCAATGCTCGATGTCAGGAAAAAAGACGCACTCAATAATTCCCTGTCCATGTATGGCATTTTTACTTATAGTTATGCAGACCGGTATGTGTTCAATGCCAATATCAGAACAGATGCTTCAAATCGCTTCGGCCAGTTTGTTAACCAACGTTTTCTGCCAGCATGGAGTATTGCCGGAATGTGGAACATCAGTTCTGAAAAATGGTTAGAAGGAAACAAGACGATAAACTATCTTGGTTTAAAAGCATCTTATGGTTTTCAAGGGAATGTAATCACGGAGGTGGGGCCGGAACTGATCTTAACTCTGCCGGATAATGGCCAGGGCGTTGATCCAAGGTCAAATGAATTCTCACTGGGCATTAGGTCTTTACCTTATCCCGGACTAAGGTGGGAGAAAACCAAAAATATGAATTTGTCCATCAATGGAGTTTTATTTAATTCATTTTTAAATTTCGAGTTGTCTTATTATCAGAAGCTGACAACGGATGCGATTATAAGAAAGTACATCCCTATAGAATATGGTGTGCAAACGATGTTGATTAACGGAGGTAATATTAAAAATTACGGATATGATATGGATGTAAACATGAATCTAATCCGTTCTAAAGATTTTAACTGGAGTATTTCTGTTAGGGGAGGCAAGAATTTTAATGTTTTGCAGAAAGGCACTGTTGAATTGACCAGTCAGGTTATACAAGACTATTTTTCTGGTTCTGTGCTTACGGAAGATCAGCCTGTTAATACATTTTATGTATTTTCTTTTAAAGGTCTGGATCCCAAAACTGGAGTTCCTTTATTTTATGGAGTAGACGAGGGTGATCCGGCATCCAGGAAATCATCATTTATAGACTATTTAAAACCAGCCGGGAGCACCCAGCCTAAAATTAGTGGGGGATTCTCTACCAATGTAGGGTACAAGGCATTTAACTTGGGTATGTCTTTTGCTTTTAACCTGGGGTCCAAAAGGCTAAGAAATTCTGTTTACCAGGCCCTTGGCTTGTCTAATCCTATGCCAGATTTAAATTTGCCGGTAAGTCTTGAAGACCGCTGGCGCAAGCCCGGTGATGAGGCTTTTACCAATATTCCAGCCTATCCTAAAGATAATGATCCTGTTGGTTCCGGGTTTATCTACCTGCCAAATTTTTCAAATATGAGCCGGTATGATATGTACAACCATTCTGATATTAATGTGGTTTCCGGAAGTTTTTTGAGATGTACCAATCTGAACTTTTCTTATCGTATTGGAGACCGTGTGTTGAAGCGTATAAAACTGAAAGGGGCAACGATTACAGGGGCAGTTTCTAATTTATTTGTTATTGCAGATAAAAATCTAAGAGGTGAGGACCCTGAAACTATGGGGGCCGGCACAACCGCCTTACCTATAACAAAAGCTCTTAACCTAGGTTTATCCATCACTTTTTAAGAAATATTAAAATGAAAAGAGTTACATTTTTTTTACTACTTCTTTTAGTCGTTTTACAAGTTTCTTCTTGTAAAAAATTTCTTGAAGAACAATCTCAAACTGATATTATACCTCGTTCTGCCTCGGCACTTAATGAGCTATTAATGGGCGCTGCCTATACCGGCAATAATGGTTCAGGCACAAATCCTGCTATCCGTTTTCTGGATGATGATGCAACCCATGACCATTTCTTTTTTAAAAAGGGGGATATCTATTATGCTTATACCTGGCAACCCGCAAGCACCTCACAGTCGCGTGATGCCGGTGCTGTGCAATGGTCAGTTTTATATCCTCGTATCCTGACTTGTAATGTTGTATTGGATTATGCTCCTAAGGTAACAGGCACAACTGCAGAGATAGAAAATGTTACCGGACAGGCTTATCTGCTACGGGCATTTTATTATTTTAGGCTTATCAATTTCTATGCAAAGCCTTATTCGGACAAATTATCCAACCCAAACCTGGACCTTGGCGTTCCACTTATTTTAAGCTCAGGTTTGTCTATGGAAGGACAACCACGTAATACAGTGGCAGAGGTCTATAAACAAATTATAGATGACCTGACCAAGGGAATTGAACAGTTGCAAAGGAATGGAAAAAACAACAATATATTTCGAATCAATCATGTCGCAGGGTCCTTATTGGCTTCCAGAGTGTATATGCAAATGGGCGAATGGCAAAAGGCAATCGACGCAGCTACTTTTGTATTAAGTAACAAATCGGACTTAATGGACCTGAATACCTGGGGGACGCCAGATGCAAATACCAAGGCCATCGTGGATAGTAAAAATCCGGAAACTTTATGGGCATTCGGATCGCCGAATGAGGTAATCTATCAGGGGGGCGATGATGCTTTTCTGTATAGACTTTCTGCTGAACTCCTAAACAGTTTTGAGGATGGGGATCTGAGGACAAGTATTTATATTAAAAACAGCAAATCAAATAAATCTCCTTCATTTCCAGGAACTTATACGATAGGGCAATCATTTAGGGTTTCGGAAGCATTATTGAACAGGGCAGAGGCTTATGCGCAGTTGAATAAATTGGGACAAACGGCAAATGCTCAGCTGGCCCTAAATGATCTGAATACTTTGAGAAAGAAAAGGTTTACTCCCGCGGCTTATCATGACCTTGCCAGTACGGGTGCAGATGATCTTTTGAAGAAGTGCTACGATGAAAAGCGAAGGGAACTTTTTGGAGAAGAATATCACCGCTGGTTTGACCTTCGCCGACATGGCATGCCTTCCATTACACATGTTTTTCATGAAAATGAATCACAGGTGCTCAGTTATGTGCTTAAGGATCATGATCCGGGATATATATTTCAAATCCCAAAGGCAGCGATGGATAAGAATTCAAAATTAATCGGTAATCCTGAACCGGAAATGCGTATAGGCCATTAAATAAGATCATCATGAAACTAAAAATATTATTACACCTATTATTGGTGAGCACGGTTGTGCTAAGCTGTAAGAAGGACGCAGTTATACAGCCGGACACTTTAGTCCCTGAATATACTTTGCCTCAGGGCAATCATGATTATGATGCCAGGATTGTAAATTTTCAGCACAAATATGGTTGTTATATCCTCTATAAGTTTACCGATAAGGACTTTCAATGGAACATCACTAATCTCATTCCATATGTGGCAGACCAAGGAGATGAAAATTACATTACTCCGGCGCTCAATGCCCTGGATACGTATTTATTTCATTATTACAGCGATGGCTTTTTAAAGCTTGCGTTGCCATATAAGATTATTTTATCTGCCAGGATCAGAAAAGTTGATCCCAGTTCGAATGATACATTGGAAACCCCATTGTCCAGTGCCAGTTCATTCAGCCACTTTGCGTTTGGGCATGCCAGCAGTCGTTTGGCAACCTTATCTGCCGATGAACTGAAACAGATGAAAGCAGATCTTCACACGGAATTCTGGAGACAGGCGGTCGGTACAGGCAAGGTGGGGATTTCTCCGATTTTTGCTAAATCGACTGATTACAGCGTGGTTAATCAGTATAATGTGAAATATTATGGCGTGCTTGGTGAACAAGAAGGAGATTATACCGTATATAGTGATCTGGCAGGTTATATCCAACTTATCACTTCTACTACGGCCGATCAATTGGAGCAAACTTTGTTCTTGCCTAAAAATGATCCGAACGGGAAATACAGGTTAAAGTATAACGCAATTGTAAATTATTATAAAACGATCTATGGCGTAGACTTACAAGCCATAGGTGCCAATTAATCACCCTCCTTATGAAAAGAATAATTTTAGGTATAATGCTGGCAGCCCCTATTGTAGGGGTGTGCCAGCAACAAGAGTTTGATAAAGAAGGAAAGACAGTAGAAATGACCAGTCCTGTTGATAATGGGATCTATATGAGTGTTGATATGCGGTCGGTGATGCAGTTCTTTTCAAAAGATAGTATTAATAAAGCAGATGCATTAAGGGATTGTAACGCTTTAAATTCAATCCTGAAAAAAGACATTGGGGAGCTTGCATTTAGCCAGGAGCTTGGTAAGCTGGATATGGTTAAAGACAGCTCGGCTTTTTACGGCTTAATTGAAACCAAAGGGGTAGCACTTACACGGGAAAAATTAAAACTGGAACAGCAGTTTGTACAGGAGCATCCTGATTCTTTTGTGAGCCTGTACTTGTTGATGGACAACAGTATCATGTATGATGCGGATGGTTATGCTGCTGCCTATGATCAGCTGAGTTTCAGTTTGAAGAATACCCAGGCTGCAGAGGTCATCAGAAAGAAGATTGAGCATCTGAAAATTACCACTGCCGGAACCAGGGCAATGGATTTTGAAAGAAAAAACCAGTATGGAAAGACAGTTAAACTGAGCGATTACAAGGGGAAATTGGTGCTGCTTGATTTTTGGGGAAGCTGGTGTGCTGTTTGCCGTCGGGGACATCCTCATTTGAAAGAATTGTATAAGAAGTATAAGGATAAGGGGCTGGAAATTGTTGCTGTCGCCCATGAAGAAAATAAAGATTTATCCAAGAATAAAGCGGCCTGGCTTGCGGCAATTAAGAAAGATGAGGTGAACTGGGTGCACGTTCTGGAGGATGAGGGCAGCGGAGCGCCAAGCATTACAAAGGCCTATGGAATTGACGGTTATCCTACAAAATTGCTTATTGATCAGGACGGCAAAATCCTGATGAGGGTGATTGGAAGTATGAATGAAGAAATGGACGAAAGAATCAAGTCAATCTTAGAGAAATAAGCCTGCTTGAAAATAAAAACAGTTTTTTAGTTGCGAATGCAAATTGCCCCGGTTTTTCCGGGGCTTTTGTATAACTACAGTATTTAAATAATGGTTTTCTTAATAAATTTAAGGATATGTAAAAAACACACAATATTTCGCCAATATTATGATTGCTTTTTGTAAAAATGCGGTTATATTTCCCGTAATAAACGACTTGATTTCTTTTTATGAGAAGTATATTCTTGGCGAACTCTAAATGATTTTATTATTCAATATTAACTAGGAACGATGAAAACTGAATTTTGTGATTTCGAATCGCTTTGGTCAAGATTAAGGAATGGAGAAGAGGAAGCATTGTTTTGCTTATTTAAAGATTTATATAATCCTCTTTTTAATTACGGTTTTTCCTTATATGGAGCAAAGGAAAATGTGGAAGATGCAATTAGTCAGGTTTTTCTGGAATTATGGGAAAAGAGATTTGTTCTTAAATCTGTAGCAAATGTTAAAAGTTATCTTTTTACCTATTTGCGTCGTAAAATTACTAGAGAATACGAAAAAGAGATTAAAAATATTTTACCTGATCGGGAATTGTATGAAGTATCTGTCATGGATTATATGGTACAATTACAAACAGAAGATGAAATCCGAGAACGGGTACGGAATGCAATTGAGAAATTGCCTCCTCGACAAAAGCAATTGATTATGTTTAAGTTCTATGAGAACTTAGGCTATGACGAAATTTCAGATATAACGGGACTCGCTACGCAGAGCATTTATAATAATATTCATCGATCTCTAAAGTGTCTTCATGATGAATTAAAACTACCTATTGCATTATTACTTCTGATCCTTAAGAGTTAATTTTTATTGTTGATAATCAATTTGTTATGATTTTTTTAAAAATCTAATGAGTAGAAATATTCTTTCTGTTGCACTATCCTATATACAACCAGATAGACCAATGAATAAATCTAATTTAACTGTTGAGGACTTATTAGCTGATCCTTCGTTTATTGATTATTGCCTGACAAATAATTCGGCCGAAATAAATCTATGGGATTTACATTTCCAAAGATATCCCGGCGACAGAATAACCTGTCTGGAAGCAAAGAAAATCCTTTTGCTTTTGACCGCTGAAATACCAGAGGAAATCATTGCAGATAAATTAGAGTCGTTTAAAAAACTATTTTATCAAACAAATTTTAGTTCTGACGCCAGCACGAAAAGGGGGCCAAAGAAACTCCGGCTTTTTATAGCCACTGGTATTGCAGCTTCTTTGATGTTTATCGCCATAAGTGTTTTATTCTTTTTTAAGACTGGTCAAACATCGGCAGCCTCTTTTAGCAAAATAAAAGGCCAGTGTATAGCGACCAGCCCTACCGATCGGAATACGATCACTCTAAGCGATGGTACAGTTGCAATTCTGTATCCGGACAGTAAGCTGATTATCTCGGATGATTATAATAAAGATGATCGAAAAGTCGCAATCACGGGCCAGGTATATCTAAAGATATTTAAAAACAAACAAAAGCCCTTCGTCGTATACAGCCGTCATTCTACAACTACTGCTATTGGAACTGTTTTTTATGTCCGTGATTTTCAAGGTAGCAAAGAATCCTCAGTATTGCTGATCAATGGAAAAGTAAAAGTGAATACACCAGCACGTCATACCGCAGAGTTTCTGGAGCCGGGAACCTCACTGGTTATTGATAATCATACCTTAAAATCTGAGAAAAAGACAATTGATAAGATGGAACTTGAGGAATTGGCAGATCAAAGATTGGTATTCCGGAATGCAGTGATGGAAAATATTGTTGATAAGCTTGAACTTTTCTATGGTGTAGAGATTGATTTAAGCACCTGTAAATGCCAGTTTAAAAATATTACAGGTGATTATTCTGAACAATCTCTCACCACAATTTTAAATACCATAAGTTTCATCAATAGGGTAACCTGGACAATTCGTAACCATAGGATTGTATTTGTACCCGCTGATCGTCCAAATAACCAAGTAACCAAATAACAACCAATCCCTATAAACACAAAATTATCATAACTATGAGAGGAAGAAACTTACTTTGTCCACATGGGGTCTTTTATTTTCTGGTCTTAGTTTTCGTGCTGATGTTTCAATCATTAATAATGAGTGCAGCAGCTCAGGCGATTACTAGGGGAATAGAAAAGACTTATTCCATTGGCTTTAAAAATGAGCCTATATTAAGGGTTTTTATTAAAATCGAGAATATTTCAGGGTTGAAATTTTCCTACAATCAAAATGATCTTAAAGCAGTACGTCCAATTAGAATTGCGGAGAAAGAAAGGAGCATCATTCAGTTATTAAAAGAACTGAGTGCCAAATCCGGACTGAATTTTAGCATTTCCAGGGGCATTGTTGCTGTAAGCCAGGAGACCGGTTTTTCATACCCCGAAGAGAAAGCCAATATTATACAAAAGAAAACTACTGATACTGTTATTCATGGATTAGTAATAGATACTTTAAAGAAACCTTTGATTGGTGTATCTGTTTACGTAAAGGGCAAACCAAGTATTGGAACAAGTACTGATGCAAACGGGCAATATTCAATAAAGGTTCCTGCCAACTCCGTTCTGGTTTTTAGAATGATAGGTTTTGTGGTATCGGAAGAACCAGCTAATAGATCTGTCATCAATATAATGCTTAGAGAGGAACAGGGTGCCCTTGATGAGGTTGTTGTTACCGCTTTTGGTAAAAAGCAGCGAAAGGAAGCTGTTGTTGGTTCCGTTACTTCTATAAGTGCTAAAGATTTAAAAATACCATCCAGTAACCTAACCACTGCGCTTGCAGGGCGTTTGGCTGGTGTTATTGCTTATCAACGCAGTGGCGAACCCGGAGCAGATAATGCCAATTTCTTTGTTAGGGGCGTAACTACTTTTGGCAATGGTAGCGGAAACCCGCTGGTATTAATCGATAACATTGAATTAACGACTACCGACCTGGCCAGATTATCGCCTGATGATATTGAAAGTTTCTCCGTTTTAAAAGATGCCAGTGCTACCGCTTTATACGGTGCCAGAGGTGCTAATGGGGTGATTTTTGTAACCACGAAGCAAGGAAAGACAGGAAAAGCCCAATTTAGCTTTCGTGCTGAAAATTCGGTTTCTGCACCCACAAGAAAATTAGAAATTGCCGATGCGATAACCCATATGGAGCTTTATACCGAAGCACAATTAACCAGAGATCCATTAGCCAAACTGATATATTCACAGAATAAAATCGATCATACAAAGGCAGGTGATAACCCGGCCATTTATCCCTCAACCAATTGGACTGATTTGTTATTTAAAGACCGTACAACCAATCAACGTGGTAATTTAAGTGTTAAAGGTGGCGGTGATGTAGCACAGTATTATGTGGCAGGCGGCTATAATTTAGATAACGGAACTTTAAAAGTAGATGAACGAAATAATTTCAATACCAATGTAAAGTTAAGTACCTTTCAGTTGCGCTCTAATGTAAACATTCAAATTAGCCCGAAAACAGAGTTGGTTGTAAGGCTCTCAGGTTATTTTGACGAATATACCGGACCGGCTGACGGAGGTTCTGGTGTATATAAAAAGGCATTAAGAACAAGCCCAACATTATTTGCGCCTTATTATGCGCCCGATGCCGCAAATGTTGCTTCTCAGCATATTTTATTTGGTAACTATCGTGAAGGAAATTCATTTTATATCAATCCTTATGCAGATTTACTTCGTGGCTATAAAGATTATTCGCAAAGCAGAATGCTGGCTCAGGTAGAGTTGAATCAAAAACTATCGGTCATAACCGAGGGGCTTAATTTAAAAGGAATATTTAGCACCAACAGGTATTCTTATTTTGATGCGGTGAGGGCCTACGGTCCCTATTTATATAATATAGGAACTTATGATAAGCAGAGCAATACCTATGTTTTAAACTGGCTAAATGAGGATAGGACAAATGAATGGGATACGAATTATCCTCATGAAGACATCAAAGCTTTTGGAAGTAATAAAGATGCAAATACCAATCTCTACGCACAGGCAACGCTTGACTATGACAGGCTATTTGGCCAGAAGCATAATGTTGGTGCCACATTAATTTTTACCATGCAGCAAAGCTTGTTTCCGGCTGCCGAGGTGCAGGCTTCACTACCACATAGAAATGTTGGCGTATCAGGAAGAGCGTCTTACGCTTACGATAACCGGTATTTTGCGGAGTTTAACTTTGGTTATAACGGCTCAGAGCGATTTAGCAAGGATCAGCAGTTCGGCTTTTTTCCAACTATTGGTTTTGGATGGGTTGTTTCCAATGAGAAATTCTGGAATAATTCATTGATCAATAAACTAAAAATAAGGGGTTCATATGGCCTTGTTGGAAACGATAGGATTGGGAGAGATGAAGACAGGTTCTTTTATTTGAGTAGTGTAAACCTAACCAATAATGGTCGTGGGGCTTCATTTGGTTTTGATAACAATCGATTTAGGCCAGGAGTTTCTATTGACAGATACCCCAACCCATCGATCACTTGGGAAAAGTCATACCAAAAAAATCTGGCCATGGAGTTGAGCCTTTTTAATAAAATTAATCTGGTGGCAGAGATCTATGAGAAAAAAACGACTAATATATTGCAGGCTAGAGCATCTATACCCACCACCATGGGCTTAAGTGTAACCACGCTTGCCAATGTGGGTGAGGCAAAATCAAGAGGGTTAGATTTAAATCTTGATTATACTGAGAATTTTAGTGGAGATGCCTGGTTTGCGATTAAAGGCAGTTTTACATTTGCCAGGGGGGAGTATTATAAATACGAAGAACCAGAATATAAGGAGAAGTATAAGCTTCATCCGGGGCAATCTATTTCTCAAACATGGGGCTATATAGCAGAGCGCTTATTTATAGATGAAAATGATGTGCGAAACTCTCCTAAACAAAACTTTGGCCTATATCAGGCGGGAGATATTAAATATAGAGACATCAATAATGATGGACAAATTACACCGCTGGACCAGGTGCCTATCGGAAATCCAACTACACCTGAAATAACTTATGGTGGTGGTATTTCTGCAGGATATAAAAATTTCGATTTTTCTGTTTTCGTCCAAGGATTAGGCAGAGAGTCATTTTTTCTAGACCCCTGGAGAACTGCACCCTTTGTAAATTACGACCCTGACGGATTAAACTTTGGCCGTATTGGAGAAAATGCCTTGTTAAAAGCTTACGCAGACGATCACTGGTCTGAAGAAAATAGAAATATCTATGCGCTTTGGCCAAGGCTTTCGGTAACTCCAATTGAGAATAATAACCAAACGAGTACCTGGTTTATGCGAAGTGGTAATTTTTTGCGTGTAAAATCGCTTGAAGTGGGCTATACTTTGCCAAAGAAGCTTACCGAAAGACTCAAGATGAGAACATTCCGGGTTTACTTTAGTGGTACAAACCTGCTTACTTTCAGTAAGTTCAAACTTTGGGATCCCGAATTGGGTGGAAATGGGTTTGGTTATCCGCTCCAAAAGGTATTTAATCTGGGCTTAAACATAAACTTTTAATATTTTTAAGATGAAAAGAAATATAAACATATTTGCTACAGCTCTTATTTTATTATGCGCAGTTACAGGCTGTAAAAAATACCTTGACGTAGTACCCGATAATATCGGTACTATTGATTATGCCTTTAGAATGCGAACTGAGGCCGAAAAATATTTGTACACCTGCTACAATAATTTACCGTATTTTGGAGATACAAGTACCGATCCTGGATTTATGACCGGCGATGAGCTTGCGGCACAATATCCAAGTTCAATTTACTTTGACATTGGATTGTACAGAATAGCACGGGGCGAACAAAATATTGTAAATCCTATTGGTAATTATTGGGATGGAGATAGGGGAGGGAAATCTTATTATCAGGCTATACGGGAGTGTAATCTATTTTTGGAGAATGTAAATAAAGTACCCGATTTGTCTGATTCGGAAAGACGAAGGTGGATTGCCGAAGTTAAACTACTAAAGGCCTATTACCATTTTTTCCTGTTCCGAATGTACGGCCCAATCCCGGTTATCCGCAAAAATTTGCCGGTTTCAGCTTCAATTGAAGAAGTAAGAATACCAAGAATGCCAGTAGATTCTGTAGTAAATTATGTGGTTAGTTTAATTGATGAAGCTGCTCCGGATCTTCCTGCCCAAATTATGAACCAAACATCCGAGTTGGGTAGACTAACAAAGCCAATTGCATTATCAATAAAAGCACAAGTATTGATCACAGCTGCCAGCCCTTTATTTAATGGAAATCCAGGCTATGCTAATTTTAGAGATAAAACCGGCGTTCAGTTATTTAATCCGGCTTATTCTGTGGAGAAATGGAGAAAAGCTGTCGATGCATGTAAGGATGCAATAACTGCGGCTGAAGCTGCCGGAGCAACATTATATTATTACGTACCTGAATCTGGCGAAAAAGTTACCGATTCTACTAAATTAACCATGAACATCCGGGCAGCTATTACTGATAAATGGAATTCGGAAACCATCTGGGGTGCATCAAATGCCTATGCCAGTTGGGTTCAGTCGCTATCTCAGGCAAGGATTACCTCCTCAGATCCGGATGCTATAAAAACGCCGCCGGCAGATAATGAATCTATTCGGTCTACACTATCTCCGCCAATACATATTGCAGAGATGTTTTATAGCAATAATGGTGTACCTATTGAGGAAGATGTTAATTATGATTATGCAAACAGGTTAACTAAACTAAGAACGGTTACAGATAAAGACAGGTTTTACCTGAAAAAAGACTACGAAACCATTCAGTTAAATTTTGATAGAGAGCCAAGATTTTATGCGGATTTAGGCTTTGATGGTGGAATTTGGTATGGGCAGGGATTGTATAACGATTCTAAAACCTGGTTTTTACAGGCAAAGGCCGGACAATTTGGAGCCAGACTAGGCGCCGCATTATTTTCTGTGACCGGTTATTGGCCAAAAAAACTGGTCAACTATAAAAACGATTTTGGAAGTGATTCAAAGGGTTATAACACAAAAGGCTATCCATGGCCGGTCATCAGGCTTTCAGAAATGTATTTGCTATATGCCGAAGCTTTAAATGAATTAAACGGGCCAAGCGCAGAAGCGTATAAATGGATTGATCTGGTTAGAAAAAGAGCCGGACTGAAAGGAGTAATAGAAAGCTGGGCAAGTTTCTCTAAAAATCCGGCAAAGCCAACTACAAAAGATGGATTTAGGGAGATTATTCAGAGAGAGCAGATGATTGAATTGGTGTTTGAGGGTAAAAGAGTCTGGAGCATCAGGCGCTGGAAAAAAGCCGATGAATATTTTAATAAACCCATTAGAGGCTGGGATTTAGAGCAGGAAGATGCGGTTAACTATTATCGGGTAAGGCAAATTGTGGCCCCTGTGTTCACTTTCAAAGATTATTTGTGGCCACTTTCAGAAAATTCGCTTGTGATCAACCCTAAGCTGGTGCAAAACCCTGGGTGGTAATTTTTATTTAAAAAGACAGTTATGAAAAAAATATTCTATTACTTGCTTGTTCTGTTGGCCGTAACGGGTGTGTATGCCTGTTCCAAAACAGATTTTAACATTCAGAAACCGATTGAAAATGATGGAATAAAACCGGGCGTTGTTACCAATGTTAAGGTGCAAAATAACCCTGGAGGCGCAATTATTACTTATTCGCTGCCAACTGATGCTGATTTGCAATATGTGCTGGCAGAGTATAACATCAATAGTACGACGGTAAGACAAGCCAAAACATCGCGCTTTAGCGATACCATTAAAGTAGATGGTTTTAATAAGGCGGGCACTTATGATGTCAGGTTATACGCTGTTGACAAAAGCGAAAACAGGTCTGAAGTAGTGGTGGCGAAGGTAAACCCGGAAACACCTCCTTACCGTTCCATTAGAAGTACCCTGACATTGAAAGAAGATTTTGGAGGCGTGAGCATCACTTTCGCCAATCCGGACGAGGCCAAAATTGCTGCGGTTATCATCACTAAAGATGAGAATGGAGAACTTGTTCCAATTGAAACCTTTTACACTGGGGTAAAAAATGGTGTTTTCTCTGCAAGAGGTTATGATCCGGTTCCGAGGGTATTTGGGGTTTATATAAAAGACAGGTGGAATAATAATTCGGATACGCTGTTTAAAACGGTTACCCCATTATTTGAGGCAAAGTTGGATAAAACCAAATTCAAGCCTTATAAATTGCCTGACGATCAGCCATCGGCATATGGTTGGGAAATGCCCAATTTGTGGGATGGAAAATTGGATGGGGATGGTTTTCACACCCTTCAGGGTGCTTTACCCCGCCCGCATAGATTTACATTTGATCTTGGCGTAGTGGCCAAATTAAGCCGTTTCAAAATATTACAGCGTTTTGGCGGTTACGAATATAATCACGGTAATCCACGGTCATGGCGCATGTGGGGTACGGCTACACTGCCTGATGCTTCCGGAAGTTGGGATGGATGGACAAAGCTAATGGACTGTGAATCATTTAAACCATCGGGATTACCTTTTGGGCAAACGACCAATGAAGATATTGCATATGCCAAGGGGACCGATGGTTTAGGCGAGGAGTTTAAGTTTCCTAGTTCAGCACCTGCTGTGAGATACATTAGAATGGAAATATTGAAAAACTGGGGCGGTACCGACTTTTTCCATGCAATAGAGATTACTTTTTGGGGAGATACACAATAAAAAATTACAATCATGTTTAAAAAGAACATAAGTTACATCGGTTTAATATTGGGCATTGCCATTTTTGTATCCTGCCAAAAAGCTGATGATTATAAAAAATATCTGGTTGGTGGAGAAAAGGTCTATCCAGATGGACCAACAAAACTTAATGTTTCGCCCGGTAACGGAAGGATATTGCTGACCTGGGCCAGAGGGGTTGATGCCAGAATTAAGAAGTATAGAATTATTTGGAATAATAAAACAGACTCTATTGAGTTTGATGCTACGGCATTTAAACCAGATGATACGGTTAAACATCTTTTGGTAAACATGCCCGAAGCTAATTATACTTTTTCCATTTTTTCAATTGATGATCAGGGGCATAAATCCATCCCTGTTTTGGTGCCATCTGCAAATGTATATGGGCTTAAATACCAGGCTACCTTATTAAACCGGACAATCAAGACTGCTGTATATTCAGAAAGTGATAATGGTTTAGCCATTGTTTGGAAAAAACCAGATACGGTTAATGTTTCAACAAGTATATGGTATACAAATATTATAGGCGCGCAAAAGAAAGTTATGCTTTCTCCTAATGTGGATACCGCAAAAATAGCCGATTGGAAGATTGGAACGAAGATCTATTATCAGTCTTCTTATAAACCTAGCACAATGGCTATTGATTCGTTTTTGGTTCTTACTAAAGATTCTTTACGCCTTCAGAATTTGCCTGTTGGCAAAGCCCTTTGGAAAAAGGTTAATCTGCCGAATGATGTGGATGGAAACGCCTATGGATCCAATTTTGCCTCTATTTGGGATGGCCAGGCCGGCGGATACCCTAATATTTATCATACACAGGGAGGCAGTTTGCCACATCATTTTACAATTGATCTTGGAGGGTTATATCAGTTAACACGTTTTGAAGAAATAGGTAGAACAGATTGCGCCTGTCACAACCCTGTTAAATTTGAAATATGGGGAATTGCTGACATCACAAATGCGGCAACTACACTTCCTGGAAATGATAGTGGCTGGAAGGCCGAATCCATTGCAAAAGGATGGACACTTCTTAAAGAAGTGGAAAGGTCAGATGATGGAACAGCTCCATTTAAAGTAAATCTTCTGGATGGAATTCCTCCTGTAAGATATATTAGAATCCGGGTTACAAAAACACTTGATAATAGTGTAGAAAGCCATATGAGCGAAATCTCCTTCTGGTATAACCCTTAATTTAACTGAATTATGCTTACTCACACAATTTAAAAATATGATACGAAGACTATTATTATTGTTACTGCTTGCATCCTTAACAACAGCGTCGGTTACTGCTCAAAAAAGGATTGGTAATGAAAGCCCGGAACAAAAAGAGAAAAGAATGGAATGGTGGACACAAGACCGTTTCGGTATGTTTATTCATTGGGGATTATATGCCCAGCCCGCAAGGCACGAATGGGTAAAGCATAATGAACGCATTACCTCAGTTAATTATCAAAAGTATTTTGACAATTTCAACCCTGATGAGTTTGATCCCAAAAAATGGGCGAAAGAAGCAAAGGCTGCAGGAATGAAATATGCTGTACTCACTACCAAACACCATGAAGGGTTTTGTTTGTTTGACTCTCAATATACCGATTATAAAGCGACTAAAACTGCAGCTAAGCGTGATCTTGTTAGAGAGTTTGTAAATGCATTTCGTGCAGAGGGGATCAAAGTTGGGTTTTACTATTCCCTGATCGACTGGCATCATCCTGATTTTACAATAGATGCCCTGCATCCACAACGTCTTGATGGTGAGAACGCGGATTATACTGCTGTAAATAAAGGAAAAGATTGGAATAAGTATAAGCAGTATATGCACAACCAAATAAAGGAACTGCTTACTAAATATGGCAAAATCGATATACTTTGGCTTGACTTTTCCTACCCCGGCAAAAACGGTAAAGGAAAGGATGATTGGGGCAGTGTCGAATTGTTAAAGATGATCCGTAAACTGCAACCCGGAATCATAGTAGACAACCGTCTTAATCTTGATGAATATACAGATGGAGAGGATTTTGTGACACCAGAACAAGTAAGCCCTAAAGAACTGGCGCAGTTCCGGGGTAAAACATGGGAAACCTGTCAAACTTTTTCAGGCTCATGGGGCTATTTTCGTGATGAAAATACCTGGAAAACACATCGTCAATTACTCGACTTGCTCATTACTTCTGTAGCCAATGGAGGAAATCTAATTCTCAATGTTGGTCCAACTGCCCGTGGTGAATTTGATTATAGGGCAACCAATGCGCTCGATAGTATGTCATACTGGATGCATGGAAATAGTAAGTCGGTATATAACTGTACTTATGCGCCTTTAGATTTTAAAGTTCCGGAAAATGCTAAACTAACCTATAACCCGAAAACAAAACGGTTATATGTGCATTTGTTTGATTATCCGGCAGATGGTAAACTGATCCTCCCGGCTTATCATGGTAAAATTAAATACGCCCAGTTTTTAAATGACAGTTCAGAATTGATGTATAAGGAGGCTGTAAATGGCGTTGATGTGGAATTAACATTGCCGAAAAATAAGCCAAAGTATGAGATACCTGTTGTTGAATTAATACTTCAGTAAATATTGTGCATGAAAAAAATTATAATCTTCCTGTGTATAGCCTCTATTTCATTAAGAGGCTATACACAGGAATTTAAAGGCTTGAAAGAATTGATTGGCAGAAGAGTTCCCTGGCTGTCATCTTCGGTTTTTTTTAGGGCCATTCCTGATGAGGCTGGAAGGGATGTTTTTGAACTTTCGAGCCAGGCAAACGGGATACATATTGCCGCATCTACACCAAGTGCTGCTGCTATGGGCGTTAATTGGTATTTAAAATATTACTGCCATCGAAGCATGTCCCATTTGGGAGATAATCTATCACCTGTAGCTCATTTACCCAAAATAAAAGGCTCAATAAGAATCGTTTCTCCGTATAAATACAGGTATGCTTTAAACTATTGCACGCTTAATTATACAATGAGTTTTTATAAATGGAAAGACTGGGAGCGCGAACTGGACTGGATGGCTTTAAATGGATTTAATTTAGTCCTGGCACCGGTTGGTACGGAACTGATATGGCAGAATACTTTAAAGCAAATGGAGTTTACTGAAAAGGAAATAGCTGATTTTATACCGGGGCCGGCATTCACTGGTTGGTGGCTCATGGGCAATTTAGAAGGGTGGGGAGGTGTGATGTCCCAAACCATGATCCATCAGCAGGCAGCCTTAGGAAAGAAAATTATTGAAAGAATGGCGTTAATGGGCATAGAACCGGTAACGCAAGGGTTCTATGGTATGGTACCGACTACATTGCAATATAAATTTCCCGATGCCAGAATAAAAAAGCAAGGAAAATGGGCCGGCAACTTCACAAGGCCAGATGTTTTATTGCCAGATGACGAAATTTTCACAAAAATGGCAAATATTTATTATCTGGAAACCAGGAAATTATACGGTAAAAATATTAAGTATTTCGGCGGAGATCTGTTTCATGAAGGTGGTTCAAGTGAAGGCGTCGATCTGACGAAGACAGCCGGACTGATTCAACAAAATATGCAACAGAATTTTCCGGGTAGTACCTGGGTATTTCAAGCCTGGGGGAGTAATCCATCTAAAGAATTGTTAAAAGGCCTGGATAAGAATCATACCTTAGTTATGGAGTTGGTTGGGGAACACCCTGCTCAATGGAAAAAAAGGGAGGGCTTTGAAGGAACGCCGTTTGTATTGAGTCCGGTTAGTAATTTTGGTGAAAAGGTGGGTTTGTTTGGCAGGCTGGAATACTTCAACTCAGTCATTAACAGCGCAAAAAACAGCCCATACAATAAGCTGTTTACGGGAATTGGAATTATGCCCGAAGGTATTAACAATAACCCTGTCGTATTTGATCTCTTATCAGATCTTGGCTGGCAAAAAGACAGTTTGGTGGTAAAAGACTGGATTGAAAATTATGTTTGGTATCGCTATGGTTATACCAATGATGAATTGAGGCTTGCCTGGCAATTACTATTACACACTGTCTATAGTAGCCCTACTGTCCATCCGGATGGCCCGCCCGAGTCTATATTTTGTGCCCGCCCGGGTTTAGACCTGAAGTCGGCATCTGCTTACGGTACTTCAAAGCTATACTATGATACTGCTTTATTTAATAAAGCGGTAGTAATGTTTAAGAAAGCCGTATTAAGCACCCCGGAGTTAAATAGGGTAGAGACTTACAGAGCTGATAAAGTCGATTTTATGAGACAGGTTAATGCAAATAAAGGACAGCGAATTTATCAGCAAATGATATCTGCGATAAAAATAAAAGATTTGCGAAAATTCAGAGCCGCATATGCCCGGTTTGAAAAGGCCTTGTTAAGTCAAGATGCTTTGTTAAACACCAATAAGCATTTCACTTTATCTCGCTGGCTGCAACAGGCTAATGATTTTGGAAGTAATGTTGAGGACAAAAAATTGGCTATTCACAATGCGAAAACACAAATTAGTTACTGGGGGCCGGATAACAATCCCGGTACCGATTTACATGAATATGCAAATAAAGAATGGGGAGGCATGTTATCTTCCTTGTATTTACAAAGATGGCGGAAATTTGCCAATGATGTGATTGGGAAAATGAAAGGGGAGGTTACCTATCCAATTGATTACTATGGTATGGAATTAGAATGGTCAAATAAATGATTAGAAAATGGAAAAGATACCCACACTCAAAGATATAGCTAAACGGCTAAATATCGATACATCTACTGTATCCCGGGCACTCCGGGGACATCCAAGTATAGGTCTTGTCACAACAATGAGGGTTAATAAAATAGCTAAGGAATTAAACTATCAGCCCAACCAGAATGCAGTATTCCTCAAGCAGGGAAAGACCTTTACTATAGGTGTTGTTTTACCGGATATTGCTGAAGCTATTTATTGCTCAACTCTGCGTGAGATAGAGCGTTATACGCACAGTAAGAATTATAATGTAATTTTCGGTCAGTCATTTGAGAAGCCAGACCGGGAAAGACAGATTGTGGAAAATATGAAAAACCTTAGGGTTGACGGTATTCTGATTGCTGTTACCAAATACACGGAAGATCAGGAGCAGTTTGAACAACTCAGAAAATATAATATTCCCGTTGTCACTCTAGGTAACCGGAATGGGAAACAAGATGAATCGGCTTTAGCTATTGAACGCTTGTTTTCGATGTTAGAATTTCAATAACTACCCCGTCTAACTTGGAAGACGCATTCATCTGTGGATTAGAAAGTTGAGAAAAAAATTAAAATCACATTCACCCTTTTTTAGGGTTCGGATGCCTTGATAATATAAATAACAACCACATAACTAATCCTAATTGACCAATAATGAAACCAAGTTTAAAGATTACATTCCTTTTGGCGGGAATGATTTGCTCCTGTTCCATATTATCAGCGCAGAACAAGTTAAAGGTATCGGCCAATCTCCCAATGCTTCCTGATGGGAAGAAGGTGTATTTAATCGATATTGTTACCAAAGCAACAGATTCAACCATTGTTAAAGACCACAAATTTGAGTTAACCACTAAAACAGATTCCAGTAGTTTTTATATCGTTCAGGTCGGCTCAGAGTTTAATAAAGACCTTGGTTTTTATATGCATATGGGGCCGGGCGAAGTGAACGTTTCGGGAAATGCAAAGGGCTTTAATGAAGCCAGCTTTAGCGGAAGTGAGTTTGTTAGCAGCTGGAAGGAAATGATCAGTTACATGGATAAATCATGTGGCATGAGCATGGACCAGGCACAGGATCTGGCCGAACAAATAGTGAAGGCCCAGAAGATTGGTGATACGGAAGCGTCTCAAAATCTCCAGAAGAAATATGTGGACTATATAGAGAAAGGTAAAGTAGCTGCCAAGGAATGGTTAAAAAAATATCCGAATGATCCGGTTTCTGTGTATGTAATCAATGGATTTCTATTCAACAAGATACCTCTTAATGAAATGCAGGATTTGATTAAGCAACTTGGGCCGCAAGCCCGGATGTCGAGGCTGGCCACTTTAATGCTAAATCTAAAGATGCCTGCTGTAGTAGAAAATGCTTTATTAAATAAACAAGCTCCTGATTTTACACTTACAGATGCTAACGGGAAATCTGTTAAACTATCTGATTATAAGGGTAAATATGTTTTGCTGGACTTTTGGGCCAGTTGGTGCGCACCCTGCCGTAAGGAAATGCCATTTCTGAAAAAAGCACATGAACAGTTTGGACAAAAGAATTTTACGCTGCTCAGCTTATCGGTTGACCAGGACCAGGGTAAATGGCGTAAAGCATTAGAGGATGAAAAACTGGCTTGGCCACAGTTGGTTGATGACTCGGCCAAACAGGCCCAGACACTCTATGGCATTACCTATATCCCGACAAATTTTCTGATTGATCCGCAAGGAAAGGTCATTGCGGTGGGGCTCTATGGAGATGGTGTGAACAGTAAGTTGAATGGTGTAATTAATTAGCTATGAGTATATTAAAATTAAGTAACCTATCTCATCGATATTCGCTGACATGGGCTATCCGGGATATTAACCTGGAGATTAACCAAACCGGTATCATTGGCCTTCTGGGTTCCAATGGCGCGGGTAAATCGACCACAATGAATATTATATGCGGTGCCTTGAAACAGAGCGAGGGACGTATTGAGATCAACGGGATAGACTTACAAAAGGAGCCCGAACGGGCTAAGAGAGAGATTGGATTTCTTCCGCAAATCTTACCCTTGTATACTGATCTTACTGTTGATGAATATTTGCACTATTGTGCTGAGCTCCGCCTTATGGAACGATCCGTTATCCGTGCGGCCGTAGAAGAAGTTAAAGAAAAATGTCAGATCAGCCATTTCAGTAACCGGCTGATCAAAAATCTTTCGGGAGGGTACAGGCAACGTGTTGGAATAGCGCAGTCTATTATTCATAAACCACAATTGGTGATTATGGACGAACCAACTAATGGTTTAGACCCCAACCAATTGATTGAAGTGCGAAAACTCATTCAGGAAATTGGTAAAGAGAGAACCGTATTGCTTTCTTCCCATGTCATGAGTGAAATTCATCTGCTGTGCCGGGAGATTATTATGATTGAAGCAGGTCGCGTAGTCTTTTCTGATACGATTGATGCCTTTAACAATTATCTACGGCCCAATAGCTTGTTGGTCTATCTGGAGAATCCACCTGCAGAGGCCGAGCTTCGCCAGATTAATGGCATAACCGGGGTGGAATATATGAGTGAGCGAAAGCTCCGGATCTTTTTTGATAACGGACAGAATGTTGAAGAACGTATTATAGAAACCAGTGTGCACAATGGATGGAGGTTAAAAGAGATTAGTCTGGAGAAAGGTGTATTGGAGGATGTATTTAAGCAACTCTCTTCTCAGACACTTAAGAACTAATCATCCAAAAATTAGATCACGTATAAACCTAAACCATTAAATAAACCAAATGAAACTTATATATAAGATTGCACTGAATGAAATTCGGAACCTCTTCTTTTCGCCGGTAGCCTGGTTCCTGGGGGTCGCCTTTTTGTTACAGTGTGCCTATTTTTACACCAATCAGCTGACTATAATGGCCGGCTATCAGGATGTTGCTATGAGTGATAATCCGCACTTTGAGGGATTTGGTGTATCACTTACCAATATTATCCTCTTGAAAGGCGGGCTATTTCAAAGTGTTGTAAGTAATTTATATCTTTTTGTTCCGTTGTTGACCATGAGCCTGATCAATCGGGAAATCAATAGTGGTAGCATTAAATTACTCTATTCTTCTCCAGTTAAGCCCCACCAGATCGTATTAGGGAAATATTTAGCCATCATACTTTATAATTTAATGTTATTGGGAATCATAGCGATATTTCTGATTAGCAGCGTGTTTTCAATTGTTCATATGGATGCCGGTCTGATATTTTCTTCCATGCTGGCACTTTTTCTTCTCATATGCTGTTATACCGCACTTGGTCTTTTTATGAGTAGCCTGAGTACCTATCCGATTGTGTCGGCAATATCTACCTTTCTAATCATTTTTTTATTAGCGGCAATTGGTACGATTGGGCAGCAATATGATTTTGTACGGGATTTGACTTATTTTCTTTCTGCCAACGGCCGTACCGATAAAATGATTGCAGGTCTCATTACATCGGGTGATGTCATTTACTACCTTTTAATTATCGGTATGTTCTTGTGTTTTACCTTATTCCGGGTGAAGGGGGCAATGGAGTCAAAGCCCTGGTCAACTAGAGCTTTGCAATATTTATTTGTTTTTGTTGGAGTATTGGCAATAGGATATATTACCTCCAGGCCCGCTTTTATGGGCTATTGGGATGTTACACATGATAAAGTCAATACCATACATCCAAATAGCCAGAAGGTGATCAAAGACTTTGAAAAGGGAGAACCTCTGGAGGTTACGCTTTACGTGAACTTATTGGGCGGTGGTATAGATTACGGCGGGTTACCAGAACACCGAAAAAGTTATGAGATTTTGTTTTGGGAAAGATACATTCGTTTTAAACCGGAGATCAAATTAAAGTATGTCAATTACTACGATGTAGCAGACAATGATAGCATGTTCTTTAAAACGTATCCGAAGAAAACTATAAAAGAAGTTGCAGAAACGCAGGCTAAATTAAAAAAGGTTGATCTTTCTAACTATAAAACTCCTAAGCAAATCCGCAAGGAAATTGATTTAAGACCGGAAGGTTTGAGGGTAGTCATGCAACTCAAATATAAGGGACGTTCGACCTTTCTCCGTACCTATGATGATCCTGATTTCTGGCCAAACGAAATGAACGTTTCAGCTGCTTTTAAACGGCTTCAGCAGCCCGTCAGGCCAAAGTTTATTTTTACCTCCGGTAACCTGGAAAGAAGTGTCTATAAAACAGGTGAACGGGAATATCACTACCAGTTGAACGATATTTCTAACCGTTTTTCAATGACGAACCTTGGGTTTGACAGCGACAGTATAAATTTAGATCAGCAGGAGATTCCCAAAGGAATTGCCGCCCTGGTGATCGCAGATCCTAAGACCGATCTGAGTGCTATAAAACAAGATAAAATAAAACGTTATATCGCAGAAGGTGGAAATACCTTGATTTTAGGTGAGCCCGGAAAACAGGCCATGCTGAACCCCGTGCTTACAGAATTGGGCCTGCAACTGAATCCAGGAACTTTAATCGAATTAACGGCTAATGAAACACCAGAGATGGTGAAACCGGAATTGACAAAAGAGGGATTAAGGCTGTCTGATCAATTTATATTGGAAAGAGGAAGACTGGCACGTGGTAAGAAAATGCCCGAGTTGAATATCCTTATGCCCGGCGTTTCTGAAGTTGCAGTGGTTAATTCTGGTACCGGATTTAAAGCTCAGCCTATCCTGAAAACGAATCCTTCTCGTAATGCCTTCAATAAAATAGGTAAGGTTGTAGTCGATTCTGTTCCTCCGGTATATAATCCTTCCGGGGGAGATACGAAAGAAAAAAGCTATTCGACACTACTGAGCCTGTCACGAGAGATCAAACAAAAAGAACAGCGGGTTGCGGTATCTGGTGATGCAGACTTTATGTCCAAATTGAGAAGAGGTGGAGGCTTATTTTCTGTTGCTCTTTTTAGCTGGCTAGATCACAATCGTTTGCCCATTTACATTGTTCCTAAAACACCTGTGGACGTACTATTAACTATTTCTCTAAGAACAGCAGAAATCATCAAAATTGTGTTTGTCTGGATTTTGCCATTCGTAATAGCTTGCATGGGTGCAATTCTACTACTTCGCCGTAAACGTAAATAGCCTTGATATGAAACTTGAAACTGACGCGCAGACGCTCGAAGATCTTCGGATTTTTGGCAAGAGGGAACAAACAGGGATATTTGACCTGTATAATGACACCCATACCCGGGGTGGCGAGAAATTGCTAAGGGAAATGTTCAGGAATCCATTATCGGATATTGAATCCATTGGCTACCGCCGTAATATTTTTGCTTATTTTTCAGAACATCAGCTGGAATTTCCTTTTGAGGGATCCTTATTGGATATGGCCGAAAAATATACGGCCAGCACCAAAGATGCCGGAGCTTCACGGCAACAAATATTAAATGATAAGGATATTGAAAACGGAGTGGTCTCTATCATCCAGCTCACGCAGAAACTTAAAATATTCGTCGATATCGATGTTGTGAAAGCATCAGTTCCTTTTGCCGGAGAAAGAGATGCCATTATCGCAATTCTGGAATCGGATGTTTTACAGCCTGTTTTGCGAGAGAAGAACAGTGGTAAAGTATCCTATTCTGCAATAACGGCTTTTGATGCACTTTTTAGAAGTAAAGGACAAATAAAAATTGAAGGGTTGCTCCATCTGATTTACCTATTGGATGTATACTTGAGTATTGCCAATGTAGCGCTGAAATATGGGTTTACTTATCCCAAAGCGCACGAAAAGGGAAGCCGTATTTTGCGTGTGGAGGGATTATTTCACCCGGAACTGAAAAAACCGGTAGCCAATGATATGGCGATGGAAGGTCATTCTAGCCTGGTTTTTCTAACCGGGGCAAATATGGCAGGAAAAAGTACGTTTCTAAGATCGATGGGTACGGCGACCTTCCTTGCTCACATGGGATTTCCTGTAGCGGCCCGGGCTATGGAATTCTCCATAATGGATGGACTGTATACCACCATTAATTTGCCAGACGATCTGGGTATGGGGGCTAGTCATTTCTATGCCGAGGTATTGCGTGTAAAGAAGATGGCTACCGAGCTTCATAAAGGAAAAAAGCTGTTTGTCATTTTCGATGAATTGTTTCGTGGAACAAATGTTAAAGATGCGCATGAAGCAACGGTTGCTATTGCCATGGGCTTTGCCCGCAATTCCGAAAGCCGTTTTATTATTTCATCTCATATTGTAGAAGCCGCAGAGCAATTGGGGGTAGAACCTGGAATAGACTTTTTATTCCTGCCAACACGGATGAACGGTACCACTCCAGAATATACTTATACATTGGAGCGTGGGGTTACAGATGATCGGCATGGTATGTTAATTATACGCAGCGAAGGAATTCTGGACATATTGAAGAATGGAAAAAAGGGAAGGATTTACTGTAATGAAACCCTATAAATATTGGAAAAAATGAGCAAATTTAAGATAGACAGGCAAACTTTAGATGAGTTGAATTTGCTTGGGAAATTCAGGGCGGGTTCGGTATATCACTTATTCAATCAGGTTAGAACGCGAGGAGGGGAACACTTGTTGGATGAGATGTTCAATAATCCTTTATCAAGTACTGCGTTGATCAATGAAAGAAGTGAAACTTTTAAATGTTTTCAAGAACATGATTTCAGGTTTGATTACGATGTTCAGGTGATTTCTGTTTTCAGGGAATATCTGGATACCAAAACTTACGACCATAAAATACGTGTTTATTTCAGTCTGCTTTCCAGGAGTGTACTGGCGCGGCTAACCCGCGACGAACGTTATAAAAAGAGTATTCAGGGCTTTCAGGCGATCGTTCAGGTCTTAAAGAAAACTGCAGCTCTTGTTCCTCTGTTGTCCTGGGCCCCTGAACCTTTCCAATCGCGGGTACGGGAAATACAGGCGTTGCTCAAAAGGCCTGAAATGGACCAGCTCCTTCAAATGGATATTTATTCGGAAATTGCTTTAGGTACGCTCGTGTTTTACGAACATTTGCTTAAAGGGAAGTTCCTTGCAGACATGGGGAATGTTCTCTCTTTCATCTATGAATTGGACGTTTATCAGGCTGTCGGCATGGTTGCAAAAGAAAAAGGCTTTCGGTACGCTACCGCACTTGAGCCCGAAGAGAACATTTTTCGTTGTCAGAACCTGCGCCATCCTTGCATTGAAAAGGCCATTGGAAATGATTTACTATTAGAGGAAGATAGTAATGTTTTGTTCCTCACCGGTGCTAATATGGCGGGAAAATCCACCTGGATGAAATCTCTTGGGATTGGAATTTATCTGGCTCATATGGGGTTCCCGGTGGCTGCGGATTCTTTTGAATTCTCCCTGAGGGAAGGACTTTATTCATCCATTAATGTGGCGGATAATATCAACCTGGGCTACAGTCATTTTTACGCAGAGGTGGTTAGGGTAAAACAAGCGGCCGAGGCGGCGGCGAGCGGAGCAAGGTTGATGTTAATGTTCGACGAGCTTTTTAAAGGAACTAATGTAAAGGATGCTTTTGATGGTACATTAGCGGTAACTGAGGGTTTTGCTGAGTACACAAATTGTTTGTTTGTTGTTTCTACGCACATTATTGAGGTGGGCGAAGAGCTTAGACGTTTCCCTAATATTCAGTTTCGGTATATGCCGACTATACTTGAAGCGGGAGTACCGCGGTATACTTATAGGCTTAAAGAGGGTATAACTGAGGATAGACAGGGAATGATGATTATTCAGAGTGAAAAAATACTGGAACTTCTTGAGCGATAAGAAATAAGGTGTGAAAATATGTTTTCTGATCTCTCTGGACCTTTCGCGAAGAGCTTCAGGCCCTGATGTTCGATCATGAAAACATATTTTCTTGGGTGCAGACCGGGAAGGGTGCAGACCCGGATTGGTGCATAGGGGATTAGATCGCCTTTAATATCCCTTTGATCCATATTTTTGCGAGTTCTTTTGATCCCTCCGCATTTGGATGTAGATAAAATGTACCCTTTTTACCTTGTTCTGGTTTATACAAAGTAATATGGTTCTTTTCGAAAAAATCAAAACCAGATTTATCTCCTGCAAATACTCGTTTGGGGGTTAACTGATTATACTTTTTAACCAGGTTATCTATTTTTGGGAGGTAGTTCTTTAATCGGTTTAAGCCTTCTTCTAAATAAGAAGCGTTATTCTGGGTATTAGTACTATACCAAAGGGGGTATTGAATTACAAATTTTGCTTTTGGAAACTGAGTTGATAAAACATCGATTATTTTGGAAAGATTTTGATCGTATTGCTCTGGAGAGATGGGTGATCCATTAGGCCCGGATATGGCGCTGTCATTAGTTCCCAGCATAATAGAAAACAACAGTGTAGCAGAGGTGTCTTTGTTTAGTGCATTTGCAGCTTCAAGAACCTTCGGGAAATCTTTATTAGTGGTGGGTAAAAAGTCAAAGCTGGTATGTCCACTAAAGCCCAAATTTGCAACATTAACAGATGTAAATTGCTTCTTTGAGGTCAGGGTTTGTTTAATTACAATTGAGGGTGCTTCCAGGGATGGCTGCGGTAATGCGCTCCCTTCAGTAATACTGTCGCCTATAAAAATAATATTCAGTTTCGTTCTTTTTCCTGAAGAAAAAGATGTTAGCAAAACTATAGAAACGAGCATCAGCAATCCTTGAATAACTTTGGCTAAAGGGGAATTTTTCATGAATCTTTTTTTGATGAAGGTAGGAGTTTGGTCTGATTTTGCATTTACAAATTTTAAAATAGTTGTTTAAACCCTTGTGGAGCAGGAGATGGGGTAAAATATGTTTTCTGAGCTCTCAGAACCTTCCGCGAAGAGCTTCAGGTTCTGAGGTTCGCTCATAAAAACATATTTTATTGGGTGCAGACCGGATTGGGTGCAGACTGGATTGGGTGCAGAGTGGTGAGGGTGTAGAGTGGATTCCTGAGTTAGGGGGCTATGATAGTGAAGAGGTATACGGCGAATATTACGAGCAAGACAACGCCCTGCAGGATATTGGTGCGACCGGTGGCAAACGAAAGCATAATGGTGAATTGTGCCAGCAGCAGCAATACAGTAGCTTTCATATCTATTCCGAGTGTAATGGTCATTCCGGTAATAATCGAAACAATGGCTACTGCGGGAATAGTTAAACCAATACTGGCCAATGCGGAACCCAGGGCAAGGTTTAAGCTTGTTTGCAGTCTGTTTTTTCTAACGGCGTGGTAGGCTGCGAGTCCTTCGGGTAGTAAAACTACAGCAGCAATGATTACGCCCACCAGCGATTTAGGTGCTCCAAAACTGATCACTGCATTTTCTATATCTGGTGCGATGGCTTTGGCTAGTAATACTACTATACCCAAACATAAAAGAAGTAAAAATGCACTTAGCAGGGCTACTTTGGTTGTTGGAGGATCTGCATGTACTTCTTCGTTCCCGTCTGCATCGGGCGGTAAAAAGAAATCTCTGTGCCTGATGGTTTGTACCAGTACAAAAGATCCATATAAAACAAGGCATATGATGGCTACAAAGAAGAGTTGTGTGAAGGAGTATTCCGGGCCTGCCTTACTGGTTGTATAGTTTGGAAGAATAAGGGTGAGTACCAGGATCGCGGTCAGCGTAATCAGTGCGGCGCTTACTCCGGACAAATTGAAGATTTGCTCTTTGAACTTTGCGCCTCCAACCAGCAGGCAGAGGCCAATAATGCCGGTTAAAATGATCATTACAGCAGCAAGTACAGTGTCGCGTGCAAGGGTGGCCGTATCCGGCCCGCCCGCAAGCATTAATGAAACGATTAGTGCTACTTCTATGATTGTAATGGCCAGGGCGAGTAATAGGGTGCCAAATGGCTCACCAACGCGGTGGGCGACAACTTCTGCGTGGTGCACTGCGGCCAGTACAGCAGCGATGAGTACGGCGGCCAGGACGAAAATGTACATTCCGCCCAGATTCAAAGAGGATGCGAAGTAAGCAAGCCAGGCAATGAGGGGAGAAATAATGGTCCATAAGGGAAGTGGGAGCTTTTTGATCATACTGAAACAATGCAATTATTGTGCTAGAAAATATGTTTTCTGAGCTCTCTGAACATTACATGTTCTGATGTTCGCTCATGAAAACATATTTTCTTGGGTGCAGACCGGATTGGGTGCAGACGGGATTGGGTTCAGGCTTGATTGGGTGCAGAAATGTAAAATGCTTGGTCTGGGTTCTCTTGTTTTGGTAACTATAATTTAACTGGAATTTGTTTTATTAGTAATAAACAAAGTTTAGTTTTGCTAAACAAATAAAAAGTTTTAATTTTAATCCCAAACCAAATAGGATTTCTTTAGAGCGTAGTATGTTTTTAGCCGATAATGCCATCTCACGAGATTGCTTGAATTAAAATAATTTTTAAATGTCTAGCTTTTAGTTTTAATGAAAAATTGTGATCAATTCTCTGACGCTGATTTAATTATCCAACTTAAGCTGGGAAATGAGAATGCATTTACTGAAATCTACAATCGGTACTGGGAAGTCTTATTAAATGCGGCTTATCAGCGTTTGCGTTCGAGAGAAGATGCTGAGGAGGTTGTTCAGGAAGTCCTTGTCAGTTTGTATTTTCGTCGTAAAGACATAGATCCAAAATCTACTCTGAAGGCTTATCTTAAAACAGCGCTTAAGTTTAAAGTGATTGATACCTATCGTTTGCAGCAGCTGCACTATAGGCATATAGATCATTTGATTGCGGAAACAAAGCTTTCTCCTGTAACTCCGGATGATCAGTTAGAAATTAAAGAATTTAAATCACTTATATTATCCAGATGCGAAAAGTTGCCTGAAAAATGCAGGGAAGTATTTATGATGTTCCGATTTGAAGAGCTATCCCATCAGGAAATTGCCGAACGCTCGGCAATTTCGATTAGTACAGTTAAAAAACATCTTCATAAAGCAATGGTACTGCTGAGAGAAGAATTTAAAGGCAGTACTATAAAGTTGCTGATTGCTTGTCTGCTCTTCTTACTTAAATAGATTTTTAAAATATTTCTTGCTTATAATCAGTTGGTTACCGTTGTTTTAAAGATTATTTTACTTTAGAGTAGAACCTTTTGGTTTTTGTTTCGAATACCTTATATGAGCAATAACCAAAAGGAATTTGAGAAGCATCTACTGGAGATCATGACCAAGTTTAAAAATGGAGAAGCCACAGATGCCGAAATTGAAGAAATTAATCTTTGGTATGAGCATCAGGCTTCTAATGAGGGGTATACTGATGGCATGTCATCTGCCAAGCGTGTAGAAACCAAACAGAAAATATTATTCAGGATTTATGATCGTGTACACCAGGCAGCGACTCCTGTTGCTAAGATTAGCTTATATAAAAAAATTAAAATATTTACAGCTGCAGCTTCAATATTCCTGGCTATTGGAGTAGCGCTTTATTTTCAGTTTGCTGAGCAAAAGAAATATCTCAAGGATTCTACTGCTGCTAATGATGTTGCGCCTGGAAACAATAAAGCCGTTTTAATACTTGCTAATGGTAAAAAAATTAGCTTAGAGGATTTAAGTGAAGGTCAGATTGCCAGCCAGCCTGGCATCCGGATTTCTAAAACAGCCAATGGTCAACTGGTTTATGAGACTACCGAAAGTACAGCTTCTGCTGCGCTCAAACCAGAATTTAATACCATTGAGGTGCCCGTGGGGGGGCAGTGGCAAGTCATTCTTCCTGATCATTCTAAGGTATGGTTAAATGCATTGTCAAGTATTACTTATCCGCTACATTTTACGGGGAATGAAAGAAATGTGAAAATTTCTGGAGAAGCTTATTTCGAGGTGGCGCACAATGCCAGGATGCCATTTAAGGTTCAAGCGGGTCATCAAACGGTTGAGGTGCTGGGTACACATTTCAATATTATGGCTTATACCGATGAAAAACTCATCAAGACCACACTGATAGAAGGTTCGGTAAAAGTTTCGCAAGGCAAAGCAACAAAGCTGCTGGTTCCCGGCGAGCAGGCACAGGTAGGCAAAGAGGGAATTACGGTTACAAATGGTGTAGATGTGGAAGATGTTGTGGCCTGGAAAAATGGTTATTTCAAATTTGATGAGAACCTGGAAGCCATTATGGCAAAAGTGGCCAAGTGGTATAATGTAGATGTGGTGTATCAGTTTAAACCCGATCCCAATAGCATGTACGAAGGCAAAATTTCACGTTCGAAAAATATATCCTCCCTATTGAAAATCATAGAATTTAACGGCGATGTACATTTTAAAATAGAAGGAAGGAGGGTTATCGTGACAAAATAGCTATAGCAATCATGGTAAGCCAAAAAATGGTCAAAGGTGTTAGAGCACCCTTGACCGGATGTTGAGTTTACCCATTCCGATAAGTCGGAATAAAAATTTAACGAAGAATCAAATCGAAACCCAACATTCAAATTTATGAATTTAAACTTACATAACAGGTATGGAGAGAACCGCCATGCTTTTTACAAATTTCTGCTGGTGATGAAGATTACTACATTTTTTCTGATAATGGCCATAATGCAGGTAAGTGCGGGTACGTTCGCACAAAAGATAACCCTCAATAAAGTAAATGCACCGTTGTCGTTAATTATTAATGAAATCAGAGCGCAGAGCAATTACGATTTTTTTTATAATAAGAAGGTCTTAAAAGAAGCTAAATCGCTTAGTATACATGTAAAGGATGCAACTCTTGAAGAGGTGTTGAAAATCTGTCTCAAAGATCAATCTCTTGAATATCAGATCACGGATAAAACCGTGCTGATCAAAGAAAAAGAAAAGAAATTTGACTTACTCAATCCCTTTGGTCTGCTTTCTGAAAGAATAACAGGTAAAGTAGTGGATGAAAAGGGTTTGCCTGTGCCAGGGGCAAGTGTGGTTGAAAAAGGCACGAAGAATGTAACCCACACCGATGGTGATGGTGGGTTTGTTATTCATGTAAAAGATCGTGCTTCTATTTTAGTGATTTCTTTTGTAGGTTTTCAAAACAGGGAAATATCAGCAGGAGACGTTAAAAATGGCTCTATAATGCTTACTGTTTCTCAGGAAAGCTTAAACGAAGTAGTGGTTACAGCTTATGGTAAAGTTAAAAAAAGCAGTCTTACCGATGCTGTGCAGACCATCAGTGGAGAGAATCTTGAAAACAGACCAATCCGAACCGTTACAGATGGATTGATCGGACTGGCGCCTGGATTAAATATCAGGATGTCAAGTGGTGCGCCAGAAACTACCCCGTCGATCAATATCCGTGGTTTTACTTCTATCAATAGCAGTGCCGCGCCGCTTATATTGGTTGATGGAGTAGAAAGACCTATTCAGGATGTTAATCCTAATGATGTGGAGAGTATTTCGTTGTTAAAGGATGGTGCATCAACGGCCATTTACGGTTCGCGCGCGCCGTATGGGGTAATCCTCATTATAACTAAAAGTGGCAAATCAGGCAAAGCATCGGTCAACTATTCTGAGAACACAAAAATTGGCGTTATGGTACTTGCGCCAACCCAGCCAAATTCTCCGGATTGGGCACGCTATATCAATATCGCTCAACGGAACGGACAACCCAATGGAACGGGAACAGACGGTGTAGATCCAATTACAATAGCCAGGATGCAGGCTTGGTTAAACAAAGACTGGAGCAATCCTGCTTTTGACGATCTAAGAACTCAATTCGGAGATAAAGCACAATCATATATTGAAAACGGACAGTTTCCAACCACCAATGCCGGCTTTAAGAACTGGACAAGAGAGCAGTCTTTTGCGACTACAAAGCTTTATGATACCTATTTTAACAATTACGATGTCAGTCAGCAGCATAACCTGAATATTAGTGGCGGCAGCGACAAGATCCGTTATTTTTCGAGCTTTGGTTATAATAATACTAAAGGTCTTTTAAAGGGTGATTTAAATTATGCCAGACGATATAATTTTCAAACCAAGTTAGACTACACAGCTACAGATTGGTTGAGTTTCAGAACGGATGTTAATTATGTAAGACAGGTTAATCAAGGCCCGAATTATCTATCTGGAGGCGGTTCGATTGCGAATTATGATACCATCTTTGGCAGTATGATGCAGTACTTTGCTACGCCGCTTAAAGTACCTTCAGGCAATCAATATTCCTGGATATTGGGTGCTGCAGGTATTCTGGGCGATGGGGGATTGATCACCAACTCCAGAAATGAAATTGTATTGAACGGTGGAGCTACCTTAAAGCCTTTTAAAGACTTTGAGATCAATGCAGACTATTCAAGAAGACAAAGCTATACGGAGTATACAAAAACAGATAAAATTGTTTATACGGAACTACCTGACGGTACCAAAATCCAAAACAATCGTTCGGCCAATGTAAGCAGCATCACAAAAACAGATGGCATACAGGAGTACCAGATGGCAAAAATTAGTGCGCAATATAAGCGGACATTTGGGGAGAAGCATAATTTATTTGCTCAATTTGGGGCACAGTCTGAGGAAAATAACTATAGGTCTCTAACAGGCAGCAAAACAGACCTGTTTGCACAGGATTTGATTCCTGCGCTTAGTGCTGCAGCGAACAACCCGCAGGCAAGTGATCAATTATACTCCTGGAGTACTTTGGGTTACTATGGAGTTATTACCTATGATTATATGGAGAAATATATGGTCAAGTTTGCCGGTCGAGGAGATGCGAGTTCACGCTTTGCACCAGAATCCCGCTGGAGTTTCTTCCCTTCGGTATCCGGTGCCTGGAATGCGGCCAAAGAAAATTTCTGGCCATTGAAAAATCTGATCTCAGAATTTAAACCCCGGGTTTCCTGGTCAACCTCTGGTGATTTAGCTTCGAATGGTGCTAGCAACTATTACACTTACATCTCTACACTTGCAATGTCGGTGAATAAAAATCTGCTGTTAGGAGGAGGTTATTCTAATGTGGCCACAGCACCCGGTTTGGTTAGTTCAGACCTCACCTGGGCGAAACCCACCGTTTTAAATATAGGTATAGATGTTTCTGCATTTAAAAGAAGGCTAAATCTGTCTTATGAATGGTACCAACGTACCGTAAAGGATCAGGTAGGTCCTGTTGATCCGCTTCCGCTGGTATTGGGAACTACAGCGCCGCCAAGAAACAATTCTGTTTCTGAAACACGGGGATGGGAGCTTTCAGTTGGTTGGAATGACAAGGTTCAGGTCGCAAGGAAACCACTGAATTATTCCTTAAAAATTAACATGAGCGATTACATTGGATACGTTACAGAGTATTATGCGAACAAATTAGGTTCGGTATCTGGAACCTGGACACCAGGTGAGCAATTTGGTCAAAATTATGTGTATGATGTAGCAAGAATTGCTCAAAATACGGCTGACCTTAAAAAAGGAACATTACCATCAGGCTATAACTATCCAGGGTATATCATGTATAAGGACCTCAATGGTGATGGTTATATCAATTCAGGAACTGGTGATTTTTGGTATAGCCGTGGTGATCTGGATAAAGCCGGGTTTAGTTATCCCCGCAAATCTTATTCAATCATGCCATCGGTTTCCTGGAACAATTTTTCCTTCTCGGCAGTGCTGGAAGGTGTGCTGCAATGGCGTGTCTATAACAGTACAGAGTGGGTGTGGGGAACCAAAGCAGGTAGCGACCTTGCGTATTTTTACACACCAGCATTTGAAGAAAGTACTAAATTGGGTTATTGGAGTCCAGACAATACAAATGCTTTTTTTCCAGCTTTTAATACAGGACGTGGATCGGCAACGGATAGGTATATGTTAAATCTGGCTAATCTGAGGATCAGAAATGTTACGGTGGGTTATGACTTACCTCAATCGTGGTTAAAGAAAGCTAGAATTAAAAGAGCCAATGTGTATTTAAGCGGAGAAAACTTAGGGTTTATCTATTCGAAATCTTTTATTAAATACGATCCGGAACTATTAAGCAGCGGTGTTAACGGTTATCCTCCATTGCGTTACTACTCCCTTGGATTGAATATCAACTTATAAACTCATTGATCACTTTATACAATAATATAAACGAGATGAAAGCTTACATCAGTAAATCGAGCAAGGTTATATTGGCACTTTTTGTGTTGATGAACCTGGCTGCTTGTAAAAAGGATTTTTTGGATAAAAACCCCCTAGATGCGGTAAACCCGGAAAATTTCTTTAAAAAGGCATCCGATCTTCAAATATTTGTCAATGGATTCTATGGCCGTTTGGCTCCTCAATACAATACACAAAATGGAACGGGTACAACATCTGGCGGAAACAGTAATGTGGCTTTAGATGCCAATACGGATATGATGATTATACAGACAACTGTAACGAGTAGTTTGTACAGATGGGATGCTGTTTCAGTTGCGGGCTCATCAAATGACAGTTGGACTGGAGGCTATTCCAACATCAGATCAGATAACTATTTTCTGCACTATGCTAACCTGAACGCCGAAAAAACAGATGCAGCCACCCATTACATTGGAGAAGGATATTTCTTCAGGGCATGGGACTACTTCAGCATGCTGAAAACTTTCGGGGGAGTACCCATTATAACTGAGGCACTTGATGATAGTGATCTGTCAAAACTTTTAATGCCCAGAGCATCAAGGTATGAGGTTGCTAAACAAATTATAGCAGATCTGGACCTGGCCATAGCAAAGTTAAACTGGAAAGGTGAAGGTCAGGGTGCTATTGCTGGTAGAGTGAATAAAGAAGCTGCCCTTACTCTGAAAGCGAGAGTAGCACTGTACGAAGGCTCCTGGGAATATTACCACGGTAAAAAAGGGACTCCTTATGCGATGCCAGGTAAAGATGGTATGGAATTTCTGGCAATGATAGAACCAACAGTATCACAGCTGATCAGCAGGTATGGTGCAAAAATATATACCGCTGGTGGCGACAAAACGATGGCCTATAATCAATTATTTGCCCAAAAGAATGCATCAAATGTTGATGGTGTATTTCTTTATAAAGTGTACGATGCCTCTTTGCTGACACTCAGCAATAACTTCTTTTTCAAAATCCTTGATTCCGGCCCATCTATTACCGATCACTTGATAGATGTCTATCTAAATAACGACGGTACGCCACAAGTATCTTCCGGATCTTATATTAGTACGCTGAATCAACTCAGCACGACTTTAGATCCCCGGTTCAGGCAAACGGTGTGGACTCCAGACAGAGGTCCGCTGAATCAATTGCCTGGACGTGGTGGCGATGGCGATCCATTTAGATATCCAATTATCGCCTCTCAGGCTCCTTATACGAGTATTGGTTTTACTTCTACTGGATACAGGAACTTTAAAGGGGCTGTTTTTGCACAAGAAGCAACAAAAGGGGAGACTGATGACGTTTTGATGCGGTATGAAGAAAGCCTGCTGGCACTTGCAGAGGCTAAGGCCATATTGGGAACAATCAACCAGGCCGATATTGACAAGACGGTAAATGTAATCAGAAGCCGTGTAGGGATGACGCCTTTGAATATGAACGCTATCCCGGCTGGAACGTATCGGGAAGATCTTGGATTTGATCCAGGTTCAACCCCTGTTCTGAATGAAGTAAGAAGGGAGAGAACCGTAGAGTTTGCCCTGGAAGGCTTTCGTTTGGATGATTTGAAAAGATGGGCTGTATATGAAAAAGTAATCAATGGCTATCAGCCAAAAGGTGCACTATTACAAGAATCCCTTGATTATTTCAATCGCTCAGCTAGTCAGGTTGCTCTGGACAAGGGCTCTGACCCAACCTTATATAGTCAAATCAGAAAAGATGGCTATGTGAAGAACGAATTTAATCTGGTTACAGGCAATAACGTAGACAGATTTGTAAATGGAAGAATAAACCCCTGGTTTAAAATAGCTGATTTCAAAGCAGGGGGCAGAGGTCTCTATATCAATCCGGGAAGAGACTATTTAAGTTTCGTTCCATTACAGCAAATCAAGCTTTATCAAGCCAACAATGCGACACTAAGCCAAAATCCCGGATGGAATTAATCCTATCAAATTTTATTCATTAAATTATAAATTATGAAACATAAAAAGATATTATATGCGCTGACCTTATTTGTCCTGGTGGCATTCTCTTCTTGTATGAAACCCAGGGTAGAGTTGAATGATGGTGCATGGGGTGATAACGCTTATATTACTGGTGTAAATTTGTTTACTTTAGTAGAAGTCAAAAATCAGCTGGGCTACAATGAACCTGTAACAGGCTATCAAGACGTTGGCGTAACGCTAACTTCAAATGTTCTTGACAAAAGCAAGGCCTCTGTAACGATTGTTGCCGTAAAGGGAACAGATCTGACAAAAATGGGTATCCGATTTACCCACTCGGCAAAGAAAATAGAACCCCTGAACGGCGCACCTACTGCTGGTATTGTTTCCGATTTCTCGAAAGGTCCGTTTGTGTATAGGGCATACTCTGCAGATGGTACTACAAGAGATTGGACTATTTATATTTCGGTAGCACCTTAAACAGGTATACCTAACCTAACAAAGAGGTGTTTACAAAATGTGATCACCTCTTTGTTGTCGTTTTATCTGTTTCCCCTCAATGGTCAATTTTATTTTTATAAACAATGAAGACATTCAATAGAAGAGAATTTATAAGCGGCATGCTTGCCACAGGTATTGTTTTACAAATTCCAGGTACGGTTATGGCCATGTTTCCCGAAAAGGCCAAGGCGATAAAAGCTGGCCTGATTACCGATTTACACCAGGATGTGATTCATAATGGTGCTGAAAGATTACAGATTTTTTTAAGTCATATGAAAAAAGTCAATCCTGATTTTATCATGCAAATGGGTGATTTTGCTTACCCTAATGATAAAAATAAAGCACTCATTGATGAATTCAATAACGCGCATCCTGTTGCGCTTCATGTAATTGGTAATCACGATACGGATTCTGGACATACCAAGGAGCAGTGTCTGCGTTACTGGAAAATGCCGGCAAGATATTATACCAAAGAAATAAACGGTGTGTGTTTCATCATTTTAGATGGGAACGATAAAGGTTCGCCTACTCACAAAGGTGGGTACCCGTCTTATATTAATGATGAGCAAAAAATATGGTTGCAACAGCAACTGAAGCAAATAAATAAGCCTATTGTTATTGTTTGTCATCAGCCGCTTGCTGGTGCTCTTGCAGTAGATAATGCTGCGGAAATACAGGATATTCTAAGTGCTGCTTCTGATAAAATATTACTGGCTATAAATGGTCATACGCATATTGATTGCCAGTTGCTGATTAAGGGGATCAATTATGTTCACATTAACTCGGCTTCTTATTTTTGGGTTGGAAGTAAGTATAAGCATGATAGCTATTCGGAGGAAATTCATACTTCCCACCCATGGATATCTAGCACTTGCCCATATCAGGATGCTTTGTTTACTACTTTAACTATTGATCCTTCGTTCGGCACTATCCATATTGAAGGCCGAAAAAGTAATTGGGTAGGGCAATCGCCTGAACAGTTGAATTATGTTGATGCAACGGGAATATCTGCTGGTAAAGAAATTGTACCGTTTATAAGTAAGCGGAAGATTGTTGTTAAATCGTAAAAATAGGTTTGTGAAAATATGTTTTACCGGGCTCTCTGATCCTTACAGGTTCTGAGGTTCGCCCGGTAAAACATATTTCTTGGGTGCAGACTGGATTTGGTGGAGACTGGGTTTTTTATTGCTATAATATAGTGTCATCATTAGACAATATAGTTGTAATTACTTGGTGCTTTATCCTATAAATTGGCCTTACAAATATAACCCGAAAATTACAACCATGCTTGACGAAAAAGCCGTTGCACTAGCGGATAGCACGTAAAGTGCCGATTGGCAATGATAGGTCTTTGAACAGCGTTCGCTGCAAAGCAGAAGCTAAAATCTAATCGTCAATTATCAGGAAATATAGCATGTTATTATATCAGAAACTTTCAGATAAAGAATTGATTACCGCCCTGAAAAATGGTGAGCAAATGGCTTTGAAACAAATTATAGAACGTTATTGGCAGCGCTTGATCGCGGTAGCAATGAATCGTCTTAATGTGTTGGAAGAAGCCGAAGAATGTGTACAGGATGTATTTTATAACTTATGGAAAAAAAGAGAGACAATTGAACTGAAATATACGCTTGGTACCTATCTTTCCGTAGCTATAAAATACCAGGTACTTAACCTCCTTGATAAGAAATACCGCAGGATCAAAACAACGGACGTAAGTGAAGATACCATCGAGAATGCGGTTGGCTATATGGATGATCATCTGCTGGAAAAGGAATTGTTCAGACAGCTGGAAAGTACTATTAAGCAACTGCCTGAAAAATGTCAGATTGTTTATAGACTGAGCCGTGAAGGAGGTAAAACAAATAAACAGATTGCAACTGAACTTCATATTTCGGAAAAAACAGTAGAAGCGCATCTAACAAAGGCACTGAAAGACATTAGAGGTCAGTTGACCTTGAATAACTTGCTCTTTCTTATTCTATTGCTGAACCATCTCCAGCGTAAATTATAAAATATCTAAAAAAATATTAGTCACGACTAAGGGTAACTGAATTATTTTCTGGCTATGCAGAAAATAAGAGGTAAAAATGGAAAATAAAAACCCGGTAGACTATATCAAAACACTTGCGCATAAATGGCGCAGTGGTCAGATCAGTCAACAGGAAATGCAGGAACTGAATACCTGGTATGAGCAGCACCGGGATGAGTTCGTTGAATTGTCAGGAGAATATAAAGATCAGCCTGATCTGATAAAAGCGAGGATCGAAAAACAAGTATTTGACAGAATTAATAGGGAAAAACCAGAATCTGGAAAAAAAAATAATCTGTGGTCAAAAATAGCAGTTGCTGCATCGATAATTTTGATAGCCGGTGCAGGGCTATTTTACAATAAGTATAACAGAAGGCAGGAGGTTGCTAAAGTTAATTCCAGTAACACTATTGTTCCCGGCAAGCATGGGGCAACGTTAATGCTGGCAAATGGAAAGAAAATCCGTTTATCTGATGCGGTTAACGGAGAACTCGCTAAAGAATCCGGAGTAACCATTTCGAAAACGGCAAACGGCCAGATTACTTATGAAATCAAACAGCCTCTGGATGCAGCCGACAGAGAAGGGCAAGTAAATACTTTGTCGACCGCAAAGGGAGAAACCTACGGAATAAAACTTCCGGATGGTTCTGTAGTGATCTTAAACGCAGCCTCAAGCATCACTTACGCAACCAATATTACTGCACTTAAAGAACGTAGAGTCAAACTCCGGGGGGAGGCATATTTTGAAGTAGCAAAAGATAAAATACATCCATTTATTGTCGAAACAGAACAACAACAAGTGGCGGTTTTAGGTACACATTTTAATGTTATGGCCTATGAAGATGAGGAAGCCATCAAAACAACCTTGCTTGAAGGCGCAGTAAAAATATCTGCCCATGGAGAATATCAAATCATGAAGCCTGGTCAACAAGCACAAGTTAACCCGTCTGGAATAAAACTATTGGATAATGTAGACCTGGAAGAGATCATAGCATGGAAAAATGGTGATTTCAAATTCAATGACAATTTGGAAAATATTATGGCCAAAATTGCCCGTTGGTACAATGTAGAAATTATCTATCAAAATAAATTTGCGCCCGACCTGACCTTTTCCGGAAAAATTTCAAGGTCGAGGCACATTTCATGCATTTTGAAAATGCTGGAGTATAATGGAGATGTACACTTTAAAATAGAAGGGAGGAAGATTATTGTAACAAAATAGACCTGCACAACCTACAAACGGTAATCTGAAAAATGGTTAAAGATGCGCTAACATCTTTAACCTGATATTGAGTTTACCCTTCCGGAAATCCGGAATAAAAAATGACTTGAACCATTTAGACCTAAACCCAACAATTCAAATTTATGGATTTAAACTTACAATTAAGGTATGCCCGTTATCGTCATACCTGGAATAAAATTTTGCTGGCTATGAAATTAACTGTTTTATTGCTAACTGCAGTAATTATGCAGGTAAGTGCAAATAGTTTTGCGCAAAAAATTACCATTAACAAAACCGAAGTTTCCTTGCATCAAATCATAGAAGAGATAAGAATGCAAAGCGGATATGATTTTTTATACAATAACAAACTTCTAAAACACGCTAAACCAGTAACTATTAATGTTAGAGATGCCAGTATAGAAGAGGTTCTGGAAATCTCCTTTGCAAACCAGCCCATCACTTATAAACTAGAAGCTAAAGCCGTTTGGCTGAAGGAAAAATTGCAAAAGTTGCAGCCGGCCACTTTAGTTAATGCTGTTAAATGTGAAGTATTAGATAAAGACGGTAATCCATTGCCAGGCGTTAATATAAAGGTGGAAAGTACAAATAATGGAGGCTTGACGGATAATAAAGGTAACTTTTTATTGAAAAATGTTAAAGCTGGTGATGTCATCATCATCTCTATGATGGGCTATGTGCCGCAAAGAATTACGTTAAATTCTCAGACAGAACTGAGCATCACTTTACTGGAAGATACACAGGGATTAAACGAGGTTGTTGTTGTGGGGTTAGGTACTCAGAAGAAAGCGAGTGTAATTGGAGCAATTTCTTCCATTTCTACTAAAGAATTAAAACAAAGTCCTGTTGCCAATATCTCAAATGCACTGGCCGGAAGGTTACCAGGTCTGGTTGCCATACAAAGAAGTGGAGCACCGGGCGTAAATGGTAACGATGCTGCCCAACTTTACATCAGGGGTATTGCCTCTCTAAACAATTCGAGCCCTTTAATTGTGGTCGATGGCGTTGAGGGTCGAACGATAAATGATATAGATGCAAACGATGTGGAAAGTGTTAGTATTCTAAAGGATGCTACAGCTACGGCCATCTACGGGATGCGTGGTGCTAATGGTGTTGTATTAATTACCAGCAGAAGGGGATCATCAGCAAAAGCACCTAGTATTAACTTTACATCGCAATTCGGTTTTCAAACCCCTACGCGGATACCGGAGACGGTCAACTCTTATGAATATGCCTTGTTGTACAATCAGGCAAATAAAAATAATGGAACGCCCTTAACCTATACCCAACAACAACTTGACGGTTATAAGAACCACACGGATCCCTATTTATACCCGGATAATAATTTTGCAGACCTTTTATTAAAAAAGAGGTCATTGATGAACAGGCAAAATCTGACTATTACCGGAGGATCAAATTTTGCACGCTTTTTTGTTTCGGCAGGATACCTTTCACAACAGGGTATTTATAAAAAATTCGATACGCCTTATCCATCCGATCAAGTGTTTAGGCGTTATAATTTCAGGGCTAATGTAGATATTGATGTTACAAAAACAACCCTGGTGCGTTTGGATTTATCCGGCAGTTTTGGCTCTCTTAACAGACCTGCCTATCCAAATGAACCATTTTTTTCGATAGTTAGATTTGCACCAAATGCATTTCCTATAAAAAACCCTAACGGAACCTGGGGTGGTTACCCAACAGTAAAGAATAATCCGGTTGCTGAGCTGGCAGATGTGGGTTATGTGATTAATTATGCGGGCAGACAACAAGGGACATTTATGCTTACACAGAAACTGGATGCACTAACTAAAGGCTTATCGGCTACCATGTCCCTTTCGTACGATGCCAATTATGCACAGGATCAAACCCGGTCCAAAAGTTATGATGCATTCCAATACAATGCAAATGGCTCCTATACACGTATCAATACTGCAACTAAATTAGGTGCGGTGAGCGGTGCTTACGGCCTGAGCCGATTTTCAACTTACCGGGCAAATTTAGGCTATGACAGGTCATTTGGAGACCACAATGTAACCAGCACGATTTTTTACAGCCAGCAAAAATCATTTAGTAACGTAGCAATAGCCTCTGGTTTACAAGGATTGCAAGGTCGTACCACCTATAATTACAAGAATAAGTATTTTGCCGAAGCTACTTACGCTTACAATGGTTCTGAAAATTTTGCTCCCGGCAAGCGCTTTGGATTCTTTCCTGCAGGTGCAATTGGCTGGATCGTGAGCAGCGAGGATTTTTTTACAGACAGAGTTAAATTCATCTCCTTCTTAAAACTTAGGGGTTCGTTTGGTATTGTCGGTAATGACAGCTACAGCAGCAGATTTTTATATAACGGTTATTACTCTGACGGTACCGGAACCACTTTCGGAAACCCTCCGGCGGGCGTAGGCGGATTGCAGGAAACATTTATTGGCAATAGTGACATTACCTGGGAGAAAGGATACAAAAGGAATATTGGTATTGAATCAAAATGGTTTAATAACATGTTTAGTTTTAATCTCGATTTGTTTCAGGAAAACAGAAAAAATATCTTAGTAGCACCTTTGGCACCTGGCTTAGCCGGTTTCCCTACAACTGCTCCAATCAACAAAGGCGAAGTTGTAAATAAAGGTATTGAAGCAGAACTTGGTATACGTGAGAATTTTGGGGGAGTACAAGTTAATGTATTGGCCAATATTGGTTTTAACAGAAATAAAGTACTGGACAACAACCAGGCTGTACCCAAATATGCCTATCAATCGGGTATAGGACAAAGGGTAGGGCAAACCTTTGGTTTGATTGCCGAAGGCTTTTTCCAGAATCAGCAGGAAATTAACACTAGCCCCGTTCAAACATTTACCAACCGTGTAATTCCGGGAGATTTAAAATATAAAGATATAAATGGCGATGGACGGATCGATGATTTTGACAGGGTTCCTATTGGCTATAGTTCTGTGCCGGAAATACAATATGGAACTACGCTAAACTTATCTTATAAAAATTTCGATATAAGCGTACTGTTTCAAGGTTCTGCCAACTCATCTGCTTATTTTGATTCATTTGGTTATACGCCATTTTTTAGCCAGGGTACCGTTTTAAAAGCATTTTTAGGAAGCTGGACTCCGGAAACGGCTTCTACAGCCACTTATCCAAGAATTGATATTGGTTCTAATCCTAATAACAGCCGGATCTCCACTTTCACTTTGCAAAATGGAAACTACCTGAGGTTAAAGAATGTTGAAATAGGCTATTCTTTTTCTCAGGCTTTTCTTAAAAGAATTGGCTTACAAAGTGTGCGGGTGTTTGCGAATGGTCAAAATCTTCATACATGGTCTAAAATTACTCTTACAGATCCTGAATATGGAAGCGGAAGCATTGGCAGTACTTATCCACAACAAAAGGTGTACAATTTTGGGTTATCTCTTAATTTTTAATATAAAAGAATTTAGTTCAAATGAAGAATTATATAATTATAGCTTTATTGCTATCGACAATAAGTTTCAGCTCCTGTAAAAAATACCTGGATCTTGCTCCAAATGAAAATATTACCGAAGATCAGGTGTTTAGTACCGTGATACAATCTGAAAGCTTTGTAAACAATATTTATAGTGTATTGCCCACCGTTCAAACCAGGGGTGGGGATGGTTTTACCTCAATTGACTGTCTAAGTGATGAGGCCGCCCCTACATTCTGGAATAACGGGATGGCTTTTAACAGAGGTGGCTATTCGCAGTCTTCCAATCCAATAGGTAATATCTGGGCCAATAGTTATTGGGGTATTAGAAAGGCAAACATTTTACTGGAAAGACTTCCGGGCGTACCGACAACAAGTAATGATGAAATACAAACTAAAACAAGACTAAGAGGTGAAGCATTATTTTGCAGGGCATTTCTTTATTTTGATATACTGAAATTTTACGGTGCATTTCCAATTGTGGATAAGCGTGTACCAATAAATGACCCATTTCAGCAAAAACGAAATGCCTATGACGAGTGTGTGGCATTTATGGTCAAAGATTTGGACGAGGCCGCAGGTATTTTACCTTTATCCTATTCTGCAGGTCTGCTTGGACGAGCGACAAAAGGCATGTGCCTGGCGTTAAAATCCAGACTATTATTATATGCTGCCAGCCCGCTGAATACCGCCGATAATTCAGCCAAGTGGCAACAGGCAGCCAATGCTGCAAAAGCAGTGATTGATCTCAATCAATATACGTTATATAACGTTAAATCAAATAAGAGCGATAATTATAAAGATGTATTTACTGTATATGCCAATTCTGAGATTATTTGGTTTAGAGATCTTGGAAATAATAAAAACTTTGAACAAGCCTTTTATCCTCCCGGCATGTCGGGATGGGCAAATGCTGTTCCAACACAAAATTTAGTAGACGAATACCAGATGGCCAACGGGAAAGATATATCAGACCCAAGCTCTGGTTACGATCCTGCGCATCCTTACCTTAACAGAGAGCCTAGATTTTATGCAACAATTTGGTATAATGGAAGTGTGATCAGAGATTACACCGTAGCGGCAAAAACAGGAGGACTTGATGGGATTAATGGCGCCAATGTGAATACGACTACAGGGTATTACACTGCAAAGTTTTGTGACGGGTCAGTTAGTCTTACTTCTGGGGCCGGAAGACAAATCATGAGCATCTGGTTTAGGATAGGGGAGATGTATTTAAACTATGCTGAAGCTGCAAATGAAGCGAATAGCTCTCCTGCAGCAGATCCAAGAATTTATACGTATATGAATTTAATAAGAAACCGGGCCGGGCTCCCGAACTTAACTGAGGGGCTTACAAAAGACCAGATGCGTGTTGCGATCAGAAGAGAGCGGAGGGTTGAGTTATGCTTTGAAGAACATCGCTTTTTTGACGACAGAAGATGGAAATTAAGATCAAGTTCGCCTATTTTTGCTTTTAGATGGGATGCTGCCGGGGCAACTTATACGAGGGAACAGGTAGAGAACAGGCCTTTTGATCAAAAAATGTGGTATATGCCGATCCCTCAGACAGAACTTGATATTTTGCGTAGTGTGACGCAAAGTCCGGGTTGGTAATTCATTAAGTCTGTTTGTGAAAATATGTTTTACCGGGCTCTCTGAACCTTGCAGGTTCTGAGGTTCGCCGGGTAAAACATATTTTCTTGGGCGCAGACCGGGTTCAGAGTCGCTATAATATACTGTCATCATTAGACAATATGATTGCAGTTAATTGATGCTTTATCGTATAAATTGGTTGCGAATATAACATGAACGTACACACACATTAATGAAAATCATATATAACGCATTAGCGATACTCACGCTTGCATCTGGCACCGTGAAAGCCCAGGTCCAAAAGATAAACTTTACTACGGCTGATCATCAAACTTTGAAGATCAACCGCATTTCACCATCCGCCTCCAAACAGCCCAATAAAATTTCTTTGGATGGAACATGGCAATTTTCACCAGATATCAACTCCTTACCAGCCAATAAAAATATACAGGTACCCGGAGAATGGGCAATGCAGGGTTTCGAAGTTAAGAAGGAGACTTTTGCAGGATACCAAAGAACTTTTAATATTCCGGAAAACTGGAAAAATACCAGGGTTAAGCTTCGTTTCGATGCTGTTTATAGCGAGGCAGAAATTTGGGTAAATGGTAAAAAGGCCGCCGAACATTTGGGTGGATTTACACCCTTTGAAGTAGACATCAACAATTTTATTAAATGGGATGGGGCCAATGAATTGCTGGTCAAAGTAAAATCTGAGAGTAAGGCTGACTCTTTGGCCAGTGCCTCAGTTTATGCAGCCCACAATCTTGGCGGTATTCCACGTAAAGTATATTTAATGGGTATAGCTCCTGTAAATTTTGCTTATGCTGATGTCAAAACCTTTTTTGACAAGAGCTATGAAAATGCCAGCTTAAGCGCTGATGTTATTGTTGCCAATGAGCAGGACAGAAAAGCAGGTAGCCTTAATGTAATGGCTCAGCTCTTTAAGGCCGATGGTACGACTAAAGTAGGCGAAAAGACAGTCCATATCGATAAAGACCTTGGCAAAGGGGAGTTGTTTCAGCAAAATATTAGTTTTGATGTGGTTAAGCCAGCAAAGTGGGACCCTGAGCACCCTAATTTGTACGTGGTTAAGCTGAGTATAAAGCAAGGCGACAAGTTAGAAGATGTGGTCACTAAAAGCATAGGTTTCCGTCAGGTAGAAGTAAGGGGGAATCAGGTTTTTGTTAACAATATGCCCATTAAGTTACGTGGAGTTTGCCGTCATGAGGTGATGCCTTTGCGTGGACGTTCGGTAAACGATAACATGTGGGAAAAAGATGTGAAACTGTTTATCGAAGGCAATGTAAATTACATTCGTACCTCACATTATCCACCGGGTGAAGAACTGATTGATGCTTGTAACCGTTTGGGAATGTTTTTAGAAGTTGAAGCCCCTTTCTGCTGGGCACATAATACACCGGTAAACCTCGGTACCGAAATTGCACAAACCGTACTGGTTGACCAAACGATAGATATGATCACCTATTTCAGATCTAATCCATCGGTCATTATCTGGTCGGTAGGTAACGAAAGCCTAAAATATAAGGAGTATTTTAAGGAGACGGCCAAGTTGGTCAAAATTTACGATCCAACCCGCCCTCGTAATTTTAGTCAATGGGGTCCTGATGCTGATGAGGGCGATCTTGAAATTACGAACCACCACTATCCAGGCCCAACCGGACCAGCAAAGTATGCCAATTATAAACGTCCCATCGTTTTTGATGAGTATGTACATTTAAATGCCTATAACCGGCAGGAACTGGTCACCGATCCTGGTGTCCGCGATGCCTGGGGAATTGGTTTTGCTGCGATGTGGGAAGACATGTATAAAACTGATGCTGTTCTGGGCGGTGCTATATGGGCAGGCATCGATGATACTTTTTTCTTGCCGAATGGGAAAACTGTAGGATATGGAACCTGGGGGCCAATTGATGGCTGGCGAAGAGAAAAACCAGAGTATTGGCATATGAAAAAAGCCTATTCGCCAGTTAAAATCAAGTTGATCAGCAACTGGAATAATGGAAAGGTAGCTCTTGAAATGGAAAATAGGTTACTCTTCAGTAACCTAAACGAATGCCGGATAGAGTGGAGTATTGCGGGTGAAAGTGGCCGTATCCTTACTGATCTGAAACGAAATGGGAAAAGCACAACTACGATCGCCATAGGTAAACAACCCCTGGCATCAGATCAACTGATGGTTAAAGTTTACGATCCTCGTGGCGTGTTAATTGATATTTACCAGTTTACCGTTGTGCCAACTATCGATCAAATACAACCTGAGCCTAAAACAATAGAGCAGTTGTGGAGCTACACAAAGAATGGCAATAGGTTAATTGCTAAAAACGGTAATATTAGCGTTCATTTTAATTTAACCAGTGGTGATATAGAAGAGGTATCCAAAAACGAGACCTCCATTTGGACTGAAGGTCCAAGGTTAATGGTATTGCCTTTAAACGGCGAAGGGAATGGTGTACAAATGGTTGGTGATGGTAAAAAGATTGAGCCCTTTACTGATGTATGTAAAAACAGGATAGTGAAAGGAATTAAACTTGATCAGGGCAAAAATGAGTTCTGTGTAAGTATAAATGACAGCTACAGTGAGGCTGCAGGGACAACGAGTTACAGATTTCTGGCAAATGGTACCGTTCGCATTGAATATAAATACACCTTAAAAGAAAATATTAATCCACGACAATGGGGATTGGTTTTCGGTCTGCCTCTCCGTTTTCAAGAGATGAGCTGGACAAGAAATGCGCTTTGGAATTATTATCCGGCAGATCATATTGGTCGAATTACGGGTAAGGCAAAGCTGGTGTCTGATACTGAAATTTCGGGTCCTGCAGGGCCATCTGTTTTGCCTGTTACCTCCTGGAGTTTAGACAGGAACGAGCTGGGAACAAATGATTTCCGGTCTACAAAAATGTATGTCAACAATGCGCAGTTAAGCAATGGTACTTCCGCTTTCGACTTTTTAGCTAATGGAACTCAGCACATCAGGGCCTGGCAGAATGGACAGGGAATTAAAGTTTTGTTAGCGGCTTACAGTAATATGGGGTCTGAAAAGTTTTTTAGAGATCACGCGGAAAAAATGGACCGTCCTTTAAAGGTTGGAGATGTGATCGCGGATAGTATCAGTATTAAGTTGAAATAGTGCTAGAAAAAATATGTTTTACCGGGCTCTCTGAGCCTTACAGGCTCTGAGGTTCGCCCGGTAAAACATATTTTCTTGGGTGCAGACCGGGGAGAGTGGAGACTGGACTGAGTTCATAAATAAGATGCAGCTGATCCTTTTTTGTTTTGAATGCTTATATTCAGGGATTGAAACGTTATTGCGTTTGGTATGAATATAAAATTATGATATGAAGAAATCCTTTGCTGTTAAGACCTCCATCTATTTGTTTGCTTTGATATTTATTTGCCCTATCAGTAAGGCACAGATTAAACCAGCGATTATTCCAGAACCGGTTTCGTTGGTTCAAGGTAAAGGTAGGTTTGTAATTGATGATCAGACTTCTTTAATCATTCCGTCTGGTAATTCTGAACTTACTGTGCTGGGTAACCGTGCTAATGAATGGTTTAATGTGTTAACGGGCCTTACTTTGCCTGTAAAGAACAAAACAACTGGGGCTGGGCGCTCTATCAGGTTGTTGTTGAATCCGGCATTGAACAATCCTGGTAATGATGAGGGCTATGAATTATCTATTACGGAACATGAAGTGAAACTGCAGGCACGTAAAATGGCTGGTTTATTTTATGGTTTACAAACGATGCGGCAATTGCTTCAGCTTTCGGCTGAAAGTAAGGAGCAGCAGCGTAGCTTACCTGTAGTTGAAATTGTTGATTATCCCCGTTTGAAATGGCGTGGACTGATGCTGGATGTAAGCCGTCATTTCTTTTCGAAAGACTTTGTGAAAAAATATATTGATGATATGGCGCGCTATAAATTCAATGTTTTTCACTGGCATTTAACAGATGACCAGGGATGGCGCATAGAAATAAAATCTCTGCCCCGCTTAACAGAAGTGGGTGCCTGGAGAGTTCCAAGGACAGGGCAGTGGTGGTCTTATACTCCCCCTCAAAAAGATGAAAAGGCCTCTTATGGAGGATACTATACGCAACAGGATATTAAGGAAGTTATTGCCTACGCAGCTGAAAGACATATCACCATTGTGCCGGAAATTGATGTTCCTGGCCATTCGCTGGCAGCTATAGCAGCCTATCCGTATTTGTCTGCAACGGGATACAATTATGCAGTAAATCCAGGGAGTAAATTCTATAATATTGATGACAATACTTTAAATCCTGCAGACGAGCGGGTATATGTCTTTCTGGATAAAGTTTTTACGGAGGTGGCGGCTTTGTTTCCTGGAGAATATATCCACATTGGTGGTGATGAGTGTACCAAAAACTTCTGGCAACAGTCGGCGGTGGTACAAGATTTTATGAAACAACAGGGGGTAAAGACGGAACACGAACTGCAGAGTTATTTTATCAAAAGGGTAGAAAAAATCCTGAAGAAAAAGAAGAAAAAAATAATCGGATGGAATGAAATTCTGGAGGGTGGCCTGGCTCCCGAAGCCACAGTGATGAGCTGGCAGGGGATGCAAGGCGGGATAGAAGCTGCGAAACAAGGACATCAGGTTATTTTTACGCCCAGCAGCAATACGTATTTGGATCTTTACCAGGGCGATCCATTGCTGGAACCCGATACCTACGATATGCTGCGTTTAAAATCAGCTTATCAATGGAACCCTGTTCCTGCTGGGATAGATAGTACTTATGTTTTGGGAGGACAAGGAAATTTATGGTCGGAATCTGTGCCTACCGGGCGTCACGCCGAATATATGACATGGCCACGATCTCTGGCACTATCTGAGGTTTTTTGGTCACCAACTGGAAAACAAAACTGGGCCGATTTTCAAACAAAGTTAACGCCCCAGTTTAAGATTCTGGATGCTGCGCAAATCAATTATTCCAGAGCCGCATTTGATGTGCTTGCCACTGCAAAATTCGATCAGGAAAAACAATTATTGGTTTCTCTCAGCACGGATGTGGACAGTCTGGATATTTACTATACCCTGGACAATACCAACCCCGATCCATCGAGTGCGCAATATAATGGAACGCCGATCGTCATTCCCAAAGGTATTTACCAGATAAGAGCACAATCATTTAAAGGAAATACTGCTGCGGGAAAATTATTGATTGCTCCATGTGGAGAATTAGAAAAAAGGACCAGGTAATGGGATGTTAGGCATTCGGTTTTCTATGTAGTTTGTCAATTTTCTTTTGTAGCATAGCTTTTTCTGTGCTGGTTTTACACAAGTGGTGTGCCTTTTTGAAACATTCCTTGGCCATGTCCATGTCGTCAGTTTGGGTATACAGCTCTGCCATAAGAACAAGATAAAAATGGTTTGTATTCAAATCTAGCTTTTTGGCTTCTTCTATAGCGGGTAAATTTCCATGAACTTTTGAGAACGCCCAGATCCTGTTTAAGGCCACTATTGGTGAATTGCTAGCTAAACATAAAACATCATATAATTTCAAAATGCTCATCCATTTGTCGGGATGGTTATGATCAACGGTGTGCCAATAGGCAATACTCGCTTCCAGGTAAAATGTAGATGTTATTTCCCATTTAGATGCCTGCTGTAAATAATAAAACCCTTTTTCTATAAATTCCTTGTCCCAAAGGGTTCTGTCCTGGTCGTCATATAATACCATGTTTCCGCTTTCTGATTGTCGTGCTTCCAAACGTGAAGCCTGAAAGCACATTAAGGACATTAAAGCATTTGAGGTGTGATTGTTGGTTTTGCGGTTATCCAAGAGTAAATAAGCCAGATTTAGAGCCTCCACACAAAGCTCCTTCCGAACAATGGAATTGTTGCTTTCAGAATAATAACCTTCACTGAACAAAAGATATAGGGTTTGGATAACGGTGTTTAATCGCTCATTGATTTCATCATCATTGGGCATTTCCATTTGAATCTTTTGGGAACAGAGTTTCTCTTTTGCTCTCTGCAATCTCTTGTGAATCGTTTCTTTGTTCGATAAAAATGCGTCTGCAATTTCATTTAATCCAAATCCGCAGAGAATGCGCAATGCCAAACAAATTTGTGCCTCTGCTGAAATAGACGGATGGCATAAGGCAAAAAGCATTTGAAGTTGACTGTCAGAAATGTTTTTATCTGAAAAATCAACTTGGATTTCATTTAACTGGCTGTTATCCGCTAATTGTTCAGAGGCTATTTTGTTGAATGTATGGTTTCGGGCAAGATGATTTTTTAACTTGTTTTTTGCTACGGTATAAAGCCAGGCCGTTGGATTTGCGGGTTTCCTCTTGTAGGCCCAAGTATCAATTGCCGCCAAAAAAGTTTCGCTTACGATATCTTCTGCTGTTTCAATATATTCCAGACCAAATGACCTGGTCAGAACAGATACCATTTTACTGTATTCTGTCTTAAATAAATGTGGAATTATATCGCTTTCATTCATTTTTTTCTAAAGTTCCCGATTTTTCGGGAACTTTATTTTTTTAATGTTTTACGATTTGACGTACTTCTACGGTATTGCCTTCGCCTTGTAAAATGGGAGCGCCTTTTGCAAATTCTGCGGCTTCGTCTGCAGATTCTGCTTTTACAATAATATAGCCGCCAAGCGTTTCTTTAATGTCGCCAAAGGGTCCGTTTGTAATAATTTTTTTGTGATTAACTACTTTGGCATCGTCAAATAACAGACCGGTGCCACTTACAAATTTGTTTTGTTCTACAATGCTGTTTACCCAATCCATTTGTTGTTTCATCCATTGCTGAATTTGCTCCGGCGAAACCTTTCCGTTTACGTTTTCGTGTCTGAAAAGAAGAATGTACTCTTTCATTTTTGTTGATTTTAATTGTTATTGAATATTAAACTATACCCCAATAACAATCTGATTTCATTGAAAGGGACAATCAAAGATCAAATATTATAAGTAAACAACCGTAAATATCTTACTGCCCGTAGTCCTTTGCTCTAATTGTCCGATCAGGCATGTGATAGACCAAATAATAGAATACCCCAAAGCGCAAAAAATATTAAACCAGTATATAATTCCCAACGTCTGCTTTTTAAATCTTTTGTAATAAACGCTCTATAGAATATATAGACGAGGAAAGCAATAACAAAACCAGGTATCATAAAAACTTGCATAGCTTTATTTTTTAGTTATTTAAATTTAAGCAATTGGATTAGAATAATCACTGTATAGCGACAAAAAGCGATTTTTTAATTCATTTTATTAATTAGCTCATGCAATAAAAAGGCATTTCCAACGCTATACTTGAAATATGAATCTACCACTGCGCATCAATTTTGATGAAAAGGACTATACCTACATGATCATCACCAAAGGAATAACAAAAGAAACCAATGCCATTCAGATTAATATGAATGGCATGGATTATCAACTTGTTTGCAACGCCAAAGGGGAGTGGGATGCCGTTGATGCGACTGTAAGCGATCATCCCGGGTTACTTAAAGCGATAGGAAGAAACATCAAACTTCGATACCGATTGTAAAAAGGTGTAAAGCTGTTGGCTATAAGAGGTCTATCCCTCCGCTATCCTCTTTCGGGTATTTTAAACCTTAAACTTAGCCAATACTGGATGTTCATAAGGGCAAGCAAGCCAAGGTAAATTCTTGAAGACGTAGTTAACATCAGCGCCCAGGGTACTCCATTCCAATGAAGTATATATTTGGAGTTGATCTGGCTGGTGAGCAAACCAGAAAGCACGATGGTAATGTTAAAAAAACAGCTTATTGCCGGCCGCATGGAGAAATTAAATAAGGCTTAATATCAAAGTATTCCATAGGCAATGCTTTTGCTGTAGCGAACAAAATACCCGTTGGAGCATATGAAAAGCAGTAGCTTTCCAAATTCCAACGGGTATTATTGTTTAAATCTCAGGCCAAAGCCTTACTTTTTCAAACAGATGATCTGTTCTTTGTAACTGTTGTTATCTGTTGATTGGCTATTGTAAATGGTCTTTTCAATGGCAGTTAATGAAATCTTTCCGCATGGTGATGCTGTTCCAACCGTGCTGAAACTAAAAATGTTGGAGGTATTGGAACTTCCATTAATCGCTCCGCCGAAACTACTGGCCAATGAATAGCTTAGCAAATGAGCATCGTTAACTGAGAAGGTACCTTTGATGTCGTCACCAACTTTGTAGTGGGTACAATCGCCCAGGTCATCGATATGAAGTGTGATGTCGGGCGCAATATTGTCCATCTGAATATATTTGGTGAATACACCGGGTACACCTGCTATATCAAGTTCTATTTTGAGCAGGTCGTTGGTGCCAGGGCTCCATCTGGCCAGTATGTTGTCTGTGTTTTTATCGAAAGCCTGGTAGTTATAGTAGAAAGTAAACGGATCGGCTTGTACATTGGTGTATTGCACATAAGGTGGGGCCATTAACCAACCTACAATAATGAAGTCGTTGCTGATGTAATAGCTGGCCAGGGTATTCATATTCGTCACTTTAATTCTATACTGATGGCCTGGGAAGGATGGTCCTTGTATCACCACCACACCGCCAAATGGGCTATGATCATGTACTGCGATTTTGTTTAGGGCAAATTTTGCACCTGGAATGGTTAGACCGTCTGTATTGCTGATCTTATCTACCGGAATGCCCCCAAGAATATTGAAGATAGGTTTCAAAGTCCCTGTTCCAACACCCGGTTTGATTTGGATATAGGTATCCATCCGGTTGCCCCAATATTCCAGTTTATCTGCATCATGTACCGATGGAGCCACTGCCCAGGAGAGCACAGCGCGTATTTTAACCACTTCCGGATTGCTGCAATTTTTTCTGATCTTATTGAAATCGTATGGAAGGACAGCAGCATAGGACAAGCCTTCTTTTGGAATGTCGTTGATATCGTGAACATTTACAGTGGTGGTACCTACATATTCCCATTTGCAATTGTTGCCCCAGTCTGCCCAGAAGGCAACATATTCCAGGCTTCCTTTGCTGCAAAGATCGCCGGAATAGCCTGCAGGTTTTTTAATGCGGAAGGTGGCTACAAATTGTTCAAGATTGTAATCCAGTCCAATACCTTCCATTTGCTCGTAACTTACATTTGCGTTTGTTTTCTCTAGTTCGGCCAGGATGGCACTGAAGTCAATTTTTAGTTTGTCCCATTGGGAAAGGTCTTGATTGATGGTGACCTGGCTATAGCTATTTAGGGTAGAGAGAACGTGGGGTAAGCCATATCTTGCTGCTGTTATGGTTCTGTTGTCTTTGTACAGATCAGCCAGTGCGTGGAGATCTAAAGCTGCTGGATGGAGTTCTGCTTTGGATTGCTCCAGGGCAAGTTCTCCTCCGGGAATCAGTTTGGCTACATCGGCGAGTTTAAGCATAGGATGCTGCAGGGCCAGTTCGATCAGCTTGGATAGGTTTGGGGTTTGGAGTACGATTTCTTTGATCGGTTTGATTTGGATATGGTCGTCGAAGGTGTTGCCCCAGGTGGAACTGTAGTTTGGCGTATGGGCTGGAGGAATAATGTTCCACTCCAGGATGGCTCTTACTTTTGGCAATACGTGTGTTTTGCAGCCATGGGATTTTGGGGTTATTTTTAAGGATACGGAATAGTTTAGGGGTTTTTCGGGATGTTTCTGGCAGTCTGTTCCGGTTGGGATGTCGTGTTCATTTACAGCTGAATAGCCTTGATCTTCCCAGCCTTGCCCGTAATCGAGGTAGAAACGTACAAAGGCGTAGGAGCCATCGGTACAGAGGTTTCCGTTGTAGCCGTAGGGTCTTTTTACCGCGAGGATGGCTTCCAGGATCTGGAAATCCGGGTTGTAGCCTACTTTGAGGATTTCTTCGTAGTAGGTGTTTCCGGAATAGCTTGCAATGCTTTTCTGGATTTGGTTGAAGGATTTTAGTGCAATAGGATGACTGGAGGCGTGCAGGGCACGGAAGTCACTTCTGAGGTTTTGCAATTTTTGTTCGTTGTCTTTCATGGTTGTAGCTTTTATGTTTATTGATGTCAAAGCTAGTAAGGATAATTGCTTAATAATGTAGTACTTACACTGGAATGCAATAGGTATAAATACGTGAATTTTTTTTGAAGTACTGAAGAAAATTCTGTACAGCTGCACCAAGGCTAACGATATCAGGTGCGCGAAGAGCGCACAGATCTCTGAGGCCTTTCTGCAGTGTACGAGAATTTTCTGTAGCAAATTGCAGAGGGGAGGGAGCCGGGGCTAGATAGGTGGAGTTTATAGAAAGGCGGAATGGAGGGGTGAAAAGCGTGGGCAGAAGTAAGGTGAACAACGTGGTATTGAAATTGCTGCGACTTAAGTCTTGACTACTTCAGTTGAGCACTGTAATATCACTTATTATTTAATGTTTTCTCTCTTTACTATTTCTTCAATCTTAGGAAGCTCTTTTTTGTATTTTTCTAAATCCCATCCTTTGCTGTATTCCTGCATTGGTGGCATCCCCATTGTTTCACGTCTTTTATCTAGGTTGTCGACGTCAATTACAGGATAAATGTATTTGTTTCCTGTTTCTTTATCTGTGAATCCCTGACTGCCATAAATCTGTTTTTTACCGGTGCGCATACAGATCCTGTCCTCAAAAATAGCAAGGTTACTGGAAAGCGTTTCCCCATTTTTTTCGGCAGCTCTGATCATTGGCAGGTAATACTCCTGAGTTTTTAGGTCAGCGTGCTGTATCACCAAGAACAAAGCCTGACTAGCTTGTACTCCCACTTTCTGGGGGCCCAACCAGCCATGTTTTTTTATAATTGCATTTACCTTCTGTAGGTTTTGTACATCTATACTGCGCATATTGCTGTTCAGACTATCCAAGAGTGCAGTGCTTTCGTTGCGCTGTTTAGCTTTTATATAGGCTATCCTGGTTGACTGGTCTTTGTTGTAAATGGAATCTAAAGTAGCCATCAGGGAAGTGTCGAATTTCGAACTATCAATGTTGAATGATGTTACCTGCGCCTGGGCGAGATGGCTGCCAGAAAGTGCAACGAAAGTTAAAAACAGGAAATGTCTCATATTCTAAAGATACATTTTTAAACGAAACTATCATACTCTGATTTCTAATCACTTAGGTGTTTTATAGATCAAAATAGAACTCAACCAGTTTAATTTCAGATCAATTGACTTACTGGCTTCTAAACTTGGACTAAGCCGAAGAACTACAGTACGTGAATTGGAGAAGCTCAAAAGACAAAATAAAATTTCAAGAATCGGATCTGATAAAAAAGGGCGCTTGCAAATAAATAACGATAACACCAAATCAAAGCGAATTGGCTTTATCCTTTGCTTGCTTGCCGGTATTGTTCGGGTGATAAATGCATGATCTTTTTGAAAAGCTTTGAAAAGTGGTAAGGATCGTGATATCCAACTTTTAATGCCACTTCGTAGATTTTCATATTGGTAAGGTCAAGTAACTTACAGCCATGTTGTATTTTGAGGTGAATGAAATAATCGACGGGGGAATAACCGGTTTCTTTTTTAAAGAGATTTGAAAATTGTGAAGGGGAGTAATTGAATGTTGAAGCGAGGTCTTTTAAAGCAAATTGTTCAGCGATATGGGTTCTCATGAAATGTATAACTTTATTGGTAAGGCTAATGACTTCTTTTTTGTTTTCTTGCAGCCGATAGAGCAGTAAGGCCAATATATGTTGAAGTGTCATATTAGCATAGGTGATGTGTTGAAGACTGTAGCCATTTTCGAGTGTTGAATAGATGTCGTCAAAGAGGCGGCCTATTTCCTGGGTACTATTGGTATACATTGGCTTATAGCATTTTCTTACTGCCGGTTGCAGATTAAGCTTGTTTACATTATTTCCGCCTATGCGAATCCAGATGATGCTCCAGGAGTCGGTCTGGTCAGCTTCATATTTATGCCATTGATTTGGCGGTAAAATAAAGAACTGGCCTGGGAGAACATCGAAACTTCCGGCTTTGGTTTGGTATTTACCTTTGCCATCTACGCATAATATAATAATCATTTCCGGGCAGCCATTTTCTCTATGGGTGTAGTGTGTTTCTGCAGCCGGATAAAACCCAAGATCAGTAATATACATCGCGTTTAATATGGTGTTGTTTAGAACCCTGGAGCGGAGTACTTCCCGGGGTATCACGATCAGTTTCCTGCCTTTACCTTGCCAGTAATTTGTTCCTTCTTTAGTCATTTTTTTTGTTCACCTGCAACTCGTTTGATCAACCGTGGTAAGATATGAAAATAGTAAGATACTACATGAAAGTAGTAATCATTTACATTGTGGCAGGTACTCTGGAATTCTATATTTGTTAATACAATGACTCATATTTTGAAGAACTCAAGAAAAAATTTTATCCTATTTTTAACCGCACGGACAGCTCCGTTCATGATGTTTTTTGTAACATTGATGGGCTTATTTTTTTCTTCTCCGGTTGATGCACAGAAATATAACGCCAACTGGAATAGTTTGGACAAACGGCCTGTTCCTGAATGGTTCAAGGATGCGAAATTTGGCATCTTTATTACCTGGGGAGTATATTCTGTTCCTGCTTATGTACCAAAAGGACAATATGCAGAATGGTATCAGTATTGGTTGCAAACGAATGCTTTTAATGGGGATGTAGCTAAATATCATAAACGGGTATTTGGAGATAAAACCTATTATGATTTGGCAAAGGATTTTAAAGCGGAATTATATAACCCGGATGAATGGGCGCAGCTTATTGAAAAATCAGGAGCCAAATATGTGGTTCCTGTTGCTAAACATCATGATGGTTTTTGCTGGTGGCCAAATAAATATGCCAATGAGGCCTGGGGATTTCCTTGGACTGCAATGGATGTGGGGCCTAGACGAGATTTGCTGGGAGAGTTGTTTGTTGCTATAAAAAAGACATCGGTAAAGGCTGGTGTATATTTTTCATGGTATGAGTGGTTTAATCCTTTATATAAATCAAACCCGGAAAAATATGCTTTAGAGCAGGCTATACCTCAGGCTAAGGATTTAATAGAAAGGTATAAACCTGCTGTTTTCTGGACCGATGGCGACTGGAATGATAGCGATACGACCTGGCATTCGACCGAATTTTTAAGTTGGTTGTATAATGAAAGCGCTGTAAAAAAAGAGATAGTTACCTATGACCGTTATGGTAAGGGTATACGGTTTAAACATGGTGGTGTGTATACGCCTGAATACCAGCCCGACATGGAGTTTGGCGATCATTATTTTGAGGAGAGTAGGGGAATTGGTTTTTCGTATAGCTATAATAAAATGGAGGATGCCTGGGATTATAATTCACCTCAGATACTTGTGTTGCTCTTAAATGATCTGGTGAGCAGAGGAGGAAACTTGCTGCTTGATATTGGCCCGGATGCTTCTGGTAAAATTCCGCCAATTATGCAGGAGCGGTTACTGCAAATGGGCGATTGGCTTAAAATAAATGGGAAGGCAATTTACAATACGCGAAAATGGATCAGAGCATGTCAATGGAGTGAGGGCAAGCGAGATTATAAGCCTAAAAGAACGGAAGGGGATTTTAAAGCAAATGGCGATTTTATGCTTAAACTGACTGTAGACCCTGATCCGGGGTACGCAGTGAAGGAGTGTTTCTTTACCACCAATCCGATTACAAAAGAGGTATTTGCCATATTGCCCAAATGGCCGGTTAATAACCGGTTCATCATAAAGGATATGCAGTTGAAGGCAGGTGCTGTGATTAAACTCATAGAAACCGGTGAGGTGATCAAATGGAAGCAACAAGGTAAAAATGTGGTGCTGAGATTTCCTGCATTTGATCCGGCTAAACACAAAAGCATATACGCTTACGCGGTAAGCATAATGAATTGACCTTATAATTTTAAATTAATATCATGAGAGTTTATAACATCCGCTCACTGGTTTTCTTCTCCATTCTAATATCGCTTGTTTCTTTTAGGGCAGAAGCACAATGGTCGGTATTGGAGAATGACCCAAGACCACATAATTATTTGTATCAGCGTTTTACCCCGGCGGAATGGAAGGCCAGTAATTTTGCAAAGCCTGAGGATATGAAATGGTTTGCGGATGCCCGTTATGGGATGTTTATCACTTTTGGGCTATCTGCCTATGTAAATAAGGATTTGAGCTGGCCAGTTGTATACACCCGCAAAGCACCTGACAGTGGTCATGGTGCTTATCCCGATAGCGTGTGGACCAAATGGCCGTCTTTATTCAAACTGGAGAAGTTTAATGCAGATGAATGGGTGAAAATAGCGCAGGATGCGGGCATGAAATACATTGTCGTTATAGCTAAACACCATGATGGGTTCCATATGTGGGATACCCAATATTCGGATTTTAAAATTACCAATACGCCGTTTGGAAGGGATTATATTAAAGAACTGGCAGATGCTTGTCACAAAGCGGGGATGCGTTTTGGGATCTATTATTCACAACGTGACTGGCATCATCCTGATTATGCGCCTATAGATCCGGCAACGATAAAAACAATGGATGATGCTCCGTATTTTGAAGCTGCACCTGGCAAAAAGGTGGCGCAGGGTGCATCGCATAAAAAATATATAGCTTATCAGTTTAATGTGGTGAAGGAGCTTTGTACTAAATATGGCAAAGTTGATATTTTTTGGTTTGATGCGTTGTATTGGGGTGGTATGTTTAAGGCTGATATGTGGGATGCGGAGAACCTGACGCGGATGATCCGAAAGTTACAGCCTGGTATTGTTATCAATAACAGGGCAAGCCTTCCGGGTGATTTTGATACGCCAGAACAACGTGTTGGTATGTATCAATCCCGGCCATGGGAAAGTTGTATGACCATGAACGGCAGTTGGGCTTATTCTCCGGCTCCGGTTAAAACGGTGAAGGTGCTACTGCGTGAAATGCTTTCGACGGCGGCTGGTAATGGAAACACTTTGTTGAGCTGGGGGGCGCATTGGGATGGAGAATTTGACCTCAAACAAAAGGATACCTTGCTGAGAATAGGTGCCTGGCTTAAAAAATATGGCTATACGTATTATGGTACTCATGGAGGGCCATGGATGCCGGATAATGAGTGGGGAGGTTCTACTTATAAAGGGAATAAGATCTACCTGTATGTTTACAACTGGAAAGCCAAGGGCTTGACTTTACCTGTTTTGCCTGGGAATAGTGTTTTGAAGGCCGAATTTATAAATTTAAAGGAAAAGCTTTCCTGGAGAAAGGCAGGCCACAATTTAAATTTTGTTCGGCCAGTAGCTCCTGATAGTATAGTCACAGTGATCAGGTTAACCATGAGAAAACCTGTTACCGGGGTATTAGATGCTATAGATAAATCTGTTTTTGCTGATCCGGCTTATGGGACAAAAATAAAGGATGGTTATGTTAAAGTGAATAACCAGATAGACCTTGGAAAGACAGTGAATGTTACGGGTATTGGTGTTAAGCAGAACAAGGGGAGGATTAGTATTAATATTTCTGCAGATGGAAAGGAATGGGAACCACTGGAAACGCTTGCTGCAAAAGATAAAGAGATCAGTCTGACCACTTTTATAGCAGGGGCAAGGGTATTGGGGCGCCAGGTAAGGTATCTCAAATTGAATTCGGTGCAGGCATTGCCTGATCTAAAAATTGAAATTTATGCAAAGTAGCTTAGAAGCAATGGGTGATAGTAAGAAACTACATGAAAGGCTTGAACAATGCTATACCGGCGCGGTATACGATGTTATGAGAAATATGGGGTATCCGGATCAGTTGTTACCCAACAATATCCGCCCCATGAACCTGCAGGATAAAATTGCAGGTCCTGTATTTACAATAGCTGGTCATATTGATCGTACCTTAGATAAAACTACATCTTTATTAAAATGGTGCGAAATGTTATCTAAAGCGCCGTCAGGACATGTGCTGATCTGCCAGCCAAATGATGATACGGTAGCTCATATGGGTGAATTATCAGCCGAAACACTTGTTTATAAAGGCGTAAGAGGGTATATTGTTGATGGCGGCTGCAGAGATAGTGCTTTTATTGAAAATATAGGGTTTCCTGTCTATTGCAGTTACTTTACTCCGAGAGATGTGGTGGCTACCTGGTGCACTACTGAAATGGGGGCTAGTATTGTTATTGGTAAGGTTACTATTTATACAGGCGACTATGTACTTGCAGACCGGGATGGAATCATTATAATACCTAAAGCGATTGTACATGAAGTGGTAGAACAAACAGAAGAGGTACTTAAAACGGAGAATTTACTACGTAAGGCCATATTGTCTGGTGTTGACCCTGTTGATGCTTATCTTGAGTTTAGAAAATTTTAAAAAATGCAAAAGTTCATTAAACTTCATCCGCTTGATAATGTGCAAATTGTTGTTAGCGATATTAAGGCAGGCGACGTGTTGTTGTTCAAGGGAAATAAGGTCTATTTTGAGAAGTCCATTGGTATAGGGCATAAAATTGCAGAGCAGTTTATTGTTAATGGACAAAAGATTATTAAATGTGGGGTGCCTATCGGTTCTGCAACTGCGGATATTGTAGCAGGTGAACATGTACATCTACACAATATGAAAAGTGATTATATTCCTACTTATACCATACAGCAGGGGTTTAAAGAAGATTAAAATATAACAACCAAATAATAAAACGAGTTCAAATGAAATGGAAAGGGTATTTACGGAAAGACGGACGTAAGGGTATACGAAATCAAATTGTGGTGGTGTACCTGGTGGAGTGTGCTCATCATGTGGCAAGAGAGATCTCGGGGCGATTTAAGGAAAATGCGGCTCAGCTGATTGGCTTTGCGGGTTGTTATCCCAATGCTTACGCAGATCGTATCATGAATGCCTTGTGTACTCATCCAAATGTTGGTGCTGTGCTTCTGGTGTCTTTAGGCTGTGAGAGTTTTAATCGTAAACGTTTAGCAGAAAATGTTGCCGCCTCCGGTCGGCCGGTGCATACGATAGTGATACAGGATGCGGGTGGAACAAGAAAGGCAATTGAAGAAGGAGAGCGTTGGCTAAGATTGGCTGTGGATATTGTAAAACTGGTTCCCCGTGTTTCTATGTCTGTCGATGAACTGGTGGTTGGAACAGTTTGCGGAGGGAGTGATGCAACAAGTGGTATAACGGCAAACCCGGCCGTTGGGTCTGCATTCAATAGACTGGTGGCCAATAAGGGGATTGCTATTTTTGAGGAAACCGGAGAAATGATTGGTTTGGAAAAGATCATGAGCAGCAGGGCTGTTTCCCCCGAGTTGGCCGTGGAACTAAGAGCGTCTGTTGAAAAGGCAGCCAGGTATTATACTTTAATGGGACATGGTAGCTTTGCACCAGGAAATGCAGACGGGGGCTTAACGACTATTGAGGAAAAGTCTATGGGGGCATATTGTAAAAGTGGCGATTTGCCAATTAGTGGCTTGATTAAACCAGGAGACCGGCCGCTGAAACCAGGCTTGTACCTCATGGATGTTGTATCTGATGGAGATCCTAAGTTTGGCTTTCCTAATATTAATGATAATGCGGAGATTGTAGAAATGATTGCGAGTGGTTGTCATCTGATTTTGTTTACCACGGGAAGAGGGTCTGTGGTTGGTTCGGCTATTTCTCCGGTCATTAAAATATGTGCGAACCCACAAACCTATCAGCGAATGGCAGAAGACATGGATATAGATGCTGGGTGTATTTTGAATGGTGTTGCAACAATTGATGAGGTTGGGGATGAGATTTATGAAGATATTCTTGCGGTAGCTGCTGGAAAGCAGACCTGCTCAGAACAACTGGGACACCAGGAGTTTGTATTAACTTATAAGACATTTAACCCAATAGGACCGAGCTGCTTACCTATATAAAACCCATTTATCTATATGGAATTAACCGTTACTAATGTGCCTGCTGCACGCTCTAAACCGCAACATAAATCCATTTATGGCTTTGTTTTAGTGGTGAGCTTATTCTTTCTATGGGCGCTTACAGCAAATTTACTGCCCATTCTGATTCCTCATTTGAAAAAGGCTTGCCGTTTAAATATCTTACAGTCCTCTTTAATAGATTCTGCTTACTGGATTGCTTATTTTATCATCGCTCTGCCTGCCGGAATGGTAATGAAAAGGTTTGGTTATAAAAAGGCGATCATCACTGGTTTACTGCTGGCTGCTGCAGGGGCTTTTTTATTTTATCCCGCTGCAGAATCGAGGTCTTTTTCTTTTTTCCTGATTGCCCTTTTTATTCTGGCTGCTGGAATGACTTTTCTTGAAACTTCTGCGAATCCTTTTATAACTGTTCTTGGTGATCCTGATACGGCGGCACAGCGACTTAATTTTGCACAAGCTTTTAATGGTTTAGGTGCTTTTATGGCTTCTATGTTTCTCAGTAAGCTGATGATTGGTAAAGAAGTAAAAACGGCAAGTGAATTATCGCTTCTTTCTCCGCAAGCGCTTGATCATTACTATTCCTTACTTTTTCATAGGGTAAAACTTCCTTATTTGATGATTGGAATTGTTCTGGTGCTGGTTGCTTTATTGTTTTTGATAACGAAGTTTTCTGACGATCATAAGGAATCGAAAGAAACAAGTTTGCCTGCGCATAAACTAGTGATCAGGCAAGAGCCTAATTTGTTTATGGGGATAATTACACAATTTTTTTATGTTGGCGCCCAGGTTTGTGTTTCTAGTTTTTTTATTCTTTATGCCACAACTGTATCTGGTTTGAAAGAATATGATGCGACCAATTATCTGGGATTATTATTGCTTGGCTTTATGCTTGGCCGTTATGTTGGGACTTTTCTTCTGAGGTATGTGGGCGCTGGTAAATTGCTTTGCTTATATGCCATGATAAATGTGATGCTCATGTTGTTCATTGTATTTGCAGGTGGAAAACAAGCCATCTGGGCATTTGTGGGTGTTGAGTTTTTTATGTCGATCATGTACCCAACTATTTTCTCTTTATCTATAAAAAATTTAGGCCGGAATACGCCTATTGCATCTTCTTATATGGTTATGGCAATTATTGGAGGTGCCGTATTTCCACCCTTACTGGGTTATTTATCTGATGTTTCCGGGAGCATCCAGACGGCTTATATCATACCGCTGCTGTGTTTTATACCCATTACTTATTTTGGATGGAGACAAATGCGAATCACAAACTGAACCCAAAATGAATAATTTGAACTTTAGTTGCTTATTAAAAAGAGTTATAGGCTCTATACTGGCCTTACAGTTTTTTGTTCTGACAGCTTACGGCCAGACTGTTGCGCCTGCTCCTTACGGGCCCTTGCCTACGAAAGCCCAGTTAAACTGGCAGGAAATGGGGATGTATGCTATGGTCTGTTTTGGATTGAATACTTTCACAGATAAAGAATGGGGATATGGCGATGTTGATCCGGCTTTATTTAATCCTTCTGCCTTTAATGCAGAGCAAATAACAGCTACGCTTAAAGATGCTGGTTTTAAGGGGGTATTACTGGTGGCCAAACATCATGATGGTTTTTGCTTGTGGCCAACAAAAAGCACAAAGTATTCTATTGCTGCCAGCCCCTGGATGGGAGGAAAGGGGGATCTCGTCAAGTCGTTTGAAATGGCGGCGCGGAGTTCTGGTTTGCAGTTTGGTATATATGTATCTCCATGGGACAGGAACAATCCGGCCTATGGCAAACCCGCATATATCGACATTTACAGACAGCAGTTAAGGGAGGCGTATGGGCACTATGGTCCGCTATTTATCTCCTGGTATGATGGAGCGAATGGCGGTGATGGGTTTTACGGCGGGGCTAAAGACACCCGGACAATTGACAGGGCGACTTACTATCATTGGGAGGAGACCTGGAAAATGGGCAGAAAATTGCAGCCTGGTGCTGTTATTTTTAGTGATATCGGCCCGGATATACGATGGGTTGGTAATGAAAAAGGTTTTGCAGATGATACCAGCTGGGCTACTTTTACCCCAAAAGGAGGGAAAGACCCTGCCAGACCGGCACCTGGTGATAGCAGGGATGAAGAAGCTCCGGGCGGACACCGGGATGGTAAATACTGGATTCCAGCAGAATGTGATGTGCCTTTGCGCCCAGGCTGGTTCTATCATTCTTCTCAGGACAATCAGGTAAAATCGCCTTATGAATTGTTTGATATTTATTTTAAAAGTGTTGGCCGGGGAGCGGATCTTGATTTGGGGGTTGCTCCGGACAGGAGGGGAAGGCTTCATGAAAATGATGTTGCTGCTTTAAAAGGGTTTGGCAAATTGTTGAAAGCGACCTTTTCTGTACATCTTATGGAAAAGGCAACTATAAAGGCTTCAAATATACGGGGCGGGTTGGGGAAATACAGCCCGGAAAATCTTTTGGATAACAATAAAAATTCTTATTGGGCTACGGATGACAAAGTGACCTCACCTGAATTTACTGTTAGATTAAATGGCTTGAAGAGGTTTAACATTATTGGGATAAAAGAGTTTATCGCGTTAGGGCAACGTGTTGAATCTTTTGCGATAGATGTCTGGAGGAACAACAAGTGGGAAAACCTTTCTATGGGGAGTTCTATTGGGGGGCAGAAATTGATCAGATTGCCGTTTTTTGTAACCACGGATAGAATAAGAGTTCGGATTTTACACAGTCCGGTGTGTCCGGTTTTAAGTGAGTTTGCGGTTTTTGCTGAACCAGATACGTTATTGGCACCTGTTGTTACTATAGGGAAAGATGGTAAAATCGACATCCGTTCGCTTACGCCAGCTTCTAAGATCTGCTTTGCTGTTAATGCTCCGGTAACTGCACAATCAGATGTATTTAGGGATGCTTTTGTAGCGCCTGGCCAAGGAGTTATACGTGCATGTTGTTCTAACGAGTATGGGGGTGCAGGGCCCGTAACAACGTTTGTCCTGCCTGCTGAGAAAAAAGAATGGCGTGTTTTATCGGCTCCTGGGGCAATTGATAAATCGGTAATGCTGATTGATGGTAAAGAATATACCGTTTGGGAGGCTCCTTTTAAAAGGGAGAATCCAATGTTAAATGCGATTGTTATTGACATGGGGAATTCAAAGATGGTATCTGGATTTGTTTTTATTCCACCATCGGAACCAAATGGTAGGGGAATAACAGACAAGTACCAAATTTTTACCAGTAGGGATGGCAATAACTGGGAGGGGGAAATTGCAGGTGAATTTTCAAATATCAAGGCAAATCCATTAAAACAGATTATTGAGATTGCGCAGAAAAGAGTAGCGCGGTATATAAAATTTGTTCCGCTGCGTATTGCTGATGATGGTGGGACTGTTCGGATAGCTGAATTAGGTATTTATTAATCTTTTTATTGTAATATATACTAAACTTTTGTTTAGTATTACTGCGTAATTAAAATACCGAATAACCACAATAAACACACACATGAAACGATTATTAATTTTATTTTGTTGTCTTGCCTTTTGGGGAATTGGTAAGGCACAGTACAAGGGCAAGGTTTTCCTTGACAAAAACAAGAACAAGCTCCTTGATGCAGGCGAAAAGGGCCTTGCGGGTGTTGCTGTATCGGATGGGCAACATGTACTCCGAACAGATAATGCAGGGGAATTCAATTTGCCGGGGCATTCAAAGAACCGTTTTATATTTATTACAGTTCCGGCAGGGTATATGCTTTCTGATAAGCATTATATTAAAATAAATGGAACCGATGTGGCCTACAATTTTGGTTTGCTGGAGGATCCGACAAGTATCGGTTCGTCGGTTAAAATGCTGCAGATAACCGATACGGAAACGGATAAGTATAACGACTGGATTGTTAATGTAAAGAATTATGCCAGGAAGCAGGGTATTAGCTTTATTGTGCATACTGGTGATATATGTTATGAAAAAGGACTGAATTTTCATGCAAGTCAGGTTACCTCTGAAGCACTTGGAAAGCAGATCTTTTATTGCATAGGTAACCATGATTTGGTGAAGGGGGCCTATGGCGAAGAGTTGTTTGAGAGTCTGTTTGGACCTGTATATTATTCTTTTGATGCTGGTCCGGCGCATTTTATTGTGACGCCAATGCGGTCTGGTGATTTTCAGCCCTCATATACTGTTGATGAATTAATAAGCTGGATGCGTAATGATCTTGCTGTTGTTGACAAGCGTAAACCTGTCATTATTTTTAACCACGATTTGCTTACTTATGGGGATCAATTCATGTTAAAAGGTAAAAATGACTCGATCAATTTGAATGAGAATAATTTAAAGGCCTGGGTATATGGTCACTGGCATAATAATTTTGTGAGACAGAGTGAAAAAACAGGAATTAAGTATATTTCTACAGCGCCGCCTGATAAAGGTGGAATAGACAATTCTGCAGGGCAATTTCTTTCTATTGAAATTGATAAAAATGGAGTGAAAGAAGTTCAGCCACATTATACCTATTTGCATAAACACCTTGTGGTGAACACGCCATCGGGATCTGATATGGTGAAAATTGAAAATGGTGCTTTGATGGTGAATGCTAGTGTTTACGATAGTGAGACTACGGTGAAAAGTGTTAAAAGTATAATTTATGATGTGAGAGGCAATAAGGTAGCTGAAGCCAACCTGGCTGCAAATACAGACTGGGATTGGGAAGGTAAGATACCGGCAGCGCAATTGGTAAAAGGGAAACCCTTGACTATCCAGACGGAGGTTTCTTTTGCAGACGGTGAGGTGCATATCCAAAAACAAACTTTTACGATTGGTGATCAAGCAACAGGTTCGTCTTTAAAATGGGTACGCAATATAAAAGGAGGGGTATGGAAAGCGGCGCCTTTATCTGCCGAAGGAAAATTATTTGTGGCTACCATTGACGATGGTAATAATGTGAATTGTGGCGTTACGGCTATAAATCCGTTAACTGGTGCTGTTTTATGGCACTATAAAACACAGAATTCTGTAAAGCATGAGCTTTCTTATGATAGCGGCTTGATTTTATGTACGGATATGGAAGGTTTTACTTATGCGCTTCAGGCTTCGTCTGGACAGGTGGTTTGGAAGAGGAACCTGGGTATGAAAAATCTTCCTGGCTATATATCTGGTGGTGTTGCGGAGAAGGGTATTTATTATACCGGATTTGGTAGTTACCTTCAGGCTTTAGAGGTGAAGACGGGTAGGACGCTTTGGATTAACAAAGACTGGAGCGGAGGAGAAGGGACTCCTGCAAAGATGACGCTTGCGGGTGATGTTATTGTGACGGGAAGTAACTGGCAAAGTTTGTTTGGGCATGATAAAAAAACAGGAAAGCTGTTGTGGAGAAGGAGTGATGATGGCTTGCGTTTTAGAAGCAGTACGGCAAGGTATATCAATGGCAATATATATGTGACGGGGATCAACGCCATATTTGTACTTGATCCGCTAAGTGGTAAAACGCTGCAAAAGATAGAGGCACCTTATGAATTTAAAGTTATGGCAAGCCCGCTCGTGACAGACGAACATATCATTATGGCTACGGCTAAAAATGGTGTAGTTGCTTATGATTTGAAAACGCTGAAAGAGGTTTGGAACAGGCCGACTGGCAATGCGCTTGTTTATTCTGCACCTTATACCGGGCCAGAATCTGCAACGGTGGAGGGTTCGGTGCTAAGGTACAAAGGCAAATTACTTTTTGGTGCTTCTGATGGGTTCTTTTATGTTCTGGATGAGAAAACGGGGGGTGTTTTGCAAAAGATGAATCTTGGTTCGCCTGTTTTTGCTGATGTTTCGGTATCAAATGATACTGCGTTCATAGCAGATTTTGCTGGAAATGTATTTGCTGTTGCTTTGAAATAGCGATTGCTGTTTATATAAGTTTGTTGTTTATAAGAGGGGCCATTATTATAACGGCCCCTTTTTTATGATTTATTTTTTCTGTCTAATATGCCGGTTATCGGACCCTTGACGCCTATTTTTCTGTTAAAAAATAGTGCAGAGACAACGAGTAATACCATAGATATAACCGTTAGGAGGTAGCTGAATTGCATCAGCATTTTTGCCCAGCTTAAGTCTCTTCTAAAAAACTCTTTGTAAAGTAATAGGCCGACACTTCCCAGGTAACCTGCAGAATCGCACATGTATACAAAAAAGCCTGCATTTGCCTTGATTTTAAATAAGGCGATCATCCGTTCAAATAGAACAACTTGTACGGGTGTGTAGGCTAGAAAAAGTCCCAACCCAACCAATAGCATCCACCAAAACGGGCTTAAAAGGTGGAGATGGAAAAGTAAGGTGCTACCACCGCTTAACAATAAGCCTAAGGCTATCAGGTACTGGGTTCCCCAAAATCCTTTGATGTTATTTCTGACCAGGGAGAGACAACCTATGGCAATAAGTACGATAATGCCGGAAATGGCTTCAGTTAAGGAGAAGACGGTCTTGTTCCAGTGGGGCGCAATTTCATTCCAGATTTCTACAGAAAAATTGTCCCTAAAATCCCGCATGGTTGTTAATAATGTATACACCAGGCCGATGCAAAAGATGGGGATTCCATATTCTTTTAGAGCAATATGTTTGTCTTCTTTGGTCATGGGTAGTCTTTCTACTCTTAGCAGTTTGTCTGCTTCTGTTGGTTCGGGGATTACTGATAGCATCCACACAAAAAACAGGAATAATGGTAAGAAAAGCAGCCCAATTACTCCAGGTAACCAGAATTCTGAAATAAAGGGAAGCCATTCATGAACCATAAAGTAAGTGGTCTTTATAATTCCGGAGCTAACAATTAAACTGATGCTCATGCCCATGGCCAGCATTTCTGTAAACCTTCGGCCTTCCAGATAACTGAAAATGATTCCCCAGACCATACCCAATGGTAGCCCATTAAGGAATAAAAAGAAAAAATTATAGGGATAGGGCACCAGGCCAAACAGGAGCAGGGCTATTTCAGAAAAGAGGATGAGGCCAATGATGAGTTTTTTTCTGCCTGCGGCCTTGAGTTCGGAAATGATTTTGATGCCCATAAATTTGGAGACCATATAACCAAATACCTGTGCAATGATCAGAACAGCTTTATAATCCAGGTCCCATAAAGACATTCCGGCATAGATGCCACTGGTAAAGGGTTTTCTGAAGGCATACATACAGAAGTAGGTGCCAAATGCTGCCAGCATGCACCAAAAGATAAAGAACAGATTAGAATTTGTAAGCAGGTGTTTTAATCGCTTCATAGGGCTTGAATAATTTATCCGCTTACTTTAGTTGACCGCGCACGGGCGCATCTCTCCAGCCATTCAGGGCTAAAGGGATCAATATCGCCAAATCTTTTAATATCAAATTCAGAAAAGTCATATGGATTGGAATGACCTGCTGCAAGTTCTGCAAATGCCAATCCTACTCCACCACTCACAGATATGCCTGCACCTACGCAGCCAGTGGCCAATAACAAGTTGTTTATTCCTGGTGCCACACCCATAGATAAATTGTTGTCGGGTGTATAGCCTGAAAATCCTGCCACATAATATTTCATTCCAATATCGTAAACTTTTGGAAAAAAACGGGCAAGCCTGTCGATGACCTCCGAAAGGTCTTGCATACCTTTGTCTTCGCTGAAAGAGAATTGATTAATGTCTGAAGGAATAATGTCTGCGGCAACACTCATGGAATTCTTTTCTCTGATCCCGAAAAGTAAACTTCCGCCTTCCGGACGGGCATAGGCTTGTGCATCTGGCAGCAATACAATAGGAGAGTTGGCCGGAAAGATGGGATTTTTTTCGGTAATCCAGTATTGACTTCTGGTTGGTGCCATTGGGAGGCCAATACCTGCCTGACGCGCAAAAAGTGGCGCCCAGGCACCTGAGGCAATAATAGTCTTATTTGCAATAATGTCTCCAATGGTTGTTTTTACCCCAAGAATGTCGTTATTTTCGATGATTAATTCTGTGGCCTCCACACCCTGAAGAAATTCTGCACCTTGCATTTTAGCACATCTTGAAAAGAATGTGCCCAGCAAGTAAGGATCGCAATAGGCTTCTTCGGGCATATAACCGATCAATGAGGCTTCATCTGTTTTTAACCAGGGAGATAGTTTGTGGGCTTCGTCAGCCGAGATGTAGTTAGCGGGTTGGTTAAACTCTTTGGCAATTTCCATAAGCTCCTTAAGATCAGCTTCTCTGGCTTCGCTTGCGGCCAAATGCAATACGCCGCTAAATTTCATGTCCATGGATTCTCCAAGGATTTTTTCCATTTCAGAAACCACTTTGTAGGTTTCCAGGGAAAGAGGAATGAAATGGCGTTTTGCTCTTATTTTGGTTACTAGTGCTGCGGCATGGCTGGTTGCTGAGTTGCAAAGTTCATTGCGGTCTAAAATAATAATCTTTTTACCCGGATTATTCCTGGTGTAGTAATAAGCAATGGCGCAGCCAAAGACGCCTCCTCCGATAATTACTACGTCGGCTTTTTTATACAGTTTTTTCATTGTCAATTTTGGTTAGAAATAGGTTAGTCAGGCTGGGGTTACCAGGGCATTGAAAAGGTTTTTACATACGAAAAGCATTTTATGGCTTCAATAACGCCTTCTTTGATGCCCAGACCAGAATCTTTGATCCCTCCAAATGGAGAGTTCTCTATGCGGTATCCCGGAACTTCGTTAATGTTTACTGTTCCTACTTTCAATTCCTTTATAAAGCGGATGGCATACTCCATATTATTGGTTATTACTCCCGAAGATAATCCATAAGCAGTTGAATTTGATAAGGCAATGGCATCATCAATGTCGGTAAAGGTGAGGATGGGGGCAAGTGGTCCAAAGGATTCTTTTACGATCATTTGGGCGTTGCGGGGAACATTTACAATCACCGTGGGTTCTAATAAAGCTCCGCTGCGTTTTCCACCAAGTAAGACACGGGCACCTTGTTTAACGGCTTGGTTAATCACTTCCTCAAGATATATAGCAGAGGCTTCGTCAATCACCGTACCGACTTTTGTTGCTGGGTTAGATGGGTCTCCGCTGGTGTATTCTGTTGCTTTTTTGAGAAAGCGTTTGGTGAACTCTTCTGCAATGCTTTGCTGAACTAAAATTCTTTTTACGGCTGTGCAACGTTGCCCTGAGTTTCTGAAAGCACCCTCGGCAGCCAGTTCGACTGCAAGATTGAGGTTGGCATCTTCCAGAACAATTATCGGGTCATTCCCCCCGAGTTCCAGAATCACTTTTTTATAACCTGCTGTTTGGGCAATTTTTTTACCTACAGGTACACTTCCAGTGAAAGAGACCAGGTCTACTTCAGGAGCTTGTACAAGTACTTCTGCAATATCTTTTGTTTCGCCTAAAAGAACGCTGAGCATATAGGGCGGCAAACCAGCCTCGTACAACAACTCTACAAAACGGATGGCAGTTAGAGGTGTTTTCTCTGAGGGTTTTAAAATTACGGGGGTTCCTGCAGCTAATGCGGGTGCGATTTTATGGGCTACCTGATTTAGAGGGTGATTAAATGGGGTGATGGCGACAGCCAGATTTAGAGGTTCCCTTGTGGTAAAGATTTTTCTTTGTTTGCCTTTTGGTGAAATGTCACAGGAATAAATCTGTCCATCATCCTTTAAACATTCTATTGAAGCAAAGAGCAATACGTCGTGTGCGCGCCCAATCTCATATTCTGCCTCGTAAATGCACAGTCCTGATTCCGAACTGATCAATTGGGCAAACTCCTGTTTTCTGTTGATCAGGAGTTTTTTTGCGGTATCCAGTACTTGGTACCTTTCATAGCGGCTCAATATTTTTCCGCCCTTAAGTGCTGTTGAAATCGCTCTTTGGGTATCTTCGGCGCTTGCCGTTTCTACGGTTCCTACTACATCTCCATTATATGGATTGGTCACGATTAACAGCTTTCCTGAAGCTACAGGCACTGATGCAACTAATGAAGCAAGTGTTAGCTTGTTCTGCATAGAGGTTAGTTCTTTCATAAGCTAAATTTTACATTTAATTAGTGCCGTTAACGGTAAAGTCAAATACATCGAAATTTCGGGGATCTCCTTGCGCTTTCATTTTGTAAGTTGCATTTAGCTGATGAGAAACTACTAATGGAACCATTTCTTCATATCTGCCACCATGCGAGCGTAAACTGCCGTCTAGAGCCTTCAAGTCATGGTCGGCCGGAGTTTTTCCAACAACAACATCGCGTGCGGATAAAACGAACAGATCTCCCGTGCGGTCTTCTGGTTGTTCCAGTATTCTACAGCCAGTTGCTTTGTCATAAACTTCTGTAATTCCAGGTTGGATGGAAAGCCAGTTTTTGATCTCGATTAAAGGGGTGTTATTGGATACATAAACCAGAACATAAGATCCTAATGCTCCGTGGTGTTTAACGTATGGATCTGTAATTGGGCAGATTACCCTGAAGCCTTCACCAAATTGTTCATTGAGCATGGTTTCTATATAGCGGACATTGGGCGAGCCATCTGTTTTTACTTTTGCATTCATGCCGTGGTCAGCGGTGGCTCCAATGATTGCACCCAGTTCCAGCATTTTGCCCAGTTCAGCATCTTGTGCCTGGTAAAATGCAAGGGATTCCTCAGTGTCGGGAGCGAAGGTATGCTGCATATAATCTGTTAAAGAAAGATACAGGAAATCGGCCATGCCGTTTTTAATTAAGGCTACCCCAGCACGCAATACAAACAGACTGGCTTCGGCACTGTAAATGGCTGGTGTGGAATGTCCAATAATTTCTTCAACATTTTCAATGCCATGGGTTTCCAGTTTTGCCTGGCTCGCTTTTTCTGCAGAAAAGGCTATTCCTTCCAATTGATAGGAAAGAATGTCCCGCAATTTTTCTTTTGCAGTTACAACGGCAACTTTGCGGCCTGCTTTAGCTGCTGCTGCCAGTAAGGTTTCTGCTCTCAGGTATTCGGAAGAGTTCATCATGACCTCCTGATCTTTTTCCGTATCATAGAAAAAATTGCCGCAGATGCCATGTATTGCCGGGCTGACTCCTGTTACAATAGAAGAGTTGTTTACGTTGGTAAATGAAGGTAGTGCGCCCCTTACCATACCTCTATAACCCTGAAGGATCATTTTTTTTAAATTTGGCATCCTGTCGTGGATCAGTGTAGTATCCAGATATTCATCTGCGGAGCCATCCATGCAAATGACAACGATTGGTTTTGCCGCTGGCTGATAAGTTATTCCATTGGCTGAAAATGATTTTGTTGAGATAGTAGTCATTGTATATTGTTTAGTTGGGCTAATAAAATGTTTAGTGTTTATACAAATATAAAATAATATTGTAATTAGGTAAGTAATATTAAACTTTTTTCTAATTCACCGTATTTGAGGGTTTAATCCTGTTTTTTGGCATTTTATGCCTGCGTGATGTTGTAATGATGGCCTATTTTTAATTTAAATTGGCCTATTTGTTTAGTATTTATTAACTTGTGCCGCGAAGAGTGATTTTGATTAAAAATACATTGACTACACACAATAAAATAAACCTAAAATAGATTAAGATGATGAAAAAAATCCTTCCTTTTCTCCTGGTGCTCGTAATGGTACAGGTGGCTTTTGCTCAGAAGGGCAAAAAGCAGATGAATGTTATTATTGTATCGATTGATGGGCTTCGCTGGAAAGAAATATTTCAGGGGGCGGAGAAACAATTGATGACCAATAAGAAATATATTTCTCAGGACTCCTCTGATGTTTTTAAAAAGTACTGGTCAGAAGATCAATTGGAGAGAAGATCCAAATTGATGCCTTTTGTTTGGGGTAATTTAGCTAAAGGTGGGCAGCTGTATGGAAACAGGGAGTTGGGCAATAATGTTAATGTTAAAAATACTTATTGGTTTTCGTATCCTGGCCGTAGTGAAAATTTAACTGGTTATCCTGATCCAAAGGTGAATTCAAATGATTATCCGGATAACCCAAATAAGAATATACTGGAGTTTATTGACCAGCAAGAAGGTTATAAAGGAAAAGTGGTTGCTTTTGCATCCTGGGATGCTGTAGCTAGGATCATCAACAGGAACAGAAATGGCTTAATGGTCAATAATCCATTTGAAGATGTTAAAGGGGAAGGCCTTACTGAAAGCCAAAAGATGGCCAATGAGATTCAACATTACGAGCCTAAAATCTGGGGTGATGGTGAGCGTTTGGATGCCAATACCTATGCCATTGCTAAATCGTATATTATGGCTAAACACCCAAAAGCTGTTTATCTGGACCTGGCTGATACCGATGATCATGCCCATGAGGGTAAATATGATTTTTACCTTGATGATATTCATGGTATTGATGCGATGATCGGTAGTCTTTGGGCTTATTTGCAGAGTGATCCTTTTTATAAAAATAATACGGTGTTGATGGTCATGCCGGATCATGGGAGAGGTGAAGGTAAGCAATGGACCAGTCATGGTTCTGGAACTCCGCATTCTAATGATACCTGGTTGATGGCTATGGGCCCCAATATCAAAGCTCTTGGGGAGGTTAAGACGAGCTCGCAGATTTATCAGAATCAGTATGCCAAAACTATTGGAAAGTTACTTGGTTTTAATTTTACCTCAGTTAATCCGATTGGCGAAGCTATTGGCGGCATTGGTAATTAAGTTATTTATCTAAAATTTGCGTATCTTCGGGATTAAAAAAAAACTATGGAGGACGATATTATTTTAAAGATCAGTTATCGGATCAAGGAAATAAGAAAAGAAAAGCAGATCACTATACAGGAATTAGCGAATAGTGCTGGGGTTAGTAAAGGTTTGATTTCACAGATTGAAAACAACCGGACAATTCCTTCTTTGCCGGTGCTGATGAATATTGTCCATTCTTTAAATCTTGATTTAACCGTTTTTTTTAAAGATATCTATGCTAATAATCATCGTGAAAAGGTGTTGATTATGCGCTCTTCTGATTATAAGTCTCTAAAAAAGGAAACCTCAAAAGGATTCGACTATCAAAGGATTCTAACGCGGAATATTCATGCGGGGCCTGTTGATTTTGTTTTGTTGACCTTGAAAAAAGGTTCTAAACGAAATAAAATGGTGGTAACAGATGCTTTTGAATATAAGTATGTTGTAAAAGGTAGGGTCAATTATCTGATTGAGGATAATAATTATATTCTGGAAGAAGGGGATTCGATCTTTTTTGATGGTCGCCTGGGGCATAATCTTTCTAATATTGGCGATTCTGAGGCCGTAATGCTGGTTGTTTATTACTTTATTTCGAACGAATAGTTTTATTCGCTTCTTTCTTTGAGATCTGTTCTTCCTGGTTTTAGTTTTTAATATTTGATTTTATCTGCAAAATCTATCCAACGGTTTGTTATGGATAGATTTTTTTATGGAAAAAAGTTTAGTATTAGTATACATTAAATCTTTTTTGTTTTATATTTGCCTTGTGTGTGTGATTTTTGTTTACACATACTGCACAAATGTATTTGTGTAATGGAGAAGCGAAGTGTTGATTTTCCAGCAGTTTCGGATCTTAAAAATTGAAATAAATCCTGGGTGGTAGATACGTATACTTAATCACTTGGTTAGTGATTAGTTTTGTTAGGAGCCGTAGCAATACGGCTCTTTTTTGAATAAGGCGAATAGGTGTAATAGGAGAGTCGGTACGCTGATGTACTGAGCATTTTGTAGAAAATATATTAATAAAAATGAATAGTAAAATAATCAGGAGCGCGGAAAGCGCATTAAATCATTTTTCCCTATTTATGTTGCGCTTAATGGTACTTGTGCCCTTTTTTTTCTTATATGCTTCTTTTAGGACCGAACGCGTAAAGAGGATTTCAGTCATTGAATATAATGTTTGGAATGGTTTTGAAAGTGAGGCTAAACGAACATATACTTTTGTGAAATGGGCCCGGAAGCAAAATGCGGATGTGATTGCATTTGAAGAGTTGAATAATTTTACGCAAGCGTCCTTTTCGAAGCTTGCTAAAAGTTGGGGGCATCCGTATGCTGTTATTGTTAAGGAAAATGGATATCCTGTTGGGATTACATCACGTTATCCAATCAGCAATGTTTACAGGTTGATCGATGGAATGCATCATGGCTGTTTGTATGCCGAAATAAATGGCATTAACTTTTTTGTTGTGCATTTCTCGCCGTTTAGCAGCAAGAAGAGATTGCAGGAGGCCGCATCTGTTATGGATGTGCTTCGGCAAAAGGATAAACTGGAGGAAAAGACTATTGTATTGGGTGACTTTAATGCTTTTTCGCCGAAAGATAGTTTGTTTTATGCTAACTCCGGCATTAGGGATAGTATGTATGTGACGCAACAAAAGAATAAAGTGCTACAGAATCTAAATGGCAGGAATCAATTGGATTATCAGGTAATTCGGGCATTTTTACAGTCCGGATTCTATGATAGTTTCTCCTTATTTCATAAATACTTTGAAGAGAGCTATCCATCAAAGGTGTATCCTGGGCCGCTGAGTGACAAAATAAGGATTGATTATATGATGATTTCTGAGAAGCTTAAAGCGTCTTGTAGTAGCGTGGAAATTATAAAAGATGGTGTTACGGATACTTTGTCAGATCATTATCCGGTCAGGGCAGAGTTTGAGTTCAAAAAGTAGAAAGATCAAAACTTAAAAGTTGATGAATTGAAAAAAAGGAATATACTGAAGAAGAAGTATATTCCTTTTCTATTTTTCCTATTGACTAATTACTCAGCCACACCTTTCCATCGAGGTGCCAGTCTGGATTAATTGGAATCCGTAACCATGAATACACTTGTGCGGCTATGTCGACAGTTTTAGGTACGTCTGATTGTATAACATCATTGCATAGGTTCTTTCCTGTTTCCTCCCATTTAGGGGTGCCAAAGATGGTTAAATTGCTATTTCTGAGACTATAATCTTTTAGTATTGATCCTTTTGCGTCATTCCCTTTCCACCAGCCAATCAAACTTTCATAGTAGGGATGATCTGGCGTGATGGTGGTATCGCATTTTGCGTAGGTTTTTATAGTGGTAGAATCGACTTCTGCACTCCATAATCTTACGTCGGCAAAATTTACCTTGATCCGGTAGCCATCGGCATTTCTGGTATTTAGGGTTCCGTCTTCAAGAATGGCAAGGGTGGCAGGTAGGTTATTGTCCCAGGTGGTTAAGCCAGCTACATTTAGTTGTTGTAGAAAAATGCCATCTTGATATGTTCTGGCGAATCCTGACTTATTTACGCTAACCGCAATATGGTGCCATTTTCCATCTGATATTGGGGGAGTCGCATTTAAAGGATTTATGTCTTTCCGGCCGGCAGTGGTTCCATCTCCAGCATTAAACTTCCACTTTTGTCCAGAGGCAAATATGCCCCATCCAGGATTACGTCCGCTGTCCCAATCTTTGTTAGAGGCAAAAGATGGGTCGCTTGCAAGGCTTCCGTCAATTTTTACCCTCATCTCAAATGTGAACCTTGGATATTTGTCCATTTTGTAGAGGCTTGAATTGGAAAATGCATATTGTAAACCTTCTGTCTGATTTATTTTTAAAAATGTAGTGTTGGTTTCTGATTTGGCAATATTGGTCGAGCTAAAGTTCTTGTTATAAAATATGGTAAATATGTTTCGGGATTCATATTCATTGCCGCCATGACCTGTTAGTGTGCCTCCGTGATCAGTCGAAATGATGATAAGCCAGTCCTCATCTTCAATGGTTGGTCTGTTATTTACGGCGGCAACCAATTCACCAATATAGCTGTCTGCTGTTGTGATGGCTTGCATGTATTGTGGGATAGAGGCGTCAAATCCGTACTGGTCTCCGGCCAGGTCTACTCCCTTGAAGTCAACTAGTACAATGTCTGAAGCGGCGTTTGACAGTGATGTTATGCTTTTGTTTTTGACAGCTACATCATCGTTTTCAAAACTTTCTTTGGTGTCTGCATTGGTGACTAATCCGGTATTTAAGGTTGTTGCAGCTGAAATAGAAGCGGTTTTAAGATTTGGATTAAATTCTTTGATGTGTTTAAAAAGCATTGGGTATTTGCCGAATTGATTTACAGCGTAAGAATTGCTTATTACACCATGTTTGGCACTCCAAACGCCTGTTAGCATGGAAGACCATCCTGGTTCTTCTAATGTGGGTGCTTCTGTTAAAGCGTCAAAGCTGTATATGGCGTGAGGTAGTAGTTTGCTGATGTTTGGTGCATTGGCATGTAACAATGCGTCGCTTCTTACTCCGCTTATACCTATGATCAGGACTTTTCTTTGTTTGGCTGGAAGGTTTTCTTTTTGTATTCCCCCTATAGCGTCGTATCTGGGTTTGTTGCAGGATGTTACGGTTAGCATCAGAACTATAGCAAATATGCTGCAGCCTGTTTCACTTAGTTTTTTGTACAATTTTCTCATGTTGTTGGTTTTAGGTTGGGCACTCAAGAAAAGATTATTTATTTAGTATATGTAAACTTGTGTATTTAGTATATATAAACTTATTGATTTGATAATGTTATCTTAATATTATGGATGTTTATGCTATTTTTGATGTATATAGCATGTTTATAGGTTGTTATGTTCTGGTTATTGTGGTTGTTTTTTATTTGTTTGTTTACAAATATTAAAAAAATATTTTATTTATCGAATTTTTTATTTTACAATTGTACTACACTAATGACTTTGAGTAGGGAGTGTATATAAGCGCCCTTTGAATGCATTAAAAAAAACAACCAAGTAGTAGCAAACAACCAAACAAACTTTCGAGACGATTACTGACCAATGATGTCTCATTAACCTTTTACTATTCTAAATTAAGATGTATGCAAAATCGTTACCCATTATTTTCATGGAAACTAATTATGGCTTCATTGTCTATCGGTTTCTCGATGTTCTATGTGAATGGTTTCTCTCAAAATGTCAAGAATGTCAATCAGGCCGATACTGCCGGACTGCCGATTGATAGTTTAGGGAAGTTCTCAGACAGGAAAAAGGTGTCAGATTTAAACATGCAGCAGGCTTTGCAGTTGCCCTTTTCAAACATGGGACAATTTCTACAAAGTAATGTTGCAGGTTTGGACTATCGCCGGACAACGGGCGAACCCGGAGTTCCTTCATCTATCCTGATTAGAGGAACTTCAACCTGGTTCTTAAATGGAAAGAGCAGTTACTATGCGCAACCTATTTATGTGATTGACGGGGTTCCCATGATTGTAGAGCATCCTTTTGCTTTTGATATCAAACAATACGATTATGAAAGAATGGGCCCAAATACAGACATTTCTTCTATTTTGGATCTTAACGACATAGCTAGTGTTCGCGTATTAAAGAACTCTGGCGACCTGGCTAAATATGGTACGCTGGCAACCAACGGGGTTATAGAAATTACCACTAAACGTCCATATACAAATAATGGAAGGGTATCCATCAATTCGTACTTTGGCTTTAGCCAGGGGATGTCGGCCAATACTGTCAATGCTGCATTTGAAAATGATTTCAGAATGCAGTTCTATAATAAGTATGCGACAACAACGCTGAAGTCGAACTATCCGGTTTATTTATCAGATTCTTCACAACCTGCATATTATGGTCCTGCAAATTGGGATGATCTTTATTATAATAATAGTTATGTAACGGGAAATTCTTTCTCTATCTCGGGGGGTAAGCAAAGAGCTAATTTTTCATTTGGTGTTGGACAGCAAAAGGATGCTGGAATTGCGGAAAAAACGGGATTGGATCGTTACAATGTATATTTAAAGATCAATATATTGCCCATTAAAGATCTAGAGGTATTTACCAGTTTATCTGGATCGCTGTTGAACAGAAAACGCAACCAGTCGCTGTTAAGCAGATATGTGGAAGAGGATTATTTGCCGGATCTGAGTAATCCGCTTCCTCCGAATAAAGATTATCTGGGTATATCTGAGGGGAATTCTGAGAAGCTGTCGGATGTCAATAAAAGTACCTATTTACAAGGACAGCTGGTTGTAAAATATAATTTGTCTGATAAATTGCAGATCAAGTCTCTTTCCTCTATGGTGATCAATGATAATACCCGTGAATATTTTGTTCCGGGTTCCATTAACGAGGGTAATAGTTTTATTTCTTATTATACGGGTTTTGATAGGCGGGTATATCTGGATAATTCATTGTCTTACCATGATGCAATTGGCGATGGCCATGAAGTTAAATTCTCCGTTGGTCAGACTTTAAGGTACGATAAGTACAAATACGATTATACCAAAGCTTACAGGGGGCCATCTGATTTTATTAAGATTATTAAGACCAACGGGTACTTTAATAACACATTTGATCCAACTATGGTTTATGCCTATAAGGACTATATTAACCAGAATGTTGTTTCTTTTTATGGAACGGCTGGCTATAATTATAAAGAGAAATATGGAGCAGACCTGATGCTCCGTACAGACGGCAACTCTTCTCTCTACCAAAATGGAACAAGTTGGTTTTTTTCACCTTCTGTAAATGCATACTGGAATGTAAACAAGGAGGATTTTTTCAAACCATCAAAACTTTTTAGTGAATTAAAATTATTTGCTGGATTTGGTAGAACAGGTAAAGAGTTTTTGGACAATAACAACGGTTATGGCCCGGGTTATACCGTTGATATTGGTTGGACTGGTAGTCAGAATATACCATCTTATGCAGGTATTCCTACTTTAAGTTTGCCATTTAGCAGAGGTTACAGTGGTTTTGGTTTGCGATCCGCTTATACAGAACAATTTAACGCTGGGGTAGATATGACCATGCTTAACAAAAGACTTAATGCAGCTATAGAAGTATATAACAAGACGGATAAAAATCTGACGATTCAGGTACCGGTACCTGGTGAGTATGGATTTAGCAGTGAGCTCTTAAATGGAATGAAGGTCAGGAACAGGGGGATAGAACTTACATTGAGTGGTCAGGCTATAAATTCTAAGAATTTCAAGTGGACTCCAGGTCTGGCGCTGCAGAATAACAGTAATACATTGTTGTCCTTACCAAATCAGGTCAATTCTATTGTTAATGGTAACCGGAGAATTATGGTAGGAATGCCTATTGATAATTTCTGGTTATTGCAGAACGAGGGTATTTATAAAACGGATTCGGAGATTCCTGTTAATCCTGCGACTGGTAAAAAATTAAGCTATAATGGAATTCCGTTTGCAGCAGGTGATCCTATCTGGAAAGATATGAATGGAGATTATGTGATCAATGATAATGATAAAGTACTTAAAGGGCATGTGACACCTGTTGTTGCGGGAGGTTTTAGTAACCTGTTCAGCTATAAAAAGCTATCCTTAAGTATTTTGATCTCTTATGCTTTAGGCCGGGATATTATCAATACGCAGGTTGCTAATCATTTTGATTTTGTGAATAGGGAGGGGGCTGATAATTTAAGTGGGATTAAGGAAATTACTTTCTGGAGTAAAACAGGAGATTATTCAAAATATCCGATCTATAATCCATGGAGCTCGGTTAATCCCTATCAGGCTGATCAGACTTTATTTCTGGAGAACGGATCTTATGCAAAATTGAGATCGGCCACTCTGAGTTATGATTTGAGTAATGAGGGCTGGGCCAAAAGGCGGAAAATATCCAATATCAGGGTATATGCAACGGGTACTAACTTATTTACAATAACTAAATATACAGGGGCCGACCCGGAACTGGTTGATTATATGGGATACGATACGGGTAACGGTATGAGGATACCAAGAATTTACACCATTGGTTTGAACTTAACTCTTTAAAAACAGGCAAATGAAAACAAAATTACTAATTGCCATAGCCGGATTGTCATTCCTGATTTTACCTGGCTGTAAAAAAACACTTGATACTGCTTCTACGAGTCTGGTTACTCAAGACCAGATGTGGAAGGTGAAAAATGATGCTCGTTCGGCCGTTTTTGCTACCTATGGTTTGCTGAGGGCAGCTTTATCTAATGAAAATGCATTTTTTGTTTATGGTGAACTGAGGGGAGGAGATTTTAAGGTGAGTACACGGCAGGATATTCGTTCTGTAACCCAACAGGATTTGAATGCCGATTATGGTTCAATGAATGAATGGAAAGATTGGCGGCGGTTCTATGCGGTGATTGCCCAGGCAAATTTATGTCTGGAGAAACTTCCTCTGGTTGCCAGCAGCGATTTTCGTTATCGCACAGAGGATTTAAAACTGGATATTGCCAATGTGAAGTTTCTCAGAGCGCTGGCTTATTTCTATCTGGCCCGGATTTGGGGAGATGTACCTTTAATTACGTCTTCTGTTGAAGGCGATTTTACGCTAAAAACACAGTCGCCTGAGGCAGATGTCTTGTCATTTGCGGCAACTGAAGCAGCGGCAGCAGCGGCCGATTTACCATGGCGTTATAATGGGGCCTGGCCGGAACAGCAAGGGCTTTATTATGGCCAGACGGATGCACAGTTACGTTCTATTATTGCCACCAAGGCTGCGGCTTATGCACTGCTGGCGCACCTGGCAGCCTGGCAAGGAGATTATGCAATAGTGGAAAGAAATTGCAGATTGATTATTGACAACAATTCGAACGGCGGTTATGATATTACTGCAACGGATAATCTGACTTCTGCTAATGGGATATTCAGCGGACAGGGTTCGAGTGTGATTTTTTCTATCAACTTTTCAATAAAGAACCAGGAGGCTTCTATTAAGGGGCATGTGGAGGACTGGACGTTGAGTGAGCCATTTGTGCCAAAGAAAACGGCGGATATCTATGTGCCCAAGGATAGTATTCTTAAAATTTTTAACGAAGCAAATGATGAGCGTTTCTCTTTAGCTGCTGATGGTTCTACTAACGGGGAATACTTTACAAATTTCAGCAACAGTGCTCCAATGTTCTCGAAAATTAAGAATTTAAGTGTTTCCCTTCCGCCAGTATTCAAAAGTTACCAGTCTGCCATTGTTATCTTCAGGTTTGAAGAGATCCTGTTGCTTCGTGCAGAAGCTGATGTTTTTTTGAATTTTCAATCTGATGCGGTGACCAATCTGAATAAGATCAGGATAGCCCGGGGGCTGGATAATTTTCAGTCTACTGATAGTAAGGTTATTCTGGAAAGTATTTTTAAAGAAAGAAGGAGAGAATTACTGGGGGAGGGTTGGAGATGGTATGATTTGGTGAGACTAAAGAGGGTGAAAGATTTTACCAGTTTAACTGCTGCTGATATTGCTAATGGCGCTACAAAGTGGCCGCTATCCAAAGCGACTTTAAATAACAATTCAAAATTAATTCAAAATAATTTCTGGCATTAATTCATCAGCATATGTACCTAAAGCAATTCATATTGAGTATTTCGTTATTTGTGACAGCCTGTTTTTTTATGCAGGGATGTTCAAAAACGGATAGCATGTATAGAAATAGTGTCCCGGCTAATAAAGTGGACGTTAATATGTACGATTATATCGTTAGTAAAAAGGAGCAGTTTGATACTTTAATCTACATTGTTAATAAGGCAGATCTTGCCGATACTATTAGAAAATCGAAGATCACTTTTTTTGCACCAACTGATCAGAGTATTTTAACTGCCATGGAAAACCTGAATGCCAGCAGGGCTACACTTGGTTTGCCTGAGTTGAAAATATCGGATATTTCTCCTTTTGTATGGAGGTCGATGTTGATGAGATACATCATTCCCGGACAATTTAACAGTGAGCAATTTATGCTCGCAGATGGTCTGGATGTGATTACCCTTAGTAAAAGAAGGTTGCATGTAAACGCTGTGGCAACAACGACTCAGGGGAGTGTAGGTTCGGGGAGCTTATTGATTAAATACAGTGATCTGAATGGTTCCCGTTTTACCAAAGATTGGGTGTTTTCTTATGTGACAATCAGTAACCTGCAAACCACAAACGGGGTGCTTAATATATTGGAACCTAATCATGTTTTTGGTTTTAAGTCCTTTGTTCAATTTGCGAGCTCTCTGCAGAATCCCTATTCGGATTTAAATTATATCTCATCTGGCCGCATTATTTTGCCTACTGCTACACGCGACTGGTTAGAGCTGAATAAAGAGCTGAAAGCCATTGATGATTTTACTGTAGAAACTGATGCTGCTGATCTAAAGGCAAATGGATATTTTATGCGTTTAAAAGTTGACCCGGTTACTTATAAGGTAACCGTTAGACCGGCACCATCTTCGGTAAACCAGACCCTTCAAAATAATGGGGACTGTCATTATGATTCTGTCAATCAGGAGTTCGTATTGAACTATAAATACACAACAACTGCAGATCGCCTGATATCTGAACATATAAAACTTAGAAATTATTAAATCAAGACCAAATGATCACTAAAAAAAACATGCATGTGCTGTACGCAGTATGCGTAATAACATTTTTTATGGTGTCTTGTAAGAAGGCGCCAGCGGAAAAGGACTATTTGAGCGATAAGGCAACATTTGCAAGTGTTGCAATTTATGAGCCGGTTTTGGGCAGGACGGTTTTGTATAAAACCAGTTTTAATGCCGACGGGTCTAGTTATCCACTGAATTTTTCACTTCAGAATATCCGTCATTTTGATGGTAGTCCTGCTCCTGAGCTTAGTCAGTCTTTTCCTACTCTGGAATGGACGGGCTTATATAGCGGGACGGAGAAAACATTGAAGGAAATTGAGGATAAGAGGAAATTGGTCAACAAGCCTTTTTTGGAAATCAGACCTGGATCGGGAGATTTTATCTTTTATAAATCAAATGCGCAGGTTATTAATGCTTATCCTAATGATGGTTATCTGTTTGATGTAAAGGTTACCAATAGTGGGAATGAGCGGGTGATGAAAAATTTCAGACTGCGGCCTGTTCAAGAAATTCCTTATGAGCCTTATGAATTTGATAAGTATACAAGACGGAGATTAACAGAATCGAGAATATCGGAAAACGGACTGCCATATACCGCAGCATTTTTTAACCATCCTGTGATGACTAATGTATATATAACCAAGGATACTTTAATGAATGATTCTTTAGCCAGGGTGTATTTTAAAAGGGTTGGTGAAGGGAATTCTTTAAGTTTTAAGTTTTTTGATAAAGATTCAGTCGGTATTGATCCGGCAAAGTTCAATTTAACAAAATGGACAGAGCTGGTTCATGGATTTAATATGACTAAAACGAGTTCTGAGGTGCGTTACGATGTGGCTTATCCTATACCGTTAACAGATCTTGATACCAAGTATGCTAAAGGGAATAAGGCATTTGTGAACATTGGGTTTTCCAGGACAGGTTTCAACAATACGAGGATAGATGCAAATATGCTCCTGAATTTTGGAATCTATGAAAAAGGGGATTGGGTGATCATATTTAAGTTCCTCCGGACCCCCAGGTTCCAAAACGATTAATACCGGGTAATAATTTAAATAAACCAAACTAAGATATTATGATGCAAAGATTTACAAAATTTCTGCTTATTGCTTCGGTATTTCTGTTCTTCCTTTTAGAAGTAGGATTTGCCCAGGATGTAATTACTGTTAGAGGTAAGGTGTTGGAGGGTAATGAACCGTTACCGGGTGTTACTGTTTCAACAGTCAACGCGAATGGAAAGCGGCAGGTTATTGCCAGTACGGACAATAGAGGTGAATTTTCTGTTAAGGTAAGCAAGACTGCGAAACTGGATTTCAACTATATTGGATACGCGAATAAAAGTGTCGAAGTAAAAGGTCAAACCTATCTGACTGTAAAAATGTCTTCTACTACGCAAACTTTAGAGTCTGCAATTATCGTTGGTTATCAGCGTAAAACGAAAGAAACTGTAACCGGTTCGGTAACCAGGATCACTGCAGACCAGATTAGGGATGTTCCCGTTTCAAGTGTGGAGCAACTTTTACAAGGTAAAGTCCCGGGTTTGAATATCCAGAATAATACTGGGGCGCCTGGATTCCGCGGGTCAACGGCCATCAGGGGCTTGTCTCAGATTGGGGTAAAGGGGTCTGGTAATAATGCCTATTTAACACCATCTTCTCCGTTATATGTTGTAGACGGTATTCCAATAGATGCCAATTCTGGTTTTGAATATGGATTTGAATCTAAAGGTCCCGGGACAAGTCCGCTTGCATTAATCCCTCCTGAAGATGTAGAGTCGATAGATGTTATGAAAGATGCAGATGCATCCTCTTTATATGGTTCAAGGGGTGCAAACGGGGTTATCGTAATTACTACAAAGAGAGGGAACTCACCGATTCCAATTGTCCGCTTAACGAGCAGTTTTTTTGTGAATTCTGTGCCGCAACTGCGCCCAACTATAGGTGGTAAAGAAGAGCGGGAAAGCCTGATCAACCGGATTTTGAGCACTAATAATTACGATGAAATTTATAAGATTTCTTTAACCCAGTTTCTGGCAGACAGTTTGAACGCTTTCTATAATAATGCTACAGACTGGCAGGGTCTATACTATCAGCCTACCTTCAATCAGACGCATAATTTATCAGTGAGCGGAGGAAATCTTGGACTGAATTACAAGACCAATTTAAATTATTATACTGAGCGGGGTGTAATCAAGAATACGGGGTTTGACAGATATTCTGTGTCTTCTCAAATTGGTTATAAACCTAATCCAAAGTTGAACTTAACAGGCTCTGTCACGCTTTCTCTGGGAAGTAAATTAAAGGGAAGCGGAAATGGATTAACTGATGTAGGGGCTGGAGGAAGTCTAAGTTCATCTTTATTGCCAGGACCTTCTTATTTCCTGAACGATTCCAGGTTTACCAGCGCATTGAATAGTAAAAATGATTCAAAAACGTATAGTCTCACTTCTTATATAGATGGTTCTTATGAGCTGCTTCCCCTACTTAGGCTGGGAACGACCTTGAGTGTTTCTTACATACAGAATAATGAAGACTCCTTTACGCCGGCCTTAGCCAATAATGAGCAATCGAAAGTTTATGGCTATGTGGCAAGAACCACCAATCTTTATAACAGGACCTCATTAAACTATTCTAAAACCTTTGGTCAGGGACACACCGTGTATGCGGGTCTTTTTTCAGAAATTACTGCCAATCAGAATATTGCACGTGAGGCTAATCTGGTTAATGGCCCCAATGATCATTATTTTGGTCCTTTGGGCTATTCTTCTTTATATAATGGATTTATAGGGATTACACCTAATCTGCAAGAAGCAAACGATACAAATGATTATACGGCCATCCATTCTGTGGGTGCAGGGGCAAACCTATCTTACGATTACCTGAAAAAGTATGTGATCAATTTAAATTACCGCGCTGACGGAAATTCTTATGCTGGTGTTAAGTCCCGCTGGGCAAAAAGTCCGGCATTAGGGTTAAAATGGAACATAGAGAAGGAATCATTCATGAAGAAGTTCAAATGGCTGGATTATGCTTCTGCACGGTTTTCTTATGGAATTAATTTAAGACCATCTACGAATGCCTATGCTTCATTGGGCTCTTACAGTGTAGCAGGTAATTATAATAATGTGCCCAGAATAAGTCCAAAGCTTGGTGTTATGCCAAATCCGTTCTTAAAACCAGAACGCGTTGAGCAATATAATGCCGGGTTTGATATTAGTGTATTAAACAGCAAGATCAGTTTAACTGTGGATGCTTATCAGAAGGTGATTACAGATATGTTGTTTACGCAGGATCTGCCAACTTCTACTGGATTTACAACGGTGGTAACCAACAGTGCATCGATGATGAATAAAGGGCTTGAATTCAGTTTAGGTTTTCGTCCGTTGCCAACAGGTTCAAAGCTGTATTGGAACCTAAGTTTAAATGCTGCAATTAACCGGGATGTTTTGTTGTCTTTGCCGGGAGGTGTTTCTCAACTACTCTCTGACGGGGGAGCAATATTGACCAAAGTTGGCAGGAATACACTGAGCAATTTCCTATACATATCTCAGGGTGTTTACAGTACAGATAAGGATGTTCCTGTAGATCCTGTAACAGGCAGGGCGTATAAAAATGCCGCTGGCGGAGACTATAAAGCGGGTGATGTTATTTACAAAGATGTTGATGGTAACTATATCACAGATAAGAATGACTTGCAGCTTGCGGGAAATCCTATTCCGAAAGTAACAGGTGGTTTTTATTCTGTATTGACCTATGGTCAGTTTGGTCTTACACTGAGCGGGAGTTTTACGTTTAAGCGTGATTTGTTAAATAATGCGCTTTCAACAAGTCTGAGTAATAATTATGATCCTTTTTCTCTGGATAAGACGACCATGGTAGACATATCGCGTTATAACTATTGGAAACAGCCTGGAGATGTTGCAAAATACCCGAATCCTTTACGGTATTTGAGCAATACAGATCCATTTAATTCTTCGCAAACTTTATTTCAGGAGGATGGATCTTACTTTAAGCTGAATTCTGCTACAGTAAGCTATTCTCTGGATAAAAATTTTCTAAAAAGGTATGGTATCAGCACGCTGAGGGTATATGCAACAGGAAATAACCTGTTTTTACTTTCTAAATATTCTGGTCCAAATCCGGAAAATGTAACGGAACTGGGTCGGGACAGGATAGATTCTTATCCAAATTCTCCATCCTATGTACTGGGTCTTAATCTTGAATTTTAATTAACGTATTATGAAATCAATAAAGTATTTTATCTTGTTTTTGAGTGCATGTTTCTTCCTGCCCTTAATCTCCTGCAAAAAATTTCTGGATGTTGAGCCTGTCGACAGGCTTGGGGCGAACTCTTTCTGGAAGACCAAACAGGATGTAGAGTCGGCAGTGGCAGATTGTTACGGATTGATTTACGATCGTTTAACAGTAGGCCCATACCATAATCTTAATGGAGATATCCGGGCGGGAGAATTTATTTGTCCTGGCTTTCCTGTGTTTCCTACTGTTGCTAAAAATGATTTGAGCAATAGCAGCCAGATTGCATTGCCTGCAAGATATAAAGGTGATTTACTGGCTGACTGGTATCCTTTTTATCAGAGTATTGCCGCTTGTAATATTGCTTTAGATCGTTTAAAGGATCTAACTTTCTTAAGTGACAATGAAAAGGCCCGGTATCAGGCGGAGGTTAGGTTTATCCGAGCCTTTACTTACTTTTATATTTCTCGTATCTATGGGGATGTTCCACTATATACGGAAGCTTATGATGCAACGCCCAGACCACGTCTAAACTTTATATCGGTGCTGAAATTTTGCGTTAAAGAATTAACCGAGTCTAAGGAATCATTGCCGTGGCAATATGACGATCCAACCAATTGGGGGGTACGGGCTTCACGTGCCTCGGCAGAAACTCTAATTGCGAATTGTTACATGTGGATGGCTGGCTTTGATAAAACCAACCAACAGACTTATTGGCAGGGTACTGCAGAGGCCGTGCTGAATGTAAAGAAGTCAGGTTTTTTTAAATTACTGCCTATTGAAGATTTTAAAAAGATATTCAAAGGAAAAACCCAGGAGAGTATCTTCGAGTTTTCTGTAAATAAAAACTATGGCTCAGAAACTAAATATGTGTCTTTGGGGCAATGGACAACGCATGATCCGATCGTAAATTATGGTGCCACCAGTGATGGTTATTTTTTGGCTTCTTATGTTCAAAAACTTTATCCTGCAAATTTACCAGATAAAAGAAGGGATGTGTGGTTTTACCAACCCTTTGTAAATAATCAGACCCAAATGTTCTTGAAATACTCTAACGTGACTGACGTGAATAATTTCCTTTTTGATGACAATATGATCATTTTCCGGTATTCGGGAACTTTGTTGCTAGGTGCTGAGGCCTTGGCCAATCTTGGAAGAGATAGTGAGGCGATTCCTTTACTTAATGCCGTTAGAAGCCGGGCAGGCGCAATTGAATATAGTCCTTCTGAAGGCTCGCTTGTGAATGCGATCTTTATGGAAGAGCAAAAAGAACTGATTGGTGAGGGGGTGAGGTGGTATGATCTTGTTCGTACCGGTCGCGTAATGGACAGCAATCAGTGTGTAGATTTCATGACCCCGGACCAGTTTGCGCAGGGGGCATGGACATGGCCTATAGACCCTAAGGCAAGGGTAAATAATCCGGGGATTGTACTGAATCAATATTGGGTAAGGTAATCTAAATTAAATTTTATGAAACGAAAAAATCAATGGCTCCTTCTTCTTCTGACCGGAATCTGTATTGGAGCTCTTTCCTGCAAAAAGGAATATTTTGCTGGTGGAAATTTACAGAAGGGTGTTTTTAATATAAGTTCTTATGAGTTTTTAAAAACAAAGCCTTTTCAGTTTGATACGCTTGTGACAATTGTGGAACTGGCGGGTTTGAAGGAAACAATAGATAAGGAAAATGTAACTTTTTTTGCACCTACTGATCATGCTATAAAGAAGAGCATGGATATGTTAAATCAGATGCGATACGTTGAGTCTAAGGATTCAATCTTCATAAAAGATATACCGCCATATATCTGGAAGAAGTACCTGTCGGAGTATATTATACGGGACAAATATTTGCTTAAAGATATCGCCAGGTATGATCCGCTCCAGTTGAATGTTTATCCTGGGCAGTATATGGCTTCTTATAACGGATATATTATGAATCTTGGTGTGAGATTTAGCGATTATCAGGGTACGAAGGACGTTGGCCCCCGTACAGTTATTTTTACAAATATTGGTGATATTGGAAATCCTTTAAACATTTCATCCGAGGTGGCAACCTCGGATTTACAAACGACCAATGGAGTGATCCATGTCTTAAATGATAACCACGCTTTTGGGTTTAGTTCATTTGCTTTTATTAGCGATGTCCAGGATTATTTTCAATAGTTAAAAAAGATGACACAAATATTTAACCAAACAAATGCATTTGTATGATTTTGAATTCTAGATATAAGACAGGTTATCTTTTTTTAACAGTTGGCCTGATATTGTTATGCATGGTAAGTGCATGTAAGAAAAATAATTATGTAGGTAAAGATCCGTATGCGGATGCTAAGCCGCCACTGGATATTAAAGTAAACACAACAGGTTCAGACCCTGTTGAAGGTGCAATAGCTTCGACTGTGACTTTGAGCGGAACAGGATTTTTAAAATATAAAACAGATCTGGTGGTGCTGTTCAATGGAGAAAAAGCAGATGTGATCTCTGTTACAGATACAGAAGTGAAGGCAAAGGTGCCTGAAAATGCAAGTACCGGAGTAATTACATTGATGATTGGAGCTCAGATTGTCCCAGGGCCCAAATTCAGAGTTAATGGAAGTGTGAAAATTGATAAAACATTCAATTCTTATGTTGGTGCCAATGGTTCTATTCTTAATATCACGGCGCTACCGGATAATCGAATGTTGATTGTGGGCGATTTTACAGATTATAACAATGCGGGTATCCGGGCAGGTTATAGCAAACTGGCGATAATTTCTCCTCAGGGAGTTTTAGATAAGTCTTTTAAACCCGGAAAGGGAATTCCTTCAGGTTATTTAAACCGTGCTGCGTTGTTGTTGGATGGAAAAGTTCTTATTGGAGGACAATTTACTACTTATGGTAATAAGAAGGATAAGGTTGCAAATATTGCTAAAATCTCCCTTACCGGTGCTATGGATTCTACGATCTACAGTTTTGTGGATAAATCGGGTGAGTTTAAGAAGGATACAGTTCCTTCTTTCGGAGCATTTTTTAGTGGATCAGTAAGTCAAATGATGGTGCAGTCTGATGGTAATGTTGTGGTAATGGGGAGTTTTAAGTATTATATGACGAAGAGATACTATCCAAATCAAAAGGATACAATTATTACTGATTCTGTAGCAGTTAACAATATGGTGAGGATTAGGGCTGATGGTTCATTGGACAAAACTTTTAATTTTAACACACAAAGCAATCAGGCGAATAGCGGTTTTAACGGGGCTATATACGATTCATTTATGCAGGCTGATGGAAAAATGATTGTGGTGGGTGGTTTTAGTAGCTATAATGGTGAAAATGTAAATAGGATAGTCCGTCTGAATGAAAATGGAACGCTTGATAAAACATTTAATACGGGAGCTGGTCCGAGTGGTGCTGTTTATTCGGTTCGACCTTATCACAACCAAATTCTTATCGCAGGTGAATTTTTAACATTTAATGGAAAGGCTGTTGCAAAGGCTGCCGTTTTAAACGGAAATGGTAGTGTTGATGAGACATTTAACACAGGCATAAGTGTTGATGGGCTTATTACTAAAGCCGTTCCATTGGGCAATGGAAAGATCTTGCTAACAGGTAGCTTTCAAAAGTTTAATGGTATTACCAGAAATGGGTTTGCAATAGTTGAGCCCACTGGAAAGTTAAGCGTCAATTACAATACGCTGGGTGGTTTTGGCGGAGGTTTTGGTTCTGTTAATGACGTGCTCAACGTGGATAATGGCACAGCATCGATACTTGTAGGCAGCTTTACGCTTTTTGACCTGTTGCAGAACAACCGATTGGTCAAGATTACCTATTAGGGTAGTTTCTGGTGTTCAAAGGCCAGTAGTTGCACAAGTGCAGCTACTGGTTTTTTTTTGACAAATTAGATTCGCATAAGCAAACCGGACAAACCGTTTTATTTTTTTATCACATTAGGAATATTTGAATTAGTTATATATACTTGATCAGAAATATAAACTTGAGGGAGCTCCAATAATAATTTTCGCCAGGCGGAAAGCGGAATCTAATATTATGAGAAAGTATAGTGGTCTGACCGATAACGAATTGATTGACTTATTAAAGTCAGAAGATCATGCTGCGTATACCGAAATCTACCATAGATATTGGGCTTTAATGTTCCGCCATGCCAGAAGGATGCTTAGAGATGATGATGAAGCTACAGATATTGTTCAGGAGATATTTGCCTCTTTATGGTCTAAATGCGCAGAACTTTCTTTTACGGGTTCTTTATCCTCTTATCTATACGCGGCAACTCGCAATAAAGTCATTGATCTGGTCAATAGGAATAAACTAAAAACAAATTATCTGGCTTCTTTGCAGAGCTTTATAGATAAAGGGGAATTTATCACTGAGAATACTGTCCGGGAACATGAGCTGGCCCATCGTATTGAAAGTGAAATTTCTCAGCTGCCTAAAAAAATGCGACAGATATTTGAACTGAGCAGGAAAGAAAACCTTTCTTATAAACAGATTGCGGATGTCACCGAGATTTCGGAGGGTACTGTTAAGAAGCAGATTTCCAATGCTATAAAAATTCTGAAAATAAAATTGGGCGGATTGTATATTTTCTTTTTTTAAATCTACCACTTTCCTTCTGGTTGTTCGTCTTACACATAAACAGGATTATAAGACAATTGGATTTATGGAAAGCAAAGACGCTAAAAGTTTACTGGAAAAGTACTCGAATGGAAATTGCAGCCCGGAAGAAAAGGCTATTGTAGAAAGTTGGTACCTTAATGCGTCTTTGCAGGCAAATGATGACGATCTGGATACACCGGATTTTAAAAAAGCAGATGAAAAACTGCAATCGCGTTTGGGCATTGCGCCTAAAGGATTTGTTAAATTATGGCCGCGTATCGCAGCGGCAGCTTCTATAATATTGATTGTTGGTGCAGGCTTATCTTATTATTTGCAAAAACCTGCAAAAAAAATGGAGATTGTTTATGCCAATGATATTGCTCCAGGTAAACACACGGCTACTTTGACTTTGTCGAACGGAAAGAAAATCATATTACAGGATGCCTCTACCGGAGAACTGGCCAATCAATCTGGTGTAAGTATCACTAAAACTGCAGATGGACAGGTGGTCTATCATGTGAAAAATGCAAAAGCCACTGGCCATGCGGCTTACAACACGCTTTCAACCGCTAATGGAGAACAATATCAGATAGAACTGCCAGATGGAACAAAAGTATGGCTTAATGCGGCAACTACTTTGAAATTCCCATTGAGTTTTGCAGGGCTTTCGCAAAGAAATGTCGAGCTCAATGGTGAGGCTTATTTTGAAGTTTCCAAAGACAAGCATAAACCTTTTATTGTACACTCGGAGCGGCAAAATGTTGAAGTACTGGGTACACATTTTAACATTAATACTTATGCGGATGAACCTCTTATTAAAACGACTTTACTGGAAGGATCTGTAAAAGTGAATTCGGGTAGTATCCTGAAACCTGGCGAACAATCTGCTCTGGATAAAGCTGGTGCTATTAAAATAGCAAAGGTAGACCTGGAGGAAGCCATAGCCTGGAAGAAGGGGTATTTTGAGTTCAATGACGAGAATGTATACGAGATTATGCGTAAGGTGGCACGCTGGTACAATGTAGAGGTGGTGTATGAAGGAAGTATACCTCTCGATGCGATGGAAGGAACCATGTCCCGTTTCCAGAGTGTATCGAAAGTTCTTGAAATTATGCAAAGTACCGGTCTGGTGAAATTTAGAATAGAGGGCAAAAAGATTTACGTGTCTAAAACCTAGACTAAAGAGCTCTGAATAAAATATTTAACCAAATAATTTAACCTTTAATCCAATGAACATGAAGAAAGAACTACTACGACGGTATTCATAACCAAACAGAGAGGGGCCTAAAAAACAAAACGTGAAAGTGTTCGTACCACTTCCACGCTAAATGTCCGGGTCACCCTTACCGGGATTTTCATCCTGATAAAAACTAACAGAATCTAGTAATAACCCAAACAGAACAAAAGTATGAATTTAAATGCTTTTCACAAGATGGCAGGGCCTGGACAGGGCATGCTGTCGAAAATCATGTTCGTTATGCGAATCACCACATTTTTATTATTTGCGGCCCTCATGCAGGTGAGTGCTGCCGGGCGTGCACAGAAAATAACACTCTCTGAAAAAAATGCATCCCTTAAAAAGGTCATAGAGAAGATCCGGGAGCGGAGCGGCTATGATTTCTTCTATGTAAAAGACAATTTGAAAGGTGCTAAACCTGTTAATGTAGAATTGAAAAATGCATCTATGCAGGAAACTCTGGATGCTCTGTTTGCAGAGCAACCTCTAAGTTATGAGCTTAAAGACAGGGTGGTTGTGATCAAGTTAAAAGAGAAATCTTTCCTGGATCGGATTGTTGCCGTATTTACAACAAAAGATGTCGTAGGGCGTATTGTTGATGAAAATGGCATTCCTGTGCCTGGTGCAAGTGTTAAGGTGAAGAACAGTTCAAAAGGTACCGTAACAGATATCGATGGAAAGTTCCAGCTTACGCTGGTTAAAGGAGATGTATTGCTGATCAGTTATGTGGGATTTGAAACTAAAGAAATTACCTACACGGAGGAGAGCTCATTGAACATTACACTGAAACAAGTTAACAATGCCTTGGGAGAGGTTGTTGTAATTGGTTATGGGACACAAAAGAAAGTTAACCTTACAGGCTCGGTAGCCAGCATTTCTGCAAAAGAGATTGAGGACTTACCGGCAACGAACATAACCAATTCACTGGCTGGCCGTTTACCAGGTTTAGTTGCAACGAATTCAAGCGGCAGGCCTGGATCTGGTTCAAATTTACAGATTCGGGGAATAAGTACTCTGAACAATAACAGTACGCTGATTGTGGTTGACGGTATTGTACGCACAGATGGATTTGATGCAATTAATGCAACGGATGTGGCGAGTATTACTATACTTAAAGATGCGGCCTCTACCGCTGTTTATGGGGCAAGGGCAGCAAATGGGGTAATTTTGATTACCACTAAAAGGGGTGTTGCCGGGAAGCCTGAAATTTCTTACACGGGGGTTTACGGTTTACAAAATCCAACCTATTACCCTCAGCTTTTATCGGCCTTTGATTATGGAACTTTGAGGAACCAGGGATTACTTAACGCAGGATATGACCCTAAGAACCCTACTCAAGCCTCCAATTTCTTTACACAGGATCAATTAGATAAGTTTAAAGCGAATACTGGGACCACTAACTGGTATGATGCAACTTTTAAAAAGAACAGCCCGCAAAACCAGCATACATTAACGGTAAGTGGTGGCAATGATGCGATTAAATATTTCAGCTCTTTAGGTTATTTGTCGCAAAATGGAATGTATGAGAATATTAATTATAAGAGGTATAATTTCCGGTCCAATGTTGATGCCAGGATAAATAGTAACCTGAGTTTATCATTCAACCTGGAAGGGCGTCAGGAAGATAGTAAAACTCCGGGTGCTGATGCCAATAAAATTTTCTATGATGTCATCAGGCAAAAGCCAACTATAATTGCTTATTGGCCCAATGGATTGCCTGTCAACACGAATGGCGAGCACCCAGTGGAAGAAATCCGTTCATCGGGCTATGGTAAACAGAGAACTAATGCTTATGTGGGGACGGTCTCTGCAGAGCAGAAACTGCCGTTTATAACACCTGGTTTATCTGTTAAAGGATTGGCTTCCATTTTTACTTCTAATGTAACGTCTAAAAATTTTATTTTACCATATAGTATGTATGATGAAGATGCCAAGGGTAATGTAATCAATACAAAAAAAGTTGGTGGGGTAACTTCTTTAGATCAACAGGTTACGCAAACCAATAATTATACCCTTAATTTATCTGTTAATTATGCCCGGACTTTTAAAAAACATGAAGTTAGTGCCATGTTATTGGGAGAGCAGTTTCAATCAACCGGAAATTTTCAGGACGCCTATAAAGCAGACTTTATATCTAATATAAAAGATGAATTTTTTGCCAGTGGTCCTGTTAATCAACAAATTAATGGCTATAGCTTTGTTAATGATACTCGCCGTAGTTTGGTTGGCAGGGTAAACTATGCTTTTGACCATAAATATTTACTGGAAGGTTCGTTCCGGGATGATGGATCATTTCTTTTTGCGCCGGGCAAGCAATGGGGCTTTTTTCCTGCGGTGTCTGTAGGCTGGCGTATATCTGAAGAAGGCTTTTTTAAAGCAGCTTCGGGATTGAATTTTATTAATAATTTAAAAATCAGGGCTTCGAAGGGGCTTGTTGGTAATGACAGGGTGAATCCTTACCAATATTCGGAATCATATGTGATTAATACTCAAGGTGGCCCGTCTTTTAATAACACAGCAGCATCTCTGATTAACTATGGTGTGTATGCTAACCCCAATATCACCTGGGAAAAACAGAATAGTAATAACCTGGGGTTTGATGCCGACCTTTTCAATTCTAAGCTGAATGTTTCATTTGATTATTTTAACCGGACTACAAGTAATATACTTCAGCCGCAGACGCTCTCCATTCCTGCCACTTTTGGCCGTACCTTGCCTGCAGTAAATTACGCGCAGGTGAAGAGTAATGGCGGTGAATTGAGCATTGGGTATGCAAATACTGCCGGACGCGTATCCTATAATATGCGTTTAACGGGAAGTTATTCAACCAATAAGGTGACCAAAATTGACGACCCTGCCAATGCACTTGATTTTCAAAAACAACTGGGACGGCCTGTGGGATTTGTTGCGGGTTATGACGCAATTGGTATTTTTAAAACGGATGCTGAGGCAAAAAGCTGGTATGGTGGTAAAGAGTTTGGATACACTACGCAGGCTGGAGACGTCAAATATGCAGATGTAAATGGCGATGGCTCTATATCTACGGCAGATCAAAAAGTTCTTGCCAGCGATGGTAATACACCGAGGATCATTTATGGTTTATCGGGTGGTGTAAGCTGGAAAGGGTTCGCTTTTAACTTTTTAATCCAGGGGGCAGCGAATCGAAATGTATTGCTTACAGGTACGGGCCGCACTTTATTTACCGGTGGCGGTTCGAGTAACGGTTTTAATTATCTGAAAGATTCCTGGTCGCCATCTAACCCGGATGCGCAATATCCACTGGCATGGGTTGACGCTAATCCGGTTAATAACAGGGATTCGCGGATTTGGCTTAAAAGTGGTTCTTATGCGCGTCTTAAGTCGGCCGATTTTGGGTACACCTTTAATAGTGATAAGCTTAAATCATTTGGCATAAAGGGTTTAAGAGTGTTTGTTTCGGGAACCAATCTGTTGACAGTTGCTCCATTTAAGGAGTTTGACCCCGAGGCAGGAGTTGGAACAGGGGCTTATTACCCGCAACAGCGCGTTTTCGCTTTAGGTGTTAATCTTGGTCTTTAATCAGTAATTTAAATTGTTATGAAAATCAGCAACATTAATTATATTTTTCTTCTTTTATGTGCAGGTATGATCAGTTTATCAGCTTGCAAAAAGAATTTCTTGAGTGTAAACAATCCTGCGGCTATATCAGATCAGGATGTTTACAAAGATGCTTCATTATTGAGGCTTTTGGTGAATGGGATATATAATGACCGCCCGGGTTGGGATTACAATACCTATAACAATATCACTGATGAAGCACGAAGTAATTATCCTGGTGGGCCAAATTCTATATTGGTAGGCAATTGGGATGCTGTAAATAACCCTATGGGGGTATACGAAACCAGTTATGTGAGTATCAGGAAAATGAATGAATTTTTTAGCAAGATCCCAGCCTCAACTATCGATGCTGCTACTAAAACAGAACTTTCTGCAGAAGTTTACTTTCTTCGGGCGTTTGCTTATTTGGATCTGGTTAAAAGATATGGTGGCGTTCCGCTAATTGATAAGCCTCAAGCACTGACAGATGATCTGTTTATACCCAGGAGTACAATAGATCAAACTTTTAGTTTCATTCTTGCCGATCTGGAAAAGGCTATTGCTGATCTGCCGGCTGCTGCACCAAGGGGGATGGCTACAAAAGGGGCTGCTATGGCGTTAAAGGGCAGGGTATTGTTATATGCGGCGAGCCCTTTATATGCTTCATCTAATAGTACAGCAAGCTGGGCTGCTGCTGCTGCTGCAAATAAAGCGGTGATGGATTTGGGCACTTATCAATTGTTTCCCGACTTGACTAAGCTTTGGTTAAATACCCCAAATAAGGAGAGCATTTTTGAAATTGATTATTCCATACCGCAAAAGCAAACCGGACTTGATGCTAAAGTAAAACCTGTAATTTTGGCAAATAACGATGCCGGACAGCTTTCTCCTACGCAGGATCTTGTTAATGCGTTTCCTATGGCAAATGGAAAAGCGATCACAGACCCTACTTCTGGTTACGATCCTGGTAATCCTTATATTGGCCGGGATAGTAGGTTCTATGCATATATCGCCTATAATGGGACTATGATGACAGGAACCACCAGTGGCCCGCCGCTTAAAACAATCACTTTGCAAATATATGATGGTGGCCGTGATTTTAACGGTGATCCGGCACTACAGATTTATAATACTATAACCGGTTATTACTGCATAAAGGCGATTAATCCTAATAATACTGTTTATACCTATGGAAGTGGGAGCGACCAGCCATTTATGGATATCCGCTATGCGGAGGTATTGTTAAATTATGCGGAAGCCCAGAATGAAGCTTCGGGCCCGGATCAGTCTGTTTATAATGCAATAAATTTAGTAAGAAGTCGCGCCGGGATTACTCAGCCTGTTACCGGGTTGAATCAGGTGCAAGTGCGGAACCTAATTATTAATGAAAGGTTTGTTGAATTTTGCTTTGAAGACAAAAGGTATTGGGATTTGAGAAGATGGAAACTAGCCGCTACTGTTATTAACAACAGAAAGGCTTTGGGTGCCTTTATTACAAAGAATGCAAATAATACATTTTCTTATCAGTATGTATCTGTTGATCCTCAAAACATGGTATTTTTAGATAAAATGTATTTTATGCCGATTCCGTTCAGTGAATTAACTAAAAACAAAAACCTGGTTCAAAATCCAGGCTGGCAATAGGATATTGAAGATAAAAAAGAGCCCTTCCTAAGAAGGGTTCTTTTTTATCTTCAATAACGAGATTTTTTATCTGATCGAATATAGATATAGTAAGAATACTACATGAAGATAGTGATCTTTTGCATTGTGACCGATGCCCCGGAATTCTATCTTTATTACCTGGGGAGTATATTCTGTTCCTGCTTATGTACCAAAAGGACAATATGCAGAATAGTATCAGTATTGGTTGCAAACGAATGCTTTTAATGGGGATGTAGCTAAATATTATAAACGGGTATTTGGAGATAAAACCTATTATGATTTGGCAAAGGATTTTAAAGCGGAATTATATAACCCGGATGAATGGGCGCAGCTTATTGAAAAATCAGGAGCCAAATATGTGGTTCCTGTTGCTAAACATCATGATGGTTTTTGCTGGTGGCCAAATAAATATGCCAATGAGGCCTGGGGATTTCCTTGGACTGCAATGGATGTGGGGCCTAGACGAGATTTGCTGGGAGAGTTGTTTGTTGCTATAAAAAAGACATCGGTAAAGGCTGGTGTATATTTTTCATGGTATGAGTGGTTTAATCCTTTATATAAATCAAACCCGGAAAAATATGCTTTAGAGCAGGCTATACCTCAGATACTTGTGTTGCTCTTAAATGATCTGGTGAGCAGAGGAGGAAACTACTTTTAGTATTAAATGCTGAAATCCAGACGGTACTTGAATTTATACCTAATATTACTGTAATCTGTGATTTTGCTTACATAGAAACTAATAGGCACACCATAATCTGTTTTGGAATAGGTACCTCCTGCGAGTAAGGCTTTTGTAAACAGACTTACTCGGTCATAACCCTGAGCGGTTTGGATTCGGCTAACCTCATCCGTTTTAAAGCCACGCATATAGATTGTAATGACTGCTTCCTGGAGTATTTTTTTATCTTCTGCACTTTCCTTGCCTGTTTGTACGGCTTGGAAAGCTGCTTTAATTTCCTGGAAAGCAGCGTCAGACTCTATGGCTATGATGGCTGTGCGTCCATAAATGACATCATTTACATAGACAGGATCTCCTGAGATGGAGGCAGGATCGATACCACTTTCAAAAATTTTATAGTCGCTGGCAGGGAAGTCAACGGCTATATCAAACAGAGCAAATTCATAATTTACATAAAATCCGGTTTTCTTTTTAATATGTCCTTTATCTCCTGCCTTGTGGATAACCAAACTTGAAAAATCCCAGTTCTTTCTGGTTGACATGGTGATTTCACTATAGTTCCTGAATTCAGTACCATTGCTATATGTAAAGCTGTTGATCTGTTTCCCATCTGTCTTTAGGGATGTCTTGATAAAATCGGTTGTACCAGACAATGAAGGGATGAGTTTGGTCATAAAGGGATCGAAACTGGGAGAAGAACTAAAAATTACCAAAGGATTTTGTTTATATCCGCTAAAGGTAAATGACTTATAGCCTGAGGTTGCTATACTGTTGCCCTGGAGTAAAGCACCGGGAAATATAACAGTGTTTTCTGTGGCTGGAAAAGATAATGCTGCTTCTGCAAAATCGTCTCGCATTTGTACTTTAAATGAGATACCGGCGCTGTCTGCCCAGATACTGTCGGAGAGCGCAGTATAAAATCCGTTTTTTTGCACAACAGATCTAATGGAATCAATTTTAAATGTTTTAGTACTGGCAATTGGTTTAACCGGGGGTGGAGTGGTTGGAGGTGGGGGCGTGGGTTCAATTTTGTCTCCCTTTTTACAAGCAATGAATAATGTAGAGAACAATAAGAAGAGTGTAAAATAATGTTTCATAGATAGAGAGGTTTAATACTACTAATATTTAAGTGATTGGGTAAATGATGTTTGCAAATATGCAATTTTAAATATTATGTCAATGTTAAACTTGTAATTATGGTGCTAGGCGAGAGTTTGAAAACCAATGAATTGGCAAGGGATTCCGGCGGCTGCCAATCAGACAAATTGAGAATGATATGTAAAAAAATAGTTTCTTTATGTTAACAAATGAATCCGATCCTACTCTAACTACTTAGATAATTTATAGAGATGACAAGAGAAAAGTATTTTAAGTACCCGCAGTTGAATGGTAGGAAAAGATTGATCTTCATAGTTTGCTTTTTAGCAGTTTCTGTTAATGTTTTTGGTCAGAAAAGGATGGGAGTGATGAAAGACAAATACCAATGGCTTTCTTTTAAATGGCATGGAGACCGTGTTAGCGGAAGGTATTTTGATAAATTAGCTATCATGCTGCCCGTTAAAATAAATGACTTGAAAGGGAACTTTATAGCGCAATTTGACTTAGGGGCGAACGAAAGCATTCTATATGGTAATGCCCTTAAAAATTATTTCCCGAGCCAGAAATATTTGTATGGGCTCCTTGATACTGCCCAAAAGGCCGTATCTGATGCTGGGATAATTAGTTACCCATCAAAAAATATCAATCTAAGTGTTGGAGCGTACCCTGAAAAGAATTTCTATTTTTTAGAAAATTATGGAGATGAAATTCCTAAAGACTCTTTATTAAGCCCTTCTGAAAAGCATATGGGTACAATTGGTGCTAACTTTACCAAGGACAAAGTTTTAATTATGGATTTGCCAAACCATAAAATATGTATTTTGGACACGATGGATAATTACTGGGCATCAAAGGTTTCATTTGTTGATTGCAGGGTGATGAAAAACCGGATTCAGTTGCCTCTAACGATAAATGGAAAAGCAGAATGGATCATGTTTGATACCGGTGCGAGTATATTTCCTCTTTTTACTAATAAGGAACTTTGGGATACAATGACTGATCTTAAAGAGAAACCCGATACATTACAGGTAAATTCATGGGGTGAAAAAGTAGTTTGTTATGGTGCGACAATTGTTTCAGATGTTTATCTGGGTGGCCATAAGCTACATAAAGCAAAAGCATGGTATACAGAGAACAAACGGCTGCTGGATTTTTATAGAGATGAGGGGACCGCTGGTACAACGGGTAATGCTTATTTTTTTAATGATATCATTGTAATTGACTTTAAGAACAAGAAATTTGGTGTTGTTAAATAGTTATATAAGTTATTGGGAGGTCTTTAAATCAATACTGACCGCTACTTGAAATATTTAGAAAATAGTAAACCCTGCTGTCCATCCAATCCAACCCTTTAATTTAGGGTTGGATAAATTAAACTGGTCCTTGCGCTGAATCATATCGGCGTAACCAGGATTGAGTGCAACTTGATCGCTATAATAAATATTTAAAGATGGGCCTGTTGTGATTCTGAGGCCATTGGTAAGCCTGAAATTTAAGTCCAGATCAAAACGGTTTAAAAGATTGATGTCTTTCCAGTTGCCCAGATAAAGGTATCTGCAGCTCAGTTCAGGACTCAAACTGAGCATTTTGCCCATATTGATCACTTTTCCTAAACCTGCACCAAAGAGGTACTGTTTTTCTTCTTTTTTAAGGTTCATGCCACCTAGCAGTGAAGTGTAAAGGTTGTTGTTTCCGGTTTTTAGAGCTAGATTCAATGTCGTCGTTTCATTGGTACTGATATTGATGCGTTGAAAGCCATTGCTGATCAGATTAAGTAAACCTAAACTATATCCGGTTGAAGAGTGCGCTACATTGATCAAGCCGAACTGAAAACCGCTAAGTTGATCTGCCTGGTTTAAAATACCGGACATTTGCAATCCACTTGACTTACCGTGGACCGTATTAAATATTCCGGCCAATTGAACACCTGTCCGGCTGCCTTTGACATCGTTGTAAACACCAGCCAGCTGAAGGCCATCGGCTTTGCCACCGTTGATGTTAAATATGCCCGCCAGCTGCACGCCGCGCATATTCATTTTATTGAGATTGAAAATGCCACCAACTTCAACACCATCTACACCGGCACTGTACCCACCAATAACATTGAGCGATATTTCATTTACAATCTGCCCGCTGAAATTGCCATGCGTATTGATTGCAGGCGTTAAAGAAGCCTGGTAGGGTGCAGTTGAAATCATGTTTCCAAGATTGAGCGCATGTATACGTTGCTTAGAGGAGATCAGGAATTGAGCGAGGCCATTAGTGATCAGATCTCCAGGATCTTCAGATATTTCTTCTGTTCTTATGGTTTTTCCAGATGGTTGTATTTTTACTTCCAGTAAATAATAAGTGGTCAGTTCCTTGTAATTCTCTTTGCTGATGCGGAGTGCTATGGGTTGATTAATATGTGAAAGACTAATTTCAAAATATCCGTTTTCGTCGGTCAATGTGGCTTGCGCCAGGTTTCTTTCATAGACACTTGCATCGCGGATTTTTTGTCTGGTATGCTCATCTATCACGTAACCTTTTATCGTATATTTTTCCTGGTCACCCCAGGCTTTATCTAGTACAAGAGAGAGGCGTTTGGGCGCGTAGCGCAGGATAATGAAATTTCGGGTTTCAGAATAGTCATACCGTTCGTCTAGTAATTTGTCTAGTACTTCATTTATACTCAGTTCCGTACACTGAAAATTGACCAGACTGTCTTGGGGGATGATCTTGCTTTGATAAGAAAACAGCAAGCCTGCTTTTTCCTCTATCTGGGTCATCACCTTTCCTAATGGTTGATTCTGACTGCGAACCGAAATGGTTCGATGTAGCAAAGACTGGGCTGTGGCTGTCAGATGAAGTCCAGTCAGGGTGGTCAGGAGCAAAAAAAAGAAAGGAAGATGATAAAATGAAAACTTCATGGAGCGTCTTTTATTTTAGCAGAATCTGTTGATTTTTATATTCTACCCGGATTTTAAATGTCTCTTTAATCACTTGTATGATTTCTTCCAGCGACTGATTTTTGAAATCGGCTGTAATCTCTTTGTTTTTTAAAGCATTTGTACTGATCACAATATTTTTGTGATGGATTTCATTCAGGATGTCGACAAGTTCCTGGAGAGGAGTATGTTCGCATTCCAGTTCATTGGTTCTGTAATAGTTGTACAATTTGCTGTGGGTTTTTTCTTTAGACAGTCTGGTTTGATCTTTGTCTATTGTACTTTGTTCTCCGGCATGTAGTTCTACAGTTTTGTTTCCCCTGCTCACCTGTACAATGCCTGTTTCAACTACTACAATGGTTTTGTTGTTTCTGTTTTTTACGTTAAAAGAAGTGCCGACTACTTTAACCGCGATCTCATTTACGGTAATAACAAAGGGTTTTTCTTTATCTGGTGTGACTTTAAAAAAAGCTTCCCCTGTTAATTTTACCGGTCTGTCCTTACCTCTAAAGACGCTTGAATAGATGATTTCTGAATTTTTGTTCAATGTGATCTCTGAACCGTCGGGCAACACTTTGTGGACTATATCTGCATGGCTTTGTACGGTTAAAAGTGCTGGATTGTGGAAATAATAAGAAGCAAACCAGCCAAGGCCGCCGATCAGCAGGATGGCAGCGGCAATACGGAGCCACGAATTGTTAAAACTTTTGCGTTTTTGAACAACAGGTGTGTTTAAGTTTAGGCGGTGTTCCAATTTAGTCCAGGCAGCAGATTCTTCTTCCTCACTGCCCTCCGCGAGGCTGGCACTTTCTTCCCAGATGAGTTGCAGCCCGTTCAAATATTGCTGGTTTTCCTTGCTTTCTCTGAGCCATGTTTCTACTTGCTGAACTTCTTCTGCATTTGCTTCCTTCATCAGGTATTTGACCAGGAGGCCATCGTTTATGGTATCGTTGTTGTTCATGGTATTACATTAAATACAGTAGGAGGATAATCAGTGGAAGGAATTCGACGAGTTTAATTCTCAAGACCTTCAATGCTTTTCCCATTTGATTTTCAACTGTTTTTATAGAGATGTTCAGTGCATCTGCAATTTGCTGATATTTAAGCTGCTCAAAACGGCTCATCTGAAAAATGGTGCGGCATTGCTCCGGTAATTCGGCAATGGCACGCTGGATATGCTGGTTCAATTCATTGGCAAGTATTTGATGACTAAGGTTGAGTTCTCTTTGTTCCATTTGCTGAGTCTGATAAGCCTGAAATGTGTTTTTAACTTTCTGATGGCGGAGCTGGCTTAAACTTTCATTATATACCGAACGATAAAGCAGGGGTTGCAGTGCGCCTTCGAGTCTTAGCTGGCCTCTTCGTTCCCAAATTTTGCAAAACACCTGTTGTACAATTTCTTCTGCGTCTTCATTGTCTTTGACGAAAGTATATGCATAGATGCGCAGCTTTTTGTAGAACTTACGAAAAGTTGTTTCAAATGCGTTTTTATCTCCGGCTCTGATGCGTTCCAGAAGTTGATGATCATTGTATTCCATGGAGAGCTTGTTCGCTGTGTTGTTCTTTAGACTACTAATATATTTAAACACCTGCTTTTTTTTCTGATTTTCTTTTAGCAATGTGGTCTGGGCTTGCAAAAATGTAATATAATTTTTTGCTCAAGCTATGGCTCTGTCTAACATCAGTAATGATGTCCTGAAATTCATGTATGTTAAGGTATATCGGATCAATTTTACTTTTTAGCGGACTGGTAATGCCGTATTTTGGCTTTTCCACTTCGTATTGGAATGTTCCAAACAAGTGGTCCCAGATCATAAACACGGCTCCAAAGTTCTTGTCGAGGTATTTTTCCTGGCTGCCGTGGTGTACACGGTGGTTGGAAGGTGTGCCCAGGTACTTTTCTGTAAAAGGACCGAGTTTGCCAATAGCTTCAGTATGTACCCAAAACTGATACAAGAGGCTGAGTTGATTGGCTACGAAAAAGATCACCGGATGTACGCCGGTAAGGAGTAATGGAATAAAAAAGATCACTTTTGTATACTGGAACCAGCTTTGCCTGAAATTGACGGTTAAATTGTAGTGATCTGCGGAATGATGGACTACGTGTGATGCCCAGAAAAAACGGCAAAAATGCGAAATCCGGTGTGTCCAGTAGCTGCAAAAATCATAGATGATAAAACAAGGGATCAATGTCCACCAATTGAATGACATCCGGTAGGGAAGTGCATTGTATAACCAAACTGCGCCATAAAGCATAATGGTCTTCATAGCGAGATTGATCAGCAGGTTTCCGGCGCCTACAAACAGGGATCCCAGTGTTTCTTTAGATTCGTAATTTTTCCTTTCTAAAAAATAAGAGACGAAAAATTCAACTATGGTGATGAGAAGCACCAGGGGCAGCACATATACAACAATATCAGGTGCTTTCTTTTCCAGGTTACTGATTTCGGTAAAGGCGATTTCAGGTGCAAAAAATAGGTTCTTAAGAGAATTTGTGAAGTCTAAGATGGGATTCATAGGTTATTGGGTTTAACTTACATGAGGCTTTTTTTGTCCTTTGTAAGTTGTTACGCCCAATAGTGGTTTTACCCCTATGTCTGCTCTGATTTTTTTTCTTCATTCAGCTTTTTAGGGCTGAATGAAGCTTTTTATTTTAAAATAAACTGTCCAGGATATTATCTTCTACCTGGTTTGCCAGGGTAACTTCCAGTGAAGGTGTCCTTTCCATCTCTCTTTTGATGGCAAAATTGGCTTCTGAATTTCTTGCCCAGCTGCGTCTGGCAATGCCATTGTTTACATCAAAAAACAACATGCTTTTTAATTTTACATCAGCTTCAGGGGAACCATCAAGGACCATTCCGAAACCGCCATTGATCACTTCTCCCCAGCCTACGCCACCTCCATTGTGTATAGAAACCCAGGTCGCTCCGCGGAAACTATCGCCGATGACATTCTGTATGGCCATATCTGCGGTATACCGGCTACCATCGTAAATATTGCTGGTTTCTCTGAAAGGAGAATCTGTACCGCTTACATCATGATGGTCACGGCCCAGAACAACAGGAGCAGTGAGCTTACCGTTTTTAACCAGTTGGTTAAACCGTTCTGCAATTTTTGCCCGGCCTTCTGCATCTGCGTACAGGATCCTGGCCTGAGAACCCACCACGAGTTTGTTTTTGGAGGCCTCTCTGATCCAGGTAATATTGTCTTGCAGTTGTTGCTGAATTTCTGCCGGGGCGGTCTCTTTAATTTCCTCCATCACCTGTTGTGCAATCTGGTCTGTTAGGGCCAGGTCGGCCTCCTTTCCAGAAGAACATACCCAGCGAAAAGGGCCAAATCCGTAATCGAAACACATGGGCCCTAGAATATCTTGCACATAAGATGGATACCTGAAATTGATGCCATCTGCAGCCATAATGTCTGCACCGGCACGGCTGCATTCCAATAGGAAAGCGTTGCCATAATCGAAGAAATAGGTGCCTTTAGCAGTGTGTTTGTTAATGGCAGCCGCATGACGGCGAAGGGAATTTTGCACTTGCTCTTTGAAGTTCTCCGGTTCTTCAGCCATCATTCTGTTGGCTTCTTCAAAGCTTAGGCCGACAGGATAATAGCCTCCAGACCATGGATTATGAAGGGATGTTTGATCAGAACCCAACTCTACATACAGGTTTGCTTCGGCAAAGCCCTCCCAAACATCTACCACATTACCAATATAAGCGAGTGAGACCGTTTCTTTTTTGGTTCTGGCGAGGTTGACTCTTTCTATGAGCTCAGGAAGATTTTCCAGGATTTCATCTACCCAACCTTGTTCATGGCGTTTTCTTGCCGCACTTGGGTTGACCTCTGCGCACACTGTAATGCAGCCAGCTATATTGCCAGCTTTGGTTTGTGCGCCACTCATACCGCCTAATCCAGCTGTCAGAAAGATTTTTCCAGCCGGTGGCTCATTCGTTTTTAATTGTTTGCGGAAAGCATTCATCACGGTAATAGCTGTTCCATGAACAATACCTTGCGGGCCTATATACATATAGGAACCTGCGGTCATCTGTCCGTATTGGGTAACACCTAGCGCATTGTATTTCTCCAGATCGTCGGGTTTGGAATAATTTGGAACCATCATTCCGTTTGTGACCACCACGCGAGGTGCATTTGCAGATGACGGGAATAAACCCATCGGGTGTCCGCTATACATATGTAAAGTTTGTTCGCCTGTCATTTTACTCAGGTATTGCATGGTGAGCAGGTATTGCGCCCAGTTTTGAAACACGGCACCATTGCCCCCGTAGGTAATTAGTTCCTGAGGATGTTGTGCAACAGCGGGATCCAGGTTGTTCTGGATCATCAGCATAATACAGGCTGCATGTTGGTTTTTTGCCGGATAAGCAGAAAGGGGACGGGCATACATCTGGTAATCTGGCCGGAACCGGTACATATAAATGCGGCCGTAAGTATTTAATTCTTCCAGGAATTCTACAGCCAATTCTGCATGCCATGCTTCAGGAAAATATCTTAAAGCATTACGCAGACTGAGTTTCTTTTCTTCGGGGTTGAGTATATCTTTTCTTTTAGGCGCATGATTGGCCTTGGTATCGTAAGGTTTTGCAGGGGGTAAATTTTGCGGAATGCCTTGTAAGATTTCGTCTTGAAAGTTCATGTTCTTAGTCTAAATTTGAAGTAAATACACATTCACCGTTTTTCCAGACTTGTGCAGGTTTCAGTTTTCCTTGCTGATATAGAATTTCTCTGTAATCATTGATCTGGAACAACAGAAAGTCGGCAAGCATATCTTGTTCTATGCGTCCACGGTCTGTTAAGTTTAGAGCCCGGGCTGCTCTGTAAGTAATGCCGGCCAGGATTTCGGCATTGGATAATTTCTCAAAAGTACCAAGTATAGATGCCTGAGAAAGCAGATCACCCATAGGTGCGGAACCTGGATTCCAATCGCTGGCAATGGCCAGGCAGGCACCGGCATCCAGCAATTTTCTGGCCGGGGTAAATGCGCATCCCAAACCTATTGTTGCTCCGGGTAAGGCCATGGCTATCGTATCGCTTTGGGCAAGTAGCTGGACTTCCTTGTCGGTACTGGCTTCCAGATGATCCGCACTTAGTGCATTTATCTGTACAGCGACTGCACTTCCGCCTGTACTAAACTGATCTGCATGGACCGTAATTTGGAAACCCTGTTCAATTGCCTTTTTAAAATAGGGAAGGATATTTTCGGGAGAAAAGGCACCTTTCTCTACAAAAGCATCTATCCGGTTACATAGGCTTTCTTCAAGGAGCACAGGGAATAACTCCTGGCTTATTTTCTCCAGATATTCACTATGGCTGCCTTCAAAATCTCTTGGGAGGGTATGTGCGGCCAGACAAGTACTGATCAGTTCTGCAGGAGTTTCGTGATTTGCAGCTTTTATAGCGCGGAGCATTTTTAATTCTTCTTTTACAGAAAGACCATAGCCACTTTTAACCTCTATGGTGGTTACACCTTCCGATAGGTGGCGATTGGCTCGGTGAATGGTTGATGTGGTCAGCTCATCAAGAGATGCTTTACGGGTATGTTGTACCGTATCCCAAATACCACCGCCTGCTTCAGAGATTTCCAGGTAGGTTTTTCCGGAGTTGCGCATGGCATAGTCCTGGGCCCTGGAACCTGCAAAACAAATATGAGTATGTGCGTCTGTAAGAGCCGGAATACAAACATATTCTCCTTCAAGGGTAACTGTCATTGCTCCAAGCAGCGCGGCTTCCTTTTCCAGACTTTCATAGTTGCCTGTTTTAAAGATCTTGTTCCCTTTTAACAGGATACCCGCATGAGCAAGAGGTACTATTTGTTCATCTGCAATGGCTCCCTTAAGGGGCAGGCCAGCTAAGGTAATGAGCTGGGTAAACGGACCTATGAGTTTATATGCTGTATCCATCACTTAAAATTCGTCAAAGTAACTACTGTATTCTGTAGCATAAGGTACGTTTTCCTGAGCAGCAGTTTCTCTGGCAATTTGTGGTAAGGTACCTTTGCTTACCAAATCAATGCAGTTCTGCATCAAATCGTACATGATCTGGTCTTGTTCAATATGTGGAACCTGCTGACGGACCAGTTTGTGTATGGCAACCGGAATTTTTCCCGATTGAAGTGGCGTGTGAAAGTCCAGGGCCTGGGCGGCACAAAACAATTCTATACCCAATATTTTTTCTACATTATAGATCACCTGTAAGGCTTTACGTCCACTGATGGAACCCATACTTACATGATCTTCCTGACCCAATGAAGTTGGAATACTGTCGGCGCTTGCAGGAAAGCATAAGCCTTTGTTTTCGCTGGCCAGGGCTGCAGAAGTATATTGCAGGATCATGAAACCAGAATTAAGCCCCGTTTCTTTTAATAGCAATTTAGGTACGGCAGGAGTAATGCCTTCGAGTGATAGATAAATTCTCCGATCAGCAATGTTTCCAAGTTCTGATGCAGCCAGACAAGCATAGTCTAAAGCCATGGCCAAAGGTTGTCCGTGGAAGTTTCCTCCGCTGATGGTTAGATCCTCACTGAAAATTACCGGATTATCGGTTACCGAATTCAATTCTATTTCTAAAAGTTCTTTTAAATGTAGCCAGGCATTTCTTGATGCGCCATGTACCTGGGGAATGCAACGTAGGGAATAAGGGTCCTGAACGCGTGTGCAGTTGGCATGAGAAACCACAATTTCCGAGTCCTGAAGCAGGTTTCTCATGGTGGCAGCTACGTGCATATTTCCTTTAAAAGGTCTTAATTTATGCAGTTCAGCACTGAAAGGTTTAATAGAGCCCAGAAGTCCTTCCAGCATCATCGCTGCAGTGAGGTCTGCTGTGGCCAGTAGATTATGTAATTTTTCAACCACTTTAACGCCATGAGCTGCAATAAACTGCGTTCCGTTGATCAGCGCAAGGCCTTCTTTTGGACCAAGGTGTATAGCCGTAATGCCGTGTTCTTCAAACAGCTTTGCGGTAGAGATGATATTTCCTTTATAATGCACCTGTCCAAAGCCGATTAAGGGAAGGAAAAGGTGGGATAGTGGAGCCAGATCTCCGGAAGCCCCTACAGAACCTTGCATAGGTACCACAGGAATTGCTCCGGTTTCTAAATGCCAGATGATACGGTCGAGCGTGCTTTCCTGAATACCGGAATAGCCTTGCGCAAGGGCTTGCACTTTTAGAACCAGCATCAAGCGGGATATGTCCTCGGGAATTGGTGCACCTGTACCTACAGCATGGCTCTTCAATATATTTTCCTGAAGTGTCTTGGTGTCTTCGGCAGAAATCATGGTGGTGCATAAGGGGCCAAAACCAGTGTTAATGCCATAAACAGCTTTGTTTGAGACTGCAATGTTTTCGACAATGGTACCGCTTTGTTTTACTTTTTCCCTTGTTTCGGGGCTTAATATGCCTTTTATTTTTCCTTCGCTAATGGCTAAAGCTTTTTTAGCTGTCAGAAAGTCGGTGCCGTATTTAAAGATCTGTTCCAAGATGATATGTTTTTATTTAACACAAATATATTTCATAGTTTTGATGCTTATAAATACCATTTACATCATTGATTAATAACTATGGGTTATCAGATAGAGCTTAGACACCTTAAATACTTCCAGGTGCTGGCCCAGGAACTGAAGTTTCGGGTGGCCGCAGAAAAACTATTTATCTCTCAGCCCGGTTTGACAAGGCAGATCCAGCAGATGGAGGAAATCTTTAATGTGACTCTTTTTGACCGGACCAAAAGGAAGGTGGAGCTGACCGCGGCCGGACTTTACCTAAAAGGGGAGGTCGACTTTATGTTTAATCACCTGGAGACCGTAAAGCGGCAGTTGGAAAATATTGGTCAGGGTAAAGAAGCCGAACTGAGAATCGGTTTTTTAGGCTCTGCAGCACAAAAGGTACTGCCGGAATTGTTATTGAAGCTGAATGCAAGCTACCCTGGAATTCAGACTACGCTGGAGGAGATGTCTAATAAACTTCAGGTAGAACTTCTGGAAAAAGATAAACTGGATTTGGGCTTTGTACGTTTGCCCCGTGTTCCTGATGGGATGAGCAAACATCTGGTGTTTACAGACTCGTTCTCTGTTGTACTTCCAAAAAACTATCCCTTAGATAAAGAAAGTTTTAAGAATGTGCGGCAGTTGAGTAATGAACCGTTTATATTCTTCTCCAGCGATGACAGCCCATTTTATTATGAACTGATCATGAGCATTTGCGAAGATCAGGGGTTCAGGCCAAAGGTTTTTCATAAATCAGTTCATGCGCTCACGATCTTTAAATTGGTGGAGGAAGGCCTGGGGGTAGCCATTGTACCCAGCTCTCTAAAATATGGTTATGATTTGGAAGTGAAGTTTATTGAAATTGAAAATATAGGCCAACGGACGGAATTATTTGCCATCTGGAAGGATACAAATAGAAACCCGGCTTTGAAAAATGCGGTTGATTTATTGGTTTGAAATTAAGACTTTGTTTCGTAAAAATCCTGGAGCATATCAAATTCTCCTTTGCGGGCAAAGTTAGCCTTTTCCAAAACACGCTTTGCAGCTGCATTTTTGCGGTTAACCACTGCACCAATACTCGGTATTCCCTGTGCTAATATTTCATCAACAATTGGAGGCAGGATTTGTGTCATAATATAGCATCCGGTGGCGCCGCTGCTCAGGTAAAACTCTATGAAATACGGATATTTATTGATCACATAGAATTCTTTAGCGACTTCAGGAGAGATCAAATCAATAATACCAACAACTTTGTCCTGTTTCTTATCTGTAATGAAATGCACATAATTTCTGCCAGAATGATAATTGACCACCATGGTTTGCAGAAAGATTTCTGCTTCTTCTAACGAATTTAAGCGTTTTTCCGGAATATATTTCAGGGTCTGGTCATCTGTTAAAATAGAAAACAAATCAGCAACAAGTTGTTCATACCTTTCCAGGTCATCCGGACGAAACGGGTGGATCAGCAGTTCATTGTTTTCATAAAAAATGGGCTTCAGCATAGAATTTAAAGGTCATTGGTAGAACGCCAAAATAAACAAATTCTATGGAAACCAATGGGATAAATGACAATACTTATTATCCCTGTTTTCTTACATATTTAGTTAGGATGACGATCACCTGACCTTCAATTTTTCCTTCGATCTGGTCGGTGTTGTTTTCAACCAGGCGAATATTCTTAACTACTGTACCTAATTTTGCACTAAGTTGAGAGCCTTTAACATCTAAAGTTTTGGTTAAAACAATCGTGTCTCCGTTTTGCAGTACCCCACCAATAGAATCCAGGTGCAGTTCAATGGTATCTGTATCGTTATCAAGACCGCCGGCTGCCTTTGCCCAAGCTAGTCTTTCCTCGTCAAGATACATCATGTCCAGATTATCCATAGCCCAGCTTTCATTGCTAAGTCTGTTCAGCATACGCCATGAAACAACCTGTACAGCTGGTACATCACTCCACATGCTGCCGTTAAGGCAATTCCAGTGTTTGCTGTCCAGTTCTTCTTTCCTTTCAATCTGGTTCAAACAGGTGGTACAGATCATCATGCAGTTGTTTTCATTGCTACTGGATTGAGGAGGTACTTCATAAAGATGTAGTGGTTCACTGCTTTGACACAATTCACATTTATTTTCACTTCTTCTAAGCAGTTGTTCTTCTAGTCTCATGTTTATTCCGTTAGTTAAAAGCCGCGAATATACTAGAATTTCAGACAAATAATCTTTCCATCCATGGTGGTTGCGATCAAGCTATTGTCTTTGACGAAGGACAGAGGGTTTACCAATGCATTAGAAAGTTTATGGATCCAGGCCAACGAACCATCTTTACGGTTAAAAGCGTAGATGTTTCCTGAATTACTTAGTCCAAATACCAGACCATCATATTCCTGAACTAAAGAAGGTGAAATTTCATAACCCATATTTTTGCCACTTTTCCATTTTACATCCATTTCATTTGCTTGTGAAGAAATGCCCAGTACATCACCGTCCATCGTTTTTACATAGACGAGGCTACTGTCTGAAGAAAGCCCCATGGACTCTCTGACCCTTATTTTTGGGTCTCCTTTGCGCCAGATCACGGCTCCGGTTGCCGCATCGAGACAGGTCATGTGGCGGTCTGGCGCTACAATGAACAGTTTGTTGCCGGTAATGACTGGAACACAGGAAGCGGGAGAGAACATGCGGTTGGTATAACCATCGTCCCAACGCCAGATCAATTTGCCTGTGTTTTTATCCAGGGCATAAAAGGAATTGCCCCAGCTGCCAAAATAGACCTTGCCATTTTTTACAACTGGTTTACTTTCGGTAAAACCCTTTACTTTTTTGAATTTCCAGAGCAGTTTGCCGGTGCCCAGATTGTAGCACATGAAATGTCCGTCTGAACTACCGCAAAATACTTTATCACCGTCAATTACAGGGGAAGCAACTATCGGTTTGTGCGATGCGGCTTTCCAATTGATTTTTCCGGTAGTATTGTCCAGGCAATAGATATATTTATCTGTGCTTGCCACTACAATAGAGTTTCCTGCAGCGTCTGGTGTGCTGTAGATCTTTCCACCGGTTTTTATGCCCCAAACTTTACTTCCATTGTTTATGTCATAGGCTTTGATCCAGCCATCTGTATTGGCTACAATAACATATCGGCCTGAAATCACTGTTCCTGAGCCAATGTCACTGTCGTCTTGCATGCTCCAAACCTCTTTTGTACCAGAATATTTTTCATTTACATCAAAATTGGGGCGTGGATATTTATCCAAAGTAGTGAAATCGTGTGGATAGAGTCTGGCAGTTGCCCAGGCATGTGGATTTGTAGCCATACCCGGCTTACGTTCATTGTAGAATACCGAGTCTTTGGTAATGGTCACGATATTATAACCACCGATGGAGTCTTTTGCACGAAGGTTTGAACGTCCCATTACCCCGGGGATACCTTCAAAATTCAACAAATGATTGTTGTGACCATGGCCGCAAAGGATGAGTTGAATGTTGTGGGTTTTTAGCCGGTCAATGCTTTCATACCAGTTATTCAGAGAGGAATCCTGAGGATAGTGGTTCACAAATATAATAGGAGTGGATTTTGGCGTTGCTTTAAGTACGGAATCCAGCCAAACTATGTTTTCCCGTGGAATTTGTCCAGGACTCATTCGCATATTTGGACCACAGTTGGTGCCCAGAAATAAAATGCCATTGTGTTTAACAGAAAAGGTCTCAGAGCCAAATACAGTTCTGAAACTATTGCCGCCGCTTTCTGACCAGCACATATCGTGATTGCCTGGAATAATGTACCAAGGCTTGTTCAATTTTTTTAAAATTGATTTGGAAAGCCGGAGTTCTTTGTCTGCGCCAAATTCAGTCACATCACCGGTGAATAGTACGAATTCAAGTTCTGAATTGTTGTTGATGTCATTGACCGTACGTCTTAAATCCTCTTCTCCAGTTTCGCTGCCGACATGCGTATCGGTTACGTGCGCAAATTTCCAGGGTTTGTTTTGGGCGTTAACTTGTAATAGTATCGAAAATAGGAATCCTGTAATAATGAATATCTTTTTCATGTCGCTAACAATAATACCAATACCATTTATAATAATAACGATACTTGTTGTAATTATTTTGTTTCTTATAAACAGAATTTATAAGAAGAATTATCTGTTTTCTATTGTACCAGGATTAGAAATTGATTTAATTTTTTAAAGTATACTAACTTAGTAGTATTTGATTATTGTTTTTATCTTTGATCCTGATCATGGCTGTAATTTTCATGGGCCGGCGAATTTATAAATAAGTAATTGTAAAGATTAAAGAGAATAGCTAGATTTATGCGCTCCTCATTAGCAGTTCTTACCGAATTATATAGTTGCTTACCCATCTAAATATTATATGTGATTTAGATTATAATTGTAGATAGTAAAATGTTTTATGTAAAGTAAAAACCTTATGGCCCCCTACACTACACTTAGTGACGCCGAATTAACTGTTTTGCTAAAACAGCAGGACCAAAGGGCATATACCGTTATTTACGAAAGGTATTGGGCGCTGTTGTTTCGTCATGCATGCAGGATGCTTAAGGATGAAGAACAAGCTGCAGATGTGATACAAGATTTATTTACTGTAATGTGGACAAATGCAGAAACACTGGAAATTAGTACCTCGTTGGCTTCGTACCTTTATACATCGCTTCGAAACCGGATATTAAAACTGATCAGGAGAGAAAAGGTACAAATCAATTATTTGATTACACTTCCCGATTTTGAAAAAGAGGGCCATAATATTACAGATGAAATTCTGCGTGAAAAAGAACTCCAGATGCAAATTGAAAGAGAAATTGAAATGCTTCCATCAAAAATGAGGGAAATTTTTGAATTAAGCCGAAATGCACATATGAGTTATAAACAAATTGCAGAAGAAATTAATATTGCAGAGGGAACAGTGAAAAAGCAAGTCTATAATGCATTGAAAATATTGCGGGCCAGACTGGGAATGACGTTTTTTATGGGCATTATGAAATTAATGTTATTTTTTTTTAAATAAATCTACCACTTTGTCTGTTTTAAAGGGTCATCTATTTAAACAGGCTAATACTGCGCTATAGAACATGACTGAACAAGAAGCAAAAGAACTGCTGAAGAAATATGAGAATGACTTATCCGGCCCGGAAGAAAAAGCTTTTATTGAAAGCTGGTACCTGGATTTGTCTACGCAAGCCGAGGATTTGAAGATAGAACCAGATTATACATTCTGGAACCAAAGAATAAAGAGAAATCTCCATGTTCAGGAATATAGTGGAACCTGGAAATTATGGACACGTGTTGCTGCTGCTGTAGTATTTATAGTTGCGGCGTCAGGTTTGTTTTTTTACTCCACAGATTACTTTAAGACCAAGAGTGAACAAAGTGATCTGAACTATGTTGAAAGCAAAATTAAGCCGGGAGGGAACAGGGCATATCTGACATTAGCGAATGGTAAAAGGCTATCTCTTACAGATGCAGGGAACGGAGAACTTGCTAAAGAAGCAGACGTTGAGATTACAAAAACTTCAGATGGTCAGTTAATTTATACGGTGAACAGGAATTCCAAACAAGAAAAGCCACTTATAAATACGATCGAGACACCTAAAGGAGGACAGTATCAGATACTTCTGCCTGATGGTACAAAAGTTTGGTTAAATTCGGCAACTACCTTTAGCTATCCTACAAAATTTACAGGTACCGAGCGTAGGGTAGAGCTTAAGGGAGAGGGGTATTTTGAAGTGGCTCGTGACAAATCAAAGCCATTTAGAGTTGTTTCTAAAGATCAAACCATTGAAGTTTTGGGTACCCATTTTAATGTCAATTCTTATTCTGACGAGGAAAATATAAAAACTACGTTGGTAGAAGGCAAAGTAAACGTAAAGGCTGGAGGTGGTAATTCAGTTGTTATTAATCCTGGTGACCAGGCGGTTGTTGCAAAGGGAGAGATCAAAGTATTGAAGGTAAATACAGATGATGTAATTGCATGGATCAATAATACTTTTGTGTTCAACCATGAAGAACTGGGTAGTATTATGAAAGAGATTTCCAGGTGGTATGACATAGAGGTTATCTGTTCTCCGGAAATTTCTAAAAGACCTTTTTCGGGCACTATTTCGAGACAAAAAGGAATACTTGAAGTGCTGGAAGTCATGAGTCTTACTCAATCATTTCATTATAAAATTGAAGGAAGGAGGATATCTGTTATGCCATAATTTTACTATTTCTTAACAGTATATTCCTGAACATAAAAAGATCCAGAAGCGGTAGGACGCTCCTGGACCTGATACTCTTCTGAGTAAGTGTTTGGGTAATACTGAAAAATAAATCGACTTTACTAAACATGATGTACTAAACCCAAACAAACAAATGTATGAATTTTTACAGGACATTTAGGCGCTGTATAAAAAACAGTGCCTGTGCCAATATTTTACTGAAATTGAAACTGACCTTTATTATCTTGACCACGGTAATTCTGCAAGTTAGCGCAACCGGCTACGCACAGATTACGCTAAAAGAAAAAGGCGCTCCATTAGAACAAATCATACAAAAAATACGGAAACAGACCGGTTACGATCTATTTTATGATGCCAGTACCTTGTCTAAGGCCCGGCCTGTTACTATAAATGTCACGAATGCTTCGCTAGAGGAAGCTCTTGAAAAGTGTTTCAAAGACCAGCCCTTTACGTACAGAGTGGCAAGAAAAACCATTGTAGTTCAATATGCCGCTTTGGAGCGTGTTGTGCTGGTACAGCCAGTTCGAACTATTGTTGGAAAAGTTATTGATGAATTAGGTAAGCCAATTCCGGGAGCTTCTATCCGAATTAAAGATTCCAACGGAAGACCAATTGCAACGCGTTCTGACGGAAGCTTTATCATTGTAGTCGGATCAGAGAACGATGTATTGATTGTGTCTTATATCGGCTATAAAACCCAGGAAGTGAAACTAAAACCCAATCAGGGGCCTTTGCTGATCAAAATGGAGATAGCAGAGAATAAGATGAATGAAGTGGTGATCAATACAGGTTTATTTAAAAAAGCGGACAAAAGTTTCACCGGTGCCTCCACAACGGTAACACAAAAAGAATTGAAACAATTCGGTAACCGCAATTTGATCACTTCTTTAAGGAATATTGATCCTTCTTTTAATATTATTGAAAGTAATTCATTTGGATCTAATCCAAACCGTTTGCCAGAGATTCAAATCCGCGGAGGATCCAGTATGCCAAACGTGAATGATTTACAGAATAATACCAGAGTTGACCTGAATACCCCTTTGATTATACTGGATGGTTTTCAGTCGTCACTTCAGGCGATGCTGGACATTAATGAGAACGATGTGGAATCCATCACTATGCTTAAAGATGCAGCCGCAACGGCCATTTATGGATCCAGAGGAGCAAATGGTGTAATTGTAATCACCACCAGATCCCCTAAGCCAGGTAAGCTTCGTTTAAGTTTCGGTTCCAATCTCAACATTGAAGCACCAGATCTGACGCAGTACAGCTTGCTTAATGCGCGGGATAAACTCAATTTGGAATTCATTGCGGGCTATTATAATAATGCAAGAGCAGAAACGGACCTGCCATTGAAAAGATATTATAATTACCTGCTCAATGAAGTAAACCGCGGCGTTGAAACCGACTGGCTGGCTATCCCGCTTCATACAGGGATTGGTCAACGTCATAACCTGCGCATTGAAGGGGGAGATGAAGCATTTCGTTATTCTGCTTCCGGTCAGGTGAATAACATACAGGGGGTAATGAAAGGATCTTCCCGTAATACCTTCAACGGGGGGATTACCTTATCTTATACCTATAAGAATATCAGATTCAGAGATAATCTCCAGGTGCAGCAGGGTAAATCTACAGAATCTCCATACGGGACTTTTTCAGACTACGCCAAAATGAATCCCTATTGGAGAGCTTATGACGATAAAGGAAATGTTTTAAAATTGGTTGGAGATCCGGGAAACCTGGACTGGACCAATTATTGGACGGGAGCATTACCTACAAATCCTTTATACAATGCAACTTTAAATGGTTTCGACAAATCTTCAACATCAAATATCATCAACAATGCATCGGTAGAGTGGAGTGTTCTGCCAGAACTTACTTTACGGGCGCAGCTCGGTCTTACCAAAGGTATTGTTCAGTCGGATAAATTCAGGTCTGCAGATAATACCGCATTTGCCAACTATGGTGTCGATGACGTGTTTAGAAAGGGAGATTATGTATATGGAGTTTCCAACAGCCTGGGATATGATGGCTCACTGAACCTTGCTTATTCTAAAACATTTGGAAAGAACCATGTCGTTTTTGCCGGTGTGGATTATAATGTGCGTCAAGATAAAATGTCTGCTTACAGCTTTACTGCAGAAGGTTTTCCAAACGATAGTTTTGACTTTATTTCGATGGGTTTGCAGTACGCCAAAGATGGAAAGCCGTCTGGTACTGAGGCCTTATCGCGTGCGATAGGGATTACGAGTAACGTAAACTACATTTATGCCAACAAGTATTTTGTGGATGCAACATTGCGTCTGGATGGATCCTCACAGTTCGGTTCCAAAAAACGCTTTGCTCCATTCTGGTCTACGGGTTTGGGCTGGAATATTCATAATGAAAGTTTTCTGGCAGATAACAAGATTGTTAACCGTTTAAAATTGCGGGGCTCTGTAGGAATAACAGGTTCCCAGAATTTTAGTGCTTACCAGGCTTTATCTACTTATAGTTATTATACAAATGATCGTTATTTTAACTGGATTGGCTCCCATCTTTTGGGAATGGGTAATGACAACCTGCAATGGCAGCAAACGTTGAAATATGATGTTGGTACAGATGCAGAGTTTCTAAACAGACGTTTGAAGGTCACGGCCGACTATTATATAGAAACCTCTAATGACCTGGTTTCTTCTGTTAACCTGCCTGCCTCAAATGGTTTCCCTTACTATACAGATAATATTGGTAGAATGAGGAATAAGGGCTACGAATTGAAAGTAACAGGTTTTTTGATGGCCAATCCTCAAAAATTTACCTGGAGTATATCTGCGGCTTTAATGCATAATGCAAATAAAGTTCTGGAAACCTCACAGGCGTTAAAAGATGCGCAGAAAACTGTTCAAAATGGCCTTTTAGGTAGTCCAGGCGTGCTATATGTAGAAGGTTATTCCAGTAAAGCAATTTGGGTAGTACCTTCTTTGGGAATTGATCCGAGTACAGGGAAAGAACTTTACCTGGGGGCCGACGGCCAGCCAACCTATGTTTGGAGTGGAAATAATGTACAGGCAATGGGCAGTACAGAGCCAAAAGCCTATGGTAATTTCAGTACGATGATCAGATATAAAAACCTGTCTTTGAATGCTTCATTCCGTTATACTATGGGTAGTCAGCAATACAACCAGACATTGGTAGATAAGGTGGAGAACGGAGATTACCACTACAATGTAGACTCCCGCGTGTTTTACAATCGCTGGCAGCAGCCAGGAGATGTTGCTGCGTTTAAAGGTTTACTGGTTACGGGAGCAACTTATAAAACCTCCAGATTTGTACAAGACGAAAATACGCTGATCTGTCAGAATATTGATATTCAATATGACCTGAGGTCTAAACGTGTGCTGAAAAAGCTTGGTCTTGAAGCCTTGAATTTTACGGCTGATATCGCAGATCCGATGTACTTGTCCACCATCAGGCGAGAACGGGGTACATCTTATCCCTTTTCAAGACAATTTTCATTAAGTATTAATGCAACCTTCTAAATCTATAGAAATGAAAAGAATTAGTTTTATAATAGTGGTTATTTTGGGGATTCTGACTTTTGCTTCCTGCAAGAAATTTTTAACAGTTGTTCCAAAAACAGAAAAACCACAGGATGTTATTTTTAGTGCCGAGGGTGGATTTAAAGATGCGCTTACCGGGGTATATATTCAAATGAAAGACAATGGCGTATACGGTGGTGCCATGACACAAACCACTATCGAACAATTGATCTCCAGTTGGGATGTAACTGCGAATACGACAGAGCAGAGGCTCGGCCTTTTCAATTATACTGATGCCGGCGTGGAAAGCGCACTGTCTTCCATTTATGCAAAGGAATACACCACAATTGCCGGTATAAACGCTATACTTGGTCAGATTGATGTCCGGAAGAGTGTATTCAAAACTCCGGGAATGTATGAAACGATCAAAGGAGAATGTCTGGCCTTACGTGCTTATTGCCATTTAGATATATTAAGGCTTTTTGGTCCAGTACCAACAGCACCCTCAAATGGAAATGCCCTGCCTTATGTTACCCAGCTGACCACAACCGCAAATCCAAGAATTTCGTTTAATGATTTTCAAACTTTATTACTGAAGGATTTAACCGATGCCGAAGCACTGCTCAAGGATATCGATCCGGTTACTAAATACAGTTTAACCCAATTGAGAACTCCGGGAGTTTCTTCGGGCTTTAATCCATCGGACACTTATTTTGCATATCGTTATCTAAGGATGAACTACTATGCCATAAAAGCCTTAGAGGCAAGGGCCTATTTATGGTTTAACAACACTCAAAAGGCCTATGATTGTGCTAAACTGGTTATTGATGCTAAAAACGATGATGCAACCGTTAAGTTCAGATTTGGGACTGCTGCAGATCTAACCGCTAAAAACTTTGTACTAACGCCCGAACACATTTTTGGTCTGTATGATTTTGATATGCTGAATAAATATACCTCCAGATACAGCGGAGGTGTTTTAAAGAAAGGGACATCTGCAACAACAATTACAAATCAGTTGTATGGTACAACAGGAACGGATATTCGGGAAAGTGGTCTTTGGGAACTAATTACGCTTTCAAACGGGGCAAAATGTTACGTAACTAAGAAATATCAAACATTGGATAGCAAAACAATTACAATAGCAACAGATTTTAAGCAGATTCCAATGCTTAGAATTAGCGAAATGTATCTGATAGCCGCTGAAACGGCACCATTTGCAGAAGGACAGAATTACTTTAAGACTTTCAGAACTTCCAGAAATATCGGGCAATTGCCTGTTCCTGCCGATCCGAATCAACTCCAGGCAGAAATTTTAAAGGAATATAGAAAAGAGTTTTATGCAGAAGGACAGGCCTTTTTTGCTTACAAGCGATTAAATGCCCCAAAAACCAGTGTGCTGTTTGCTCCTGCAGCAGCAACATTGAATTATTTGATCCCACTTCCAAAAACAGAAGCAATTACTCAATAATAAAGTAAAGAGAAATGAAAACGTTAAAATACGTACTGATTGTTATGGCGGTTATAGCTGTGGCGTCATGTAAGAAAGACCAGTATTACTTGTTTAATGATACCGCACGGATCCAGTTTGGCCCGAATTCTACCCGCATCTATACTGCTTCTTACAATCTGGCAGATACCCTAAAGCCTTTTACCTTCTATTATGAGTTGCCGTCTGTAACCGAAGACACCGTGTTTTTCGATATCTATGCTATAGGAGGGGTATCCAAAGCTGACCGGAGCTTTACGCTAAAACAGGAGCAGGTTCCGAATGTAAGTAATGCGGTGGCTGGTACACACTACGTGGCATTTACAGATCCAAGGGTAAGTAAATTCTATACTATAAAAGCAGGGACCGTACATACTTCAGTTCCGGTTATTGTATTGAGGGACCCCAGTCTGAAAACGAGCACAGTTGTACTTAAGTTAAATGTAGCGTCTGATGGCAACTTTCAACTGGGAGAGAAAAGCAATTTATGGAGAAAAGTTCAGCTCACCGATCGTTTGAGTCAGCCAGCATCGTGGAACGCCACTTTTAGCCAATATTATTTTGGAAAATACAGTACTGTGAAGCATGCCTTTATGATCCAGGCTACCGGCCAGAAATGGGATGATAGCTTTATTTCTGTGACGAGTGCAGATTATGCCTTGCTTCAATATTATATAGGTGTGGTCAAAACTGCACTGATTGATTACAATAAGAATAATCCTGGAAATCCACTTAAGGATGAAAGTGGAGAACTGGTTGTTATACCTTAAAAAACGGAACAAATAATATGAAACATATATATGTATTAATAGGCTCAGGATTGCTTTTGTTAATGGCTTCCTGTGCAAAGGATAAAACCAATTTTGATTTGAAGCCTAAGGAACAGATTACGGTAACAGGCCTTGAGTCTTCCTATACGACCATATCTCAAAAAGATCATCTGACCATTGATCCTATGGTGACTTCAACCGAGCCAGATGCTAATTTTGACTATTTATGGGGCATCTATGAAACTAATGTTCAAGGCTCCGCACCCGTTTTAGATACTATAGGAAGAACAAAGAAGCTGGATTATTTAGTTAAACAAGCTTCGAAGGGTTGGGTGCTGGTATTTCGGGTAACCAATAAAAAAACAAAATATGCCCAGTACTTTACTTCCGCGATTAATGTGGTTACTCAATTTACAAGGGGTTGGTATGTCGCTAAAGACGATGGTAACCAGTCGGACATGGATTTGTTTTTAACACCAGCTTCCCTTGTTCCGGATAGTAAAGTGGAGAACGTGTATAGTACTGTTAATGGCAGTAAATTGAATGGAAAGGCGCAATTACTGACTTATTTCAGTAGTTATAAATCTACGGTTACGGGCGTGCTTTCCAATACCAAGGCCTTATTTCTGACCACCGACAAAGATGTTTCTGCGATGAATATGAATACCTTAAAACAGATCAGGAATATCAATACACTATTTTATCAGGCACCAGCCACAGTGGCGCCAGATGCTGTATTCTTAGGCTCAAGTGCAAATTACCTGGTCAACGATGGGCAGTGCTACAGCATTTATGCCATGTCTGCCAATTCCGGTCAGTTCGGAGTGCGCAAGATGAAGGATGATGCAAATACGCCTTATCATTTATCCCGGTATTTTCTAACAAGTACCAGTACAGACCCCTATTTCTTTGATGATATGAGCAGCTCTTTTTTGATGGGTACCGCAACCGGTGCCGTAATGACAGCTGTTACAGATGACGCTGTTACAGCTATGCCCGCGCAAAACAACAATAAGAAAATGATCTATATGGGGTTCAAAACGACCACTTATGTTGCAAGTGAATATGCCTCTTATGTTAATGGTTATGCCATATTTCAGGATAAGGCTAATCCGTCATTAAAAATACTGGCACAGTTGAATCCAAATAAAACCAAAATGTCTATGGTCAATGACACCCTAAAAACTACCGATAAGATATTCAATGCCACGAATTATGCGCTTTTAGACGGAGATGAAAATTTGATTTATTTTGTAACAGGTAACCAGGTTTGGTCCAGGAATCTGAGCAATAAATTTGAGCAATTGCAATTTACCGCGCCAGCTGGAGAGGAGATTACTTTTATTCGCCACAAAAAATATACGGAAACAGGCTATACGCATAATTATGTGCTGATCGGAACGAAATTGGGCGATAGCTATAAGGTCAGGATGTTTACTAAATCATCCGGCAGTTTAGCTTCCTCACCCGACATTACCCTCGAAGGGAAGGGAATCGTAAGGGACGTGATGTATATGTCGCCCTCTGTAAGTGAATATACCTACAGCAACTCTTATTAAGCGGAACACCAATAAAAACCATACATAAAAAAAACAAACATGATTAAAAAATTATTTGGAGCAGCATTGATCCTTCTTATGGCTTCGTCTGCATTTGCACAATTGCCGGTTGAGATTACCGGATCGTTAAAAAAACAAAAACTGGTTCCTGTAAAACTTTTTAAAGTTCAGGACGGAAAACCGGTGGAGATTTCTACTTCAACACCAGGAGCAAAGGGGAATTTCGGGTTTATATTTTATCCGGAATATGAAGGCTTATACGTGATTGGTACAGGAACAGCGGGTAGCCCTAATGATAATTACAAGTTTTATTTTAAAGGAGGAGAAAAGCTTTCCTTATCTATCCTCGATTCAAGTTATGTACTTAATGGAAAATTAAATTCAAAAGAGAATGTCGTACTGACCCAATGGCATGATTTTACCAATCCTTTGGAACAAAAGGCTATTAACTTCATGAAAAACCAGAGTACTTTTGTTGATTTCTTTCCAAAACTGGAAGAAATCTCCGCGAAAAGTAAAGGCTTTTTGGCGGGCAAAGCCACAGGCAACGCGAAATTTGATAGAAATATGAAGCAATATATGGCATGGGATATGGCCAGTTACGCTACAAATTTTCTAAATACCCCGCGTTCCGCGCATCCATCTGTAGAAGAATACAGTCCGTATTACAGTACGCTTAAAGCAAAAGATTTTGCCGGAAGTGCAGCTGCAGTATACAGTAATCCATGGGGAATCAGGACGCTGTCGGGACTAATGAGTGTGAATATGAGGCAAGAGAATATAAAGTATTCCAGGGGGATCGAAGGCGTGAAAAATGACTTCGCTTTTTTGCCAAATGATACCCTTAAAGGAGACTTTATTTTAGATCATGCTGCCGGCTATAAAAACTACTCTGATTATAAGGAGCTTATCGATGCTTATGGTAAATACATCATTACATCGAGCCAGAAAAAGAGAAACCTGGATATCCTTACTCCATTGGCGCAATTGAAACCGGGAGATGCGGCTTTTGCTTTTTCATATCCGGATAAAGACGGTAAGACCGTAACTATGGCAGATCTAAAAGGGAAAGTCGTTTTGGTTGATGTTTGGGCAACCTGGTGTGGACCTTGCAAAGCGGAAATCCCACACCTTAAAAAACTCGAAGAAGAGATGAAAGGTACAGATGTGCAGGTGGTGAGTATCTCTGTTGATGAGGCCAAGGACAAAGATAAGTGGCTTAAAATGATCAAGGATGATCAGCTTGGCGGCTTGCAGCTATTTGCGACAGGATGGAGCGATATAGCGAAATATTATAAAATCAATGGAATCCCCCGTTTCATGGTATTCGATAAAGAAGGGAAAATCATTACTGTAGATTCTCCAAGGCCATCGGATCCAGCACTCAAGGCCTTGTTAGAAAAGACATTGGCTGGTAAATAATGAAAAATATGAAACGAATGTTCATGGCTATTGTTATGCTTTTTTTAAGCCTGGGGCTTAAAGCAGAAACTGACAGCCTTACCATTTCAGGTACTTTAACCGGACTTGAAAAGAATAAAGTGGTGATCTCATTTACAGATGAGAACGGAAAGAACCAATACCTTTCTGCTCAGGGAGTGAATGACCGCTTTGTTGTTCATATACCCGCTCAGCATCAGCCCGTTGCGGCCAGGTTATCTGTCTCCTTACCTTACAATCCTTCTGCAGGTCATGAAATGCCTCGGCCACCTTTTAATTTCTTTATATGGAATAAAGACTTGGCTATTCAAGGCAAGGCCAGCACTATCATTTCGCTGAAGGTTAGGGGAGATGCAGAGAATAACCTCTATAATGAACTTGTTCAGGAAACCGCTGGAGGAGAGCTTCGTTATCAGGAACTTCTTCAACAGATGATTAACTCCAAAAGTAAATTGTCGTCCATTGATTCTGCTGCGCAAAGTGAAGAGATCCATAAAATTTCCATGGAGAACTATAAAAGGCAAAAAGATTTTGTACGGGCACATCCGGATGCATTTGCCTCTGTTTTTTTATTGAGCCGTATGGAGAACTTATATAGTGCCGATCATTATGTAGAAGCCTGGAAGAGCCTTGCACCAACTTATAAAAATACAGCTCTTGGTCAGGGTATCCAGAAATCTGTAGATAAACTGACTCCAACCCTGGCTGGCACACCAGTATTTGCTTTTGAAAGATTGGACAAAGATGGAAAGAAAGTAAGCACGGAACTGTTGAAAGGAAAAACATATCTGCTTGATTTCTGGGGAAGCTGGTGTGGGCCTTGCCGGGCAAGTCATCCGCATTTAAAAGAATTGTATAAAAAATACAGCAACAAAGGCTTTGAAATAGTGGCGATTGCACAAGAACGAGGTAAAACACTTGATGAATCGAAAGCCAGTTGGTTGAAAGCGATTAAAGATGATCAGATCAATTGGGTGCATATTTTAAATCAAGACGGGATAGAAAAGCAAAATATCGTTAAAATGTTCCATATCAGTGCTTTTCCAACTAAAATATTGATTGATTCAAATGGTAAGATCTTAGTGCGTGTTACGTCTAGCGCTACCGACGATATCGATAAAGCATTAGAAAGGATTTATGGGCTCTAAACAACATCTATATTTATTTTTTATGCTGATGTTGGGATTTGGGCTTTCTTATGGACAAACTGGTGTAAGTGAAAATATACCCTCAAAATTACTGGTTAAGGTTCCATTTGAAACAGAACATGGCTCCATTATCCTTAAGGTCAGGATCAATAACAGTCCCAAAGTTTTGAGGTTATTATTCGATACTGGTGCAGACGGAATGGCTATAAGTCAATCGCTGGCAGATTCAATTGGTTTGAAAATAACCCGGAAACAAAATGCTTCTGTGGTTGGCGGCAATATGGAGATCCAGGTTTCTGACGGAAATACGGTTCATTTAGATGGCTTTGAGGTGAAGAACCAAGGTATCGCTGTTTTTAAAGAAATGCACAAAGATTTGGATGGAATTATTGGAAATAGCATTGCCAGAAGGTATATCACCAAAGTTGACTACGATAGGAAAGAACTTTCTTTATACAATTTTGGTGATTATCAATATGAAAAGGAGGGAGCGTCCATACCTTTTACAATGCCTTCTGGTTTGTTCATTATCCCCGGATCCTTGAGTATAACGACTGAACCTGTGCATACCGGTGATTTCGTTTTTGATACTGGTGCCTCTTACAGTTTGATTTGTTTCAGACCTTTTGTAAAGAAGAACAAGTTATTGGTTAGTGGATTTAAGGCAGAATACAATGGCAGCACAACCAGTATGGGAATGACTACACCTACCTTTGGCGGCAGGGCAGCAACGTTTTCTTTTTCCAATATGCCCGTTATAAAGAATATGCCTGTAACGCTGATGGCAGGAGGTGGGCAAAGCGAAAGCTGGAACCCGGGGTTTGATGGCTCTATTGGTGTCCGGTTGATCAGCCGTTATAATTTTACGATCAATATGCAGAAAAAAGAAATCCATTTTTCTCCTAATAAAACTTATAGTTATCCCTATGATTTTTCTATGGGAGGTTTTCTTTTTGGTTTTGATCTAAATGGTGATCTAGTGATACAAGGTTTGACTGCTGCTGAAAATCCTAAAGTTGGTTTAAAGTCTGGGGCCAAAGTGCTAAGCATCAATGGACTTTCTGCTCAAGTGCTTTTGAAAGACAACAAACAATTTAATAAGCTTATGGCATTGCCTGCAGGTGCATCGTATGTTGTAGAATCTGTTCAAAATAACAGGCCATTTAAAGACACCATTATTAAACAAGAATAATTAACTCATCTCACCTCTTATTAACGATTTCACATTGTTAATAAGAGGTTTTATTCGCTTCAAATTAACACTCATGAAAGGTAAGTCTGAAATAACATCTGTTAGCTTTGGAAATTACATTCGAAAGATTAGAATTAAAAGAAAATATTCTCAATATTTTATGGCCCATGCCTTAGAAATATCCCAGAATTCGTATTGTTTACTAGAAAATGGAAATACTAAAATCAATCTGGAACGTATTGTAGAACTGGCTTTAATCTTTGAAATTGATATCCACTTTTTTATACTCAATTATCTTAACGAATTTGATCCGTCAAGTTCTACATTGTTAACAACAAAACCGAGTACTTTATTGTTGTAGAAGTTATATGGCATGGAACCCAAACATCTACAACAAATTCAAATCAGAACGATTTGCCCCTTTTTATGATTTAATGATCCTTATTGACATAAAGCCCGATTTGAAGGTAATTGACCTGGGCGCTAAGTTTTAGTTGTCTATTCCCGGTAAATAGATCCTGAAGGTTGTACCGGTATTTACCCGGCTTTCTACTTCTATTCTGCCTCCTTGTGCTTCCACTTGGTTTTTGGTGATGAATAAGCCGATTCCTCTTGCATCTTTATTTTGGTGAAAAGTCTTATACATCCCAAATAATTCAGAGCCATGACGATCCAGATCAATCCCCACCCCGTTGTCTTCGATTTCAAGTGCCATTTCCCCATGAATAGAATACACTTTGATTCCGATTTTGGGCGTCCGGTTAGGAGAACGGTATTTTATGGCGTTTGTTAGAATGTTCAACAGTATGCTATCCAGATAGGCAGGATTGCAAAAGACAAAAAGGTTTGGATGTACATCTAAAGAAAACGATGATTTCTGCTCTTCGGCGATGGCTTTGATACTGAGCAGTACTTTTTTGATCTCCTGTTCCAGGTTCAATGCCTTTTTATGCTGATGACTATTCAGTTGAACCTTTACGACTTCGTTCAGGTTATCTATGGTTTCCGATAAGTGATCTGCATTTTGAAGAAGTAAGGAGATGATCTCTTTTTTTTCCTCCTCATTGCTGGTCTCTGCAAGTAATTTCAACATCATTTGAAAGTTTGAAGAGTGGGATCTCAAATTGTGTGAAACAATATGGGCAAAGTTTACCAGTCTGTTGTTCTGGTCATTGATGATCAGTATGGTCTTTTTTTGTTCCTGTTCGGCTTGCTTGCGGTCAGTAATATTTTTGATCTGCGAAACAAAATATAAAGGTGTGTCGTCTTTCCAGACCAGGCTCACATTAAGCTGTACCCAAACAATCTCCTTGGTTTTATGGATATAACGCTTTTCCATAGAATAAGAACTGATCTCCTTGCGCAGCACCTTATGCAGGTATTCCAGATCGAGGTTCAGATCTTCGGGATGGGTCAGTTTCTGAAAACTTCTTCTTAACAATTCTTTTTCCGAATAACCCAGCAGCTCGCAGAGACTTTTATTTACTTTGATCCATTTTCCTTTGGGCGAGACCAGAGCCATACCAATCGGCGCGAAATCGAAGGCTTGGTGAAACCTGTCCTGATTGATTCTGAGCGTTTCAATAAGGTCTTTTTGTTCCGTAATGTCCTGAACTGTACCTACTAACTTATAACAAATGCCATTTATGAATTCGGCCTGAGTGTGAGATTCTATCCATTTGATAATCCCTGTTGCGGTTTTTATTTTATACTCATTACTCAACGTCTCCTTGCTGGAGGTGAGCTGCCGAAGGAGTTGTTCCAGCCGATCTGGCCCTGGAGCGTCTACATGGTAAGCCATGGCCTCATTCAGATCTGGCTGATGAAATTCATCAACATCAAATATTTGTTTGGTCACAAGATCCCACGTGAGCTTTTGGCTCGGAAGATCGAGCTCCCATAACCCGATTTTAGCAATTCCAGCGGCTTTCTTATACAATTTGAGTTGGTGATCCATTCAGGTTTGTCGCAAATTTGGAATGATGATTTGGTTGGTCCAAAGATAATAGAATAAAAATGCCCATAGGAGCATTTTTATTCTGATATTGAATAGAGGTACTTACAGAGTTAACGGTTAAGTTTAGATTTTTTTCAGTTTTTCATAAAGGTCAATAATCTTGGCCTGTAGCTGGATGTATTCTTCTTCACGTTTGGCCAGTTTAGCTTTAAGTTCAGTAATCAGACCTTGTTCCTCAGATTTGGATCCGGCCAGTTCATCGATCAGAATATCTACGACAGAAACATTGAAAAAAGCAGCCACCTGATGAAGGCGATCAATGTTAATGTCTGTTATACCGGTTTCTATTTTAGAATATGCCGGAATTGAAATTTCAAGTCCCTTTGCGACTTTCTCCTGCGACCAGTTTTGTTTCTTACGCAAGCTTCTAATATTTTGTCCTATGTGGTTTGTCATTAGTTCTAAATTAATAAATTTTATTTATTTATAAAAATATAGCAAATATATGGAATCGTAAAGATTTTAGGATTTATTGGCTGTTCTTCTTGTAATCGCTTGGCGTACAACCATATTTAGTTTTAAATACAGTTGCGAAATAATTTGGCGTAGAAAAACCAACCATATAAGTAATTTCAGAAATAGAATAACTTTCGTTGATCAGCAGATAACTGGCCTTTTTTAACCGGCGGTTCAAGATATAATCTGTAATACTGCAATCGAGGAGTGCTTTTACTTTTCTGTACAACTGCACTCTGGAAACACCTATTTCTTTAGCCAGATCATCAACACTAAAATTTTCGTTTCCAAGATTCTGCTCCACAATACCTGCAAAATCGTTCAAAAATTTCTTATCCAGTGCTTTAGAAACGGGAATTTTTGAAGAAGAGCTGATGTCGCTGCTGTAATGCGCTTTAAGCAGGTTTCTGTTTTTGAGCAGATTATTTGCGCTGGCAAGGAGGTAATCAAAGTTGAATGGTTTTACAATATAGGTGTCCGCCATACTTTCCATTCCCTGGATTTGCTGTTCTACACTTCCTTTAGCCGTTAATAATATAATTGGAATATGGGAGGTCCGGACATCAGATTTTAGTTTGTTGGTCAGTTCGGTACCAGTCATTCCGGGCAGTACGACATCTGAAATGATCAGATCGGGGACTTGTTCGTAAGCTGAAGTGATACCACTAGTACCTGTATTGGCGGTAAAAACCTCATATTGATCTGCAAACTTATGGCTCAGATAGTTCAGCAGATCAGGATTGTCCTCGATAAGGAGCACAGACTGTTCTTTTAAAGTATGAAAGGCGTCGGTATGCCGTGTCTCTGCAGGTTCATCCAGATCTGTGGTGTAGATCTTAGCCTGCTCATAGAGTTCTTCTTTATCCAGGCTTTCTTTCTTTTTTTCTTCTTCTCTAAAATGTCCGTCGCCGGCAGGAAGCTTTAACGAAAAAGTTGTGCCCCGCCATTTTTCACTGAACACATTGATATCGCCATAATGCAGCAACATTAATTCTTTAGACAAGGCCAAGCCAAGGCCGGAGCCTTTGGCAGCATGCACGCCACTTTGATAAAAACGCTCAAATACATGGTCTGCTTCTTCCGACGACATTCCACTGCCATTGTCTTTTACATCAACATAAATATAATCTTCTTCTTTCCGTACAAAAATATGAATGGTCCCATTTGCACTGGTAAATTTTAAAGCATTGGAAAGCAGATTAAAGATTACTTTGTCGAGCATATTGGCATCAAACCAGACCATCAGTTGCGGCTCTTTTGTAATCAGGCGAAGATCTATATTGTGTTTTTTTGCATTGTGCTGAAAGCTCTCCAGAATTTCCTGAATAAATTCTATCAGGTTGTTTTTGGAAGCACTGATCCGCATTTTTTCATGCTCTATCTTGCGGTATTCAATCAGTTGGTTAATTAACCTCAATAGTCTGAACACATTTTTGTGGATCAGTTTAAGATTTCGCCCTGCTGTGCTCTTTATTTTCTCATTTTGAAGCAGGTCTTCCAGCGGAGAAAGGATGAGGGTTAGTGGCGTTCGAAATTCATGTGACATATTGGTAAAGAAATTGAGCTTGGCCTCTGTAGCCATCTCGGCCTTAGCCGACATTTCGATCAGCTGGTTCCGCTGTTTCAGGATTTCCTGATTATTGGCTTCCAGACTTTTGTTAATCTTTCTGTTCTCCAGCAAGGAATAAAAGGCAAGTCCTCCAAATACTACGGCTAAAACAAGGGTAATCACCGTAATATTCAATACGGTCTGCTGATTGTTAAATAAGGCTTTTTGTTCTTCGAGTAGCATTTTCTGGCGTTCAATGTCTTTCTGTTGGCTGCTGATCTTGCTCCATTGTAATTTCATCAATTGTACATTCGTTGAATCGATGACCAGCGATTGAAGGATGTTTTCTTTAGAAAATTCCTCTTTGTTCAGAATCTTAAAAGCTGTTTGAATGGCCTCCTTTCCACCAGTTGCATAGAGCATACTGGCATCCAATATCCGGTTGGCTACCATTTCTAATCCGCCTCCTGTTCCTGGAAGCGCGTCGATACCGATAATTTTAATGTTGTGGTCTAGCTTAAGCTGATTTACAATGCGCCTTGCACCCGAAGCCATCATGTCATTGTGTGCAAATATAGCGTCTGTCTGCTTCAGTGAAGCTTTTGCTTTGAGCAATTGTTTCTCTGCATTTTCTTTAAGCCAGTCTCCATAAATTTCCGTGCGGATCTGTACTCCAGGAAATTTCTTCAGGCCGTCGGCAAAACCCTTTTGCCGCTCAATGGTTGGAGAGGAGCCAGGTAGACCCATTATTTCCAGAAAATTGCCTTTTCCCTTCAGCATCATTCCTGCGTATTCACCTGCCATTTTTCCAATCTGGTAATTGTCGGCCCCCACATAGGCTGTGTAAGAACCAGAGGAAGTTTTTCTGTCAATAATAATTACAGGGATTCCTTTATTATAGGTTTGTTCTACAATTGGGGTTAGGGGCTTGGCTTCATTCGGTGAAATGATCAGCAGGTCAATTCCCTGCTCCAGCATGTGTTTAACCTGTTCAATCTGCTTCTTACTGCTATTGTCTGCGTCTGTATAAATGAGTTTGGCATTTGGATGCAGGGAGAGTTCCATTTTGATCTCTTCGAGCATGGTTCTTCGCCAGAGATCGGAGCCCACGCATTGCGAAACACCAATGGTGTATTCTGCATGCTGTTTTTTCTGACTGCAAGCCAACAGCAATATTCCGCTGCAAAGAAATAACAAGATCAGTTTTAAATTAAGACTTAAAGGCATATTTATAAGACACTATGCTTAAAGATATAGAAAATTAAAGTTTAGTCTAAAATCTGGCCACCTGTGAGCAGGTTGTGCAAGGTCATTTTATGTATCAAAACTATACATTTCAGGTTTTAAAATTGAAGATTGTCCAGTTATAAGGTTAATGATTTTAAAATAAATAACTGTAATACAGATGCTTGTGATTTTGTTCAAATTTTAATGCATTTGAAACAATATCAGTATCCCTCCACAACCATTTGATCTACTTTGCAATCGTTAACCAATATATAAACCCACGTATGAAAAAACATTCCGTCCTGGCCTGGTCCATGGTCGTTGCCCTAGGCGGCTTTTTATTTGGATTCGATACCGCAGTTATTTCCGGCGCAGAGAAATCTATCCAGCAATTCTGGCACCTCTCTGTTTTTGAACATGGACTCACCATTTCTATTGCCTTAATAGGGACTGTAATTGGATCTTTGGTAGGTTCCCGTCCGTCAGATTATTTCGGACGAAAAAACACGCTTTATTTCGTTGCAATTGCGTACCTGTTGTCTTCGCTGGGCACCGCCCTTGCAGATAACTGGTATGTCTTTTTAACTTTCAGATTGCTGGGCGGCTTAGGCGTTGGAATTTCTTCTGTAACTGCGCCAATCTATATATCAGAGGTTTCGCCGGCAGACAGGCGAGGCAGACTAGTTGGTTTGTTCCAATTCAATGTTGTATTGGGAATCCTGATCTCTTACTTATCTAATTATCTGATTAGTCAGGGAGGAGAAACCTCGTGGCGCTGGATGTTGGGCGTTCAAGCTTTCCCGTCATTTTTATTCCTGGTTCTGATCAAATTTATTCCAGAAAGCCCAAGGTGGTTGATCCTGAAGAAAGGAGCAACAGATAAGGCGCTGGAGATTCTTCGGATCATCAATCCACTTAATTGCGAACAAGAATTGAAAGCAATTCAAAACTCAGGCACAGTGCTTGCAGGTTCTTCCGGTCAGAAAGAAAAGTTATTTTCGGCCCAATATAAGAGACCTGTGATCCTGGCCATGCTGTTTGCTTTCTTCAATCAGGTTTCTGGTATTAATGCGATTATTTATTATGCGCCAAGAATATTTGAAATGGCAGGACTGGGCGCGCATTCGTCTCTGTTATCTACTGTTGGCATTGGCCTCATCAATTTTATATTTACGCTGATCGCCATTAATTTTATAGATAGAGTAGGCAGAAAGGTACTTATGCTTATCGGGTCTGTAGGTTTGATCGTATCCTTGTTCCTGGTGGGTTATACTTTTTATTCCGGTAATATGAGCGGTTTTGCCATCCCGGCTTATATGATGCTCTTTATCGCGTTCTTTGCCTTCTCGCAAGGTGCCGTGATCTGGGTATTCATTTCTGAGATCTTTCCCAATCAGGTAAGAGCAAAAGGCCAAACACTTGGAAGTTCTACCCACTGGGTAATGGCAGCAATTATAGCCTTCTGCTTTCCCTATCTCGCCGAAACTTTTGGAGGAGCAACCACTTTCTTCTTTTTTTCCAGCATGATGGTGCTTCAGCTCATTTTTGTCTGGCGTTTGATGCCGGAAACCAAAGGACGTTCCCTGGAACAAATTGAAACTACCCTGGTGATGCACTAGATGAACAAAATATGAAGACTAGATCCACAAAAAAGACAACCGTATGTTTTGGCGAAATCCTTTGGGATATGCTGCCAACAGGAAAGAAACCAGGTGGTGCACCAATGAACGTAGCTTATCATCTGCAAAAACTGGGGCTCCAAAGTTATATGATCAGCAGAGTAGGTCAGGATATTGCAGGAGAGGAGCTGATAGACTTTGTACAAAGTATTGGTTTGCCTGCAGACTATATACAGAAAGATAACCTGCATAAAACCAGTGAGGTACTGGCTACAATTAAGGAGAACCATGAAGTGTCTTATGATATTGTTTTCCCTGTGGCCTGGGACTTTATCAACTGGCAACCGGAATATGAAGCGCTATTGCGCCGCGCCGACGCTTTTATATTTGGAAGCCTGGGTTCCAGAAATAGCCAGAGTCAGCAAGCCCTATTCAGAATGCTTGAGTATACAGCTTACAATGTGTTTGATGTAAATATCCGGGAGCCTTATTACTCTCAGGAACTGATTGCTGCATTATTGCACCGTTCGCACCTGGTTAAAGTGAATGCGGCTGAACTGATGATGATCGCGGGTTGGTATGATGCCTCCTGCAACACAGAAGAGCGCGCGATAGCGATGTTGTTTAAGGAGTTCAATATTAAAGAAGTACTCATTACTAAAGGAAGTAAAGGTGCAACCTATTATACGGCGTCCTTCCGCTACGATTATCCAGCATATAGCATTTGCGTAGCAGATACCGTAGGGAGCGGAGATTCCTTTCTGGCGGCCTTTTTGGCCATGAAGCTTGGAGAACAGCCTGTTGAAGTGACGCTGGATTATGCGGTTGCAATGGGCGCCTTTATCACTGCACAATCCGGTGCCTGCCCGGCGTATTCCAAATTTGACCTGGACAGGTTCATCTGGAAACGAAAGCTGGGTATAGAAGAAAAAAGTATTTAAACCAATATATAACCAAAAAACCAAATTGTATGAAACGAACAATACTATTTTGCTGCCTTTTATTGGCAGTAACCTTGCAGGGGTTTGCACAAGTCCGTACATTAACCGGAAACGTAACAGATAAATCTTCCAATCCACTGGAAGGTGTTACGGTAAGCCTTGCAGGAACCGACAAGACCGTAGTAACAGATTCCAAGGGTAAATTCTCTATCCCGGGGCAAAGCGGTCAGGTCCTCAAATTTATTTATATGGGCGCCCAAACTGTTTCTGTAACCATAGGAAAGGATAATACAGTAAATGTACAGCTGGATGTGGCCGCTACCAATCTGAACGAAGTGGTGGTGACAGGCTATCAGAAAGAACGTAAAAAGGACATTACAGGAGCCGTTGCAGTGGTTAATGTAAACGAAATCAAGGATATCCCGGTAGGGAACCCGATCAAAGCCTTACAGGGAAGGGTTCCTGGTTTATTTATCACTGCAGATGGTTCTCCAAATGGAGCAGCAGCTGTTAGGGTACGGGGAAACACCACACTTCCTTTGCCTGGTTTGCCTGGTAACGATCCCTTGTATATTATTGATGGAGTGCAAACCCAGCGAGGTCTGCAGGAGATCAACCAAAGCGATATTGAATCCATCCAGATCTTAAAAGATGCGGCTTCTGCTTCTATTTATGGATCAAGAGCAGCAGCAGGTGTCATCATCGTTACCACTAAAAAGGCCAAAGCCGGCTTTAGTAATATCAATTTCGATGCCTCGGTTTCCCTTCAGTTCTATACTTCGAAACTGAAGACTTTAAATACCGAAGAACGCGGCAGAGCTTACTGGCAAGCTGCGGTAAACGATAAATTGGATCCAAATACCAATCAAACCTATCAGTATAAATGGAACAATGACTTCAGTAATCCGGTATTAAACCAGGTCATTCTTCCAGAGTACCTCGATGCAGCCAAAACGATGAAGCCAGCCAATACCAACTGGTTCAATGAGATTGCACAGACTTCGGTGACCCAGTCTTACAACCTGTCTATGGCTAACGGAAATGAAAAGGGAAACTCCCTCTTTTCTGTAAGTTATTATGACAACAAAGGTGTGATCAAAGAAACGCACAGTCAGAAAATGACTGCCCGTTTTAATTCTGAATACAGCTTTTTCAATAAACGCTTAAAAATAGGAGAAACATTTACAGGCACCTATATGAAGGATGTACTGATCCCAACGGGCGACGTGACCTCTCTTTCGCAAATTGAAGAGCCTGCCGTTCCCATCCATACCGTAGACGGAATAGGATGGGGAGGCCCGGCACCAGGAATGGCCGACAGACAGAACCCCGTAAGGTTAATAGAAGATAATAAACAGAACAAAAATAACTTCGGAAGAATATTGGGAAATGCTTATGCAGAAGTCAATATCGTTAAAGGCTTGAATTTCCGCACCAGTATTTCAGCAGATTACAATGGTAATTACGCCCGTACCTTAAGAAAGTCGTATGTGTCTGGTTTCCTCTCTGATCCAACCAATCTGGTAAATCAAAATGCGAACTACGAAGGCAACTGGATCTTTACCAATACATTAACTTATAATCTGAACAAAGGGAAAAGCAAACTTGATGTGCTGGCTGGCCAGGAACAGGTGAAATATATCAATCAGAGCTTTTATGGTACCAGACAAGGAGTTGGTCTGGAAAATATCGACTACGCTTACCTCAGCTCCGGATCAACAAACATTGACAATGGCGGTTCCGGTGCAACCTATGGCTTACTTTCTTTCTTCGGTAAAGCCAATTATTCCTATGATGATAAATACCTGGCCTCCGTTACGGTAAGGAGAGACGGTTCTTCAAGGTTCGGAACCAACCAAAGATATGGGGTCTTTCCTGCAGTTTCCCTGGGCTGGCGTTTAAGCGAAGAAGGTTTTATTAAAGACAATATCCACGCCATATCAGATTTGAAACTGAGATTTTCTTACGGACAAACCGGTAACCAGGCCAGCCCTTATTATGCTCCTTATACCCTGTATTCTGCAATTTATGGTGTTAACCATGTTTTTGGCTATGAAACAGGTTCTGCCTACGATATAAACGGAGCAGGAACGGGTCAGTTGCCTTCAGGTTTTACCCAGATACAGCAAGGTAATGATAATCTGAAATGGGAAACGACCTCCCAATCCAACTTTGGTCTGGATTTTGGTTTGTTCAATAATACCATTACAGGATCTGCAGATTACTTTGTTAAGAATACCAAAGATATCCTGCTTACACCGGCTTATTTAGCGGTTTTAGGCGAAGCCGGTAACCGTACCATCAACGCCGCCTCTGTTAGAAATACAGGTTTTGAGTTCCTTTTAAACTATAATGGAAGAGTTTCGCAAGATCTTTCCTTTACTTTAACAGGTAACATAGCGGCCTACAGAAGTAAGATCACCAGCCTGCCGCCAGATGCGATTGCATCTTACCCAGGTAATGGTACAGATCAGACCATTTTAGGTAGATCAGTAACCTCTATTTACGGCTATGTTGCGGATGGCTTGTTTACTTCCCAAAGTGAGGTTGACAATTCAGCCGTTCAGCCCGGAAAGGGTCTTGGCCGTATCAGGTATAAGGATTTGAACGGAGATGGTGTTATTGACAGCAAGGATCAGCAGTTTATCGGAACAACAGATCCAAACTTTACCTATGGTCTGAATGCGAGCATCAGTTACAAGCGGTTCGACCTGGTGTTCTTTTTCCAGGGGGTTCAGGGCGTAAAGGAATATAATACCTATAAGGGATTAACTGATTTTGCTTCTATTGCACCAGGCGCCAACTGGGGAACAAGAACATTAGATGCCTGGACACCTCAAAATTCAAATTCAACCATTCCAGCCTTAACTACCGTAGACCGCAACAACGAAGGCAGGAGTTCTACCTATTTTATAGAAAACGGATCTTATTTGAAGTTGCGGAATATACAGCTGGGCTATAATCTGAAAGATGCCTTAAGCAGTTTACATATCAAAACTGCGAGGGTGTATGTCCAGGCCAGTAACCTGTTGACCATTAAAAGCAAGTCTTATACCGCAACAGATCCGGAGAATCCTTCCAATGTTTATCCAATCCCGGTGATCGGAACCATGGGTATTAATGTTTCATTTTAATTCTTACAGACATGAATAACAAAATATATATAGCAGTTCTAATGTGTGTGTGTTTAATGTCCTGCAAAAAGGCTTTAGATACCAATCCGCAGGGCACAGCAGCAAGCAGCGATCTGAATACACCTGCTAATGTAGATAAAATGGTCATTGCTGCCTATTCTGCTTTAGGTAATGATGAATATATGACTCCTTACAGCAGCATGTGGCCCTATGGCAGTATTCGTAGCGGCGATGCTTATAAGGGGGGAGATGGTCCGGGTGATGTTAGTGAATTTCATGGTTATGAAACTTTTTCACTAAACCGTGTAGACTATGGACCTACAGATGCACTTTGGTTTCGTTTATACGTAGGTATAGGAAGAGTAAATGATGCCCTGGCTCGTGTAAACGCCATATCTGCAGCTGATTTTCCCAATAAAACCATCAGACAAGGTGAACTGAAGTTTTTAAGAGGACATTTTTATTTCCTTTTAAAAATCCTGTTTAAATATGTGCCTTATATTGACGAAACCCTTCCTAAAGAGAATTATGCGACCATTTCTAACCGGGCGCTGAGCGATGATGCTTTATGGAAAAAAATAGAAGATGATTTCAGTTTCGCTGCAGCAAATCTGCCAGCTACGCAACCGGAAATTGGAAGAGTCAATAAGTTTGCGGCTAAGTCCTACCTTGCCAAGGCACTGTTGTACCATGCCTATACCCAGGATGAGAGCAATAATGTAACTTCTATCGATCAGGCCAAATTGTCCCAGGTGAACAGTCTCTGTGATGAGGTCATTGCTTCTGGCTCCTATGCTTTAAGTGCTGATTTTGCCAATAACTTTTTATCTCAGTTTGAGAATGGCAAGGAATCTGTTTTTGCGATTCAATATTCTATTAACGATGGTACCCCACAGGGAAGGGAGGATTTTGGTCATGAGCTGGACTACCCAATGAACCAGGAATATGGTTGCTGTGGTTTCCATGTGCCCAGCAATAACCTCATCAATGCCTTTAAAACAGACGATAATGGATTACCGATGCCAACGACCTATAACAATAAGGATGTTGAACCGACAGGAGATTATCAAAGTAATTCCTTTGATCCGCGCATTGACCATACAGTGGCTACCCCAGGGCATCCCTACAAATACAGAGCAAGCTTTATCTTTCAAACTTCCTGGGCACGTGCACCTCAGATCTACGGTCCGCACCTGAGTATGAAAGAGACTGTATTGCCAGATGATCCAGCCTTTAAAAAGTTCCCTCCATTTATGTCGAGCGGAAAGAACTGGGCTATTATCCGTTACGCAGATGTACTTTTATTCAAAGCTGAAGCATTGATTGAATTGGGAAGAGCACAGGAAGCCTTGCCGCTGATCAACCAGGTTCGCCAGCGGGCCATAAACAGTGAATCTTTACTTAAACAGGCCAATGGTAATACCATCTCTAATTACAAGATAGATACGTATAAACCTGGAGTAAACTGTACCTGGACTGTTGATTTTGCCCGTCAGGCCCTAAGGTTCGAACGCCGCCTGGAATTTGCAATGGAAGGCTATCGTTTCTTTGATCTGGTGCGTTGGGGTATTGCGGCAGAGTATATGAATAGCTATTTTGCAATTGAAAAAACCAGGAAGCCACATCTTCTGGATGCAGTGTTCAAAAAGAACCGCGATGAATATTTGCCCATCCCGCTGAACCAAATCAATTTCAGTAAAGGATTATATAAACAAAATACAGGATGGTAGATTTAAAATCAAATTGATATGAAATATAAATTATCGTTAATATTGTTGTTTATCAGTGCTTTGACCGCCTTTGGTCAAAGCACTGATACACCTCAACAGAGGTCTCTGTATCAAACAAAGGTGGAGAAATACCGTCCGCAAATTCATTTTACACCCCAGGCCCACTGGATGAACGATCCGAATGGAATGGTGTACTATAAAGGGAAATATCATCTGTTCTACCAGCACTTTCCCGGAGGAAACAAATGGGGACCTATGCATTGGGGACATGCCACCAGCACAGACTTGGTTCATTGGGAACACCTTCCCATAGCGCTGTATCCGGACAGCTTAGGTTATATTTTTTCTGGCAGCGCTGTGGTGGATGAAAAAAATACTTCGGGATTCGGTAAAGATGGTAAAGCACCTCTGGTGGCCATTTTTACCCACCATGACCCTAAAGGAGAAAAGGCTGGGAGGAGTGATTTCCAGAACCAGAGTTTAGCCTATAGTTTGGACGAAGGAAAAAGCTGGACAAAATATGGTGGTAATCCGGTATTGCGTAATCCAGGTATTGTAGATTTCAGGGATCCTAAGGTGATGTGGTATGAAGCAGGCAAAAAATGGATCATGACCCTGGCTACGAAAGATCGCATCACTTTTTATGCTTCTCCAAATTTAAAGGAATGGACCAAAGAAAGTGAGTTTGGGGCTCATGAAGGTGGACATGGTGGGGTGTGGGAATGCCCGGATCTGTTTCCTCTAAAATTAGAAGGTAAAACCTATTGGGTGCTGATCGTGAACATCAACCCCGGTGCACCGAATGGGGGTTCGGGAGGACAGTATTTTATCGGTGATTTTGACGGAAAACATTTTACGCCTATAGACAACAAGACCAGATGGCTGGATTATGGCACAGATGACTATGCTGGTATTACCTGGTCAAATACAGGAGAGCGAAAGATCTTTATGGGTTGGATGAACAACTGGACCTATGCCAATGAAGTGCCTACGCCAAGCTGGAGAGGAGCTGCTACCTTACCAAGGGAGCTGAATCTGGAAAAAGTGAACGGAGAAGTGTTGTTAAAAACTCTTCCGGTTAAAGAATTGGATAACATTGGTTTGAATCCTGTATCTCAATCTAACATTCAGGTTAAAGACAGGCTTAGGCTTGTAAAAGAGCAGGTATTGAAAAGTCCATTTAAACTGGAACTCCAGGCAGACCAGCTGAAAAACTTTACGCTTTCTTTAGAGAATGAACTGGGTGATAAACTGATCATTGGTTATAATGAAAAGACCAATAGCTATTTTATAGACCGCTCCAAATCCGGAGACATCAGTTTCAATCCGGAATTTAAAAAATTGCATACCGCGCCGAGAATTGGAAATGGTAAAAAGATGGATCTTATCGTTTATGTTGATGTGGCTTCCGTGGAGTTTTTTGCAGATGGGGGTCTGACGGTCATGACTGATGTCTTTTTTCCTCAGAAACCAATGGACCAGGTCTATTTTAAAACGGGTGCATCCAATGCGGGGTATATCCTGAAGAAAGTGAAATACATGCCTTTGAAAAGTACCTTATAGCATTGATATTTACACAAACGTATTCATGCAATCGTTTGTGTAAATATTTCATCTTTGGCAAATCTAAATTCTGGTTAACTTGTGGCTTTAGCCACATCAATGAACCACATGAATGTTAGATCTTATTAATTCGAACCGTTTAAAAACCTATGCTTTACTTGCTGTAGCTGCACTTGCAGGTGTTCCTGCTGCTGCTCAGAAAAAACAAAATGCCCGGCCAAATATCATTTTTATACTCACTGATGACCTTGGTTACGGAGATTTAGGGGTGTTTTTTCAGAAACAAAGGGCTCAGGCAAATCAGCAAAATGAACCCTGGGAACTTACTCCAAATCTTGATCAGCTTGCGGCAGAGGGGGCTATTCTGCCCCAAAGCTATAGTGCAGCCCCGGTTTGTGCACCTTCACGTGCGTCCATTATGCTTGGGGTTAGCCAGGGCCATGCAAATGTAAGAGACAATCAATTTGATAAAGCCCTGGAAGATAATTATACCCTGGCTAATGTTTTAAAACAGGCTGGATATCAAACCACCGCGATTGGTAAATGGGGCTTGCAGGGTGTAAATGAAAAGCCAGACTGGCCTGCCCATCCGTTAAAAAGAGGTTTTGACGACTATTTTGGTTATATGCGGCACAGCGACGGACATGAGCATTATCCTAAGGAGGGCGTGTATCGGGGCAAGAAAGAAATTTGGGACAACTATACCGAAAAGAGCAAGGATTTTGACAAATGCTATACCGGAGACCTTTGGACAGCAGCAGCAAAAAACTGGATCATAAAACATCAAAAGAGTAAAAAAGCAGACCAACCTTTTTTTATGTATCTGGCTTATGATACCCCACATGCTGTACTGGAACTGCCTACACAGGCTTATCCTGAAGGTGGCGGGCTAAAAGGAGGCTTACAATGGCTCGGAACCCCAGGGCATATGATCAATACGGCTTCCGGAACGGTAGATTCCTGGGTAGATCCGGCTTATGCCAATGCGCCCTATGAAGATACCTATAAAAGATATGCTACTGTAGTGAGCCGGATTGACCATCAGGTGGGCGATCTGGTACAACTACTAAAAGACCTGCATATTGATTCCAATACCATAGTGGTGTTTTCTTCTGATAATGGCCCATCCATTGAGTCCTATCTGCCTAAAAAATATGTACCCTATGAGCCTACTTTTTTCAGCAGCTTTGGCCCTTTTGACGGGATAAAAAGGGATTGCTGGGAGGGTGGTTTGCGGATGCCGGTCATTGTTTCCTGGCCTAAACATATCCCTGCAGGAAGCAGTGTCAATTCGCCTAATATTTCCTATGACTGGATGCCTACATTTGCAGATGCAGCCGGAATAACTGCTCCAACCAGAACAGACGGCGTTTCCCTAATGCCTGCTCTGCTCAAAAAGAAGGGGCAAAAAAAGAGTCTGGTCTATGTAGAGTATTTTGAAGAAGGAAAAACGCCTGGTTTTAAGAAATTTGCGCCTGAGCACAGGGGGCGACAGCGAAATCAGATGCAGATGATCCGGATGGGCGATACGGTTGGTGTGCGTTATAATATTCAATCGGCCGAGGATGATTTTGAACTGTACGATGTGGTTAATGATCCCGGAGAGACTAAAAACCTGGCTGGCCGTCTGAACTCCGGTTCTAAACTTCAGCAGGTTATGAAAGATAAAGTCTTACAGGTCAGACAGGCAGATGCTTCGGCTCCAAGACCCTATGATAGGGCTTTTATTCCAGCTACGGAGGTTAAAAAGGTGGTTCAGGGCATACAAACGGAGTCGTATGATGGAACCTTTAACTGGATACCTGATGTATCTACGCTTAAAATTGCAGAAAAAGGTATGGCTAAAGTTATCGCAACCCATACCCTCAAGAAACACCCCGTTCATATTTTTAAGGGCTACCTTAACGTTCCTGCAGATGGTGAATATACCTTTTATTTAAATGCAGATACGAAAGCCTTTTTCCGTTTGCACGAAGCTGCTTTAATTGATGAAGACTACGGATATAAAGGGGCTGAGGTGAAGACTGCAAAAGTTTATTTAAAAGCAGGGATGCATCCTTTCCAGTTGTCTTACCTCGCAACTGCAGAACTTAAAAAACGAAACCTTAAACTGGAATGGGAGGGGCCGTCTATCAAAAGACAGGTTATTCCTGAAAGTACTTTCTATAGAAACAAAATTTAATCTTGAAGCATGAAAAAAATATATCTTAGTTTGTTCATGGTCTTATCGGTTTTGTTACCGGCTACCGCGCAGCAAAAACCAAATGTGATTTATATTTATGCTGATGATCTCGGTTATGGAGATCTTAGTTGTTATGGAGCAACCAAATTACATACGCCCAATCTGGACCGTTTGGCGCAGCACGGACTGCGTTTTACCAATGCCCATTCTACTTCTGCCACCTGTACACCTTCCAGGTATGCGTTGATGACCGGACAGTATCCATGGCGACGTACGGGGACCGGAATCTTACCGGGTGATGCGGCTTTAATTGTGCCTCAGGATAAAATAACGCTTCCTAAATTGTTTAAGCAAGCCGGTTATGCTACTGCTATTGTGGGTAAATGGCATCTGGGCTTGGGTGAGAAAGTAGAAAAGGACTGGAATGGAGAAGTTAAACCTGGGCCTATTGAGGTGGGGTTTGATTACTCTTTTATCTTTCCGGCAACTGCAGACCGGGTACCTACTGTTTTTTTGGAAAACCATCGGGTTGTAGCTTTGGATCCTGCTGATCCTATAGAGGTGGATTATCAAAAGAAAGTTGGTCATGATCCCACGGGTAAAGAACACCCGGAATTGTTAAAAATGAAATCTTCTCCTGGCCAGGGTCATGACAACACGATTGTTAATGGGATAGGCCGTATAGGTTTTATGAGCGGCGGGCATCAGGCGCGCTGGGTAGATGAGGAGGTGTCGAGTACGTTTATGGAAAAGGCGGCTCAATTTATTGATGAACATCAGAAACAACCTTTTTTTCTTTATTACACGCTTACGGAGCCTCATGTTCCGCGTATGCCTGCCACGCAGTTTAAAGGGAAAAGTGAGTTGGGCTATCGGGGTGATGCGATTTTGCAATTGGACTGGACTATTGGGCAGTTGATGAAGCAGTTAAAGTCTTCGGGTTTGGATCAAAATACACTGATCATTTTTACAAGTGATAATGGTCCGGTGCTGGATGATGGTTATCAGGATGGGGCAGTGACCATGCTTAAGGGGCATACTCCTGCTGGGCCTTTGAGAGGGGGGAAATATAGTGCTTTAGAGGGGGGGACTCGCATGCCGTTTATTGTTAGCTGGCCTGGTCATACACAGGGTAAGGTTTCTGATGCTCTGGTTTGCCAAATGGATTTACTGGCTTCTTTTGCTGGCTTGTTGAAGCAAGGTATTCCTGCCGGGGAGGCTGGGGACAGTGAGAATTTGCTGGCTGCTTTTTTAGGGAAGGATAAAACGGGGCGTAAGGTATTGGTTGAGCAGGGGCAAAGGGATGCAACTGCTGTTATCCAGGGCGAGTGGAAGTATATTCAGCCTCATCCGGGTGCAAGTTATATGGGAGATGTTGGGATTGAATCTGGTAATTCAACAGAGCCGCAATTGTATAATTTAAAATCTGATATTGGTGAAAAGCGAAATCTGGCAAAGCAGTTTCCTGACAAGGTAAAGGAAATGGACGATTTGCTGAGGAGGGTTAAGGGTAAATAGTTGGGAGGTGAATTTTTTCGAAAAGCTCTTATACTCTACTTCAAGGCTAACGATATCAGGTGCGCGAAGAGCGCACAGATCTCTGAGGCCTTTCCGCAGAGTATAAGAGTTTTTCGTAGCAAATTGCAGAGGTTGGGTGGTGATCCGGGTATGGTGTAGAGACGGGGAGGGTGCGGATCAGGTTATGGATGGGGGCTGGATTATACCTGGCTTTGTGTTAGTTGTTCGATGATCCGGCCTTTTAGCGCCGATTGTCCGGTAAAAGTACCTGTTTGCCTAAGTTGCGGCGCAGGAGCGGCGGAGAAGCGACGAACCAAGACGAAGCCGGGACAGGCTTTGGAGCTGCTTTTTCATAGGCTTGTCGTTTTTATAATCCGGTTAAAACTGGGCATCGTTATTTTTTAATCCTGAATTGGCTTAATAGGTGAAATATGTTTTCATGATCTAGCTGAATCTTACAGATTCTGAGGCTTGATCATGAAAACATATTTTCTTGGGTGCTGATCGGGGGTGGAGACAGGTGAAACTTCTGTTTCTACATTGAGTAGGATCCACTTTTCTGTATAGCAGAAGCTACTGTCGTTTGTGGTATATTTCGTGTCTTTTTCCTGTAAAAATAAAGATAAGATAAACCTGTTCCTGCAATGCCAATGATAGATACCAAACCTGCTCCATGCACAAAAAAGCTGCCCCATGATAATTGGGTATGCCCAAACTGTTTAAACAGCAAAATGCATACACTGCCCAGGTATCCCATGGAATCGGCCAGGTAAATCATGAAGCCTACGTTACTCTTGTATTTGAACGTAGCGATCAACCGTTCGAAGAAAATAATGGAATAAGGTACATAGGCCAGGTAAAGCCCCAAGGTAACCATATACATATAGGTCATGCCGTGGATAGCGCCGCCAATAAATTCCCATGAGCCGATACCAATAAGCAGAAACCCAAAGCCAATACTACTATGTGCCAGCATAAATGCCCGGAAATTACGCTTAACCAGTATAATGAGCGACATCAATATTAATACAATAATGGAAATAGGGATATCGATCTGACTGTAGATACCCGGGTTGTTTTTATAGCCAAAGTCTGACCAGATCTCCACCTCAAAATAATCCCTGAAGTCGCGCAATACGGTTAGCAAAATATAAATAGCAATATTAAAGATAAGACCGGCCAGAAAGTATTTTACAAAGGCTTTGCGTTCTTTGGCCATCATAGGCAAACGCTGCGTTCTTTGCTTGATATCTTCGGCAGTTGGTGGAGGAACCTGCTCTAACAGGTAAACAAAAAGGAAAAGAGGCAATACAAATAACAGCCCAAGCAAAAATGGCATCCATTTTTCAGATACATGCCCATGAGCCATCATAAAACGCCCTATGGTTTTAATAACCCCTGATGAAAAAATGAAACTGGTACATAAAACAGCTCCAATGAATTCCGCGCTTTTTCTGCCTTCTATGTATGAAAAAATTAGGCCCCAGATAAGCCCCAGGGGTAACCCATTGATAAACATACAAATAATATTATATGGGGCAGGAATGATGGCAAATCCCAATAATGCCAGCCAGGCTATCATTAGCAAAACAAGGATAGCCCTTGCCCGCCCTTTGGGCTTTATTTCTGCAATAAACTTAATACCAATGAATTTACTCATGGCATAACCGGCAACCTGCGTCATTACAAGCCATACCTTGAAATCAATCCCCAATAACGAAGTTCCTTGATAAGTGCCTGCCGTAAAACCCATTCGAAATGAATAGGTACAAACGTAAATACAAAATGTGGCCATGGCGCACAGTACGGCAGTATATGCCGGTGGCATTTGCATGAGTTTGGCTTTGATGAGACCTATATTTTCCATTTTGTTATTTTATTGACTGGTAAACGAAGCTGTTTCTGAGTACAGTTTCAGCAAATAATTGTAGGTCATATCCTTCATTTGCTGTATGTCGGCAGCGAGTATGAGCTTATCCGCGTCTTTTCCTAAATCGTCCCATTTACGTATCTTAACATATATGGGTGCCAGAGGGTCTTTTTCAAATTCCGCGGCTTCTTCGGGTGTCATCTTACCTCCCTGAAATTCAAGTGTTTTTTTGCTTGCTTCTGATAGTTCATTGTAATAAGCAGGTTCGGCATAAACCAGGTATTTTTTGGCAATCACATGGCTTGATACCAAATTGGCCATTCTTTGCGGAAAGCCCATATCTATGAGGCATTTGCCTCCCAGGTCATCGTGATTCTGCGTTCCGTATATGCCCATTTTTTCTTCATCTTCAAAAAAATGACCTATGTCATGAAAGAATGCTGCTAGTATAATTTCGTCATCCTCACCGGCTGCCTGGGCCAATTGAGCACATTGCATCATGTGCATCAGCATGCTTACTCTTTCGCCATATTCCTGTGCTCCGTGAGCTTCATACAAACTAAATATGTGCTCTACCGTATCGTGTATCCGTTGTTGTTCCATTGTAAATCTGTTTATCTGAATTAAACCAGTTGAGTTATCGCTTTACGTTTTAATACGCGGAGTTTACTTAGCAAGCCATCTCTATCGGCATAAGTGCCCTGTAAAAATCGCTCGCCGGTAGCTCCGTCATAGGCACTGCGCCCGTGCATTACCCGCTCATTATCTACAATAAAAAGATCGGATGCTTCCATCTTGAACTGTACAAAATAATGTTCATCATCAATCATCTTAGCCAGGTGCTGGTATGCGGCATAAAATGCAGCCATGTTATCCTCATCTACTTCAAAGGCCTGTACAGAACGGTTGTTGAATCTCATGGCATTCACTTCGCCAAAAACATCCAGACCGATAATGGTATCCGTTCTTTCAATCCACTCGTGCTGATTTTCAAACCGGAAGGTTACAGGAGTAGTAGATAACAGGTGGAACATCTGGGGCGAATGCAATTTCAGATCGGCAATGACCTTAAAGCCATCAACCACCACTGAGTTACCACCAACTGCACTTGATTGCAGGCAATGCAACAGTTGTAGCGTTGGTGTCGGGTTACGATAAGGATTATCAGTATGGGCGCTCAATCCAAGAGATGTAAAGGCGAGGTTATTAGGGTTAACTGTAGTTTTAACATCAAACAATTTCCCATAGTTGGTTTCGCGCACATAGCCAAACAATTCTACCACCTTGCATACCATACCTAGTTCAACAGGTACATTCCGTAATACGGCAAAACCATACCTGCTCACATTTTCGAGCCAGGCGCATAAAGCTTCATCACTTACCGATAGTTCTGTATAATCACCTACAGGAAAATTATTGTTTAAAGTATCATCCCATAATTCAACGGGTTCGCGTGCTATACGCTGTTGACGGCGCTCTGCAATGGCCTCCTTTGACAAGCGGTGATCAAATAACCACTGTGCGCTGAATAAGCTGGTATGCTCTTCGGAATCCCAATTGATCACTACTTCTATACCATTACGCAGCTCGCTATTTTTTGTACTGATAGCCGGATTGATGGCCGATGTTTCGATCAGTTTTTGCCCGTTGCTGTGTATAGTTGACGGCGACGGACAGTTGTCCCTCAAGTACAGATAGGGATATTTTGATATTTCTCCATTTTTCCAATAAACTATCAGTGTATCTGTAGTTTCAACTATTTTTTTGATGTGTGCTTGTGCATTCATACGGTTATATTTTATTGTTAAGTTTATAATTGATAGTTTATTTATGATGTGTTAATCAATCTGATATTTGTTTTTTTTTGAGCATGCGTAGCTTACTCAAAAGCCCATCTCTATCGGCATAAGTACCCTGAAGATGTCTTTTTCCTTGTTTGCTGTCAAAGCTTGTACGACCGTGGAGGATGCGTTCGTTATCGGCGATAAAAAGTTGCCCGGGCATCATTTTGAATTTTACCTGGAAAGTTGGATCATCAAGCATCCGGGCAAACGTTTGGTATGCCTTATAAAACAGGGGAATAAGTTGGTTTTCTATTTCAAAAGGCTGAATTGCCCTGTTATTAAATCTTAAGGAGTGTACTTCCTTTTGCGAATCAAGACCAATAATAGTAGCTTTTCGTTCTATCCAGTGCTCTTTGTCGCGAAAGCGAAAATTTACCAATACAGTACTCAATAATTCAAAAAGGTAGGGGTATTTTATCCTGAATGCTGCTGCCACCTTAAAGCCATCCACCACAATAGTGTCGCCCCCCTGCACCTGGTTATGTAAACAATGCAATAATTGCAGTGTAGGTACCGGGTCACGATACGGGTTCTCTGTACGCGGGCTTAATGCCAATGAAGTATAGGTGAGATTATTAGGATGAAGCGAGGTTTTATCGTTATAAATACGGCCATAATTTGTTTCGCGCACATAACCAAACAAACAGGCAACCTCGGCCACGGCACCGTTTTGAACAGGCACATTATTTAAAACCGCAAACCCATACCGGCGTATATATTCCAGCCAAACCGTCAATGAAATATCATCTTCAATAATTTGCTGGTATTCGGCTTGCGGGACGCCGATGCCGAGGGTATTATCCCATAATTCAATGGGGTCAAAAAGCCGGTTCTTCATTTCCCGTTTTTCAATTTCCTGTTTTGAAAGACAATGATTCCGTAACCATCTGGCTGGGAATTCGCTTTGATGTCCATCCTGTTCCCACAAAATGTTTATTGTATCGTTCTGTACAAGTTCAATATGTGCTGGTCTGATATCAGCATCAAGATGAGCAGTCTCCGTTATTTTTTGACCGTTTTCATGAATGTTCTTTGCTGAAGGACAGTTATCTCTTAAATAGATGTAATAGAAGATACTGGCATGCCCGTCTTTCCACTGGATGGTAAGCGCATTTTTAACTTCCGAATAACTAACAATACTATACTTGTCCATAACCAACTGATCAACAATATCTACCGAGGTAAAACTGGGCAAACAGTATTATCGAAAATTTAATACTACGTTAAGTATTAGGCCGTTTTGTTAATAAAAAGTAATGTAATCCAGGCGACAAAGGGAAATCAGAACCCGGATAATAGCAGAAAAAGCGACCAAAAAAGATGATTATTTAATTATTTGATAACGTTAAATTCATTTGTTGGTTTGCGGAAGGGGAAGTTATCTGGTTCTACTAGATGGTTTTAATAGAAAAAGGGACCAAATCTTTCGACTGGCCCCTTTTCATTAAATTAACGCTCTCGATGTAAACGTATAAAATTTTTCTGATATTCTGTTAATCAATTTTTTGACAAGTTGTTTTTTCTAGTTGGGTAAGGATTTTCTTTACGAAGAAAAGTGATACTTCAGCAAAATCTGCTGCTTGCTGATCTGTAAAGGCTAATTTTGCGATTAATTTCTTTACTAGTATTTCCACAAAACATTTCGAAAATATATTTATTCAGGAGTGCCAAAGAAAATAAAGCGTTGAATACCTTAAGATCATTACCTTTAATATCTTCTCTTTGGAAAAATTATGCTGACATTTCACTTTTCAAATACAACCAAATCACATCTGTGGCATCCCGGTGTGATTATAGATACAAACAACACACCTGTATGGCTGGACTTACTTAGTCCAACCGATGAGGAACGCAGCCAGGCCGAGCTGATTCTTGGTGGCAAATTGCCGGTGCGAGAACAAATTAGTGCCATTGAATTATCCAGCCGGCTCAAATCTGCCAATGATACCTTGCGGTTGAATATTCCCGCATTTGTACCTGCAGAATCTAGTCAAGGTGCCTTAACACCCCTTGGCTTCGTGCTTACACCCACCGTACTGGTGTCTGTGCGTTACGGTGAATCCCTGGCCTTTAAGCACCTGGCTGAGAGCATTGACAGCGACTTGTCAAATAATAGTAGTGTAGATATTTTCATTGAGCTGATCGAAGCAATTGTTAACGTGGCGGCAGACAGCATGGAGGCCGTTGGAGGTGAACTGTCCACACTCTCCAGCACGATTTTTTCCAACAGGAACCATCAGGGCGCCCTGCTCAAGAAAGCGTTATTTAAGGTTGGCCTGATGCAGCGGCAGATCGTGCAACTGCGCTCGGCGACACTGGGTGTATCCCGGGTGATCACCTATCTATGCGAAATCGCCCCGCCCTGGCTGGGCAGTGAACGTCATATCCACTTGAAAACTGTGCAGGCGGACATAGGTTCGCTTAATGAGTTTGACCAACAGCTCAGCGACCGTTTGCAGTTTCTGCTTGATGCGGTACTGGGTTTTATCAATAACGATCAAAACGACGTGATGAAGGTTCTCACCATTGTATCGGTTGTGACCATTCCACCGATGGTTCTGGCCGGTATCTGGGGCATGAATTTCAAGTCTATACCTGAATATGACTGGCCGCATGGGTATATGATGGCATTGATCGTAATGGCAATCAGCGTGATTGCCCCGCTACTGATATTCAAATGGAAAAAGTGGTTTTAGCAGCTAGCACATTGGCTCCAGGAAATAGTTAATTTATGTCGTTGCATTCAACAACATATTTTCTTGGGTGCTGACCGGGGTAGGTGGTGAAAGGGATTTTTGCGATATCGAAGTCGATCACAAAGCAGCGGACTTCCATTCTTTCGCTACCGATGCTTTATCTTTATGTGATTTCTAAATTAGTGATTTATGTGGAAATCTGCAGGCATATGTAAACCTGGTGATTTATGGGGGAAAATATGTTTTCTTGGGTGAAGACCGGATTGAAGATCTGATAATCAAAAAAGGATTTAAACCTGCCTGGAAACGAGGAACCTATTTTGGTGATTTAAGAATTGGGATTCAAAGGGAGAGGAAAAGAGATTCATTACCTACTTCGTTTGTTCATTTTGCGTTTTTCGTAGTCCGTCAGTAGTGTGTTCATTACTGCTATCCTTTCCTCATTCACGGGAGTTGTCTGGCATAAATAATCTACCATACTATTGATGTCATAGAACTGATTATCATTAGTAATTTTACCGCTATCTATAATCTTATCAATCCGTATATCGTAAGCATTTAGGATATTAATGTCAGATTTGGTTCTTACCTTCAAGTAATCATTAAATTCAGAATCCCTAGCTTCAACGAACCGTTCAGTTAGATCACGAAACCACTGTTTTAATCTGGTAAGCCTACCCTTGACATAGTTTTCCTCTACTTGTACCTTTAGATTAATATAATATTGTCGAGAGTCAAAATCCGAGGTTACAATGTGAAAAGAGGGGTTCTCTAAACAATAGTCTAAGGTTGCTATCAATAGCGCTTTATACTTATCAAGCTCAATAGCCTTCGCTTCCTTCGATAAAACTTCTTTCTTCATGGTAACACAATATGCACTTTTTATTGAATAATCTATTATTAAAGGAAGTTGCACTTTTTCGGAAAATCATCTGCTTATTGGAAATGTAAAAAGAGTTAGTGATCTTTAATATTTTACTATGGGGAAAAAACTATGTTTCGATTGTAAGAAGTCATTTAATATGTCATCAGAAGATTTGAATCTTTCAAATTTTAAATGCCCTGAATGTGGTAATCAGGCAATTGAGGTGACACATAGATTTCGACCACCAAAAGTGGACGACAACAGGAAATGGGAGGTCGTTAAATTTCTTATAAAAAATGGATTTCCGTATCAACATATATCAATTTATGAATCTGACCGGCATGGGATACAAAGATTTGTTAGGTATGCTCGATATCCGGAAAATATGATTGATGCAATCGAATTTGTAGAACAGTATAAAGTACAAGCTCTAAAAAAGTAAAGATAGGGCAGGAAAAACGTAATTTAGGTTCCTAAAGTCGAAATCAAGGGTCGTACTTAAAGCAAGTTAATTATGATTAGATACTGGATTAAATTTAACTTTGAGAATTACGCTTCAATACCGTATGGAACAAGAATCGGATGTGGGGTAACGGCAATCAATTATCAGGATGCATTAAATATAATCAACGACAAGTTGTTTCGAAACAACCCGATGGCTCCAATTGAGCACTTAGTAGAAAATATTGATATATCAACCTTAGATGCCGATCATGTTTTGCCGAATATGGGATTACCTAACAGACGTGGGATTTGGTTTCCATTAGGTTATAATTAGCTTGAGCAGTTAATACAGATTATTTATAAAAAAATCGCTCCTTAGGTTGGAGATCTGTGCTTGCTGCTGCAATTGCTTTGTCATTTAGTTTATGGAATAAGATCTTGGTTTCTGAAAGCGGCTCAACGGGGGAAATCTTAAAATAGAAAAAGGGACCAAATCTTTCGACTGGCCCCTTTCATTAAATTAACGCTCTCAAGGTAAACGTATAAAATTTTTCTGATATTCTGTTAATCAATTTTTTGATCGATTGCTTTTTTCTAATTGGGTACGGATTTTCTTTACGAAGGAAAGAGGGGCTTCCGCAACTTTAGCAGCTTGCGCATCTGAAAGTCCTAATTGGAGAATTAGGTTTTTTACGACCTTTTCTTGCTCCTCTAGCTTAGTTTTCCTTGTGCCAATCTCAATTCCCTCTTCAATATTGAGCATTTTCTCTGTTTCTATAATTCCCATAGTGATTTTTTCTCCTGTTAGGGTTCTTACTTGTTGTTCAAATTTAGTATTTAATTCTTCATCTTCAATGTGTATCATGTTCTTTAAGAAAAGAATAAATCTGGTGATGCCTTGTTGTGTATAGTTTCCATTGGCTGTTAGTTTTTCTATTATTTTTATTCTGGTGTTATGTAATTCAAGTGGTGTAAGTTTTTTCCTGAGAACTTCTTTCTGTGCGACCAGGACAACGAGTGCGAAAGGATTGTCGAATTGAAGGAGTTGTTCTTCTGTGTGCTGGAAAATCTGGTAGTATTTGTATTTGAAAGAAAGCTCTGTTCCCAGCATATTATATTGGTATTTGTCTGGACGTTTCTGGCCGGGTACGCCTGTAAATATGGTGTGGGATACAATAGGGTGGTCGTAGCGATCTGTTAGTCTGTACCAGTATTTGAATACACGGGATGGAAATGTAAGGTTGGTTTTAGTCTGGATTTCTAAATGTAGCATGAAGAGTTCCTGTTTTCCGGTACGGAGGTATATTTTGGCCAGCATGTCTGCGTTTCTGGTTCCGCCTTTTTTATTCCGGTCTGGAGAGATTTCCAGCAGCTCTTTGTCCATGAAGCTGATGGGCTTTTCCAGATCAAAGATCTGATCTGCGTCTTTGTACAGGAAGCGCAGCATGTCGCAGAAATAATCTTCGAATGCACTTTTGAAAAAGATGTCGTTCTTTTTCTGGATTGGTTTTTTATCTTTTTTCTGCGCTGGCCTGTTGGTCCGTTTTTCTGCTGCTCTCATTTATGCTAATGTAGATGTGATATTTCTAAATAAAAAACAATCACAAAATATTTCGAAAATATATTTATTTAGGAGAATTATAGGCGTGGGTTTAGTTCAGGCTAGGAAGGTGGGGGGTGAAAATATGTTTTCTGATCACGCTGAATCTTACAGATTCTGAGGCTTGATCATTAAAACCTATTTTTCTTGGGCGCAGACTGGAGGGGGTGGAGACCGGTGAGGGTGGTGATTGGGTAAGGAGCAGAGTTGGGGTGTTGTTTGGGTGCTGGATTTTGGTTCAAAAATCGATGTTGTTTTTCAATTTATTTAATTGATTTTCAAATGTTTAAAGTGAATAAATTTGTTTTGGAAACGTGGTTTTTATGGTTGGAACTGTATACTTTAGTGGCAACTAATTTTTTATAAAACGACTTTTTTGTGTACTTGTTTATGGTGTTACGTATTGGCATTGTATGGGGAGTAACTGGAAGGTTTGAGCGACAGCATGCAGAAGAAAACTAATCTTGCAAAACCAGTAAAACCGATAGAGCTATCTAGTAGCAGGTATATTAATGTAAAGACGGATTTTTCATTTAAGTATATTTTTGGGAGTGAGTCCAGAAAGAAGTTATTGATTGATTTTTTGAATGCTGTTTTTAAGGGCAGAAAGGTGATCCGTGATTTGACTTTTAATAACCCGAGTCATAAAGGGATGCGTAAGGAGAACAGGAAAACTGTTTTTGATGTGTATTGTACAGATAATAAGGGAGGTAAATTTATTGTGGAGATCCAACAGGTGAGCCAGCGTTTTTTTAAGGATCGTATTCTCTACTATTCAGCGAACCTGATCAGGGAACAGGGAAAATCTGTGGCGCCGGACTGGAATTACCGTTTACCGGAGGTGTATGTTGTGGCTTTGATGGATTTTAGTTTTGATCATACGCATCGGGATCAGTATTTGCATGATGTTCGTTTGATGGATGTCATGACTCATACGGTGTTCTATGATAAGCTCCGGTATATTTTTGTGGAGTTGCCTAAGTTTAAAAAATCGGTGGATGAATTGAAAACTAATGAGGATGGATGGTTGTACTCTTTAAGGAATATGGAAATATTAGATGAAATTCCTGTACCTTTGCGTAAGAAAAAGGTTTTTAGAGAGTTATACCAATTGGCAGAGGTCATTAATTTAAGCCCGGAAGATATGAATGCGTACCAAGAGAGTTTAAAGATTAAGCGTGATAACTACAGTGCTCTGGAGTCTGCGGAGTTGAGGGGGGAGCAGCGTGGGCAGAAGCAGGGTATTGAAATAGGTGTGGAACTGGGACGTGCTAAAGCGGAGCAAGAGAAAAGGGAAATGGCAATTGAAATGCTTGCTGGTGGAGAACCTTTAGAAAAGATTGCGAGATATTCTAAACTTTCTATAACTGAAATCCAAGCATTAGTATAGGATTAAGATCAATTTTAATATTTAGATAAGCCGGAGAAGAAATTCTTGCGGCTTTTTTTGTGAAAAATAGGTTTTCTGATGTCGCTGAATCTTGCAGATTCTGAGGTTCCATCATGAAATCCTATTTTTCTTGGGCGCAGACTGGAGGGGATGGTGACTGGGGAGGGGGGCAGAGTTGGGTGTTATTTTGATGCTGGATTTTGGTTCAAAAATTGATGTTGTTTTTCAATTTATTTAACTGATTTTCAAATGTTTAAAACGAATAAATTTGTTTTGGAATTGGGGGTTTTATGATTGAAACTGCATACTTTAGCGGCACCTAATTTTTTATAAAACGACTTTTTAGTTGCTTGTTTATGGTGCTAAATGTTAGCATCGTATGCGGAGTAAATGGAAGGTTTAAGCAAAAGCCCAGAAGATATGAATGCCTACCAGGAAAGTTTAAAGATTAAGCGTGATAACTACAGTGCTCTTGAGTCTGCGGAGTTGAGGGGGGAACAACGTGGTATTGAAATCGGTGCTGAGCAGGAAAAAAGGGAAATGGCTCGTGAAATGCTTGCTGGTGGAGAACCTTTGGAAAAGATTGCGAGATATTCTAAACTTTCTATAACTGAAATCCAAGCATTAGTATAAGGACAAAATGTTTCCAGGGATAGGTGATTTAAAAGAAAAGGCCAGCCATTTGAATTGATGACTATGGCCAGGCCTTTTCTAAATTCTACTAACCAAAACTATACTTCACTACCAATACCAGTTCTTCCAGATTTTTTAACTGCAAAGGCGCAACTGAAAGATTAAATGTAGTATCCAGATCAATTGCGTTGCTGGTTTCCTTACAAAGTTTCCATTCATCCACTCTTGCTAAATTTATTGTGGTGGCATCTATCTTGATTGCGTAATTTGCTGGATTGCCATTCACTTTAGCTACAAACATCACTTCTTCGATAGTAGGGTTCAGCATTTGAGCCATATAAGGTAGTCTTCCTTTATCAATCATTAAGTCTACCAGTGCATTGGTTTTAAGTAAATTCCACTGATTAGGGAGATCATGTTTCATATTGATGGCTACATGTAAGCCCTCCTCAGTAAGTTGCTGTCTGATCACGTCCAACCGATCTTTCAAAGAAGTGTTGGCCAACCCTTTTAACGAAGAGCCACCTTCGCGAGCGGTGTACTTAATATGTACAATTACATCAGCAATCGTATTGTAGTCAAATTGCTTGATTTCAGAAGCAGGAAGCTCTAATCTCCAGCTGCTGATCGCACCTGTTCCTTCAAAAGGCAAATAGCGCTCATCTTTAAAGTTCAACTCGAAAACTCCGCTGTCATTCTGTGCATTGCTGGCCGCAATAGACTGTATCGCACCCACATTGTACACAAAACGTTCGTCATTTCCTGGGTCTTCGGTATATCCTGTAGTGGCGATATTGTCTGGATTGGTCAACTTACGATATCGGTTATTCACTAAGGAAAGTTTAGCACTTACGGAAGTATAAGGGCCAGCAATACAAGGCAAACTAATACTCACTGATTTGATGCGTCTAAAATACTGACCCGCATAATCCAGATCAAACAAAGCTTCAGGGATGTCAAAATCACAGCTGCCCGTAGCTCTTAAGCGAAGAATGGCCAATGGATCGAGTTGCATTAAAGATACATGTTTAGTGATTTCGTACTCCCGTTTGTTCTTGTCTATATAACTGGTCTCCATGCGTTTTAGATCATAGATCAGCTTATCTGCAGTTTGCAGGCCTTTTTTCATGCTGTCCCAATAACCATAAGCAATAAAAGTGTCGTCGCTGCCCAATTCGAAACGATAACAACGTTCTGCTTTTTTGGCGATGTCAAAAGCCATCTGGTAAGATTTGAAATACACGGAGCTGATCTGTCCAATCATCCAGTCGTACAGTTCCTTGTTGGTGTATTTGGACCGCATAAAATCATCTGTTTTTTTCGCATTGTCAATCTGAAGGTCCTGATTTTTCAAATCTGCAGTGGCAATGTCCTTGCGGATCTGCGCGGCTGTAATTTGCTGATCAATCGAAGCAGATTCCTTAATGGCCAAACGTTCCTGTAGTTTCCAATCCGAATAGCGACGGTCATAACCGCCCATAATAGACGCTTTATTGGCTTCAAAAGTCGCAATGGTGCTAAATATACCTAAGCCTTTGGCAATCGCATCGGTACTGTGTGCGAGTGCACTTCCTCCAAATTTTGCTGCCCCATGAGGCGATCCTCCAAATCCGGAAACCCCTAAAGCAAAATCAGGAATCAAGGCCAGGCCGCTGCCTAAAGTGGCCACAATATTTGCTGCAGTTTGCCAGCCCACAGCCTGATCCAGTTTATCCAGGTTCAGTTGCTCGTTGGAAATGATCTTTTCAATCGCACCATAATACTGGACTCTTTCCTGTGTTACCAGTTGGGTTCTTTTCAAAACCTCTATCTGCGCAGCAGCCTCGTTAATCTGAAGCACTTTCAGGTCACGCACGGCATTCAGTACTTTCAATTCCAGTTCACTGCGGAGCAAGGACATGGCTTCTGCATCTTTTTTCTCTAAGCTTTGCAGCAATGCATTGCCCAGTCCACGAATTTCCTGGGCCAGCTCTGTGGCTTTTCCAGCCAGAACATTGAAGCGGTAATATGGCGTTGGGGCATTCATTCCAGCGATTACCGAAGAAATATCCAGACCTGCAGCTGCTGCACGAACCAGCATTCCCGGATCAATTGGCGGAGCAAATAAGGCCAGACTGCGTTCTACACCATCAATATTTTGGCTGTTCCTGATTTTAAACAAACGGTCTGCAATGGTGTCCCAATAGGTTAGCATCTGGTCGTTTTGAGGGATACAGAAATAAAGCATTGCAAGTGTAACCGGTGGTGGAGGCAATTCTTTTCCTTTTTCCGGCAAAACAGTCAAATCCGGAACCATATTTTCCATGTTGATTAATGCATTGCCAAAAGAATCCAGTTTACGCTCCAATTGGTTATAGGTTTCATAAGGCGCAGGAACTGTAGGCGGGATAATTCTAGGTTTTGGGCCCAGGATTTTATCCGCAAGGATATACATCTGTGTCGCTTGCCCAATGGCCTCCCAGGTATCTTGCCTGAACAAATTATCTCCCCATTCACACAGGTTGTCCAGGTATTTCATCAGCAAGGCTTTCTGATAAGCTACTGGTCTGAATTTAGCAATCACGTGCGGTTTAAATGGATTTTCGGCCCATTGTTCTATCGCATATTCCAGTTGCGTTCTTTCTGCGGAAGTTGGGCCTGCAACACTATAGAGAATGGTATCTATGCGTTGGGCGATATAATCGGCATCCTGATTTAAATAGAAAGGTTTGGTGACCCAGTATTTTTGAGGGGCATCACCAGATAAGGCACCTGTTGGATTAAACATATAATTGAACCAGGTCAATGCATCTTCGAAGCTCTGGTTTTGAGTGAGGCGGGTAGCCAAAAGGAAAGGCACATGGAAAAAAAGTTCCCAGTTGTAAATGCTGTAACTGCCATCACTACTGAAATCCAGGTCCTCAATAGGGTAACTCAGCGTTTTGTTGCCGTTGTTTTTGATGATCTGACCCAATGGAACGACATCCGGATTGGGCAGGTAATTGGCTTTGAAATCGAAGGCGGTTTTCATCAGCTGGGTTTCCCTTTTCATCAGTTCAGGTACGCCGTTTTTGTAAAGGACCGTACGCAAAGCACAAACTAAGGGGTGGTACATGTTTTTGAATTCTTCGCCGTATTCCAAACCATCTGCATCTCTCAACTGCTTTAATACTTTGTCAATTTCAGGGTTGCCGCTTGCGCCAATGAAAGCATCATATAACTTATCAAAACCTTCATAAGCACTCAATTCGGTCAGGATGTTCTGGAAATCTGGATCGGTGATCACGGTATGCGCAAAAGCAGTCAAGTCAGTTGGGAAGTTTTCAGTAATAATAGCTGCATATTTATTGATGAAGTTACCAATGTCTTTCAGCAGTTTAAATATATCTGAAGCCGTGCGTTCATCTCTGTCGGAGAAAATAACTCTGCCTTTAAAACGGGTTTTATCTTTTTGATAGTAACCAGGGATGATCACATAGGCATGGGCGCTGTCTTCCATGAAATAAGGCAGCATGGTGCCCAGGGCGAGTTTAATCTTCCTGCCTCTGTTGGACACATAGGCATAGTGTTCGTTACCGCCAGAATCACCGTCCAGGATCATGGCGAGGTATTCAAACAGCACCACCAGCAAATCGATATTGGTGAACTGGTGCGGATAACTCAGTCTGAAATTGCCTGGGGTTTGGTGCAGGATTTCGTAATATTTGGTGGGCGACATGCCGTTCCTCACACTCAGGTCATCTCCGGGGATTTGGTTCCACTCGTCATAACGCTGTGATTTGAGCAGGGTATCTCTGAAGTCAGGATAGAAATCATTAAAGTCTTTGCTGCCCTGGAAAATGAGTTCCGGATAGCCTTTACAACCGGTCAGGTTAAAAATTCCACTGATCTGCTGAAATTCGTATTCTCCTTCAAAACCACTTCTGAAAAACTGGACCTGCTGCACCTGTTCTGCATAGATCATATTGTAACGGTCTGTAGGCAGATCGTCGGTTACATAGGTGTCTGGCGTCATAATACCATCCTGTGATACCTTTTTAGGTTGCCATTGTTTGTTCGCAAATTCACTGATGGCCAACTGGATTTTTAGTTTTCTGCGGGGTTTGTCAATGCCTTGCTCTGAACTGTCGCCGGTATCGGGCAGGGTAGAGCCCTGGTTCGGGTCATGGACTTCGGTAAACACGGGCCAGGCCAGGCAAAGCCGGTTGTTGCGTACAAAGGCGAGGAGCTGATCACCGGTGATGTCCATGTCTACCTTTTCCCAAGGGGTCCAGGTCCGTTCCTGTTCAAACCTGCGGTAATAGTATTTGGCCGGATCGCCGCCTTTGGTGCGTGCAAAGACGTGCATGGTGGTGATGTCGGTCTGGTACCAGGTGGCCATGACTTCTAAAAAGGCCAGGTTGTCTAACTTTTCTAGGTAATTGATCAAGGCATCCTCGGCGGTAAAGGCTGTCAGTTCGTTTTGCTGCAATTGATCTTCCAGCTCTTCAAACAGGAAGGATTTTTCATCACGCAATTCTGCCTCAATCCAGTTTTCCGGATATAGAAAGATTTTTCGGTTGGCCTCCCAAACCCGGTAGTTTTTCATCCAGGCCCATTGTGTCCAGCTCGCATCATCGTCCAGATCTGCCGCGGCTTTGGGTTCAAGCCCCATCAGGCAGCGTTGTACAAAGAGTTGTATGGTACCATGTGCCTGCACAATGCGGGAAGTGGACATGACCGCTTCCATTTCTACATCAACCAGGAAATAGTCATAGAGGTCATCCGTATCTTTGATATCTGGATTGATGGCCAAAAGGTAAGCCACCAATGCATCCCTTTTTTGAGGACGGATGGCATCCATAATGTCTTTGAGGGTCAGGAGCCAGGTGTCTTCCTCATAACGGGATTTTAAAGCTGCGCGGAGCGTACTGACATCTGCATCGTTTAAAACCGGTTTGATGTATTGAAGGGCCTGTGCAAGTTCAATGCCTAAAGTATCCAGATCTGCCGCTGCTTGCAGCAAGCGATTCCAGGTTTTAAACTTGGTGTAGTTGTTTAGGTTGAATGGGCTAAACATATAATTGTCAATGGCATCCAAATCAATTTGGTCGTAGCCAGTCAATATAGATAGGGCAAGTAAAAACTGATCTCTTGTGGTGGTAGAGCCAGGTAAAAGCAGCGCTGCAAGGCTCAAAAAGGAGATGGATGCAGCTGCATCTGCAGGATCTGGGATCGCTGGATATTGCTGATCTATAGCCAGGAACTGAACAAAGTCTGCATAGAGCTGCTGGTCTATCGCGGTCTGACCTGTGGCATAAGGAATGCTGTCAAAAGTAAACCAGTTTAAAGTACTGTTGTTTTGGAAATAAAAACTTAGGGCTTCGGTGCTTAGTTTAAAGGAGCTTAACAGTGGGAATAACTTTTGAAGCAGTCTGAAACTGGCGTAGTGATTGGGGAAGGCAGCTGCGTTCAGCGCGGGGAGCACTGGAACATTATGGCTTGGATCGGTGTCAATCAAGGTATCTGAAATCAAAATATCCGAGAGGAGACCCAATCCTGGCGCAGGCTGTTTCAATTCTGCATATTGCAAAACCACATTGATGGTATCCGGATCTGCTTTAAAGGCGGTGATCAGGTTTTGCTGCAGGATGCTTTGTTTCCCGCTTAGGAGCTGATAAGCAGACAGGCCGTTTAAAAGGGCCTTTACCAAGTCCTTGTCGGTTCCGGTTCCAGCGTCTAAGGCATCTAATGCTGTATTGATATTGGTGGTGTCAAAAAGAACAGATAATTTGCTGTTGATGAATGTTTTTGCAGTGCTAACATTAATATATACTTTATTAGGGAACTGGAGAATGGTTTTAACATCATCATCGCTTAAAACGCTGAGTTTAGACAGTTCGCCTTGCAGGGTTGCCTGTTGTTCTTCTGCACTCAGATCTGGATTAAACTTGGACTGGTTGGCTTTAAAATTGTCCTGATAGGCTTTTTGTAGCGCCAGCAGGTTGCTCAGAATTTTATCTTCTTTCAATTCCCGGTCGCTCAAATTAGCCGCCTGATGCTGGAGCATAAACTGGATGTCGGCCGGTTTCAATGGGGCTGATTGAAGCAGGGTGCATTGGTTGATGAAATCCAGCATTTTTTGGGGACCAGCGAAAATATTGATGGCGGTCATGTTCATCAGGATCAGAAAATCATCGGTTTTCAGGTGTAGTTTTTTGATCAGGCGGGAGGCAGCCAGGAGGTAACTGAGGTTGGGGAAGCTCAACGTCGCATCGGGTAGCAAAGGATAGAGTTTCTCCAGATCTGCTGTTTTCATTTGCAGGCATACCGATAGGCTGTTGCTGTAGGTGGTTAGCAATTGGCTGCCATTTACTTTTTCCGGCAACAGACCATCATCAATGACACCGTTTTTGGCTTTGTTTAAGAAGATCTGCTGATAAAGCGGCACCAGGTTATTGACCGGGGTGTAAGAAATATGACCAAAGAATCCAATGATCTCCTCCATCTTTAAACCAGTTTGGTCTGCAAGTTTTTTCATTGTAGCAGCGAAGACCAGATCGATGGTGCCGGCTGTGCCCTGACTGATGATACTGTCGAGGGTTTGAAATTTCCAGCCTGTTTTTTTCTGCAGGCGCAGGAAGCGATGGATGCGGTCCAAGACCTTTTCATCCAGGTTCGCAATTTCTTTCCGGGTGGTGTCGCAGGTCAGGTCTTTGTTGTAAACGTATAGGTTGTCACTATTGTCGATATACTGCAAAGTAAGCAGCAGGCTCAGATCGCTAAAACTTAGTCCGGTTTTATCCAGAAAGTGATCCACTCTCTTCATATAATCCACTACATTTCCGCTTACTGCAGGACTGTCCCATTGCGCTGGCGTGTTCCAGATCAGCTGCTGATCCGCAATACCTGGTTTAGGGGTAGTGATGAGTGTATTTTCGCTGTCGGTTAAGCCCAGGATTTCAGCAGCCATGGCTGATGTAAGAGCTGCTGTTGTCAAATTGAAATCGTTCATTAGACTGGCCCTGGACAGATCAAAACGGTTGAAATAGGCGGTTGCTTCTACCTGATTAAGGTCAAAAGGCAAACCAAAAGCATAGGTGTTGTTTTTTAACTGATCATAAGCTTTCTGATTCACATAAGCCGGTGCAGCTGCCAGTTCATCTTCAGGAGCCAGGGTTTGGCGCAGCAGGTAGACTTTATATTTGTCGGTGCCTGTGGTTTCTATTTTGCAAACGGCTTTGCTGTCCCGCAGGTAATGTGGTAAAGCGGTACTTGAGCTGCCAGAGGAAACTTCAGTATGGAAGATTTGTGCTTTATCAGTTACAGGCAGCCCTTTGGCTACGAGTTTAGCCAGTAGTGCGGCGGAAATAGTACCTGTATATTGGTCGGGCCCGTCAGAAAGTTTGCCATGATAATTGATGCCCTGATCGGGTGCAATGGCCTCTTCCAGGAGTTCACAAACCAGGTCAATATAGGGCAGAGAAATATTTGCATTGGCACAGCTCAGGTCTATTTCACCCAGATCCGGCCGGCGTGCAAATAAAACGTCTTTGGCGATATTGGAAGTAACATGGGTATTGATGTCGGTCACGCTGCGTTGGTGCAGGAACTGAAGAATCTCCACCAGATAGGCCGCCGGACTGTATACGGACCTGCATTCTTCACAGGCGCAGGTATCGGTCACTTTAAACAAAGATTTAAGGTTTGGAAAGTCTTTGCTCACCGCTTCTAGTTTAAGAGAGAGGTTTTTGTTTTTCAACGAGGCAATATCGGCTGCCCGGAGGGTATCCTGCAATTCGCCAATCTTCATCATGGCAGCGGTATTGGTACTTTCCGCTTTACGAAACATTTCCTTGGATTCTGCAGGTTCTATGCCAGCCGCTGGTGCAGCAGTTTTTAGAAAGCGGCTTTTGCCCATAGCGACGATCTGGTGCGAAGAATGGATGTTTTGTTTCAATAACGCATTGGTCTTGCTGTAGCTAGGGGTGAGTTTAAAGATGCGTTGTACCGATTTCAATTCATTGCTGTAAGGCTGATTTTCCTGGATTGCATCTTTGGCGAGGTTAAAATCTTCGTTTTTATGGAGGAAGTCGAGGATTTGGCTCTGTGTTTTAAATACAGTGCTTTTTTCTCTTTTCAATTGAGCGGCATAGGCTGTTGTAGGGTAGGCCTTTTCCATTTTACGCACCATAGTGGAAGCATAAAGGTTTAAGGCCTTTTTTTGTTCTGCCGTTGGTGCTTTATTTCCACTGGCTTTGCTGAGTTCTGTTACCCACTCTGTTTTATTCAAGCTGGCCAGTTTTCGGATGTCTTCGGGTTTGCTGATTTTCCTTGATTTCATCAGATGAGGAATGATTTCGTTTCCAAAACCAAATAACTGACCCATGGCAATACTGGTTTTTACATCTGCAGCCTTCGCATTGCCGGAGAAAAAGGCCGGATTGGTGACTTTGTCAAAGAAGGCATTGAGGTCGTTCCTGTTTTCCTTAAACAGTTTTTTGACTTCCTGTACTTTGCCATCCAGCAGGAAACGGCCAACCGTACTGAGGATCTTTTCTGTGTGTTGCTCTGTCCTGTATTTTTCTGCTCTTTTTTTAAAACCTTGGAGCAGTTCCAGGTTTCTTTTGAGGCGTTTTTCCAGGGAGGGATTGACGATCTGGTCTTTTATGGCTGTTTTTACGGCCTGACTGAGGGTATCCGTGTCTTTCAATGCTGTTTCCAGTAATAAAGGTTCTGCGGGGCTTTGCAAACCAATGGAAAGCCGGATCGGCAGGTTCTGTGAAGCATCACTGAGCAATAAGGTGTTTTCGCGCAGTAAAGCATAAAAGAAATCCGGGTCTATTTTGGAAATGGCCTGGATTCTGTGTGCCAGGATCAGGTGTTCGATCTTTTCCGGTTTGATCCCGATTTCTTTAGAGAGGAAACTGACATCCTGGTATTCTGTACTTTCCTGAAGGTCGGTAATGGCGAGGTTTGCAGCCAGGTAGGTAACTTCTTTCAGGAGTTCATCAAATTCGATCAGGCGGTACTGAATAGGTTCCTGTAGCGCAATATCGATCACTTCGCTTGGGGAGGCATTGAAGCGAACTTTGTTTAGTGGGGAGGCATAGACAAGGACCCTTTTCTTAGGGGTGTAGACTTTCAATGCCAGGTCTGCCGTACGCAGATTGGGGCCGCTGAGTTGACTTTGCTGCCAGCTGGTCTTGTACTGACCGTTTTTATTGGTGCTGGTTTCTGCTAAAAGCACACCTGAACGCAGGTTCTGATCGTAGATTTCAACCACCAGGTTTTCTATAGGTTTGCCGGTGAAGTCTGTTATTCTGCCTAAAACGAAATTAGGTTTTTGATGTTGATTGGTGTTCATGACTTTATATTTTAAATAGGTTTATGGTGTTGGTGCTGGTGGTAATGCTGGTGGCGGTGGCGCAGGTGTATATACCCGCTGTCCGAACAGGCCTTTGAAAGCCCCGTCAAGGCCCCAGCCTCTTGGCCAGGTTACACTTTCCGGTGGTACAAGGAAGGCTTCTCCGCTGGCAAATGGTGCCCGGATATTGGTTGGATTGGGATCCCATTTGAAAGAGAAGAAATAGTTGAGCCAACTTGGAGATCCCGGCATTACCCAGTCGCCTGGCCTTAGTCCTGGTCGTCCCCATCTGGAGATCGGTGTAAAATCGGACAATGGCGTGGTGGTGGTTTGGGTGACCGACGCAGGTACCCGGTGTATCGGGCCGGTCGTTTCCACCGTGCTCACTGCGGCATCTATTTCTGCTTCAGAAAGTGCGGCAAAAGGATTGGATGGCGGTGGTTCTGCAGGCAGGCCAGGTCTTCCGCCAGCGGAACCCAGAGCTCCCATACCTGCAGAAACGACCATCGTAAACACGACGTTTTTAGCGCTTTCTGCGTGGGTATCTCCAAATGTGGCATAGTGGAAGCATTCTATAATGCCTACGGTATAGTTGAGTATGGAGGTGCCGTAGTCACCCCGGTCCCAGGCCCGCACGGCAACGGTTGCCCGTACTGTGGCATAGCTCAGGGAAGTGCTCCGGATGAAGGGATCGGTATGATTGAGTTCGACATTATCGATTAATGCACCTACGGAAGTATCTGAATAATTATCTGCTTCTGCGGCCTGCCATAAATTGTTGGTGATGTCTGCTGCAGTTGGTTCTGCAGGAGGAGGAGGTGGCGGCGGTGGCGGGGGCGGTGGTGGTGGCGCAGCATGGGAAACCGGAGGGCCTACAGGTCTTCTTCTGACACTTACCCTTGGCGGTGTAGCCGGAGAAGGTGGTTCTATCTCAGGGGAAGATTGAATTGGACAGGCATCTGCATGGCAGGTAGCGGTTTCTTCGTCCCAAACGCCGCAGGTCTCTCCGTCTTTTCCAGTCGGATCCAGTTGCATGATGGGGTTGTTTTTGACGTAAGCATAGCAGTTTATACCACCCTGGATGCCAATTGGGTCACAACTGAGCCATCTGCCCAGCCAGGGCAGGTAATACCTTGAGCCATGATAGCCGAAGCCGGTTTCTTCATCACGTTCCATGCCCGTGTAGCGGTAACGTTTGGCCGCTGCTTTGATTGCGCTGCTGTTGGCCTGAAATGCGGTGGTGCCAAAAGGATGGTATTCTTCATAGCTGATCACTTCGGCGGTATCACTGAGCTCTAAAGCTGCAGAACCAAGATGGTTGTGGAGCTGATAGCGGGTCAGTTGTTTTTCGGTGCCGTCGTTGATGTCGTTGCGGGTGTCAATCAGTACGAAACGGTGTTGTTGATCCATGATGCTCAGGCTTACCCTTTCCAGGCCTGCGTTGGTGCCGCTGTATTTCTTGTAGCGTTCGTAACTGCCGATATAGATCCGTTCTTCTTTTATAGAAGGTATGGCTCCGGTGCTGGCGCTGTTTTCGGTGATCTTGCGGAGGCGCTGGCCTTGTGCATCATATTGATACCAGGTGGTTTCTGCGGTTCCGTTTGCAGGGTTTACTTTCTGCTGGATGGTACTGGTGAGTTCTTCTTTGAAGTTCCAGCTTAGAGCATCCAGGTTGGGCATGTCCAGGATAAATCCGTGTTTTGGATGTGTGGTATAGCTGTAAGTCGTACTGCCTATTTTGGTGTTTTTTAGTCTGTTATTGGTTTTTTCGTATTCGTAGTTTCTGGTCCAGTTGTTTCCAGTGGCAAGTTGTGTCATTTGCTGGATATTGCCTACCTGGTCATATTGATAGTTCTGGGTATAAGCCCGTATGGCCATCGGATCACTTGGATTGAGTTGCTGGATAAAATCTTTGTCATTCCAGTTGTCCTTGGTGTCGTAACTTAAGGCAGCCTTGTTTTCGCGTCCGGTGGCCTGAATAAGGCGGTAGAGGGCATCGTAGCTATATTGTGATACACCATCTGTTTTCTCGTTGCCAAAAAAGGTTTTGGGAATGTTTTTGTCTTCGATATGGGTTACATTTCCTGTGGGATCGAAGGTATAATACCAATCCTGCAATGGATCATTGTTGAGCCTTTTAGACTCCAGCCGGTTGAGGCGGAAGGTTTGGGTGTCGTAATAAAAACGGGTGATGACATCATTGCCGTAAATGATCTTATTACGCTGACCTTTTTCATTATAGTCAATGTCTTTGATGTAGGGTACAGCTGCAGCAGATCCCTGTTTGATCTTTTGGCTTTGAAGCTGACCGGAACGGTTATAGCCAGGGCTAGAGATGCTGCCATCTGGTGCAGTTTGCCGGGTAATCCTGCCTAAAGCATCAGTTTCTATTGTATAGGTAAATTCTTTAATTTCCAGATCGTTGAGAAGATTAGCGTCGGTCCAGTTCGCTACCGTTTTATAGGATTTGAATAGCTGTCTGGTGGTTTCTATCGCCTGGCCTTTGAAATCGTATTTTGGAGTCAGTACAACACCGCCGGTATCGTAATGTTTAACCATTTTACCCCTTAGGTTTTTGCTTTCCGGGCTGGGTTCTGTTTCGCCATAAAAAATTCTTTCAAAGATATGGTTGAGCGGTTGTGCAGCATCTCCACCCAGGATCTGGCTGTAGAGTGGTCTTTGTAAGGTATCGTAGAAATAACAGAATTCGTGGTTGCGTTCGTCCCAGGTACGTAAAGGGCTGCCCAGGCAATTGGAAAGGAGCCAGCGTTGTCCGGCATCCATGCTGTTCTGGTACACTTTATGGCCTAGCATATCGTATTTATACTGCATCACCAGGTTGCCTTTGTTGCTGTTTTCAGGCAGTTCTCTGGCATCGGTAATGCTACGTAGGTTGCCTTCAACGTCTAATTTGACCTTGGTGTTATAGAATTCATCGGCGTTGGTTTGAGGATTCCGGTTGTGTTCTATGGAAAGTACCGGCCTTCCAAGCGTGTCGAAATGGAGGATATTGGGGGTGTTGGCATGTAAAGCGGCCTGATCGGCAGCTTCTTTTTCTTTGATAGGGTCTTTGCCCTGGGCGGTCAGCAGGCCATCGATCAGGTGGTTGGTTCGGTTGGTATACCAGGGTGAATCAAGGATGGTATCGCAGGTATCATAAATGCTTTGTTTCCAGGAGGAGAATTCTACCCTGGAAAAGGTTTCATCGGGCATGGTGGTTTTGACCAGTCGTCCGAGCGGATCATAGTGCATGAGTGGACTGACACCTGTTTCTACCACTTCTTTTGCGTCTTCATACTGCCAGGTGACCGAAAAATAAGGCTCGTATTGTTTAACCGGATTGGCTTTGTTGTTGAGGACGGTGCGGCCGTTTCCAATCCAGCGCAGTTGTGGCGGTACGGAAGCGCTGGTGTCTATTTCGGTAACTGTATAGCTTAGATCTGGGTTGAGGGTCGCTTTTTTAGCTATGCCTGGTTCGGCTTGCACCTTCTTCATCACGCTATTGCCTATTCCACTGCTGTATTCCAGGCTGATCTGTAAAGGGGAGTCTGGGTTGTTTTTGAAATGTTGTTCTCTTAAAATAGCGGCAATGACAGTCGGTTTTCCGGTGTTTTTGTAGGTCTCGAAATCGTAGATAAAGCAGGAAGTGGCATGATGGAGGAGCATTTTAGCCGTGCTGACCAGTTGCTGTCCATCTGTGGCGTTGAAGAACTGGTTGATCAGGGTGTTTTCTGCAGGACTGCTGAATTCGGTTAAACCGCTGAGCTCATCGGCTTCTGTGCCTTTTCCGTAGATGGCGGTTGCTTTGACCAGGCAGAGTTCGTCAGTGATTACTTCAGATAGGTTTTGATTGGTATCGCGCAGACGTTGTGGTGTTAAACTTCGGAAATTGAAGGCTTCAACGGTGGTGGTATTGCCCAGGGCATCTTTCGTTTGTTCTACGAGCAGGTTGTAATTGCCATAATAACTTACTGTAGTGGTGGCGCCATAAGGATCTGTATAGGAAACGGGCCTGTAAAACCGATTTTCGGCATTGCTTTGGGTTTCTGCGCCGTTGAGGTATTGTGTGGTTCCCGACTGGATCCACCAGTTGTTGTCGCCTTCACTGTGGGTAAATTTCCCTTCAGTTAACAAGGCATCGGTTGCTTTAGTGCCAAAGATGTCGGTCAGCAGGTCTGGCGTAAAGGCAAGCTGGTAGCTTTCGTAGCCTATGGCCAGGGATTCGAGCTGGTGCAGTGGAAGTGGACCACTGAGGTCATTTTTGTAATAGGTGCTGCGTACGTGTTCAATACATCGTTTTTGAGGGCTGGCCGGGCTGTTGTCTATTTGGGTGTAAGGAATTTCGGTAGCGAGGCTGAGGATGTTATCGAAGTCTTTTAAGGTGTAGTAAGGGGTGGTTTTGTTTATTCCTTTCAGCTCGAAAGTCTGACTTTCTGTTTGTAAAGCTAAACGGTAGTTGTTGGTTTCGTTGATGCTGTTGCTGAGTTGGTTAAACGTATAAAGGATATGCGTTTTGTTCTGCTCTTCCTGGGTTTCCACAGGTAAGCTCGCATCGCTAATTTTCCGCGGATAAACTACACTTGCTGATTCGAGGATATTGCCATATTCGTCCAGTTTGATGTTGAGGTTGTGGCTGATCCTTGGATCGTCGGTTGACCGTTCATAGGCATAGGAGATGGATTCGCTTTCTTTGGAAATGAAAATGGCGTATTTGTTTTGTCCCTTGGGCTGCAGCATTTCAAGAACTACGTTGTGGGTAGTTACTGAATATGGACTGAGCTGTTGCTGGATCTGATCATTATTGGGCTTGTTTAGTGGTGCATCTAATGCAAAGACTTCTGTACGCAGCCCCATGCTTTTACAGGTTCTTAGGGCCTGGCACCATTCTTCTCCGCTCAGATGATCAAGGAAACCAGGGTCTATGCCTGGCCCAGGCAAAATAGGAGCATCGGGCAACAGGCTTTCGTGATTGGTGACCGTAAAACCTTGTCTGGCCATTTCTTCGTACCAGTATTCGCTGGCAAACTGGTTCAGGATGTTGTCTTTTTGAAGGAAAGCGCCGGTATGGAACCAGTTTTTGGTATAGACGGGTGGTTGGTTATAATCCAGTTCTTCGAGTTGTTCAGTATCGGTTGTTTCGACCATGCCGAAGCCCCGGAATTCCTGTTCGGGGTGGTCGTAATAGCCATGGTGATATTTGTAACTACTGGTGAATCTGTAGCCGGTAATTTTATCGAGGGTTTCTGTTTTAGAAACGCAATGTACCGGGAAATGGAGTTTGGTGATCCAGGGCCGGCCATAGAGCTTGTCTTCGATATAAAACTGGGTAGAGGGCGTGTATTCCAGGTTCACTTCTTTGCCCAGGTTGTTTTTATAGCTGATGAGCAGGTGTGGTTTTTTGCTGTTCATCAGGTCGATGTAACGCAAAGGCGTATTGCTGTACTGGGGGAGGTTGCTGGACCAGACGATGCAGGAAAGGCCGTTGCCGAGTAAATCGGTTACGGTGATATTGGCCTGGTTGTGGATTTCCGGAAAGGCGTTTGTTTCAAAAGGAACGCTGTTGAAGCTGTTGCCGCTGAGGTTCATCCAGCAACTGAACTTGTTTTGGCCAAGGTAGATGAGGTCTGTGGTTCCGGAGCCGTCCAGGTCGGCCAGTTTGATGTAAATCGGGTTAAAGGCGTCCGGGAAGTCGAGGAATGGGGCGTTGTCCATGGTCACTTTGGCTCCGAACTGGCCGTAGCCCAGGTTGGGCCAGTAGCAGACTTCTCCATTCCTTATCCTTACGATGTCGGTCATTCCATCGCCAGACATATCGGCCAGGAAGATGGTTTGAAGCGGATCATAGAACAGAATGGCAGGACCCGCTTCTTCGTCTGTAGCTCTGATGGTTCTCTTTGAGGCGTCGTAACCGTCTTTGCCCAGGGATTCATACCAGGTGAACACATTGTCTTCGGTGATCAGCAGGTCTGGTTTTCCGTCGCCGTTCAAATCGATCATGCGCATGTTGAGGTCATCCAGATTGATGTTGAGGCTGTTGAGGAAGTTTTGGAAGGGCTGCCACTGGTCCTGATCGTCGAGTTCGAAATAACCAGAAGGCTGACTGCCCATGCTGACGATTTGTTTGTGGCCATCTGCGTCCAGATCCGCGATTTGAAGGGCTTTACCTAGACCGGTAAAAGAGGGTTTTGGGCTGATGAGCGTGGCGTTTTCGAACTGGCCCTTGCCCAGGCTGTGTTTATAGTACCATCCCGTGGCTTGTTCGGTGAGCATACCGGAGAGGCCTTCGTTAAAGAGGTCTGTAAACTGGTAATTCTGGTCCAGACCCGCTGGGGCATGGGTCAGTGCTTCTGTGGTAATGTCTTGAACTTCTGTACTCCAGTCGTGTTGCTGGTAGTCAAACTCGGTAGAAGGGAGGCTTTTGCTGCTGTAACTGCCGTCTGCTTTTTTGATGTATCCCCGGGCAGTTGTGCTTTTCAGATAGGTGAAATCCCGTTGGCTACTGGTGTCGTATTGCAGGTCCATGGATTTGACCAGGGCAGATCCGCCAGGGAGTTCGTCGAAGTAATGGAACAGCAGGACTCTTTTGCAAAGCCTGGTGGTTCGCAATTCAAATCCGGGTTTGTAGGTTGAAAAGCTATCGGTCCGGTAGTCCCAGTTGTTTGTTTTTTGGTAGTTGGCGTCGTATTCTCCGTAGTCGAAAATGGTCTGGAACAGATAGTCTGTTTCTGGAGGATAGTTGTCGTTGAGTTTTTTAAAGGGTGTTTTATTGCCGTAGAGCACCTTTGTGAGATACATATTGGTATAGGTGATCTGGCCGTTTTTAAAACGGTTTTTATTGGGCAGCTGGTTTTTGTCGAAGCCGCTGGCGTCTTCTGGTTTATATTGGTAGTGGCAGCAGTTGCCTTTGTCGTCAAAACTGAACTCTGGTAGCCACTGGTAGATTTTACTGGGGTTTTGGGGGTCTTTAATGATACTGTCGCTGCTCCAGCCATAAAGAACAGTGGTGTTGTTTTTGTTCATGACCTTCCATTTGAAGATGCCTGAGGCTTTTTCCATCCAGCGTTCTATTCTCGCAAATAGACCTTCAATCCTGGGGCGATAAAAGCGGATTCGGTAGAGACCGTCCGGAGAGTCTTGTTCTCTATATATGTAATTGTTATTGATGTCTTTAGAGAAGCTTTGGTCGGCTTCCCGCTGGAATTCGGGCACCAGATCTTCTGCATCAGAAAGCAGAAAAGTGTCCGAATCCTGTGGATCAAGGTATTGCGGTAAGCCTTTGTCTGTTTTTCTTTTGATCGAAGATAGGCTGATGTCCCATCCCAGGCCAAAAATTCCATTCCCTGCTCCGGAGCTATAGGCTAGTGTTAAACTTGGGGCCATTCCACGAGAGGCACTGACAGGAAGTTCTATGCCAAAAGATGAGGTGCCATTCACCGCATTGACGGTGAATTTTTCGTCAATGCCTTTTAGAGCTCCTCCGCCTTTAGGGAGATTGATAGAAGGGATTTCGATGGCGTTAGACTTGGTTTTGCCGCCTTCGGTGTTTAGAAACTGATCGGCGGAGTTTTTTTTTGATTCGCTGTCCATAGGTTTCAGATTAATACTGAGTAATTTAGCTAATCAAATTTGGTGTTTTTATGCTTGTGTTTGGCAGGGTGTATGTACGTATTTTACGCAGGTATTAATACTTGAATTTACCGTTGTGGGCTATAGAAATTTCTTCAAAATATCTTCAATTGCCTTTGGTGTAGTCGTATTGTAGATGCGCAGTATCACCCCGTAGATATATTGTAGTCGGTTAATATTTGGAAACAGATCTGTCTTAATTTGAAATTTGTGAAGGCAATATTGCCGGTGTTTTCAAACTAATAAAACTATGAACAACAAAACATTATCTGTAGTATCTTACATCACTCTTATAGGCTGGCTGATCGCTTATTTTTCAGGTAAGGAAAAAGCCGATTCATTATTGAAGTATCATTTAAGACAAGCTTTAGGTTTAGCCATTGTGAGTATTATTTTCAACCTGGCTCTAAATGCAATACTACTTGCTGCACCCAGTCTTTCTTTTCTAGGTTTTGCTGGTTGGGCTATTTTGGTATTTTGGATACTGGGTATTATTAATGCTTCTAATGGCGCAGAAAAACCCGTACCAGTGTTTGGTAAGATCTTTGAAAATCAGTTTGCCTTCATCGGTTAGAAAAAAGACCTATGTATATTTTCGGAATTAATGTGCTTGCTGTTATAAGACCAAAGGGATGAAAAAAGGATGGATGATATTCTGGATGCTTTATGCGCTGTTTTTTGCAGTACCATTTCCTATGATTATGTATTATTCGATTAATAATGAAGAGGATCTCAAAGGTCTTCAGGATAAATCACCTTGGTTTGCTTTAACGCTAGTTGCTCTGTCGATTGTACTCTGGTTAATTGTTTTGACTGGTTTTTTGAGAAAATGGGTATTAAAGGTTCTGAGTGCTAAAAATAATATAGAAAAGCTTAAAAAAGAGGGGGTAGTCCGCGAAGCTAAGATCATAAGCTCGACCAAGCTTTCAAAACCAGGCGGAGGTTATGATACTTATGAACTCCAGTTGTCTTTTAAGAACCTTTCTGGAGCGGAGATTAAACAGAGAGCGAAAGTGAATGATATTAAGCCTTATGAACGTCGTTTTGAAGTGGGGAAAACGGTAGAGTTAAAGATCGATAAAGACCTCATACATATTCCTTATTTTGTTTTTTCCAGTTCTGAAGTGCAAATTAAGAAGACTTCTGTTGTTTTGAGCGTATTAGGCTGGTTGATTGTTGTTGTTTTGGTGGCTGGGTATTATGTGTTTTCTTATCAGCATGAAAGCTATGGAATGGGCTGGCGTTTTATGAGTATAGGCCACCCATTACTGGTTTGCCCGGCCGTGTTTTTATTTTACAGAGGCTTGTCGGCACTTATTCTTAATTTTAATATGGAGTTCAGAAAGGCAATTCGTCTTAAGTTTAAAGGAAAAAGAGCGACAGCAAAAATTATTAGCGTACGTCAAACCGGAGTATTTATTAATGAACAGCCCAGAGTGGAGTTTAATCTGGAATACACGGACGATCAGGGGCGGTTTCATAAAAATAGTTTAAAAAAAGTGATCAATCTACTCGAGCTGGATATCACTAAACAAAAATATATTGATATCTTTTATTTGGATGAAGTTCCGGAACAAGTTGCAATGGCAAGTGATCTGGATGAAATAAACCCTGTATTATGAGAAAATGGAGTGTGTTTGTACTATGGATCTTTGCATTTTTGAGTTGCCGGCAAATCTCAAAAAGCATCGATGAAACTATTGATCCTGTCGATTCAGTTGCAGATAAACAGAAGCTGGTAAGTGCCGCTAGTACTACAACAAGTACAACTCATTCTATAGTGCATCGGGAGGGAGAAAATATAGGTTTTCTGAAAGATTCAGTTAACCTTCTGCGGGCGGAGGTTTTATTGAAAAACCTGCCTCAATATACAGGTAAAGAAATATATGTTTACTCCAGTGTTTCTTTTTTTGATGATGGGCGGATCTTTATTGCACTTCAGCACCCCATAAACCCAAAGTATGTAGACAATTATCAATACGAAAAAGGCAAATGGACAGGGCCGAAGCCAGAGCAATTATCGGTAAAGGACGATATTAAGGATAGATTGGTGCCGCTTTCGCTGATGAAATTTGTAAATGTGGCCAGAGTATGCCGGAATTACAATGAGAAAGCGTTGGATATCGAGGGTGCAAAGCCGGTAACTCATATTTATCTTAGTATCTGGAACAACAGGGTACAATGGTTTCCGAACAGTATTTCTGGAAGCCGTGAGCGCTATTCTATAGAATTTAATAACGAAGGAACTTTAAAGAGTTTCAAACGGGAGTAATCTATTTGGCTAATATGTCGAAAAAATGAATTTACAACTTTTCTGAGTGATTAAGATTGCGGAATTAGGTATCTTTGATTTTATCTAATTCCTTCAAAAAATGGTTCAGCAAATTGCGATTGGCGATTTTCTAAGATTACATGCTTCAATGCCTCTTGTCGATGTACGTACTCCAGCTGAATTTTTACATGGTCACATTCCAGACGCTTTTAATATTCCTCTGTTTACCAATGAAGAAAGGGTTTCAGTGGGTACAACCTATAAACAGATTGGACGTGAGCAGGCCATATTACTGGGTTTTGATCTTACAGGAAATAAATGGTCTGGCTTTATACAGGAGGCTTTAAAGATTGCTCCGGAGAAGAAAATTGCGGTTCATTGCTGGCGTGGGGGAATGAGAAGCGGAGCCATGGCATGGGCATTGGGACTTTATGGATTTGAAGTGTATGTGATTATTGGTGGCTATAAAAGCTACAGGAGATGGGCGCATAAACAATTTGAAAAAGAATATAACCTGAAGGTTTTGGGCGGTATGACCGGCTCAAATAAAACCAATATATTGCATCAGCTCAAGAGTTTAAATGAGCAGGCGATAGACCTTGAAGATCTTGCACAACATCAAGGTTCTTCATATGGTACAATGAACCATATGGTACAGCCCAGTCAGGAACAATTTGAGAATAACTTTGCTTTTGAGCTTTCGCTTCTGGATATCGGGAAACAAATATGGGTGGAAGACGAGAGTTTAACGATCGGAAAGCGGTGTATACCGAAACCTTTCTGGAATCAAATGAGAAGTTCTGGATTGATTAATCTGGAGGTGCCACTGGAACAGCGTATTCAAAAGCTAGCTCTGGAATATGGAAAACTCGATAAAGATTTTCTGGTGGAGTGTACCGAAAGGATACGTAAACGGCTTGGTCCGGAACAAACTAAACAGGCTATTCAAGCTATCCAGGAAAACAGAATGGAGGATTTTGTAGGGTTGGTGTTGGTTTATTATGATAAAACTTATCGTACCGGGTTGGGTAAAAGGGATATAGATCGGGTGTTTTCGTTGCCTTTAGAGCAGGATAGCCCCGAGCTTAATGCCAGAAAGATATTAGCATTTACAAAAAGCATCATGATTAAAAAAGCCGTATAGGGAAATTAAGAATGGATATAAACGATATAAAACTTACACAATACTCTCATGGAGCGGGTTGCGGCTGTAAAATAAGCCCTTCGGTTTTGGATAAAATATTGCATAGTGCAGTCCCTGCAGTACCGGATGCCCGATTATTGGTGGGTAATGATAAAAGAGATGATGCGGCTGTACTGGATTTAGGAAATGGAACAGCACTGATATCTACCACGGATTTCTTTATGCCAATTGTAGATGATCCTTATGACTTTGGGCGTATTGCCTCGGCAAATGCGATAAGTGATGTGTATGCTATGGGAGGAAAACCTGTGCTGGCTATCGCAATTCTGGGTTGGCCGATTGAAAAGCTAGCTCCGGAAGTAGCACAGAAAGTACTGGAAGGTGCCAGATCTGTTTGTGCTGAAGCTGGAATTACGCTGGCTGGAGGACACAGTATCGATTGCCCGGAGCCTGTATTTGGATTGGCTGTTAACGGCCTGTTAAATACCAGTAATCTGAAACAGAATTCTACGGCTACTGCGGGCTGCAGATTGTATTTGACAAAGGCATTAGGTGTTGGTATCCTGTCTACCGCTCAAAAGAAAGGGATATTGCGCCCGGAGGATGCGGCAATAGCACTAAAAAGTATGGTTACCCTAAACAAACCAGGTGAACTTTTTGGCAGAATGAAGAGTGTTAAAGCCATGACGGATGTAACGGGATTTGGTTTGCTGGGCCACCTTGCAGAAATGTGCGAAGGAAGCGGATTATCGGCTGTAATTGAGTTTGATAAAGTACCAGTGATTTCATCGCTTCCTTTTTACCTCAGTCAGAACTGTTTCCCGGGTGGTACTCAGCGGAATTGGAACAGCTATGGGGAAAAAATTGGTGTACTAAACGAGTTGCAGAAATTTATTCTTGCAGATCCTCAAACGAGCGGGGGCCTATTGGTTGCGGTAGAAGAAGAGGGGCGTCTGGAATTTGAGGAGTTGTTGCAGGAACTTGGATTGCCTGCTGTTTCATTTGGCTGGCTTGAAGCGCTTGATGAAAATAAACTAATCACTATCGCTCCGTAGGCGGTTTTCTGCGGATAATTTTATAGATTGCATGGGCAAACATTTATGGTTTAAGATTAATTAATGATAAAAATAAGAATGAAAAGATCTGTTTTAACTCTGTTGATGGTTTTGGGTACGGTAATTTTGGTTGAGGCACAACAAAAGTTGCCTACAGCTACTGAAATGGCGACAAAAAGCATAGAGGCCTTAGATAAAAAGGTGAAATTAAATCCAACCCAAAAGAACGTGATATATAATTACATGGTGGATATGTGTAAAGATCAGCTGGAGCTTTCAAAAAAACAACAGGCTGGTACGGCTGGTGAAGATGATATTACGCGCTTTTATAAAGGCCAGAATGCTACAAATGCCAGTATTAGAAATATTCTGAAAGGTGATCAGCAAGCACAATATGATGAGTTTCTGGAAGAGCAGGCACGTGGTGGGCAAAAAAAGAAGAAAAAAGGAAAACACGATAAAGAAGAGGAGGAAGTCGTAACAGGTATTTCCGGATTAAAGTTGCCAAATAACTAATTATATGGTTGTCGGACTGGGTGATCATATCCCAACAACAATGTATGGAGATGAAATATTGAAAATATTTCTTTCTGTATTGTGTGGTAGTATCCTTGGTCTGGAACGGGAGATCAGAGGTAAGTCTGCTGGTTTCAGAACGCTTGCCCTGATCTGTTTTGGTTCAACAATTTTTACCATTTGCTCTTATCTTTTAGGCGTGGAAGATAACCGAGACCGTATAGCGGCCAATATCATTACCGGCGTCGGTTTTCTTGGGGCTGGTGTTATTTTTAGAAACAATTTTAGCGTTTCTGGCATCACTACTGCTGCATCTATATGGATTGCAGCTGCTCTGGGTATGTTTATCGGCATTGGTGAGTTTTTACTGGCCGGTATTTCACTCGTGCTTTCTATATTCATATTGTTTGTCATGGATTATATCCAGTTTTGGATAGATGATCGCTTTCAGCACCGTGACTACAGACTGGTTTTTAAAGATAAGGCGGCTTTGGGGCCACTTCGTACTCAGGTCAAGGGTTTGAAAATGCAAGCCCGGTTTATCCGGACATCGAGGTCTGATGAGCAGGTTATTGTAGAATTCCAGGCTTCCGGAAGGGGCGAGAAATTGGATGCTTTTAATGACTGGTTGCTGGAACAGGAGGCTATCCAGTCCTTTAACTGGTAAATCGATAGCGCTATGGACAACATTATTGACAGAATTTCAAATTTTAATGCCGGATTGCTTTCAGACAAGATTCAATTGAAATATAAGGGGATGGCAGAAAGTGCTTTTCGCTTCTTTAGGGGAACTTGTCATCTCTTTTATGAGGACCTTAGTAAGGCAAAAGGATTTCCTTCTTCGCCTCTGGGATGGATTTGTGGTGACCTGCACCTGGAGAATTTTGGAAGTTTTAAAGGGAACAACAGGTTGGTTTACTTTGACCTTAATGATTTTGACGAATCGATGCTGAGTCCTGTAAACTGGGAATTGGCAAGGGTTTTAACCAGTATTTATATTGCATTTGATACCCTTAAATTAGAAAAAGCAGCAGCCCATAAAATGGCTGCTATTTTTTTGGATAAGTATATTGAAGTATTGGGTTCGGGCAAGGCTTATTATATAGACCCAAGAACGGCAGATGGAGTGGTGAGTTATTTTCTGAACACCGTAAGGAAGCGGACAGAGAAAGAATTGTTGAAAAAGACCGCCAATATTGACGGGAAGAAAATAACCATAAAGATAGATAATGTGCTGCATTTTAAATTGGAGCAAGGATTAAAAAAGGAATTGATGATGCATATCGCTGACTGGTTAAAAAATACATCTGCCTGGCCCAATAAATATGAAGTTGTCGATGCTGCATTTCGGGTAGCGGGCACGGGTAGTATTGGTCTTAAAAGGTATATGTTCCTGCTACAGGGGAAAAAGAATAAAGATAAATTTCTGCTGGTTGAACTTAAGCAGGGGACGCGGTCTTCTCTGGCTCCCTATAATTCTGTTACTCAGCCCAAATGGACTTCGGAGGCGGAACGAATGATTATGACCAAATATCGAATGCAAAATATATCGCCAGCCCTGTTAAGTACAAGTATCTTTAAAGGGGATGCTTATGTGCTTCAGGAAATGCAGCCTACAGCAGATAAGATCAACTTAACGCTTTTAACGAAAGATCTCGAAGAATTTAAAAGTGTGCTAAAAGATATGGCAATTTTGACTGCTTCAGCACAATTGCGTAGCAGCGGGATTCAGGGTTCGGCCATCAACGATGACTTAAGGGTTTTTGCTGCAAGGGAGAAGGACTGGAGAACGCAGGTATCTGATTATGCGAGTGGTTATGCCAGACAGGTAAAAAGAGACTATAAAGAATATATGGCTGGTTATCAGCAATTGATTAAAACAACTTAAAACAATTATAATAATAGATGAAACACGGACTTTTAATAGACATGGATGGCGTTATTTATAGCGGTGAAACTTTAATTGAGGGGGCAGATAAATTTATCGCCGATCTGCTTAAAAACGACATTCCATTTACTTTTATGACCAATAACAGCCAGCGTACCAGACTTGATGTGGTTCGGAAATTGAAATTGCTTGGGATTGAGGTGACGGAGAATCACGTATATACCAGTGCCATGGCAACTGGGAAATTTCTTGGCGATCAGGGAAAGAATGGTACAGCGTATGTATTGGGAGAAGGTGGTTTGTTAACCAGTTTACATGAAAATGGGATTAGCCTGGTGAACAGTGATCCTGAATTTGTAGTATTAGGTGAGGGTAGAAATTTTACTTTAGAAATGGTACAGCGTGCTGTAGATATGATTTTAGCTGGTGCAAAATTTATCACCACCAATCGTGACCCTTCGCCTAAAAAACCAGGGTGGAACAATTTGGGGATTGCTGCGACAACAGCTATGATTGAAGAGGCCACAGGCCGTAAAGCTTTTGTTATTGGAAAACCGAGCCCGGTGATGATGCGGTCTGCAAGAAAATATTTAGGATTGGAAACTGCCGAGACTACGGTGGTAGGAGATACGATGGAAACAGATATCCAGGGTGGGATCCAAATGGGCTACAAAACGATTCTGGTTTTATCTGGTATTGCACAGAAAGAACATTTAACTCAATATGCTTTTAAGCCAGATTTAATTGTAAGTTCAGTTGATCAGATTGAGTATCCGTTAAAGTGGTGGTCATAAATACCACCACTTTTTAATAACCATTTTTTAATGATCGTCGTCGTGTTTGTTCCATTTGTCTTTTCCATGGCCACGATCATTTCCTTTGTCTTTGTCTTTGTCTTTCCATTTTCCGTTGCCTCGGTCGTCTGAATAGTATTTTTTAGCTTGTCCTGGCGGCATTCCGTGTGGATGTCCTTTTACAACATAATATCTTGGATCGTCGCTGTATTTGATGATCTTCTGATTGCGGACTTTCTTATATTTTGCGTATCTGACTCTGTCATTGTCAAAGTTACGATAGGGGTCTCTTCCGTTGACAACCACTTTATAGCCATTGTAAAGATCATATCCTCTGTATCTGGATGGAAGCGACGCAGAGAAAATCCATCTGGAGCCTTCACGATAGATAAACTGGCGATCCGGAACATTGTAGTAACTTTCAATTTCGGGCAGGTAATAGTAATCTACATGGTCATAGCCAACAGGTCCCCATAAGGGTTGTGATCCAATGTTCACATTTATGCTTATTTGTGCTGATGCACGGTAAGGCAGTAGGGCAACTATACCAAACAGGCCTAATAATAATAACTTTTTCATCTTTTCTGTTTCATTTGTTGTATCAACAATCATACGATCGTTTCTTTAATCATCGAAAAATGATGCCAAACTATTTCTTTCCATTACCGCCACGAATTGCATTCCTCTTTCTGGCGTAAAAATTGATGTTTGGCATCAAACTATCTATTGAAACGTTATGGCAAAAACAGAATGGGTGATAGAACCCAACCAATTAACAATCTATCCGGCAAGGATCGTACGGTTATTGTCCCTTATTTATTTTATCGGATTTACATTATTGTTTGTTTTTCTTTACACCAGTAATGTTATTCCGGGTAGGGATACATTGTATATTTCTGTCGGGTTCATTTTTTTTATATGCATCATTTTATTTGGCGTAGGTGGACGTAAAATTGTTTTTGATGGCAGTACTCAGACCATGTACAGCAATGTTTTTGGAATAAATATGAAATCGATCGGCTTTGATCAACTGGCTGCCGTTACTCCTTACAATACGATGGGTGCAGTGAGTTACAGGGCATTTACTAAAGCCAACCGGCATGGAAAAGGCGTGGTCGTGTCGGCTGGTTATTCTAAGCAAAGTAATAAGAACCTGCTTGCATTTATTGAGGAGGTTTTACCTAAAATTAACGAACTGGTTTTTTCTCAGCAGCCAGCTGAGGCTAAGGAGGTCATTCGGGAATTTGAATTTTTTAAAGAAGAGGCTGGTGTATATACCGTAAAAGATACAAAAACGGCCAATATGATCTTTGGGGTCTTAATGATCGCGTTAACTGGTTTTATATTGACTATACCAGATTTTATGAGTAACGATGAAGGATTTAGAAGGATACTCGCTACCTATTTTCCTCTGGTTATTGGTGTGGTCCTGATCAATACGTTTTTTTCTTCTATTCGCTTTGATAAAGATCAACGTCAGATCATTTGTACTACTCTTGGAGGAGCTATTACCCGCATCTATTCTTTTGATGATTTTATTCGTTTTCAGATCATACGTAAAACGACCAATTTCATTTATGCAGGTACTGAGGTAAAGGCACTTATCGAAATTCCTGCTAAAGGTAAAACCCGGGAAATTTTATTGCGGAATTTTCGGGGGACCAAAAAGATAGAGCGTTTTATTGATGAGGCCAATACAATAATGGGGATTATATAGATTGAGCGATTAGCTGTAAAAAGCCAATATGGTTTACAATTCGTAATATAAGTTATACTAATTTTTCTGCTTTAAAGATTAACAATGGGAGGGGTGTTTCTGTTTCCGAACTAGGTGTGGTTACCTATTCAGCTCTGTCAATAATTTGAAGAAGTTTTTCGAGATCCTGTTCGGTATTATAAAAATGGAATGATACCCGCAATCCTGCACCACGAGGAGAGAATAATACATTGGCATCCTGCATCCTTTTTGTCAATACCTCGTTTGATTTGAGATTGAATATGGTAGAATGTATTGTTCTTTGAGCAACTTCTGAAGTGAGGAGCCCTCTTTCTGTAAAAGCTTTCTTTGCAAGCTCGCTTAGTGTTCGTAGTCTTTTCTCTATAACGTTCATTCCCAGTTTTTCTAAATGTAGTATAGATTGTTTCAGCGTTCCGAAAGCAAGTGTATCCAAATGACCTGGTTCAAAACATAGTGCCAAATGCTTCTTGTGTTTTAGAAAAGGTTCTTGTGGGAGGGTGTGGCTTATTCTGTCTTGATATAGATGTTCGTTAACATGATCTTTGATCAACATAAATCCGTTGCCATAGCCGGAAAGCATCCATTTATAACCACTGCCTAAGAGCACATCAAGGCCTGAATCCTGAAAATTAAAGTTTACTGTGCCGCAAAACTGCGTTCCATCGGCAACAATTAGCATTTCCGGGTATTCTTGTTTTAGCTTTTTAATGAAATCAAGATCAATTTTGATTCCGCTAATGTATTGGATCAGACTCAGTGCTAATATGGTTGGCTTAGAAGATCTGACTTTATTTAATATGTTTTGTTCCAGGTTTTCATCCAGTTCTGCATATTCGATATGCTTGAAATTCCTGCTCTCTATTGGATAGTTTACAGACGGGTAATCACTTTTTAATAGTAAGAAGCGATGAGAGCGATCTAATCCGTCAAGGAAAGTATTAAATGCAATAGAGAAATTTTGAACAAGAAAAGTGTTTTCTGCTTTGGCTTTAAAAAATTTGGCTACATGATCTTTTACGTCCTGGAGGAAATTTGCCTGATAAAGACGGAATTTGCTTCCTTCTTGTACAAATTGTTCGTCATGTGCTTTTCTCCATTGTTGTATAGATTGAGATAAGATGCCCGAACCGGCTGTGTCAAGATATATATAGTTATTTAGTACGGGAAATTGTTCGGTAAAATTCATGGTGTAAATGTAGCAGTTTACATTTATTTCGCTTAAATCTCCGCTATAAAAACATCTTTATCCTGGCTTATAGCCAGGATAAAGATATTGAGGTTATTTTACGCGTTCAACGTAATCGCCGGTGCGTGTGTCTATTTTAATCCTATCACCTTGATTTACAAACAATGGCACTTTTAATTCAATGCCATTTTCTGTCGTAGCAGATTTTTGAGCTCCTGAAGACGTGTCGCCTTTAACGGCTGGCTCCGTGTAAGTGATCTCCAGTTCTACAAAGTTTGGTGCCTGTGCCATGATAGGTTCTTCACTTTCAAAAGAAACGATAACATCCATTCCTTCTTTCAGGAATTTGGCGGCTGGTCCAAATAAAGATTTAGGAATGTTGAATTGCTCAAAACTGATGTTATCCATCACTACAAAGTATTCGCCTTCTTCATATAGATATTGGAAGTCATTGGTTTCCACACGACAGATTTCCACCTGTTCGTCTGTTCCTAAACGTGCTTCTACGATTTTTCCGGTTTTAATGTTGCGAAATTTACCTAAGTAAAAAGCGCCACCCTTTCCTGGTGTACGGTGTATGAATTCTGTAACCGTTACCAGTTCGTTGTTATAACGTAAAATGTTCCCTACTTTGATTTCGGATGCTTTTGCCATAAAATATAATTATAAAATTTGGCTAAAGATAGATTCTTTTTGCGTATTTATTTTCTTCTGATGTAAATGTGTTTTACATTTAATTTGCCGGTTTCCCTTTCATCTACCTCAAACCGGTTGATACTTTTGATTAAAGGAAGCAATCGTGGAAACCCATAGTTTCTGGAATCGAAGTCTGGTTTTTTCTTAAGCATTAAGCTTCCTAGCTCTGCTAAGGAGGCCCAGCCGTTTTCATCGGCCAGATCGGAGATGGTATCGGAGAAGAGTTTGATGACCTTAGGATCTATTTTACTCAAGGGCTGTTGTTCTTTTTTGCTTTGTGGTTTTTTGTTTTCTATTTCTTCTTCTACAGAAAGATCGGGTTTAAGGATTTCCATATAGATAAACTTATCACAGGCTTTAATGAATGGGGTAAGGGTTTTCTTTTCCCCAATTCCGATAACGGTCATTCCTGCTTCCCTTAGCCTAGTTGCTAACCTGGTAAAGTCACTATCGCTGGATACGATGCAAAAGCCATCCACTTTGCCGGTGTATAAAATATCCATCGCATCTATGATCAGTGCACTGTCGCTGGCATTCTTTCCTGTGGTATAGCTGTATTGCTGGATAGGGGTAATGGCATTTTCCAGGAGTACTTTCTTCCATCCTGATACCGTGGGTTTGGTCCAGTCTGCATAGATTCTTCTGAAGGTTGGAGTGCCGTATTTTGCAATCTCTTCAAACATTTCTTTTACATTGGCATAGGGTACATTATCTGCATCAATTAATACGGCAAGTTTTAGGTCTTTTTTGATATCCATGATTAGGCAATACTTATAGGCTCTGTTGAGTACAATATACATTTTTTTATTTTAGACTTAAGGCTGGCTAAATGAACTTATATTTGGCTATGGAATTTATTGAATTATGTAAGCCTTTTGACACGCTTAAACCTAAGGAACTCTACGATGTTTTGAAGTTAAGAAGTGAGATATTTGTTGTGGAGCAGCAATGTATCTATCTTGATGCGGATGGAAAAGATCTGTCCTGTCAGCACTTGATGTTGTACCATCAGAAGGAGCTTGTTGCTTATGCAAGGATCGTTCCTCCGGGTATTTCTTTTAAAGAGCCTTCCATCGGTCGGATTGTAAGTAGTAAGAGGGTGAGAGGAACTGGCTTTGGAAAGGAACTGGTGAGGTTGGCCATAGATAATTGTATCCGTCTGCACGGAAACAGAGATATTAAGATCGGTGCACAGCTGTATCTGAAATCTTTTTATGAATCATTTGGTTTCAAAGTAACAGGTGAGGTTTACGACGAAGACAGTATCGATCATGTACATATGCTGAGATCCGGTATTTCTATATCTGAGGCTATATAAAAAAGGGAAAAATTTAAGTCTATAACGTTTATATATGATCAAAAGAATTATAGTGGCTTTACTGGTATTGATTAGTACCAGTCTGTATGCGCAGCAACGCCCCAATATCATTTTCGTACTTGCTGACGACATGGGGTATTCTGATTTAAGTTGTTATGGAAACCCTGTAATTAGGACACCATTTCTGGATATGATGGCACAAAAAGGTGTTAGGGCGACAAATTATGTAGTCTCAAGTCCAGCATGCACACCATCCAGGGCGTCTTTATTAACCGGAAGGTATGCCTCCAGGATGAATTTAGGATCTGTAATTGGTCCGGGATCTTCACTAGGTATTCCTGATCAGGAGGTAACTATAGCGGAAATGCTTAAAGGGGTGGGATATACCACAGCTATGATTGGCAAATGGCACCTTGGTGACCATACGGTTTATAATCATCCAATGTCTCAGGGGTTTGATTCCTATTATGGAATGCTTTATAGCCACGACTATCGAACACCTTATGTTAAAACGGATACGACACTGAAAATTTTCCGTAATCATAAACCGGAGGTGCTTAGACCAGCTGATTCATCACTTACTGAATTGTATAAAACCGAAGCTGTGAAATATATTAACAAGCAAAAGAAGGGGAAACCTTTCTTTCTTTATCTGGCTCATAATATGCCGCATTTGCCTGTGGCTTTTGCCTCTTCGGTAAAAAATAAGGGACGTTCTGAAGGTGGACCTCTTGGTGATGTGGTGGAACAATTGGATGCCAGCCTGGCTGAAGTTTGGGCTGCTGTAGAAAAAAATGGACTTGCCGACAATACCATCTTTATATTCTCCAGTGATAACGGGCCATGGATAGATTATCCTGAACGCATGTCTGGCGATGGCGAAACAAAACGCTGGCATGCCGGGACGGCAGGTGTTTTTAGGGGAAGTAAGGGTGAGAGTTATGAGGGTGGAGTACGAGAACCTTTTATTGTTTACTGGAAAAACCATACTCCACCGGGCGCCTTTTTAACCAATATGATCAGTAACCTGGATGTATTGCCCACACTTGCACAATGGACCGGGGCGAAATTGCCTGAAGGACGAACCCTTGATGGTCAGGCGATTTCCGACGTTTTATTGCAAAAGGGTGGTAAACATCCTGCACACAGAGAGATCTACATTGTAAATAATGGTATTTGCGAGGCAGTGCGAAAAGGCAACTGGAAATATAGAGAAGTGAAGGGTGGGGAAGTTAAGAATGGGATTCTTGATAAAAATGTGAAAAGCAAGACTGAGTTGTTCAACCTTGCTTTTGATCCCGGAGAGAGGACGAATGTCATTGAAGATCATGCGGATATTGCGCAGGAGTTGAAGTTGTTATTCGATCGGTTTCCAGGTTATAAAGAAAATTAATCGACTTCCAGAACGATTTTTCCATTTACCCCGCCGGAGGATATCAAGTCTTGGGCTGTAGCCGCTTCTTCGAGCGGCATGGTCCTTGCAATTTGTACTTTGATTTTTCCAGCTTCAACAAGTGCTTTTCCGAAAGCCAGTTTTTCGTAACCGGGAGCTGAGTTTACAAATTTTGCTGTTATACCATGTTCCTTTGCCAGTTCATCTGAAGTTGGCATAACCAGACTTAATAGTTTTCCTCCCTTTTTAACTAAAGGGTAGGATTTTGTTTGTGTTTCGCCACCAACCAGGTCTGCAATCAGGTCGATATCGGAAACCAGTTGGCTGAAATCCTGAGATTTGTAATCAATGACTTCATCTGCACCTAACGATTTAATCAACTCTAAACCCTTACCTGAGGCTGTTCCAATTACATAAGCACCCAGTGCTTTGGCCATTTGTATTAAAATGGTCCCTACACCGCCTGAAGCACCATGGATCAGTATTTTTTGACCGGATTCCAAATCACCGGCTTCAATCAGCAGGCTGTAGGCAGTGGTTAGGGGAATGGTGAGGGCTGCGGCTTCTGCAAGTGTAACATTATTTGGAATGGTGGATACAATCTGTTCCTTTATAGAAATATACTCTGCATAGGATCCACTGGAAGGATTGGCAAATACCTTGTCCCCAATTTTTAATCTGTTTACCTGCTCTCCAACTGCTTCAACTGTACCTGCAACATCTATTCCAGGTGTATAAGGAAAAGAGATAGGGATTATTTTTTGCATGGCACCTGAGCGTACTTTGATATCCCATGGATTGACAGTTGTAGCAGAGATTTTAATGAGGACTTCTCCTGCTTTTGCTTTGGGTTGATCGGTTTGATGGAGTTCCAAAACGGAGGAATCACCATAATTTGAAAATTGGATGGCTTTCATATGCTGGGTGTTTTTGATATTGCTTTATGTAGGTTACAACAGCAGAATTCCTTACTTGTTTAAACTAAGTTCTATCCAAACTGGTCCATGGTCACTCGTTTTTTCCCAACCACGTACGTGTCGGTCTACTCCGGCAGCAAGTAAATGTTCTTTCAGTTGTGGGCTGAGTAGAAAATGGTCAATGCGTAAACCCGCATTTCTTCCATATGCATTTCTAAAATAGTCCCAAAAGGTATATATTGTCTCGGTTGGATACAGCTTACGTATGGCATCGGTCCATCCCTGATCTATTAGTTTTTGGAAGGCCTCGCGGGTTTCAGGCCGGAATAGGGCGTCATCTACCCAACGCTCTGGTTTATAAACATCGAGTTCGGTTGGCATTACATTATAATCTCCCGTTAATACCACGGGTTGACCGGAACTCAGTAATTCTGCCGCATGGAGCCTGAATCGTTCAAACCATTGTAGTTTGTAGTCGAACTTTGGTCCGGGAGCAGGATTGCCATTTGGTAAGTAAAGACAGCCCACCACAATTCCATCGATTAAGGCTTCGATATAACGACTATGCAGGTCTTCAGGATCACCTGGAAGACCGCGTCTGATTTCTTTAATATTATCTTTTCTGGAAAGTATAGCTACACCATTCCAGCTTTTTTGTCCATGCCAGATGGCGTGATAGCCCGCATCTTTTATGGCCTGTTCCGGAAATTTTTCTTGCGGTGCTTTTAATTCCTGTAAGCAAGCTACATCTGGAGCTGTTTCTTCCAACCATCGGAGCAATACAGGAAGACGTCCATTAACACCGTTGACATTATAAGTTGCTATTTTCATAAAGAATAAGCTAAATGAGTTTTTTGAATTTAAATATACAAGATTTAAAATTTAATCATCTGCAACGTAGGGGTAAAAGTAGATGGCTATAGAGACTAGAATCTGCGCCAGGCGGTGGAAACAAGGAATTTTGTAACTTGCATGATGAAGCAGAATATTTATGATCACGATGCGTTTTTTAATGGATACTTTGATTTAAGGTTTTAACAAATACGAGCTTTCATGACAATATATATAAATGACCAAATAAAGCTCGAATTAACCAATGCGTCGCAAGCAGATGTCCTATTTAATGCAATAGATAACAACCGCAAGCATCTTTCTGCATTTCTGCCCTGGGTAGACCGTATGCAATCAGTTAACGATCTGAAGGAATATATTGAGGCGAGTAAAGTACTTATTCAGCAGCAAAAGGAAATGAGCTTTGCTATCTTGTTTGAACAAGTTGTTGTTGGAAGAATTGGGTTACATCATCTAAATAGGCTAAATAAAAGTGGGGCGATCGGCTATTGGCTCGTCAAAGAGGCGGAAGGAAAGGGTATTATCACAAAGTCTTGCAAAGCCGTGATCAACTATGGGTTTAATGAATTAGGGCTGCACAGGATAGAGATTAAAGCGGCAGTCCATAATTTAAGAAGCCAGGCAGTTCCAGAGAAGTTGAATTTTAAAAAGGAGGGTATTTTAAGGCAGGCAGAACTGGTGAATAATGAGTTCCTGGATTTGGTTTTATATTCTTTATTGCGCCATGAATTAGATGTTTAAGTTATCTTGGAATCAGTTCCCGTTGGTTTTTTGGTAAGCTGTTTAAAACCAGTTCGTAGGAATGATCGATGAGCTCATGAATTAAGCTGCGTTTCAGCATTCTATCCATATAAATGGTGTTCCAGTGTTTTTTATTCATATGATAACCCGGAATGATCGCATCATATTGCTCTCTAAGTTCTATTGCACGTTCAGGATCGCATTTTGCATTAAAGCGGTTTCCTCCTTCAAGGCCAATAAGAAGAAAGATTTTGCTGCCTATTTTAAATACAAGCGTTTGATCACCAAAGGGAAAATCTTCTGTTACACCGGGTTTTTGGAGACAGTAGTCACGCAATTCTTCAATATTCATGGTGGATTTTTTAATAAAAGTAAGAATAAGTGTGTTTCCTGCAAAGAAATTATGTGTGTTTCATGTAGAAGGCTAAATCTTGTTCTGTGCTGTGTTTACTGTTTTCGAGGTCATTAATGATCTTTTTTCTTTCGTTTTCTGTTTTGTTCTGACTTAATTTTTGCTGGGCCTGCAGGTCATTGACAGTGATCTCAAAGGCAACAATCCCTTTGAGCATCTTTAGTTTAAAGGCCATGGAAAGGCTTGCCCATTGTTCCAAATAATCCTGGTCATAGGTGGCGATCATTTTTTCCATCAGTTCAAGTTGTTGTGTTTCTTCATGAAGAATAGCTGCCTTGCCATAAGCATGGACTGCAATATAGTTCCAGGTTGGAACATTTTCTTGCTTATCGTAGTTTTTTGGTGCTATATAGGCATGGGGTTCACTAAAAATAACCAATGCCGGACGATCAATCAATTCTTGGGCCTGTGGATTTGCTTTTGCAAAATGGGAGGAAAGAACAACTGTGCTCTCCCGTAGTTCAATATGAAACGGGAGATAAGTAGCCATGGGTAATTGATCTTTAGCGGTCACTAGCGTAGCAAAACTGTAACGTTGCATAAAATCGAGAACTTGCTGCTGGTCTTTAAACTGGAATTGAGCTGGTACATACATCCTTAATTAATTTTGAGAAGCCGATAAATAGTCTTCCTTTTTGATTTCATATATAAAATTCAATTTAGAAGGTTCACCATAATAGGCCACGTTCTCTTCAGCTATTTTTGTTGCTCCTAAACGGCCTACTGCAATCTGTGATCTAAGATTATTTGCACCTACATGAAGCAATACTTTATTTGCAAACTGAAAGATATAGTCCATCATTAATTTCTTTACCGATGGATTTAGTCCGGTTCCCCAGTATTTTGTCGCATAAAATGTATACCCGATCAGGATACTTTTGTCTGATTCTTTATAATCATAAAAACGCGTGCATCCTGCAATTTCATTGGTGGATTTATCTATGATTTTGAAGGCACCTTTGCTCTGGATAGCGCCCTCAAAGAAAAGTTGGAAAACTTCTTTTTTCCAGCGGTCTTTATTGGGATGTTGCATCCAGATATCTTGATCAGAAGCAACTTTATATAAGGCGTCAAAGTCATTGTTCTCCAAAGGAGCAAGCTTAACCCTCTCGTTTTCTAATTGTTGTTGTATGGAAAAATTCATTGTTTAAATATTTAGAATACACACAAAATTACAATCCGAATGGATGATAAGGATAGTCCAATATAAACAAAATGGGTAGTCCAGTTTTGATCAAAAGGATACCCAATTGTAGAGAAGTATGAGCATTATTCTGATTGGTGCTCATAATAATAACATTAAAATAATTGCCTATCTTCATGAAAATCTGCGTCTTAACATTATTGATCATATTTTTAATATACTGCTTATGAAAAAAAACGTTGTTGTTTTGTTATTTTATTTGAGTTGTTCCTATTGTTTTGGGCAAAGCAATGATCAAATATTTTCCAGATTGCAGGCTATTTCAAATAAAGGGACTAATTTTTATAACGTTGATGGAATCGAAATTACCAGCACGATTATTAATCAGGGGATATCAAAAAAAAATATCCTTAAAGGGGCAAAAAAATATGGCATAAAAGAAGAGGATCTTGGGGTATCTGACAGTTTGATCCTGCAACCAAATTATTATGTTTCCAAATCTGAACCGGGTCCGTATGGGATTACTCAAATGACTTCCTATTATTTTGTGGAAAATTCTAATAAGATGCTCATGACGATAACTTTTGCAAGTCTAAATAAGAAGGATAGGGTTTTTGAAAGGAGTTTTGTACAACTCTTGCTCAATAGAAGTATTCCAGATAGTGTTTATCAATCCTTGCAAATCGATAGTATAAACTTTGCCGGAAGAAAGATCGCTCTTGGAAATCAATGTTACTGGATGGGAGTTGGGAATACCCAATGCCCGGGACACGGTCAAATGAGTTGGAGTGTTCATAAAGATGAGTTGGAAGCAAGGGAAGATGTTCTGAACAGGTACAAAGTAATTAAAGCAAAAAAAAATGGAAGAGTGTTGTCAGAGGAGACGGTTAATGTAGTTTTTGAAGGGATTGAAGTTCGGGCAAAAAAGATCATTTATGATTTTAAAGGTTTGACCTCAGCATTAGTGAGGATGAGCGGAGGTCAAACACTGACGGTTTATTTTGTAAACGCGCCAGTTAGAAACCAATACGTAAGTTGCGTAATGAGTTTTTGGAACAACGATAAGGTTAATCCAGAAACTGGTCTTCCTGGTTTACTTAGCCAGGTGATGAAATTAAAGTCTGAAATTAATTGATTCTGACAAAATCGTAGTCCATACTCTTTCCATCTCCGGAGATCACAGCTTTGATGTTTTTTCCGTCATACCTATACGTGATTTTTTTAGGAAAATCATGTGCTGGATTTTCACATGTGAAACTTTGACTATCAATTCGTGTCAATTTGAAAAAAACAGGTTCTTTTTCACCCGTGATCGTTACAACGTAGAAAATGTCGCTCCCTTTCGTGATGAATTGGAGGTTCTCTGTGAAAGTAACGTCATTTCCTTTAAGTGTCACACCTTTTCCGATGAGTTTCAAATCCGAGACTTTATCCCAGATTTCATAGCCTGAATGCCCTGGCTTGGCATTGGTACGGATCCATTTTCCAGCTAACCAATCTAGTGCTTTGAATTTTTGTTTTTGGCTTTCCTGCCCTTGAACATTGTTCATGATCAACATGCATAGGCATGGAACAAGCAGAAGTAGTTTTTTGACTGTCATCATGTTTTTTCTTTCAAAAATAGGATGATTTGTTATTGCTGTATTGTACAAACCCGACTGTCTCTTTATTTTCTTAAAAAAAAATTGGCCATATTTCGTTCTTCAAAGAAATAAGATGATGGATCTTCACCTGTAAATGCTTTAAAGTTTCTGATAAAGTGGCTTTGGTCGTAATAACCAGATTGGTACACAATGTCCGACCAGGTACATTTCTCCTCTTTGATGAGTTGAAAGATATGATTGAATTTAATAATGCGCGAATAATATTTAGGCGCAAGCCCTATATACTTTTTGAAAAGACGTTCCAACTGGCGTTCATTAACGCCTGCCGAAGTCGCAAGCTCTGCTACAGATGCTGTTCCGTTACTTTCAAAGATGAGGGTCAGCGCATTTTCCAATGGATTTTCAGTTGCATTTTTACAGAGTTCCAGAAAACGATCATCTAACAGCTGTTTGAGTTTATGCTCATTTTCGAAGGGCAGAAAAAGATTTTTTAAATTGGCAAGCTGAACATGAGGAAAACTATCCAGGTCAATTATTTGGTCGAGGTAGGCAACCATATTCAGTCCAAAAAATTGAGTTAACGCGGCTGGTTTTAGTTTTATAGCAAAAGATCCAGTCCAACCCGTATTTTCAAGGTAAAAATAACTGGTGATCTGTCCTGCAAATAAATGTGGTGATTGGAATTGCCACTCTCCGCTAATTTTTGATTTGTATACATCTCCGTAATTAAAGATCAGCTCTGTAAATCCGTCAGGAATAATCTTTTCGATTTTTGGGGTGGAGTTCCTGGACTGCATCATCCAATAGCATTCAATGAATGGTTCAAGGTCAGGATGTGGGTCAATTCTGGTAAACTTCATCATGCAAATTATAAAATTTCGGAATTAACTTGGCTCGTACAGTTTAAAATTTAATCTTTATCAATAAATCATCAATTGATAACAAAAGTTTAGAATCATTTAATTGGCTTTCATCAAAAGGTGGTTATAATAAAGCTCGATTATGAATATAAAAACGCACAGGATTGGAGAACGCAAATTAGCTGAGATCATTTCAGATTCTGTTTTAATAAATAATGCTGAAGAAGGATTACAACTTCTTGTTGATTTGTATTACCAGGATTTTGAAAGTATAATCATTCATGAAAATAACATAACCCCTGTTTTTTTTGATTTGAAAACGGGGCTTGCCGGTGAAATATTACAAAAGTTTTCCAATTATAGAGTAAGACTTGCCATTGTAGGAGATTTTGAGAAATATCCCGGTAAAAGTATCAGGGATTTTATCTTTGAGAGTAACAAAGGCAGATTAATTAATTTCTTATCTACAGCAGATGAAGCGAAAGATAAATTACTCAGTTAAATCCTTGGGTAATTATAGATGTGATTATATATGGAAGTACAGGTGATGTAAACAGCCATGAACATTTTGTTTTGAAGGGGATTGTTAAATCGGCTTATACAGATCCGGAGAGTAGAGAACATATTCTGCAACTTCCTGATGAGCGAAGACTAGACTGGGCAAAAAAGCAGTCCAATTAATAAGGTCTAATGCTAATGTAAATTTAACCTCCCGGGTTTTGAAATTAAAAAGGATATAGGTACTTTGTTATACATCAATTTTAATGTTATCCATTAATTTTTAATTAAAAAATATGAAAGCGAATATTGGTATTAAAGAAGAAAATCTTGCAGCTGTTGCGCATTCTCTAGGTAAAATTCTTGCAGATGAATTTGTACTCTACACGAAAACGAGAAAAGCGCATTGGAATGTCGTGGGGCCTGATTTTCATAGCAAACATCTCTTTTTTGAAGCTCAATACGGAGAACTGGAGCAAATTGTGGATGATGTTGCGGAGAGGATCAGAACTTTAGGGCATTTTCCACCAGCATCTTTAAAAGAGTATTTAGCTTTAACACACCTTACTGAAGAATCAAAAGGTAAAAATGACAGCGCAAGCTTTATTAAAGAATTATTGGAAGACCACGAGAGCATTTTAATTCATTTGCGTGAAAACATAGATGGCTACAGTGAGGCGTTTCACGATGAGGGCACTAGCGATTATATTACTGGTTTGCTTCAAACCCACGAAAAAATGCCCAGTTTGCATTTATCAAAGACTAAAAAAGGCACTATTACAGTGCCTTTTTTAGTCTTTGATAAATGCAAACTGGGCATTTTTATATACGGGTCTTTGCAATTGAACTTTAAGCTCTCTGAAAATATGAAGCGGGCCCTCTGTTGCAAAAAGATTCACCAGCCAACTTGGTAGAGCGCCTCCCGGATCTACATGCAGCGTATACTCCACCCGGATATGATGATCCGATTCTGGTATGATCAACCATTTTCCTATAGAGTTATTTATTCTGACCACGCCTTTTTTTATTGGGACATGTCCACTTACCGCCGGGCCTTCGATGGTGATTACTTTAGTATGTGGATTTTGATTAACGGTCAGATGTGCTACAAAATCCCTGTTTTCCACTGGCCAGGGTACGCTTACTTCAGAATAATAATAAAGTTCAGAAGGAGAGATACGTTTAATCAATTTACAGGATTTTGTATGGTAAATCCAATCCGGAGCCGATTCCACATCAAGTAGTAATGCAACAATCTCAGAGGCTCTTGCATCAAATTCACATTCTACCCTGATGGCTTTAATCTTAGAGTTGGCCATATTCCCCGTGTAAATCTTAATGTTTTCTTTTTCTTTACTGAGTTTCCAGTCTCTTTGAGCAAAGACAGGTTGGAAGCTCCAAAATAAGAGTACGGAAAGAAATAGGTTTTTATACATGAATTTAAAATCTGAGCTCTGAAGCTTACAAATTTATTCATATTGGTAGAAATATATGTTGACTAAAAGTCATTATTGGTCAGATCTTCAGATTTTAATTGAATTAATACATGACACAGCAATAGAAGCTGCGCCATGTAAATACACTAACCAAAGTAACTTTACCAACTATGACCTAAGTCAGCGAAGGATGAATTCAAAAATATTAGAAATAGTTTACCTGGATGGGGTAAAATCCTAAACATTTAGGGTGGTATTTCATTATTTAATATAGTCTGTTGGCGTTTTTCCAAATTGTCTCTTGAATTCTTTGCTAAAGTATTTGCGGTCTGAAAAACCAACCATATAACCAATTTCATATACGGTATATCTTTTTTCAAGCAGCAGCTGAGCCGCTTTTTTGAGACGTATTGACTTTGAAAAATCATTCACAGACAAACCGGTAATGGCTTTGAGTTTTTTATAGAGTACCGGTAAACTCATACCAATTTTTTCTGCCAGAAGTTCTATTCCAAAATCTTCATCCTCCATATGGTTTTCAATGATCAGAATAAGTTTAGAAATAAATTGTTCATCTACATTGTTTATATCCAGGTCATTAGGTTCTGGAACATAACCTTTATTGTATTTTAAACGGATATTTTCTCTGGCCTGTAGTAAGTTACGCACATGCAACTGTAAAATCTTCGTACTAAATGGTTTGGTCAAATAGACGTCTGCTCCTAAAGTCAGACCACTGATCTGGTCGGTTTGCTCGGCTTTAGCTGTTAGAAGGATAACCGGAATATGGTTAGTCCTTTCATCGTTTTTCAGGCGTTCACAAAGGGTAAAGCCGTCCATTTCCGGCATCATGACATCACTGATGATCAGGTCAGGAATTTCTTCAATAGCTGTATTCCAGCCTTCGAGTCCATTACCTGAAAATAGGATATGATAACTGTGATCAAGAGAACCGCCAATCAGTTGCTGCAGTTCCGGATTATCTTCCACAATAAGTATCTTGAATCTTTTGTTGTCCGCTAGCTGGGGAATAAAATCTGAATGAACATCAGATTGACTTTCTTCCGGAACAGAGAGACTACAGTTGGTTTCTCCCGATGGATTCATCAGGTAATTTTTCGGAAAATGTGCATAGCCATTTAATAAAGTGATATTAAAACAGGTATTCCCTGGCTGATCTGCTGTAGCGGGATTACTGGTCACTTCAATTGTACCTTTGTGTAACTCGGCAATCGTTTTTGCCAGTGCCAGACCAATTCCATAACCTGTATTCTGTATGCTGTGGTCATCTACCTGGAAATAGTTGACAAACAACTGCTCCAAATACTGGGGGGCAATGCCACTTCCTGTATCCGTAATACTGACTTGTACCAGACCTTCTTTATGTTGAAGGTTAATGGCTATTTTTCCTCCCCCAGGGGTAAATTTAAAAGCGTTAGACAACAGGTTGAAAAATACTTTTTCCATTTGTACGCTATCGAAATAAATAAGAGCAGGTTCGCTGTCATATTCAAATGAGAAGTCAATGTTCTTTTTTACAGCAAGAACTTCAAATGAGCCACGGATTTCATCTAAAAACTCAATAAGATCATGTGGAGCAACTTTAAGTTTTAGATGTTTGGTTTCGGCTTTTCTAAAATCCATAAGCTCGCTAACCAGTTTCAATAAACGGTTGGCGTTCGACTTTATGCTCATCAGTGGCTTCATATTTTTTTGATCCTGAGCGTCATTTTCAATCAATTTTTCTACCGGGGCCATGATCAGTGTAAGATGCGTACGTATCTCATGCGATACATTGGTGAAAAAGTTCAGTTTAATCTGATGCAATTCCTCATCTTTTAGTAATAATCCTCTAAGGTAGAAGAATCTGGTAATGAAAAATACAATGATTCCCAACAGTATAATATATAAGCAATAGGCCCACCATGTTTTCCATAATGGAGGTAAGATTTCAATCTGCATGCCCACTGGTTTGCTCCAGACTCCATCATTATTAGCACCTTTAACCAGCAGTGTATAGGTCCCGGAAGGTAAATTGGTATATGTAGCAGACGGGGTATGGCTTTCTATCCATTCTTTGTTAATACCCTCTAATTTATAAGCATACTTGTTTTTATTTGATTTAATATAGTTAAGAAGAGAAAACTCAATAGTGAAAACATTCTGGTCATCATTAAATATCAGTTTTTTTGTGAAACTGATGTCCTGTTTTAATAACCGGTCTCTGGAATTAATGGGCACAGGGATGTTAAAGAGCTTTAAGCCTGTAAAGACTATCGGTGTAACATAGTTGTTTTTGCCAATTTCCTCAGGATTAAAATAAGTAAGGCCATTAAAGCCCCCAAAATACATGGTGCCGTCCTTTGCTTTAAAAAAGGAATTATAATTGAATTCATCACCTGCCAGCCCATCACTGGTTGTGTAGGTTTGAAAGGTATTCAGCTGCGGATTGAATTTCGATAGTCCATTTGAAGTACTAATCCATAGCTGATGAGTTTTATCTTCCAGTATTCCCACTACATTATTGTTTGGCAGGCCGTCCTTAGTGCTATATACATGGGATAGGGATTTTTTCTGTGGATCATATTTGCAGAATCCGCCATAGTAAAGCCCAATCCATATATTTCCTTTAGAATCTTCCTGAATGCAATTGATATAATTAGCATTATTATTTACACTATTACTGCCTTGCGTCAGTTTGAAGTACCGAAGCACAGAGGGTTGATATGTATATTGGTATAAACCGGTTGTAGTAGCTATCCATAGATTATGTTTGCTATCTTCAAAGAGAACCTTAACGTTCTTTTCTGCTAAACTCTTTAACTGCGGCTGAATAGGGGAGATTTTTAGATGAGTTCCATCTTTTTGAAAAACCCTCAAGCCTGTCTGGCTTCCAATCCATAATGCCTTGTTATGGTCTTCCAAAATTGCAACGATCTCAGCACGTGTTGTCCTTGTATTGTTGCCCTGAGTAACGAAATGCTTAAAACTGTTATGGACAGGGTCAAAAAGATTAAGATCTGCCCCATGTGTACCGATCCAAAGGTGATTGCTTTTATCTTTATATAATACCTTAACAAGATTAGAAGCCAGACTGTTTGTGTCTGTATAGTTGTAACCATAGGCCTTGAATTGCCGGGTAGATCGGTTATAATAATTCAGGCCACCGCCTTCTGTTCCGATCCAGAGGTTATCTTTCTCATCGCCAAGTATTGAGCTGATGACATTATGATTTAAGCTTGTTGATTTTTCATCATATTGCCAGGTTTTGAAATTTGTTGCATTGGCATAAGATACGTTCACTCCGCCATAATAGGTGCCTATCCATATCGAGCCATTTCTGTCCTGGTAAATGCTATAAATGGAGTTCTGATTCAGGCTCTGGTTATTGGACTTTCTGTGTTGATAGGATTTGAAAGTCTGTGTATTGGCATTCAGTATGCTTAGACCTTCCTGGGTTCCGATCCAGAGGTCTCCGGTCTTCGTTTTGATGATCTTACGTATCGCATTGTGCACGGGTCCATCATCTTGCTGAGGTTTGTGCCGAAAGGTCTTAAAAGTCCTGGAAGCATGATTATAGAGGTTTATTCCTCCTGTTTCTGTACCAAACCAGAGGTTTTTCAGATGGTCTTCCGCAATAGCGGTTACGGCATTATCACTTATACTCCCAGGTTGACCGTCCCTGGTAAAGACTAGTGGCTCTTTTCCTTTGCTGAAATAAAGAAGACCTTTATTCGTACCCACCCAAAAAGAACCTTCATCATCCTCAAAAATGCTCAGAATTTCATTACTAAGTAGCGGGTGACGAAGGCCGGCGAAGGCTGCTGGCTTGAATGTATCTGTTTGACGATCTGTAAGTAGATAGAGCCCCATATAGGTGCCCAGCCAGATTCGTCCGGTTTTGTCCTCGTAGATTGTTGTAATGGCATTAATACTGTTTTTATATCCTGAGGGAATATAGATTCTTTTAAAGGAATTCTTTACTGGGTCGAATCTGTTTAACCCATTGGATGTACCCACCCACAATACATCCTTTGAATCATTATACATGGACAGTATATAGTCATCAGAAAGTGTTGTGGTATCTAATGAACTGCTTTTATAAAGTAAAAATTTATGACCATCGTATCTGTTTAAACCAAATCTTGATCCATACCACATAAAGCCCCGGCTGTCTTGCGCGATAGCAAATATGGAGTTTTGTGAGAGTCCATTTTTGGTCATGAGCTGGTTGAAGCGGAGTTCCTGGCTTTTGCAAAAGTGATGCAAAAACAGAAACAGACTCAAAAAAACAATTCTTTTCATTTGCTCTGGTTATAAAATATTTGGTCGACCGTACTGGTAAAGCGACTACAAAAATACGATTTACAGGGTGTTTTGAGGAGTTAAGCATGATTTTCATCCCATTTAGTTATGATTTTCATCCCTCTTTTTTTATGATTCACTCCAATTTTACCCTCAGCCAAAGAAATAAATTTTGTTGCCTAAAACAAAATAAAACCTAAACCAAATTATGTATGATAAAAAAACTACTCCAATCCAGTCAGGCTTTTTTCCGAAGCCATAGTAAACACAAAACCAATTAACCAATACTAACCAATCAGGGGTAAAACCTGCAGACGTGTTTTATGAAAAGAATACTAATGATCATTTGCACAGCAATCTTCCTGTTGCCGGGAATTGTCAGTGCACAGAACAAACTCATTACGGGTAAAATTAAAGACAAAGATGGCCCATTACCCGGGGCAGGGATCACCGAAAAAGGGATGGAAACCAACGCTACACTCACAGATGCCAGCGGGAATTTCAAAATCAGATTAAAAGGTAACAGTCAAATTCTTGTTGTCAGGAATATAGGGTACCAAACGCAAGAGATTGACGTAACTGGAAAGACAGAAATTTCAGTAACATTAAATACAGATTCCAAAGGACTGGATGAGGTGGTTGTAGTTGGATATGGAACTCAGAAGAAAGTGAACCTCACTGGTTCAGTAGCCTCTATTAGTGGCAAAGAATTAAGTGCAAGACCCATTACCAACGTTTCATCTGCTCTGGCCGGTTTAGCACCTGGGGTATCTGTTCGACAAGGCAGTGGTAAACCAGGCTCTGATGGGGCTACCATCCGAATCCGTGGAACAGGTACGTTGAATAGCAATAACCCATTAGTTGTCATTGATGGTATTATCGGTTCAATGGATGCGGTAAATCCAGAAGATATTGAGAATATTTCTGTGCTGAAAGATGCTGCTGCAGGCGCTATTTATGGATCGCTGTCTGGAAATGGTGTAATTCTGATTACAACAAAGAAGGGTGCAGTAGGAAAGAACAGTGTGACTTACTCTGGTGTTTTGTCTTTTGCCAGACCAAGCAACTTGCCTGATTTTGTTTCTGATTATGCCAGATTTATGCAATTAACAAATGAGAGCGCGAGGAATATGGGCGTTTCCGAAGTGTATTCTGCTGCGACAATCCAAAAATGGCAGGAAGCCGATAAGAATCCTGATGGAATTTCGGCAAGTGGTGTACCTAATTATGTGGCTTATCCCAATACGAACTGGGCTGACTGGATGTTTGGTAAAAATCAGGTAGTGCAAAATCATAATGTAAGTTTGAATGGGGGAACAGAGAAAATAACCTATAATATCTCTGCTGGATATTTGGGAAATAAAGGGATTATGGACAATACTGGTTTATCCAGATACCAGTTTAGAGCGAATATTGAGTCTAAAATCAATAAGTTTATTACACTGGGTACACAGACCTTTATTTCTACTCAATCCATTGGTAAGGCAAATACAGATAATGCTTTTAATTACCTGTGGCAAACCACTCCAGGGATTTATCCGATCTATGATGGAAAATATGGTTTTGCGCCAGCTGTAGAGGAACCGGTAACAAACAATAATATTTTAACCTATTTAAATGGAACTGGCGGAAGGAATAAAGAGACTAGGATCAATAGCACATTGTATGGCATTTTTAATATTTACAAAGGATTAACTTTTGAAACAAAGGTAAATTATCAAGACCGGTACCAGGAGTTAAGTTCATTCGCATTGCCAATTGAAAGATGGGATTTTTCAACAAATGCGCTGAAAACTCCGCTTTTGGCTGGAAGTGATCTGACAACCAGTTTTGAATTTAATAAGAACTATACGCTGACTTTTGATAACGTTTTGCGATACATTACAAAAATTGGTGATCACGATATCAGTGCAATGGTAGGTTATAACCAGTTCTATTATGATTACTATAACCTTACGGGTTCTAAAAAGGGTCTGATCGACTATAATATTACAACACCTGGATCGGCAACAGACATTTCTAATGCAGTTGGAGGAACCGAATATGATAGAAGTATGCGCTCATGGTTTGGAAGAGCCAATTATGCATACAAATCGAAATATCTTTTGGAAGGTGTACTGCGATACGATGCCTCTTCAAAGTTTGCGGCTGAAAATAGATACGGTTTCTATCCTTCCTTTTCTGCAGGATGGAGGATTTCTGAAGAGGATTTTATGAAAGGTATGTCTGATCATATACAAAACCTTAAACTGCGTGCGTCATGGGGAAAGGTAGGAAATAACGTTATGAGCGCAGATGATAACAAAGGGAATTATGATTATATGGCTACCTACCAGAAAGTAAATTATTCTTATAATAATGCTTCTACCTCTGGTTTGGCAGTGCTTAAAATAGGAAATGATCTATTGCAATGGGAAACCACCACACTGGCCAACATTGGTCTGGATGCAACAATATTCAAAGGAAAGATGAATCTTGGAATAGATCTATATAACAAAATTACCGATGATATCCTTACCATTCCACCGATTCCTCTGACTGCGGGAACTGCGTCTGCACCAACACAAAATACGGCGTCAATGAGCAACAAAGGTGTAGAGATTGCTTTGGGGTGGAAAGATAAAATTGGTCAGGTAGAATATTCGGTAACAGGTAATTTTGCTTATAACTATAACCGGGTGACTAAATATAGAGGTGTTTTGTCTGAAGGCTATACTACCGATGCAAATGGTAACAGTATATATAGTTCTAATATTGGCTTGGTTTCTTCTTCTACGGATGCCATTCCTGATGGAAGAATCCTGGAAGGACATACAGTTAATGAATATTATCTTTTGAACCCTTATAAAGGTAATGGTTCCTATAAAAATGCAGACGGTAGTGTAAATAGAAATGGCGGACCGAAGGATGGTATGATCAGAACTCCTGCCGATCTGGACTGGGTGAAATCAATGATCGCGGCTGGCTATAAATTTGGACCTGTAGGTACAGTTGGAAAAGGGCAGCTTTATTATGGAGATTTAATTTATGCGGATGAAAATGGTGATGGTACTTACGGTAATAATGCAGATAAAAAATTTACAGGGACCTCAACAACACCAAAATATACATTTGGACTAAGTCTTGCCGCGGCCTGGAAAGGTTTCGATTTTTCTATGCTTTGGGCGGGTAGTACTGGTTTGCAGTATATGTTTAACCAAAGTGGAATTAACAGTACCAGAACGAACTTAGGCAACGCTATTGGGACTAGGATTGCTAATGATCACTATTATTATAATGATGCTAATCCGAATGACCCTGCCAACAATATCAATGCTGGATTGCCACGTCTTAAATGGGGGTCTTCTGATAGTCAAACCAATATTCCAAGTACATTTTGGCTATATAATGCATCTTATCTGAAGCTGAAAAATGTTCAGATTGGTTATTCTTTCTCAAAACAACTGGCCGGTAAAATTGGACTGAGCAGACTTCGGGTTTTCCTAACTGGCGAAAACCTGCTGATGATTACAAAATATCCTGGATTAGATCCTGAGGTAGGTATCAATCTATCTTATCCAACAATGAAGCAATTTGCTGCTGGTTTAACTGCAACTTTTTAAACGAAATGAACATGAATCAATATACATATACTACTAAAAAAGCGTTCATGATACTAATTGCGGCAATAGGTATCTGCGGATGTAAAAAGGATTTGTTAAATACAACACCTTACGATTCGGTAAGTTCTGCTACGATGTGGACGAGCGATAATTTAACGGATTTAGGTGTTACAGGCGTATATCAGACTTTAAGACTGGGAATTGCAAATAGTGGTGCGACAGAAAGAGAGCTGTATCAATTGGATGGTCTTGGATTCAGTTCTATGACGCGTGGAGGAAATGACTTGGTAACGGCAACAGCAAACAGTTCCAGCGGTCGTTTCAGTAATACATGGAAGGAACTTTATGAAGGTATAGCGCGCGCCAACGATGCAATTCAGAACATTGCCGACCGTTCGCCGTCCTCCCCCGAAAAAAAAGCACGATATATAGCAGAATGTAAATTTTTGCGGGCCTATTTCTATTTCCGTTTGAATCAGGTTTTTAAAGGAGTACCGGTTTATTTGAAACCTACCGCAGTAAATGGATTTACTAAAGAGCGTGAAACAGAGGGAAAGGTTTGGGAAGTGGTCGTAACAGATCTTACCGATGCGATTAATGAAGCGAACCTGCCTTTAAAATATGCAAAAGGCGCTAGTCAGTACGGCCATGTTACAAAAGGGGCCGCTTACGCATTAAGAGGCAAAGCGTATTTGTACCAGAAAAAATGGGCAGAAGCTGCTGCCGATTTTGCTAAGGTAAAAGATGCTGGCTACAGTCTTTTTACAGGCGGGTATAAAGCCTTGTTTAAGGAAGCAAATGAACAATCTGATGAGATGATATTTTCTATGCAAAATATTGCCGTAGATGGTTACGGTTCCACAACCCAATGGTATTTGGGAAACCGCGAATCTTTTGGTTCTGGTACTGCTGCAGGAGCGGGATGGAATTCTTACTATATATCGCCTTCCCTGGTCGATACGTATGAAAATGCAGATGGTACAAAGTTTAATTGGGATAGTGTTATTCCCGGATACAATGCAATGCCAGTTAACCAAAGAGAAGTTTATTTTTTAAGGAACAATCTGACTCCGGCAGAGATGAGTACCTTTGCGGCCAAAGGTCTCAATATGGCTTTATATTTGCCTAATGGAAATGAGCAACGTATCAAAATGGCCTACGCTAATCGGGATTCCCGCTTAAATGCAACAGTAATCGTCCCATATTCCACTTACCTTGGCCGCCCTTTAAATGGTGCTGATCAGAACTATACGATGCGCTGGCCAGCAAACAATGATCAAATCCCTGTTCTGGATCTGTTTTCAGATTCCCGTACCCAATTGTTCTATTTGTATCGAAAATTTGTCTATGAAGGATCTTCTGAAATTATTAACCGCCAATATGGCGCCATTGATTTCCCAATCATAAGATATGCTGATGTACTGTTGATGTGGGCGGAAGCACTAAATGAACAAGGTTTAACCGGAGAAGCCATTAATAAAGTCAATGAAGTAAGAGTAAGAGCTGGAATTGCATCATTGAACTCTTCTGCTGCAACACAAGTGAACGGACAAACAGATCTGCGCGAGCGCATCAGAAATGAAAGAAGGGTAGAGCTGGCAGGAGAGGGAATTAGTTATTTTGATGAGTTGAGATGGGGAACATTAAAAGAAAAGGTGTTTGGACCAGGAAGTGGTGTAAATCAGATTTGGGGTGGTATCACTGTTCCATATGTTTGGAAAGGTGATTATATTACAACCTGGCCAATACCTCAAACAGAAATTGAAATGAATCCTAATCTGAAACAAAATCCAGGTTGGTAGTCTGCAGAATAATTTGTACATCAAGGAGACAACAATATAATTATGGTAAAGAAGAGTTTAATGATCTGTTTGATTGGCTTAATGTCAATTGCTGCAAAAGCGGAAACTTATTATGTGGATAGCTCCGCCGGCAACGATCAACTCAGCGGACAATCCGAAACACTAGCCTGGAGATCACTGCAAAAGGTGAATTCTACGGAATTCATGCCAGGAGACCGCGTTTTGTTCAAGCGGGGAGGTATCTGGCATGGACAGCTTGTTCCAAAAGGCAATGGAACGAAAGAAAAACTATTGATTTTCAGCGCATACGGGAAAGGCGCCCTGCCGGTTATCGCCGCCGATGGCAAATTTCAGGACGCTGTGCTGCTGAAAAATATCAGTAATCTTTTGTTTGAATTTTTTGATATCTCGAATGCAGACACTTTAGTACAAGAACAGAATACGGGCCCCGTTGGGGTCCGTATCCTCTCTGAAGATACGGGTACAATTTCTAATATCCGGCTGTCCGGATTGTATATTCACGACATTAACGGGGATAACAAGAAAGGAAGTAAAGAGGGAAATGGTATCTTCTGGGATTGCAGAGGGCCCAAACCAAGTAATATTGAAAATCTGATTATAGAAAATTGCAGATTACTCCGTGTAGATCGCAACGGGATTAGAGGTAATGGTACATTTGCTTTTAGAAACAATTGGTTTCCGAATAAGAACCTGGTCATCAGAGGCTGTACACTTGAAGATATCGGCGGTGATGGAATCGTGATCAAGGCCTTCGATGGCGCATTGGTTGAACGAAATAAACTTTTTTATACCAGAACACGGGCAAAGGACAACGCTGTAGGTATATGGCCGCACAGTAGCGACAATACGGTGATCCAGTACAATGAAGTTGCTTATACTAAAAATGTAAACTGGGCCAATGACGGGCAGTCTTTTGATATTGATGGGAATTGCAACCATACGATCATTCAGAATAATTATAGTCATGATAATGAAGGAGGGTTTATGCTGGTTATTTCAGACGCGATCGATGAGAAAAGCAGGATGACTACAAATAACATTATACGGAATAACTTAAGTGTAAATGATGGAAATAACCGCAGGCGCTTGTTCAATTTCGCCCTGGTAACGGATCATACACTTGTGTCGGGAAATATATTTTATAACCAGAGTGCAGAACCATTTAAAATGGAACTAATAGATATTGAACATGGCATTCCAAAGGATATCGTTTTTGAAGATAATCTTTTCCTGTATAGGGGAGGAGTGATCGGAATGTTTACCAAATCGGCAGAACAATATCGTGCTGTGACCTGGAAAAACAACGTGTTTAAAGGCAATATAAAGGGAAAAAGCAACCTGTTACAGGTTACAGAGACCAAAGCCAATTCAGCATCCGGTAAGAATTTGAATGAATATCCATGGATGTTCTTAAAAACATTAAATCTAAAAAACTAGGACCTCTCAAATATAAAAGAATGCGATATAAGAACATCATTGCCGTTACGATCCTCCTACTATTTCATTTCAGTTCCAGCATGGCCGGATTTCTTTCAAGAAAAGATGAGGGTAGGCAAATGATTCCATTGAATACCGGCTGGCAATTCTATTTTGCCTATAACTTTGAGCAGGGTATTAAAAAAGAGCAGGTCAGTTTGCCGCATACCTGGAATGCGAAGGAAGTGCTTCAGGGAATCGCAGATTATAAAAGGACGTCAGCTATCTATGAAAATACACTTCATGTATCCCAGGAATGGGCAAATAAACGATTATTTCTTCACTTTGAAGGGGTAAATAATGTTGCAAATATTTTTGTTAATCATAAAATGATTGCAGAGCACCGGGGTGGATATACCGCTTTCAGCGTAGAGATCACAAATGATTTGAAACCTGGAGACAACTTGATTACCGTTCAGGTTAGTAATGCTTACAGACTTGACGTGATACCCCTACATGGTGATTTTAACAGCTATGGAGGAATACATCGGCCAGTTTCCCTGCTGGTTACGGAACGTAATTGTATCAGTCCTCTGGACTATGGTTCTCCCGGAGTATATCTCAAACAAAAAAATGTAACTCAGCACCAGGCTGAAGTAGAAGTTTTGACCAAACTGTCTTTGACTAACCGAAAGGATTTGCGGCTAAGAACGACAGTTTATGATCAGGAAAAACAACAGATAAAAACAATAACTTCTGAAATTACAGCCTTAGAGGGCCAGGATGTTAAACAATCTTTGATCATAGATAAACCACATTTATGGAATGCTAAAGCTGATCCCTATCTGTATCAGGTTAAAGTAGAGCTGCTGCACGACGGAAATATAATTGATCAGGTGGTTCAGCCACTGGGCTTTCGTTATTTTAAGGTCGATCCTGATAAAGGGTTCTTTTTGAATGGACAATACCTGGATTTATATGGTGTTGGAAGGCATGAGGATTTATCGGGTAAAGGCTCCGCTTTAGGCGATATGGATCAAGACCGTGATATGGATCTGATTAAAGAATTAGGCGCCACGGCTGTAAGGCTCACTCATTACCCACATAGTCAACATTTTTATGATCTCTGCGACCGAAATGGAATTGTATTGTGGTCGGAAATCCCCTTTGTTGGGCCAGGCGGTTATACAGGTACAGGTTATGTGAAAAATACTGACCTGGAAAATAATATTAAGCAAACACTGACTGAGCTTATCCGTCAAAATTATAATCATCCATCCATCTGTTTCTGGGGTTTGTTCAATGAACTTAATTTCAACTATGATGATCCTGAGCCTTTTATCAAGTCCTTGAACGACCTGGCAAAAAAAGAAGATCCCGATCGGCTGACCACTCTGGCTTCTAATCTGGAGACCAAATATTTTACAGGTTTAACAGATCTGATGGCCTGGAACAAATATTTTGGATGGTATGGTGGAAAATTTGAAGAGATCGGAAGCTGGGCAGATCAGGTTCATCAAGAACTACCAGCAAAACCGATGGCTATTAGTGAATATGGAGCAGGGGCAAGTCCTTTTAAACATACAGAGAAATTGACTGCGCCAGAAGCAAAGGGAAAATTCCATCCAGAAGAGTGGCAAACCGCCTTTCACGAAAAATATTGGTCTGAATTAAAATTAAGACCCTTTATATGGGCGAAGTTCATATGGGTACTAGCCGATTTTGGTTCTTCCATTCGTACAGAAGGAGATCAGAATGGTATCAACGATAAAGGCCTGGTTACTTATGACAGAAAGACCAAAAAAGACGCTTTCTATTTTTATAAAGCGAATTGGAACCCTGTGCCAATGTTATACATCGCCGAGCGTAGAAATAACATACGTCGTGCGGCCTTGACCTCAGTAAAGATATTTACAAATATACCAAGTGCAACGCTTTGGGTTAATGGTAAACTTTTAGGAACGCATGTTAAAAATGATCTGAACACGGTCATATGGTCCGGAGTCAGGCTAAAAAAAGGCCAGAACAGCATCGTTGTGAAAGCTGTATCTGGGGGAAAAGAAATCACAGACAATTGTATCTGGAATTTGAAATAGCTCCATCCAATCACTTAAAAAAAATGATTAAATAGATGAAATTAACCGGTTTAACTAAAATTATACTGTTTGTCGCTTGCTTTCTAGTTACCAGACCTGGCCTGGCACAACAAAAGAATCAAGGCTTGCCCGAAAAAGGTTTTAATCTGGCACAGCAACAATATCATCGTATGCTGGAAGTTTCAACGAATCTGAACAAATATCCCCGTACCAGTACCAAAGACGGATCTTTGAGATCCGTGGACATATGGGACTGGACAGGAGGATTCTGGCCTGGTGATTTATGGTACTTATATGAATATACCAAAGACACGGTATGGAAACAGCAATCCATCAAATGGACAGAATCCCTGGAAAAAAATAAATTCAATACCAGCAACCATGATCTTGGTTTTATGATGTACTGCAGTTATGGAAATGCATACCGCTTAACTGGTAATGAAAGTTACAAAGACATACTCATACAGTCTGCAAAATCCCTTTGTAAAAGATATAACCCCAAAGTTGGCAGTATAGAATCCTGGAATTCGCGATTGTCCTGGGATGGAAAAACCATGTGGTATTATCCCGTGATCATAGACAATATGATGAACCTGGAACTCTTATTCTTTGCTTCTAAGGTTACCGGCGACCGAACCTACAAGGATATTGCGGTTAAACATGCAGAACAAACGATGAAAAACCACATCAGGTCAGATTATAGCACTTATCATGTCGTAAATTATGATACACTGAGTGGGAAGGTCCTGAACCGCCAGACCTGTCAGGGCTATTCTGATCATTCTACCTGGGCAAGAGGGCAGGCTTGGGCAATTTATGGTTTTACGATGGTTTACCGGGAAACAAAAGACCCTAGATTTCTAAATACAGCCATACATCTGGCTGATTTCTATCTCAAAAACAAAAATCTTCCTGAAGACAAAATTCCTTACTGGGATTTCAATGTGAATGAAAAAGGCTATCGCCCAGATTGGAAATATGATCCTTCTTTATATAAGTTGGTTCCCAGAGACGCCTCTGCTGCTGCAATTGTGAGTTCCGCATTGCTCGAGCTGAGTAAGTATGCCGGTAAAAAAGGCAAAGAATATAAACTGAATGCGATTCAAATGCTGAATTCCTTAAGCTCCTCGTCTTATTTGGCGCAACCCGGCACAAATAATAACTTTTTGATCAAACATTGCACCGGAAGCTTTCCGCATGGCGAAGAGATCGATGTTCCCCTGGTTTATGCGGATTACTATTATCTTGAAGCCTTATTAAGGCTAAAAGACTATTGATGATAAATAGACTTGCTTACAAATATTAATCCTTCCTCAAAGGAATAATTGAAAGCATTTGCATCTGTCGAGGTTATTTATTTAACTTGTATAAATAAATAGCCAAATATGTCAGGACAGTTAAAACCGCCAGTTAATGATGCCGATCATACCAGGGGTGCAAAAGAAGCGCAATTGGAGATTGTAGAGTTTGGAGATTTTCAATGTCCTTACTGTGGAGCCGAAGAGCCTATCGTTGAAGAAATTATGGACCAATTTGGCGAAGCGATTTCATTTACTTTCAGAAATTTTCCACTCAGAGATGCACACGAATATGCTTTTGATGCCGCATTGGCTGCCGAAGCCGCTGCTAAACAGGGCAAATATTGGGAAATGCACGACCTGATCTATGCAAACCAGGATCTGCTTAACCAGCCTAATTTAATCCGTTTTGCGGAGCAGATTGGTTTGGATACAGAAGTCTTTCAATTGGATATTAAGCAGCCAGAACTAAGCCAGAAAGTAGAGGATGATTTTGAAAGTGGGGCACGTAGCGGCGTGAACGGAACACCAAGTTTTTTTGTAAATGGTACCCGCTTTGACGGAGGCGCAGCAGATCTTTATGGCCTGATTAAGGAAAGTATTTCCTCCGTTTAATTATTTACACGCAATCCAGATTAATATATAATGAATATAAAAACGCTATTCACCTTACTGTTACTGACCAGTACCTCTCAGTCCTTTTCTCAGGATATCAATACACCTTATGTGCAAAAAATAGAAGGCACAAAGCTATCGTTCAATATGCAACCTGTACCCGCTGGCACCTTTGTGATGGGCAGTAAAAAAGGAAAACCAGATGAACAACCATTGCATAAAGTAAAACTCCAGGCTTTCTGGATGTCTGCATATGAACTTACCTGGGACCTATATGAACCCTTCCTGTATAAAGATTATGAAGTTTCTCATAGTACGGCTCCGGTTCCTCCTGAGGTGGATGCAGTAACCAGGCCAACTAAGCCCTATCTGGATATGACTTTTGGTATGGGAAAAGAAAACCATCCAGCACTGGCAATGACACAATATAATGCTATACAGTATTGCAAGTGGTTATATGCAAGAACGGGTGTTTTTTACCGTTTACCAACAGAAGCAGAATGGGAATATGCTTGCCGGGCAGGAAGTTCGGCAGAGTACGCTTTTGGTGATGACGACACGGTACTTGGTGATTACGCCTGGTTTAAGAACAACAGTGGTGGGAAAACTCATCCCGTGGGCTTAAAGAAGCCAAATAAATGGGGGATCTATGACTTATATGGAAATGTAGGAGAGTGGACTTTCGATCAGTATCTCCCAGACTTTTATAAAGATATGAAAGCAAACCCGGTAGAAAATCCTGTAGCTGTTCCCTCTAAATTATATGCACATGTGATTCGGGGTGGGTCTTACGACGATACTGCCGAACGTTTACGGTCTGCGGCAAGAACAGCTTCAGATCCTGCATGGAAGCAACTGGATCCTCAAATTCCTAAAAGCAATTGGTGGTTTCCAGAGGCACCATTTATAGGAATGAGATTGGTTAGACCTGCTGTCCCCCCTTCAAAGGCAGAAATAGATGCTTATTACGATCGCCCTGTAATTGCAGATTATTGATTTAATACACTAAACCCACATATAAAACCGAAATGACTATGAACAATGAAGAACTTGGCGATAAACGCCGTGAGTTTATTAAAGCCTCGGCACTGCTTGCAGGAGGCGTTTTATTGAACCAATTTGCTTTTGCAGGTGGACATTCCTCTGTAAATGATACCATTAAAATTGCTTTAATTGGCTGCGGAGATCGTGGTACAGGCGCTGCATTTCAGGCATTAAGCACCACTGCGAACCTCAAACTTGTGGCTATGGCCGATGCTTTTCAGGACAGAATAGACAATAGCTATAAAGTCCTTTCTGAAAAATTTAAAGATAAGGTAGATGTACCCGCAGAACGGCGTTTTGTGGGCTTTGATGCTTATCAGAAGGCAATCGCTTTAGCGGATGTTGTTTTATTGGTAACTCCCCCGGGATTCAGACCTGGCCATTTTGAAGAAGCGGTCAAACAAGGGAAACATGTGTTCATGGAAAAACCGGTAGCTGTTGACGCTCCGGGAGTGCGAAGGGTATTGGCGGCAGCTGAGGTTGCGAAACAAAAAAAACTAAATGTTGTGGTAGGCTTGCAACGCAGATACCAGGCCAATTACAGGGAAACCATGAAACGCATCCAGGACGGTGCTATAGGTGATATCTACAGCGGACAAGTATATTGGAACAGTGGAGGAGTCTGGGTAAAAAAACGCCAGCCTCAGCAAACTGAAATGGAATATCAGATGCGTAACTGGTACTATTTTAACTGGTTGTGTGGAGATCATATAGTAGAGCAGCACGTCCATAATATTGATATTGCCAACTGGATAAAGGGTTCTTACCCTGTTCTTGTTCAGGGAACCGGAAGCAGAGCATGGAGAACAGGAAAAGACTATGGCGAAATATATGATAACCATGCTGTCGAACTGACCTACGCTGATGGTGCAGTGATCTATAGCCAATGTCGTCATTTCGAGGGTACAGAAAACCGGGTTGACGAATCTTTTCAGGGTACTAAAGGCCGCACTTACTTATCTGCTGGTAACCATGGTATATTATGGGACCATACAGGTAAGGAGATCTTCAGCCATCCGACAAAAGGAAATAAAAATCCTTATCAGACAGAACATGATGAGTTATTTGCTGCAATTTCAAAAGGCGAATATAAGTTTAATGACGCTGAGCGGGCGGCTAAAAGCTGTTTCACAGCAATTATCGGAAGGTACGCCACCTATTCAGGCCAAAGCATTAAATGGGACGAAGCTTTAAAAGCGGAGAACAGCCTTTTTCCTGAGCAGCTAAGCTGGACAGCAAATCCAAAAGTTATGCCGGATGCGAACGGGTTATATCCGGTGGCTACCCCCGGAAAAACTAAAGTGATTTAAAGAAGATATAATGGGTTATTTCCATAAAATAGTTCTACTATTTTTGCCCTTGCTGCTCTCTTTTCTATTTACGAAAAAAGAGCAGCAACTTTATAGTATACATGGGTATGCTCAGGGTACGGATTATTCTATTAAATATTTTGCAGACTCGGCCCTGATTGCAAAGGAGGGAGTGGACAGTATTTTAATGAAGATAGACTCATCCATGTCTCTGTACAAGCCCTATTCATTAATCAGCAAGTTTAATTCTTCAGAAAACGGAGTATCCCTTGATCCTCATTTTTTGGCAGTGATCAGGAAATCCTTTGAAATTTTTAAAGATACACAAGGTAAGTTCGATGTAACTGTGGCTCCCTTGGTTCAGGCATGGGGTTTTGGCCCAAAACCCATCAGTGTTTTCCCTGACTCTGCGGAGATTACGGAATTGTTGAAAAATGTTGGAATGGATTACCTGGAACTTAAAGGTAACAAACTTTTAAAAAGCAGACCAAACGTACATTTGGATTTGAATGGAATAGCCCAGGGATACAGCGTAGATGTAGTTGCAGATTATCTTGAAGGCAAGGGGATACATTGTTACATGGTAGAAATAGGCGGAGAGATCAGATTGAAAGGACGGAAACCAGATGGTACTGCGATGAAAATCGGTATTGAGGGTCCAGCACCAGACGGTATATCTGAACCTCAAATCAGGCATGTAATTAGCTTTACTGAAGGCGCTGTAACTACCTCAGGTAATTATAGGAAATTTATTAAATCAGGCAATAAAAAGATCTCTCATCTGGTCAATCCCAAAACGGGTTATCCATTGAACACTGAACTCATCAGTGTGACCATTTTTGCAAAAGATGCACTTACGGCAGATGGCTATGATAATGCAATTATGGCGATGGGACTTCATGAAGCCCTTACATTTATTGCCGCAAGAAAGAATATGGAAGCCTATATTATTTATCAGCGCAAAGACGGAGTAACAGCAGATACATTGACAACAGGTTTTAAAAAATTGATCATAAATTAATTCAATAGATAGGTTTTAAGATGAACAGAATTGAGTTTTTAAAAAATAGTGCAATTGCAACAGGTACACTTTTAACTGGTTCTGCCGTAAATGCGGTTGCAGAACCCATAAACTTATCCAGACATCCTGTTGCAACTGGCAAGACATTTAATCTTGACTACGCGCCTCATGAAGGGATGTTCGCACAACATGCCGGAAATAGTTTTTTAGATCAGATCAGGTATCTGTATGATATGGGATTCAGATCGATAGAAGACAATGGTTTTCTGGGGCGCTCAGAAACAGAACAATCCCAAATTGGAGAACTGCTGGCCAAACTGGGGATGCGAATGGGCGTATTTGTAGTGGATGGCGGTGATAATTGGAAAATTTCGCTAACCACAGGTAAAAAGGAGTTCAAAGACCATTTTGAAGAAACTTGCCGGCGAGCTGTGGAAGCTGCAAAAAGATGTAATGCGAAATGGCTTACCGTTGTACCTGGCTTTTATGAACGTAAATTACCTTACGGAATTCAGATGTCCAATGTGGTAGATGCGATGAGGGCAGGTGCAAAAATCTTTGAACCGCATGGTTTGATTATGGTGCTTGAAACATTGAGCGATACACCAGAACTTTTTTTGCAGCATACCCATGAGACTTATAGTGTGTGTAAAGCCGTCAACAGCCCCTCTTGCAAAATCCTTTTTGATATTTACCATATGCAACGGAATGAAGGAGACCTAATCGTTAATCTCGACAGGTGCTGGGAGGAGATTGCCTATATACAAATAGGAGATAATCCGGGGAGAAAAGAACCTGGTACCGGCGAAATCAATTACAAAAATATATTCAAACACCTTTATCAGAAGGGCTATAAAGGCGTCATGGGAATGGAACATGGCATTTCCATAAAAGGGAAAGAAGGGGAGATGCGTTTAATTCAAGCCTACAGAGAAGCAGATAATTTCTTGTAATACCTGGAATATATCTGACACTGATTTCGCAGTAACCATAAGAATTTAAATAAAATTCGCAGAACAGATAAAAAATATTTAGATTAGGGTTAACCTAAAAAGAATCAATTGATTGTTTACTTATAAAACTAGATTATGCAAAAATTTAATGAGCTCAAAGAACTGCTAACTTCTGCTGAAAAGGAAGCTGTTGCATTTTACGAAAAGGGAAATAAAGCTGCAGGAACAAGACTGCGCAACGCCCTTCAGCAAAGTAAGGCACTGGCCCAGGATATTCGCCAGGAAGTAACTGCTAAAAAGAATGCTAAATAACAGTACCCACTGTTTTATACATAAAAAGCCCGGTCAAAACGCCGGGCTTTTTATGTAGCTGTTTATAAATTATTCAGCAACTAATTTATCTATTTCTGCATTGAATTCTTTCACATATTCTGTATAATATTTTCCTGTTGCAGGTCCATTATAGCCTGTATATATCTTGGCAACATTACCTTTTTTGTCTATAAATATGGTTGTTGGAAAGGAAAGGAAGCTGTTTAAAGCAGGTAAAGACTCAGACACACTTTTTGGATCGGCAGTCCCGGCAATCACCTGATCATACTCAATATCAAATCTATCCTTAAAACGACTCAATACTTTTTTGACATAGGCAGGTTCTGTTGTTCTTTCATAATGAAGTCCAATTGCTTCAACACCACGACCTTTATTCTTTTTGAACCACGGCGCTAAAAATGAGGCTTCATCCATACAATTAGGACACCAGCTGCCGGTAATGGTTAGGATAACTACTTTACCTTTATATTTTTCATCTTTTAAAGAGACTTGTTTACCATTAAGGTCCGGAAAACTGAAATCCAATGTTTTATAACCATCTTTTAAGTAAGTTAGTGAATACGCATCTGCGAGCGTTGCCTTATCATTTCTTGTTCCGCTAAATGTCTGTTTTCCACTAACACCGACCAGACCACTGATAGCACCATTTGCCAAAATAGTTCCTTCGTAATAACCAACACCAGAACCTATAAAAGTTGATAAGTAGAATTTGTTTCCGTCAACAACACCGTCAAGAAATCTGGAATCTCCTGTAGATTTTAAGAAAGTTCCGTTAAGTTTCGTTCCATTTTGGGAAAATAAACCAACAGATTTAGTTTCTTTTCCCAACTGGTCTTTAAATACAACTTCGTAAGTACCCGTCAGATTAGCTGCCGGTTTTTCTTTAGGCTCTGCAAACCTGTACTTCTTCCCGAACTCAGCGCTTACAGGAGTTGCCCCCGAACCATTTTGCTTTCTTAGGACACCTTCAAGACTATTATTGCCAATTTTTAATGCAAGTTCATTATCAAACTGGTCCAGGTAGATAAATAAAGAGTCTTTGACCTGTTTCAACCTGTTGATTTCGAAACGTTCCTTTCCATTGATCAAATAAATTTTTGCATCTGCTGCAGTTTTTCCTTTGACTTCGAAATTAAAAGGGACTTCTTTACTGTTGTTCAGCAGGAAAGCACCTCTCCAGAAACCCTCTTGGATAAATTTTGATGGTGGTTGCGCAAAGGAAAACAACGAAGCTAAGCTGGAGACGATGGTCAGACTTGCGGCTGTGGTGATGGTTTTGAAGTTCATAAAGGCAAAGATATTGAAAAGATTAATACTATAGAGTTAGTGGTTTATTTTGACTTTAGGATGTTCTAAAGAATTAATCTAAATAATCATATATTATTTAGACTTGATATAAATAATATGATATCTTTGCCGCCATTAATTCACACATTACATTATTTATTTGATGAAATATCTATACTGCATTCTACTGACATGCTTAATGTCAGGATTTTCTATTTGCGCTGCTCAAACTACAGGGAGTATTTCCGGAAAGATTACGTTGATAGATGGAAGTCCATTTAGCTCTGTTTCTGTAACGCTAATTGAAAATCATAGAGCTACTTTAACAGATGCAGGAGGAAATTATACCTTTAACAACCTGCTTCCGGGAAGGTATACCATTAGAATTCAAATTCTCGGGGCAAAAGAAAAAGACCTGGAAGTTATTGTCAATGCGGATAAAGTAACTGAAGCCAACTATCACCTTACAAAAGAAAATGTTCAGGCCCTACAGGAGGTAACCATTACCAGTGCGGCCAATAAGTTCTCCAAAAAAGAGAGTGTATATGCTGCACGCCTTCCGCTGAAGAATCTGGAAAACCCACAAGTATATACCACCGTTCCAAAAGAAGTTATACAGGAGCAGATTGCGATAGATCTTGGTGAAATTGCTAAAAATGTTCCAGGAGCTGGCATTCCAATGCTGGCCAACCAGGGTAGGGTCACATTTCGTTCCCGGGGTTTTGAGACTGAGCCTATGGTAAGAAATGGGGTTGCAGGTTTTGCCTACACAGCAATAGATCCGGCAAATCTGGAACGCATCGAAGCTATTAAAGGACCTTCTGCAACATTATTTGGCACTAACTTATCCAGTTACGGCGGGTTATATAACAGAGTAACCAAAAAGCCTTATAATGGTTTTGGTGGAGAATTGTCTTTATTCAGTGGCAGCCGGGACTATAACCGACTGGCATTTGATGTGAATACACCCGTTAATGCAGATAAAACGGTTCTGTTCCGTTTAAATGGTGCAACAACATTCGATAAAAGCTTTCAGGACCTGGGTTTTACCAATAGCATAAGTTTAGCACCTAGTTTTTCTTATCAGATTACCGATAAACTTTCTATGCTGTTTGATGTGGAATTTGGACAGGCCAAAGGAACTTCAGTGGTCCGGTTTAATCCCTATATGCCAAAAATAGGGGTAACCAGATCCATCGAAACGATGAATGTACCTTACAATCGTCTGTTTGGTAGTAATGACCTTACCTATCAGACCCAAATGCTAAATCTTTTTACACAGTTCAATTACAAAATATCTGAAGAATGGACTTCTCAAACGATCATTTCCAGATCAAGAACATCTATCAATGGCTATATATCAGCTTTGAACCAGAAAACAGATTCTACCTTAGCTGCAAATATTATGAGGGGCTATACCGCCTTTATCGCCACGGATTTACAACAGAACTTTACGGGAGACTTCATGATCGGTTCTCACCGCAATCGTTTGGTTCTCGGCCTGGATTATTATAATAATGCAAATAGCTTCGACAGATTGACCATTACAGGACCATTGGTCGATTATACCAAACCAACCATTACTCAAATTAACCGGGCAACCATTGATGCTTTGGCAGCTTCCGGCGCTACACGTTCGGAAAGCAATGGAGACAACAGTTACGCTGTATATGCTTCCAATGTGTTTAATGTTACAGACAGATTACTTGCTATGCTTAGCCTTCGTCTGGATCGTTATTTTAATTTAGGCGTTACTCCTGTAAATACAGGCGTTGCAACCGGAGCATACAATCAAACCGCATTATCCCCAAAACTGGGTTTGGTCTATCAACTGCTGAAGGACCGTGTTTCCGTATTCGGAAACTATATGAATGGTTTCACCAATAAACCCGGATCAGATTTTAATGGTAACTCCTTTAAGCCGGAGCAGGCAAATCAATTGGAAACAGGTATTAAAGCAGATATTTTTGATCATAAACTTGTCGGAACGATAAGTTATTATGACATCAGAGTGAAAAATATAACCAGAGATGACCCTGATCATGCTAATTTTTCCCTTCAGGATGCTTCACAAAAAAGTCAGGGTATAGAGTTTGAACTAACAGCAAGTCCCTTTGCTGGTTTTAATATTATCGCCGGCTATGCCTATAATGATAGTAAGTATACCAATGCAGCCTCTTCGATTAATGGGTTAAGGCCTGCTTTATCGGGTCCGGCAAATACCATTAACTTTTGGATGAGTTACCAGGTACCGGAAGGAAAGATGAAGGGATTTGGGGCAGGTTTTGGTGGAAACCATGGAAGTGCATCCTTCCAAACCAATACGACCACCAATAAAGTAATCATACCCGCATATACCATGCTCGATGCGACTTTGTTCTATGATCAGCGCCGTTTTCGTATAGGATTTAAGGTTGATAACCTGACCAGTGAAAAGGCATGGTCCGTACGTTTAACACCTCAGGCTCCTGCCAGGGTGATCGGGAATCTTATTTTCAGATTTTAAAATCAACAGTCTTTTTAAAAAGAAAAACCGCTGAATCATTTCAGCGGCTTTCATTTAAATTTCTAGTTCTTTTTTGGTGGAAGATCAAAGGCAATGGCTTCATGCTCGAAATGTCCATTGTGCGCGCCATCACAGAATGGCTTATTTTTTGAAAGACCGCAGCGGCAAATAGATAAAACAGTTCTGCCCTCAAGGCCATACGTATTTCCGTTTCTATCTACGATCTCAAAATCGCCTTCTATTTTCACTGATCCGTTATTGTTAATGGTTAATTTAGTTTTTGACATGTGTGCTATTTGTTTAGCTGCAAAACTATAACAATCATACGGTGTATTAGAAATGGATTACAATTTAGAAACATTCCTTAAAACAAAAATATTGGGTATATAAAAAAAAGCATCCATGAATATGGATGCTTTTTTCGATTTATAAAATAAGTTGATTAAGCGATCTTAACATTGATTGCGTTTAATCCTTTTTTACCTTGCTCTACATCGTAGCTAACAGAATCATTTTCACGAATGTTATCTATTAAACCTGAAGAATGAACAAAGATTTCGCTATCACCATTTGCTGGTACGATAAATCCAAAACCTTTTGACTCATTGAAAAATTTTACTGTTCCTTGTTGCATTATATTGTATTTAAATATTCTCAAATGTACTATTAATTATTTGAATATCAATTAAATAATATTGTTATTCATCAGAATAGCCATTTAGGAGCTCCAGAGGGTGCTTTTGTTTACTTGTTTTCAAACCTCAATTCGCTGATTACAAAAGAACCACCCTTTTTCTGAAGGAAAAAGGAGGTACGGAAAGTTCCTCCTGAGGTAACAAGGTTGCCGGCAGCAAAGCGCGAACCACCACCTTCGCCCTGGTGGATAATATCAAAAGATTTAACCTTGTTTTTCGCAAAAAACTCCAGTAATATACTTTCTGCCTTTGATTTATTATAAGAATCGGATTTTCCTGCGATGTTCAATTCAACTGTAGCATCAAAGTAAGCGGCAAGATCCTTCGCATTTCCATTTTTAAGAGCCGCAACAACATCCTCAAATGGACCAGGACCAGCAATTGCTGCTCTGGAGTTTGAGCCGGCAATAGAAACTAAAAAAGTGACCAATAAAATCATATACCTCATTCCCGCACTTATTTTGAAATCCAGTATTTTTTGGCCTGCTAATGCTTTCATAAGAAAAGAATAAAATAGTGAGATGTATTTTACAGATTCGAAAATTAGTTATACTAATATGCGAAAATAAATTGTGACAGCCTAATTTTACGCCCACTGTTCGCTTAAAATAAAGACAGGCCACCTTTATGGGGTGGCCTGTCTTTATTTGTTTATGATCTATTTAAAATTAATCGTCAGCATGTAGGGTGTCTTTGTGCTCTTCAGGTTTGTAATTGGCTTGTAGTTCAGCCAGTTTCTTTTTACCATAAGCCAGCTTGGTGATCAGTACAAACAATACCGGAACAATAAACAAAGCCAGTATGGTCGCAGAAAGCATCCCCCCAGCCACTGTCCAGCCAATTGTTTGACGGGATACCGCACCCGCACCTGTAGAAATCATCAAAGGAACAACACCAAGGATAAAAGCCATGGAAGTCATTACAATTGGTCTTAACCTCAGTTTAACGGCTTCAAGTGTTGCTGCAATGAGTTCCATACCCCAATCTACCCGTTCCTTGGCAAATTCGACAATCAGGATCGCGTTTTTGGCTGATAATCCGATAAGGGTGATCAAACCAACCTGCGCATAAACGTTATTGTCCAGTTTAGGAAGGAAAGTCAGTGCCAGGATAGCACCAAATAAGCCCAATGGAACCGCCAACAGGATAGAGAAAGGTACAGACCAGCTTTCATACAATGCCGCCAATAAAAGAAATACAAAAACAACAACAAGTCCGAAAACCATCATTGTACTGTTTCCTGCCTCGGTTTCCTCCAAACTTAATCCCGAGAAATCATATCCATAGTTTGAAGGAAGGGTTTGTGCCGCAACCTCTTTAAGCGCCTTAAGTGCGTCTCCTGAACTATATCCGGGTTTGGCAGCACCACTAACTTCTATTGATCGGAATAGATTATAGTGATTAATAATAGACGCATTTTCTATGGTTTTGTAAGAAACCATAGAAGAGAGAGGAACAGATACCCCGCTGGAATTGGTGACATATAACTGTCCAAGATTTTCAATTTTAGCCCGGTAATTGGTATCGGCTTGTGTTACTACCCGGAAGTTCCTGCCGTATTTTGTGAAGTCATTGATATAACTACTTCCCAGATAGGCGGAAATTGTACTGTAAATCGAACCAACGGAAACCCCCATTTTCTTCGCCATTTCACGGTTCACATTCACTTTGTAATTGGGTGTCCTGGCGTTGAAAAGGGTATAGGCCATACCAATTTCCGGCCTTTGATTAACTGCAGCAAGAAACTTGCCCACATTCGCCTCAAACGCTTTAATGTCTCCGGTTTGTTTCTCCTCTATTTCCATGGTAAAACCTCCGCTAATCCCTAATCCAGGAATTGGAGGCGGTGCAACCACGAGTACATAACCATCCCTGTCTCCGGCAAAATCTGCAGAAACACTTGCCATAATCGCATTCACATCTCTCTTACGCTCATCCCAGTTTTTCAGCTGGACGAAGAAAGTGGCTGCATTGGATTTAAATGACCGGTTCAAAATATTTAACCCGCCAATTGAAGCAATATTTTTTACCTCCGGATACTTTTTCATCACGTCATCAGTGATTCTTTTAATAAAGGCACTTGTCCTGACAGCAGAAGCACCTTCAGGAAGAGACACCCCCATGATGAAAATACCCGCGTCCTCATTTGGAATAAATCCAGATGGTTTTTTAGAAAACAATCCAACCGTTCCAACATAAAGACAAGCCAAAATGACCATCACCAGCGGCGCTTTTTTTAAGGCTTTTTTTACCCCGTTGGAATAACTATGTGTTACATTGGCAAACCAGGTGTTAAACTTATAAAAGAATTTATTTAATCCTCTGGAGTCTTTATCCAGCTTCATCGGTTTCAACAGAAGAGAACACAAAGCAGGGGTAAGGGAGAGGGCAATAAAGGCAGAAAGCAATACAGAAACAGCAATTGTAATCGCAAATTGCTGATACAATTGTCCCACCATTCCCGGAAGGAAACCTACCGGAATAAACACCGCTGCAAGAATCAGTGCAATTGCGATTACCGGAGCGGTAATATCTTTCATTGCTTTTCGTGTCGCCTCAGGAGCTGAAAGTCCTTCATGATCGATATAATGCTGGACAGCCTCCACCACTACAATCGCATCATCCACTACAATACCAATGGCCAATACGAAACCAAACATCGTCAATACGTTAATCGAAAAGCCAAAGAAAGTAAAGAAGATGAATGTACCAATAATCGACACAGGAATAGCAAGTACAGGGATTAAGGTAGCCCTCCAGCTTTGAAGAAATAGGAATACCACAATGGTTACCAGAATAAGGGCTTCAAAAAGGGTATGAACAACTTCACTGATCGATACTTTTACAACGGTAACAGTTTCATATGGTACGGTATAGTCCAGATCCTTAGGGAAAGATTTCTTCAGTTCTTCCAGAGCTTTATCAATACCTTCTGCCGTTTGTACAGCATTTCCACCCGGACTTTGATTGATGGCGAGCAACGAGGCTTTTTTACCATTTACTTTGGAATTTATCGCATAACTAAACTCACCAAGTTCTACTCTTGCCACATCTTTAAGGTAAACAGGAGAACCGTCTTTTCCTGTTTTAATAATGATGTTTCTAAATTGATCTTCCGAATTCAGGTCACCATCAAGGATAACTGAAAATTCGAAAGTCTGATAGTTTTGTTGTGGTGCTCCACCAACACTTCCGCCCGGAACCCTTACATTCTGTTCCTGAATTGCTGCAGAAACATCTGCCGGGGTTAAGCCAAGTCTGGCCAGTTTGTTGGCATCCAGCCATACCCGCATACTGAAGGGTTGACCAAATACCTGCACATCCCCAACACCTTTGATCCGGAGCAAAGCATCCTTAACGTAAAGGTTGATGTAATTGGAAATGAATTTTTCATCATAAGTGCCATTTGGCGAATATAAGCCAACAACCATCAGGATATCGCTGTTGGCCTTTTTTGTAGTAACCCCTAAACGCCTAACGGCTTCAGGCAAGGCAGGTTCTGCAATCCCCACGCGGTTCTGTACATCCAGTGCTGCAACATCAATATTGGTACCTACATCAAAAGTAACAGTGATGGAAGATTGTCCGTCAGAAGTACTGTTGGAAGACAGGTATTTCATACCAGGGGTACCGTTGATCTGGCTCTCTATAGGAGTGGTTACTGTTTGCTCCACAGTTTGTGCATCAGCTCCTGTATAAGTGCCTGAAACGGTAACCGTTGGAGGAGCGATACTTGGATACTGGCTAATTGGCAGTGTTCGCATAACGATGACACCAATTACAACTATTAATATGGATATGACGATGGCCGTAACCGGGCGCTTGATAAATACTTCTGAAATCATAATGTCTGAAATTCTTTTAAAAACTATTTCTTAGCTCCAGCTGCAGGCTGTTGTCCATTTGCTTCAGCTGCAGAAACCTCTTTAACGACTGCACCTGGTCTGACATTCTGTACGCCTTCTACCACAATTACTTCGCCGCTCTTCAATCCATCAGTGATGACCACGTTTTGCTCAAATTGTTTTCCAAGCTTAACAATCCTCGGCACCGCTTTGCTGCTGTCTCCAACCACCATCACATTGTATTGACCCAACATCTCACTAACCGCTTTGAATGGAATAACAAGTTGATGTTGAGGTGCTTTATTCAGTGCATTTAGGTTTACGGTCATACCTGCAAATAATTTGTTGGTTTCATTTGGATAACTAATCCTCACTTTGATGGTACCCGTAGCCGGATCAACCGCTCTGTCAATCGCCACGATATGTCCCTGACGTTTGTAAATACTGCCATCAGGAAGCTGCACACTGAAAAGTGAATCTTTCACGGCCTGAGGATTTTTCTTCATCTGCTCAAATCTCGGAATCTCCTCCTGACCAACAGCGATATCAACCGCGATAGGATTGTTGGTGGATACAGTATTTAAAAGAGTTGTTCCCGGAGAAACCAGTGCACCCAATTTTACCTGAGAAATTCCGATTGTTCCATTTAGCGGCGAAATAATGATAGAACGCTGCAAATCATTTGCTGCAGACGACACATTGGCCTGAGCAGCTGTTACCTGCGATTCTGCATTAGCAAGATCTGTTAATGCATAATCCACACGTTGTTTTGCAACCGCATCCTGCTGAGCCAGTTTAGTGTAGCGGTCGGCATCTTTTTTTGTTTTATCGCGGTTAGCTTTAGCTACTGCCAGATCTGCTTTTGCGCTATTATAAGCGGCAATATATTTTGTCCGATCTACCTCGTAAAGTTTCTGTCCTTTATTTACTTTTTGTCCGTCTTTAACATAGATTGCTGTAATATAACCGCCCACCTGTGCCCGGAGCTCTACTTCATTGAGCGCAACCACTACACCAGGATAAGTATCTGTCGTGGTTACTGGTTGATCAGCCACTTTATAAGTTGTTACAGGTACAGCAGGAGGGGGGCCTTGCTGTTGAGGAGCCTTATTGCCACCACAAGAGGCAAGAGAAAGAGAACCAAGAATAACGATGCCAAGTTGTATGTAGTTAAATGTCTTCATTTGAGTGCTTATTGGTTTACGGTAATTGTTCCTAGTGATTGTTGTACGTCCAGTTTAGAGGAAAGTAAACTGTACAATGCATTTAAATAGTTGAGCTGAGCTGTGCGCAGATCTGTTTCCGAAGTCATCAGATCCAAATAGGTCTTGATTCCCTCGTCATACTGCAATTTAATAGTATTATATACCTGTCTTGAAATGTCTACGTTCGATCCCGCGGTTTTCCAGTCATTCAGGTTTGCTTTATAAGTAGCCATGGCTTGCTGATACTGCGTATTGATCTGGTTTTTGGCATTTAGCAAATCAAGATCAATCCTTTTTTCCTGCAATTGCGACTTTTTGATCTCCTGCGTACGTTTAGTACCTTGGAAGATCGGCAGTTTTAAAGTCAGGCCGAAAACGGAACTCGGAAAATTTCTGTCATAGAGGTTGCTGAAATTGTCATTCAGATAATTCCAGTTGTAATTTACAGAACCAGCAATTGTTGGTAAGTAAGCCCATTTGTTATAACTGGTGTTCAGATGTTGCAATTGCTTTTGGGTTTGCAGCAAACGGTATTCGATCCGGTTTTCATAGACAGACTGCTGGGTAGTGTCCAGGACAATCTCTCTTTCCATACTGCTGGCATCGAAATTTAAGCTCAATTCTTTCTCCGTTCCATAACCAATCAGTTCACGGAGATAAGCATATTTATACTTCATCAGCTCTTCTGTTCTTTTCTTATCGGCCTTAGAGTTACTTAAGCTGATCTGGGCGCGCTGGTAGTCTGTTTTATCTACCAGTCCGACATCGTACTGAGCTTTTGCATCTTTCAGTTGTTTTTCCAGCCGGGCAATGTTCTCATTAATGATATTGAGTTGTTCTTTACTCGTTAGAATATCATAAAAAGCCTTACTTACTTCTACAACAGTTGTAATCTTGGTGTTTTCCGTATTCTGTTTGTATTGTTGCCTATAGAACTTCGCTGCCTTTGAAGCCTGTATCAAACCGGCATTCAGAAATTGCTGGTCGGCCTGTAAGGTGAGTGCTGAAGTATGCTTAGAACCAAAGGTAATGTAGGAGGTCTGACCGTTTATGGTCAATGCATTGACTTGCTGTTTCAGGTTGTCATTATAATTCGCACTACCACTAATTTGAGGCAGCCAGCCAGAGAGCGCAGACTTAATATCTCTTTCCCCAATTTCTTCGTCAATCAAAGACTGCTTGACACCTGGCTTATTCACCAGAGCATAACTGATCACTTCCTGTAGTGAGGCATTGTTGAGCTGTTTATCATTGTTTGCAGTTTGCCCATAGAGAAGAGAAGGGAGTGCCAGAGGCAAACTGTAAACCAGCATTAAAACTAATTTGTTTATTTTCATAGTTAAAAATTGGAATTGAGTGCAGATGAGATCATATTAATTATTGTCTTTTAATTCCGTCCCAGACGATCTGAATTACGGTGTTTATGTCTTCTTCGGAGTACACCATATGCTCTGATAATCTGAAACTTGCAGCAGCAACTAACGTGCCCCGAATTGTAGGGCCGAGCAGGCGTGGGTCTATATCTTTAAAATAATTGGATTGAATGCCAAGTTCAAAAAAGGGGATGATTTTATTGGCGAATAAATCACTCTCTCTTTCGGGATAATTTTTGGCAAAAGGAGAATTGATGTATTGTTCTAAGAACAGCATCGAAGATTCATTCTCTACATAAAAATTATAGTTATTCCTCATAAACCTAAAAAAACGGTCCTTATAAGACAGAGTTTCATCATCGCCTTTTAACATGGCTTCAGACAACCTTTCTTTGGTCCGGATATAAAGCTCTATAATCAGGGTTTCCTTGGAATCAAAGTAATGGTAGATCGTCCCTGCAGCAACATTTGCGTTTTTTGCAATCTGACTCATGGGGGCACCGTGAAATCCATGCGATTTTACCAGCTCTAATGTGCTGTTCAGGATGGCGTCTCTTTTGCTATTATTTTCTAATTGAACGTTCATTCGGTCACAAAGGAAAATATAATATCCTTAATTTAAGGATTTAAAATCACTAATGACAAAATAATGATATTAATTTTTCGGGAAAGCGGGCAACGTAACAATTCTATGACCTGTTTGAACTTTGAATTATAATGTTAATTTTTGTATCCTCTATAAGGCATTGCGTCTAAACTATGAGCCTATCTAAGTATATCAAGATTCTATTTATCCTTGCTGGTATTTTACTAAGTGTAAAGCCTATTATTGGCTTTAGTATTAGTGATCATATACGCGCTGCAGATGAAAATGGAATTTTTTTGATGCAAAAGCTCTTCAATAAACGTAAACAGGAATATGCAGAAGAAATGTGTACGGAGGCTACAGATGCGGTTTTTCGTTTACCTGACCTTCCTGAATATCTTTTTACAACAATCTGGTCCTTATTATCTTTTCTCTTTCCATTAAAGGGACTGGCTGAATCCGGCACAACACAGCGTGCTATCCGGCACCTCATGTCCAGTTTGCTGCCGAACCGGGAAGTTTACATCTCTTATAGAAAACTGATCATATAATATTCCTTTTTTTTCAGGAACTACTATTTAACTGATCCGTTCGTTTCATCTTATTTCAAATATTTATGTATACCTATAAGAGGGCAGCGCTATTGTGCTGCTTACTCCTCAATGCGTTACAAGTTTGTGCGCAGCAAAGCAGGCCTGTCCTGCACTTGCAAGACCTGTTAGATCAAATCTCTGTAAGATCACCTGAGCTGATCTCTGATTCTGCTTCCGTGCAGATTCGTCGGTCAATGGCACAGCAAACGAGCTACAACTGGCTTCCGTCGCTCAAATTGAATTATCAAACAGATATAGGAAGCAATAACAATGTTGCCGGGCCATATGTGGGCTTTGGCATTGTTCCTTCCAATTCCAGAGGGGTGAGAACCGAAAGCAATACCAACGCGGTTTTGGGAGACCTTGGAATTGCAGCACTAGAATGGGAAATTTATAATTTTGGAGGTTATCGTGCCCAGAATGAAGTCGCTGCTTCTGAAGTTAAGGTAGAGGAGAACCGGTTTAGAGTATCAAAATTTGAACTCCAGAATTTCGGAATTGATGCTTATCTTAAACTATACCACTTTCAGAATATGCTGGCCATTCAGCAGAAAAATATAGACCGCAGCCTGGAAATCAGGCAATCTATACAGGCCTTGGCCCGAAGCGGATTGCGGGCTGGGGTAGATACCAGTATTGCCGAAGCTGAGCTGTCTAAATCCAGGCTCAATAAAATTGAATTAAGTGATCAATATGGCCAGCTTCAGCTGCAATTGGCTGCTGTCAGCGGCCTGAAATCTTCGTATATCATCCCAGATTCCACGATCGCAGCCAACCTGATCAGGCATGCCTCCGTGTTGGGGCCTCTGGGTCCGGATACCATAGGTCATCCAGGGCTTCAGTACTACAGATCGCTTTACCAAAACAGCCTGGAGAAAGAGAAACTGGTCAAAAAGAACTATGCACCAAAAATCATGTTAGAAGCGGCCGCCTGGGGCAGAGGTTCCAGTGTCGATGCAAACGATCATTTTGGTAGTCTTGGAGAAGGGATGGGGATAGACCGGAGTAATTATCTGGTCGGTATAGGAATTACTTATAATCTCTTTGATATTAAACATAAGCAATTGCAGCTCCATACCCAGAAACTGGCATCCGATTTTGCCTTGAAGAAATTAAAGGCACAACAGGTCCTTTTGGAAAGCAGTTCAGATCAAGCCTCGCTCGAATTTAATACCGCCTTGCAAAGGCTCCGGGAAATCCCACATCAGCTGCATGCTGCAGAGGCCGCTTACCGTCAGAAACTGTCCCTGTACAAAAGTGGTCTGTCAGATATTATCGAGCTCAATACCGCTCTAAGCCTGCTCTACAGAGCGGAAACAGACTATGCTACAGCAAAATATACTTTTTGCCGTGCACTCTTTCAAAGATCGGTGGCCCAAAATAAAGTGGATACATTTTTAAAATCTTTAAACTAGATACTATGTCTATGGTTACCACGGCTTTAAAAAAGCCGGTTACAACAGTTGTTATCACCTTAAGTCTGCTCCTTTTTGCAGTACTTTCTGCTATTAAGATACCTATCGATATCTTTCCACAGCTCAATCTTCCAACCATTTACGTGATAGAGTCCTACGGAGGAATGTCCGCGCAGCAAATGGAAGGATTCTTTTCAACCCGACTTCAAGACCAGTTTCTATATGTAAATGGTGTAAAAAACATTACGAGTAAAAACATACAGGGGCTAACCATGCTTAAACTTAGTTTTTATGAAAACACCAATATGGCAGAAGCCTCGGCGCAGGTGGCACTCCAGGTTAACCGGGCCATGAAATTCTTCCCGCCAGGAGCCCTGCCACCCCAGGTTGTACGTTTTGATGCTTCCTCTTTACCGGTGGGACAATTGGTTCTTTCCGGAAAATCGAGAAGTCTGAAAGAAATCTACGATATGGCAGCTACCCGCATCCGGCCTATGTTTGCCGCAGTACCCGGACTTTCTGCTCCTCCACCTTTTGGGGCAAATTCCCGCTCTGTTACAGTGAATTTAGACCCCAATAAACTCAGAAGCTATAATCTAACACCGGATGAAGTTGTAGAGGCCCTGGCCAAGTTTAACGTGATGTCTCCCTCAGGTAATCTCCGCATCAACAATACCATGTTCGTAACCTCAATGAACTCTCTTGTGAAACACGTGGACGAATTTGGAGATATTCCCATAACCACCAAAAATGGTGTTTCTGTATTGGTTAAAGATGTTGCACGGGTGGCAGATGCTGCAGATGTAACCGTAGATTATGCACTCATTAACGGTAAACGTTCCGTATATATCCCCGTGGTTAAAACAGCCGATGCCTCAACCTGGGAGGTCGTCAAAGCGCTAAAAGCTAAAATTCCGGAAATGCAGAGCTTACTTCCTGGCGATGTAAAAATATCCTATGAATTTGACCAATCGGTTTTTGTTGTTAACGCGGTCAAAAGTTTGATAAGTGAGGGCGCATTGGGTGCCTTACTTACCGGGCTTATGGTTCTTCTGTTCCTTAGAGACTGGAGGAGCAGCCTGATCGTTGTGATCACTATACCTGTTTCTATACTTATAGGGGTGTTGTTACTCAGTCTCTTTGGTCAAACGATTAATATTATGACTTTAAGTGGTCTGGCGCTGGCCATTGGCATTCTTGTAGATCAGGCCACGGTAACCATAGAGAATATTCACCAGCATTTGGAAATGGGGAAGGGTAAGCGGCAGGCTATTTACGATGCCTGTGAAGAAATCGCTTTCCCTTTATTATTGATCCTGCTTTGTATCCTCGCTGTTTTTGCGCCGTCATTCCTTATGAATGGCGTTCCCAAAGCCATGTTCCTCCCGTTGTCCCTCTCTATTGGACTAACCATGATCGTGTCCTTTATTATTGCCCAGACCGTTGTGCCGATCCTGAGCAACTGGATGATCAAGGCTGAGCGCTACCAACATTATGATCATCAAAACCTTCATGCCCATGCGGGAGAGGCTCTGGACAGCGTAGAGAGAGAACAAGTTAAAGAACACCTGATACAGGAACAGCAAGACCCAAAACACAATGATCTTTTTGAACGGGTAAAGCTGAAATATATGGACATCATTAAAAGCTGGATGAGCAAAAAGAAACTGATCATTCCGGCCTATCTGATACTGGTTCTGGGCCTGGCTGCCGCTGGATTTATCTATATCGGTAAAGATATGATGCCAAAGGTCAACAATGGCCAGTTTCAGATTCGCATTAAGGCACCCGATGGGACCCGGCTTGAACGAACAGAAGATAAATTTAAGCAAGTACTACAAATTATAGATGCCACCGTAAACCACCATGTGGCCATCAGCTCAGGTTATGTAGGAATTATTCCTAGCAGTTACGGCACAAGTAATCTGTACATCTTTAATACAGGTACGCATGAAGCGGTTTTACAGGTAAACCTCGATGAACAGTATCAGGTGAATATGGACGAATTAAAAGACGCATTGCGTAAAAACATTCGCCAGGCTATACCAGATCTGAGGATAACCTTTGAGCCTATTGATATGACAGAAAAGATCATGAGCCAGGGCGCAGCAACGCCAATAGAAGTTAGGGTCGCAGGTAAAGACATGCAGGAAATTGAGCGTTTTGCAGGTCGCGTAACAGATCAGTTGCGTAAAATACCTTACCTGCGTGATATTCAGATCGTCCAGCCTTTAAAAGTACCGGTAGTTTCCATAACCCTTGATCGTTTAAAGGCGGCGCAAATGGGATTGAATGTACAAGATATTGCCCGTTCAGTTACGGCAAGTACATCTTCCAGCCGTTTCACAGAAAAAAACCAATGGTTAGACGAAAAAGCGGCTTATACCTATCAGGTGCAAGTTCAGGTTCCCGAATATGTGATGGACACCATGGAAGAACTTCGGGAAGTTCCTCTGGTTAAGGGCCAAAGCAGTCCTGTTCTTGGAGATATCGCCTCTTTTAAAGTCATTTATACACCTGGCGAATATGACCGTACAGGGCCACGACGCTTTTTAACAGTAAGTGCCAATATTTACAAACAAGATTTGGGAACCGCTACTGCAGATGTTACAAAAGCATTAAATTCCCTGGGGAAACCGCCAAAAGGCCTGTTAGCTGAGGTCAAAGGGATGTCCAGTTTGTTGTCTGAAACGCTGTCAAGTCTTCAAAGCGGTCTTCTTTTCGCCATTTTGGTGATCTTTCTGCTACTGGCCGCCAATTATCAGTCATTCAAATTATCTTTAACCGTACTCTCCACTGTTCCGGCCGTAATATTAGGGTCGTTGGCAGCCCTGTTTCTCACAGGATCCACCCTTAATCTGCAATCCTATATGGGAATGATCATGTCTACCGGTGTATCTGTTGCCAACGCCATTCTTATTGTCACCAATGCAGAAAAACTTCGTCTGGACTACAGAGATTCCTCAAGAGCAGCAGTGATCAGTGCTTCTATAAGACTGAGGCCAATTCTGATGACCAGTCTGGCGATGATGGCCGGTATGATCCCTATGGCTTCTGGAATGGGAGAAGCGGGAGAGCAGACCGCCCCTTTGGGAAGAGCTGTTATTGGAGGATTATTTGCCTCAACTCTTGCCGCCTTATTTATCCTTCCCCAGGTATTTGCCTGGATGCAGGAAAAAAGTACGTATCAATCACCTTCACTAATGCCAGAAAATACAACACATGAATAATCCATCCAGAACAATCCGCTACAGGAACAATCAGGTCTTTAGTCTCCTGTTTGTTCCTATATTACTTATTATTTCCTCCTGCAATCATGGAGAAAAGCCAATTTTGATCCATCATAAAGCGAAGAAGAACGCCGGTTACGAATTGGGCGTACTCAAAGAAAAAAATATGTCCAGTTCTGTGCGTTTACCCGGGCAACTGAAGCCATTTGAAGAGGTTTCAGTATTTGCGCGGGCCAATGGATTCGTAAAGGAGGTTTATGCCGACCGGGGTTCGGTTGTCAAAAAAGGACAAGTGCTGCTCACCCTTGAAGCGCCGGAAATGGAATCTCAACTGGAATCAGCACGGTCAAAATATTTGCAAGCCAAAGAAATCTCACTGGCAAGTCAGGATAAATACAATCGTTTAAAGCAGGCCGACAAAGAGCCAGGAGCAGTATCTAGACTTGATCTTGACAATGCGTTTTCCAAGATGAAAGGTGATTTGGCTATCGCAAATTCAGAACAATCCAATGTCGCCTCTGTAAAGCATATGCAGCAATATCTTATTATCACGGCACCATTTGACGGAGTCATTACCCAAAGGAATGTATCTCCCGGGGCATTGGCAGGGCCAGGTAAGGGGGGAGAAGCTCCGCTTTTTCAGTTGCAACATTTACAGAAACTTCGGCTGGAAGTATATATTCCGGAAGCCTATGTCGATAAAGTTGACCTGAAAAAACAAGTTTCCTTGTTGTTTACTGCAATACCAGGTAAAACCTATAAGGCCTTGATCAGCCGGTCTGCAAACGCATTAAACAACAGCACGCGCTCAGAAGCTATCGAGGTAGATATCAACAATCAAGACGGACAGCTAAAACCGGGGATGTTTGCAGAAGTTGAAATTCCATTGTTATCCGGTGCTAAAGCCTTAATGGTACCCAACCATGCGATTGTAAGATCCACTGAGCGGGAGTATATTATAAAAGTGGAACATGGAAAGGCCTTGATGGTTGATATAAAGGAAGGCTTAAGCGCAGCAGATTCTACAGAAATATTTGGAAACATTCAACCTGGAGACCAAATTTTGCTGCAGGGTAGTGATGAGATAAAGAACGGGACACAGGTAAAATAGACGACCAGGCAATAGTCTACTATTTTGATAGACTATTGCCTGGCTTTTATTATATTTGTGACCAGTCAGTAATAAGTAGGTGATCATTCATCAGTTAAGCGTCATAATCAGTAAATTAAAAACATAAAGCGATCATTTGAAATTATTAAATTAGGACGGATGACCAGCATAAGAATATTTTTAAATCCTGTAAATTAAGAATTATGGAAAATAATGAACGAAGAGATTTTCTAAAAAGCTCCCTCAAAATGTCTTTGGGCGTAGCAGCTTTATCTACATTAAATGTTATTCCAGCTTTTGCAAAAGACCTTGCCGAGGAAAACCGGCAGGGTTTTGTGTTTTCTCAGGTAAAGCTTCCGTATGCTTATGCTGCGCTGGAACCGCATATCGATGCTCTGACTATGGAAATACACTATACCAAGCACCATGCTGCCTATATTAAAAATGTAAACGAAGCTATCCAGGCCGATCATCTGAATTTTAAAGACGAATATGACTTTTTCTCCAAGGCATCTACCTTATCTCCAAAAGCAAGAAACAATGGCGGGGGTGCCTGGAACCATAATTTCTTCTGGGAATCCATGCAGGCATCTGGCCCAGTTGCTCCTTCCGGGAAATTAAAGGCAGCAATCGAGAAGTCTTTTCAGTCTGTTGATCAGTTCAAAGAGAAATTTTCTCAAGCTGCGTTAACCCGTTTTGGATCGGGGTGGGCCTGGCTCATCCATAATAACGGCGTACTCAGCATTACCTCAACCGCCAATCAGGATAATCCGCTTATGGATAATGCCATTGAAAAAGGTACGCCTTTGCTGGCCCTAGATGTTTGGGAACATGCCTATTACCTGAAATATCAAAATAAAAGAAATGAATATATAGCTTCCTGGTGGAATATTGTAGATTGGAATGCCGTAAATAAGCGATTTGTGTAGTCAAGGGCTGATTTTATTGTTTTTTTGTCAAAAAAAGCACAGTTTAATGCTGTGCTTTCATTTTATTGGTTGTTTACCATATGTTTACAACGCTATACGATAAATAAAATAATTACATTTGCTGTAGCATGATTTAATATTTTGTAAAAACAGAATTGCCGATTAAGCATATTGTCATTTACCATTGGGACTTGTTATGAACGAAAGAAATGTTAAATATTCAATCAATATCAATTTTGAGGAAATCAAACTTCCTCCTTTCCAGGATATCCTGATTGTTGGCAAAAATTGTGTTCAGGGAAAGATTGGGCTAAGTAAATCCTTTGAAATGCTATTGCCTAATGGTTTTCTTAGTGTAGAAGTAGAAGATGAACGTGTAGAAACCGTTTTTATCAATAAACACATTTTGAAGAAAATGCCGGTGGAAAAAGTGTTGCATATCTTAACCAAAAATGTTTTCCCCTTCGTTTCAGATGGTGAGCTGATTCGTGTTGACTTTAAAATTAATATTTCTATTGAAAACATTGAAATCAACAACATATTAGAATAATAAGATAATGATCGCTCCATTTATTAGAAACGAATTCCTGACTGTCAATGCCTTTGATGGCATTTATGAAGTAAAACATAAAATCATTTCAAGTGGGGGAGCAGTAGTGATGATGGAAGACGAGCCAATAGGTTTGATTAATGCAAATGACCTCTTGTCTAAAACACATCACCTGGTGGTGGATTGTTTGTCTCAGAAACCTGAACTACAGAGAAATACAAGGATAGCCGATGCACTGAAAATTATGCTGGATACCCGTTCTGATGTATTGCCCGTCTATGAAGATAGTAAACTGATCGGTGTTCTTCATAAGGCCGATATGACCAATCACCTGGTTGAATCCCTGGAAAAGCACAAACAAGATTTACAGGCAGTAGTCCATGATTTAAAAACGCCGATTTCTAATATTATGGGTATAGTAGGGATTTTGGAAGAAATGCTGGAAGACCCCGATCACACAGAAATACTTTCTATGGCTAAAACAGCTTGTACCAACGCGCACAATCTTGTTCATGAACTGCTCAGACCACCAAGCCATAAGCAATTGGCTGTACAAGGTGATTTTTTTGAACTCAGGGGGCTTCTGGAAATTTGTGCGAATGATTTTCAGGTCAGCTTGCAGAAAAAAAACATCAATCTGAGTGTTATACTCCCTGAAGAAGGAAAATACAGCTATGGACACGCCATCGCAGTTCGAAGGGCTATAGATAACATCTTAAATAACGCAATTAAGTTTACCAGAGAATATGGCCGTATTGAACTTCATGCGGTTATAGATGGCCCTTATTGCAAGGTGAGTATTTCTGATAACGGCGTAGGTATACCCGAAAAAATGAAACCCCTGCTTTTTGAGAAATTTACAGCTGCAAAAAGAGAGGGAACTATAGGAGAGTCAACAACAGGAATGGGACTGCACATTACGATGAACATCTGCGAACAATATGGTATTGAACTCGATTTCGAGAGTGAAGAAGGCCGGGGAACGAATTTTCACCTCCGCTTCAGGCTCACTGACCATTTTTCCTGATCAAATATACCTTTGAATAACCTGTTACCTGGTTTTAACGGCTAATTGTATGCTTACGGGATACTTATTTGAAAACTGGAACAGCGCCTCAGCAAGGTCATAAGGAGCAGAAGTATTCCGTTTTGTTCTGCTGTTGACTTCAATACCTAAACGTTGGCCATCATTTCCAACAGTTTTATAAGAATTTGGTACATATTTGATCTTTTTGCTGCCACTGACCAGTGGGGGAGAAATAAAAATATGATCGTACCAGGATTTAGCGCCACCCCCGGTACCACACTGGTTTGGGATGCTTTCAGACAAGCGGGTAGAGGTCGTTAGAAAACGCTGATACAATTCCGGTTGCCTGGTCCAATTGGCTGGATAACTCAACACCTTATCTGGGTAGAACGGAGGATCAAACATTTTGGTACTGGCTTTTTCTGAATCCACTATAGCCTGATACCCGTCTTCTCCCGTCTTCCGGGTATTAAAGTCGCCCATAACGATCAGATTGGGTAGATTTGGGAATTTTTCCCGAATTCTTTCCATGAGTTTAGTCAGTTGTTTATCTCTCTGTTTACTATTGTCTCCAGATTGAGTATGATTAACAAGGACGTATAAAAATACAGTGTCTCTGGTTCTAGCGAGTTGTGGATCTTTGTAGTATAATTTATAGAGGTTAAAGTCTGTAATCCTTGCCAGAAGAGTTTCCGTTTTAACGAAAGCCAGTTTTTGTTTGTTGTAAAACAGTACCGACATATTATCAGCTTCACTCTCATTACTTGGATCTGCATAGGCATAACGGTCCCTGAAAACCGTGTTAAGTACACGACCACATATCAGTGCCGCAAAATCGGAGGATTTACGATTTCCAGGTACAAAGGCTGCAACTTTTTCGCAGCTGAGCAGGTCTGGTTTTGTGTATTTGACAATGGTTCTAAGGTAGTTGTTTAATTTTTCCGGATCACCCTGGCAACCATCTCCGTAGTTTAGAATGTTATAGGCCATTACCTTCAAAGTATCTGACCGGGTAGCACCACCACGAACAGTCTGAACAGGGGAATAACTTGCACGTGCCAGCAGCAATGCAGCAATAAGAAGAACAGGTAAAACACAAAACCGGATTGTTTTCATCTATAGGATTGCTAAGGTTAAGCCATGCAAATATAAATTCTTACCTGCTTAACCATCAAATAATCTTTCTCTGTTTAAAAGATTAGGTCTTCTTCTTAGACAATTGGTTCTATTTTTGCATACCGTTAAGAAACTTATGAATAACGCCATATCTATGAATAAATGTTATACGTTAATTTTTCTGTTGTTTTCCACTTTTGCATTGCATGCACAAACAGCCGGCGATTCTAAGGTGCTTAACGAAAAGCCCAGAGACACCTCTAATAAAAGAGATTTGATTGATATAGCCAAAGTCCTTTTTAAGATAAAACCCAATAAAAACCCAAAAGCCGGAGAAAAGAAGATTGAATTTTCCTTGCTGCCTATAGGCGGTAATGTTCCGGGAGGCGGAAGGGCACTGGTTACCTCTACCACTGCGGGTTTCTACCTCGGGCCGCGTAAAACAACCAATATATCCAGTGCGGGTTTTGCTCCTTACTGGAATTTTAAAGGACGTTTTGGACTGCCTTTACGATCAGATGTCTGGCTTAAAGACAATACCTGGGTGATTCAGGGAGATACTCGTTTTCTGGTTTACCCCCAGTATACCTGGGGCCTGGGAAGCGGGCAGGAGGACAATAAATTGTTGGTGAATTATAAGTACATCCGTTTCTATCAAAGCGCACTGAAACGTATCAAGCCTTATTTTTACGCTGGTTTTGGCTATAACCTGGACTATTTCGTCAATATCAATACCGCGGATACAGATCCACAGCTGGAACAGTTTTCCGGTTACCACGCGGGGACGCAAAAAGGGAGTAATTCCTTTTCTTCAGGTATATCATTTAATCTGCTTTATGATACCAGATCAAGTTCTATTAACCCGCTTCCAGGCAGTTATTTTAATGCGGTATTGAGAACCAATCCCAAGTTTTTGGGGAGTAATTCCAGTTGGAAATCTTTATACCTGGATGCAAGAAAATATGTTCCTTTAAACACAAAACCTCACCAGCAAAATGTACTGGCTTTTTGGACCTACCTATGGACTGGATTGAGTAATGACGTGCCTTATCTTAACCTGCCCAGTATAGGTTGGGATCCTTACAACAGGTCTGGAAGGGGGATGGATCAGAACAGGTACCGGGGCAAAGGTTTGTTTTATTTTGAGAGTGAGTACCGGAGGGATATTACGGATAACGGTTTGCTGGGTTTTGTTGTTTTTGCTAATGCGACTTCGGTTACGGAACCAGAAAATAATATGTTTAAAAAGATTCATCCGGCTGTGGGGGCAGGGATGCGGGTGAAGTTTAACAAAGGATCAAATACAAATGTTGCCATAGATTATGGGGTGAGTAAAGGATATTCGGGATTTTCTATAGGCTTGGGAGAAGCTTTTTAAATTTGTGGTATGAAAAAAAGGCTGCATAATTTTCGCTGAAGAAGCGAAAACAACGCTAGGCCATTTTTTTTATACCACAAATTTCTGGGTGCAGACCTTTCCCTCGCTTATACAAAATATTAAAATGATCTTTACAGGGGAGGGAGACCGGAAGGGATAGTTTCTGGGTGTAGATTTTATGGAAGATTGCTTTGCTATTTTTTTTAGTTAAGAATAAAATGATATCTTTGCTAAAATTTATAGTATTTGAGAGATGCCAATGACCATAACTGTACTCGCCGTAATTGAACCTGATATAACTGCTGCTGCACCTTTATCTAAAGTGATGAATGAAAGGCTCCGGCGTCTTGCTGCTGAATTGCAGAACGAGCATCTCAAAAACCTTAAATCAATTGATTCCGGATGCGAAGATGTGGTCATTTACATCAGTTACAACACTAAATATAACATCCGCTGGAAAATTGTAAATGACGTTCCTTCTGTTATAGAAACTGAAGTGGCTCATCAATGTGCTCTTTTGGGATATATCCTGTGGAAGGGCAGTCCGATCTATAATTTTAAATTTTAAAAAAGTCACCTTGTTCATTGGTGAATGGTATAATTTACAGCCTGTTGGAAAGGGTAGTTTTTATCAGGCCAGGAAATAAACTCCTGGCCTGTTCTTTTTTTAAGAATTTAACTGCTTGATCACAGCAATGATATCTTCTTCACCATAGGAAGGTTCAGCTTGCTGAAAAGTCTTTAAGGCTGTGGTGGCAAGCGGACTGGAAAGTCCTTCATTTTTTGCCAGTGTCAGGTCTTTAACAATGTGTTTGAGTGCGAAGGCAGCCTTGTACTGATCATTTAGAATGGCATCTCCTTTAATTTTTGTAAAAATATTGCTGAGCGCAGCCTGTCCGATCAAGGTCAGCAGGTCTTCGGTTTTAATCCCTTGCTGGTTGGCGAAAATAACGGTTTCTGCTAAACCCTGGGCATACAATGCAAGCAGACTGTTGATGGCCAGTTTGGTGCTGTTACCTGCACCAGTTTCGCCCACAAGTTTCGCCAATTTTCCGAGAACTTCGAGGACTGGTTTTACCTTTAAAAAGGTGCTTTCCGAGCCCCCGGCCATAATCACCAATTGTCCTTCCTGTGCTTGTTTAACGCTACCCGATACTGGTGCATCTATATAATCGTGACCAGATTCAGCAGATAACGCGGCCATTTCTTTACTCACACCAGGCGAAACTGTGCTCATATTAACAATGGTTTTGCCGGTAGTTTGTACACTCAATAAACCATTTTCTGCGTTAAAGATCTGCCGAACAGCCTGGTCATCTGAAACCATCAGGATTACAATGTCTGAAGATTGAATCAACTCAGCAGGCGAGGAGGTAACCCCGGCGCCCATTGCTTTCAATGCGTTTTCTTTTTCTTTGCTTCGGTTGTAAACCTGCAAAGGATAACCCGCTTTGATTAACTGTTCAGACATGGGAATCCCCATATTTCCAAGGCCAATCCAGCCAATTTTTGTCTTGTTCATATCTTATTCTATTTATGATTTTTGATCTCTTCTATACCACAATAAAGCATCTAATTGTTTAAAGAACCATTTATATCTCGCGTTGAAGATGCAGGTGATAAAGCTTTTGCTGTAGCGCTCTTAAAGCTTTACTCCAGTCTGTTTTGAAATCGTTTAAATTGACAAGCTCACTAACGGTAAGCGTTTCTTCAGCATACCGGTCAGACCATAGTCCTATTTCTATGATCAGGGGCACCAGGCCAATGCCTTTTTCAGTCAGGCTATAAATCATCTTTTGTTTGTGGTCCCGGTCTCTTTCTTTTATGATAAATTTTTCTTTCTCCAGAAAGTTTAATCTGTTGGCCAAAATATTGGTAGAAATGTGTTCCGCGGAAGACAAGAACTCATTATAAGAACGCTTGTTGAAGAAGATCATATCCCGTATAATCAACAGGGTCCACCGATCCCCGAAGAGCTCCAATCCAAAATTAAGGGGGCAGTCAGATTTCATGTCATCCAGTTTAAACTACTTGCAAATATAAAGTAGTTATTTATATTTGCAACAGCTTGCTAAGTGCAAGTAGTTAAAACTTGTAAAATGAAAAGAGTAGTTATAACAGGAATGGGCGCGCTTACGCCGGTAGGAAATGATATTCAAACTTTTTGGGACAGTCTTATCCAGGGAAAGAGCGGTGCAGATCGCATCACCAGGTTTAATCCTGCTGCATTTCGTACCCAGATTGCTGCAGAGCTTAAAGACTTTGATGCCTCACTTTTTCTCGACAGAAATGAGATCAAGAGAACGGATCCTTTCACTCAATATGCACTTGTTGCTGCCGGACAGGCTATTAAAGACTCTGGACTGGATTTCTCTGCGATGAATCCTTATGATACGGGGGTGATCTGGGGATCAGGACAGGGTGGAATGCTTACCTTTGAGGAGCAGGTTACGGAATATACAGAAAACAATTTTGTGCCCAGGTTCAGTCCCTTTTTTGTTCCCAAGCTTATCGCCAATATGGCATCCGGGATGATCTCTATAAAGTATGGCTTAATGGGCATCAATTATACAACGGTATCGGCTTGCTCCACTTCCAATACGGCCATTATGGATGCTTTCAACTACATTAGATGGGGGAAAGCGAAAGTGATCGTTACCGGAGGTTCAGAAGCGCCAATTACACAGGCTTCGGTAGGTGGTTTTTGTGCAATGAAGGCAATGACTACACAAAATGATACGCCTCAAACTGCCTGCAGACCTTTTGATGCGGGGAGAGATGGATTTTTAATGGGGGAGGGCGCTGGTGCATTGGTTCTTGAGGAATACGAGCATGCTATTGCCAGAAATGCAACGATCTACGCAGAACTTGCCGGAGCGGCGATGACCGCCGATGCTTACCACATGACCGCTACGCATCCGGAAGGAGAAGGGGCGGCTACCGCTATGCGTTTTGCGTTGGAAGATGCAGGTTTGAATATAGAGGATGTCGATTATCTAAATGCTCATGCTACTTCAACTCCTGTTGGAGATATGAGTGAGTTAAAGGCTATAACAAAGTTATTTAAGGATCAGACGGATCATTTGCACATCAGTGCAACAAAGTCGATGACGGGTCATTTGCTTGGTGCAGCAGGCGCTATAGAGGCGATCGCTTGTATCCAGGCCATCCGGCATTCTATTGTTCCTCCAACCATCAATTTGACAGATCCGGATCCTGCGATTCCTTCCAATCTGAATATTGTTAAGGTACAGGCAATGGAGAAGAATATTGATGTGGCTATGAGTAATACTTTTGGCTTTGGCGGGCATAACGGTATCGTCGTGTTCAAGAAGTTCCAGGGTTAAACTTCTTCGGTTTTACGGAAAAATTAAGATGCTCGTCGAGGACTGGACTCCTTGCCTCGCTGCGCTCTTGTGGCAAGGCGCCCTGAGGTCCTCTCTGAGCAATCTTAATTTTTTTTGGGCGTAAAACCGGTATGCGGTATAACCAGGTATGGAACTGAATGATGTCGGTATGACCATGTATGGAGCATAACCGTGCTGCTCCGCTATTTTTACAACATACCAGCTAGGCGTGAAATCCAGAAATAAATTTGGTGTCTGTAGAGAGGCATTGGCTGGTTTGCCCCCTCTTCGGGGGCTTAGCAGGCGCAGCCTCGAAACAGATACCAAATTTATTTCAATTCAGCACCCAACAAAAAAAATCCGGACGTAAGTCCGGATCCATTATTAATTAAACAAGAGAAAACTAAGCCTGCGGTTCCAGGTACTGCGCATAGCAGTATCCTTCTTCGCCGTCATTTGTGCGCACCAGCCACCATAAATCGTTACTTCTGTTAACCAGGGTAATCACTTCACCATGAGCTGCTTTTCCTACAATGGGCTGATCTGTTCCAGGGCCTTTGCGGATATTTAAATTAGAGCTGTCTGTAATTACTTTTGCATGCGTCACAGCAGCATCAACCGCGACGTTCACATTGAGCACCAGATCTCCGGAAGCGAAATTCGGGTCAATCTGATTGTAGATGTCCCAAAGGTTGTCCTTGGCCGCACCATCAGGCGCTGTGCCATCTACATACAGTACGCCATCCTGCTCACGTACGGCAAGATCGGTTATCCCAGCAGCGGATGCCGCATCTGTTAATTGTTTATATTTATCTTGTAAAGCCATGATGCGTACTATTTAATCGTTAATTTGTTGTCAATTTTTTTAGGCTTAAGTGCAGAGAGGTGCTGCATTAAAGTGATCAAAGACGCTTTCTTAAGCTCTCCGGTTAAGGTCACTACGCCATCTTTAACATCTGCTTTTACCGTTGGGAAGTCTTTAACTGCATCAGCAACATTCTTTTGAAGAACCGTATCCTCCGCAATCACAACAGGTGCAACAACAGCAGGCTTAACCGTTAAATCGTTTGCAACAGATTTGACCCCTTTTTCAGCTTTAGCAACCTGTTCAGCGGTCGCCTTTGCCGCATCATCCGGCACCTCGCCAGTTAAAGTAACAGCACCTTTGGCTACGGCAACCGTAATTCCACTTGCCTCCTTAGCCTGAACAGCCTTCTGAATGTCTGCATCCTTTGGCCCGCAACTCGCCAGGAACAGGGTCGCGGCAATAGCCGCACTCATCATTAATTTAGTTGTTTTCATCTTTTGGTATTATGTTAATTGTAAAATTAAATTGTATTAATAAGCAAAAGCAGAAGGGAAATGTTTTAGCAATTTCCTATCCATGATCAAAATTAGGGACGACTATTGATCTAATATAAGAAATATATATCCTGATGGAAAAGAAATAAAAATTAACCAGGAGATATACGGTGGCAAGATATTTGAACCAAAAATGGTCTATGAATGAACAATCATCCCTCTTGCAAGCCCTGAGATCGGGCGACGTAGAAGCGGCCAAACAACTATTAAATAGTGGGGAACGCTTACCTAAAAACCTCCAGTCCTATGAATGGAGTGCTATTTTTGAAAAAATCAAAGACCGTAAAGCATTTGATATCCTCGATCAGCTGATCCAGGACGGTACCATTGAAACCGACCTCTACGAATACGATTCCTTTAAAAAAAGCATCTTTGACCACATCATTCGTTTTTCCACAGACGAAGCCTCACTCGACTATTTCAGTAAATTAATAGGTAAATTTCAAAGCCTGAACAGCGACCTTCAGGACCAGACCTTGCTGGGCTATGCATTGGAAGAAGGGGCAGATATCGCCCTTATAAAGCGCCTGGTGGACGCGGGCTGTGACATCAATTACAAGAACAACGCAGAAGAGAATTTTATCTATCAGGTGGTCAATAATGGTGCCTTGAGTGTTAGGAATACAGAAAGAGGCGTAGAATATCTGAAACTTTTAATTGGCGAAGGTTTGGAGGTGGATACAGCGAATATTGTAGGAACCACACCACTTCACCTGGCTATTGACAGGAACAGAAAAGAATACCTGGATGTGCTGCTGGAAAATGGAGCCAATCCAAATGCGCAAGACAAGAAAGGCAGAACGCCATTTTATAACGTCGTAGTAGATCAGTTTAACCTCGCTTCCTATGATAAACTTGCCGGTTACGATAGCCCGGCGTTTGAACTTCGTGCACAGGAGGAAGGCACAATGCTGGCCAAGTATGTCAGCAGACTAGACAGGGCCTCAGAAACGGAGATCAAATTGCTGGAACGCCTGATACAGGATGGGGCAGACGTTTATCATACCTCTGAGCACTATGGAAAAGAGAAATCAGCTTTAGACTGGGCGGCGGAAAAAAATGCAGAGATATTGAAAATATTGGTAGAAGATGGAAATATAGACATCAACCAGCAAGATAATGAAGGAAACACCCTGCTGCATAAAGTCTGTGCACATGAATTGTACCGCGATAACGAAAAAGCAAAGGAAACTTACCGTAAAGTAAAGCTGCTCCTTTCCAAAGGGGCAGACATTCATATCCAGAATGATAAGGACCAGACCGCACTCATGCTGGCTTCCCAGGACAATACCAAATCAAAAACCGTAGAACTCTTATTACAGAACTAATATGTCGATGTCATTTATCCTGGCTTGCGAAAGCGGAAATAGAAAAATAGCAGAAATCCTTTTGGCTAATAAAGAAGCAGATTTTAATTATACAGATGAAAAAGGGCGTACAGCATTACATTATGCGGCGCACCGGGGCTATCTGGACCTGGTTAAAATACTGGTTGGCGAGGGTGCCGATCTGAACTATGAAGACCATGAAGGTGAAACCCCACTCTATTTTGCCTGCCTGCAAAAACAAAAGCAGACGGCGTTGTACTTGTTGGAAAATGGAGCAAATATCAATATCAACGACAAGCAAGGCAATAGCCTTTTACATCTGACTGCACTGTCGGGGCAGGTAGAAGTGATGGAGAAGTTGTTGAAAGAAGGTATTGAAATTGACTTGGAGAACAACGCTGCAGAGACCGCTCTTCTATTGGCCTGTGGCTGTAGAAATAAAGAAGTTGTACAGTTGCTCCTGCAGCAAGGAGCAAATATCAATACCACCAATAAACACGGAGAAAGCCCTTTGCTGTTTGCAGTCAGATCTAAGAATCTGCCTATGGTCGAACTATTGCTGCAAAACGGAGCTGATCTGGATCACGTTAACCACGCCGGCGAAAGTGCCCTGTTAATTGCCTGCTATGAAACCAACAGAGTCATTACTAAATTATTGATAGATAAAGGGGCGGATATCTTTGTCACATCCAAGAATGGCGTGTCGCCGGTATGGTATGCCTGTGCAAACAACCAGAAGGAAATTGTTGACCTGTTTCTGGAAAATGGTCTGGATGCCAACCACAGTAAACCGGTTTCTGATCAGACAGATTCCATGAACTCGTACCTGGACTGGGTAGAATCAGCCGCAGGACTCTCTTCAGACAGTAATTTTAACTTAACGGGTTCTTACAGTTCGGGTGGAGAAAGCTTGTTGCATGTTGCCGTTAAAAATGGTCATTTGAGCATGGCTAAGTTATTTATAGAGAAAGGGGCAAACCTCAATATTCAGGATGAGTCTGGAAATACCCCATTACATTATGCCGCTGCAAACGGTAAGAAGGATGTGGTGAAATACCTGCTCGAAAATCAGGCGGATGTTTCTGTTGTCAACGTCAAGGAACAAAAGGCAATTGATTACTCCAATATCAAAGGTTTTAATGAGATCACAGAACTGATCCTTAAATTTAGTCCTCAGGGAACAGCCGTTAAGCCAGTTGAACCGGTCACGGCAGCGCAAGCGGTGCCAGAAAATGACATGGCAGCAAAAAAGAAGGCCTTACTCGATTTAAAAGAACTGCTGGATGCCGGAATTCTTTCGCAGGAAGAGTTCGATACAGAAAAAAGTAAAATATTAAAAGGATAACAGGAGATCGGAATCAGCTGCGTTCTATGATACAACGTTCATTTTTAAGCAATTCAATAGACTCAGCGATTTCGAACTCCGTTTTCATTCTCTTTTCTTCCTGGCGGAGATATTTCTTAAGTTCCCTTTTATGGTAGGCTTGAAAAAATCGCCTGATATCATCGTCCGATTTAAGGATCAGACCAGGTACCTGGAGCGGCTTATGGTCCTCATCCATGGCTACCATGGTAAAGTAACTGGTATTGGTATGTTTCACCTCATTGGTTTTTACGTTTTCAGAGATTACCCTGATACCAACCACCAGAGAGGTTTTGCTTACATAGTTCACAGAAGCCATCAGAGAGATCAGTTCACCTACTTCAACGGGCGCAAGGAAATCAATAGCATCCACAGATGCCGTTACACAATAAGCCCCGGCATGTTTTGCTGCACATACGTAAGCAACTTTATCCATCAGGCCCATGATAATTCCACCATGGATTTTACCCCCAAAATTGGCGTAGGAGGGAATCATCAGTTCTGTTAAGGTCGTATGCGAATCTGAAACGCTTTTATAGTTTTCCATATATCATCTGTTACCGGAAAGTTATAAAAGAAAAATAAAAACAAGAAGTGATCATCCTGTTTTAGTATAGAAATGACCAAAATAAATATTCCTCTATCTTTGAGTATGCTTAAACCTGATTCAGACACAAGACAAAAGACCATTATTGTTGACTTCAACCTGAAGAAGGAAAAAAGATCAGTTGTGCCTTTTGGAGTGGCCGATTTCCAGGGAAGAAATGAAAATTCCTGTTTTACTTTTGAGTATAGCCTGGTAAGTCCTGTAAATGCGGTTCTCCTGGAAATCCGGGATGCAAGAGACCAGGTCTTATACCAATATTCTGCTGAACTTTTACCCATGCAGCCAGGGATTTATCAAATTGATTGGGACGGCTTTGATCAGAATGGGATTTACGATAGCCGTAGGTTTGATCAGCAGTATTTTTATGCGAAACTGACGATTATAAAAGATGCAGCTGTTGAGTCTGAAGTCTTGAAATTTGCTACACGCTATAAGGAGGTAAACTGGATAGATGTCAAAATCAACAGACCAATCCGTACCATTGAAGCGGTATTAAGAACCAATTTTGCAGATCTAGGTAGTATGGGGGCTGCAGAAGCACCAGCGAAAACCTATCAGGATCTATTGATTCTGGCCATAGAGGGCATGAAACAATATTGGAGCAGGAACCACCATCAACCCGAAGGAAAAAATATACATACGCCTGATGGCCAGGAATATGAGTTTTACCTGGATGCAGAGAACAGTACAAACAGGGCGATTCCCTCGCCGGGAATTGTATACAATAGCCAGGGACGGTTGCGCAGGTCAAGAAACTGGGAATTGTCCCGGATCCTTTATTATAATACAGGCGCCCTTAAAGTAAATGGGGAATGGCTCACGTTAAAGGACAATTATGCTGCTGCTGATTTCAAACACACGGCAGCACATGAAATAGGCCATGAGATTTTACTGGCCTATGGCGGACATCGGTATTCTAAAGCACATAAAGGGAGTTCTACCCTTATAACCCAGGCCGTAAAAGGAAACTTTCTATATCCCCAAACCGGAGAAATAGATCTGATGATCTATTATGGAGAAGATGAGGCTCACCCTTACCCGCCAGATTATAATAAACGTTCGGTTGCCTCAGAAAAAGATGTATTGGGCTTACTCTGGCTCAGTAAAATAAACTATTTTCTAGTCACGGGTGACACCCTCACCTAGATCCGCAGGAGCATTAACAATGGCGAAAAGGAGTAAAATTCTGCCTTCTACTTCGATCTGACGCTCCTGTTTTAATCCGAGTTTTTCCAAAAGACGAATAGAAGGTTCATTATCCGGGGCTACGGTAGCCAGGATCACCGGATATAAAGGATTTTTAGAAAGACGCTCCAGGACTGTTTTTGTTGCCTCGTAAGCATAGCCCAGCTTGCCGAAATCGGGGTGAAACGCATAACCAATGTCGTGGTGGTCAAGGTAATCTTTTTTAATAAAGGAAACTGCACCTACAGGTGTACAGTCTGTTGCTTTTTTAACAATCCAATATTGAATGGCGGGGCTATCTATAGTTCTTTGCACATAAGCCTCCGCATCAGACAGCGTTTTGATGTTCCTGTCTCCAATAAACTTTAGCCAGCCGGGTGTATTGAGCAGAGTAAGGATGAATGCGGAGTCGCCCGGAGCTAGTTTTTCAATCAGCAGCCGTTCAGTTGTAAGGGTATCTGACATTTTTATAAGGAAAATACATTTCTGCTAATCTATCCAAAAAATCAAATCAATCGATTATAAAGCAAGGAAATTGGTGTTTTTTTTAATAAATCTCCTAATTTTGGCTTAAATGACAGAAGTAACAAAAGTGGCACATCAGCTGCCGGAGCTTCGCGCAGTAAAGGTAATCAGATATGTTACTCCCTTAAGAGAAGGCGGTTCCATGCCTGCTATTGCAGAAGCTGACGATGAATTTTTATATGTAATTAAATTTCGAGGTGCCGGCCAGGGTGTTCGTGCATTAATTGCCGAACTGATAGGCGGGGAGATTGCCCGTAGTCTGGGTCTGAGGATTCCGGAACTGGTGTTCGCAGAACTGGATGAAGCCTTTGGAAGAACAGAGGCCGACGAAGAAATCCAGGACCTGCTCAAATTCAGCGTTGGGCTTAACCTGGCCCTGCATTACCTTTCCGGTGCCATTACTTTTGATCCGGTGGTTGATACTGTAGATGCAAAACTTGCTTCACAGATTGTTTGGCTCGATTGCCTGCTGACCAATATGGACCGCACGGCAAGAAACACCAATATGCTCATGTGGCATAAAGAATTGTGGCTGATTGACCATGGCGCATCGCTGTATTTTCACCATTCCTGGCAAAATTGGGAAGAACAAGCCAAAAAACCATTTGTTCTGATTAAAGATCACGTTTTGTTATCCCGTGCTTCAGAGCTGGAAACAGTAGACGCAGAATTCAGATCTATACTCAGCCCGGAACTCCTGAAGTCTGTTACAGACCTGATCCCGGTGGAATGGCTGGAAGGAGAAGGCCATTTTCAATCTGCAGAAGAACACAGAAATGCCTATACGCAATTTCTGATCTCCCGTGTCAGCCACTCGGACGTATTTGTAAAAGAAGCTCAGCATGCAAGAGAAAGACTTATATGAGTACGCCATCATTCGCGTTGTACCCAGGGTAGAACGGGAGGAGTTTATGAATATAGGCGTTATTGTATTTTGTGCCAAGCAACGCTTTCTGGAAGTGGTTTTCCACCTGGACAGTGCGCGTTTAGCCGCTTTTTGCCCGCAAACGGATCTGGAAGAACTGCAGCTGCATCTTAAAGCCCTGCAGCGCATTTGCAGCGGCGAAAAAGATGCCGGGCCAATTGCCCAGCTGGACAAACCTTCCAGATTCAGATGGCTCACTGCAACCAGAAGTACGGTGATACAAGCTTCAAAAGTACATCCTGGCTTTTGTGCCGACGCGGCCATAGCTTTAGAAAAAATATACCGCACCATGGTGCTTTAATGAAATTGAATGGACTATTTTAAAAGATTACTCGAACTGCTTCAGACAGAACAGTCAGAGGATCTTAAAATCTATCAGCAACTTACAGAAAGCTCTTCCGTAGCCGAACGCAGATCCAATGGACTCGTTTGGTATCCGGTGGCCATCAGAGGTTCGGAAATGAGCCGTGGTGACTATCTTACGGTAGAAACAGAACGGACAACACATCAGGATGTTGCTCATCAGTTTCGCTTTGGAATGCCGGCAGTCCTGTTTTCTAACCACGATCCTAAGAACGATCGGATAGAAGGAGTGATCGCTTACCAGGGCGGAGACCGCCTGAAACTCAGCTTGAAAACCGATGAATTGCCAGACTGGGCATCAGATGGAAAGCTGGGTGTCGAATTGTTGTTTGACAACAACAGTTATGAAGAGATGAAAATGGCACTGAAGGCTGCCGCCTCCACAGATGAAAAATCGCGCAGCTGGCCTATGATACAAGTGCTGCTGGGCGCAAGGCAAGCCACTTTTCATAAAGAAATCAAGCCCTTTGCAGGTAAGGGGCTTAACCACTCGCAGCAAAGCGCAGTTGATCAAATTTTGATGGCCAATGAGCTGGCTGTAGTACATGGCCCTCCAGGTACAGGTAAAACCACCACTCTGGTCCAGGCCATCATTGGATTATTGGCGCAGAACAAACAACAAATCCTGGTGGTTGCTCCAAGTAATACCGCTGTTGATCTGTTGAGTGAAAAATTAGCTGCAGAAGGTTTAAATGTACTGAGGGTCGGAAATCCGGCTAGAGTTTCGGAGCAACTGATGTCGCTGACGCTTGATCAGAAGATGGGCGCACATAAAAGTATGAAAGAAATACGTGCCCTTAAAAAGCAAGCCGGCGAGTTTAAAAATATGGCCCATAAATACAAAAGAAATTTTGGCAGGGCAGAAAAGGAACAGCGCAAAGCTTTATTTGATGAGGCCCACAAGATCATGAAAGAAGTGGACCGTACCGAGCAGTATATCATTGACCAATTGCTTTCTGAGGCGCAGGTTATTACGGCTACCTTGGTGGGCGCCAATCATTATACCGTACGCAACCGTCAATACCATACGGTGGTTATTGATGAGGCGGGGCAAGCCCTGGAATCCGCTTGCTGGATACCGCTGTTAAAGGCAGAGAAAGTCGTGTTTGCCGGAGATCATTGCCAGCTGCCACCAACCATTAAATCAAATGCTGCAGCTAAAGATGGACTAAGCATCACCTTACTGGAGAAATCTGTGAAACTACAGCCTGAAGCTGTGGTGTTGCTGGAAGAGCAATATAGAATGAACGAGTTGATCATGGGCTATTCATCATCGGTCTTTTACGATGGCAGGTTAAAGGCAAATCCGGCTGTTGCAAAGTGGGTTTTGTTTGAAGGAGACAAACCTTTGACCTTTATTGATACTGCAGGCTGTAGTTTTGAAGAAAAGGCGGAGGGCACCAGTACGGTGAATCCCGATGAGGCCGCTTTTTTACTCCGCCATCTGGAACAGTTGCTGAGCTCTGTTCCCTTTGCCGAAAATTCGCCCGAATGTCCGAGCATAGCGATCATTTCTCCTTATAAACAGCAAGTCCGGATCTTAAAAGAACTTTTACTCCAGGCACCTGAACTTTTAAAATATGCAGCCTGTATCTCTGTAAATACCATAGATAGTTTTCAGGGCCAGGAAAAAGATATTGTATACATCAGTCTAACCAGAAGTAATATGGAAGGAACTATAGGTTTCCTTTCAGACATCAGAAGGATGAACGTAGCAATGACCCGCGCCAGAAAAAAGCTGATTGTAGTAGGGGACAGTGCCACCTTGAGCCGGTTTTCTTTTTATTCGGGCTTTATTGCCTATGCGGAACAACAAAATGCCTACCACAGTGCATGGGAATTCATGGAGGTATAATTGCTGTTGTTTTTTAACTATATTAGATTTAAGAAACGCCATTATGAAAGTTATCGCCCTGATCTTAATTGCTTTGGTTGCCCTGGAGCACCTCTATATCCTCTGGCTGGAAATGTTTGCCTGGACAACCAGAGGTAAAAAAGTTTTTAAAGGATCTATGCCGGAAGAGATGTTTGAGAAGACAAAAACACTGGCCGCCAACCAAGGCCTTTATAACGGTTTTCTGGCCGCAGGGCTGATCTGGTCGTTGTGCATCCAGGACCCTTTGTGGTTTAAGAATGTTTCCTTGTTTTTCCTGTCCTGTGTTGGAGTTGCAGGTATATATGGTGGTTTAACCGCTTCAAAATCTATCCTTGTCGTCCAGGCACTACCTGCGATACTGGCAATTCTTGCTGTTTTATTCTTTACATCCTAATCGATCTATAATGGTTCTATGATGGTTTAGTATGAGTGCGCCTTGAGTGCGCAATGAGTGCGCCATGAGTGCGCCTTTTTACTGAAAAAAGGCGCACTCATGGCGCTAAGAATATCCAGTCATGGCGCAAGCATACTAAACCGTTATAAGGCTATTACTAAACCCTTTAGCCGCTGGTACACTCTTTGCCAATTCCAAGGTACAAAAAAGGCCTTGTTGATTAAACAAGGCCTTATGCTAAACACGTTAAACGTGTATTATTTTTTTAATTGTTTTCTTGTTGATTCTGTCAACTCACGGTTCGCAAGCGCATGGCATTCCATAATAGCATCACTGAACATCATTTGTTGCGGTGGTGTTTTTTGAGTAGAAGCAGAAGGACCTCTCAAAGCACCTACAAGACCTAATTCTCTGGCAACATATACATAGCGGATGGCATCAATAACCACACCTGCAGAGTTTGGAGAATCCTGTACTGACAGTTGTGCATCAAAAATAACAGGAGCACCCATAAAGCCTTCCAGTTCTAAACGGAAGTTGGCTACTTTATTGTCACCATAGAAAGAAATATATTCTGATGGACCTGCATGTAAGAAACTATCTTCAGTAGAAATCCCTCTGATGTCATTTTGCGCCCTGATCACATTTTCTTTGGAGATTTTTTTAGATTTTAACCTGTTTTTATCTTCCATGTTCAGGAAATCCGTGTTTCCACCAACATTTCTCTGGATATGTGCTTTTACATGGTGTCCACGTTCAAAAGCCAGTTCCTGAAGCATTTGAGAAACAATACTTGCTCCAAATTGACTGCGCATGTCATCACCAATAATTGGAATACCTGCATCAATGAAGCGTTGTTCCCAAGCCGGGTCAGATGCGATAAATACAGGGATACAGTTTACCAATGAAATTCCAAGTTCAATACAGATTTCTGCATAGAATTCTGTAGCCAATTGAGATCCAACAGGTAAATAGTTGATCAGCACTTCTACTTTATGATCACGTAAATGACCAATAACCTCATTTCTTAAAGAATCTACAAGGTTTTTATCGTAAGTTACTGAATCCAGTAAAATATCTGAGTTTTTTAATTCGTCTTTAATCACAAATCTGTTGGCTTCAGGATAAGAAGCCATTAAAGGAGATACACCATCGATAACCGGAGAGCGGTAGATAGGTGCTTCTGTTTTGATATCCGCATTAAGTACAATTGTACAATTTGGTTGAGCAAAAATGGCTTCTTTTAGCGTACGTCCGATTTTTCTTTCATCGATATCGAACCCGCAAACAAATTCTATGTTCCCAGCTGTGTAACCGCCAATGTTATCAGTCATCAGACCTGATTTTTTATCACTATATGTGGTATAATATTCTACACCCTGCACGAGTGAGCTGGCGCAATTACCTACGCCTAAAATTGCAACTTTGATTTTATTTTCCGGGTTATGCATTATAAAGGGTTATTATATAATATTTAATTAAGTAATGTAATAATTAAAGTGCGCAAAAATATTGAATCTGATTTATATTTTGAACATAGATTAGACAAAACAACGTTAAAAAACGACAAGTCTTCAAACTTTGACATTTTTATAACGATAGATTCACATTAAGCAGTTTGTTTTAGGTTTTTGCTTCGACTAAAATTTGACTTTTTTAGTATCAGCGTATTATAGTCAAAATTAGAAAAGAATTGCTTTTAATCCAAGTTTGTAACAAATGTGACTTAAAAATGTTACTGAGCAGTCTAATCTCCGGAGAGGCTGCTCAGTAAAAAACAGGGTTGGTCAGGAATATTTAAATCAGCGGGCTGATTTAAGTAACATTTTTGTGATGTTTGATTTTCTCGATGCTGATATGGCTTCCTATTATGCCAATATGGGATAATCGTTTTCTGGTGGACCAGCGGCCGGATCACTACTTTGCCAGAAGTTCTATCAGGCTACTTGTCATCGGTAATGGTTTGTTATTGGTCATGGTTAAGCCGATTTTCATTAAATAATCTCCGCTGAAGGTCTGTCCGTTTTCTGGAATTACAGAGCGCACACCTGGCATCAGGTTGATTTCGTTGATCTGGTATGACCTGTTCGGGTCTAATCCTTCCAGTTTTACTTTATTGAAGATTTCTCTTGACTTTGGATAGAGGTTGTAATAAAAGAGCAGCGCTTTATCTTTGGTTTTTGATGCGTACAAAAGGGCAGCTCTGTTGTTTTCATAAGGGGAAATCAGACGATACTGGTCGCCCTGCCAGATCACCTCACTCCAGTTCTTGTAATTGCTTACTGCGGTATGGCTAAACTGAAGTTCTTCGGGTTTCATGTCGTTAACTTTGATGTCGTAACCCAGTTTGCCCATCATCGCTACGTCTGTACGGAATTTGATGGATTGGGTTTTACTCCAGGAGGTCACATGGGCCGCAATTGCCATGGATGGAAAAAACTGAGAATAGCCCCATTGTATATAGATGCGGTCCAATCCATCTGTATTATCGCTTGGCCAGAATTCAGTGAAATAAGCAAGTGCACCATAATCAGTCCTTCCGCCTCCTCCAGAGCAGAGCATAATGGGTAAATGTGGGTACTTTAAGCGGATGCGCTGCATGATTTTGTAAAGGTTTTTGGTGTAGTCTATATAGAGGTCAGATTGGTCCTGTTTTAAATAAGAAGACCAGGTATTGCTCATGGTTCTGTTGCAGTCCCATTTGATGAAGGCAATACCGGGATCTTTAGTCATCATATTATTGACAAGATCATAAACAAAGTCCTGTACTTTGGGATTGCACAAGTCGAGAACCAGCTGATTGCGTTGATAGTTTTCATCGCGGTTGGGTAATTTGAGGATCCAGTCGGGATGTTTTTTATAAAGTTCGCTTTGTGGGTTGACCATTTCAGGTTCCAGCCAAATTCCAAATTTAACACCTTTTTCTGCGGCATGTTTGACCAGGTAGCCCAAACCGGAAGGCAGTTTTCTTTGATCTTCCTGCCAGTCACCAAGCGCTGCCTTATCATTGTCTCTATGGTAGGTATTGCCAAACCAACCATCATCCAGGAGAAACAGGTCGACGCCTAATTTTGCTGCGCCATCAAATAAATGAACCAGTGTTTCTTCATTAAAATTGGTGCCGGTTGCTTCCCAGTTGTTTAACAGGGTGAGTCTTGGCAGGTGGCCATCCATAAGACCATAGTTTCTTGCCCAGTTGTGAAAGTTTCTGCTGGCCTGACCCTTTCCTTCAGTAGAATAGGTATATAGGAAAGCTGGGGTAACAAATAGCTCGTTGGCCTTAAGCTTATATTCAGAGGCGTAAGGATTAATTCCGGAAAGGGTTCTCAGGGAGTTTTTTTCATCCATTTCAAACAGAAACTGGTAATTGCCGCTCCAGGCCAGGGTGCCGGCAATAACTTCGCCGCTGTTTTCTTTTGCTGGCTGATTTAGGGAAAGGAAGAAAAAAGGAGATCTGTATTTGTGTGCACGGGTGCCGAGCTTACTGTCTATAATTTTAATGCCAGGGCTTAAGCGGGTTTCGTTCTGGGCAACTTCTTTTGCCCAATCTCCCGTATACTCGGTGAGCCAGTATTGATCGGCATCGAAATGGAGGAGAGATGAAGCGTAGTTTTTTAAAATAACAGGTGTCTTTTCATTGTGCTTTATCTCTGTCCATTGCTTGATCAGGTCTTCGTTTTGGTAAGATTCAATCTTCATCTCTACCTGGATCGGGTACTGGGGATCCTTTAGAGTAATGGTTGTTAAAGTTACATTGTCGTCTTTTTTTTCGGTTCTGTGGTCTGTAACCAGAAGATTTAGGGATGGGTTTCCATCGGCATGTGTAAGCCGTATAGCGGGTTCAAACTGGTCTTCCATGCCTCCTGTAATAAAGGCGTCGTGTTTTTTGTTGCTCAGCAGAACAAGTTCATTTTCATGACTGAGTTTGGGGCCGAAATAGCTTTGGTAGAGTTTATGGTTTTCGGCGAGCGTAAAGAGCAGACAGGAATGCTTGGTTTCAATACTAATGGTGCTGCTTTTTTGAGCTTTGGCTGCTGCACAGCCCATCAGTAAAAGCAGGGTATATAAAATCCTCATGGCTTTCATTCATTTAATGGTTAAGGTGGCTATGAAGCTATTGAATGTTTTATAAAAGGCAAAATAAGAGGAAAAGCCAGTTTAGGGTTGAGGCTTTTTGGTCAGAAAAATGTTACATAGAATTGCGGTTGCAATCTCTTATTTTAGCCAGTTTTTCCCTTCAGTAAATCTTGCAATAAGCATGGCGGCCACGTTATCTCCTGTTGCATTTAACAATGTAGCCATTGGATCTACCAGTGTACCTATGATCATGGCAGGAGGGAGCGCTTCAGGTGGAAAGCCATAAGCGGAAATAAACAGTAGTTCGCCCACATAACCGCCGTTTGGTATGCCGCCTTCTACAATACTCACCAATACGGTCATTCCAAGGGCAAGCAAGATCACATCGGGGCTATTGAAGCTTTTACCAAACATGGCAAAGACCACAGCCATTTTGACGATGGAGGAAATACTGGAGCCATCTTTATGAAGGGTTGCCCCTAATGGAATACTCACATTCGTAATATAGTCTGGGATGCCAATATTTTTACAGCCCTCCAGATTGGCAGGGATAGTGGCAATGCTGCTGCAGGTTCCCACGGCGGTGGCAGAAGGGACAATATTATTTGGCCAAAATCTTTTGAGGCCTTTTATTCCGCCAGCCACAAAGGCATACAAACTGAAAATGAAAACAAAATAGAAGGCGCCTACACCATAGTAAAGCCCAAGTGAACGGGCATAGGTTCCAAAAAGTTGTGGGCCAAATACACCAACCTGATAGGCAAAATAAGCGCCAAGGCCTATAGGGCCAAGTTTCATGATGAGGATGAAGACATTTTTGAATACCTCATTTCCAGCGTGAAGAAAACGGGCAAAAGCGGCACCTTTTTCTCCTGCATGAAGGGTAGAGAAGCCGATTAGCACTGAAAAGATAATCATGGCCAGCATGCTTTTCCTGGACAGGAGTTCATAAAATTCGTTGGTGGTAAATAGTTTGGTCAGCTGTTCCCCAAATGGTTTTTTTTCTATGGTTTCTGTTAGAGGAATAACATTGATGTGTTCATGAATGGGGAAAATATGAACTGCAAATATGGTAATAGAAGCAGAAATTAAAATGGTGGCCAGAAAGACTGCAGACATAATGCCCATCATCCGTCCGAGTTTATTGGTGGAAGACAGCCCCGCAATGGCAGAAGAAATGGCAAAGAAAACCAGTGGAATGACCGCAGTGAAGAGGAAATTAAGGAAAATATCACCAATTGGTTTTAATATTTCCACTTTCTTTCCGAAGATCAGCCCAACAATACTGCCGATAATGATCCCTATCAGTAAGAAAATAATTCCTTTGTAGTTTTTAAAGAAATTGTTCATCTGTATATCGTAATTTCTGTGAAAGATATTGCTAATTTAGTCATGTACAAAATATTACTGAATGAATTGGATCCTGACGGGCGAAATTGCTTATACGTTGATTGTCGTTGCGGTATGTCTGCGTATAGTTTATGATACCAGTACAACCAGTAAAACGCTGGCTTATTTGCTGCTTACGGTTTTTTTGCCGGTTGCGGGCATGATCATTTATTTCAGCGTGGGTACCAATTACCGGAAGCGCAAATTGTACAGCAAGAAGATATCGAAAGATGAGACGCTGATGAGAGAGATCAGGAAAAGGATCTACCGCAGATCTGAAGGCATCTTAGCGCAGGATATACCTGAAGTAAAAAAATACAATAAGCTGGCCAGGCTTTTATTAAACAGCACATTAAGTCAGTTGAGTGAAGCGAATAGCGTTCAGTTGCTGGTCAACGGAGAAGAAAAATTTCCGGAGGTTCTTGAGGCCTTGAAAGCGGCGAAGAATCATATTCATATTGAGTATTATATTTTTGAGGATGAGGTTATTGGTAATCAGATTAAAGATATTCTGATTCAGAAAGCTTTAGAGGGTTTACAGGTAAGGCTGATCTATGATGATTTTGGCAGCCGGTCTATCCGTAAACGGGTGGTACCTGAGTTAAAAGCGGCAGGGGTGATCTGTTTCCCTTTCTACAGGATCCTTTTTATGGCTCTGGCCAACCGGATCAATTACCGCAACCACAGAAAAATCATCATAATAGATGGACATACTGCATTTACAGGTGGTATTAATGTAAGTGACCGGTACATCAACGATCCGGCAGGTAGAGAACAACTTTATTGGCGGGATACGCACCTCAAAATTAAGGGGGAAGGCGTTTATTATCTTCAGTATTTGTTCATTTGCGACTGGAATTTTTGTGCAGATGAGGAACTTTTTCCGCAGAAAGATTTCTTTGCTGTACCAGAACCCCTGACTGGTAAAGGAACCGTGGTGCAGATTGCTGCAAGTGGCCCTGATTCAGATAATCCAACCATTTTATTTTCTTTACTGGAGGCCATTGGTTCTTCAAAAGAAGAGATCCTGATCACCACACCCTATTTTATTCCGGGAGAAAGCTTATTGGATGCCTTAACGGTGGCTGCATTGAGTGGTGTTAAGGTGAAATTGCTGGTTCCCGGCGAGTCAGATTCCCATACCGTTGATTTTGCGGCCCGGTCATATTATGGTGATCTGATCAGCTCAGGTGTGGAGATCTATTTCTACACAAAGGGCTTTGTGCATGCAAAAACCATGGTATGTGATGGTCAGCTGTCTATTATCGGAACTGCCAATATGGACCACAGGAGTTTCGAATTGAATTTTGAGGTGAACAGTATTGTGTATGACAATACTTTTTCTGAGCAACTGAGGGCTGTTTTTTACGAGGATTTGAAAGGGGCTATACAGATTGATCCTGAAGCCTGGATGAAACGCTCTATCTACAGGGAATTTATAGAGAAGCTGGCGAGACTTATGTCGCCATTGTTATAAGATTTAAAGAATGATTTATTGAGTATGCGTTTGAAATTTTGGAGAGGTATTTTATTGATTTTACCGGTTATTGGTTTTATAAAAGTGGAGGCACAGGATAGGGCATCGGTAAAACTATTTGAGCAGGATAGCCTTAAGCTGGTTGCCAGGCAATTTGATTTTACAGAGGGACCGGCTGCGGATAAAGAGGGCAATGTTTTCTTTACAGATCAGCCTAATAATACCATTTGGAAATATGATACCTACGGGAAGCTTTCTTTGTTTTTGGATCATGCCGGCCGTGCCAACGGTACTTATTTCGATAAAAAAGGGAATCTGATTGCCTGTGCAGATGAGCATAATGAGTTGTGGTCTATTGATCCTAAAGGACGAGTAAAGATATTGGTTGGGCGGGTAAATGGACTGGCTTTAAACGGGCCTAACGACTTATGGATTGACCCCAAAGGGGGCATTTATTTTACAGATCCCTATTTTCAGAGAAAATATTGGACCAGACAGGCACCGGAGATGAAAGGAGAGAAAGTTTATTATCTGAAGGCGGGTCAAAAAGAGCCAGTGGTTGCGGATGATGATCTGCTTAAACCCAATGGTATTGTTGGAACCAGGGATGGTAAATTGCTGTATGTGGGGGATGGAAAGGCAGCCAAAGTTTTTAAATACCAGATAGGGGCGGATGGAAAGCTTTCGGGAAAACAGGCACTCATTGATCAGCGATCTGATGGAATGACCCTGGATGAGCAGGGCAATATTTATTTAACAGGTAATGGTGTTACCGTTTATGACGCTTCGGGCAAATGGATTGGCCATATAGAGATTAAGGAGCCTTGGACTTCAAATGTTTGTTTTGGTGGTGAAAACCACGATATTTTATTTATTACGGCTTCAAAAGCAGTGTATTTGATGCCAATGAAAGTGAAAGGTATGTAAGCAAAAGGTAATTTTAGGAAAGATTGGGTGAATGGAACAAATAATAAAAACAGTTTTTTTCTAAAAAGCGTTTCATAAGTATTTAAATCCTAATTGATATACAATGGAAAATAACAGTAAACTGGAAGAACTAGCGATCAATACGGTCAGACTTTTATCTGTGGATGCGGTGCAGAAGGCCAATTCCGGACACCCGGGAATGCCGATGGGGGCTGCCCCAATGGCGCATGTACTGTACAGTAAATTCATGAACTACAATCCAAAGAATTCTCACTGGCCAAACCGCGACCGCTTTATTTTATCTGCGGGCCATGGTTGTATGCTTCAGTATAGTTTACTGTATTTAACGGGTTATAAACTTACACTGGACGATCTGAAACAATTCCGTCAGTTGAACAGTAAAACCGCCGGGCATCCAGAATATGGCCTGACGGATGGTATTGATGTGACCACAGGGCCGCTTGGACAGGGTTTTGCCAATGGTGTAGGTTTTGCGATCGCACAAAAACACCTGGCGGCGAGATTTAATAAGCCTGGTTTTGATCTGTTCGATTATAAGATCTACGCGATATGTAGTGATGGAGATATGATGGAGGGGGTAACTTCTGAGGCTGCTTCTATTGCAGGGCATCTTGAACTGGGTAATTTGATCTATTTATATGATGATAACCATATTTCTATAGAGGGCAGTACAGATATTGCTTTTACAGAGGATGTAGCCAAAAGGTTTGAGGCTTATAACTGGCATGTGCAGGTGGTGGAAGATGGAAACGATATCAATGCGATTGAAATTGCGGTGAGAAACGCTAAAGCAGAAACACAGCGGCCTTCTTTGATTAAGGTGAGGACCCAGATTGCTTATGGTAGCCCGAATAAAGTGAATTCCGCCGGTTCGCATGGCTCTCCTTTAGGTGCTGATGAAGTGAAACTGGTGAAGAAATTCTTTGGTTTTGATCCTGAAAAGTCCTTTTATGTGCCGGATGAAGTATTGCGTTTTTACCATGAGGCAGGTGAAAAGGGTGCTAAACTAGAAAAGGAATGGGATGAACTGTTTAAGGCTTATAAGGAAAAGTTCCCTGAGCTTGCTTCAGCTTATGAAGAAATATTACAAGGAAAGTTACCTAAAAACTGGCAAAGTAAATTGCCTGTATTTGATGGAGGAGATAAACTGGCTACCCGTCAGGCTTCGGGTAAAGTGTTGAATGCGATTGCGGCTGATTTGCCGGGATTGATTGGAGGAGCGGCTGATTTAGCGCCTTCTACAGATACGAATCTTAAAGAATATGATTCTTTTACTTCAGAAAAAAGAGATGGCCGTAACTTCCATTTTGGGATACGGGAACATGCAATGGGCTCTATTCTGAATGGAATGGCTTTGACCAAGGGGCTGATTCCTTATGGGGCCACCTTCCTGATTTTTTCTGAATATATGAGGCCACCTATCCGCCTGGCGGCGATTATGAAAATCAGGCCTGTTTTTGTATATACACATGACAGTATCGGATTGGGAGAGGATGGTACAACGCATCAGCCGGTAGAACAATTGATTTCGCTGAGGTCGATTCCGAACATTACGCTGATCCGTCCTGCAGATGCCAACGAAACCTCTCAGGCATGGCGGGTGGCTGTGGAACATACAGACGGGCCTGTGGTGCTGGTCTTGACCCGACAGGCACTCCCTGTGCTTGATCAGAAAAAATATGCTGCGGCAACCGGGCTGGAAAAAGGAGCTTATGTTTTATCTGATGTAAAATCGCCTGAATTGATCTTGATCGCTACAGGTTCTGAGGTCAGTTTAATCCTGGATGCTCAGGCGGCACTGGAGAAAGAGGGGATTGCTGCCAGGGTGGTGAGCATGCCTTCCTGGGAGTTGTTTGAAAAACAGAGTGCGGCTTATAAAGAAAGTGTATTCCCCAAAGCCCTTAGGAAACGTTTGGCAGTTGAAGCTGGATCGCCGCTGGGCTGGCATAAGTATGTTACTGATGAGGGGGATATTATAGGAATGACAACATTTGGAGAGTCTGCTCCTGCAGCTGATTTATATAAGGTGTTTGGTTTTACCGTAGATCATGTGGTAGAAAAAGCTAAAGGACTTTTAAAGAAATAAATTATAGACGAATGAAAATTGGAATAGCAGCTGACCATGGTGGTTTCGAATTGAAAGAGCAGTTGATGGCTTATTTAAAGCCTCTGGGTTATGAAATAGAGGATTTTGGGGCTCATGAACTGGATACCTCTGATGATTATCCTGATTTTATTGTGCCACTGGCTCAGGCTGTAGCGGCAGGAAGGTTAAGCAGGGGGATTGCGGTTTGCGGTAGTGGGGTAGGTGCATCTGTAGCTGCCAATAAGGTTGCCGGTGCCCGTGCTGCTTTAATTACGGAGCATTTTTCGGCCCATCAGGGGGTAGAGGATGATGATTTGAATATCATTTGCCTTGGTGGCCGGATTACAGGTTATGTGGCGGCAGAGGAATTGGTTCTGGCTTTTTTACGGGCGGAATTTTCTGGTGCTGACCGGCATCAGCGAAGACTGGAAAAAGTGCGTGTTTTGGAGAAAGAAAATTTAAATTGATCACATAATAATGAATAGGTTAAATGGATAATCCCTATGTAAAGAATACCGATATCAGGATTCTGTTTTTTGATGTTGGTGGTATACTTCTGACGAATGGTTGGGGGCATGAGTCCCGTAAGGTAGCTGCCGAGAAATTCGGATTGGATTATGAGGAGGTGAATGCGCTTCATAATTTTATCTTTAATGTGTATGAAATCGGTAAAATAACGCTTGATGAATACTTGGATACGGTTATTTTTAATCATCCAAGAGATTTTCTAAGGGAAGATTTTAAGGAATTCATTTACAGCCAGTCGCAGGAGTTGCCTGAAATGCTGGCTTGGTTAAAGGAGTGGAAACGAGATTGCGGTTTCAGGGTTATTTCTGTAAATAACGAGGGGAAGGAACTGAATGATTACCGGGTGGAGAAGTTTAAGCTCCATGAGTGTTTTGATGCGTTTATTTCTTCTTGTGAGGTGAAAATGAGAAAACCTGATCCTGGTATCTTTCAGCTGGCCATGGGTATTGCGCAGGCTGTTCCTTCGCAGTGCGTGTATTTTGATGATCGGATTATGTTTGTCCAGGTTGCGCAGCGTTTAGGGATCAAGGCTTTTCAGCATACGAGCTTTGAATCGACGAAGAAGGTATTGGAAGCGTTAAAAATAGAAAATAAAAAATAAGTTATGCTTCATCGAAGGAGTGTAAAGGGGGCATAAGCTTGTTGAAAAAATCAAATTACTCGTCGAGGACTGGACTCCTTGCCTCGCTGCGCTCCTGTGGCAAGGCGCCCTGAGGTCCTCTCTGAGTAATATTGATTTTTTATATGGCGCTTAGCTGGGAGGCGATCCATGCAGGGTGCAGATTTTATGGTTTTATATTTTATACGAGATTGTTTTTATGAGATTTTATGTAGCTGTACAGCTACATAAAATCTTATCTTATGCTGGTAATTATTAATTGCAATATGGATTAAAGATGTCTTTCCTAAAAATTAGATAAAGCTCCAGCCATATCAATTATTATAACCCTTTAGGTTTATTATCTCATCCTTAAATTACATCCTTGCTCAGTTCCTTTCGATCCTTCCATACTATGCGCTCATATTCTGCGCCATACTCAGTTCGTCTCCTTTGCTAAACGCATATAAAACCTAGAATAAAGCTTCTAAGAACAAAACAATAAGGATATGAACACTTCGAAAAAATCAATACTACTTTCCTTACTCTGCGCCATCCCTGGCTCGCCTCTTTGCTAAACGCCATATAAAACTATCCAATAAACTCATCTGCGCCATGCCCGGACTGCCCCCCCTTTGCTAAGCTCCATATAAAAAATCAATATTGCTCAGAGAGGACCTCAGGGCGCCTTGCCACAAGAGCGCAGCGAGGCAAGGAGTCCAGTCCTCGACGAGTAATTTGATTTTTTCCTGTAGCTTACCTAACATTTTTATTACTTGTTGTTATTTTAATTTAGATTTGCATTTTAAATGCCTAAGCGCGAGATGCACGATAAACAGATATTTCAAACAGATACCAAGAAGAGGTGGATCACTTTTCAGTGGGTGACCCGGGTTATTATAGTCGTTTTTTTACTGGCGATTGTAAGTGTAGCCTACACCCTTCTTAAAGGGGGTAATCCAGCTCTTCCTATCATAAACACCAATACAGCATTAAGTAAGAAACAACTGGAGAGGATTAAGAAATCCACCCGGTACAGCGACTTTAAGGTTCAGAAGCAAATGCTGTTGAAGATGCAGCAGAACCAGAAATTACAACATCTTAAACATCCACACAATAAAGCCAGGATCAATGCAGGTTTTTATGTGAATTGGGATCCTCAGTCGCTGGTAGACCTTAAAGATAATATTAAGCACCTGGATATGGTACTTACGGAGTCTTTCTTTCTGGTTAGGGGCGCAGATACCCTTTTGGATAAAGTGGACAAGGAAGCAATTACACTCATCAATAAGAATAAGAAGACGGGGATTGCGATGATCTCCAATTTTAATAATGATAGTTTTGATGGTGAAGCAGTACATCAGTTGCTGAAGAATAAAGATTTGCAGAACAGGTTTATAGCCAATCTGATTAAAAAGCTGAAGGCCTATGGTTTTCATGGGGTAAATGTGGATTTTGAGGAATTGAAAGAAACAACCGATGAACCTCTGATTGCTTTCCAGAAGAATCTTTATGAGCAGCTTCATGCTCAGAATCTGCTGGTTACGCAGGATATTTCACCTGATAACGATGATTATGATCCAAAAATACTGGAGAAATATAATGATTACATCTTTTTGATGGCTTATGATCAGCATAGTGAAATGAGTAACCCCGGCGACATCTCCCATCAGGTTTGGGTAGAGAAACAGCTGGACAACATCTGCAGTAAAATTTCATCAGATAAAGTGATCCTCAGTCTGGCCTGTTATGGTTATGACTGGCCGGATCAGAGTGTTGGTAAAAATGTGACCTATCAGCAAGCGATCGCCAATGCGAACCGTTATAATGCAAAGGTGAAATTTGATCCTATATCTGCGAATTTGAGTTATAGTTATACTGATGAAGGACAATTAAAACATGAGGTATACTTTACGGATGCCGCTACGAACTTTAATCTGATTAGAAAAGCGGATGACTGGGGTATTGCGGGCGTAGCCATTTGGCGGATGGGTGCAGAAGATTCCAGGTTATGGGAATTTATAACTAAAGATCTGAGCATCGATTCTTTGAAAAAAACGGGCATTAATTTAAAAAGATTAACCCGTATAGGTCTTAATGACCGCGTGGACTATGCCGGAGAGGGCGAAGTTCTTGATTTGGTATCTACACCAAAAGAGGGTAAGATCGATATTCAACTGGACAGTACGAACTACGTGATCAGCAATCAGCAATATTTAGTATTGCCAACCAAATATACCATAAGAAGGTATGGAGCTGCGGAGAAGAAAATCGTTTTGACCTTTGATGATGGACCGGATCCGGTTTATACACCTCAAATTATCGATATCCTGAAAAAGAATAAGGTGCCGGCAAGTTTCTTTGTTGTAGGGATTATGGCGGAGAAGAACATGGGCTTGCTGCTGCGGGAATTCAATGAGGGCTATGAGATTGGTAACCATACTTTCTTTCATCCGGATATGTCAAGGGTTGGGCCTCAGCGTGTAAATTTTGAACTTAATGCAACCAGAAAGATTATTGAATGTGTAACTGGTCATAGTACTATTTTATTCAGACCGCCTTTTAACGCGGATGCGGAACCAACTACCTCTGCAGAGATCTTGCCAGTTGCGCAAAGCAGGGCTGAAAATTATATTAATATCGGGGAGTCAATTGATCCTCAGGATTGGCAGCCAGGTATTACTGCAGACGAGATTTTTAACGCTGTTGTGAAACAAAAGGATGCAGGTAACGTATTGCTTCTGCATGATGCAGGTGGTAACCGTGAGGCTACAGTAGAGGCGCTGCCTAGAATTATTAAGTTCTTTAAAGAGAATGGATATGAGTTCACAACAATTGCAAATCTGATTGGAAAGAAGAAGGAGGATTTAATGCCTGCGTTGAAATCTGATGCAGACAGTGGCTTTACCGGCTCAGGAGATTATTTGTTTTTAAGTATATTTTCTTACGGAAACCTGATCCTGAATTTTGTATTTGTAATTGCGATCATACTGGCTATTTTAAGGAGCCTGGTTATTGCTGTTTTGGCCATAAGACAAAAGATGTTATCCCGCAAGGAACAGAAATTGCTCCTGGAGCAGCCTTCAGAAATGGTGAGTATTATCATACCAGCCTATAACGAGGAAATCACTGCTGTACAAACGTTGAACAGTTTATTGAAAACGACTTATCCAAATGTAGAATTTATCTTTGTTGATGATGGTTCTAAAGACAATACCTTTAAACTGATCTCGGAGAAATTCAGTGATCATCCTAAAGTTAAGGTGTTTACCAAGCCAAATGGAGGTAAAGCGTCTGCGTTGAATTTCGGTATTTCAAAAGCCAGTGCAGAGTTCGTGGTTTGTATTGATGCTGATACTCAGTTAAAAGCAAATGCAATTACGGAGTTGATGAGGTTCTTTTATATAGATGAGATTGCTGCGGTTGCGGGTACAGTGAAGGTTGGAAATGCAAATAATATCATTACCAAATGGCAGTCTATTGAGTATATTACCTCACAGAACATGGATAGACGTGCTTTTGATCTTTTAAATACGATCACAGTGGTTCCTGGTGCCATTGGTGCCTTTAGGAAAAAGGTGATCCAGGAAGTAGGTGGGTTTACTACAGATACGCTTGCTGAAGACTGTGATCTGACCATGCGTATTTTGAGAGCAGGTTATGTTGTTAAAAATTCCAATGAGGCTATTGCCTATACGGAGGCACCGGAAACGGTAAATATGTTGCTAAAACAGCGCTTGAGATGGAGTTTTGGGGTGATGCAGAGTTTCTGGAAAAACCGGGATACCTTATTGAAAAGAAAGTACGGCTATTTTGGAATGATCGGTATGCCGAATATTCTGATCTATCAGATTATTTTACCTTTATTTTCGCCATTAGCGGATCTTTTTATGGTGATTTCTCTGGTGAGCGGTTTGTGTTCGCTGGCCTCGGTAAATTCTTTGACCTTTCAGGGAATTCATAGTATTATGAGTTTGCAGAACGGTTTTGGGCAGGTGTTGCTGTTTTACGTGATTTTCATTATTGTGGATATGCTGTTTGCTTTATTGGCCTACAGGATGGAGAGAGAAAAATATAAAAACTTGCTTTACATCATTCCGCAACGTTTCTACTGGAGACAATTGATGTATATCGTATTGTTTCGTTCCATCAGAAAGGCTTTGAGGGGAGAACTGGAAGGCTGGGGTGCTTTAAAGAGAACCGGAAACGTTAAAGAGGAAGTTGGATAAATTAAAACTGTTTGGCTTTCTATAGAGTTATATGAACTGTATACTAATTACAGTTCATATGACTCATCATAAAAAACATCATATTGTTATTATTGGAGGTGGTTTTGCCGGGGTAAACCTGGTGGAGCAATTCAGTGATAAAGATGATTTCCAGATTACCCTGGTGGATAAGAATAATTATAATTTTTTTCCACCTCTATTGTATCAGGTTGCTACTGGCTACCTGGAAACTTCCAATATTTGCTACCCTTTCAGGAAGTTGTTTAGCGGCAGAAAGAATTTTAATTTTCGAATGGGCTCGCTTGAAAAAGTACTTCAGCAGGAGAATAAAGTTATTCTGAGTACAGGTGAACTGGAATACGACATTCTTGTGTTTGCAACTGGAACAGAAACTAATTATTTTGGAATAGAAAGTGTGCAGCAAAGTGCAACTCCGATGAAAACAGTAGAGGATGCCTTGTATATGAGGAACAGTATGCTGGAGAAGCTCGAAAAGGCTTCAAGGGAAAAAGATCCTCAGGAGCGCAAAAAACTGTTGACAGTTGTGGTTGCGGGCGGAGGACCGACTGGGGTGGAGATCTCCGGGATGTTTGCTGAAATGAAAAAAACAGTCATCCCCAAAGATTACCCGGAACTGGTGGGTTCCAACGGCGAGATTTATCTGGTGGATGGATTAAAATCTGTTCTTGCCCCAATGAGTAAAAAATCCCAAAGCTACACATATGATACTTTGCTGAAAATGGGTGTTAAAATTCGCCTGGAGAGTGTGGTTAAGGAGTATATCGATGATGTAGTGCATTTTGCGGATGGTAAAAAAATTGAAGCAAAAACATTGATCTGGGCGGCTGGAGTAACCTCTAGTGTTTTTGATGGTATTGAAAAGGAGCATTATGGACGTGGAAGAAGAATGCTGACTAATGCTTTTAATAAGGTTGAAGGCACTGCTAATATCTATGCTATTGGCGATACAGGTATTCAGACGGCTGATCCTGGATTTCCAGATGGCCATCCTCAACTTGCACAGGTGGCTATACAACAAGGACGTAATTTGGGAAAAAATTTAAAATTAGAAGCTGAAGGAAAGCCTATGAAAGCCTTCATGTACAATGATAAGGGCTCTATGGCAATTATTGGAAGGAACAGGGCTGTAGCGGATCTTCCAAAGCCGAAAATACATTTTGACGGATTTGTAGCCTGGGTGGCCTGGTTGTTTATTCATCTGATTTCACTGATTAATAACAGAAACAGGATTAAAACGCTGTACAATTGGATGGTTTCTTATTTTACCAGAGACCAAAGCCTGCGTATGATTGTTAAGCCGATGAGAGAAAAATCTTGATAACTTTTCTTAATCCTTAACATTAACTTAACATTACATGTCCATCTTTGTACTATGTTTATATATGCACTTTCCGGAACCTTCTATGTCTTTGCATTGATTGCGGCATTTAAGATGGAAACACCTTTAAAAGGTTTGTTATTTATGTTGGCAGTAGTTGCTGTTAGTGGACTTCTATATCTTTTTATTCTTTTTCCAGGTATTTCAGGTTTATCCGTTGCGCTGATGCTTGCGGCTTTTATCCTGCGCCAGGGGAGGAGATAGAATTGTGGTTATAAAAAAAAGGCAGCCTTTCTATTCGAAAGGCTGCCTTTTTTATGGATTTGGATGTATAATTAATTATGACTTGTTACCTGAACAGTAAGTTTATTGGCGTCTGTTGTTGAGTTTAGCAAGCCTTTTGCCCAAACTGTGTATACTTTTCCAGCTGTAAATTTGTAGTTACTCAGTTTAATTCCAACTTCAGTACCAGTTGTGTTTTTTAAGGTTAAAGTTGATTTGTCATTTGCAGTTACATCTTTGAAATCTGTATTCGCTTTGTAAGCAATATTTTCAAATTTAGTCGCATTGTCATCTACAACCAGATTGAGTGCCGGTGCATCTGGTGAAAGATTGATGAACCTTATTTTTACTTTTCCGTTAGCAGGAGCGTCGGTATTGTCTTTGGTCAACAAATAATCCAGCGTTTCTGTTTTATCGCCAGTGATGTATAAAGAGTAATAATTTCCGGCTTGAATGTCTACGGTTTTTTTCAGCAGACTGGTTGTTGTTCCGGTTACAGCAATATTTGCTTCTCTTTTACCTTCGTATACACGGAAGTACTGAATGTTTTGTCCGAAAGACAAACCTGTATTGTTTACTCTTTCAGTACCCAGATAAAAATCTAAAGGATTGGTGTTTGGGTAAGCATTAACCACACTAAGTACAGCTACTGCAGGCGTGTTCACATTGTCATAGTTGTTGTTTTTACAGGCGCCGAAAATAGCGGCGACACCAAGTAAGGCAGCAAATATGGACGTTCTTTTTGATAGTTTTGGTAGTTTCATGTGTTTAATATTTTTAAATTAAATAAATGTTTTATGCTGTGTAAACGGTTGGTGATTTAAAGACGCTACAAAATTTTTAAAAAAAATATAGCGGGCATGCCGGAGAATGACCAGAAATCAAAAGATTACATTAAATAATAAATATTGAATAATTTTGTAGCGTTTTACAGTTCCTCTCCGTTTGTCTTTTATTAGGGTTAAATGTCTGCCCTTCGGGACCGGGAATAAATTAATAACAAAAGATAGGCTTATCGAAGCGTGGATAAAAAAAGTATAATGTTCCAGGATATTATTGATGGACTTGGGGCTCATGATAAGCGGGTGCAAGAACGGATTTATATCTTTTACTGGGGGTATTTAATGGGGGTTGCGGTTAGGTATATCCAGGACAGGGATACGGCCAAAGAAGTTGTTAATGACAGCTTCATTAAAGCATTTAAGAACATGTACGATTTTAAACACAATCATGTTATTGAGGATTTTCAAAAGTCTTTTAAGGCCTGGCTGGCAAAAATTACGGTACGGACAGCACTGGACAGGATCAGGATCAATAAATCTCCTCTGAGTTTTGTGGAAGATTATGAAAACCTCTCGACTGGTCATGTGGAGATCACAGATACACTTTTTGTAGATGATATTATGAGATTGTTATACCATCTGCCCGATTTGCACCGGACAGTATTCAATATGTACGAAATTGAGGGTTTTAGCCATGATGAAATATCTAAAACCTTAGCTATCCCGGAGAGTTCAAGCAGAACTTATTTGACCAGGGCAAAGCAACGGTTAAGAGAATTATATATAAAAAAGCATTAGAGTTAAGGGATGGAAGCTCCGGATAAGAAAGAATTAATTGATGAGATCGCTGCTCTTTTTAAAGAGCACGAGGAGACCTATGAGGTTGGCTCCTGGGAGGATTTCTCGAAGCGTGGTAGAAAGAAAGGGCCAATAGGTGTGATTTGGATAGGTATTGCAGCGGCTCTGTTGGTGATTTGTTCTGTTTTACCGTTTGTTTGGAAAAAGAATAGTGTGGAGCAGGTAACTGTGGGCGTAAAAAAGGAACAAACTCAATTGCCTGCAGGAAGCTCTGGCGGCAATACCACTTCAGGCTCAGAAAACAATCATCATGTGGAACCAGAGAAATTGAAATCTGATATTCTGGGTGGTCATGTCAATCAAAGGGCGTCGGCAAACCAGGCGCTGTCTTTTCAGCACAAAGACCATCAGAAGGAGACTATAAATGAAAAGGTTTCTGGTGAGGCAATTAAACCGAACACACAAATGGTTGCTGCTGCTCTGGGTCCGGATAGTAGTTCCAAACCATTCAAAAATTCAGGTGTTGCGACAGCGGGATTAAATAATCAGCAGCATGCAACCGTTCAGGAACCGGCCAAGGAAAAGGATTTTATGGAGTTTTTGAGAGAAGAATCCTCGAAGCCTGTGGCTAAAACGGCAAAAGCAAAAACAGATTCAAGGTGGGATTTTGGGGTGGAGGTTTCACCAACTCTATTACAGTCAAGGCTGAATATGGGGGCAGGGGTAACCACCGAATATAAATTATCCAAGAGTTTTTCTTTAAGTTCCGGAGTTGCTTATGTTGCGATGGCTGCTGGGAAAAACCTTATGCCAGATTTTAGCCAGGCCAGCACAATGTCTAATAAAAAATTGACTTCTGTTAATTCGGATATCCGGGCTATTGATATTCCGATTTCTTTAACTTTTAATGTAAACAAGCAGTTGTATACTTCAGTTGGTGTTTCCTATTTCGGGGTAATCAGCGAGAAAAGAAATAATAAATATTTAACAGAACTGGAAGTTTCGAGCACTTTGCAGGATGTAGCTACGGGAGATATTAAGTCTTTTCAGAGTGTTCTGAGGGAAAAAAATAATGAGGTTGTGACCGAAACACCCCTGAATGGTAATAGCTATCTAGGCTTTTTTAACTTTTCGGTGGGGAGAAAACAGGAAATTTTTAATAGGTATAATATCGTTGTTGAGCCTTTTTTGAAAATACCGGTTGGAAAATTATCGAACCAGGATCTAAAACTCACCAATGGTGGTGTAAGGCTTAAGTTGACGTTTTAACTATTGGTAATCAGAACGAAAAGGGGGCGCAGGCCCAGTCATGGTCGGAATTTCTTCCGACCATGACTGGGCCTGCGCCCCCTTTTTTGTTTATTGTTTGTAATATTTTCGCCAGAGTAAACACTTATGGCGATTCTGTTATATAATTATGTACTTTTGGACCTGAATTGAATTTCGGTCTATTATTTAGAAGACAGACAATGGAAAAGGATGAAATTGTAATTACAGAAATACTTGCCGGGGCCAAAAAGCTTTTCGGAAAACATGGTTTAAAAAAAACGACCATGGAAGATATTGCTGCAGCTGCAGGAAAGGGCAAGAGTACGCTTTATTATTATTTTCCAAGTAAAAAGGAGATTTTTGAAGCGGTTGTAGAGAGTGAAATGAAAAATGTGGTTAAGAGTTTGAGGGAGGCGGTCAATGCAGCGAGGAAAGCAAAAGACAAGTTAAAGGCCTTTTTGCATGCACAAATAACTGCAATAGTGGGGTATCATTCCTTTAAAGAGGTGATTTTTGAGGATTCTATGGAGAGTCTTAAAGTGTTGATGTGCCTGAAAACCAGATATGAACAGATTCAGATTGATATGATCAGAGAGATTTTACTTGGTGGCTCGCAATCGGGTGAATTCAAAGAACTTTCTCTGATTAAGATGAATAAAATGGCTTTTATGATGGTCACTGCCTTTAGGGGATTGCATTATCCGCTGAGCATTGAGAGTTCTGAATTTGAGTCTGAGGAATACTTTGATGAGATGATTGACTTGCTGATTGAGGGAATAGGAAATAAGAATAAAAATGAATATTCATTTTAGACTAATCGACCTAAAATGTCGAATGAGTGATGACTTTAGACTAAAATAATTAACTTTAAACAATTAAATAACAAAACTTAATATGTGATTAATTATTTGACAAAAATATTATAGACTAAAACGCGAATATAGTCTAGCAATGAATTACTTTTGTTTCATCTTAAATTAACATATTTTTAATATATTTAGATCAAGTTTTAATTTGGCCATTGTTGGTTAAATTTGGAATATAAATATTATGAACCCCTCTGAAGAAAAAATTATATAATTCAGGCATGCGTAAAAAATTACACGATAGGATTGCATCATTCAAGGATGCAAATGCAATCAAAGAGAAAGGCCTGTATCCTTATTTCAGGTCTATTGAATCTGCACAGGATACAGAAGTGATCATTGATGGCAAAAAAGTATTAATGTTTGGATCAAATTCGTACTTAGGATTGACCAATCACCCAAAAATTAAAGAAGCAGCAAAACAAGCTGTTGAAAAATACGGAACGGGTTGTGCAGGATCGAGATTCCTGAATGGAACACTGGATATTCATTTAGAACTGGAGAGAAGACTGGCCAATTATGTTGGTAAAGAGGCCGCTGTACTTTTTAGTACAGGCTTCCAGGTGAATCTGGGTGTAATTTCCTGCTTGCTGGATAGAAATGATTATTTGATCCTGGATGAGTATGATCATGCTTCTATTATTGATGGAAGCAGATTGTCTTTCTCAAGATCTATAAAATATGCACACAATGATATGGAAGATTTGCGCAAGAAATTGAGCCGTCTTCCTGAGGATTCTGCTAAATTGATCGTTGCTGATGGAATTTTCAGTATGGAAGGTGATTTGGTTAATCTTCCTGAAATTGTGAAAATTGCGGATGAATTTGGTGCAAATATCATGATGGATGATGCGCATAGTTTAGGTGTTATTGGTTTTAACGGATCAGGAACTGCTTCGCATTTTGGACTTACGGATAAGGTAGATCTGATCATGGGGACGTTTAGCAAGTCGCTGGCTTCTCTTGGTGGATTTATTGCTGCTAATGAAGAAACGATTGAGTTTATTAAACATCGCGCACGTGCGCTTATGTTTAGCGCAAGTATGCCGCCGAGTGCCGTGGCGAGTGTTATTGCTGCCTTAGATATTATTGAGTCTGAGCCTGAAAGAATTGATAAACTATGGGATAATACCAATTATGCTAAAAAATTGCTTTTAGATGCTGGTTTTGATATTGGCCATACGGATAGCCCGATTATTCCGGTGTATATCAGAGATAATGATAAAACTTTCCTGATCACTAATATTCTTCATAACAACGGTATTTTTGTTAACCCTGTTGTATCTCCGGCCGTGCCTTCTGATTCTTCTTTAATTAGATTCTCTTTAATGGCAACGCATTCTTTTGCGCAAATTGAAGAAGCCGTAGAGAAACTTTATGAAGCGTTTAAAGCTGTTGAACTTACTCCAGTTAAAGTTAGTTTATGAAACATATAGTTGCTGTTAGTAACAAGAAACAACTGGGAAAATTTATAGATTTTCCTCATGAACTTTATAAAGCGGATGCGAATTATGTTCCTGAATTATTCATAGCGCAACAAGATATGCTTACTCCGGGTAAGCATCCCTTTCATAAGCATTCTTCTTTGCAGACTTTTTTGGCCTATGACGGAGAGCGTATTGTAGGTAGAATAGCAGCTATACAAAATAACAATCACAATACTGTTAATGGGGTAAATGATGGTTTCTTTGGTTTTTTTGATTGTATCAACGATCAGGAAACTGCCGACCTCCTTCTGAATACTGCAGCCAACTGGCTCAAAGAAAGAAAGCTGGATACGATGGTGGGTCCGGTTAATTTTTCTACCAATGATATATGTGCTTTGTTGATTGAAGGTTTTGATGGCCCTCCGGTGGCTATGATGCCATACAATGCACCTTATTATCTTTCCTTGCTTGAAAAGGCAGGTTTTCATAAAAAAGTAGACCTGAGGGCGTATCGGTTCACTGCTGGTAATTATAACGACAGATCTTCCAAATTGGTGACTGCATTGCAGGAGCGTTTGACAAGAAGTAATATTGTTATTCGAAAGATCAATGTGAAGAACTTTAATCAGGAAGCCGCAGCTATCCGTGAAGTTTACAATAAAGCATGGGATAAAAATCTTGGTTTTGTTCCTATGACAAATGAGGAGTTTGATTACACAGCAAAAGATTTAAAGATGATCATGGATCCTGATTTCTGTTTGTTGGCAGAACAGGACGGAAAGATCGTTGGCTTTGCTTTGGCTGTACCCGATATTAATCAGGTGCTGATCAAGATCAAAAGAGGCAGACTTTTCCCTACAGGATTATATAAGTTGCTTACACAAAAAAGCAAAATTCAGGGCATCCGTATTCTTCTTCTTGGTGTGGTAGATGGTTACCGGAAAATGGGGATTGAGGCTTGTTTGTATGGCTTGATCATCCAGGCATTCCAAAAGAAAAAAATGACTTACGCTGAAGCTTCATGGACGTTGGACCACAATGATCTGATCAATAAACCTATTGAACAAATCGGAGGTGAATTGTACCGGAAGTACAGGATTTTAGAGAAAAACCTCAATTGACGGATTGAACATTGAGGTATTAATATTAAAAGTAAAGAGAAAAATGTTGTTTCATAAAATTACATCTACCAGCCTTGGAATAGGGTATATCGGCAAAGGTGCGGGAACAGCAGCAGCAGCTGCAACCTGTATCGTCTGGTATTACGCGCAGATGAATGGAGCACAATATGTACCTGCTTTACTGATTACACTTGCGATTACAGCACTTGGAATCTGGTCTGCAAATATCGTAGAGGCTATTTGGGGAAAAGACCACCAACGGGTGGTGATCGATGAAGTTGCCGGGATGTGCATTACACTGCTCTGGGTTCCGGTAACTCCATTAAATGTTCTTATCGGACTGGTTTTATTCCGTTTTTTTGATATAGTAAAACCCTTGTTTATAAGACGCCTTGAAAAGTGGCCTGGTGGCTGGGGGGTAATGTTTGATGATATTCTTGCCGGCGTCTATGCCAACATACTGTTGCAAATTATTATTAAATTAAGTATTACCTGATATGGCGACTTTTCTAAAGGCACAGGTCGCCTCACTTTCAGCCTCAATCTTTGACTTTCTTACCACATTAGTCTGTACGCAGTATCTTCATTTTTGGTATGTACTGGGAAGTGCAACAGGTACTACAGTAGGTGGGATTATTAATTTTACTATGGGCAGGCACTGGGTATTTTCTGCTGCCGATGGTAAGGTACATCATCAGATTTTTAAATACATTCTGGTATGGACCGGAAATCTGATCCTCACTACCTCTGGTGTTTACCTGGTTACACATTATTTAACTATCAACTATATACTTTCAAAAATACTGGTTACTTGTACGGTAGGTGTTACCTACAATTACCTGATGCAGAAGAAATTTGTATTCGCTTAATATGAAAAATCAAATCCACAAAATAATATATATATGGGCCTTGTTGCTGCCATTGCTGGCATTTCAGGCTTCAGCGCAAAGTACAGTGGTTACTGGGCTGATTACCGATGCGAAGGACAAAGATCCCTTACCGTATGTAACCGTTCTTTTTAAAGGAACAAATATTGTGACCAGAAGTGATGCGGATGGTAAGTTCAGTATCAGTACTTCTGAAAAGCAATCGCAGATACAGTTTAGTTTTGTTGGTTATAAAACAAAAGTAATAGATATTAAATCTGGTGAAACACAGAATATTTCTGTTAAGCTGGATCCGGATGCGACTTCATTAAATGAGGTGGTGATCAGCCGGGGAAAAAGACCTTCCTATAAAAATAAGGGAAATCCTGCTGTAGAATTAATCAGGAAGGTTATTGAGCATAAAGATGCCAACCGGATGGAGAGCTATGATCAGGTTCAGTATAAACAATATGAAAAGATGGTGTTCTCTATGAGCAATCTTTCTGATAAGTTTAAAGATAAACGTTTGTTTCGCAAATATCAGTTTCTTTTTGAAGAGCAGGATTCGACAAAAATTGGAGGAAAGAATATACTGCCGATATATATAGAAGAGAAGATATCACAGAATTATTATAATAAAAACCCGGAGAAGAATAAAACAATAGTACTGGGTGATAAACATGTAGATTACAATACGCCGCTGATAGATACTAAAGGCATGAGCCAGTATTTTGAGCGGATGTATGCACATGTGGACATCTATGATAACAATATTTCTTTATTAAGTAATGAATTTTTGAGCCCTATTGCTGGTTCTTCGCCTACTTTTTATAAGTTTTTTATTACAGATACCATCAAAACGCATAATCCGCAGCTGATCGAATTGTCTTTTATTCCAAGAAATAATACGGACATCCTGTTTGAAGGTAAGATCTATATTACCATGGATGGGAGATATGCGGTGCAGGATGCTTTTTTAACTGTCAATAAGAACATCAACCTGAACTTCGTAAGGGCAATGGAAGTAAAACTGGATTTCGATAAAGCACCGGATGACAGATATTACTTGAGCAAGACCCGTCTTTTGATGGATTTTGGTGTCAATAAAAATAAAGGTGGTGGTTTTACAGGTGAAAGAACGGTTACGGTAAAGGATTTTCAGATTAATCAAAAACAGGCGGAAAGTGTATTCCAGGGTGGAAAAATGGTCGTATCTCCTGAAGCTGAAAAGCGGAGTGAGCAATTCTGGGTTGAAAACAGGGCAGATACTTTGTCTCCTTCTGATTTGAAGATCTACAAAAATATCGATACGCTGTCCAGAATGAGTTCCTTTAAAAAGACCATGGATATCGTAACGCTGCTTTTTGCAGGATATAAGGATTTTGGACCATTTGAAGTCGGTCCGGTGAATACATTTTATAGTTTTAACAGCACCGAGGGGTTGAGGTTGCGTTTGGGGGGCCGTACTACGCCTGCTTTGAGTAAAAGGTATTATTTTGAAACCTATGGAGCCTATGGTTTTAAGGATGAGAAATGGAAGTATTTTTTAAGTGGTACATACTCGCTTAATAATAAATCTATTTACGCGTTTCCTCAGCAATATATAAGAGGAAGTTTCCAGAGAGATACCAAGATTCCTGGGCAGGAACTGCAGTTTGTTCAGGAGGATAACTTTTTGCTTTCGTTCAAACGTGGTGAGAACAATATGCTTCTTTATAATGATTTTTATAAGGTGGAGTACATGAGCGAGTTTGAGAATCACTTTTCTTATAATGTTTCTTTTCGCAAATGGACACAAAGGCCAGGCGGTGACCTGTATTTTAATAACCTGGTTGGGAATCAGTTGAATGCGATTGATCATATCAATACTTCAGAGGTCAGTGTGGCGCTCCGTTACGCACCAAACGAGAAATTTTATCAGGGAAAAATTTATCGGACACCTATATTTGACCGGTATCCGATCTTTAATCTACGGTACACTGCGGGTTTAAAAGGTGTGTTTGGGGGAGAATATAACTATCAAAATCTTGCCGGAAGCATAGATAAACGCTTCTACCTGTCTCAATTGGGGTATTCGGATGTTACAGTTGAAGGTGGTTATATTTTTGGAAAGGTTCCTTTTCCTTTGTTAACCATTCATCGCGCCAACCAGACTTATGCCTATCAATTGAACTCTTATAACCTGATGAACTTCCTGGAATTTGTAAGTGATCATTATGCCAGTTTAAATATTGATCATAATTTTAACGGATTCTTTTTAAATAAAATACCTTTGTTAAAGAAACTGAAGTTAAGAGAAATTGTGTCCTTTAAAATATTGTATGGCGGACTAAGGGATGAAAACAATCCTGCGGTCGATAAATCACTGCTGCAATTTCCTGTAAATTCGGCTGGAGTTGCAACCACGTATTCACTAAATAAGGATCCATATATGGAGGGAAGTGTTGGCTTGGGTAATATTTTTAAATTGCTTAGAGTGGATTTGGTAAAAAGGTTCAGTTATCTGGAGCATCCTGTAGTATCTACCTGGGGTGTGCGTGCAAGGGTGAAATTTGATTTTTAATATTAAAGACTAGATTAAATGGCTGCTATAACATTAAGAGATCGTCTTCAACAGGGAATTTATGTGGTCATAAATCCTTTTGTGAAAGGTCTGATACGCATCGGGCTGACGCCTAATGCGGTTACAACAATTGGCTTAATACTCAATATTGGTGTTGCCGTGATATTTATTTTTGGTGCTGAAAGAAGCAACCGTGGTGACCTTTCCTTTGTTGGATGGGGTGGGGCACTTGTACTTTTTGCTGGTTTATTTGACATGCTTGATGGTCAGGTAGCCAGACTTGGTAATATGAGTTCTACTTTTGGTGCTTTGTACGACTCCGTTCTGGACCGTTATAGCGAATTAATTATGTTTCTGGGAATTTGCTATTACCTGGTTTCTCATCATTATTTTTTAAGCTCGTTGTTTGCTTTTATCGCTTTAATGGGGTCTATGATGGTCAGTTATACCCGGGCGAGGGCTGAGGGGTTGGGCGTTGAGTGTAAAGGTGGTTTGATGCAAAGACCCGAACGGGTAATTACGATTGGTGTAGTGGCGATTGCTTGTGGAATTACCGGACATTTTATTGGTGGTGATTATAAGATCTATGTACCTGGAATACCTTTCCATGTTTTTGAGACCATGTCTATTTTTACTATCCCTATTACGATTATGGCGTTTATGACCAATATTACTGCTGTGAACCGCTTAAGGGAGGCCAAAAAAGCATTGAACCAGAAGGATGAGGAAAGACGTAATGCTTTTAAAGGTGGAAAAACACTTCTTATTGCGGGATTGTTAATTGCTTCTGCACTGGGCAGCAGTTCTGTTGCAATGGCACAAACAGATAAGAGTGATCCTTCACCTATTAAATTCCCTACTCCAAAGGGTATCTCTAATCAGCTGTTTTATCTGCAGCGTGATCCAAATACCAATACCATCGTATGTGAATTGAATGTAGATGCTAAAGGTCAGTTGATTAAGGATGATCCTATTAAGGTTTACTGGGTTCGTTACCAGGATAATGGGGAGAAAAAGGATTTAAATTACATTCAGCGTAAATTTGCTTATGGTATCCATGTAGAAGCCATAGGGAATGATGAATATAAGCTTAACTTTGTTTCTTATAAGAAATTTCCGATGTATCTGATGAAATCGGCGGAGGATAAAAAATATCATGTCTATGTAACGGCGAATAATAAGAAGATACAATTAGAAAGGATCTTTGTCCGGATAGATGGAGGTAGTTTCTGGGTGCCAAATGTGAAGTATGTAGAGTTGAAAGGTACAAATCCTTCAAATGATGCACCTATAACGGAGCGAATTAAAGTTTAAATATATAAGATGAAAATCGTATGGTGCGTTAATTTCTGATCAGGAAAGGGACGATCATTTTATGGTTTCATCGCGATTAAAAATAATATCCTTATGAAAAAGAATTTTGTTTCGAACTCGTCTGAGTCTATCAGGATGTTCAAAAGCGGGTTTTTAGAAAGTTTATCGAAAGTTAGTTTTTATGTGCCACTTATTGTATATGTACCAGTAATAATATATTTATGTTGGAAATCCTTATTTGAACTTCAGATGGGGTGGCTGAATTTTGTTGGATACCTTTTGTTTGGCTTGTTTGTCTGGACATTTACAGAGTATATACTTCATCGGTTTGTATTCCATTTTTATCCTACATCTGAATGGGGAAAGAAAATACATTTTATTTTTCATGGCGTGCATCATGATTATCCTAATGATGCAAAGCGGCTGGTAATGCCCCCTTCAGCAAGTATACCTCTGGCGCTGGCGTTCTATTATTTGTTTTTATATATCTTGCCTGCCGGAACAAATAACGCGTTTTTTATTGGTTTTATTGGGGGATATCTGGTTTATGATATGACACATTATGCGCTTCACCATGCAAATTTTAAGAATGGGTTCTGGAAAAAGTTGAAACAGCACCATATGCTGCATCATTATTCTGATTCAACAAAGGGGTATGGTGTGAGCTCTGATATTTGGGATAGGGTATTGGGATCCAATTTTTTAAAGAAAAAGGATGCCTAAAGATTTACCTGTTAAGCTGCCACTTTTTACAAGTAAGAATATCATCAGGACTTCACTGATCTCTATTGCGTATTTATTACTCTCCAGTTTTTTGATCGGATTTAAATCGAATCAGATCATTCTTGTTCTGATCTTTAATGTGTGCTTTTATGCTTCCATGGTAACCAGGAAGTTTATTCTGGGCTTTTCTATATTTATTGTGTATTGGATTCTTTTCGATTATATGAAAGCTTTTCCAAACTACCTTTACCATAGTGTAAGTATAGAGCATCTTTATCATTTGGAAAAAAGCATATTTGGAATTCACTTTAATGGAAAGGTAGTTACTCCAAATGAATACTGGCTGTTGAATAGCAGGCCTGTAATGGATGTGATTGGCGGCTTTTTTTACCTGATGTGGATTCCGGTCCCTCTGGCCTTTGCAGCTTATTTATTTTTCAGGGACAGAAAGCAATTCCTGTTGTTTTCTCTGACCTTTGTTCTGGTCAATCTTTTGGGTTTCGTCATCTATTACCTTTATCCTGCAGCTCCGCCCTGGTACGTGCAGCTGCACGGTTTCAAATTTATAGCTCATACTCCGGGAAACACAGCAGGACTGGCCAGATTTGATAAATTTTTTAATGCAGCAATCTTTAAGTCCATCTATAGTAATGGCTCTAATGTATTTGCAGCAATGCCTTCCCTGCATTCTTCCTATCCGGTGATTGTATTATATTACGGGTTGAAAAACCGACTTGGACTGATGAATATCCTGTTTGCCATTGTAATGCTTGGTATATGGTTTACAGCGGTCTATACCAGTCATCATTATGTTCTTGATGTTCTTGCTGGTATACTTTGTGCAGCAACGGGAATAACACTTTTTAATTGGTTGTTGCGCCATACAAAACTCAGAATATGGATAGACCAGATGTGTCTGAGAATTGCTTAATACGGGAGATTAAATATGCTCCACATGGTCTTCAAAATCTTCGGCGTTTTCTGATCTGAATCTGTTGTGTATAGAGTTGTTGGCCATTTCAAAGGCTTTATTTGAAGAATCAGGTCGTATGTCTGGCTGTAGGTTTGGTCTTCGGTTGAATTTAATCAGTAGCCCTAATGCAGTTCCTGCAGAAAGGCCGATCAGCAATGCTATTAATACGTTTGAATTTTTATTCATAGAAGATCATTTATTGGCTTATTAACCTTGCTGGGGCTTAATTTGTTTTAGAATGATTAACTTTAAAAATTAAATCTAAAAATATTGGTTGCCAGTGCTCCATTAAAATTATCAGAATTGACGCGTCAGATCCAGCAGGTTCTTGATGGTGTTTTTAATGGGCAGACTTTTTGGGTAATTGCTGATGTAAGTAATTATACTTTTAAGGCAGATTCAAATTATCACTATTTTGAACTGGTGGAGAAAGATAAAACTTCTTCAAAGCTGATCAGCAAAATGATAGCCCGGGCCTGGGGAAATGCTTCCGTTAATATTTCAAATTTTGAACGTGTAACAGGGCAGAAATTTAAGAGCGATATAAATGTTCTGGTCCAGGTTACGGTACAATATAGCCCTGCTTTTGGACTGCAGTTGAATTTAGTAGATATTGATACGAATTTTACTTTAGGACAATTTGAGCAGCAGCGAAAAGCTACACTGGAGCGGCTCTTAAAGGAAAACCCAGAGTTTATTAAAAAAACAGGGGATATTTACCAAACCAGAAATAGTACGCTGAAGTTTAACCGGGTACTTCAGTATATTGCAGTGGTGTCTTCTGATACTTCTGCTGGTTATCAGGATTTCAGGCATACCCTGGAAAATAACCCGTTTCAGTATGCTTTCCGCATTGACAATTACTTTACTAAAGTACAAGGTGAATCTAATGCTAAACCCTTTTTAACGAGATTAATCGAGATTTTCAATTCTGGAAATGCGTATGATGCTGTAGTTATTATCAGAGGGGGAGGATCGCAGACAGATTTTTTAATCTTTGATAATTACGAGTTAAGCAGGGCTATTGCGAAATTTCCTGTGCCTGTGATTACAGGAATTGGTCATCAGAAAAATGAAACCATAGTGGATCTGATGGCTCATACCTCGACAAAAACACCGACCAAGGCGGCTGAACTTATCCTCGCACACAATAGAAATTTTGAAGATAGCCTGCTAAATCTGAAGAACCGTATCTTAATTAATACACAACAGTTGCTTTCTCTGCATTCGAACGCCTTGTCGGGTACCAGATCCTATATCATAAGGGATGTGATCTCTTTATTGAATGAACATCGTCAGCGTGTATATGCTTTAAGCTCGATGATCGTCGGACAACCCAGGTATATGATCGGTAACAGAAGGAAAGATCTGAACAACATGATCAATACGATCAAGCTGTATAACCGGATGTATTTATCGAATAAAAATGGACATCTGGAGCACTATCTGGCTGTAGTTAAACTGATGAGTCCTCAGAATATATTGAATAAAGGTTTTGCTATTGTAAAATTGAACAATCACATCATCAGCAAAGCAGATGATATACTGCCGGGGCAAGAACTCACGGTTCAGTTGGCCAGTACAGAAATTCATACTATAGTTAAATCAAAAGAAGAAATATAATGGAAGAAAATCTTACTTATGAAGCAGCCTATCAGGAGCTGGCGGAGATTGCACAGGAGATTGAGACGGAATCCGTTTCTGTAGATGTACTTGCACAAAAGGTAAAAAGGGCTTCGGATCTCATCTCATTTTGTCAGGGTAAGCTGCGTTCTACTGAGGAGGAGGTTACGAAAATCATTAAACAAATGGATAATCAATCGTAAAGACTTTAGTCTTGAATTTTTTTTGCTGTCATTAAAACATTACAACGCGTAACTTGTTGTGTGTAAAATAATTAATATGCTTTCGCGTTAAGGTCTCTGGACCTGCCTTTGTACCTAAAACCAATTGTTATGGCAAATGTAATGACGAATAAGCCAAAAGATGTTTTGCAAGAGGAACTGACCTCTGCGCAGCAAATTCAGATTGATCAATATGCTGGTAAAGGAAACGATGAAATGGACAATGAAAACTACGTGCATGCCATTGGGTGGTTTAATAAAGCACTGGATGTTATCCCTGTACCACAGGAGAACTGGGAGGCCACGGGTTGGCTGAGTGCTGCCGTAGGCGATGCCTATTTCAATTTAGGGAACTACGATAAAGCAATCCGTTATTTTGAAAAGTCCAAATCGGTTTATGGAGAGGAAGAGCACAATCCTTTTGTATTATTAAGACTGGGGCAGTGTTATTTTCATTTGAGTAGGGAAGAGCAGGCAAAAGAGTGTTTACTGGGAGCTTACATGCTGGAAGGGAAAGAATTATTTGATGATGAAAAGGTGTATTTTGATTTTCTTTGCAGCAAGGTGCTTTTATGAGCTCAATTGAAAATATACCTTATCTAAGACGTCGCCAATATTAAAAGGCTTTGCAATGATATCGTTAGGGCCAAATTGTTGATTTAAAGTATCTCCCAGTTCATTTATACCAGAGATAAGAATAATTGGAATATGCATCAATTCCTCGTTGCATTTAATCTGCCTGCATATTTCCCTGCCATCAGTATCACCCAGGAGAATATCCATTAAGATCAAATCCGGCTTTTCCTTTCTGATCACCTGAAGGGCCTGGTTGCCGCTGGCAATGGTAACCAGGTCCCAGTCTGCATAGTCCAGAACGTCACTGAGTGCATTGAGGGTTTCCTGGTCATCGTCAAAAACCAATATTTTTTTGTTCATAAAACTAATATACGATGATGTAACTAATTTTATAACAAAAAGTTACAATCTTTAGTGCTGGGTATTTTTCTCTATTCCCCGTTCCGGTTCGTAATGAAGTCCTGGAGATAACCAATATAATAGGATCATTCTCGAATATCTGTAATTGAAGGGAGAGAATAGAAATACAGCAATCAGCAATATACCTGCAAAATACCAAAGGTTTTCATAAACCAGCTCGAGGCCAAGTATATAGGCAGCAACGCTTATGGAAACCATCTCAGCAACATTCATAGCATAACTCACGAACATAGAAACGTAGAAATAACCAGGTTCACGTTCAAATCTCAGCCCGCAGTGAGGGCAGTTTTCATTCATCTTTTGAACCTTGAAACCGTAGGTTGGACCAACAAATACTTTTCCAACTCTGCAGCGTGGGCATTTTGAATGACTAAAAGCATGCCATTGAGAAATATGGGGTACTGCGCTCGTGTTTTTATTGTTTTCCATTTTGTTGTGTATTATGTTTTCTGAATTTTTCTGGTGTTGTTTCTTCATACTTTTTGAAGAATTTAATAAAATAGGATTGGTCACCAAAGTTTAAACGTTCAGCGATTTCAGCGACGCTAAGGTCGAGATTGATCAATAAGCGTTTGGCTTCTAAAATTACCCTTTCCCGGATGAGTTCTCCTGAAGATTTACCCAACAAATCATTGCAAAGCGCATTGAGGTGATTTGGTGTAATATACAATAGCTCTGCATATTGTTTTGGGAATTTTAATTGGGCATAATTTACTTCAATCAGACTTTGAAAATTCTTTAACAAGGTATGGCTGTAAGAATTTAAATGTGTTTCTCCAGATCGTTGTTTCGTTCTGGCTGTATAGATAAAGAGCTGCAGAAGCATAGTTCTGACCAGATCATCTTCAAAAGATCTGCTGGAAATCCCTTCTTTTAATATCTCTTCGAATAGGTAAACTAATTTCGCCCCCGTTTCATTTTCAATTTCAATAACCTGTTGTTCCGGGATTCCGCTGAAAAATTCAAAGTTGTCGAGATAACCTGAATTGATTAAAAGCGAACCAAAGTAGTCTTTTGAAAAATTAATAATATAGCCGTCCGGTTCTGTTTCGAAGTCCCAGCTGTGCACCTGGCCAGGGATCATAAAATAAATGAGTTGTGGTTTTACATCAAATTTTTTAAAATCAATATATTGTTTGCCTGTTCCCTTTGTAAAGTAGACCAAATGATAAAAGGAATGCCTGTGTGCCGAGTGCAGGTGCTGGTGATTTTTAGAATAGTAACCAAATCTGCCCACAAATATCCCTTTGTTTTTGTACTCCTCGAAGGTGCTGATGTCGTAAACAGGGATATTCGATTTCATACACCAAAGGTAGCCAATAAGAAGTGACTGTAAAAGGTAATAAATGAAGTTTAAATAGTACTTTTTACTGATCGGGCTGCTTTTATGATAAGTTTTTGGCGTTAAAACTGCATAATATTAATCTTCAGATTGTATTTTTCATCAGTATATAATTAATAATTCTTTGTGTATTGTTTTCATTTGTATTAATGAACTCGTAAACTCGGTTTGTTTTTTAATGGAGATGAAGCTATCATGAGCATATTCATTGCTTGTTTGCGAGCGTTTGCTCATGATGGTTTCATTAGTATATAATTAATTTTAAAGCTTATGAAGCTATCATATCTGCTGTGCATATTCTGCTTCCAATAGAAGCAGAATATTTGGAATTGATCTTTGTCTGTACTGTCTTAATATTTTGTACATTGATAACTATATCAGACCTTTGAAATTATGGAACACCAGGAGAAGCATCTTAAAAGTTCTGACTTTATAACAGATATCGTAATTGGTATTAGTGACGGACTTACTGTGCCGTTTGCACTGGCAGCAGGCTTGAGCAGTGCCGTGAGTAGTAATAACATCATTACTACGGCAGGTATTGCAGAAATTATAGCTGGTAGCATTGCAATGGGACTTGGTGGCTATCTTGCCGGGAAAACAGAGTCAGAGCATTATCAATCTGAACTCTCCAGGGAATATGCCGAAGTAGAGCGAATTCCGGAGGAAGAAAAAAAGGAAATAAAGGAGATTTTTTCAGCCTATGGTTTTTCGGAGGAAGCACAGAATTTGCTCGCTGATGAACTTTCGAAGGATAAAGATAAATGGGTGCAGTTTATGATGAAGTATGAACTGGGACTGGAGGAACCTGATCCGAACCGTGCCAGAAACAGTGCTGCAACTATAGGGTTGTCTTATGCCTTAGGTGGGTTGATTCCATTGCTTCCCTATTTTTTCACCTCGACGCCTCTGGAAGGTTTAAAGTATTCATCTGTTTTAGGGCTTGTAAGCTTATTTCTGTTTGGCTTTTTTAAAAGTAAAGTAACTGGACAACCTCTTTTGAAAGGGGCGTTAAAAGTTATGATTATTGGAGCCCTGGCAGCCAGTGCAGCTTTTGGGGTTGCAAAATTATTTAGTTCTTAGGAAGAACTCCAGAATTGTTTATTTTATTTAACATTGCAGATACAAGCCTGGACTGTAAATTATGCTGGAGGAAAATAAAGTTAACCATTACCTGGATTTTTTTGACCTGGCTCCCGAAGAGCTGATGTCGTTATTTAGTCTGGCCAAAGAGAGAGTACTTAAAGAGGGGGATGTATATGTGAAGGAGGGGAGTACCACTGGTAAATTGGCCTATATCAAGAGTGGACTGATCCGTTGTTTTCTTTTAAAGGAGAATGGAGAGGAAACGACAGTTTTACTGCGTTGGGAAGACCAGTTTTTTACAGCCTACGACACCGTTCTTTTTAATCAGGCTTCCCGGTTTACCTATCAAGCAATGGAGCATACTGTTTTGCTGGAAGCCGATTACCAGGTATTTATGGATTTTTTAAACAAGAATTCCAAGTTTAGCAAGGCAAAAGATTATTTTTTGATCTCTATGCTTGCTGAAATGATGGAACGTGTAGAATCGTTTGTCCTGCTCAATCCGGAGGAACGGTATTTACGTTTGCTTAAAGATAAACCTAATATTGTGCAGCGCTGTCCAGACAAATATATTGCTACCTTGCTTGGAATTACCCCGGTATCTTTAAGCAGGATCAGAAAAAGGCTTGCGAATTCGTCTGTTGCAGTGCCTCAAAAAATGAAATAAAATCAAAAGGCCCGACATTAATTAACCTTTGTTAATTCAGGCCGGGCTCCCGATGAACTAATTTTGAGTGTTTAAAAAGAAACACTATGGAACAGTTTATCGAAATATCAGCTAAATTATTTGCCATCTCGGCAGTTCGTTATTTTGTCCTTGCGGGCATACCATTTTTCCTTTTTTATAAATTGCTGCATTCAAAATTCAGTAAGTCAAAGATCCAGGGCCGGCTGGCTTCGAAAAAGGATTTTATAAGGGAGGTCTTCTATTCAATGCTCAGTACCGTCATCATGTCGGTGATCGCTTTTGCTGTATTGTTTACTCCTCTCAAAGGATATACATTGATATATACAGATATAAATTCATTTGGTTTGTGGTATATCGGTGTAAGTGTGTTCCTTGCCCTGGTTATACATGATACCTATTTTTATTGGATGCACCGGTTGCTCCATCATCCCAAGATATTCAGGTACACCCATCTTGTTCATCACAAATCGGTAAACCCCTCACCATGGGCATCTTATTCCTTTCATTTTTTTGAAGCCATTACCGAAGGACTTGTACTTGTAGTAATTGCTATGGTGTTGCCTATGCATCCAATATCTATAACATCATTTGTTATTGTGGCCTTTATGATTAACGTTTATGGGCATTTGGGCTATGAGATCATGCCAAAATGGTTCAGACATTCCTGGCTGTTTGAAGTCAGCAATTCATCTGTTTATCATAACTTACATCACAGCAAGTTTAAAGGAAATTACGGTTTATATTTCCGTGTTTGGGACAGGATGATGAAAACGGAACATCCGGATTACGTGAAAGAATATGATCGTATACAAGCCCGGAGATTTGGAATTCAGGAAGAAAAAGAAAGAATCGCTGCTTAAGGCGATTCTTTCTTTTAATTATTTGGGTTTGACTTCTGCATATTCGTCTGCAAGGTCATTATATTTTCTTTCTATATCCCGCTTGAAGTCTTTGGCTTTGTCCATCCATTCAGGCGTTTTGTCTTTAAATTCGTCAACGAGTGATCTGCCTGTTTCATCTTTTTTGGTGATGTATTTATAGGCGCCATAGATTGCTGCACCAATAATTGCTGTTCTGAAAAGTCCCATAGCTCTGTTTTTTCTCTTTTAACAAATGGCGGTTACAAATTGTTCTGAACATTGTTAATTATTGTTCTTTTTGTTGCATTTGCCTGATCCGTCTTTTGACAAGCCATCCATACCATATTTCTTTTAGTTTGACCACCAGAGGTTTCAGTAGGTATTCTCCTTCAAAGGTACCACTTGCCATGGCTTCGGGCAGAAGATTGTAAATAGAGATTCCAAGGAACGCCGCAATGGAGTATAAATGGCTAACTTTAACTTCTGTTTCACCACGTTCTATTTTTGAATAAGCCGCTTGGGACATGCCTATGGCATAGGCTACCGCATATTGAGAAATTTTCTTCATTTCCCTTTGCTCACGTATCTTTTCACCAATCATTTTAATCAATTTAGCTTATTACCTGCAAATTAATTATTTTTTTATTACAACCACAAGTTATACGATATAACTTGTAGTTGTTGTCTCATTATGAGTATGTTACGAGATTCGTTTCAATCTTGAATGTTCAAGAGATACAAATCAAATTAAACTTAAAATGAAAGATTTAACTCAAGAAGAAATTATTGAAATTGAAGGTGGAAAAGAAAAAGAAAGAGACTCTCTTGAAACAGCAGTTGATTATGTGAGCGGGGTTGTAGGTGGAATTGCTGGTGCAATAGCCGGGTGGTTTGGGAACTGAAAAAAGATTATTTACCATCTACTCTTAAGGTGGTAAATAATCTCTGTAATTAGAGTAGGACGAAATACAATGGCCAGTAAACTCCCTATAATCAGCCCAAAAAAATGAGCTTTATGATTACTTTTTGAATTCTTTCTATAGATGAGCATCAGACAAATAAAAATGATTAAAAAGGCTAAAAAAATCTCATAACCATAATATAGAGGAATAAATTTATGTTTTCTTTTCAAATGGTCAAGCGGTAGATAAAGAATTGAAAAAGCTGTAAGCGCAAATGCTATTCCTGAGGCGCCGATGGTGGTGTGAGATACATCTTTTCTATAAATCCATCCAGTAACTAAATTTATAGAGACAGTACCAAATGCCAGAATAAAAAACCATATAAGTTTTATTTGAACCTGGCTATAGTTCTTTTCCAATATGATATATTCAATGTCTTTCGACATGATATAGAGCAAATAAATGTTAAATAATAAATGCATCCAATTCTTATGCAGGAAAACGGAGGTAAATAGCGTATGAAGACGATTTCCTTTAAAAACCTCGAAAGGGTGATAAACCAGTTTATTATATAGCGGTTTATAATAAAATCCTACAATACTTAACAAAATAATTAAGCCTGAAAACACATAGGTTAAAGGCATCTCTATAAATGGTGGAAACATCAGGATAAAAGTAATAAACTTCTTGCTTTGATATCTGCTCATTTTTTTGTTTCCTGTTATTTTTAAATACAACCACAGGTTGTTGTGGTTCTGCCTTAACCAAAGGAACTTTACGATATCGCAGAACTGTTATTAATGCGGTTTATTATTGAACATCAATACATACAATAAATAAAAGTGTTTGACTGGCATGCTCTCGAACCCTCCCTTCCTAACCGTACACGAAAGTGTACGGGGGAGCGGTGTTTTGTAGAGCGTATTTACAATTAAAGGGTTTAAATATGAGGATTTTAGAAGGTAGCGAGATTTTGATTATGTTTTCCACGGGAGAATACAGTTTATTGCATTCAAGACTGAGAGGTGTAAGCATTTCTAAAAAGGAGGAACAAGTTACAATAGATTTGTTTATTGATCTTTTGTATTCTAAGTATGAGCAGCAGATGAGCTTGAGATTTATTGATGTGTCAGATTATTCCCTGAACGAGGATAACTGGACAAATTTCCCATCAATAGAAAAGTATAAGTTCTATAAAAACTATAATGAATTCTATATCAGCTTGAATCCCGAAGTAACTTTTGCAGGTTCCATTGCGACAGATCAGGAATATATCCGAAGTAAAAATGTCAAAGCAACATTAATGAAATGACTACTTTTCCTTACATAAGGGTTGTTGGACTTTTTCTAAATAAAAAAGCCGCTGTTCATTTGAATCAGCGGCTTTTGTTTCACATCGGTAAATGTAGAGAGCATCAACTATAAATGGTACGCACCAAATAACTTAATAAGGTCCATTGGAGATTTTAAATGCCTGATAAAAACAAAGCATGAACAGGGCCAGAGCGACTAACTTCAGAACAATAAGAAGGTAATGGGTTTTATCTGATTTATTCATTCTTATAAATTGCATATTTATTCTATTTTGGGGTTAATTAAATCAATTTTTAAATACGATCTGACGTTTGTTATGGAAATCAGTTCTATTTTATTTAAACTTGTGTCAAAGTTACATTCGGAGAGGACGTCCATCAACTGAGAAAATACACAGGCAGTTTGATTTGCTTTTCCGGTGAATGCAGTTATAGGCCTATTCTGAGAAATAAGACCTATTTAAATTAAGATACAATGAACTCGAAAAAGAATTTTGGGGATTACTCCAAAAATTTTATATCTGATGTCCCTGCTGACCAGAAAAGTGATGAAGCGCAATACTTCAATCAAACCATTCCGAGGTTCCCTGAAGAAGCAATTTATATTTATTCCTTTAAACTGAATAAAATGGTATATGCCAGTGGCTGGGAAGAAGTGGTTGGTTACAAAGATGATGAAATTAACATGCTGGCTATTGTAAATATGTCGGCGCCTGAATTTGCACCTTTTTCTCATGACCTGAATGATAAAGCCTTAAAATTTATCCATAACAAAACAAAGGATCTGGAAAAATATAGTTTTACTATTGAGCTTAAAAAGATTCATAAAAATGGCACAATGGTACCAATTGTAGCGAGGGTGGGGGTATATAGTTCTGAAAATGGTAAAGTTACGGCAATCATTGGCCGGTTTCAGATCAATAGAAATTTGATTTTTGGAAAAGTAATGCGCTATGCTGCCTTTGGGCCAGAAAAGGAAAAATTTGAGGAAGAGCTTAATAAAATCCTGTTTTCCCACCTGGCTATTTCCGACAAGGAGAAAGAAGCACTTGCGTTGGTGGCCAAAGGATATTCTTTCAAGGAAATTGCCCATGAATTGAATGTATCACATTCGGCTATTGAGAAGAGGATCATCCCGCTATACAAGCGTTTTAATGTAAAGAGCCTGACTCATCTGGTTAGTTTCTCTTATGACAATTCGATCCTGCCTTAGGCGGCAGGATCAAGGTTTATGGTGATGATATTTGATCGTTCAATGCCGATCTGCTGTAATAAATCCTGCCATTTCTCTTCCAGTAACGTAGTTGGATCATCACTACCCATTACCCAGATGATATTTTTGTCTTTAATGTGTTTGATATTGTCCGGCCCGCAATCTACATTGTTTAATAATTCATAAAACAAATGGGTACTGATAATATCTCCCTTTACCGGCCTTCCTGGATTGATGTCGTCGATGACCAGTAAATTGCAATTGCGCCAGTTCCATAAATTATTCATGTTTTCGACTTGATTTTCTGATCGTTCAAAGAACATACTTAATAATTTGACTGCAGTGACATAGCTGCAGCATCCACTTCGGATGGAGGCTTCTGTTGCAATTCCAACTGATAGCGTGGTTTTACCACTTCCTTTTGAACCAAAAATGAGCATGTGTTTACCCTGGTCCCTGTTGTCCAGAAACTCAATGACAGACTGTTTGTGCTCGTCTTTTATTTTCTGGCTCCATTGACTTAAGCGCAGTTGGAATGGATACTCTGCATTTTGGATGTACATTTTTGTTGTATACCAGTAGTAAGCAGGATAAGCCACCAACACCACGAGTAGTAATGCTGCAAGCAGCATCTGACCATGATAATGGCAAAACAGGCTTCCCGTTAAGGCTCCAATTCCGAAATAGGTTAAGTCTGTAACCGTATCAAAAGCAACATTAGACCAGGCAGGAGCAAAGGTATAATTTATGTTTTTAAGTGAGCTGCGTCCGGAAGGAAGTTTGAGAAGTAGGGGGCCAAGAAAATTATACAGTTCAAAAAGTATCCAGGCACCCCAAATGCCAAAGGCTGCCCACAATTCAGGATAGTGAAGCCCAGGCTTATTTCTAATAAAGGTAAATACTATAATGGTTGGAATAAAGCCGAGGGAAAAATGCCCAAATTGATTGGCCAGCCAAGAGTAAGTTAGTGTAACACCACGGTAAGAATCTTTGCCTATTAAATCTTTTTTAAGCTGGTCTATTATAGCCTTTCTGGTAATAAAATTCATGAATTTTGATAAAAAATTTCTTAAAAATAGCAGTTTAAAAGTAAATTCATAAGATTATTTATTCTATTCTTTTTGGCTTCCTCTAATTTTTATATTTGGTATAATTTCTCGTCGAATGTAATACTTTAAATGATTAAAGATTACTGAACCGAATTATCAAACTGAAGGTCTTTTCTCTTTTTTACGACACCAAAGTTATAGCTAAGGCCAAGGTAAACGATGCGTGAGTTATTTTTGGTGAGAATATGCTGGGTCAATAGTGGACTTTGCAGCTCGGCTTCCTGTCGGATGGAGCGAAATATATCTGACACCGTTATATAAACAGATGCTTTTTTATTTAAAATGTCTTGCCTTGCACCGCAATTCATAACAAAGCTGGGGAGGTATTTACCCTGAGGAGTTAATCTGGCTGATTTATAAATGGAATTGACCTGGAGCGAGGTTCCTTTCGTAATTGCATAGGTTGCATTCAGATTTGCAGACCAGGTAATTGTCGATTTTTTTGAGCTGTAGCCAAGGTTAGAAGCATCGATAGTACTGTAAAATATATTTGGGGTGAAGCTTAAACTTAATTGATCACCTACGGTACCTGATACCACAACGTCGGCACCAAAGGCCTGGTCGTTGGCCAGATTTTGCTGTCTGGTGACCAGGACTGAATCGTTCAGGGCTTCGGTAATTGCGGTAAAACGATTGTACGTATAGCGGTAATAGATTCCGGGAAGTACACTGATGCCGCCTTTTCTCCATTGGTAAGCCAGTTCCACAGAATGAATAATCTCAGGGAGCAAGTAGGGGTTACCAACTTTTACATTTGTTGGGTCCTGATATTCTGGAAATGGATTCAGGTCATCAGCTTCAGGCCTGCGAACCCTTCTGCTGTAATTAAGTTGTAACTCTTTGTTTTCTGCAAACTTGTAACCAAGGTGGAGACTTGGATACAGCTTAAAATAGCTGTTCGGAACAGAAATTCCAGTTGTAATGAGTCTGGAATCCAGGGTGGAATATTCACCCCTTAAACCGAGCATCAGGCTGATTTTTTTATAGACTGTGGAGAATGTGCTGTATAATGCCTGCACGTTTTCGTTATAGATAAAATGATTTGTCTTGGCTATATCCGTAACAAACATCTGTTTATTAGGATCAAAAGCTGCACCATAAAAATCCATATCCTGTTTGTTGAACTGGCCATCATAACCAGCTTCAAATTTTCCTTCCTTGCCTATCTGAGTTTCATATCCCAGGTTAGCGTGCCGGTTGTCTGCAGTTTGTTTAATCAGGGTATTGTCCAGTTGGCCTGGAATGTTGGGGAACCGGTAAGTATTGGTGTAATGGTTGTCTTCCACTTCTGGCTTATGATCGAGATTAAGTTCCAGGCGTAATTTTCGATCTGGTCTGTTAAAGAGATGTTCAAAATACGCAGCAGTACCGGAAGAGGATTCACGTTCATAATTTTCTCTTTTTCTATCATAATCCTGATTTCCATTCTCAGCGCTTTGCACTGTTTTGGTTACCAGATCGTGTTTGTGCATATTTCTCAAATAATAGTTCACAGAAACACCAAAATTGTTCTTATCATCCAATGTATAATCAAAGCCCAGTGTAGCCAGGTTAGAAAAGGGACGTGCACGTGCAAGGGTATAGTCATGATAGTTATTTACGGATCCAGTCTTTGGGTCAGTTTGCATGCGGTCGTTCTGGATGGTTCGTACTCTGTCGTCTTGTTTCAGGCTGTAACTTCCAAATAGGTTAAGGCTTCCTGTATTGTAATTCAGGGCTGTGCTGGCGTTGTACCGTTCTCTGTTTCCTGCATTTACAGTGACATTCCCGTTGAGCCCTCTTTTTGTGTTTTTTTTCAGTACAATATTGATGATTCCTCCAGTGCCGTCGGGTTTGTATTTTGCTGAAGGATTGGTAATCACCTCAATTCTTTCAATACTATTCGCCGGTAATTGCTGTAGTGCCGCTGCTGCGTTACTTCCAGACATCAGCGGTGATACCTTACCATTGATCAAAATCATAGCCGAGGAGTTCCTTAGACTGACATTACCATCAATATCCACTTGTACGAGTGGTACATTTTGAAGTACTTCGCTTGCCGAGCCTGATTTGGCAGTAAGATCCATATCTACATGGTAGATTTTTCTATCTATTGCATTGCTGAACAGCGCTTTTTTTGAGCTGATCTCCACTTCATTTAACTGTTTACCTGAACCATTCATTTGCAAATTTAGATCTGCGGTAAGGTGAGTGGCGCCTAGAATAAACATATTTGATTTAGTATCGCTATAACCAATATAGGTACACAAAATATAATATGTGCCAAAAGGTATATTGGCTAGAATAAATTTACCTTTCTTATCAGTCACCTCATGTGCCACGACTTTATTGTCCTTTGTGTTCTTTAAAATGATATTAACAAATTCCAAAGGTTGTTTAGAGGCAAGGTCTGTTAGGGTTCCCGTAGCTTTTGCTTCGGTTTGGGCCTGGGCTATAAATGGGCAGAGTAGTACAGATAAAAGGAGATAGGTAAGGAAAATTCGCATCAGCTGTTTTTTCTGCATAAATAAGATTGAATTCTGTAGTTATTTTGAAGATTGACTAAATATTGTTTACCTTGAAAGTTTACCACAGTACCTATTCATCTATGTCAAAAAACTACCTTACTTTTCTCATTAGTTTGATTCTGTTTTTAAATTTGCCGGAGCAAGGCTTTACACAAGTCAAGGATTCTATATTAATTGATAGTATTTCTTCCAAACAGTTCCGGAGTTCGTTGCCTAACCGAAAGCATTTTAAAAGCTTCATTCCGGGAATTGCCGCCACAGGTTATGGTCTGATTGCCTTAACAGGTGGACCACTTAAAAATTTTGATCATTATATAGAGGAGAAAAGAAATGAGCGCAGGCCAAATTTCAGTACCCACGCGGATGATTATCTAAGATATGTTCCCTTTGTAGCTTTATACGGATTAGAGGCCCTGGGTGTTAAAGGCAAACACCGTATTGCTGATAAAACAGGTTTGATGCTTCTTTCGGGTGTTTTGGTTATAGGGTCGGTAAGCATAGTGAAAAAAGCAACAGATAAAGAACGGCCGGATCATTCAGATTTTGTTTCTTTCCCCTCAGGTCATGCTGCAATTGCATTTGCAGGTGCAGAGCTGATCAATCAGGAGTATGGTGATATCTCTCCGTGGTATAGTGTCGCTGGCTATACGGTTGCTTCGGCGACGGCTGTTTTAAGAGTTTACAATAATGCACATTGGTTTAGTGATGTTGTTGCTGGAGCAGGCATAGGAATTTTATCAACTAAAGTGGCTTACCTGGTTTATCCGCCATTGAAACGATTACTTACCGGGCAAAAGAATCTGCGTCTTAGCGCAGCACCATTTTATCAGAACCACGCTGCAGGTTTGTCCATTGCGGGAAAATTTTAAATCCAATAACCAACTACAGAATTTCTTCATAATTCGAATCTAGCTTAGAGCAGAATTTAAGCACCATTAGGGCTATGAAGATATTTAAATTACTATGGCTGTTTTGTATACCTGGTTTATGTTATGCGCAGCAAAAAGATTCACTGGATACGATTTCTGTTAAACAGCATTCTCTGATCAATTCAGGAATTGATTATAAACCGAAAGTGGCCTCATTTATTGTACCGGCAGTGTTTATTAGTTATGGATTGGTTTCTTTAACCAATTTTCAACCAATAAAACAATTGGATAAAAGTACGAAAGAAGAGTTGCAGGAGGACCATCCTTTATTTGCGGCTCATGTAGATAATTACTTGCAATTTGCACCTGCAGCAGCTGTATATGCCTTAAATCTTGCCGGAGTTAAAGGAAAACATACGTTGCTTGACGCTACAGGTTTATATGTGTTGTCTGAGGCGATTATGGGGGTAAGTGTAACCAGTTTAAAGAAAATCACCCATCGGCAGCGGCCAGACGAATCTGCCTATGATTCTTTCCCTTCCGGACATACGGCTAATGCATTTGCAGCAGCTGAATTTTTAAATCAGGAATATAAGGATGTATCTCCGTGGATTGGTTATGCCGGATACACAGTCGCAACCGCTACAGGTGTACTGAGGCTCTATAACAATAAGCATTGGGTAAGCGATGTAGTTGCCGGAGCTGGATTTGGAATACTCTCTACGAAAGTTGCTTATTATGTTTATCCTAAGTTGAAAAGACTTATATTAGGTAAAAATGCTTTAAGTTACAATGTGATGCCTTCTTATCAGCAACATAGTTTTGGACTGTCATTCAATGGAACATTTTAAAAAGACGCTTTTAATTCTCTTATTTCCAATTTTGTTAATCAGTATTGGAAAGGCTCAGGTCCATCCGGCAGCTCAGGATTTAGAATTCTTTGTTGGTCAGGCGATCAAATTTAGTCCATTAGCTAAGGATTATAATAATCAATTGCTCATGAACAAAATTGATAGTATGCGTTTAAAAGCCGGATATCTTCCTCAATTGACAGCCAGCTCTACAGGTTTATATGCTCCGGTTATTAAAGGTTATGGTTATGATGAAGCCTTAACAAATTCTCATACCCTGGATGCTTTGCTCACTATGAATTACAATATTGTTGGGAATGGGATAAAACAAAATCAACAAAAGGCCATTCGTTTGCAGGCTGATTCTATTCGTTATGCCAGCAGGCTCTCTGAACTGGATCTCAGAAAAGCCATTACAGATCAATACATTACAGCTTATGCCAGCCAATTGCAGGTAGAGTTTAATCTGGACATTGTCCGTTTATTGAAAACGGAAGAATCTTTACTTAAGGAATTGACCAGGGCCAATGCGTATAAACAGACCGAATATCTGACATTTCTGGTTACTTATCAGCAACAACAATTGCAGTTGAAACAGGCAGAACTACAGTACAAAGTGGATTACGCCTCATTAAATTATCTCTCTGGAATTAACGATACGACCAGAGTTGTTTTAGAAGAGCCTGTTTTTAACCCCGTGAAACCTTTAGCACAGGGAGGTTTCTTTCTTAGGCGGTTTGAAATTGATAGTCTGAAAACAGTTAATGACAGAAAGGCTGTAGACAATGCCTATAAACCAAAAGCGGGTGTATATGTAAATGGGGGGTATAACTCGTCCTTTCTTTTACAACCCTATCGAAATTTTGGAACGAGTGCGGGTTTTACGGTTTCCATACCTATATATGACGGGCATCAAAGAAAAATGCAATACAGTAAACTTGATCTTCAAGCGCAGACCAGTTCCTATTATAGAAACTATTTTCTTAATCAGCATAAACAACAATTAGATATGCTCCAACAGCAAATGCGGGAAACAGATTCTATGTTTAAACAAATCGAAGCGCAAATTAAATTTACCAGAAGCCTTATAGAAGTTGACAGTAAACTCCTTCGAACCGGGGATGTGAAAATTGCTGATTTTGTGATTGCGATTAATAATTATATGAACTCACAAAATCTATTGCGGCAAACCAATATAAACCGTTTAAAACTCATTAATCAGTTGAATTACTGGAACAGATAATGCCTAAAATCATGAAGAACTTATTGCCAATGCTATTGTTTTCGGGGTTGTTTTTAACTGCCTGTAATCAAAATAAAGAAGCCGCTTCAGAACCTGCTGCCCCGGTTACCCCGGTACAGGTGACTTACGTAAAAACCAATCCACTATCAGATTTTATTGAATTGAATGCAGTAAGTTCTTATTTGCAAAAAAGTTATGTGAAAGCAAATATCAATGGCTACGTACAATTTTCTGGTGCGCAGCTGGGTAAAGAGGTGGGTGGACATGAAATCTTGTTTACCTTGATTACCAAAGAAGCAAGGGCTATTGGGAATGCGGTAAATCAGTTAGATCCTGGGTTTAAATTTTCCGGAATTTCAAAAATACGTGCCGAGCAGAGCGGCTTTATAACGCAGGTAAATCATCAGCGGGGAGATTATGTTCAGGATGGCGAAGCTTTAGCTGTGATCAGCAACCGGAACAGCCTCGTGTTTCTGCTGGATCTTCCGTACGAATTCCGTTCAGTCGTTGACCAAAACAAGAATATTGAACTTATTTTACCCGATGGCGAAAAATTGAAAGGGACACTGGGTGGGGCAATGCCATCTGTAGATTCTGCCGCGCAAACACAGAGAATTATGATCAGGGTAAATCCGTCGCATACTATTCCTGAAGGTCTCATTGCTAAAGTAAGAATTACCAGGACAGCAAAATCAAATGCACAGACACTTCCAAAATCAGCGGTTCTGGCCAACGAAACCGAAGATGAATTTTGGGTGATGAAACTTATTAACGATTCAACAGCGGTTAAGGTTCCAATTAAAAAAGGCATTGAGAACGCGCAGTTCATTGAGATTCTCGACCCTGTATTTAATTCAAAGGACAGGATTATTACTACGGGGAATTATGGAATAGCAGATACGGCAAAAGTTAAAGTCGATAAGTAGTTATGAAGAACTTTTTTATATCCCATAAAAACCCTTTGCTGGTTGTACTGATCCTTATTCTCGCAGGAGGATTGTTTTCCTATACCCAGTTGAAGACTTCCTTGTTTCCTGAAATTACCTTTCCGAAAATTAAGATCATTGCAGATGCAGAACTCCAGCCGGTAGATAAAATGGTGGTTACGGTGACCCGGCCGCTGGAAAATGCAGTCAAACAGATACCCGATCTTAAGCTGATCCGAAGCGTAACAAGCAGGGGAAGTTGTGAGATTTCTGCTTATATGAATGGCAGTGCCGATATAGATTTAAGTCAGCAGCGAATTGAATCACAGATTCAAAAAATCAGCAATAGTTTGCCTGCAGGTGTAAATGTATCTGTAGAAAAGATGAATCCTTCTATATTGCCGGTAAGTGGTTATAGTCTGGAAAGTCATACAAAATCTCCAATTGAATTGAAGCAATTGGCCACTTACACTGTTAAGCCCTTTCTTTCACAGGTTAGTGGTGTTTCTGAGATTCGTGTTATCGGCGGAAAAACGAAGGAATACTGGCTTGAACTTGATCATCAAAAAATGGCGGCATTGGGTATTTCTCCAGACCAGATCAATAATGCTTTGTCCCAAACCAATTTTATAAAATCCAATGGTTATCTTTCAGATTATAACTATTTGTATCTTTCTATAACTGACGCAACAGTTAAAACGAAATCAGACCTCGAGAACTTAACCCTGACTAAAAATGGAAACCGGATTGTCAGAGTTAAGGATATCGCAAATGTAAGTATTCAGGAAGGGGTGGAATACACCAGGATCAATGCCAATGGTAAAGACGGGATTTTAATTGCGGTCATTAAACAACCCAATGCAAATCTGGTGGACTTATCAGACCAGATGGATCAGAAAATCAGTCAGCTAAGGAAAATCCTTCCTTCCGGCGTATTTATTAAACCTTATTACGTACAGGCCGACTTTGTAAACGAATCTGTTAAGAGTGTGCGGGACAGTTTACTGGTAGGCCTGGCACTTGCCATTGTGGTGGCTATTATATTTCTGAGATCGTTAAAAGCGAGCTCAACCATTCTTATTACTATCCCGGTAACACTTTGTCTCAGTATTATTGTGCTGTATTTTATTGGTTATTCCTTAAATATTATGACATTAGGTGCTATTGCAGCAGCAATAGGTTTGATCATAGATGATGCTATCGTTGTGGTCGAACAGATTCACCGGACTCACGAAGAGCATCCAGAAGAACCAACTGTTACCTTGTTGAAGAAAGCGGTGGATTATTTATTCCCGGCAATGCTCGGATCATCTGTAAGTACGATCGTTATTTTTATCCCATTTGTCTTGATGACGGGTGTGGCAGGATCTTATTTCCAGGTCATGACTAATACAATGATCATTACACTGGTTTGCTCATTTTTTGTAACCTGGATTGGTTTGCCGGTAATTTATTTGTTCTTAACCAGGAACAGTCAACTTAACACTGTAGGCAAGCCGGAAGAGGCCCATCAGGTAAAAAGTCAGAAATGGATAGGGTATTTTATTCGCAGGCCATACATCAGTTTGATTATGATCCTGGCACTTTTAGCCTCTATTGTATTGGTTTTTCCTCATCTTGAAACCGGATTTCTTCCTGAAATGGATGAGGGCAGTATCGTACTTGACTACAGTACCCCTCCGGGAACTTCGCTTGCTGAAACAGACAGGACGTTACGGGAGGTGGAGAAACAACTCGTTAACATTCCAGAGGTACAGGCTTATTCCAGAAGAACGGGTACACAAATGGGATTTTTTATTACTGAACCCAATACCGGCGACTATCTGATCCAGTTAAAGAAGAGCAGAAGTAAAACAACTGAAGAAGTGATTGCAGACATCAGGACAAAAATTGAGGCCACTCAGCCCGCTTTGAAAGTCGATTTTGGTCAGGTGATAGGTGATATGCTTGGGGACTTAATGAGTTCTACACAGCCTATTGAAGTTAAAATATTTGGTAATGACCAGGATAAACTTCAGGCCATAGCTAAGAAAGTTGCTGATGTTGTCCACCATGTAAATGGTACAGCAGACGTATTTAACGGAATCGTTTTGTCTGGGCCTACTTTAAATATTCAGCCAGACTTCAGTATGCTTGCCCAATATGGAGTTAGTCCGGCCAGTTTCCAGTTTCAGGTTCAAACTGCACTGCAGGGCAATATTATCGGACAGCTTTATGATAAACAACAACTTTCGCCTATACGGATGATCTATCCTGGAAGCAGAGCATTTGGTACAGCAAATCTGTCTCAACTTAAGATATTTCTTCCCGGAGGTGCGGTGATTCCAATCCAAAATATGGCTAAAATAGAGTTGAAAACAGGTTCTGCAGAAATCGATCGGGAGAATCTTCAGTCCATAGGTGTAGTTACCGCCAGGTTGGATAGCCGGGATTTGGGTAGCGTAATGAAAGATATTCAATCGGAAGTCGGAAGTAAGATTGCTTTACCCTCAGGATATCATGTGGAATATGGGGGAGCCTATGCCGATCAGCAACAGTCCTTTAAAGAGCTGTTAACCATCTTAATCGCATCCAGTTTATTGGTTTTTAGTGTAATCTTATTCCTCTTCAAAGATTTTCGGGTCGCATTTATTATTCTTACGATTTCTGTACTGGGAATTTCAGGGAGTTATCTCGCTTTGTTTTTAACACATACCCCTTTAAATGTAGGGAGCTATACCGGTTTAATTATGATTGTTGGGATTATAGGGGAAAATGCAATCTTCACTTTTCTGCAGTTTAAAGAGTCTTTGCATGAAAAAGACATAGACGAAGCCATTACCTATGCAATTTCTACACGTTTAAGACCAAAGCTCATGACGGCTCTTGGAGCAATTATTGCCCTTTTTCCATTGGCTTTAGGTATAGGGGCGGGAGCACAGCTCCATCAGCCACTGGCCATAGCTGTGATTGGTGGATTTTTAATAGCACTCCCGCTGTTGTTGATTGTATTGCCCAGTCTGATCCGTAAATTTTACAAACTCAACAGCTAAAGCGGTAAGTTTGTTTTTGGTTTGAGGTAGTCGTCGTTAAAAGGTGTTTTAACCAGGTATACGAATTTATCAGAGTGCTTTGCATCAAAAATGTCCAGGCCATAATTTATGGTACTGTGATTCATTTCTTTGTAGGTGCCAAAAATACGATCCCAAATGCTAAATACGTCGCCATAATTGCAATCTGTATAAGGCATGCTGTCATGATGATGTACATGGTGAAGATTGGGGGTGATCAATAACCATCCAAGAACTTTATCTATTTTTGCAGGAAGTTGCAAATGTGTATGCGCAATAATGTTAGAAAAAGTTTGAATGGTTTGTCTTAGTACCAGTAAGCCTAGAGAAGCACCTGATAGAAAAACCCATAAACCTAAAAAACATACTCTGATCACGGTTTCCCCCGGGTGTTCCCGGATGGTTGTGGATACATCGAGTTGTGTATCGGTATGGTGTACCAGGTGGAATTTCCAAAGTGTGTTTACCTTATGCATGGTCACATGATAGGCATATTCAAAGAAGTCAAGCAGAAAAAAGCCGATGACATACTTAACCCAAATACTTTCGGGATGAGGAAGTAAAAATAGTAAGCCCCAGTGGTTGTTGACAACCCAGTTGGAAATGACAAGTACGCCAAGGGTGATGGCTAGTTGAATAGGGAGAGCTGTAAATATGAAAAGAAAGTTAACAGAAGAATGGTTTAATTTTTTTCTCCAGGGGTTTGCAGAGATAAATACCTCCGCAAACCATAAGATTGAAATTAAACCAGCAAACAGGCTTACCTGTATCAGTGTTAAATGCTCCTGAAAAATGGAGGCAATAGAATTAAAAAAGTTCATGTTTTGTTGATCTAACCGAAATAGTCGGTTAATATAAAGATATTTTCTTATTTCCCAATTTCGAGTACCCGAAATGTTTTGGGAACCCGTTGGGGGCGTTTTCCTGCAGTGGTAGCTGCTGAAAAATCTGCTGTTGGCATAAAGATATGATGACTTCTGGGGTCTATAGCCAATGTTCGGGCACCTGGTGCCGTTTTAATATTTTCAAGGACTTCAAATTTGGAAGCAGAAAATTCTTTTACTATGGTCATTGTTCCATCTCCGTTAGAGCTGTAAGCCATCTGATACGCAGGGTCAAAGGCAACTCCGTCTGAGCCATCACCTATAGGTAGCATTGCAACTTCTTTTCCGGTTTTTGCATCTAATACCACCATTAATTTATTGCTGCAAACCGTAAACAAACGGCTGTTTATTCTATCTATTGCAAGACCGCTTGGTTCTTCTCCCTTCGAAAGCTTATAACGTTGTTTGATTTTAAAGGTTTTAGCATCAAAAGCGACTATTTCATTTTTATCTTCGAGATTTACAAAAATAGTACCTTTGCCATCAGATACACCAGCTTCTGGTTTTCCACCTAAATCTACTGTAGCAATCACTTTATCGCTCACTGGGTTGATAATACTGGCACTTGCGCCGCGGCCATTAAATACTATAATATTTTTAGAGAAATCATCATAGAATATAGCATCCGGATTTTGTCCAACAGAAATTTGTTTGAGTACTTTATAATTACTCAAATCAATAACAGTACAAGTTGCCAGTTTTCCGTTACTGATGTAACCCTTGTCAAATGGAGTTGCAAATGCGATTCCGTGCACTCCGGTTGTATTAGGAATAAAGCCAACAGAATCGCCTGTAAGCGTATTCAATATATTGACTTGTGTAGCATGAGAAACATAAATACGCTGGTGTACAGGATCAATACTGATGTAGTCCCATCCACCGTCACTATTGATCTTGTGTTGTTTCAGCAGATGTAAGCCGGTTTTAGTTTGTGAATTGGCCAGAGCACATAAGCTCATTAGAAAGGCCGTTAATGCAGTTATCCTTTTCATGTAAATTGATTTTAACTTAAATAACTAAAATAAGTCTGTAGGAATTCTGTAGCTTCTTTGGTATATGAGTGTCTTACTTAAGACCTAAAAAATGAAAATATAGCCTCAATGATACAATAATAAGCATATTTGGGGGGAGAGGTTGTATGTTTTTTTGTTAAAAAGTATATATTTGGCAAATAAATTAAAAATCAAAACATGGAAAAATTCACAAAAGTTAAAGAACTGATCTCTTCAATTGAGGCAGATGTAGAGAAATTTTACAATGCAGGAAACGGCGCTGCAGGTACAAGAGTACGTAAAGCGATGCAAGATTTAAAAGTACTTGCTCAAGAGATCCGTACCGAAGTAACTGAGAAAAAAAACACTGCTAAATAATTTTAATTTAGCTATATAAAAGAGGTGTCAGTTTATACTGACACCTCTTTTTGTTTGGTACTAGCCTGTATTATTAGTGAATTGAAATGCCTCGTGCTGAAATACTTGCTGCGGTAAAAAAGCAGATAGCAACCGTGAGATTGAAATAGCTGTATAATAAGGTCATATTATTTATCTTTGGCCGCAAATAAAGCGCGTTTAAAATGACAATAGAAGAGAAGATCAAAGCATCAGAAACCAGAATCTTTAAAGCTGTATTTCCCAATACAACAAACCACTATGATACCCTTTTTGGTGGTACTGCCATGCATATGATGGATGAGGTAGCATTTATTACTGCTACCCGTTTCAGCCGCCAGATCATGGTTACGGTAAGTAGCGACAGAATTGATTTCAAGCAACCTATACCAGCCGGAACAATTGTGGAACTGATCGGAGTGGTTAGTCATATTGGAAATACCAGTTTGAAAGTGAAAGTTGATATTTACGTAGAACAGATGTATTCTGAACAGAGGGAAAAAGCGGTGACCGGTGAGTTCTCTTTTGTAGCCATAGATGAAAACAAAAAACCGGTATCTATTATAAAATAGCAGGATGCTTATACAAAAAAGGGGAACAAACACTAAGTTTGTTCCCCTTTTTTGTATATATAGTTCTTAAATGCTTAGTTTTTTACGTACATCAGAAGGTATACCTGATTTATTTAACAGGAAAGCAGTGGTTTTATATTTAACAAAGTTTTTTGTTACATACAAATAACCTTTATAATCGTTTGTCTCTCCCCATGAGTTTTTAACGATATAATATTCTTTTCCATTTTGATCTTTTGCGAGTCCAACAATGTGCATACCATGATCATCTGTCGTCTGGTAATTATTAAAAGCTTCCTGACGGTTTACTTCTGTAATTTCCATTTCCGGCTTAGGGCCATCAAACATAGTCGCTTTTTCTTCTGCGCTCATTTGCTCAAATGGTTTCTCAGGAACAAAAGCTACTCCGTTTTTGTAGGAGAATCCTTTTTCACTAACATCGGTTGCCCATGCGACAGTGAAACCTTTTTTTAATGCATTGTCAATAATGTCGGTAATCTCATTCACTTTAACATTGTATACCTGATCAAATGACCAGTTGTCTGGTACCAATAAGGTAAATTTGCTGTAATAAGGGTGGTCGTTAAAAGAAGACAATTCCACATAGTCATCAGGATTAATTCCTACCACTTCTTTAGCGAAGCTTTGAGGTGTATACTTCTTTCCATTATAGTCAAAAGATTTAGGAACCTCTCCCAAGTAAGAATCAATTACAGCAGTATATGCTTTTTCCCAGTTTGGAGTAAGGGTCTGGTTAGGGTTTTTAACTACGGCAGCCAAAACACCATTCATGATTTCGCCCATTTCACCAAATTTATTTACAGTTGTACCATAATTCAGGCCTGTATAAACAGATTGTGGTACTGCACCATATTTTCTATACATATTGATTACATCGTGAAGCGCGCCACCGTCGCCCAAGGTTACTGCGCCATGCATGCGCACATAATTCTTTCCTTTTTCCACATAGGCGTTTCTTGCAGAGAAAATTTGAGAAAGAGCAACAGGTGTTTTACCTGCTTTGATCATTTCTGACTCAAGGAAGGAATTTGTTGAATAGCTCCAGCAGGTACCAGACGATCCCTGATTTTTAACTGGTGTATTGGCCAGATTGATGACATCTGTGAATTTAAAGCTTTCCTTACTTTTAGCACTTTGGTTGTTCTTTAAGGAATTTACCAGGTTATCCTGGGCATTAACAAAGTTTGCGCTACATAGCAATGCAGTTGCAAGAATCAGAGGTTTAAAATTGAATTTATTCATGTGTGTTAGTTAATATGCTTTTAAAGGCCAATCTATGAAGGGTTGTACATAAAGGTGTCAAATGTAATGAATATTTGCAATTCAGTTGCATTTATTGATTATCTTTGTTGTACATGTACATGCTCAATTAGAGTCAGCGGATAAGGGGCTAAATTTACAATGGATACTGAACCTGTACAAGACTATATTATCTTTTTTACATAATTTTTTTTCAAATGGCAGTCGCTAAAGAAGTTACTTTACTTACTGGTTTTTTAGGGGCAGGAAAAACAACTTTGCTCAATTGCATCATTGCAAAGAAAGCAGAGGTAAGGTTTGCGGTTGTAGAAAATGAAATCGGAGCGGAGAATATAGATGCAGAGCTCATTGTGAATACAGCCTTACCTATTTCTGAATTACAAAATGGCTGCCTGTGCTGCTCTTTAAGTGAGGACATATTTGACGTTTTAAACCAACTTTGGGATCAGCGGGAATCCTGGGACCACTTGATTATTGAAGCAACTGGTATTGCTGACCCGGCAAACATTGCGCATCCCTTTCTCACCAATTCCAATGTAAGAAAAGGATTTCTGCTGAAACGTGTTATTTGTGTGGTCGATGCAGAGCTTGTAGAAGACCAGCTCCGGGAAATTCCGGAGTCCATCTCTCAGATTGCATTCAGCGATATCATTCTGATTAATAAAATAGAACAGGTGAGCCCGGCGTATATCCGTAGCCTTGAACAATTGCTCAGACGTCTGAATCCTTTTGCCGTTATTTTAAGCAAACCTCAAACTGGATTTAATGTCAATACACTCTTTACCTATGAGCGCTTCGAAGATGATCTTCAAGCGCGGGTAGAACCAATTGGTGCAAGCAAAAGATTTAGCCTGGTGCCGGGAAAGCCAGTAGAAGCCAAATCCGGCCTGATGGTCAGCTCGCATATCCGGCATGACCATAGCGATATCGAAACCATTGTGCTCAAGTATAGGGAGCCATTTGAACTGAACCATCTCCAGCATCGGGTTAATGTTTTCTTAATTCTCCAATCTGCCGGCGTTTACAGAATAAAAGGAGTCATACATGTTAAAGGATACCCGGATAAAATAATTTTGCAGACCGTAGGCAAGTCTGTTGCAGTGCATCAGGGGAAAACCTGGGAAACGGGAGAGGTCAGGGAGAGTAAAATTGTTGTGATTGGTAAAAATTTAAAGGTCGAAGCATTTGATAAAATGTTTAAAGCCAGTTTGATCTAACTTATTTCAAAATCCATGGAAGGGACAGGTTGATCAGGCAATGTGGGTCTTTGCAATTTTCAAAATCAATTTTCACCTCATCACCATAAAGCTGGCTGTAATTTTCCCCGTATTTCTGCAGGTCGGATAGTATAGTGTCTGTTGCATGAAGACTATAATGCAAATGAACCAATAGAGATTGGGATTCTGTACGTACTTCAATCTTTAACCTCGCGGGAACCGGAGGTGGGGTCTTACAAAATACTTCTAAAATATTAATCAATGCGAGGGAAGCAATGTCCTTCTGTTCGGTAGGCCCTTTTACCAAAAGGTCAATGTGCAAGCGGTTGCCTTCTTCTAAATGGATAAAATCGATAAAAGCGTGTAAGGCAATCAGTTCTTCTGTGAGCGGAGAAAAATACTGGCGGCCACGATAAAGACGATAACGCATCAAATCAGAAAATGTAAGGATAGACTGTGGTGTGTTTTCCTGAAGTGCAGCGGCGGTATTTTTAAGCTGCTTTAACGACCTCATTAAAAAATCAGGGCTGATATTGGTTTTTAACAAGTCCAGCTTAACCTGTTCTATTTCTTTTTTCTCTTTTTCCAATTCTACCAGGGTATCCTGTTCCTCGCTTTTTTCCATAAAAAATAACATCATGGAAAAAAGTAAAAAATTCAGAAGGTAGTTTACAAACAGTTGAAAATAGCCTTCAATGAAACTTGAATTCTTGATTACTTCTGGCATGCTTTTCTCGGGAAAGAGCTTGTCATAAAACAGATTTAGCACGGGAAAAATAACCAGACAAGCCAGCAAAGCCAACCAGAACAGGCGTACTCTATTTTTCTTAAACAGATAAGGGATTAGAAACAGGCAATAGAAATAGAAAAAAATGGCGATTGGAAAATTTCTAATGAGAAATTCGTTAAAAGTAGATATGAAGGTATCGGAAGCGCCAGCATTTCTAAGGTTTTCTAAAAGTACCCATAGCCAAAATAGCATATGGGCAATCCACCTGTATTTAGTAAAATATATCCAGCGGTTTTTATTGTGAATTTCTATCTGTACAAAACTGTTCATTTCTAAAAAATAAGGCTAAGCTGGATTTCAAAATCATTTTCACCATCTGTAACAATCAATTCATGCTTTTTGGGATATAGGATTTCTAAACGTCTTTTTACATTTTTCAGCCCTATGCCACCTTTATATTCAGAAATGCCTTGTAAAAACGCAGGTTGGGCGGGTTTGCTGTTTCTAAGAATAAACTTCATAGATTTTGCTTCTACTTTGATGTCCAGATCAATCCATGATTTTCCAAAGCTTGTTTTAGTTCCATGTTTAAAAGCATTTTCAAGGAAATTGATCAGCAGTAATGGAGCTATCTTTTTTTGAGTGGGATTACCCTGTACATTGACTGTTACTTGACAGCGGTCGCTGCGGTGTCTTAATTTTTCGAGTTCAATATAGCTATTGGTGAAGAGAAATTCATTTTCTAAAGGAACCTGATCTTCTTTACATTCATAAAGCATATAATGCAGCAAGGATTCCAGTCTTTCTATAATCACCGCAGTTTGTTCTGACTTCTTTAAACTTAGTGCATAAATATTGTTTAAAGTATTGAATAAGAAATGCGGGTTGACTTGTGACTTTAAAAAAGTACTTTCCAATCTTATTTTTTCGGTCTTAAACTTTTCCAGATTTTGAAGCTCTTTCTGGCGATCATTAATATCTACGAAATAACAGAATGCGATGAAAAAGCCGAATAAAAAAAAGAAGTAATAGAATTGACCCAGGATAAGATGTAACCAGGTATTTTCCGGTCGGAACGCCAATTGCGGGAAATGATTGGTTTCAATCTTGAGCAGGATAATGAAGATGGTATACCAACAGGAAAGAAGAACCAGCAGACTAATCCAGAATGTCTTCTTTTGTTTGCCCAGTGGCATGATAAAATATAAAAATGAATACGATAATCCAAACCCAATACCTAATCTAAGGATGTAAAAAAACCGCAGATAAGCAATGGGGTGGATGTTTGTACTAGAGGTGGACTTTGCTGTGTAAAGATAATAAAAAGCCCAGGCGGCAATCCCCCAAAAAAGTACATGAAGCAAGCCTCTGTAATTTCTAAAATGATTGTAAAATTGTTCGCTTCGGCCAGGTACTTCTTTTATCATTAAAATGGAGATCGTATATTCGTGAATGGCCATAAAGATATTGAAATAGGAAATACTATTCTAATTTTTATGACCATTCCGAAGGCCGGCTGAAAGCAAGGAGTGCTAACTGATCAGTGATCTTAACTGAGGCTCCGCTTCCTGATATCTTTTTAGCAAAGTAATTTGATTCTCAGCACGTATAAAATTATGACCTTCATATTTAGCTCCGTAATAAACATCGTTTTCCAGATAATCGGCAAGAAAACGGATGGCCTGCATATAAATAAGGAATTTACCTGAATAAATGAAATAGCTCTTTTCTGTTTCTGTGAGTACACTGCCCATTTCCAGCATATAACCGTCGTAAATAGCCTTAAAAAAGTCTGTTCGGATGTTGATCTTGGAGAAATCAGTTTCTTCTTCGTTTGCTGCAGAAAGATAAGTCCTCATCATATCCCCAACATCACTAATAAAATATCCTGGCATCACGGTATCCAGATCAATTACGCATATACCTTTGCCGTCCCGATCAAAAAGGACGTTATTGATCTTTGTGTCGTGATGGATGACTCTTAAAGGAATTTCTTGATTTGAAATGATCTGGTTGTAGGTTTCAACGATACTGTAATTGTCTTCTATGAATGAAATCAATTCTTTAGAACGTTCTTTTCTTTCCGGAGATGCGTGTAAAACCGCATTTTTGAATTGGGCATACCGCAAAGTCAAATTATGAAAATCTGGAAGTGTAATGTAGAGTTGATCAACATCAAATTCATTCAGGAGCATAGAAAATCTTCCAAACTGTCTGGCGGCTTCATAGGCCTCTTCCTTTTTGCTAAGTACATTTAGAGAATGTGAATCCTCTACAAAAGGAAAGAGCCTGAAATATCCTTCTGAAGTTTCCATCAGTGATTTTCCTGTTGTGCCAGTAATAGGGCTTACAAATAAATATTCCGGATGTTTCTGATTTAAAAAGGCTTTGAGCCTGGATATATTTTGGTCGATGTCCTGCGGTTTTTTAAATACAGCCTGGTTCACCTTCTGGAGGATGTATCCAGCGTTTTCTGTGGTGATTTTCCAGGTATGATTGATTAAACCATCTCCAAATAATTGTATGTTGCTTTTAACAGGCAGGATTCCGTATAATGGTAAAATCTGATTGAGCATAGCACTAGGCGAGTTTTTTTAGTTTTGGTAGATTCAAACCTAAACAATTTCGCCTTGAGTTTATTGCGCAAACGGTTGTGTTTATTTATTTGTCAGTGCCTATGATCAATTCAGATTCTACAACAATATTAAAATAAGCTTGTTCTGCAGCAGATTCGCTTTTAGGCTTACTCAACAGGTCTAGTAAAATATTGGCTGCTTTCTTACCTTGCTTATAAGGGAATTGTTCTACGGAAGCAATTGGGGTATGGTCCATGTAGTTAATGATGGGCAGGTTTGCATAACTTACAAAATCAAGGTCTTCGTTTATCTTTAATCCTAAATTACGTGCGTAACGCATTGCAAATAAGGCTACATAGTCATTAAATGTCACAATTGCCGTTGGCTTGCGCTTATGGTTAAGTAAAGTTTCCATAGCCTCTATTGTTCCGGATTCAGAAAGATCACAGCTCATCACCAGTGAGGGATCAAACTTAAGGCGTTGGGAAGTCATTGCCCTGACATAACCATTTTTTCTTTCTGCACAGGCTATAAGTGTTGTCGGACCATTAATCATACCAATGGTGCGATGACCTTTTTTGAGTAAAAAGTTTACGGCCTCAAATGTACCGGTCTCCAGATTAGAACCTACAAAATGTATGTTTTTAATAGGAGGGATGCGATCAAAAAAAACAATAGGAATATTCAGCTTTCTTAGCGCTTCAAAATGCTCATATGTACTGGTGGTTTTAGCTACCGAAATGAGTAAACCATCCACACGCTGGGTTTTCATTTTTTCTACAAGTAACTTTTCCCGTTCCGCGTCATCGTGAGACTGGGCGAGAAGTACCGTGTAATTTCTTTTGTAGGCGATGTCTTCAATTCCAGTAATTGCTGCTGAAAAAAAGGATTCGGAAAGTTCAGGTAAAATAACACCTATAGTATGTGATTTTCCCTGAAGAAATTGAATAGCTCTTTGATTAGGTTCGTAATTGAGTTCCTGGGCAAGTTTTTTTACCCGCATTTTAGTGATCAGACCAATGCTGGAATGGTCGTTTAAAGCTCTCGAAACGGTAGAAACCGAGATGTTGAGAAGCTTCGCTATTTCTTTTATAGTAGTTGGTTTATCAGACATCGGGATCAAAGATTATAATTATCTTTTAATATTAGGCAATTATTGTGATTATATATAAAAAAAGCCCCGATTATATTATCGAGGCCTTTAAAATAGATCCTTAAACTAAGGAAGGGCATTAAAATCTACCACGGGTGCTTTATTCTGGTTCGCCGGCCGGCTAAAGGAGGTTCGCAAAGGTGTGAATTCATTAAAAAAACCTCCGTTTTTAAGAAAGAAACCAGTGTTTTTAACGCCGCCACTAAAATCTTTTCTATAGTTTCTGTTGGCTATATCATCTCCTGTAAATTTCATTTCTGTGATTTCAGTCCAGCTGCCTTTGGCATTGGCCACCCATTGATTTCCGTAATTCGCAGTACGGGATAAATTACCCATCTCCGGTTGGAAGTTTTCCAGAAAAGAGTGCAGGTGTTTAAGGTTCGAATTGGTATTAGGTCGTTCAAAACTGGCAATAAGCATCCAATTGCCGTGTTCAGGTTTAAACCACGACGTGAAAATAGTTTTATTACTTGTGGAATTAGGCTGGGCACGAGTTAAAAAAGCATATGTTTTTCCAGCCGTCCAGGGGTAGATCAGATAACTTTGGCCACCTGATCCCTCAGATCCAAATTCTCCCGTTTTTACACCATTACCTTTTTTCAGAAGTCTGATCTTTTGGTCCTCAGGAATGCTGGCAGGGTTGTCTGTTTGAAAAGGGCTCCAGACAGAGAATAAGATGCGGCGTTCTTTTGGACCGTTTACCTGCATTCCAAAATACCCCTGTTCAAATCCATTTGACATAAAATAGGAACCTATGGGATCCATATCTGTTGGAACTGTAACTTCATTGTAAAACCATTCTACCTGATCTTTTATGTTCTCCGGAACTGTATATGCCAGATGGACAGAGGGGCCTCGTCGACCCCAGTAATACCGGTTGTCCTGATTGTCTTTAACATAGCTTAAAGTGGCTGCAGGAGTACCTTCAACAATTAGACTGTTCACTTTTCCAAAATCATATCCTGTTTTAGATAAGCCCTGGATCTTTACCTGCTGGTAGCCCTTTTCAGTAACTTTGAAATCACCGATCAAAAGTGTATCTGTTGTTGTTCCGGTGGTTGTTTTGGTAACAGATTGATTTCCGAGTATAACTTTAAAAGTGCTCTTTTCTGATGGCGGTGTCATCACCAGTGAAAGTTTTAATATGCCGGGTTGTTCAACACGAAAGTAAATACTGGTCACCGTCTGGGAATCTTTCCAGTCCGTTAAACCATTCTTTGAGATTTTTTCTGAATTTTCTGCTGACCTGTGCGTTATCCAGGCGTTACCAGCCAGTGCTACAGAGGCCTGTTGTGCAGAGGTTTCAAAGGTTGCGAACAACAGGAGCAAAGCGGGAAATAGGGTCTTCGTCATGAATTATTAGGTTTAGATTGGTTAAAATATTCGTTTGATGTTAAGCTTCATTGAATGTAGGGCTCAAATGATATCTGAAGTGGGCAAGTTTGGCATTAAAACCACACAAACGTTTGATCTCTTTTGTTAAGATTGTATTGATTAATGGCTGAAATACATCAAAAAAAGTTCATTTGGATAGGATTTTAATGTGATCGAAGCGTATACCTTAATCGAGGCAGATAAATGCCTCTTCTTTTTTCTTGAATACCTGTTTTCCTGGAGAAAACCGTACAAAACCAGATATACTAAAAATAAAACAAACGTTTGCTTTTATAATTATCAAACGTTTGCGTGATTATTCTTGAATCTGGCTTCCCATCTTGCCTGTGTATTGCCTAATTTGGAATCACTAAATCCAAGCGAACCAAAACTTCATGCAAAGAAGAGACATCTTTAATATTCTTTTTAAAGGCAGTCCGCCCAGCGAACTGGATACTTCAGAATCGGAGCCGGTTATCGAAACACCAGCCTATTTGATTAACGAAGGTACACTTCCGTTTTTCAAGGCCTGGAAATCACTGCCTGAAGTTGTTGAGGCAGGTATATTACCTCAATTGACCAAATATGAGTTTTCCCTTAAATTCGGTGCAGGTAATTTGGAAACACCAGAGGGATTGAGCGGAATCAGTTTCCGTCTTGGTGTTAAAGATGCCGGATTACCCGTATTAAATGAAATTACCTTAGGCGTAAACGCAGCAGGTTACCTGTTTATTGGTGATCTGCAATCAAAGAGTAAAATCCATTATGATAAGCTGATTGCGAACCTTCAGTTTATTCTTGAAGTTAAACCTCAGCCTTATGGAAAAAGTTACGCTAAGCTCAAATTGGTTGATCAGAGTGGACTCACCCTTGCTGTTTTGAAATCAGAACAATTTTCGCAAGAAAATTGGGTAGGGGTGTTCAGTTTAGATCTAGGTCAATTTCACTTTTTGCAACTTGAAGGAAGGTTTGCTTCGGAAGGAAACCAATTGCTAACCACAAATATATCTGAATATTAAAACAACCAGAACACAATTATGAACAGACGTGAATTTGTAAGAACGACCAGTTTGACGGCAGCTGCCCTGACCGTCCTTCCGGAAAAAACTCTTTTTGCCAATTATGCTGGCGAAAAACTTAAAATAGCCATGATGGGTGTTGGCTTGCGTGGCCAGAATCATCTTGCGCTTATCTTAAAAAGAGATGATGTCGAACTGGTCGCCATTTGTGATGTCGAACCTAGGATGCTGGAGATGGCAAAAGCCATGATTACCAAAAGTGGCAAACCTATGCCAAAGATATATACAGGCGATAACTATGCCTGGAAGAAAATGCTTCAGCAAACCAAAGATCTTAAATCTGTATTGATCGCAACCCCATGGGAGTGGCATAAACCAATGATCATTGGTTCACTTGAAGCTGGCGTTAAATATGTGGCCACAGAGGTGATGCTGGGTATTACCCTTCAGGATCATTGGGATGTGGTTCAGGCTGCCGAAAAACACGATGCGCAAGTCATGATGCTGGAGAATGTTTGTTACAGGAGAGACGTTCTTGCTGTTTTGAATATGGTAAGACAAGGTCTTTTTGGCGAAATCACGCACCTTCAGGGTGGATATCAGCACGATCTGCGGGAAGTAAAATTCAATGATGGTGTAAAACCTTATGGTGGGGGTGTTGAATTCAATGAAAAAGGATTTTCTGAAGCGAAATGGAGAACAAATCATTCCGTACATCGTAATGGTGATCTTTATCCTACCCATGGTATTGGTCCTGTAGCTCAATGTGTCAATATCAACCGCGGTAACAGATTCTTGAAATTGAGTTCATTTGCTACACAATCTCGTGGTCTGCATAAATATATCGTAGATCATGGTGGTGAAAACCATCCAAATGCGAAAGTTAAATTCAGACTTGGAGATATTGTTACCACTACTATTCAATGTGCTAATGGAGAGACCATTATCCTTCAGCATGATACGAATTCACCAAGACCTTATTCCCTGGGCTTCAGAGTACAAGGAACAGATGGCCTTTGGATGGACGTAAATAACAGTATTTATGTAGAGGGTAAGAGCAAGCCACATCAGTGGGATGATGCAAAAGAATGGCTGGATAAATATGATCACCCACTTTGGAAGAAATATGGCAATGACGCAACAGGAGCAGGGCATGGCGGTATGGATTTCTTTGTGATCCATGCTTTTATCGAATCTGCAAAACGCGGCACACCAACGCCGCTTGATGTTTATGATGCCGCCGCCTGGAGTGCAATTACTCCGTTGAGTGAGCAGTCTATTGAACTGGGCAATGAGACTATTGATTTTCCAGATTTCACCAGTGGAAAATGGATGAACAGAAATGCAGTTTTTGCCTTGAATGACGATTATTAAAAATTAATACTATACTGTTTCCTTTTAAAGCCTCCGATTATTGGAGGCTTTTTTGTTTCAAAACAAAATTACTTCGTTAATTTAGGACTTTATCTAAAACAAGAATATATGAGTTATATCCCTGCAGAAGACCGGTATGAGAAAATGCAGTACCGTCGCTGTGGCCATAGCGGGTTAAAGCTCCCGGCTTTATCCCTTGGTTTATGGCATAATTTCGGACATGTAGATGTCCTGGAGAATTCCAGAAGTATATTGAAACTTGCCTTTGATCATGGAATTACACATTTTGACCTGGCGAATAATTACGGCCCGCCTCCGGGATCTGCAGAAGAAAATTTTGGCAAGATCTTAAAGGAAGATTTTAAAGGTTTCAGGGATGAGATGGTGATCTCGACCAAAGCCGGTTATACCATGTGGGCAGGCCCCTACGGAGACTGGGGATCGAAGAAATACCTGGTATCGAGTCTTGACCAGAGCCTCAAAAGAATGGATCTGGATTATGTAGATATTTTTTATCACCATCGCCCGGATCCGGAAACGCCTTTAGAGGAAACGATGATGGCTCTGGATCTTCTGGTGCGCCAGGGGAAAGCTTTGTATGTCGGGATCTCCAATTATAAAGCCGAAGAAGCCGAAAAAGCGATCCGGATTCTAAAGCAGCTGGGTACACCCTGTGTAATCCATCAGCCTAAATACTCAATGTTTGAACGCTGGGTGGAAGGTGGTCTCCTGGATGTACTTCAAAAAGAAGGCGTAGGTTGTATTCCTTTTTCTCCTTTGGCTCAAGGCATGTTGACAGATAAATACCTTGGCGGAATTCCGGCAGATTCCAGAGCGGCCAAGTCACATGGATTTCTTCAAAGCAGCCAGATTACCGAAGGTAAATTGCAGCAAATAAATGAACTGAATGCAATTGCTGCAGAACGTGGACAAAAGTTGGCGCATATGGCGTTATCCTGGCTTCTAAAAGATCCAAGGGTTACCTCTGTACTTGTGGGTGCGAGTAAACCTGAACAATTGGCTGATTCTCTGAAATGCCTGGACAATATTCTTTTTACGGAAGATGAACTTCAGCGCATAGAGAAAATTTTAAACCGGGTGGATTAATTCCCGGTTTAAGTGATACGGAGTACTGTCCTTTCCAATGTTCTTGTATGGAGCAGGATAAACTGATCTTTAAATTCAAAACGGCCCAGAACCACATCAATGGTCATCTGGGCCATTATTGTGCCTATGATACCTGGTACGGTGCCTAAAACACCATTTTCGGAACAGGAGGGAACATCTTCGGGGTTTGGGGGTTCAGGAAATAAATCTCTCAGGTTTTTTGAACCTTCTATATTAAAACCTGCCAATTGCCCCATATAGCCTAATATACTTCCATAAACCAATGGTTTGCCAAGGGAAACGCAAGCATCATTTACTGCATAACGGGTCGCGAAATTGTCACAACCGTCCACAACAAAATCATAATTTTCCAGCAATTGCAAAGCATTGTCTTCAGTAACCACATGGTCATGGGTGGTAAAAATGGTATTGGGGTTCTGTTCCGATAGTCTTTTATAAGCAGCCTGAACTTTTTTAAAGCCAATGTCCGCTTGTCCGTATAAAATCTGCCGGTGCAGATTCGATTCCTCTACCACGTCAAAATCAATGATGCCCAAATGCCCAATGCCCGCGGCGCAAAGGTACTGTAAAACCGGACAGCCTAATCCACCAGCTCCAATTACCGCTACTTTAGCTTCCTTTAATTTGTTTTGGCCATAAAGGCCGATATCGTCCAGCAGGATTTGCTTGAGATATCTTTGAAATTCTTCTTTAGCCAGCATATTAATGTCCAAAAGTTTTATCCCAGTCTTTCCATACGGGTTCGTAACCCTGCGCTCTGATCATAGAGGCAATTTCGGCTGAACTTCTCTCGTCAGAGATTTCGAATTGCTCCAGAGATTCTGGTTCTACAATATAACCTCCCGGGTTCGTTTTAGAACCTGCACTGATACTGGTGATGCCCAACTGGATTAAATGGTTCCTAAAATGTTCTTCTTCGCGCGTGGAAATGGAAATCTCCAGTTCCGTGTTGAACAATCGCCAGGCGCAGATCAGTTGTACCAGTTCCCGGTCGCTCATGTAGTTGTTGTATTCTTTGAGTACAGTCTCTTCGGATCCTGCAAGTTCTATGGGTCTTAGCCTGGGAAAAGAAACAGAGTATTTTGTTTGCCAATAGGTTTTCTCCAGGTAATCTAAATGGAGGGCTGTAAAGAAACAATCTGTCCGCCAATCTTCCAGGCCAATGAGTGTGCCCAAACCAATTTTATGGATGTTGGCCTGGCCAAGCCGGTCTGGTGTTTCCAGCCGGTAATTGAAATTGGACTTTTTCCCTTTTGGGTGGTACAGTTTGTAGTTTTCCTTGTGATAGGTTTCCTGATACACCAGAACCGTGCTTAGGCCTTCTTCAATAAGTTCTTGATAGTCATTGGTGTCAAGTGGCTGTACTTCCAGTGATACATGAGTGAAATGAGGCTTGATGAGCCGGATGGCATTTTGGAGATAGGGCACACCAACGGTCAGATTGGCTTCGCCAGTCACCAGCAGTACATGGTCGTAACCCATCTTTTTGAGTACAGCTATTTCCTGTAATATCTCCGCGTCACTCAGTGTTTTTCGTCTGATCTTATTGTCCAGACTAAAGGCGCAGTACGTACAGATGTTTTGACACTCATTGCTAAGGTAAAGCGGAATATACATCTGAATGGTTTTTCCAAAACGTTTTCTGGTGAGCTCCTGGCTAATTAAAGCCATCTGTTCGAGGTAAGGTGAGGCTGCGGGGGAGATCAGTGCTTTAAAGTCCTCTAAATTGCGTCTGTTTTTGTTTAAGGCTTCGGTAACATCCTGTTCCGTCTTGGAAAGTATACTTTGTTTAACCTCTTCCCAATCAAATTCGTCAAATAGTTGTGTAAACATGATCTAAAAATTTAAAAAGGAGGTAAGTGGACTACTGGCCTGTGCCTGTTGCCGGGTTGTTGCCAGCTGTGCCTCAAAGGCAGTTCTTCCAGCTTCTACAGCCAGCTTGAAAGCATGGGCCATTGCTACCGGATTTCTGGAGCTGGCAATGGCCGTATTTACCAATACCGCATCTGCACCAAGTTCCATCGCTTTTGCTGCATCTGAGGGTGCTCCAATGCCTGCATCGATCACGACTGGTACTTTGCTTTGTTCTATAATAATCTCCAGAAAATCCTGTGTCCTTAACCCCTTGTTTGTGCCTATTGGAGAGCCTAATGGCATTACAGCAGCTGTGCCCGCGTCCTCCAGTTGCTTGCAAAGTACCGGATCTGCGTGGATGTAAGGAAGTACAATGAATCCGAGCTTGGCAAGCTCTTCCGTCGCCTTTAAGGTTTCAACTGCGTCTGGGAGCAGATATTTAGGATCTGGATGAATCTCCAGTTTAAGCCAGTTGGTTTCCAGTGCTTCCCGGGCCAGCTGTGCAGCAAATATAGCCTCTTTTGCATTTCTTGCTCCAGATGTATTTGGTAATATATTGATATGTTTATGTTTAAGTGAGTTAATTAAAGTGTCTGTTTCGGTGTTGAGGTCTACTCTTTTTAACGCTACTGTAACCAATTCACTTTGAGAAGCCAGTACTGCCGCTTCCATTTCTTCAGTTGAACCAAATTTCCCTGTTCCAAGAAATAACCTGGATTTGAATTCTTTACCTGCTATATTCAAGTGTTTCATTTGTTTTTTTTCTAAGGATGTTCATTAATTCTATTGGTTTTGGATGATGGTTGAGCAGGCCTGAAAATGCGATTCCATAGACGCCAGTGTGCATTAGGTCTTCGATGTCTTCCGGCTGGATGCCACCAATGGCGTAAACGGGAGGGTGCTCGACATTCAGCTCTTTGAGCCGGATGAACAGCTTCTGATAGCCAGTCAGTCCGAGAATAGGACTGAGTTTTTCTTTAGTGGATGTATATCTGTACGGGCCCAGACCTATATAGTCGCAGCCTTCAGCAATGCGCTGCAGTAAGTCATCAACTGTGTTTGCTGTGCCACCAATAATTTTATGCGCTCCTAACAAAGCCCGGGCTTCTTTAACAGGGCTGTCCGTTAGTCCAAGGTGTACGCCATGGGCATCGGTAAGGAGGGCAACTCTGGGGTGGTCGTTAATGATCAGTGTTACTTCCGGATAGCTGGAAATTATTTTCCTGGTCTGTTCAGCGAGTTGCAATACTTCTGATTCCGTTCTGTTTTTATACCTGATCTGTATCCAGTTGCAGCCAGAATCTAAAGCTTTACTGACGTTGAGTAATTGTGTCTCCTGATTTTCTCCATCGGAAATGTACATGAGTTTTTTAAGCATGGTAGGCTAGTAAATTAAGGTTGCTGTTTAGTGCTTTTTCAATGTAATTTTTTGCTTCAGAACATGCCTGGTAAAGATCTAATTTACAGGATGTATTAGCAGCTATTGCTGAAGATAGTATACAGCCTGATCCATGTTTCTGAGGTAAGTCTTGCTTTGCTGAATAAAGCGGGATAATATCTTTTAAAGTATACAGCAGGTCAGTCCCCCGGTGGATCATGGAGTGTCCGCCTTTAAGCAGGACATTACAGTGCTTGCTCAATTGGACCGCAGCTTTCTGTTCATCGGTAATTCCGGTTAGAAACCGTGCTTCAGTTGTATTTGGGCATAGTAGGTATATTTGACTAAGAACCTCTTGGAGCAGAACGTCATTAGGGCTGTCCATAAAAGAAAATCCGCTGGATGCTGATGCAACGGGATCCCAGATCAGTTTAACGTTTGGTAACTGTAATCTCAGCCAGTTAACCAGGTTACGAAGAAGTATGAGGTCTTTTATGATTCCGATTTTGATCACTTCGATCTTATACTGCTCCAGTAGTGGCATGATTTGTTCTTGTATCTGAACCAGGGGTATCCAATTCATTCCGACAAACCTGTTCTCCGTCTGATAGGTCAGGGCAGAAGCTACCCCAAAGCCAAGGCACTTGTGCTGTTCAAAGGTCTTTATATCTGCCAGGATTCCCGCTCCTCCGGAAGGGTCGAGGCCCGCAATGCTCATGACTATTGGTCTGCTGTATTCCATTCTTTTTTTAATAATTGATAAGCGGCTAGCGGATCCTCCTGCTGCCATAAATAACCCATTATTGCGGCCCCGTAAAAGCCATATTCCTGTGTTTTTAACCCATTACCTGGAGTTATACCGCCGATTCCGTATATTTTAATTACATTATTATTCAGTTGTTTAGGGTGGTTTCTGTGATTCATTGCTTTATATTCGGTTTTGCTGATGCTATCGAATACAGGTCCCATCAATAGATAGTCGAAACAAGATAGATCCTGGGCAAAATCTTTAAGGTAATGAACGGAAGTGGAGTAGATCTGTCCTTTTAATTTAGGCTGGATAACACTTTCTGTTCTCTGTTTTTCCGGGTAGTGAAACCTGTAGATTCCAAACTCATCAGCAACTGAATGATGCTGGTGCAAGGCAATTTTTTGATGGTGTTCCGGTTTGATTTCTTTTAGCAATTTTCTGTATTCTATTTCTGTGTATTCTGGTTTTCGTAAATGAAGTACCAGAAGCCCCTCATCAAAAAGCTCATTTAAAATTTCCGGTTCCCTTTTAAAAGGAACCGGATTGGAAACCACAATCATTTCCATTAGGAATAGATTTGGCTGCCTTGCATTTTAAACTCCTCGGCTTTTTCAAACAGTCCGCTGGCCGCAGAATCCCTGATTTCCTGGGTAATCTTCATCGAACAGAATTTGGGCCCGCACATGGAGCAAAAGTGTGCAATCTTTGCACCTTCAGCGGGTAGTGTTTCATCATGAAACTCACGTGCAGTATCCGGATCCAGGGAAAGATTAAACTGGTCTTCCCAGCGGAACTCAAATCTGGCCTTACTTAAGGCATTGTCTCTGTACTGGGCACCTGGATGGCCTTTTGCGAGGTCTGCGGCATGTGCAGCCAGTTTATAGGTGATCACCCCATCTTTAACATCCTTTTTATTGGGTAAACCCAGGTGTTCTTTTGGTGTTACATAACACAACATGGCTGTACCAAACCAGCCAATCATTGCTGCCCCGATTGCTGAAGTGATGTGGTCATATCCGGGTGCGATATCTGTAGTTAGAGGGCCTAAAGTATAGAATGGTGCTTCATGACATTCTTTGAGTTGTTTGTCCATGTTTTCTTTGATCAGGTGCATTGGTACATGCCCTGGACCTTCTACCATCACCTGTACATCATACTTCCAGGCTATTTTTGTCAATTCGCCAAGGGTTTCCAATTCTGCAAACTGAGCAGCATCATTAGCATCCGCTATAGAGCCCGGACGAAGACCATCACCTAATGAAAAGGCAACATCATATTGCTGCATGATCTTGCAGATGTCTTCAAAGTGTGTATACAAGAAATTTTCTTTGTGGTGTGCCAGGCACCATTTGGCCATAATACTTCCTCCACGGGAAACAATACCTGTAACGCGTTTGGCGGTCAATGGAATGTATCTGAGGAGTACACCTGCGTGGATGGTGAAATAGGATACCCCTTGTTCTGCTTGTTCAATCAAGGTATCTCTGAAGAGTTCCCAGGTCAGATCTTCGGCTTTACCATTTACCTTTTCCAGCGCCTGATAGATAGGTACGGTGCCAATTGGGACAGGAGAGTTTCGGATGATCCACTCGCGGGTTTCATGGATGTTTTTACCTGTGGAAAGGTCCATGATGGTATCTGCACCCCATCTGCAGGCCCAAACTGCTTTATCTACTTCCTCATCAATAGTAGAGGTTACGGCACTGTTTCCAATGTTAGCATTGATTTTTACCAGGAAGTTGCGGCCAATAATCATAGGTTCGCTTTCCGGGTGGTTGATATTGTTTGGAATGATGGCCCGTCCGGCTGCAACTTCGTCCCTTACAAATTCAGGTGTTATGAAGCCTTTGGGTGTATTGGCACCGAAACTGTGTCCTGGATGTTGGGTGCTGAGCATTTCGGTGCTTTCTGCAAACTGTCCTTCCATTTCGTTGATCAGCTGATTCTCCCTGATGGCAATGTATTCCATTTCCGGGGTAATAATACCCTGCTTTGCATAATGAAGTTGTGTAACATTACAGCCTTCTTTAGCACGCATGGGTTTTTGTATATGCTCAAATCTCAGATGGTCAAGCTCTGGGTTTTCTTTTCTTTCTTTCCCATAAACCGAACTTACAGCGCCAAGTTGTTCTACATCATTTCTTTGCAGGATCCATGCTTCTCTTAAACGGGGAAGCCCTTTTTTGATGTCAATCTCGATTTCATCATCAGTATAGGCACCGCTCGTATCGTAAACAGTAACCGGTGCATTTAATTCTATACCGCCGTTGTGAAGTTTTGTTTCCGAAAGGGAAATCTGGCGCATGGCCACTTTAATGTCGTGGTGCTGCCCACTAACATAGATTTTCTTAGAATTGTTCATCTTTTAACCTCCTTGTGTTGCTTTAATGATCAGAATGTCGTCGTTTGCTTTGAGCTGATAGCTTTCGTACAGCGATTTTTGGATCACGGAGTTGTTCACCGCGACGGCTGTACCGTTTTGTTTATCGCCGAGATGGCTGAAAACAATGTTTTGCAAAGTAGTATGCTCTGCAATTTCTTTTTCCTGGTTGTTGATTTTTATTTTCATTCCTGTTCAGATTACTACTTTAGGAATGAAATAGATGTGTTTGATTAAACACATGCAGATCCATTTTACTTTTCCCTTCGGCGGTACTAACCGCATCAGGTTCAAAGGGTATTTCTCAGCACTAAGGCACCCCTAAAGTTTCGGGGGCCAATATAAGAAAAAATGTTAAGCTTGTTGGAAAAAATCAAATTACTCGTCGAGGACTGGACTCCTTGCCTCGCTGCGCTCTTGTGGCAAGGCGCCCTGAGGTCCTCTCGGAGTAATATTGATTTTTTATATGGCGCTTAGCAAAGGGGGGCAGTCCGGGCATGGCGCAGATGAGTTTATTGGATAGTGTTTATTTTTTACTCGATAGGAGATGAGTGAGAATTATAAACCTAGATCTGCACTATGTATGGACTTAACTCTTTGCTCGGATCACCTCTTTCCTCTGCAATTTGCTACGAAAAATTCTCGTACGCTGCGGAAAGACCTCAGAGATCTGCGGCTTCTTCAGCCGCCTGATATCGTTAGTCTTGAAGCAGCTGTACAGAATTTTTCGAACAATTCACCCACCTTCCTTTATTTATAAAAAAGGCCAGATCACGATTAGTGATCCAGCCTTTTACAGATTGTTATTAAACTTCTATTTATTGATGTTAGGATTGGTATTCAATTCAGATTGAGGGATATTAAATAAATAGTAAGGGCTATTTGGTTTAAATGCTGTTCCATCCGGGAATTTAAGTGTCGTGTGCTGTTTAGCTGCTACGGTTTTGGTACTGCCGTCTGGAGTAGTCACTACAACCTGTATAGGATTACCACTGGCATCGTTGTAAGGAAGTCTTACCAATGCAGATTGAGTCCTTAAGATATCAGACAAGGCAAAGCCTTCGCCCCACAATTCCTTTCTTCTTTCCACCAGGATCGCTGCAATCACATCTTCCTTGGTTTTTGTGCCCAAAACAAATAAATCGGCATTTCTTGCACTTCTAAGCTCATTCAAGTACTGTACAGCACCTTGCAAATCGGAATTCCTGGCCAGGCCCTCTGCCTGAATAAGGGTCATTTCAGAAGAGCGCATCAGCACAATATCCCCAGTTTGATCAGCACGGAACTTAAATTTAGCATAACGGAGATAGCCCTCCCGGCTTGGCAAACCATCCCACGAAAATAATTTAGTTCTAATGTCATTTTGATCAAACAAAGATTTGAAGTTAGGATCAGCCATAAAACTATAATAATAAGAAGAAGAGGAGCTTACATCTAAAAAGTTAAAAGTGTAGCTCTCTGTGCTCTGGTCGGGTTTTTGACCATGCCCCCAAATCCATTCGTCATTTGTTAAGTCGTTAAAGCCATTGTAATACGCCGCTGCCGTCATATAGGAATAGTTTTTTCTCGCAGCAGCCGCTTTTTCAGCAGCCAGCGCCCAATTACCCATGTTCAAATAAGTCCGGGCCTGCAATCCATGCACTACATCAATATTGATTTTGTATTTTACCGGTCTGGAATAGTTGGCCAGTAAAGTTTCTGCCTGGTTCAGGTCTGCGGTGATCAATTTATAAACCTCTTCTAAAGTAGATTTAGGTTTACCTTGGGTATTGGCTTCTGTTGGCGTAGTATAAATCGGTACAGCTTTTGCCTGAGGGTCTTTAAGATAGGAGAACTGGTAATAGGTAGCCAGGTTTAAATAGCTGTTTGCTCTGAGTGCCAGCGCCTGTCCTTTTACCTGTGCCTTTTTCTCTGCTGATCCACTTGCTGCATCTATTTTAGTAATGATGTTGTTGCAATTGTCAATAACCTTGTACATAATGGTCCAGATCGCATTTAAACGGGTCTGGTTTGTAGACAATGTAAACTGATAGGCGTCTCTGTAGCCGTATTTATTGGTAATGATCGCCACGTCCCCGCCCATCGCATCACTGGTTCTCAGAATGGTACTGTAACCAGGATTGGCATAGGTGAAATAGGTATCGTTCATATAGGCCCAGGTACCGTTCAAAACCGTTTCAATATTGTCTACATCACCGTAGATCAAGCTTGCAGAAACAGCATTGGTAGGTGTAGTGGTGAGTTCCTTCTTGCAACTGCTAACGCCGACTAGAAGAGCGGAGAGCAATAAAGGGGTAAGTATGTTGAGTTTCATTTTATAAAAATTAAGATCCATTAAAAAGTTAAGTTCACACCGGCAGAGTAGGTACGAATGGCTGGGTAGCGGTAATAAGTAGCGCCCTGAATGGTCTGTTCCGGATCCATGCCTTTATGCCCGTAGAAAGTAAGCAGGTTCTCTCCGGTCAGGAAAAATTTTAGGTTGTCGATACCGATTTTATTGGAAACCGATTTAGGTAGCTTATAACTCAGGTTTACATTTTTTAAACGCGCGTAAGTGGCACTGTATAGGAAACGTGTGGATGCCTGTGTCCATCCAAGATTATCTGTGGTTAAGCGGGGCACGTTCGTGTTGGGGTTTTCAGGCGTCCAGTGATTGAGCATTTCTACAGACCATGCTGCTCCAGGATTGCTTCCGTTTTGCATTAGAGAAACATAATCATTGTCTAGGATCTTGCCGCCAATACTGTAAGACAATAAGGCCGAAAGTTCAAATTGCTTGTAGGTAAATGTATTTGTAAAACCACCGGTAAGTGTTGGCAGTGAGCTGTCCTGTATATATTGGGTCGCTTTACTGTAATCATTGGTGGTTACTTTCTGGCCATTACTATTTGTCGTGTACCAGAGTGGATTTCCATTGGCCGGATCAACGCCAGCCCATTCCCGAAGATAAAAATCATATATTGAACCTCCGATACGCAGCATTTTGTTTCCGGAAATAATGTTGTTTTGTGGAAGATCGGTAATGGTATTTTTATAATGTGTAGCGTTTAAACTCACTGCCCATCTGAAATTTGGTGTAATTACTGGGATGGCATTGATCTGTACTTCGATACCTGTGTTTTTTAAGGCTCCAATATTGGCATCTATAGAGGTGAAACCTGTTGAGGTCGCCATAGGTTTGCTAAACAGTAAATCCTTAGACCTTCTGTTAAAATATTCTACAGTACCACTAATGCGATCTCTAAAGATCCCAAAATCCAGACCTACATTTAGATTCAAATTGGTTTCCCATTTCAAATCCGGGGTAGCCAGACGTTTGGTTACCAATCCGTTTTCGCCAAGGTTGTTCCTGATGTCATATAAAGGATCATAGGCGTAATAAACACCAATATTGTCATTACCCTGTGCACCATAACTGGTTCTTAAAGTTAAGTTACTCAACCACGGTGTGTCTTTAAGAAAATCTTCTTTAGAAGCTCTCCATGAACCACCAAAAGACCAAAATGTACCCCATCTGCTTTGTGGTGAGAACCTGGAAGAACCGTCGCTTCTGATAGATGCAGACAACAGGTATTTGTTTTGATAATCGTATTCAGCCCTTCCAAGGAAACTCAGTAGGGTATAATCCAGTGCATAGCCACCAAAGCTGTTCAGTTGGGAGGCTGCATCTGGTTCATATAAGCCTGGCAGTACGAAACCTTGTCTGCTGCCGGACATTATTTTTGAGTTGTACTTATAAATCTCCTGGCCAGCCAGCAAGCTCAAATGGTGATCCTGATCAAAGGTTTTTTCATAGGTCAGGATGTTGTTCCAGGTATAAGAGTAGGTCCTGGTAACCGTTCTGTCTACAGAACCCTTGATCTCTGCGCTCTCACCCAGCAATGGGTTAGCATAATAGTTCTCATTTGTATTGGTATAATCTCCGCTGTAGGTGGTTTTGAATTTCAGCTCAGGGAGAATAGTGGCTTCAAGAAAAGTTCTGGCAGACACATTGTCTTTGAAGATCTGATTCTTGTCCAAATCTACGGTTGCGGCCAGATTGCTTCTTGGAATGGCTGCATTTGGGCGGTAAGCACCAAAATCAAAGACTTTATTACCTGCACCATCTAATTTGTAAGATCCGTCGTCATTGCGCTGATATACGGGGTAGAAACTTGGAATTGACCTGGCAAAATTGATCACATTGGCCGTATTGCTGTCTTCAGACATTGGATAGTCTTGCTTGGAATTTGAAGCAGAAATGTTCAAACCTGCTTTAAGCCATTTTTTTGCCTGTGTAGTCAGGTTGACTCTTGCATTGTAACGCTTGAATCCTGATCCTAATGCAATTCCTTTATCATTTAAGTACCCACCAGAGATGTAATATTGGCTTTTTTCATTCCCACCACTAAAGCTCAGGTCGCCCTGCGTTCTCAAAGCGGTTTGCTGCATGGCTTTTTGCCAGCTGTCATTCCATAAAGGAACAGCACCCGGTACTATTTTGCCATCAAGACCTACTGGATTAGGATAATTTGAACCGTAAGGATTAATACCAAGATCCGTTAGGATATTTTTACTGGCTGTTGTACGTGCCTGAGCATCTGTTAAGCCATTGGTGATTTGTTTGTTTTTAAGTGCCAGCCAATAACTTTCAAAATATTGGTCTGTGTTCATTTGCTCATAATCCTTGACCGCTCTGTTGGATAGTCCCTCGGTGAAATTTGCGCTGATCTGTGGCTCTGCAGAATTCTTTCCGGATTTAGTGGTGATGATGATTACACCGTTTGCACCTCTTGATCCATATAAAGCACTGGAAGCTGCATCTTTAAGAATACTGACCGAAGAGATGTCATTCACATTGATAGAGCCAATGTCGCCTGAAAACGGATTACCATCTACAACATATAGCGGATCGCTGGAAGCATTAATAGATCCGATACCCCTGATCCTGATGGTGGCAGTTGTGCCAGGCTGCCCACTTTGAGAGGTGGCCTGCACACCCGGAGCGATTCCCTGAAGGGCGCTGCTGATGTTGCTGACCTGACGGTTTTCCAGTTGTTCACTTTTAATTTGTGATACTGAACCGACATAATTGGCCCGTTTAGCAGTTCCGTAAGCCACCACCACCACTTCATTCAAGGAGTTAGGAGAATTGGCCAGGCTCACGTTCAGCGCGTTTCCTTCGGCCAGAAGTTCTTTGGTTTCGTAGCCCAGATATGAGAATACCAGAGTTTTCTGACCTTCAGGAAGATTCAGATGATAGGCCCCAGACTGGTCTGTCGTTGTTCCTTGTTTAGTTCCTTTAATATAAATGCTAACACCGGGCAGGGGAAGGCCGGTTCCGTTTTCAGTTACTTTTCCGGATATGCCAGTACTTTGCTGAGCATAACTGAACTGAAAACTAAGCAGTAATAAGAATACTGATAAGCTGATTTTCATTGTGATAATTGTTTTTAATGTTGATGAAGCGATCATGTGTTATCCATGATGGGTCCATTGAATTGAATGTTAAAAATTTGGACAATAGAATTCCTTTGGCATATCAATATGCTGTAAGGCAATAATTAAGAAATACTTAGTTGAAGAATTATGTTAGCTATAACAGCTTTGCATACAACAATTCGAATTGGTCTTCTTGTTGGCCAGAGGAGAAACAGTGTTCGGCATCATAGAAAGTAGAATCAAATACATAAAGTCAGTTTTAATAAAATAATAAGCCATGAAAGGTTTAACACTTCCATGGCGCAAAGGTAATTAAATACTACTAAATCTATAGATTATTATAGTTTATGTTTAAAATCTGACAAAAGGAAGAGATTTGGGCTAGTGCCATTCCATTTCTCCGGTATTAACTTTAGCACCCAATTCCAAAGACATGATGGATTTGGCAGCGGGATATAATTTTTTCATAGCAGAAATTAGTCCGGCAGAAGTTTTTTCTTTAGCCAGTTCTTTTTCATACGCCAGGATGTAATTTTTGGTATAGGTAACCGAAGTTGAGTTGAGTGCCGCCCCAGGGCCAAAATGTGAAGGAATTACGATGTTGGGTTTCAGACTGCTGATTTTATCCAGAACAGCCACCCATGCTGCTCTTTTTGCTGCAGTAGCATCATCCGCCAGCCAAACATGAATATTATTTCCAAACACATTGATTCCACCTGCAACGGTCCTTATTGAGGGTATCCACACAAAAGAACGTTCAGGAGATGCTGTTGTATGTAGAATTTCCAGTTTTTTACCCTCAAGTTCTAAATAGTTTGTTTTAAGTGCTTCCGGAAATATAATGGTTGTTGGTGCGGCTGATTTTAACTGAGGTCCCCAAACAGCAAGTTTACCTTTAGCTGTGGCTTTAATGTGTGCTAAGGTTTGTGCAGTCGCATATACAGGAACTTTTGGATAATATTTTCTAAAAACTTCTAAACCAAAGTAGAAATCGGGATCTCCATGACTGATAAAGATAGCTTTGAGTTTTTTGCCGGTTTTCTTCAGTTCAGCAGCAACTTTTTCCGCATCGGGAAGGGTAAACTGTGCGTCGATCAGAATAGCATCCTTCTGGCCACTTACGATAACAGAGCTAAAATCCATGCTGTTTTCAGGTCCATTATATACGGTCAGTCTTAAGGGCTTGGAGTCAATAACCTGGATGTTTTGTGCCTGGCTTTTTCCAAATAAAGCAGTAACAATAGTTAATGCAAATAGAATTGATTTTAATTTCATGGCTTATTGTTTTTTAAAGATTATGAATTTGTTTTGTGGTTTGAAATCAGGGAATTTATCTTTTCCTTCACCTCATTCAGCTCGGAATATCCTTGTTCTATTAAATGGAGATGATTGTCGTCATTTACCAGCAGTGATGGATAGGAGGAGGCATACTGAATGGCGTTATGAAAAGATTCCTGAGTTTTTAAATGCATTTTTTCACTATGGAAAACCTCAAGAAACGCTTGCCGGTCTATTTTAAGCTGGTCGCAAATATTAAGGTAGGTCTCTTCCAGGTTCAGGTCTTTTCCATATAAATACCTGGCTTGTTGCACTGCATACATGAAAGGCACATTATAAGCTTTCCAGCTTTCCTGGACAGTGATGATGGCCCGGGAAGGAATTTCACTGTCGAGCTTAATTTCCTGATGGCCTATGAAGTCAAAGTAGGCCTCTCCAAATGTGGTTCCGGTTAGGCGGGCAATCTGGAGGTCATGTTTCTGGAAATAACTGGCCATTTGCGGAGATTGGATTCTGGAATTCTGTCCGGCCCACATTCCTGCGGGGATAATTTCAAAATCAAACTGGGGGTATGTTTCAAATAAAGCCATTGTGTTGTTGCCGTTTCCGTAACACCAGCCACAGAGTGGATCCATAATATATAAGAGTTTCATACGCTTTGTATTAAATTATAGATACAAAGGTAGATGTCGGATCATTTGGAAAACTTGAACTAGTTCAAGAAATGAAAATCATCTTTTTTTGGCAATCTTTTTCTTGATTTTGCTCATGAATTCCGGAGAGATGCCCAGATAGCCAGCCAGATTTTGCTGAGAAAGCCTTTGTTCCATAAAAGGATATTTACCTATAAATTCCAGGTAGCGTTCATCTGCTGTTTTGCTGATGCTGGAAATCATGCGCCGTTGCAATGCGGTATGGGTTTTCTGAGTCATGATGCGATAGAGTTTTTCAACTTTGGGCAACTCCTCATAAAGCGCATTTTTATAAGGATAGGTAATCAACAGGACTTCACTGTCTTCGAGTGCCTCAATATTCAGTATAGAAGCTGTCTGGTTGGTAAAACTGTCAATGTCTGTGATCCACCATCCTTCGATGGCAAAGTATAATACACTCTCCAGTCCTTTTTCATCAAGATAGTAAATGCGGAAACAACCTTTATTTACGAAACCTTCAAATTTGCAGACCTCACCTGCACGAAGCAGCATTTGTTTCTTCTTTACTTGTTGGAGGTAAAAAGGTGCGCAGAACTGCTCAAATTCGGCATCTGTAAGATGAATATGCTTTTCAATACTTTCCCGAAACAAACTGTACATATGCAGCGCAGATAGATGAAAACAAATATAGCTAAACCGTGTCTAAAACATTCGTTTTTTGTACGGAATTGCTGGCCAGTACAGCCGCTGCATGTTCGTCAAGGTATTTAGACGTATACCGCTGATCGTTTACATTGACAAAGAGTACGGTTTTACCTTCTATAGCATGAATGATAGCAGGAGCAAGATCTGCAGGAACGGCAGGGCATCCCTGGCTTCGTCCAAGTCTTCCAAGGGCATCAATTGTTTCCTGACTAACATAGTCTGCACCGTGGACAACAATGTCTCTTTTGCGTGCATTAGAATTAAAACCTTCATCCATGCCATCAAGTTTTAAAGAAATACCATGTTTGCCATGATACATTTCTCCTGTGACATAAAACCCAATGCTACTTTCCAGAGATTCGCTGCGGTTAGAAAAATGTATGGCCTGGTCAGCTCCGCTACGCTCACCATGTGCTACCCAGGTGTTTAACAGAAGTGTCTTTTTGTTCAGGTCTACAATCCATAGTCTCTTTTTTGTAGAGCTCTGGTCAAAATCAGCGATGCTTAAAATAGATTTTTCACCAGATAGCTTACCTGCGTTTTTAAGATTATAGAAACCTGTGACGGCTTTTTCAAAGACACTCAGTGGTAAGCCGCTTTGTGCCAGTTGTGCGGTCTGGTAAAGATCCTGAATATAAGTACTATATAAAGTGTCGTTTGGTTCACTGTTTGCAGTATAGTGCTTTTTGGTGGTTGCTGGTGTCCAGCTGATCAAAATAAACGCGAATAAAATTAAGATGAATCCGGCTTGTTCTAAAAAGTATTTTCTCATAGGTATCCTCACATTTTCTGCTATGAATCTAAATGTTATTTTTTAAGTAAGCGTGTCTTCAGATGGTCGTGTTTTAAGTTTGTTTAATTTAAGCTATTCTGCAATGGTACAAAAAAAATCTTTTAGAAGTAATTAGTATTTAATGTATTACCTTTCTGTGACTTGGTGGTTCCGGATCAAATTGGCCACTAATGCGGTCCAGCCGGTTTGATGGGAAGCCCCCAATCCTTTGCCGCAGTCTCCGTGAAAATATTCATTAAACAATAGATAATCTTTAAAATAAGGGTCAGTCTGGAATTTTTCATTATCTCCAAAGCAAGCACGCCTGCCTTGATCATCCGATTTAAAAATATGGATTAATCTTTCGCCAAGTTTCATGGCGATCTCCTGCAGGGAAAGTGAATTGCCCGAGCCCGTTGGGTATTCTATTTTAAAATCGTCACTGTAATAATCATGAAAGCGGAGTAAGCTCTGGATGATGAGGTAATTGACTGGCATCCATATTGGACCTCGCCAATTGCTGTTGCCGCCAAACATGCCGCTGTCACTTTCGCCCGGAACATATTTTACAATGAATTGTTCCTTGCCGGCCTGAAAGACATAAGGATTTTCTTCGTAACTTTTAGACAAACTGCGAATCCCAAATTCACTTAGAAATTCAGTTTCATTCAGCATCCGGTACAGGATTCGCTTCATTCTGTGCCCTCTGAGTAAGCTTAACAAGTGTTTGTCGTCGGTACCTTTTTCTGTCCACCGGGAAACCAGGGAAGCCAGTTCAGGCCGATGTTCGAGGAACCACTGCATCCTGGCAGCAAAACCAGGTAGCTTTTTTAAGGTATCGTCTTTGATCACTTCTACAGCAAACAATGGGATCAGGCCAACCATACTCCTCAGTTTCAATTTTACAGATCTTTGGCTGTCCAGAGATAATTCATCATAGAAAAATTCATCTTCCTGATCCCATAAACCCGTATCATCCGGTCCCATGATGTTCATAATGGCTCCAGCGATGTAAAGAAAATGCTCAAAGAACTTGGTCGCCATATCTTCATATACCCGGTTATACAGCGCCAGCTCAAGCGAGATATGCATCATATTCAGAGCATACATGGCCATCCAGCTGGTACCATCTGCCTGTTCAATCTGCATTCCCGAAGGTAGTTTCATACTGCGGTCAAAAATGCCGATGTTGTCCAGCCCAAGAAATCCTCCGGAAAAGATATTGCTTCCATTATGATCCTTGCGGTTAACCCACCAGGTAAAATTGATCAGGAGCTTTTGGAAAACAGCTTCCAGAAAGGGAATATCGGCTTTGCCCTCATTTTTTTGCTGGTCTATTTTATATACCTCCCAGGTAGCCCAGGCATGTACAGGAGGGTTAGTGTCATCAAAATTCCATTCATAGGCTGGTAGCTGCCCGTTAGGATGCATATACCATTCCTTGGTCAGCATCAACAATTGTTGCTTGGCAAAATCTGTATCAACCAGCGCAATGCTTACACAGTGAAAAGCCAGGTCCCAGGAGGCATACCATGGAAATTCCCATTTGTCTGGCATGGAAATCACATCGGCATTGTTCACATGTTTCCAGTTCAGATTACGCGAAGTACTGTGTCCGGAAGGGGGTGCAGGTTCTGCCGGATCTCCTTTGAGCCACTTATTGACGTTATAATCGTAGAACTGTTTGTTCCAGAGCAGCCCGGCAAAAGCCTGTCGTTGAATCAGTTTTTCATCAGCTGAAGGAACCTTGCTTTGAAGAGATTGGTAAAATTGGTCAGTTTCTTGAATGCGCTGTTCGAAAATCTCCTGGAAATCTTGAAAGGGCTTTGCATTTGAATCTTTGCAAAACCGCAGTTGTATTGTTGCAGATCCACCTGCTTCAATTTCAAACTTATAGCAAGCTGCCGCCTTTGTACCTTTGTTCTGCGGATTGACGCAATCTATTTGTCCATTAACAATATATTCATTGATGGCGTCTTTATAGTATTTTTTTCCATCATCGAAATCATACAATCTTACCGTATTGTTCTCGTTTTCTGTAAACAACCATTCAGCTGTACTTTCTGTGTAGAGTGTATACCGGCCCAGAGTTTCCTCCTGAATCTGTAATGCAGAATCATTTACTTTAGAAATAGAGGCCTGTTTGTCGTGGTAACCCCATGACCAGCGGTTTCTGAACCAAAGGGTAGGAAGGATGGACAGAGGGGCGGAAAGCTGGCCTCTGTTATGTGCAGTAATCCTAATCAATATATCCTCTTCCGAAGATTTAGCGTACTCGATAAAAATATCGAAATAATCATTGTTATCGAAAACACCGGTATCTATTAATTCATACTCAACGTCAAATTTGGTTCTGCGGGCATTCTCTTCCAGCAACTCTTCATAAGGAAAAGCCTGTTGCGGATATTTGTACAGCATCTTCATGTATGAATGCGTAGGAGAGGAATCCAAATAGTAAAAAAGTTCCTTTACGTCTTCTCCATGATTGCCCTGGGTGTTGGTTAATCCAAAGAATATCTCTTTAAGGATTTTATCCTTTCCGTTCCAGAAGGCAGGGGCAAAGCATAAAAACTGTTTATTGTCCGAAATCCCTCCAATGCCTTCTTCTCCCCAGCGCCAGGCTTTGCTTCTGGCCATGTCGAAAGTTGTAGCTTGCCAGGCTTCTCCATCTTCGCTATAGTCTTCCCTTACAGTTCCCCATTGTCGATTGGATACATACGGTCCCCATTTTTTCCAGTCTGGCTGGGTTAAGCGTTTTGCTTCCTCCTTCATTGATAGATTAGATTGATGGCTTAAAGGTAAAAAATACTGGGTCAAAGTAAATGAATTGTTATCGTGACAATTATAAAAAAAACAATTAACTTGCATGCTTAATAGATCAAACATAAACCCCTGATATCCTAAATTCAATGAAACATAGTTTTTTTACTTTACTTTTATTTTTATTTTTTGCTTCCGGTGCTCATGCACAAACCAAGCATTCCTTTAAAATTGCAGATGGCCACTTCATTTTAGATGGCAAGCCTGTTCAGATTCACAGCGGTGAAATGCATTATGCCCGTATTCCAAAGCCTTATTGGCGCCATCGTCTAAAAATGATGAAAGCTATGGGCTTAAACGCAGTAGCAACCTATGTGTTTTGGAACTACCATGAAACTGCACCAGGTATATGGGATTTTAAAACCGGGAACCGGGATGTTGCTGAATATATTAAAATTGCACAGGAAGAAGGGCTTTTTGTCATTCTTCGCCCTGGACCATATGTGTGTGCAGAATGGGAATTTGGAGGTTATCCCTGGTTTTTAGAGAAGACACCAGGGATGGTGATCAGGGGAAATAATCCGCAATACCTTGCGGCAACAAAAGCTTATTTTACGGCGCTTTATGGACAGCTAAAGAATCTTTTGGTCACCAATGGCGGTCCGATTGTTATGGTGCAGGGTGAAAATGAATTTGGATCCTATGTATCACAGCGCAAGGATATCTCTTTGGAGGATCATAAAAAATACAGTGCAGCCGTATTTCAGCAGTTAAAAGATGTTGGATTTAATGTGCCTTTCTTTACATCAGACGGTAGCTGGTTGTTTGAAGGCGGTGCTTTGTCAGGTGCTCTTCCAATGGCTAACGGGGAAGATGATGTAGCGAAATTGAAAGAGGTTGTGAATAAATACCATGACGGTAAGGGGCCTTATATGGTAGCAGAATTTTATCCGGGATGGCTAGACCATTGGGCAGAGCCTTTTCCAAAGGTAAAAACTGAAAGTGTGGTAAAACAAACCCAAAAATACCTGGATGGAGAGGTGTCGTTTAACTATTATATGGTTCATGGAGGTACTAATTTTGGCTTTACCTCAGGTGCAAATTATGATAATAAGCACGATATCCAACCCGATCTGACCAGTTATGACTATGATGCTCCAATTAGTGAGGCGGGTTGGGCAACAGATAAATACAATGCATTGAGGGCTTTGCTGAAGAAACCAGAAACACCTGCGGTTCCTGCTCAGATCCCTGTTATTTCCATCCCCGAGATCCGCTTAAGCAAAGCTACAGACCTGGAGGATTTTAAAAATAAGATCAGCCCGGTGAATAACGATACACCTTTAACTTTTGAAGAGCTAAATCAGGGACACGGTTATGTTTTGTACAGCAGAAAGTTTAATCAGCCCATTAGCGGTAAGCTGGAATTGGCCGGACTCAGAGATTATGCATTGGTTTATGTAAATGGTGTTAAAGTAGCAGAACTGAACAGTTATTATAAAAAATATGATTGTGATATAGAGATTCCATTTAATGCAACATTAGATATCCTGGTGGAGAATATGGGTAGGATTAATTATGGTGCAAAGATTATTAACAGTACAAAAGGTATTATTTCTCCAGTTGTGATCAACGGACAAAATATTACAGGTAACTGGGATATGTATAAATTACCTATGGATGTGGCACCAGACCTGGCTAAGTTTAAAAATAGTGCTTCCGCTGGTAAACCTGCCATTTACCAGGGAACTTTTGACCTCAATAAAACAGGAGATACTTTTCTTGATATGCGGGAGTGGGGCAAAGGAATTGTATTTGTGAACGGTATTAATCTGGGCAGATACTGGAGTGTTGGACCACAACAAACCTTATATCTACCAGGATGCTGGCTCAAACAGGGAAAAAATGAAGTCGTGATCTTCGAACAGAAAAATGACGTGATGCATACTGTTTTAAAATCTACTGAAACACCCATTCTGGAAGAGTTAAAGCCAGAGAATGGTTTACCTAAATAAGGTATAAGAATTTCATATGAAAAGATTTTTGTACATCTTTTTGTTCATGTTATGTTATAAATCTGCTTTTTCACAGCATGTATTCCTTTTGGAGAAACCTGCTGATGAAAAAGCAGATTTGTCTTTTAAGAGACCCGAGCCTAGCTTGGTTTTCTTTGGAGAAGATGATGGCAGTCCCGGATTTAAAAAACACAACCAGAATGCCATGAAAATAAATGCATATTTTGGGAGTGCATTTTCAGATTTTACCATATTTAATATAAATACGGGTAAACTTGTCGAATATCACAATACCAGCGGGTGGTTCTTTTTCTATAAACCCCATATAAAAAAAGCTTATGGAATGATTCTCTCTAATGGAAAAGAAGAACCCATTATCATTAGTGATCCTGATTTGTACCTAAAAATAGTAACAGATTATTTGAACATCGGTAACACAGATGCTAAAGTTGGCAAAGCTTCAGATACGGAGAATAATGTAACTGTAAGGGAGGAAATGGCACAGATCATGAAATCGACATTTGTGCCAGATCAGAATTATGCGAAACGACTGATAACAAATGTCAATATTATTCAATATAAGAAGGATTATAAAAGAGAAGAAGAATTTCAGTGTTCCTGCCGAGAAAGACAAATCACAATGTTTAGAGACAGCTTATTAAAGGAAAAGCTACCCGAAAGCACTCAAAACGTATATGATAACCAGCACCAACTCCTGGAAACGAAGAATTTTAAAAACGGGGAAGTTGCTTCGAGTCATAAATACATTCGAAACAAGAACGGTCTGATTGAAAAAATACAGAATGATCTTGGAAACTCCATCAGCTTAACCCAGTTTTTTTATGAGAAAGACAGGTTCCATACTGTTAATATTGAAAATGCAGAAGCCATAAGTTTTGAAACTTTTTATCTAAATGGCCAAATGCAGTGCATACGCAGGCTTTCCAAAAAATCAGATGGTACTGTCGTTTGGGATATTTACTATATCTATGACCAATTTGGGCGGTTGATTCGGGAAAGTCAGGCAGATTGTGAGTCTTTTTATCAATATGATAACAATCAGGATGATGCATATTCCAGTTTTAAGTTTTATACACTTGAGCCAAAAATGCTGAAGTTCAGTGCCAAGATGAGTTGGGATGGGAACAAACAGACCATTGTTGGATTAAACGGGTTTTCAGAGCAAACTTACAGGAGTGTTTCTATAAGAGAAAAGAACTGTAACATCAGAACGTATCAATACGATGGAGATAATAAATTGACCTCTGTTAGTATAACTTCCTGCAAGAACTAATTTCCTAATAATAAATATATCTGGTACTTGTTACCTTTATTTCCTTGCGACCGGGCGTAAAGCCATCCATTCTGGGGATTTCTTTAAAAGGATAGCTGAAGTTTGCAGAACTCGGTTCTGGATCAGGCTTTTCGTCATCGTCGCAATGGTCATAAGTGGTAGATACTTTTACTGTTTTTGTAGAGAAATTGATGTCACACTCGTGATCCGGGCCGCAGTTCATCGAATCATTATAAGTGGAACCAATCAGGAACCAGTCTTCGTTCTGATACCGAAAAATATTCTTCCATATACTGAAATGCTTAGCATTGTGATTAAAAGTCTGTTTAATCCTTAAGGTATTGTTTCTGATCTCCATTTCTAAGGGAACGCCTTCATTTGCAAAGAAACCACAGTCTTCACTATTCCAAAGGACAGAGGAATTCACCTTCCATAGTTTGAGTTTCCCCTGTATGTTTTTGCAAATGTATAATACTCTTTGATAACCCGAATCTTTGGTTTTATGTGTGGTATTGTAAGCATAAACCACTTCCTCTGTGCCGTCCTTGTCCAGATCTCCGTGGGTTTCTGCGATATGGGTATAGCCCTTTCCTGGATGAAAGTCAGGTAGCTCTTGTGCATAGCTCCTAAAGCCTGAAAGAGTTAAAGAAAAAGAACATGCAAGTGTAAGAAATATATATATCTTTGTTTTTATGATAGCAATCATTTTAAGAGGGGTTAATTAGCTTGGATCTGTCCTGTTAACAACCGCAATGGCCATTCCATCATGTTCCTTTACACCAACAGTTTGTATAATGGTGGCTGTTACCTTCTTGTTGGACTGGAGTAATTTATTGAAGCGCTGAACGCCTTTCACTTTTTCATCACTGGTGTTTTCATCTAATATCTTTCCTTCACGGATCACATTGTCGCAGATAATGACAGTTCCAGGTCTGGAGAGACTTAAAGCGTATTCAAAATATTCTGCATAGGGTGGTTTATCCGCATCTATAAAAATAAGATCAAATGGACCTTCTCCGTTTTCGATCAATTGCGGTAAAATCTCCATTGCCTTTCCAACACGGAAATCTACTTTGTCGGATAACCCGGCTTTTTCAATGTTTTTCTTCGCCAGATCTGAATGACGTTGTTCAACTTCCAATGTGATTAATTTTCCATGAGCAGGCAAAGCCCTGGCCAACCAAATGGTGCTATAACCAGCCAATGTACCCAATTCTAATATTTTCTTCGCGTTGGAGAGAACAGCCATTACCTGTAAAAATTTCCCAAGGTTTGCCGTTACGCTAATTTGCGGAAATCCTTCTTCATCAAGGGATTTGATTGTGTCTTTTAGGGCCTGGTCTTCTGGGGCAAGTAAATTGCTGATGTACTGGTCAACTTTTCCAAATATCTGTTCGTTCATTTTCTAAGGCTTAATTTTATCCCAATAAAGTTAGAAATAAATAGAATTGTTTTGATGGTAACGTCTATGTTGTGTTTCCAGCTGGGCCATGCTTTCCAGATTCAGTCTTTTTAGATATTATTTTTACCTTTGTGAAAAATCACAGAAAAAAGCAATGTAGGATTCCCTTCTTTCAGATAAAATAAATCGTCCCGCTGCTTCAAGGCGGACAACAATTATTTACACTTAAAAGAAGGAAAATGCTTAATCTTCATAATATAACCTATACCCATCCTGATGGGGATGTATTATTTTCAGGTTTAAATTTTATTGTTAATAAACAGGATAAGGTTGCTTTAATTGGTAGCAATGGCACGGGAAAATCTACTCTTTTAAACATTCTTGCCAGAAACCTTCAGCCGGCATCTGGTTTAGTAAAGGCAGAAGGAGGTATTTATCATGTACCACAGCTTTTCGGTCAGTTTAACAATTTAAGCATTGCTCAGGCATTGCAGGTACAGGATAAATTGTACGCGTTTAAAGAAATTCTTGATGGTCGGGCAACAGAAGAGCACATGGCTTTGTTGGACGACGATTGGGGTATAGAAGACCGCTGTAAACAGGCACTTGCCCACTGGAATCTTGAAAATCTGGAGCTCAGCCAAAAAATGGCGGCGCTCAGTGGTGGTCAAAAAGCGAAGATATTTCTTGCTGGAATCGATATATGTAAACCTGAAATTGTCCTTTTGGACGAGCCAAGTAATCACTTGGACCTGGTCAGCAGAACTATGCTGTACGACTATATTATGCTGGCGAAGCAGACTCTAATTGTAGTTAGCCACGACAGGATCTTGTTAAACCTTTTAAACAAGATGTATGAATTGAGCCATTCCGGTGTACGGATTTATGGCGGAAATTACGATTTCTACACAGCCCAGAAAAAGATAGAGAATGAAGCGCTGGCTCATGATCTGCACAGCAAAGAAAAAGCCCTTAGAAAAGCCAAAGAAACAGAACGTGCTTCTTTGGAACGGCAGCAAAAACTGGATGCACGGGGGAAAAAGAAACAGGAAAAGGCCGGTATGCCTAAAATTTTGTTAAATACATTTAAAAATAAGGCGGAGAAAAGTACTTCACAGATGAAAGAAATCCACGCGGAAAAAACTGGTTTGATTTCGAGAGAGATTGTTCAGCTGCGGGAAGCTTTACCTGATACTGGCCGAATGAAAATAGATTTAGACCATTCTGCTCTTCATAAGGGGAAAGTACTGGTGGATGCAAAATCTGTTAATTTTACTTATCATGAAAGCCCGCTCTGGAAACAGGTATTGAACTTTCAGGTGGTGAGTGGCGACAGGATCGCGCTAAAAGGGGCCAATGGATCGGGGAAAACGAGCCTTATAAAATTGATTCTTGGTGATCTCCAGCCTCATACCGGGGTGATGAGTACGGTAGTAACGAGAACAGTTTACATCGATCAGGAGTATTCTCTTATTGACGCAGGCCTCAGTGTTTATGAGCAGGCACAATGGTATAATTCCGATAGACTTCAAGAGCATGAAGTGAAAATTCGTTTAAACCGGTTCCTGTTTTCCAGAGACGATTGGGATAAAAAATGTGGTACATTGAGCGGAGGCGAGAAGATGCGTCTGATGCTTTGCATACTGGTACTAAACCATAGGGCACCTGATATGATTATATTAGACGAACCAACCAACAACCTGGATATACAAAACATGGAGATTCTGACAGAGGCAATCAATGAATACCAGGGAACGCTTCTGGTGGTATCCCATGATGAGTATTTCCTGAAGCAGATCAATGTAGAAAATTCAATTACACTGAGTTAATATTTTGTTATAACTCCATCAGTTTCAGAGAACATAATGGCGCAATTGACAAGCACTGTTTTCCTATTTTAATAAAAATGTATTTTATACACCCAATTAGTCTTTTTTTTAAAATAAAATTTAGAAGTTCGCCTTTTTAATAAATAGAAATGAGCAAGAAAAAAGGATTTACGACCACTACTCTTCATTCAGACCGTCTTTTAAAACCGGAATTCGGAGCGATACACCAACCCGTTCATAATGCAGTAACCTGGGGATACGATGACGTACAAGGTCTGGTTAATGTTTTTCAAAATAAGACCAAGGGCTATGCCTATTCGCGTCAAGGCAATCCAACCACCACTGCTCTTGAGCATAAGGTATCGCAAATGGAACAGGGGATTGCTACAGTTTCTTTTTCAACGGGAATGGCTGCTATTTCTTCTACCATACTAGCTTTAATGAAAGCTTCAGACCATATTATAGCAAGTTCATATCTTTTTGGTAATACAAGGAGTGTGATGCAAACTTATATCGATTTAGGTCTTCAGATTTCTTTTGTAGATACAACAGATGTTGAGCAGGTAAAGAACGCTTATACGGAAAATACCAAAATGGTATTTGTAGAAACGATTGCAAATCCGGCAACACAAGTTTCCGATCTGGCTGCTATTGGTGACTTTTGTGCAGAAAAGAAGCTCATTTATATGGTAGATAATACGATGACATCTCCTTATTTGTTTCGCCCGGCAGAAGTAAAAGCAAGTTTGGTCATCAATTCATTGACCAAATACATCGGCGGCCATGGGAATGCATTGGGTGGTAGTGTTACAGATACAGGCTTATTTGACTGGCTTGGTTTTCCAAACATTGCACCAATTATACGCGAACAAATCCGTCCTGAAATGCAGGGGATTACACAAATCAGAAAAAGAGGTTTGCGGGACGGGGGAGGAACACTTTCTCCTGAGGCGGCTCATAGCATCTCCGTAGGCTCAGAAACACTTGCATTAAGATTGGAAAGAGCCTGTAATAATGCTGCTGTATTGGCAGAATTTCTAAACAATCACCCTATGGTGAGCCAGGTATATTATCCTGGGTTGAAAAGCCATCCGGAGCATGAGCGTGCTTCAGCTTTGTTTCATCGCTATGGTGGATTAATGAGTTTCACGCTTGCAGATGGCATTGATTGTCTGTCTTTCCTGAACGAGTTGAAACTGGTGATTAAGTCCAGCAATCTGGGGGATACACGTACGCTGGCCATTCCAGTGGCACATACTATATTCTTTGAATTAGGTAAAGAAAGAAGAGATGAAATGGGTATACCGGATTCCATGATCCGCCTTTCTGTGGGTATTGAGGATATTGAAGATCTTCTGGAAGACTTTGGCAACGCCTTTGCTTCTTTCCAGTAACCTTCAAAAAACAATATTTGGACCAGGGAAGCATGCTTAATGCTTCCCTGATTTAGTTTAGGACTATTTTTATTTCTGACCAGACATCATCACATAAGAACTTTTTACCCATTCTCCATTTTCATTGATGATTTCATCAGTTATTTTTTTTGCTGTAATATTTGTAAAACCAGTTCTCTGAAATATTTTTTGCACTTCTTTAACATCATAAAAGGTAAAATCGAGCTGAGTCCATGGAAGATTTTCTGCAAAGTTCTTTTCCGTAAAACTGAGGGTGAATTTGCCACCTGATTTTAAAACACGCTTAATTTCCATAAAATATGGTATCGGATTTTTCCAGAAGTAAAGGGTGTTTTCTGTAAAACAATGGTCAAAGAAATCATTTTTAAAATCTAGTATCCCATCTCCTTTGGCTTTGACAAATCGTGCATTGCCTTGTTTTATTTTCAATGTATTGGCCAATATTACCTTTTTTACCATGTCTTCTGAGGTATCGGTGCCATAATAGTGAATTCTTTCAGCTCTCTCAAAAAGAACAGGAAGGTGCTTGCCCTCACCAAAGCCGATTTCTAATAGTTGAAGATTTGCTGTTTGCTCAAGCGTATCTAAAATCTGGAGAATTAAAGTATTATTGTCTTGCGAATGTTCTTGTTTGGCTGCTTCTTCAAAATCTTTTTGCTCATTCATTTTTTTTGGTATTGGATCTTGCTCCTCGGAAATTATTTAGGAATTCGGGCAAAAATGAGGGGATTGCCTGTCATAGTTTTTACACAAAACGGATTTTCTTTTATATAAAACAGATTTTTTTAATCGATGTAATGTCGTTTCATTTTTTTTTATCATAATTGCCGCAATGGGGATCAATATTGGTAAGGATTACGGAACCTGGAAAGAGGTAGGGGGGCGGTTTGAGCAGTTTCCAATGAAGGAGCAGTTGGTAACGGAGAGAAGAGAGAAATGTAGTTTCTCTTTTAGTGATGCCGAATTGGTACAGATCACAACTCCCGATATTTATATTGTATATGGTGACATTTTATTTAAACAGCACTTGTTGTATTTTCGCCCAACTTATGATGTGCCGGATATGGTAAAATTACGTTTCACTTTGTCGGGAAATGGAACGATATATAATTATGTAAATAACAAGAAATATCTTTTTAATTCCAATCGGCAAAATATTATCTATATGCCGGAACTCGACGGTACAGGTGAATATGATACTGGGTGCAATTACCGTTTTTTTGAAGTTCATTTTGCTAAAGAAAAGTTTCTGCAGCTGTCCGAGCATTCGTGCAGATCACTCCAGATTTTAGCCGATCATTTGGATAGGGGGCATTATGCACAAATTGCAGAGCAAAATCTTCCGATCTCGCTGGCCATGCACGACTGTATACGCAGTATTCTTAATTGTAAATATACAGATGGATTAAAGCTGATGTTTCTGGAGTCTAAATGTATAGAGTTGCTTGTTCTTCAGGTAGAGGCCTTTGAAGCAGCGCTAACGAAGAAGCAAAGTTTACCTTTACAGTCTGCATATGATAAAGAATGTATTTATAATGCCAGGGATTTTTTGATTCAAAATATCCAACAACCGCCTTCGGTTGCCCAGCTTGCAAAAGTTTGTGGTATTAATGAATTTAAACTTAGGCAGGGCTTTAAGGGGCTGTTTGACAATAGTATATTTGGGTATTTAACCGACTACAAACTAAACTATGCGAGGGAATTGCTGCTGGAAGGCAAATCTATAAAATTTGTTGCATTCGAACTCGGTTATTCTTCTGTTCAGCATTTCAGCACCGCATTCAGAAAGAAGTTTGCCATATCACCAGGTAAATTGAAGATCTAAAATTTGATCACTGATCGGGTTTTGACTACAATATTTCCGGATCAGCATACAACTGTTTTTTACGAAAACAGCATATTTGTCAATATTGATTATTTTAGAATATGGTTAATCCTCAAATTCAACGTATAAAATCCATTAAGGAATATCATCAGCTTAGAGGTCTTCCAAGACCTGAACATCCGCTGGTTAGTCTGGTGGACTATTCAACGATTAAACATTCACCCGACAACAATAAGAAGAGTTGGGTATTTGATTTTTATTTGATTGCATTGAAGAAGAACATGATTGGAAAATTCAAATATGGTCAGCAGGAATATGATTTTGATGAAGGAACCATGTTTTTTATTTCACCTGGTCAGGTTTTTAGGATTGAAGTGAACCAGGATGCATCAGATAAATCAGGATGGATGTTATTGATTCATCCTGATTTTTTATGGGATATGCCGCTGGCAAAAGTAATAAAGAAGTATGAATACTTCGGTTATTCAGTTAATGAGGCTTTGTTTCTCTCTGAAAAGGAAGAGGATATCATTACCGGTATCCTACAAAACATTCAACAGGAATATCATGAAAACATTGATAAATTCAGTCAGCAGATTATTGTTTCCCAAATTGAAGTTTTGCTGGGTTATGCAGACAGATTTTATAATCGCCAGTTTATTACCCGAAAAATTGCCAATCACCAGGTGCTTGATCGGCTGGAAGTATTACTTCATGAACATTTCAATGATAATGCCAATTGGAAAGGGTTGCCAACGGTTCAGCATGTAGCTATGCAGTTGAACTTTTCCCCTGATTATTTAAGTACCTTATTGAAGGTAACAACCGGGCTAAATACACAACAGCACATTCATGAAAAACTGATAGAGAAGGCCAAGGAAAAACTAGCAACCACATCCTTGTCTGCAAGTGAGATAGCTTATGAACTAGGGTTTGAACATCCTCAATCATTTAGTAAACTGTTTAAATCCAAGACAAATCTCTCGCCGTTAGCGTTTAGGCAATCATTTAGTTAGCAAATATCCATGGATATAAACAATTTGTTATGTTCTTTTTTTATAGACTCTCATAGCAAAAATATAAGCTACAAGTGTAATTCCAATGCACCAGGCCAAAGCGACCCATATTTCGTTACCTACTGGTTGGTTTGAAAGTAGAGAGCGTATGGCTTCAACAATTGAGGTCACTGGTTGATTTTCGGCAAAGGCGCGAACACCTGAGGGCATAGATTTAGTTGGTACAAAGGCCGAGCTGATTAATGGAAGGAAATGAATCGGATAGGCAATTGCAATTGCACCATCTACTGATTTTGCCGACAATCCGGCTATGGCTGCAATCCAGGTAAGTGCCAACGTAAACAATAGGAGTATACCGGCCACGGCAAACCACGACAGTATGCCTGCGGATGAGCGGAAGCCCATAAGAAGTGCTACAAGAATAACTACGGTAACAGAAATTGCATTTGATATCAGTGAGGTAAGCACATGACCCCACAATGCCGCTGAACGTGCAATCGGCATAGAGTGGAAACGTTCAAATATTCCTCGTTGTACATCGTTAAAAAGGCGGTAACAAGTGTAACCTACACTGTTTGCAATTGCAATGAGCAATATGCCTGGTAACAGGTAGTTTACGTAGTGGTCCGTGCCGATTTGAATTGCACCACCTAATACATAGACAAATAATAACATAAGCGCAATCGGCATAATGGTGACCGTTACAATGGTGTCCATGCTCCGAAAAATATGGCGCATCGAGCGTCCAAGCATAACACTCATATCCATGAAAAAATAATTCTTTGTTGTTTCCATTTAGTTTTCCTCCTTTTTGCCAACAATTGCAAGGAATATCTCTTCTAGTGTTGGCTGTTTTTCAATATATTCAACTTTTGCTGGTGGGAACAGTTTTTTTAACTCTGCGAGTGTGCCGTTTGCGATAATTCTGCCCTCATGTAGAATAGCAATTCTATCAGCAAGCTGTTCCGCCTCATCTAAATACTGTGTGGTCAGAAATACCGTTGTGCCGCCGTTAGCAAGCTCTTTGAGAATCTGCCAGAACTCGATACGCACTTCGGGATCAAGCCCGGTGGTTGGTTCGTCGAGAAAGATAAGTTGTGGATTTCCTACAAGGCTCATGGCGATGTCGAGCCTGCGGCGCATACCGCCTGAATAGGTAGAGACCCTGCGGTTGGCCGCATCGGTCAGGCCGAAACGTTTCAATAATTCGTCGGCCATCTGACTTGTATTTTTGAGGTGCCGGAGCTTAGCGATCATCACCAGGTTTTCCCGCCCGGTTAGTATTTCATCTACGGCAACAAATTGTCCGGTCAGGCTAATTGACTGCCGTACACTATCTGGTTCTGACGAAACATCGAATCCATTTACGGTTGCATTTCCACTGTCTTGTTTCAACAGTGTGGTCAGGATTTTGACGATCGTTGTCTTGCCCGTACCGTTAGGGCCGAGCAGGGCAAAAATGCTGCCCGTTTTTACTTCAAAATCTACCCCGGTTAATACAGGGACGTTTTTATAGGATTTTTTCAACCCTTGCACCGAAATGGCAATTTCATTTTGAGACATGGTTTATTCCTCCTTTTATGATGCTAATAATTTGATGCCGGTTACATCTGCTTTTCCGCTTTTCAAAAACTCATAAGTAATCCGGTCTGCTTGACAGTCTATAAACTGAAGCCCTTTCAAACCCCTGCTTTTAAAAAGTGAATTGTTCTTAAAGAAAGTATTGGTCAAGGTTGAATTCTGAAATGTTACCCTTTTAAAGGTGCAGTTTTCAAAATATGAATCCTCTAAAATTCCGTTAAAAACGACATCGTCAATTTGCATTCCTATAAAAGAGGTGCGGTTCCATACTGCATTTGCCATTGTATTATTTACAAAAGCTCCTGATTTAAACCTCACACCGGTAAAATCAGCATCCGAGAAATCGCAACCATTTATATGGCTTTCTGAAAATTCAGTTTCTTCTAGTGAACAGTTCTTGAATATATTGTTGGCAAAGCTAGACCCTTGAATGTGGCTGTTGGTGATGTCAGAGCTTGAAAAGTCACAACTTTCAACATAATTACTTTTTTTGAAGTCTGCTCCTGTAAAATTGGAACCGGAAAAATCGCAATCTTTAATATGGCTTTTTGAAAATCCAGTTTCTTTTAGTAAACAGTTCCTGAATATATTATTAGCTAAGTTAGAAGTCTGAATTTGGCTGCTACTGATATCCGAATTCGAAAAGTCACAACTGTCAACGTTATTGGTTTTTAGAAGAAGACCCGACAGATTTGAACCAATAAACTTGCAGCGTTGCATGTTGGAAGAACTGAATTTTTCGTGCAGATTTTTCAATCCGGAAAAGTCTGCATCCACCCAGTTTCCAAGTGACATATCCCAGCTGGGTCTTTTTTCCGCTTTTTTGAACAACAGCTCATCGGATTGTTTAATCAAAGGATCTGGTGAGGCCAGCTCAGTAGCTTGTGTTTGAATGTGCTCTGAAAAATAGTTAAGGTCAACACCCAGAATTTCAGCAAGACGGTTAAAAGTAGTAATATCTGGCATTGATTCCCCGCGTTCCCATTTACCGACTGCCTGGGGGCTGATGAATAGACGCTCAGCAAGCTGTGCCTGAGATAGATTTGTTTTCTTTCGCGCTTCGGCAATTCTATTACCAATCATTTTAGTGTTTAACATAGGTATTTTCTTTATTTGTTTTTTGACAAGACAAAGGTATTCGGATGGATTGCCGAAATCAAAGAAATACAGAAACTTATAGTTGTATTTACACTACTTATAGTTGTAAATGGCAACCAGGAGTAGTGTCGGTTGCTATAGGCGTTAAAAGATTACTCGTTTACAGTTAAAAATAGCGGATGTGTTTTTCCTTTTTCTTTGGAAACCTACCTTTGTATAGTAAATAAACAGCGAATAGAACCAGACCAACTGCCAAAGCTAAATAGGATAATATCTCTGTACTTGCGGTTATAAAAAAGAGATAAAGTAATACCCCGGCAATGCAAAAGATAAGTGCACTAATGATGTAGAGGAGAGCTGATTTAGAATTCATGATCTGCGTTTTTTTTATAAACGAGCATTGTATCATTATCGCTACAGACGTATTCGTTTTTGACCAAAATATCGGTAGTGATAGTGATTATTGAAGATTAATACTTTTAAATAAAGCGTAAAGGAAGCTGATTTGATTTGGTGTAAAGTTCTCCCGTTCTGCCTTTTTTAGTATTCTTTTCTCTTTTTCAACCTGTTTTCTCTTTCTTTCTTTCGGTTCATAGGCAGCCATATATTCTTCCATGCTTTGTTTTAACTTTTCTTTTAAGCAAGAGCCTGGATTTGTCATGTAGTAGTTTGTAAAGCTGGCCATATGGCTGTAAAAGAGTTCTTCTACAGTTGTAGTAAAGAACTGCATTGTTAAATCTCCAGAACTGGCGCATACTTTTTCTAATTCAAGAACAGAGGAGGTCTCAAACTTCCCATGAATGAGTTTGAATGCAACACTATCAGCTTTTTCTTTAATACTTAGTTCTTTTTTTGTGCGATTTTTTTTATTTGAATCAATTACTAAAACAAAATCCGATTTGTTGTCAGAATCTCCATGATCAATCTCAGGTTGTTCATATTCTTCATTTTCCGATCTGGACTTCGTATTTGTAATCAATTCCAGCTTTGCAATAATCTCCTCGTAAAATCGCCTTGAAATTCTTCTTTGTTCAGTGGTATCCAACACAGCTTTTCTATACCAGGTTCCATTTCTAAAAACAGACCTAAGCGCAATTGTAGTCGACATTTTACTCTGGTTGTCTTCCATTGGTATATAAGAGAAGAAGTACATCTCTTCAGGTTGTTTTTTAATGTATAATACCTCCGGTTCTTTTACGCCTCCGGCATCTCTTTCCCAATATTCTGAGTCATATCGCCACTTCTCTGGAATTTCATTTTCAGGGTTTGTATTTCGAAGGCTGTCTATGGCTAACTTTAACTTATCTTTCGGTACAGGAAAAGTAATAGAAGCCCAGCCTCCCAAACTGCCTTTACCTGGGTAATTGCAGGAAAACAACAATACAGACATTAAAAGATAAAGAAGGAATTTGAGCATAGAGATGATTTCAATGCCCTTAATCTACTATTATTTCTGAAAAAGACAGCTAAACTTCTATCGGCTTTATGCGTTTTAGAATCAGAGACAGCACTGATACATAGGCGACATAGGCTATAAAAATATAATAGCCGGGTTGCAAGGAGGAATTATTTTGTGTTACCGTAGAAAGCAATTCCTCCTTGATATTTAAATCTGAGAGCTGACTTTGTAAAATCCCGTTTAGGCCAATATAGGTCATTGCAATACCTACAACCATGACATCCGCCATATCCCATTTGCCAAGATCCAAGGCTAGAAACCTGACCAGTTTATTTTCAGCATATTTCTCTCTGCCCCATATAAGAATACCTTTGCCCATCATACGGAGTACCGGAAGGACAATCACAAAGAGCAGGATCAGTATGCCCACCAGAACCGCGTCGGGTTTTGGCTGTCCAACTAACGACTTAATTATACCAGTTATACTTTTACTTTGAAAAAATAACACCTGGTTTTTGAAGGCTAATTTTTCGCCGAGCAGCGTAAAATTTAGTGACTGAATTCGCGCATCAACTTCTATGATTGTAGAGGTGATACCTACTAATAAGAGGACAAATGCAAATAAAAGAGAAAGGATGTATAGCACAGTATGAAGGCGTACCTGTTTTTTAAGCAGCAACCATAGACATAGGGCCAGCAGAACACATCCAATCATTCCAAATGTGTATATATACATTAGTTTTCGAATGTTGCTGAGTTGTACATTGATCGTCTTCTCAAAAGCTGCCGTACTGGCAACATGGTATTTTTTGTAGATATGTCTTTTTACGGTAACACTGGCTGGCTCGGTATTATCGAAAGTTTCCTTCTTTAGTTGATCAATTTTGGTGTTGACAATACCCTTGAGTCTTTTCTTACTTGCCGGTCTATTAATCTTGTCAACTATAGTAGCCGCAAAATTGGGCACTTCTGCCTTGATTTCTTCAGGATCAACGACTGCGTTGAAAGCAAGCTTTTTTAGTTTCCCGCCAATGCTTTTCTGCGGCTTATTAACCTCAGCCACCGCTTTATCAACAAGGGTGTTCAATTGCTTTGCTACCTTTTTCTGCAACTCTTTTTTCTGCCAGGCCGTCATGTTAAACTGATTGACTTTTTCATCTACTACAGCTGCCATTTTCTCCCGCCACTGGTCTACAGACAATATTCCAAAGGTGATATTGTTAGAAACACTATAGTCTGTTTTTATTTCCTGTTGCTGGCTAGAAAGTGTAGATATACGATAACCAAACCAGGCTTCCCCACAAAGCAGCAGGCTCAGACCTAAAGTGAGCAAGATGTTGGGCATGATTGTTTTTCTAGTGGCCTTCATGTGGAGAAATGAATTTTAGTATAGTTGACAGAATAAGCCCGTAAAGTACAAAGCTGATGAATATGATATATCCAGGCTGAAGTGCAGTATTGTTGGTCGTTATGACATTTAAGTCATCACTTTTTATATTCAAGCTCCTCAATTGGCTATCTAATAATCCGTTTAAACCGATATAGACCATCAATATTGCAATAACGATGACATCAGCCATGCTCCACTTACCGGATTGAAAGGCAAAATATCTGATGATTCTGTTCCTGGCAATTTTTCTTTTACTCAGCAGGTGGATACCGGTGGCGCTAAGCTTCATGACAGGGAAGAGTATGCTGAAAACCAATATCAAAATCCCTACCAACACCGCATCCATTCCTGGCTGTCCGATTAATACTTTCACCACGTCCAGAATACTCTTGCTTTGAAAAAACAATACCTGATTCTCAAAAATCACATGCTCGCCCAAAACCATAAAATCCAGCGTTTTGATCCGTGCATCCACTTCTATCATAGAGGCCGTTAAACCTATAAAAAGAAGAATGAACGCAAACATTAACGACATGATAAAAAGGGTAGCGTGGAGGTCAACCCGCTTTCTTAATATCCACCATAACGATAAAACGATGGCGATGCAACCCAACATGGCAAACGAATAATTGTAGGTTAATGTTCTGATCTGTGAAAGTGAGGAAGTCAGTTTGTTGTTTAATTCCTCATTGGAAGTTGCCTGATATTTCTTGTAAATTTTATCAGTTTCAGCCTTTGTCGCAGCTACAGTGCTATCAAGGTATTCGGCACGTTCCAGTGCATCAAACTTAGACATTGCCATATTGCTCAACTGTTTTTTATTTTTAGGATTATAAACTTTGGCAATGATGTCTTTTGCTAGGGAAGGAGCCTTTTCTCGGAAGTCATCAGTATTTACAAAATTTTTGACTATAAACTTCTTGATCTTTCCATCTATCGTTTTTTTTGGTTTATTAATTAGTGCCTCGGCCTTATCAATAAGTGCAATGATGATCTGTTCAACTTCTTTCTGAAGATCTTTCTTTTGTTTTGGACTAAGGGTGAAATCACGGATCTGGTGACTTACAATCCCGGAGACCTTGTCGCGCCATTGGTCCACAGAGAACAATCCTGAGCTAATGTTATTAACGTTGGAATAATCTTTTTTTATTTCTTCCTGCTGCTCAGAAAGCTGATGTAAATGGTAACCAAAATAACCTTCAGCACACAATAAAATTGCGAGTCCGAAAATTAGCAGGAGTTTTAAAACGACTGGCTTTTTACTGGAAATATGGGTTTCATGCATTGGCAATAGTAATGATCCTGATGAACAATGCCAGATGGGGAATTGTTTTAACTTTATCGGCCTGCTGCATTACCATAAGCTGTAGCAAAGTCTTTGGCGAAGTCTTTCAGTTTCATTTTGCCTAATGACGGTTTGTGCTGATTATAATCTTCGTAAAGTGTTCCATTACCCTGGCTTTCCTGCAGCTCTACAAAACCCCTAGCTACCTGCTCATTAAAACCAATGCTTAACCAGTTGTCCAGAAGCTGTTCACTAGGAATCACTGTCCATTTCAAGTCCGGTTTACCAATAACCTTCCCTAGAACTTCAGCAATTTCATTGGGCGAAACTTCATCGCTTGCGACATAGCGTATTGTTTTACCTCCAAATTGTTTGTCGACTTCTTCAGCAATGACAGCAGCAATATCTTTTGGCGAAACCCAGGGCTCTTTGACGTCACCGCCATAATTGGAAATGATTGCCCCTTTGGATTTGATAACATGAATAAAAGAAAATAGGTTGATGTAGAAGCTGACTGGACGTATGAACTTGATAAATACATCAACTGGTAGTTGTCTAAGAGTGGTTTCAACATGGTGGTGGAAACGGATGATGCCAGTCCCTTTATTTGTATGAGCGCCGATGCTACTGAGGTGTATAACCTTCTTTACGCCCGAGCGTTCTACAGCTTCTTTGTAATTTTCGCCTATTTTAGTAATATCACCAATAAAGTCAACTGATTTATCAAACATATCACCAGCTGCTTCCATTGTTTCCATAAGGTAAACGATATCCGCACCTTTGAAGGTTTCCGTTAAGAAATCTACATCCTGTAATTTGCCAATGGCAGCTTTCGCACCAAGGAGTTCAATGTTTTTCTGGCGTTCAGCATTGCTGCTGATAACAGTAACCGCATGGCCATTGTTTACCAATGTTTCTGTGAGTGGCTGGCCGATGTTTCCAAGCGAGCCTGTAAGTACGATATTCATAATAATGTTTTTTTGTTGACTCAAAGGTCAGAATCATGAACAAGACGGATGTAGCCAAAAGTCGCAATGTTGTATCCAAAATCTTGAATTACAACTATTATATTTATTTTTATATCATACCTAGAAATACCGTATGATAGATGTTTTACTACAAACGATTGAAAAAGTAGTGTTTATTAGTCAGGATGAAAGAGAACTAATCGCCAGACTATTCCGGAAAAAAAAATATAATAAAGGCGAATACTTTCTGAAAGAAGATGAAGTTTGCCGGCAAGTTGGATTTATTATAAGTGGCGTAATGCGATATTATATTAATAACGATGGGGAAGAAAAAACCTATGGCTTTGCTAAAGAATTAGATTTTGTATGCAATAATGAAAGCTTTATCCCACAAAAACCTTCCAGGCAGCTTATTCAAGCTTTGGAAGATAGCCAGTTGTTGGTGATTTCCTATACTGATCTCCAAACTTTTTATACTACTCTAAAGAATGGCGAACGTTATGGACGAATGGTCATAGAGCAAGTTTTCGTTCAAACGCTTCAGGGACTTAATTCTTTTTATACCGACTCCCCAGAGCTTAGGTATGAAAAATTCGTAAAAGATTATCCTGATATGCTACAGAGAATTCCTCAATATTATATTGCGTCTTTCGTCGGTGTAAAGCCCCAGTCTCTTAGTCGTATACGAAAGAGGAATATCCGGGGGAGGGGTTGATTTATTAACTCAGGTGCATGAAACGCAAAAAACTGTAAAATACCTTTGTTGTCAAATAAAAGAAAAAATTATGACAACAAGAATTTGCTATCTGATTTCATTATTAACAGGGATAGGTTTACTATTTATTGGAACAAGATTTTTGGTATCACCGATAAAGGCCGAATTTGATTACGGCATTTTTACCAATACAAATGGTGATTTTTCCTTTCATTACATTAAAGGGCTTCGGGATTTCTTTTCTGGTTTGCTGCTGATACTCTTAGTTATTACAAAAGAAAAAAAGGCATTGGCCATCACACTCCTGGCAGCTACCATTGTCCCATTGGGAGATATGATAATTGTGCTTGGAAAACAGGGGAGCGACTGGCAACACGCTATTGCTCATCTTATTGCTGTAATAATCTGTATCACTACCGGGCCAGTGCTCCTAATGCAAAAAAGAAAAAATATTGTTTCCACTCCACAGGTATCATTCAAGATGTTGCAATCCGCTGTAACCGGAGGCGCAACAATATCTGAATGTGATCTGTTCCCAGGTGCAAAAACGCCATGGCACTACCATACTTTATTTTCGGAGAAATTCGAATTGTTGGAGGGGAAGTTGGAAGTGGGAAGAAATGGAAAAATCTATCAACTCAATGAAGGCGATGAAATTACAATCCGGCAAAACGAAACACACTTTTTTAACAACAGGTTTAGTGAAAAATGTAGAGTGAGAACTATACTTAATCCAGGAAATATCCAATTTGAACAAGCTTCTCTAATCTTAATGGGTCTGACAAAAGATGGCCTGACAAGCACCACCGGCGTACCTAAAAGGCTGTCCGACCTGGCGTTGTTTCTTTATTTGAACAACTCAAAAATGACTGGGTTTCTGAAAATTTTTGAACCTGTTTTTAATGCCATTGCGAAAAGATCGATAAAAAGTGGGAGATTGAAAACCCTGATTTCAAGGTATTGTCAGAATTTGGGTCAAACTGATGTAGGTGTTTAGGAGGTGTCTTGTTGATTTTGTTGAGAGTTTATATAGGTGATTAACCAAAAA
>NZ_JAVTSQ010000009.1:0-390076 GCF_032678445.1 Pedobacter nutrimenti
TTGAATCTTCCTTATAATCTTTTTTGGAAATCTGATGGTAACGATGATAAGAATTCCGGTAAAGGTGTTAGGAGATTATCCTGTTTTTCTTTAGATTTAACGATTATGCAGGCTGTTAAATGGCTGCTGATTATCAACCAAATCAATTGTTATTCTAATGAGGAAAATACTGCTTATTGCCTTAATTTTTATGGGCCATCATCTCTTCGCCCAATCTTATACACCCAGTGCTGTTAATATGGAAGCCAGAAAGTGGTTCACAGATGCCAGATTTGGACTTTTTATCCACTGGGGACCTTTTAGTATTCCTGGTAGCGGGGAGTGGGTAATGAATGAGCGTAAGATCACCGTGAAGAATTATTCGCGCCTGGAACAGTTTTTCAATCCTATTGATTTTAATGCACAGGAATGGGTGGCTTTGGCTAAAAATTCCGGCATGAAGTATATTACGCTTATTACAAGGCATCATGATGGTTTTAGTATGTGGGATACTAAATATTCTGACTTTAACATCATGAATACGCCTTATAAAAAAGATATTGTAAAAATGATAGCAGAGGAATGCCATAAACAAGGTATTAAGCTATTCCTGTATTATTCTTTACTGGACTGGAGAAGGGAAGACTATCCACATGAAACCGGAAGAACAGGACAGTTTAGTGGCCGCACAGGGAAGGGAAATTATGCAAGTTATCTGCAGTTTATGAAGAATCAGCTGACTGAATTGCTGACCAATTATGGAGAGGTTTCCGGAATATGGTTTGATGGCCATTGGGACCAGACTGCACCTGAGGGAGAGAAAGATCGCTCCTCTAGGATTGACTGGAAGTATGATGAAATTTATGGATTGATCCATAAGCTGCAGCCTCAGTGTATGATCGGGAATAATCACCACCTGAGTCCTTTTCCAGGCGAAGATTTTCAGATGTTTGAAAGAGACCTTCCAGGGGAAAATAAATCCGGACTGAGTTTTCAGGAAGCTTCACGTTTGCCGCTGGAGGCATGCGAGACGATTAACGGCTCATGGGGCTTCAACTTAAGTGACACTACTTATAAAACACCAAAACAACTGGTTGATTATCTGGTGCGCGCTGCCGCTTTGGGAGCTAATCTTTTGCTGAATATTGGTCCAATGCCTAATGGAGATATCCAACCTGAATTTAAAGAGCGTTTATTGTTTATGGGAGATTGGCTGAAAACTAATGGGGAGAGTATATATGGGACAACTGCTGGATATCTTAAGCCAGCGTCATGGGGCAGTTTGACCCAAAAAGGCAATAAAGTATATGTACATATTCTGTCTGCAGAGGTGCAGAAAGTTGAACTGCCAGATTTCCCTTTTAAGAAGATTAAAAAAGCGTATCTTCTGAAGGACCGTTCTGCAGTTAAAGCTGTATTAAAAGATGCTAAGGTGACGATTTCGGCTGGTGCTGGAAACGGGGAACCTGACCGGATTGTTGTATTGGAAACAGGAAGCTAATTGAGTTTTATTGTTGTATGCCGTTTATGATATCGGCATGCAACATTTGTATATGGTCTGTGTTTTATAGTTGGAATAACCACCAGGTAATTCTCAGATCAACCAATGAAATTATTAAGTAAACGACTCTTTATTATTCCTCTCCTCTTCAAGTTATTTGTTTGCCTGCATTTGCTCAGCATAAAGCAGGTGCTATTAAAGGTATTGTAGTAGATACAATTTCAGGGAAGCCTTTAGACTTTATGACGGATGCGGTAGAAAAAGACAATACCATATCTCACTTTGCAGTTACTTCTGGCAGTTAGTGTGCAATGTTTTCCTTTTTTTAAAGGCTAATGCTTATCTTCGCGGCGCTTTGGGTTACTGGGCTAATACCTGGTATTAAAAGGGAATACGGTGGAAATCCGCAACTGTCCCGCAACTGTAAGCGCTTAAATGATTTTCAAATCTGGCCACTTTTGCACATCTGGTGTGATGGGAAGGCTGAAAATCAGGCGTAAGTCAGGAGACCTGCCTTTGGCATTATGATTTCATAGCTTTCGGGGATTGAAGCTAGGATGAGACTTACGATTTCGTATTTCATTTCCTTGTTTAACTGTTTGCTGTGGGTTTAACTCACAACAAAAAATGGTAAAAAAAAGAGTAACCTTTGATAAAGGATACAGGGTTTTTGTGTTCACTGATGTTTTATCTGTTGCGGTAAATTTATCGCTGGTCTGGTTTTTTGTCCATAGTTCCGGTAGCTGTTTAAAACAGCAAAACATAAATAACATATTATAATGAAACACGTAAACTTTAAACAACTTTTTATTGCAGTATTGCTTTTAACTACCGGTTTATACGCTTGTAAAAAAGACAATGCCGATATTTCAAAAACGGAGACCGTAGCGGGCAAATATGAAAATGGATTTTTTATCCTTGGTGAAGGTTCTTATGGACAAAGTACAGGGGCAATAAATTTTTACAGATATGGAGAAGATACGGTTGGAATTAGGGTGTACGAGAAAGAAAATCCAGGAAAGATTTTAGCTAACGCTGCAAAAACAAGTACTTTACAATTTGCTTCTGTAATTAATGGCAGTATTTATTTGATGTGTAAGATCAATGGGCCTATTGTAAAAGTAAATGCATTGACCTTAAAAGAAGAAGCCCGGTATGTACAGGAAAGCAGCAACTGGAGGAGTATTGTACAGGTGGATGGAAACCGTGGCCTTGTGAGTGCAAATGATGGCGTTTATCAAATTGATTTAAATACACTTGCTCTTCAAAACAAACTCACCACTGTAGGTGCTGTGAATACAGGTGATATGTTAAAAAAGGGTGATTATGTTTACTTGTTGCAAAGCAATGGTGCGAAGATTGTTTCGGCGGGTAACTATTCACTGATCAAAAGTTTTTCAAATATTAACCGTGGTTTTGCGCAAACGCCGAACGGTAAAGTTTGGGCTTCAACCGGAACCCGTTTAATTGGCATTGACAATAATTTAGATACTGCAGGCGTGGCACTGACAGCAAGTGTTGGCAGCTTTGGTTTGGATGCGCCAACCCGGATTACTGCATCGACAAAGGAGAATGCTGTTTTCTACCATTCGGGAAAATCAATCTATAAATATTTAGATGGTAATGCTTCATCTTTGGCGCAGCCTTTTATTACGATTACTGACGATCCTTTTATGATCTATGGAGCGATACGTTATGATAAGAATAAAGATTATATTGTTGTAAACGGGATCCAGGCTTATGGCGCAGGTGCTACAGTTAATTTCTTATTGATATACAATGCTTCAACCGGTGCATTGGTTAAGAAAATTAAATACGGAGGAGATGGTATTTCTACTGATTTTACGAAAATATACTTCCCGGACTTAGCTGTATTTCATTAATTGCAGACCAGGTTGGTTTTTATTGCCTGGTTTAAATTTGAACATGATGAAGCCCGATTGTTTTAAACAATCGGGCTTTTGTTCGTAAATAACTCAATCCAAAGCTCCTTAGTCGTATTTAAACATAAAAAGCCCATCTTTCGATGAGCTTTATCAGTAGCGGGGAGCAGGATCGAACTGCCGACCTCAGGGTTATGAATCCTGCGCTCTAACCATCTGAGCTACCCCGCCGGGCTTAATATTGATAGAAGAGTATCAAATATTGATATGGTTATTTTTAAGAGTTGCAAATATAGAATAATTTACCTTTCTTTAGAAATAAATAATGAAAATAATTAAATAAATTCAAAATATAAGGGTTCCAAGATGTCAGAAAAGAAAAAGTTTACGCTAGAATACGAATTGAAATCATCTCCGCGTATTTTGTTCAGTTTTATAAGTGAGCCTAATGGCTTGTCTCAATGGTTTGCAGACGATGTGGTTTTTCGTGACCAGGTTTTTACTTTTAAGTGGGATGATGAAGTTCAGAAAGCAAAATTGCTCAGTGTAAAAGAAAATAAACTCGTTAAATTTAAATGGGTGGATGATGAACCACATTGCTATTTTGAAATGGAAATTGTGCAGGATGAACTGACCAATGATGTGGCTTTAAGTATTACAGATTTTGCGACAGATGAAACCCTTGCAGAACGGACTTTAATTTGGGACAACCAAATTACCTATCTGCATAGTGTGATAGGGGCATAAATATTCGCCTGTATTGACTACATTTGTACATTGAAAAAGATTCACTTACTTCTAGTCAAGGCCTTTATTAAGCCATTTATTGTCACATTCTTTATTGTGATGTTTATCTTGCTGATGCTTTTTCTATTCAAATATGTAGATGATTTAATAGGAAAGGGATTTGAATGGTATGTTATCCTAGAGCTGATGTTCTACGCATCTGCCGCAAATGTGTCTATGGCACTCCCTCTCGCTATCTTGCTGTCGTCTATTATGACTTTTGGGAGCCTTGGAGAGAACTATGAACTGGTGGCCATCAAATCTGCCGGTGTTTCATTACAGCGTGCCATGAGGCCGCTTCTGGTCGTGATTGTATTGCTGGCCATTGGGTCTTTTCTGTTCTCTGATTATATGCTGCCCAAGGCCAATCTTAAGTATGGTTCTTTATTATGGGATGTAAGAAATAAAAAATTATCCTTTCTGATCAAGGAGGGGGTTTTTAACAACAGTATTCCTGGTTATTCTATTAGAGTGGATAAGAAAGGTGAGGATGGGATTTCATTGGAGGGCATTATGATTTATGATCATAATGGTACCGGGGGGATTGCGAAAATCATCATGGCCAAAGATGGAAAGATGTACAAGACCAGCGATGATAAATATCTGGTGCTGAAACTAAATAATGGTGTGCGGTATGAGGAGACAGCGGGTAAAAATACCTCTTTTAATCCCAGACAGGAATTGTACCGTATGCGTTTTGGAGAAACAGAACAGAAATTTGATTTTTCAAGTTTTAAAATGAGCAGAACAGACGAGAATAGTTTTCGTTCCAATACGGCTATGCTTAATCTGAAGGGTTTAACGAGAAAAAAGGATTCTTTGACAAAGCAGCAGGACAGTACAGATCGTTACGCAAGGTTAACTTTGGGTAGTTATTATAAACAAAATAATTATACCAAGGGCTATACAAAGATTAAGATTCCGGCCAGGAATATAAAAGGATCTATACTTGATGAAATCCCGAAAGGATTGAGGTCAACAATACTTCAAAATGCGATTGATCAGGCGACTACTATTCAACAGACTACATCGGCAAAAATTCCGGAGCATGAAGAACAAATGCGAAACCTGATCCGGGTAGATGTGGAATATCAGCGGAAATTTACATTGGCGGTATCTTGTTTATTACTTTTCTTTATTGGCGCGCCATTGGGTGCAATTATCAGAAAGGGTGGACTGGGGCTTCCGGTGGTTATGGCAATCATCTTCTTTCTGATCTATCATATTATTTCTACAGTCTCTGAAAAATCAGCCAATCAGGGCAATATAAGCCCTGTTCTGGGTATCTGGATGGCTATTATTGTATTGAGTCCTTTAGGGGCGTTTCTGACGTATAAAGCAACAGTTGATTCTGCTTTATTTGATGCTACCTATTACAAAACTACCTTCGTTAATTTCTTTAACAGGTTCTTGAAAAAGAAAAGGTCTGAAAGTTAATTCGTCCTTTTGAATATCATTACCAATTGATGATATTTTAGAACTTAATTTACCGGTGAAGGTTGTACCTTTGTATAAGGATTCTTTGGCTTAATTAAAGATAGAAGGCCAGGAAAGTTTAAAAATGGAAATTAAATTGAACACAATAGAAGAAGCTATTGTAGATATAAAAGCCGGAAAACTGATTATTGTAGTTGACGACGAAGACAGAGAAAATGAGGGAGATTTCATTACGGCTGCAGAGAACGTAACTCCTGAGATGGTTAATTTTATGGCAACCTACGGCCGGGGCCTGATTTGTGTGCCTTTAACCGAAGAACGCTGCGATCATTTAGGGCTTGAACTGATGGTTGGAAAGAATACTGCAGCTTACGAAACGAATTTTACGGTATCTGTTGATTTGGTTGGACATGGGTGTACCACAGGTATTTCTGCTTCTGACAGGTCCAAAACAATACAGGCACTGGTTAATCCTAAGACCGACCCGGAAGAACTGGGCAGGCCTGGGCATATTTTTCCTTTACGGGCGAAGGCCGGAGGTGTATTGAGACGTTCAGGGCATACTGAAGCTAGTGTTGATCTGGCCAGGTTAGCCGGTATGGAGCCTGCTGGTGTTTTGGTAGAGATATTAAAAGAAAACGGAGAGATGGCACGCTTACCTGATCTGATCAAAATAGCTGCTCAGCATCAGTTGAAGATCATCTCTATTAAAGATTTGATTGCTTACCGTTTGAGTAATGAGAGTCTGATCAAGCCAGAAGTAACCATTAATCTACCTACGCAATGGGGTGATTTTAAAATGACAGCCTATACGCAGTTAGATAACAATGCAACTCATCTCGCCATCAGTAAAGGGGAGTGGGCTGTTGATGAGCCTGTACTCGCCAGGGTACACAGTTCTTGTGTAACGGGTGATATATTCGGCTCTTGCAGATGTGACTGTGGCCCGCAATTGCATAAAGCCTTGGAAATGATCGAGAAAGAAGGTAAAGGTGTGGTGGTTTATATGAACCAGGAAGGCAGAGGTATTGGCCTGGTGAATAAACTTCGCTCTTACAACCTGCAGGATGAAGGTTTTGATACAGTAGAGGCCAATATTAAGCTTGGCTTTAAAGGTGACGAGAGAGATTATGGGGTTGGTGCGCAGATATTAAGATCGCAGGGGGTAACTAAAATGAAATTAATGTCTAACAATCCCACCAAGAGAGCCGGCTTGATTGGATATGGACTGGAGATTGTGGAAAATATTCCGATTGAGATCGAAAGTAATAAACATAATGAAACTTATCTGAAGACCAAAAGGGACAAGATGGGGCATCAAATTATGAAAGGTTAAAAGAACCTATTTTTTCTTACTCTTTTTATCTTCTAAAACAGCTTCTTTATTCAGGAGCTGTTTTTCTTTTTTCGCCTTTTCTTCTGCCTCTTTTTTCTTAAGGTTCTTCTTATATCTGCCTGTTATTTTCTGTAGAAACTCTCTGAAATTGTCAAACTGCTGATTATACATCAGACCTAGAGAAGTTACATTTGCATTTTGCTGGTTTACAAGTGTGTTGACCAAAATACTCTGTTGTGTTGGAGGTTTATTGGCTAGTTTTGCAACCAGTGTACCGTCTTTTTTTAGTAAGGCCAGTATTTCGACTTCACTTCCTACATTGTTTTTTGAAAAACCTATTGGGGAAAGATCGCTGGTGCTCTTTTTGTCTACAATACCTGCATTTAAAATGATCCTGTCCTTAAAGAACTTAAAAGAGGCATTAGCTTCGCTGAAAGACCGGATGTTTATGTCTACAAAATCCAGGTTAAGAGAAGACAGAACATTATTAAATTGATTGAAGAGTAATTCGGTAGCGGTACTGGTTACACCGGAGGTGAGTTGTTCTCCAAGATTTTGTCTTCCATTTCCAGGTGCAAAACTCCGGCGTATAATTAAACTGAAGGCCTGGAGGTTTAAGTTGTTTGGGTCATTAAAATAGGCCTGTAAATCCTCTTTGATGGCTGGATTGGACGGGAAGGAAATATCCAGTTTGATGTCTGGCTTTAAAAGAAGCCCCGAAAGACCCATTTCAACATCGGTAGGGACCCTTTCTGAGGAATTGGGACTGGTTTCCCTGTTGGCCGCCAGGTATAAGTCGCTTAAGTTGGCCCGAAGTGAATAGATGGCTTTAAGTTGTATTTGAGCTGCAGAGGGGTTTCCTGTCCAGCGAATGGAACCACCTTGTTTAATAGAGAATTTTTTATTGATAACTTCCTGGGCTGTGAAATCGAAATTACCCGATTCAATAATGTAATCACCTGTCATCTCAAAATCTCCTAAACTGTTGATTTCAAGGTCCAGGTCTGCATTGCCTTTACCGCTTAATTTTCCAAGGGTAGTATAAATATTTGCGGTGCTGTTTGGATCAACACTGAGTTTAAAACTCATGGTCAGTCCATCAAAGCTGGTTTGATTCTTCACTACTTTGGTGGTGTCTTTACTTACAAAGGTGATGAAATCTTTACTGGATACCGTTTCAGAGCTGTTTAGGGGCAAGTTAAATACCGTACCTTTTTCGGTTTTTGCGTCGATGCCAATAAATAATTTATTGGTTGGACCTTTAAATTTAAAAGTTCCTGTAGCATAGGCCTGTCCATAGTAGAGAGAATTGTCTTTTATGGTGGTATTCAGGGCCATGAAATTTTTGGCATCAACAATGATGTCCAGGCCGGGGTCTTCAATATTGTTTAAGTCGACAGTGCCGTTCGCGATTGCCGTATTCCCATCATTGTCGGTAATTTTGAGGTCTTCGAGCCTAATGATGCTGTTGTCTACATTGACTTTATCAGATAGGGAATAGGCTGTTTTAAGGTAGTTCACGGTAACTTTGGCCTTGTTGAATTCCAATGTTCCATTAATCTCCGGCTTGTCGAAGGAACCTTTGACTGTAAGCTCAGAAGAAACATTTCCCTTCAGGTCGGATACCAGGCTATTTACAAAAGGTTCAAAAATAACCAGTTTACTGTCATCCAGTTTCACAGAGAGGTCGATCTTCTTTTCGGTCAGGTCCAGACCTCCATCTGCTTTTAAGGTCTCATTTCCATTGGTGAGTATCCGTGTATAGATATTGGCCTTGTTGCTGGCTCCATCAAATGATGAAGTATCCGTAAGTGTTCCAACATAGGAGTCGTTCAAACTGAGCGAATCAATTTTAATGTCGTTATTCAATTTGACAGAGCTTAACAGGTTTTTTATACGGGTTTTTCCGTTTACATTTCCATATAGTTTGAGCCCGACAGTTTTGGTAAGCGGGTTGAGCGTTTTTAGATTGAAGTCTTTAAAACCAACCAATAAAATGTCTTTTGGATCACTCGATATCAGTCCATTAATGCTGAGAGACTGATTTCCATTACTTAAATCAAAATTGGCAATTTCTGTTTTTCCCTGATGAAAGTTAATTTTTACTTTTTCCTGGATTTTCCAGTCTTCCTTATTAATGGTCAGGATAGAAGGTAAAATGCTGATTCTTGCAGTCGTGTCATTAGCAAATTCGACCAGACCATTTAAATCCAGCTGGTTGGCGTCGTCGGAATTAGACAGCTTTACGTTAAGTGAAAGGCTGTCGTTTCTTAGAATATTAGAGATGTTCACATTTTTAATATACAAACTGTCATTCAGGTCTACTCTGTCGGAGGTGATAATAGCTTGTAACTGTGAATTACCTGTGTTTTCATCAATAATGATGTTGTTTACAGTAACGCCTTTAAATTTTAGTTTCTTGATGAAACCATTGAGTGTGGCGATTTTGTTCCTGGAGTCGAATTTTCCTATGAGTACAGCCTGGTCTTCGATTTCCAGGCCGGGTGCAAGCAGTTGTGCGACCGGTTCAAACCGCTTAATGTTGAGGTTAAACTGGAAATTTTGTGTCCCGTATTTTACGATATCTGCTTTTAATGATGGGATATATGTTTTAGCGAGTGCTTTATAATAAGAAGGAATGGTGTTTAAATCGTATTCTCCTTTTATACTTGCATCCAGTACATCCGAGTTGATGGTTAATGTCCGGTCCAGCCCAATACCCTGAGCTTTTAATTGTATGGAGTCAATTGTATAAATACCCTTTACGTTGTCCAGTCTGATTTTATCTATGGCCAGATTACCCTGTATATTGTTCAAATCATTTCCGGAGAAATTGGTGCTGAAGTTTGCATCGATCTTTAAGGAGTCTTTGAATAATTTGAGGGCTTTCAGTTTTGCATTTTTAATAGTCGCCTTAAAGTTAAAAACGGGTAATGCCGGATTCAGATTGACTCCGCCATCAAAAACGAGTTGTACATTCTTGTCGTTAATTTTTAAACTCCCGTCAAAGTATTTTTTGTCGAAAATACCATTGATTTTCACATTGCTATAACGATAGTTATTAAAATCTATGTACTGTATATCCCCATCGATATCTTCTTTTAATTTATTGATCTCTGTACCATTACCCTTGATGTTTACTGCCGAAGTTACTTTTCCAAGAGAATTTTCATCGAGAAGGTCACCTAAATTGAAATCGTAGGTTTTTACACTTCCCGAATAGGAAGGAATTCCTGCTTTATCAATTTTCATATTGACATCAGACACCACACGGCCGAGTTTTGTTTTGAACTCGCCATAAGCGATAAAGTCATTCTGAAATCCTGTAAAGGTTCCATTGAAATTAATGTTTCCGAATTTCGATACAATAGAAGGGATAAGCTTGATCTTCTTACCTGTTGTGTTGCTTAGAAGTTGATCGAGGTCCTTTTTATTGGTGCCGGCCATGTCAATCTTCAGATCCATAAAAGTCTCTTTCAGATAAGGTAAGCCTTTGAGTATGAAATCTCCTTTGATATAAGTTGCCTGCCCGGCTTTGACGGATAGCTTTGTTGCTTTGAGACTGTTCACCAGACCCGTAACCTGTCCGTCTACATCAATATTGAGGTTCATCTGGTCTAGTTCGGGGGCGAAATAGGCTACATCTTTAGAGTCCAGGTGACTATTTTTAAAATGCGCTTTCATGCGTACTTTATTGATATAGTCATTGAAATCATCAAATTTGCTGAAACGCATTTGATAGTAGTCGGTCAGGCGACTTTGATTTGTAACCAGTAATAATTTTTTGAGTTCTATCTGGTTGGTGTCAACTGTTGTAAATGCACTTAGGTTTTTAAGGTAAAAACCACTTTTTTCTCTGAAAGTAAGGTTTTTAATGTTGGCCTGAAGGAGATGATCTGTTGTATTCAGGTCTTCTAAAATACCATTGAGGTTTTTTAAGCTTACGTCGTCGAAATTTACACCCTTTATCTTATCGTTGTACTTTAGGTTTTTATATTTGAAATTTAGGTTATTCAAAATTATCCGGCTAAAGGAGATGACATAAGGTTTTTTCTTTTTCTTAACAGTTGGTGGGCCTGAATCAAAATAATCGATAATGAAGTCAATATTAGTAGAGCCATCTTTATAAGATTTTAGAAAAAAGGAGCCATTATTGATTTGAACTGTATTAATATCAATTATTCTTTGCTTTATGGATAGTTTGTTGAGGTCGACCAGGAACTTTGGGGTATTTAAAATGGTATCTTTCTGGAGGTCGAGAACGACCAGGTCTTCTATTACTACAGACTTGAATGGTTTGATGTAAATGCCACTCAGCGAGATGGTTGTTTTTAATTCAGCAGATAAATAGTCTGCAGCTTTTTTTGCAATGAAGGTCTGGACAGGTTTAAACTGAAGCGCAAATAGTACAATACAAAGCAACAATAGAATTGATGCTATAAACCATAGGAGTATTTGTAATAGTTTTTTGATATTTTTGTAGCTTAAATAATATAAACGTGTCTGTAATACTTGCTATCGAATCTTCCTGTGATGAAACTTCAGTTGCTATCTGTAACAACGGCAAAATTACAGCCAATGTTATTGCAAACCAAACAATTCATGAAAATTATGGTGGGGTAATTCCGGAGTTGGCTTCCAGGGTACACCAGCAAAATATTGTTCCGGTTGTTCAACAAGCGCTAATTGATGCTAAAGTTAGTAAAAAGGAGATTAATGCTGTTGCTTTTACCCGTGGTCCTGGATTATTAGGCTCTTTATTGGTGGGTGTTTCTTTTGCAAAATCCTTCGCTTTGGCATTGGATCTTCCTTTGATTGCCGTAAACCATATGCATGCCCATATTCTGGCGCATTTTATTGATGATCCAAAACCGAATTTTCCTTTTCTTTGTTTAACGGTTTCGGGTGGGCATACTCAAATTGTACTGGTTAAAGACTATGCCGATATGGAAATTATTGGGGAAACACTTGATGATGCAGCGGGTGAGGCTTTTGATAAGACGGCTAAATTGCTCAAACTGCCCTATCCTGGAGGCCCTCTGATTGATAAACATGCAAAACTTGGAAATCCACATGCTTTTAAATTTCCTGAACCTCAGATTAAAGGGCTGGATTATAGTTTTAGTGGCTTTAAGACGGCTATTTTATATTTTATCAGAGATAAGGAGAAGGAAAACCCTGATTTTATCAGTGAGCATTTGAATGATATTTGTGCATCTGTTCAATACAGCATTGTACAGATTTTGCTCAATAAGTTAAAAAAGGCCGCTAAGGCCCATGGAATCAAAGATATTGCGATTGCTGGTGGGGTATCTGCAAATTCCGGATTACGGGAAGCTTTGCAAATGCTGGCGAAGGAGCAGGGCTGGAATGTATTTATTCCCGCTTTTCAATATTGTACAGATAATGCAGGTATGATTGCGATTGCGGGTTATCATAAATATTTGGCTAATGATTTTGTTGGTCAGGATATCGCCCCTGCTGCAAGAATGATTTTTTAAATTAAAATAACGGTTATGAATTCAATGAGCTTTCTTTTTCTGGGATTAATGTTAGTTCCTTTCGTGCTATTTATCATTTGGCTTTTCAAACAGGATAAAACGAAAAACTATCTGGGATTGGTGGTTCTGTTGGTGGCTATTGTTCTGGTTGTTATTGTGGCCATCTATGTGGATGCAAAATATATGAAGGCAGCATAAAGGAGTTATACCCTAATAAAGAACATAAAAAAGGCCCGCTTAATTTCTAAACGGGCCTTTTTTAATTTAATTAAAGTACTATTCTAATTCTTCCAGCTTATCGCCAGTCACTTCCTGTCTGATTTTTCCTTCGATCTCATCAGATAATTCAGGATTATCTAACAATAATTGTTTAACAGCGTCTCTTCCCTGTCCAAGTTTGGTATCACCATAGGAGAACCATGAACCGGCTTTTTTAATAATGTTAAAATCAACTCCAAGGTCGATGATCTCACCAACTTTAGAGATGCCCTGGTTAAACATAATATCGAATTCTGCGATTCGGAAAGGTGGAGCAACTTTGTTCTTAACAATTTTAACTTTGATCCTGTTTCCTGAAACTTCTTCAGAATCTTTGATCTGTGAGGTTCTGCGAATGTCTAAACGTACAGAAGCATAAAACTTTAAGGCGTTACCACCTGTGGTCGTTTCAGGGTTACCAAACATAACACCAATTTTTTCACGTAACTGGTTGATAAAGATACAGCAGCATCCGGTTTTAGAGATGGTACCTGTCAGTTTACGTAGAGCCTGAGACATTAAACGGGCTTGTAAACCCATTTTAGAGTCTCCCATTTCACCTTCTATCTCTGCTTTTGGTACAAGGGCAGCAACGGAGTCAATAACGATCACATCGATGGCTCCGGAGCGGATCAGATTATCTGCAATTTCCAGCGCTTGTTCACCATTGTCGGGTTGCGCAATCAACAGATTTTCAACATCGACACCTAATTTCTTTGCATAAAATTTATCAAAAGCATGTTCTGCATCAATGAATGCAGCTACACCACCTGATTTTTGAGCTTCAGCAATAATATGGGTTGCCAGAGTTGTTTTACCAGAGGATTCAGGGCCATAGATCTCGATGATACGGCCTTTTGGAACACCACCTATGCCCAATGCGATATCCAAACCAATAGATCCGGTAGAAATGGATTCCATTGCCTCTATAGCCTGATCACCTAATTTCATCACGGCGCCTTTACCATAAGATTTTTCTAACTTATCAAGTGTAAGTTGTAGTGCTTTTAATTTGTCTGCGTTTGGATTCATTTCTTTAAAATTCTGTTCTTAGGATAAATATCTATTCTTTAGGAATATTGTCTTTGAAAGTAAGAGTGCTAATTATGTTAGCAAAAGTAAGTATTTGTTTATTGATAAAAAAATTAATCTGATAAATATAATTTTATTTCTATTTTTTAACTAATTATTTTAGTTTTCTGGCTTCGCTCGTAATAGCGGCACAAATGTGTAATTTCGCAGATACTGCATTTGGGTGATCTGGCTACACAGATATAACGGCCATGGAGTATCAACCAATGATGAGCGATATGAATGGTGTGTTCGGGAAGGTGTTTTACGAGGTCCTTTTCAACAGCAAGTGGTGTTTTTCCATTGGTGAGCCCGATACGGTTTGCCACCCTAAATACGTGTGTATCTACAGCCATAGCAGGCGCATTGTAAATTACAGAAGCAATTACATTTGCGGTCTTTCTGCCCACACCAGGGAGCTTTTGAAGGTCATTGATATCTGAAGGAACAAGGCTTCCAAAATCATTGACCAGCATATTGGCCATGCCCACCAGATGTTTTGCTTTATTGTTTGGGTAACTCACAGTTTTAATGTAATCAAATACAATATCTGAGGTTACTTCTGCTAAAGACTTTGGTGTAGGAAACCGTTGAAAAAGGGCCGGAGTAATCATGTTTATCCTCTTATCTGTACACTGTGCAGACAAAATTACGGCGATAAGCAGCTGGAATGGGTTGTTGTAATGGAGTTCTGTTTCGGCATTTGGCTGTTTAGCCGAGAAATGTTCCACAAACAACTGGTATCGTTCTTTCTTAAGCATGTACAAATATACTATCCGCAGGGACATAAAAAAGCTGCCCCGAAAGAGGCAGCTTTAAAATTACTTGGCCATGTTGTAGGCCAGGATTTTTTGAATCACCTCATCACTGGGATCTTTCATCAGACCATCCAGGCCCGCCTTTAGATCGTCATAAGGGAAGGAGTCAATTTCTTCAAAAAATTCAGTGTTTGATTTTTCTGATTTCTGATGAAAATGAGACAGGTTGTTAATTGAAGTAGAGGTTGTTATCATAAGCAATAAACTGTTTTTTGTTTATTATTAAACGCAACAATCTACTGTTTATTTTAACCTGTAATAATAATTTTGAAAACAAATTTTAGCAGGGGTTTATCCTACTTCTTTCACCTTCATCATCTTCCTTAAATTGCTCAGCGCGTACCTCATTCTTCCTAAAGCAGTATTAATACTTACATCGGTCAGATCAGCAATTTCTTTAAAGCTCAGATCGGCATAGTGCCGCATAATTAAAACCTCTTTCTGCTCGTCAGGGAGCAAATGGATCATAGCCCTGAGATCTGTATGTGTCTGATTCCTGAGCATTCTGTCTTCTGCACTTTCTTCATAAATCTGGAGCATATTCAGAATATCAGTTCCATCAGAACTTGTAATCGCAGGTGCACGTTTTTCGCGTCTGAAATAATCTATAACCAGGTTGTGCGCAATACGCATTACCCAAGGCAGAAACTTGCCTTCTTCATTGTATCTTCCTGATCTTAAGGTGTTGATCACTTTTATAAAAGCATCCTGAAATATATCTTCTGCCAGATATTGATCTTTTACCAATAAATAAATAGATGTATATATTTTTGATTTATGTCTTTTTAGAAGTTCTTCCAAAACAGACTCGTCCCCGTTAAGGTACAACTTCACCAGATCCTGATCACTATTTAATTGTAATTTCATAGGAGTATCTATACTAAATTCCCTTGCCTATTGCTTAAAATATTTAGTAGCAGTCTAATCTATAGCGGTTCTCCTATTAGTTTTTTTAAATGAATGGTTCAATTGTTGTGGTTATTAATTCCAAAAGAAGCATTTTTTTATCATAATTCAATAAGAAAAGTGTTAAAAAAAAATAAAAGTACCCTGAGTGCCTTATTTTTGCGTTCCCGGGAATTACCAATGTAACTTTTTTGGGGTATATTAGCAGCATTCTATCCAGCAGTATGAGTAAGGAAACAGAGAAAGATCCACATAGAAATATTATTATAAAAGGGGCAAGGGTTCACAACCTTAAAAACATTGATGTAGCCATTCCAAAGAATAAACTGGTTGTTATTACCGGGATGTCGGGGTCGGGGAAGTCTTCCCTGGCATTTGATACTTTATATGCTGAAGGGCAGCGGAGATATGTAGAAAGTCTTTCTGCTTATGCCAGACAGTTTATGGGCCGGATGAATAAACCTGATGTTGATTATATAAAAGGTATCGCGCCTGCTATCGCTATAGAACAAAAGGTCATAACTTCGAATCCAAGGTCTACAGTGGGAACCTCAACGGAAATCTATGATTATCTGAAACTCCTGTTTTCGAGAATTGGAAAAACCTATTCTCCGGAATCGGGACAGATTGTAAAAAAGGACAGTGTAACGACCATTGTTGATTTTATTTCTACACTGGAGGATGAAAGTACGGTTACTATTTATTGTCCTCTTTTTCCTCACAACAACCGGACGATTAAGGAGGAATTGGCTGTTTTACTTCAAAAAGGTTTTTTAAGAGTCTTGCTCAATGATGAGATCTATAAGATCGAAGCAATCCTGGAAGATGAGGATTTTAAAGATGTGGAGCTGACGAGTGAAAATACGGTTATGATCTTAATTGATCGGATTGTAGTGAATAAGGAAGAGGAAACTTTGAGCCGTATTGCTGATTCTGCACAGACTGCATTTTTTGAAGGTAAGGGCGATTGTTACGTAGAGCATGATGGTAAAATGAGCCATTTCTGTGACCGTTTTGAACTTGACGGGATCAAATTTGAAGAGCCTACGCCTAACTTCTTTAGTTTTAATAACCCCTACGGAGCCTGCAAAAGATGTGAAGGTTATGGAAATGTGATCGGCATTGATGAAGATCTGGTTATTCCTGATAAAAGCAAGAGTATCTATGACAATGCGATTGCTCCTTGGCGCGGAGAGAAAATGAGGGAATGGTTAAATAAACTGATCAGGAATGCAGATAAATTTGACTTCCCTATCCACCGTTCTTACAGCGAACTGACCGATAAACAGCAAAAACTGCTGTGGACAGGAAATAAATATTTTGAAGGACTGGATGCATTTTTTAAAGATTTAGAAGAACAAACCTATAAGATACAATATCGTGTAATGCTTTCCCGGTACCGGGGTAAAACAGTATGCCCTGATTGTAAAGGTTCCAGACTGAGAAAGGATGCTTCTTATGTTAAGATTGGGGGTAAATCTATTATCGATATTGTTTTAATGCCTCTGTCTACCATATTGGATTTCTTTGAAAAGCTGGACCTGTCAGAAACTGATCAAAAGATTTCTAAACGCCTGCTTTCAGAAATTTTTAACAGGGTGGAGTATCTGAATAATGTTGGTTTGGGTTATTTAACCTTAAACAGATTGTCCAATACGCTTTCAGGAGGAGAATCACAGCGCATTAATCTGGCTACTTCATTGGGCAGTAGCCTTGTGGGATCTGTATATGTATTGGATGAGCCCAGTATCGGTTTACACCCCAGAGATACCAATAAGCTGATTGGTGTTTTAGAATCTTTAAGGAATGTAGGAAATACCGTTTTGGTTGTTGAACATGAGGAAGAGATGATGAAAGCGGCAGATTATATTATAGATATTGGTCCTGAAGCGGGTACGCACGGAGGCAATCTGGTGTTTAGCGGAACTTATGAAGAGATCATTAAAGATAAACACAGCCTGACTGGTCGTTATCTGGCTGGAAAGGAGCGTATAGAGGTGCCTGGAAAGAGACGTAAATGGAAAGATCATGTACTCTTAAAAGGAGCTAGGGAAAACAATCTGAAGAATATCGACGTAAAATTTCCTCTTGGAGTTTTTACGGTGGTAAGTGGGGTATCCGGTTCTGGTAAAACGAGTTTAGTAAAGAAGATCCTTTACCCTGCTTTGCAAAAAGCGATTGGTAATTATGCCGGGGAACAGACCGGGGCATACGATGGAATATTTGGAAATCTGGATCTGGTGAGTGCCGTAGAAATGGTGGATCAGAATCCGATCGGGAGATCTTCGCGGTCTAATCCGGTTACCTATGTAAAAGCATGGGACGATATCAGGGCTTTGTTCTCGGCTTTGCCGGCTTCTAAGGCTGCAGGTCTTAAACCTGCTGCATTTTCTTTCAATGTAGAAGGCGGGAGGTGTGATGTATGCCAGGGTGAAGGAGAGGTAAAGATAGAGATGCAGTTTATGGCAGATATTTACCTGCCTTGTGAGGCTTGCGGGGGCAAAAGGTTTAAGCAGCAGGTATTGGACATCACTTATCAGGATAAAAATGTATCCGATATTCTGGATATGACTATCGATGAGGCAGTGGGTTTTTTCAGTAAGGAATCTAAGATTCTAAATAAATTGCAGCCACTGGTAGACGTAGGCTTAGGTTATGTTCATCTTGGTCAGTCTTCCAATACACTTTCTGGTGGGGAAGCGCAGCGTATTAAACTGGCTTCGTTCCTGATCAAAGGAAACAATGCAAATAAGACCATGTTTATTTTTGATGAGCCAACCACTGGTCTACACTTTCATGATATTAAGAAGTTGTTGATTGCTTTGAATACGCTTATTGAGCAAGGGAATACGATCTTGGTCATTGAGCACAATATGGATATGATCAAATCTGCAGACTGGGTAATTGACATCGGCCCGGAAGGAGGAGACAAGGGGGGGCATGTGGTTTTTGAGGGAACTCCTGAGGACCTGATCTCTTCAAAAGAGTCTTATACTGCTAAGTATTTAAAAGCACATTTGAAATAATTGTATCTTCGCCAATGCTTTTTTTAACATTCGTACTGGGGATATTGTTAAATTCTATCGGATACATTCCACCGGGAAATATTAATTTGACGGTTGTACAGATTACCATTAACCGGGGAATCCGGCAGGCCCTTTATTTTATAGGCGCATTTGCTGCAGTAGAGGTCCTGTTTACTTTTGCTGTAATGCGTTTTGTTCAATGGCTGTCGAGTACAATGAACCTAAGTAATATTATCGATGTGGTCATGGTCATCATGTTTGGTGTGCTGGGTATTATTACCTGGCGGTCCAGAAAAGAGATGCCAAAGGCCGATTATTCGGAAAAGGATAGTATTCGTTACGGTATGTTACTTGGTGTATTGAATCCGATGCAGATTCCTTACTGGCTTTTTGTTGGAACCTATCTGATCTCCCATGAATGGATAGATATTGGATATCTTTCTTTAAGCGTATTTAGTGTGGGATCGGGGATAGGTGCTGCTCTGGCTTTATATGGTTTTGCACGGTTTGCCAAGTATATTAAAGAGAAATTTGACCTGAGCAGTTATATTGTAAATAAGAGCATTGCCATCTTGTTCTTTGCTTTATCAGCATACCATATTTGTAAGATAGTCTATATTCACTTTATAAAAGTTTAGAGTTATTTTTTCAGAAATTCTACATTCCAGATCTTTTCAGCTCTTCGGCCAATGATCCAAAATGAAGCCGCCAGAACGGAAAAGAATAAGGCTTTGTGCCAGCTGTCCCAGAAATATTCAAAATAGCGGGTATAGAGATTGATAAAAAGAAAGGTGATCCCGAACTCCCTGGCAATATCATCTCTGTATTTTAGACCAATCCAGATACTGAGTATGCAAACGCCTGCAGAAATAATACCCCAGTAGAAAAGGCTGAGTTGTTTGACTTTGTACCATTCTTCAAGTGTTCCATAATTTCCAAATACAGAGATCAGCCAGAGAGATACAAAAAGGTAGACCATGCCACTGATATAAGTGGTGCCGTAAAATAGTTCGAATTTTTTATTCCTTCTTAACAGTAATGCCGTGGTGGTTAGCAGCAATCCAAAGAATACAAATCGCAACGGATAATTTAGTCCGATGAAATACCAGTTCCATCTGGAAAGGTAACCTGTCTCTGTTCCAAACCAGGCTCCTAAAGAAAGAAGTACAAAAGCCCAGATCAGCCTGGATTTAAAAACATAGGCTAGTACGCCATAAATCAATACAGATAAAAGGATCAGTAAAGAAAAATGCGAGCCGTTACTGCCAATAGCCTTGCCCAGATAAGCAATCGCATTAGCCGTAAGCATGACCGCAGTAAAAATCAGTGCATCATTGCTGAAGACCTGCATCTGATGTGTTTTTCGTCTTTGAAAACTCCTGTAGTATAAGATGCCGGCAGCTGCTGCTGAGAGTAGGCTAATGATACTGTCTGGTGTATCGTACAGCTTTTTTAAATACGTTAGAATGTCCTTGTCGATCAGGAGCGCACCTAAAGAAATTACTCCGCAGGCCATTGCAATCCAAAAGGAGTACTGAGCAAGCCTTCTCCAGTCAAAACTTTTAGATTCATAACTTTCCTGTAACAGCCTGGCTTGTTCGCCGGTTATCATATGTTGATCCTGCCAATATTGGAGCATTTCATCTAAAAACTCACTTTTTTCCTGATCTAATTTCATTGGCAGAAGATGATAAAAACCTTAAGTTAGGTTTTCTTTAACAGATCAGGAACTTTTTTGTGATTTCCAACAATCCATACAATGTCATCATTCTCAAAGACTATATTGGAATCAGGATTAAGGATTCGCTCTCCTTTTCTTTCTATGCCAACAACAAGTCCTTGTGTGATATCCCTGATTCCTGAATTTCTGATGCTGTGACCATATATCGGAGAGGAGCTGTTTACTACAATCTTTTGCAGGGTCATGTCATTTTTAGGGAAATCCGCATGTGAAGTTTCATCAACAGCACCCTCAAATAATTCTTTAACAACAGCCAGCTGATCATCTGTACCAATGACCAGGATTTTATCATGCGGGTATAATCGTTCGTCGCGGCCTGGTGTAGGAATCATGATTTTTCCCCTTTCAATTAAGGCAATGTTGACACCATATTTTTCCCGGATGGACAGTTCCATTAATGTAAAACCAACCAGTTTGGATTCTGGTGCAATGGTGAGCTCTGCCAAATGCGTGTCCCAGGGCAGGATCTCTGGTTGGGCATTTTGCGCTTCTCGGGCATTAAGATTGTAAAGGAAACGATTTTCGAGTCTGTTGTAGAAAGCTTGCAATTTCCTGGAGAAAATGAACATCACCGCAAGAATCAATGCCAGGGCAATAGCAATGGAGATGAGGGTATTATAAAATTGAAAGATGAGAAAACCTACAAAACAAATGGCCAGGGCAATCCTTAGTATTTCGAGTGCCACTAAAGGACCTCGGGTGTATTTTTTGTTTAACCATAGATTGCTGTAGGCCTTTCTTTCCATTTTCCTTAAAGCAAGAGCCCATAGAAATGGTGTCATGATCATCAGGGTAAGCAGCAGGCTGATCACCGTTCCATTGTGTCCGTTGATGAGATGTTCGGCAATAAATGGTTGTACATATTTTGAGCCCAGTACGACAATGGAAATTAAGATAACGCTATGGATAATCGTATTGAATGTATAGGCTTTAAGAAATACCTTCCAATCGCTGAGGGTCGTAATGCCTGCTGTACTGGAACTGTAGCGGTTTAAGCCTTCTATCCATTTCTTAGGTAAAGAACGCTCTATGAACTTGTAAAAGGGTTCAGAGGCTTTAATCAGATAGGGGGTAGTAAAGGTAGTGATGGCCGACACCGCAACGGCAATAGGGTATAGAAATTCGCTGGTCACTTTTAAAGATAATCCCAGTGTTGCGATGATAAACGAGAACTCGCCGATCTGCGCAAGGCTCATTCCTGTTTGTACTGAAGTTTTTAAAGGCTGTCCGGAAATTAAAGCACCGAGGCCTGAGCTTAAAAATTTACCCAGGACGGTTGCTATTGTAATGACCAGGATGGGGCCTGCATAGTCGATTAGGATCTTCGGATCAATAAGCATACCCACTGAAACAAAGAAAATGGCAGCAAAGAGATCTTTTACAGATTTTGTAAGATGTTCTATGCGTTCAGCCTGCGTGGTCTCTGCTAAGATAGAACCCATGATAAAGGCACCCAAAGCAGGAGAGAAGCCAACCTTAACAGCAAGTAAGACCATAATCAGACATAAAGCAATGGAGACGATCAGCATCGTCTCGTCGTTCATCAGCTTTTTTGTAGCCTTGAGAAAGGTGGGGATCAGGAAGATTCCGCCAATAAACCAGAGGATCAGAAAGAAACAAAGTTTCAAAATGGAAATGAGCATCTCCGTGCCTGCAAATTGTTGACTGACTGCCAGTGTGGAAAGCAGAACCAACAGGAGAATAGCCACAAGGTCTTCCACAATCAGCACGCCAAAGACCAGCCCTGCGAATTTCTTATGTTTTACCCCCAGTTCTTCGAAAGCACGGATAATAATTGTAGTGGAAGAAACAGAAAGTATACCTCCAAGGAAAATGCTATCCATAACAGACCAGCTCATCAGCTGTCCGGCGGCAAATCCGATCAGCAGCATAAAGACCACTTCAACAATAGCCGTTATGGAAGCTGATCCTCCCACCTTAACGAGTTTCTTGAAACTGAATTCCAATCCCAAACTGAACAATAAAAAGATGACTCCAATCTCGGCCCAGATGTTAATACTTTCTTTATCTGTTACTGTTGGAATGAATTTAATATGTGGGCCTACAAGAAGACCGGCAAGTATATAGCCCAGCACAAGAGGCTGTTTAATTCTTTTAAATAGAAGTGTAGTGACCCCCGCGGCGGCAAGGATAAGACCAAGATCGGTAATCAATACTGGCAAATGTATCATGAAACGCTGTTTTAAAATGGATAAATAATTGTGAATGGATGATTACAAATTATACTTACCAAAAAACATGTTTAGGGTACAGAAAACTAAAAATAATTAAATAATGTGAGAAAATGAAAGCGGGTTTATATTCTGTATTGGAAACGGGTAGAGCCTTGTATAATGACGAATATTCCGGGAACAGGTTAATCTGGGCTTTGTACTTTTTGACGGCTTGAGGCAGCGCCTGAAAGTCATCGTTAAAAGTATCCGGATCCGCAGAAGATGCCTTTCCTTCCGCATTAGCAATTTGTTTACGATCTAGCTTCATCTTTCCTGAAGCGAATGCAGAGAAAGAATAGAGCTGTAAACAAATGCATAAAACGAGTAAGTAAAGATACCTCATTGAGGTAAATATACTAAAAAAAAGGCCGGTTTTGTGCTCTAAATTAAGTTTTAAGCATTTTGTGACAGTCTTTTGAAAAAATTAAGCGTGTCTTCTTTGTCCTGTTTAAGTTGTTCTTTCAACGCTTCCAAGCCAGTAAATTTAACATCATGACGCAAAAACTCCAGGAAAGACATTTTAATATCTTGTCCGTAAATTTCTTTGTTAAAATCAAAAATATTGACTTCGATATTTCTGGTCATTCCGTTAATGGTTGGTCGCTGGCCAATATAAGCCATTCCTTTGTAGGAGCCTTCCTCCATATCTACAGTAACGGCATAAATTCCATCCGAAGGGATAAGTTTATAAGATTCTTCCACAAAAAGATTGGCTGTGGGGAAACCAATGGTACGTCCAATTTTATCGCCCTTAATTACCCGCCCCTGTAAAGAAAAATGATAACCCAGGTACTTTGCAGCCAGGGCTACATCGCCGCTAAGTAAGGCTTGTCTTATTTTTGTGGAACTTACGGCAACGTCATTGATATCCTGCTCGTCGATCACTTCTATGTTGTAGTCAAATTTTTTGGCGCAAACTTCCAGTTCGGGCATTCCTCCTTTTCTGTCTTTGCCAAAACGGTGATCATAACCAACAATCAGGTGTTTGGTTCCTATCGTTTCTACGAGTACGTTTTGAATGTATTCTTCTGGATTTAAATTGGAGAAATCACGTGTGAAAGGTGTAATGATTAAATGATCTACGCCTAAATCTGCCAAGATCTGAGCTTTCTCTTTGATGGTATTGATCATTTTTAAATCCTGATTTTCCGGATCTATGATCAGTCTGGGGTGAGGAAAAAAAGTTAAGATCACGCTTTCTCCACCGGTTGCTCTGGCCAGTTCACATAATCTTTTGATGATTTTCTGATGGCCGTAATGTACCCCGTCAAAAGTGCCAATGGTTACCACAGCATGGTTCAGTTTTTTGAATTCAGAAAGTTGATTATATATTTTCAATCTAGTAAAATTAATGTAATGGCTGGCGCTTAACTACACCACCTCTAATATCGGCTATTTGCTGCTGGATGACGAAGGCATCCGGATCTATTTGTCTGATCGCAGTTTGCAGTTTACTCATCTCTAACTTTGTGACAACAGTATAGAGAATATCAATGTCCTTTTTCTCTCCGTAGCCACCTTCACCCTTATAAATCGTAACGCCCCGCTTCATCTGGTGGATGATGAATTTTTTAATATGCTCATTTTTTACAGAGATCACTGTAACACCAGTGTATTGCTCAATGCCATTGACAATATAGTCAACGGTATTTGATGCCGATAAGTATGTTAGAATGGCATAGAGTGCAGTTTCGATGTCCAGAAATATGGCTGCAAAAGCAAAAATGACAATGTTTAAGATCAGGATAATGTTTCCTACCGTCAGGGTGCTCTTCTTGCTGAGAAAGAGTGCAAGGACTTCCGTACCATCGATCACACAGCCGCCACGCATGGCAAGACCTATTCCCCCTCCCAAAAATAATCCTCCAAAAAATGCAATCAGTAGTTTATCATGAGTGATGGGCTGAAATGGTGCAACAATTAATAAAATAGCTAATAATGCAATAGCTATGGCCGTCTTAATGGCAAAAATCTTTCCGATTTGCCGGTATCCAAGAATAACAAAAGGAATATTGATCAGAACAATTAGATAGGAAAGCTTTAGTCCAGTCAACCGGCTGATCAAAAGTGATATACCTGTTACTCCACCATCAATAAAACCACTTGGAAGTAAAAAGCTCTTTAAACCAAAACATGCGGAAGTGATGCCGCAGGCTATTAAAAACAGGTTTTTAGTGAAATTGAGTTTTCCGGATTTTGTCTGACCACGCATGTTATTCCTTCTTGCTTCTAAGATAGCCAACCAGATCCATAACCTCAAATGCATTTTTCAGCAGGAAATCTCCGCTTCTGGTTCTTACAAGTTTAGATAAATATGCTCCGTTGTTCAGGTGTTTTCCGAAATCAGAGATCAGGGACCTGATATAGGTGCCCTTACTGCATACAATTCTGAAATCAATTTCAGGCAATTCAATTCGGGTAATTTCAAATACAGGAACAGAAACATGACGTATGCGCAGTTCTGTTTCTTCGCCTCTTCTGGCTTTCACGTACAAACGCTCTCCATTGACCTTAACTGCGGAATGCGCTGGTGGATATTGCTGTATATCACCTGTAAAATGTATGGTAGCAGCGTGTATTTGTTCTTCTGTAATTCCTTCTATCGAAAATTCCTGATCCACAACGGTTTCCAGGTCGAAAGAAGGTGTTGTAGCACCAAGGACCATGGTACCGGTATATTCTTTTTCCTGTGCCTGGAAGGTGTCAATTTGCTTGGTGAGTTTACCTGTGCAGATAATCAATAGACCCGTAGCAAGCGGATCCAGAGTGCCTGCGTGTCCTACTTTAATTTTGAGCGGTTTTAGAGAGTTTCTTATCTTTCCCACCACATCAAAACTTGTCCACTGATAAGGCTTATTGATGAGCAGGAGCTCACCTTCGGCAAAATTAAAATCCGGAAATTCAATCATTAAAGTTGTATAAGGCCCTGGTAATACAGGACTAAGAAAAATAAACCAAATGCGATTCTGTACCAGCCAAACAGCTTAAAGCCGTACTTCTGTACATAACCTATGAAAAATTTGATTGCAAGTAGAGCAATCACAAAAGCAATTAAATTTCCCACACCTAAAAGCATCAGATTATGTTTGTCCTTTAGGATCTCCGGGGTTTCTTTATAGGCTTTGACCAATTTTAACCCTGTTGCACCAACCATGGTGGGAACAGCGAGGAAGAAAGAGAATTCTGCCGCAACTGACCGGGTTAATTTTTGTTGCATTCCACCGATAATGCTGGCCGCGCTTCTGCTGGTGCCTGGAACCATTGCAAGGCATTGCCAAAAGCCAATGATCAGCGCACTCTTATTAGAAATTTCTGGTTCGGATTTTATGGTTGGTTTATTAAAGAACTTGTCGATAAAAAGCAAGATGATACCCCCAACAACCAGCATTACTGCAACGGTAACGGGGCTCTCCAGCAAATGGTCTATTTTTTTTTGAAGTAACATTCCAAATACTGCTGCTGGTAAACAAGCGATGACAAGCTTCAGGTAAAATTTCCAGTGATTTAAAGGAAAAAATTTCTTCCAGTAAAAAACAACAACAGAAAGGATCGCTCCGAGTTGCACTGCAATTTCAAAGAGTTTTACGAATGGATCTTTGTCAATTCCCATTACCGAAGAGGCAATGATCATATGACCAGTTGAAGAAACGGGCAAAAACTCCGTTATTCCTTCTATTACAGAAAGGATAAAGGTTTGTAGAAAATCCATGATTTTATTTCTTTAAAACGGCATAAATGCCAAAAGCAAAACCAAAAAGGACTACCATTGGCGCAAGAAGTGTTTTTCTGAAATCGTAGATATCGGTATCACCTATCATTAAGATGAATCCAAATACAACGATAGCGATGCTAATCAACAGCAGTTGATAATTCTTTTTGGTGAAAACCAATTCTGATTTGTTGTCCTGACTTGCAGGGCTGTGTTTTTTCTGTATCATTATCTGTATAGATCGTAACTTTTTAAACGTAAATATCTGCTTACTGCCATGGCAGTGCTGATGGCAGTGATGAAGATGCCCAGGCCAAGCATAAATAACAATACAAACCCAAATTCTGTGTAGTTTCTTAATATGATGATTTCAGGGATTTGTTTTTGTGCATAATACAGGATGCCCAGTAGAATAATTACAGCAATGATGGCTGAAATTAGACCATGTAAAGCAGCAAGCAGAATAAAAGGCTTGCGGATAAAGTTTTTAGTTGCACCAACCAGTTGCATACTCTTGATCAGAAAACGCTGAGAATAAATGGCCAGCCTGATGGTATTGTTGATCAAAGCAATGGAGATCACCAATAAAATGGCAGCAAAGGCTAAAATGATCAGGCTGATGGTGTTGATATTCTGATTGACCATGTCAATTAAAGAGCTTTGATAGATCACTTCTTTAACTGCTGGATTTTTACTGATCTGAGCTTTTAAGGCGTCAATACTTTTATTGTTGGCGTAATCTGCTTTCAGATAAACATCAATAGTAGATAATAATGGGTTATACCCCAGGAAATTCACAAAATCTTCTCCAAGGTCCTGGGTAAGGTTTTTAGCAGCAATTTCCTTGTTTACGTATTGAGTGGTTTTTATCGCCGGATTAGAATTCAGTTCTTTTTGAAATTGAAGTACATCGGCATCCTTAGCACCTTCATCAAGGATAATGTTCAGAACAATGTTTTCCTTAACATAGTTGGACAGGTTTTTTGCATGTACCAGAATTAAGCCCAGCATGCCAAGTGTTAGCAGTACGAGTGTAATACTGAATATTGTTGAAATGTATATGGTCTTTGTCTTCTTAGAAGCATCGCTTACTTCAAATTCTTCCATGTATTCGTGTTTATTGTTGTGCGAAAATAAAAAAATAAAAGCAACTAAAATAAATTATATGGCTTTAGCATTCAATTACCTCCTAATCTACAACGAAAGTTTAATTAAAATAGTTTCTTCTTTTCAGTCTTAACAATCTTTAACACTTATTAAAGCGGATTGTGCTTAGGGGCGTAGCGCAAATATTTATACTATATCTGCTGCTTTTTCGTTTAAAAAGGAGCAAAAAACCATTACTATGAAGAAAAAACTAACTACAGCAGTCCTTTTTTTGTTGCTGGTCACGGGTATAACTGCCTGTAAAAAACAAGACTCAAACACTACGATTGTAAAGATCGGAGGGAAATGGCAGGTAACTAAGATTGAAACCAAAGTTTATGATGCCAACGGGGGGATCGCTTCCTCAAATACGGTAGAATATAATCCGAGTTCCGATTATCTTGATTTTAAAAGCACGGAAAACAATGATTTCGAAATGAGTCTGGCGGGTACAATTTCCAGTGGCAATTACGTCACTTTTGTCGGAACGGCATTTAACATTAAATTAGCTTCAAAGCTTCTGGTGTGTTCTACCGACGTGCTTAACGACAATACTTTCCAGTTTACGGCCACAGTAGATCAATCTAATCCTAAGGTTACCGAAACCTATTATCTTAAAAGATAGTGAGCTATGCCGCCTTTAAAAGGCGGCATATTTACTCTGATTACCAATTGGTAAATTATTTCATTATTTTCGCGCTATATATTAAGGAATAGCCGTAATGGATTACCAATTTAAAGAAATAGAGAAAAAGTGGCAGCAGTTTTGGGCTCAGAACCAGACTTTTAAAGCAGATACCAATAGCGATAAACCTAAATTTTACGTGCTGGATATGTTTCCTTATCCATCAGGTGCGGGTTTACACGTGGGTCATCCCCTTGGCTATATCGCCTCAGATATATTTTCAAGATACAAAAGGTTGAAGGGGTTTAATGTATTGCATCCAATGGGATACGATTCTTTTGGTTTGCCGGCTGAGCAATATGCTATTCAAACCGGACAGCATCCGGCGATCACCACAGAAACCAATATTAATACTTATCGCAGACAATTGGACCAGATTGGTTTTTCATTTGACTGGAGCAGAGAGGTGAGGACCAGCGATCCGGGGTATTATAGATGGACGCAATGGATTTTTATGCAGTTGTTCAATTCGTGGTATAACCTCGATACAGACAGGGCAGAAGATATTACGACTTTGCTTGAAAAATTTAATGCTTCAGGCAGTGCGGATGTGAAGGCCGTTTGTGATGAAGACATCAAGACGTTTATGCCAAGCGACTGGGCGACAATGACCAGTGAGGAAAAGCAGGAAGAATTGCTTAAATACAGGCTGACCTATTTAAAAGAAAGTACGGTGAACTGGTGTCCTGCCCTTGGAACTGTATTGGCCAATGATGAGGTTAAGGACGGATTTTCAGAGCGCGGAGGACATCCGGTAGAACAAAAGAAAATGATGCAGTGGAGTATGCGTATTTCTGCCTATGCAGAACGTTTACTTCAGGGACTGAATACCATAGACTGGCCGGAGCCGGTAAAAGAAATGCAGCGCAACTGGATTGGCAAAAGTGTTGGGGCAAGTGTAAGGTTTGCTATGGAGAAAACACCATCAATTACGGGAGTTGAGGAAGATTATATTGAGGTCTTTACCACACGGGCTGATACTATATTTGGGGTTTCCTATCTGGTTCTTGCGCCCGAACATGAATTGGTGGCTGCATTAACTACACCGGAACAAAGAGGTGATATTGAACAGTATATTGCTCAAACCAAGAAGAAATCAGAGCTGGACCGTATGGCAGATACAAAAACGGTTTCGGGTGCCTTTACAGGAAGTTATGTCATCAATCCGGTGAACGGAGCACGTGTGCCGCTTTGGATTGCAGATTATGTTCTTGCAGGTTATGGTACTGGTGCGGTAATGGGTGTGCCAAGTGGAGATCAGCGTGACTGGGCATTTGCCACTCATTTCAACTTACCAATTGTACAGGTTCTGGACGCACAACAAAGTATAGATACACAGGCTGATCCAACCAAGGAAGGGAAATACGTCAATTCGGGATTTATTAATGGGATGAGCTACGCTGAAGCGATTCCATTTTTAAACAACTGGCTTGAAGAACAGGGAGTAGGAAAGGCAAAGATCAATTACCGTATGCGGGATGCTATTTTTGGTCGCCAGCGGTATTGGGGTGAACCTATTCCGGTTTATTTTAAAGATGGTTTACCTTACCTGATCAAAGAGGAAGAATTGCCTTTATTGTTGCCTGAAATCGATAAATACCTGCCAACGGAGACAGGAGAGCCTCCTTTGGGGCGGGCTGAGAACTGGAGTTATGAAGATCAGTATGAGTACGAACTGAGCACAATGCCTGGCTGGGCTGGTTCAAGTTGGTACTGGTACAGGTATATGGATGCTGTTAATGATTCTGAATTTGCATCAAAGGAAGCAATTGACTACTGGAAGGATGTCGATCTGTATATTGGAGGAGCGGAGCATGCTACTGGTCACCTTTTATATAGCCGTTTCTGGAATAAATTTCTTAAAGATCTTGGCTATGTACAGGAGGAAGAACCCTTCAAAAAATTGATTAATCAGGGCATGATCCAGGGAAGGAGTAATTTTGTTTACCGCGTTATTGATGAGCAAGGCCGCGGAACAAATACATTGGTATCTCATGGGTTAAGGAATGATTATAAAACATCTGCATTGCATGTAGATGTGAATATTGTAGAAAATGAGATTCTGAACATTCCAAAATTCAAGTTGTTCAGACCTGAATTTAAGGATGCTGAGTTTATCCTGGAAAATGGTAAATACATTTGTGGGGTAGAGGTGGAGAAGATGTCTAAATCTAAGTTTAACGTAGTTAATCCGGATGTGCTGATTGAAAACTATGGTGCAGATACATTAAGGATGTATGAAATGTTCCTCGGACCACTGGAACAGAGCAAGCCATGGAATACAAATGGTATAGAGGGCGTGTTTAAATTCCTTCGCAAGTTCTGGAGATTGTTCCATAATGAGGCCTGGGGTTTTAATGTCAGCGATTCTGTTCCAACTAAAGCAGAACTGAAGGCTTTACATAAGATCATTAAAAAGGTTCAGGATGATATTGAACGTTTCTCTTTCAATACATCGGTATCCAGTTTCATGATTGCGGTGAATGAATTAACGGATTTAAAGTGTAAGAATCGTCAGGTACTGGAAGATTTGGTTGTAGTGCTTTCCTCCTATGCGCCACATATTTGTGAAGAGCTTTGGTCTTTATTAGGACATGAAGAAGGAAGTTTATCTTATACTCCGTATCCAGTGTTTAATCCGGCCTATTTGATAGAAGATGAATTCAGTTATCCTGTTTCGGTAAATGGTAAAACCCGGTTGAACCTTAATCTGAGCTTAACATTGGAAGCAAAAGAAATTGAAGAAACTGTTCTTGCTGATGAGCAGGTGCAAAAATATCTGGAGGGTAAAACACCTAAAAAGGTTATTGTTGTGAAAGGCAGAATTGTGAACATTGTGATTTAATTCTGATTTTCGGAAAGTTAAAGGGGGTGTATCAGATGATTCACCCCCTTTTTATTTAAGTCTGTAGCCAATTCCAAATTGGAAAGTCTGATAGGTTGCTTTATATGAACCTAAGTCATTACTTATTTTATAGGGAGAAAGAAGCTGATATTTTCCGTTTACATCAAATCGACCCAGGTGGAGGCTCAGTCCTCCGGTAAATCCTATACTGATTTGATTAACGGTCGTTTTACTGATGGCTTGGTTGATCTCTTTACTGTGATATACGGTGTCGCGCATATCAGCCATTGGAGCTACCAGGCCCTGTTTGTTTGCTTGTTTAAGCACAAGGCTAACTAATGGCCCGGCGTGCAGACTCACTACCTTACTGATCCTGTGCTCCAGTAATAGAGGAATAGTTAACGTTAGTACTTTTCGGGAATCGTTAATTTTAAAGGGTGGAAGAGAGTCTGGCCTGTAGTAACTCGGGTGTGAGTATTCACCAGATAATTGCCTTAACGTATTGATTTGTAATCCGGTAGAAATTAGCCAATGTTTGGTTAAAGCGTATGAACCGGATAGGCCTAGATAGAAACTATTGGCATTGCTGCCTTTATTAATTCCGGCTTCTATTCCATAATTATACGTTGGGGGGGTCATCTCGTTTCTCCGCTTTTTTTTTGCTAAATGGATCTTTTTGGGATTTAAGGCGTTTTTATTTTGCTTTGATTTCCGATAGTAATCGTTGTTTTTTGCAAGAACCTGGATAGACAAAGGCATCCAGGTAATGACTTCAGCTTCTGGAACAGGTTGTAAAATCCAATGTTTGGACGCAAATATATCTGCTGCGGAAATTTGGCTTTTTAAAAGCTGATGGAAATGGATTTCTTCTATCTTTTCCTGATCTGAAAGCTGAGCATGACTCTGGACAAGAAAGGGTGTCGAATCTTTGTAAACAGGAGTGATCAACTGAGGTCTATAAACAACAGATCTTGGAATGTGATGAAGAATAGCTCCAGCTGATATTGAATCTGTGATCAACTCGGGTCGTTGTTCTGATCTGTCTAGAGTATCTGTTTTTTGCAAACGCCAATGTTGTTTTTTCTGATTCTTACTATTTTTTTTCTCCGAAGGTGACTTAATTATAAAATATCCGCAAGCTGCAATCATTACCGCTGCAGGCAAAACGTAAGTAAGGAGAGGAGAAATCAATTTGGAAATAGCAGATTTCAGAGGAGGTTTGGTGGCTGGATGGGCAACAGGAAGTTCCTTGTCTAAAATAGATTTCATTTCTGCCCAGGCGGAATCAGCATCCCTATCCAAAGGAAACTGCTGCAGCTTTTTACGCCAGATTTTATGATACCAGGCCGAATTTCTCATTTTGACTTATCTTCTTTTTTTTCAGTTGATTTGATGTTGTCTTTAATGGCAGGAGATAAAATCTTCCTGAGCTGCTTTTTTGCTTCGGATAAATGCCATCTGGATGTTCCTTCTGTAATATCCAGGTGGTCTGCTATTTCTTTATGTGTGTATTCTTCTATTACTGATAGGTTAAAGACGAGTTTGGTGGCATGTGGAAGCTGGCGGATCGCCTGCATTAAATCTTCCGCATACAATTTGTCAAGGACCTCTGGTGAAACAAAAATAGTATCTGTCTCCTCTTCGCTGCTTGTGTTGTTGCTAAACCTGGCTTCTTTTCTTCCAATATCAATACATGTCCTTACAATAATTGTTCTAATCCATGCACCCAATTCGCCTTTTGATCCCTCAAAACTATCGATATGCTGGAAAACTTTTAAAAAACCTGCATTTAGTGCTTCTGCTGCGAGGTCGTCAGATTTTAAATAACGATAACAAAGCCGGAGCATTTCTGGATAAAAAAGTTTATACAGTTGGGCCTGCGCAGTACGTTCGTTTGCCTTACATCCTTTTATAATAAGAGATTCCCGTTTAGCAAACAGATTCATTCAGCAAATTAAGAGTAAAAGTAGGAGATGCCATTCTTAAGTATTACGAAGACACAGAACAAAACGTTGGGATAAAAATGAAATTTTTAAATGATTTTAAAGAAATTTTTATTTTTCTACCCAACGTTTGGTTCGGTACTCCCGTAAGTTGGTATAGAAGACTAAATATAAGACCATTGTATCATCATCAAAGCTATTATAAACATGGAAACTGGTATAACCAGTATTTTCCCGGTAAGGAATCAAAGATTAATTATTACAAAGAGAAAAGATCTCTGGGGGAGAATACAATAGCGCATTGGCTACAGCATATTTTTTTTAGGTGCATTGATCCATTGCTTGGGGAAAATAAATACTGGCTTACCGTTGGGGACGCTTATGGGTTTGATGCACAATATATTGAATCCAGGGGCAGTATGGCAATGGCAACAGACTTGAATGTGGATTTTTTGGTAGTCGCCCAGGAGGAGGAAATTATTGCCCGGTATAAAGCGGAAAACGCGGAGCAACTCAGCTTCCCCGACGAGCACTTTGATTATGTGCTTTGCAAAGAATCCTATCATCACTTTCCAAGACCATATGCGGCATTGTATGAAATGATCCGGGTTGCAAAAAAGGGAATTGTAATTATAGAGCCGCAAGATCCTGTAACTAAAATGCCAATGTTATTGTGGCTTTTTAATTTGTTTAAAGCAAAACCGAAGCTCCTGAACAGCATCTGGAAAAATCGGTTTTCTTATGAGCCGGTAGGCAATTTTGTATATAAAGTATCTGAACGTGAATTTGAGAAATTTGCCGCTGGTCTGAATCTTCCGGTGCTTGCTTTTAAAAGGATTAACCCAAACTTTTATTTTAAAGGGGCAGAAGTTTTAAACCAAAAAAAATACAGCGGTAGTTTTATGAAGATTAAAGTTAAAAAGGCAATAATGGATATTTTGCTCAAGTGCAGGTTAATTCCCGGGCAGGTCTTGTGTACAGTGGTTTTTAAAACAATACCTGAAAAGGGTATCCTTCAGCAAATGAAAGCCGAAGGTTATCATTTTGTCTATATTCCTGAAAACCCCTATGCTACGTTGTGAACGACTGTTAGAGGGAGACTTTTCTTTTGCCTGATATAGATGATAACGGCTAACAGGAAGCCCAGGAAAACCATTCCCATACTGAAAGGGAAGATGTATGGCATTCCAAAACGGCTGGCTATAGCACCAACTAAAGGACCTGTAATGCCCAGAGAAAGATCGATAAACAAACCATAGCCTCCAAGTGCAGCACCGTGATTGGAAGGTGGGATTAATTTTACAGCCTCTACACCAAGCGCAGGAAAAACAAGGGAAAATCCCAGACCTGCTGTCCCTGCACCGATTAATGCTGTAGTTGGTGTGGTGGCCAGCCAAAGGATCAAAAGACCGGTAGTTTCCAGGGCAAGACAGACGATGGATGTTTTTAATCCACCATGTAAATCAATTGAACGACCAAAAAAGATACGTCCAAGTATAAATAATATGCTAAAGACTGATAAGCAAAGTACCGCATCAGACCAGTTTAAATAAGCGTAATATAGCGTGATAAACGTAGAAATTGTTCCGAATCCCAGACCTCCTAAAGCCAGGCAAATACCGAAAGGTGACACCTTTTTCAGTACCTTGAGGAAGGACTCTCTGGGGCTGTTACTATTTCCTTTTAAAGGCGTCTTGCTTTTTGCATACAGTAAACCGATCATGCCAACCAAAACGATTAAGAGACTTATACTTCCTATACCATAACCGTTGTTTAGCAATACACCAAGAGGAGCACCAGCAGCCAGTGCGCCGTAACTCGCAATACCATTAAACGATATGGCTTTAGCTGTATGTTGATTCCCTACTGCCAGGATAGCCCAGTTGACAGGACTGGCACCAATTAATCCTTCGGAGAAGCCTGTCATAAGTCTTGTAATGACCAGCAGGCCCAAGCTCATAACAGGGGTATGTTTTAACGCATAGGCTGCAAACAGAAGTAGCCCACTTAAAACGAAACCGGCCATGCCTAACAGGACTGCTGGTTTTGGGCCTTTCAGATCCACCATTCTACCAGCATAACCACGCATAACAAAAGTAGTTACATATTGGATACTGATTACGATACCTGCAATCATGGCACTGTAGCCGAGTTCCTGGTGTATAAAAACTGGTAAAACAGCCAGTGCGAGACCGATGGTGAAGTATCCAAAAAAAGTAAATGCAACGAAACTGGTAATGGATAAACGAACTTGTGGTAAAGAAACATCTGAACTTGTTTCTGACTTCATAATGCTTAATATATAGTGACTTAACAGAGCGCATGCAAATTTAAGGACATTTGCATGTGGCTTTGCCATTTGAAAATACAAAAGCTACACTTTACTTTGTATTTACAATTGTAGCGGTATTCTATTAAAAATTATTTGAGGATCAGAACTGGTTTATCAGCGTCTGCTGACAAGCCTTCCGTGATGCTTTGATGCGTTAGGCTATATAGAAAGCTATGTATGCCGGGTAATGCAATGATCATTTGCTGATTGTGCTCTTCTGCAAAGGCCAAGACTCCATGAAGAATATCCTGGTCATTAGAATAATACAGTTGATATTCATAACCATCGAGTAATTCTTTCAGGATGCCGTCAATTTCCTGACCTGGATGTTCAGGTGCTAAGTGTTTTTGCAAGGGGTCAACATTGAGCAGCGCAAGTTTTGGGTGCGGCCAATGTTTAATAGAATGGAGTCTTTTTAATAAGCTTACATGGTTCAGCGTTCTGAAATCACAGGCAACAAGTGCATTTTGAACAGGTTCATAGGTAGCCTTTTCTGGGATGATCAACACTGGTACAGGACTGATTTTTGCAATTTCAATCATTTGACTGCAAGTTTTGTTAAGGAACAAAACATCAGGTTGTTCCAGAGAAACAATTTCAAGAACTGCCCGTAATAAAGGTTTTTCAATCAAGGCAACTTTTACAGAAGTCTGACCGCCAAGTTTCTTTAGTAAGTTGGTTTTTAAGTCTTCCAGCTGCTGAAGGCGTTGCTGTTTCTGTTCAAGAATATCTTCCTCTCCCGGCTGTATAAAGTCTGCGGATGGGTAAATCTGCTCGAATAAAGTAACAAAAAAGGAAGAAAATAAAATGATCTGATCAATATCCTGGTGATTACTGAGCTCAGCGGTGTAATTGACCATATGGATAGAAGACGCTGAAAAATCAATGGGTATGAGTATCGTTTTCATTGGAATGTAATTTATTTTATATAATGTTCCTGGTGAGTTGCTGAATAAGTTTTGTGGAAGAAATGATGGCATCGGCAGAGAGATCTGCTGATGCAGCGGTATACATTTCCATTGCCCAGGGCAATAGTTCTTCCTGAAGATGTTTTCCCTTTTTCGTCAAATAAATTAAGTTGTTTCTCCTGTCGTTTTCATCTTCTTCTCTTTTAACCAATTCTCTTTTGCTTAGGTTGTCGATCAGATACGTCATACTGGCTTTCTCTTTAATGATGCGACTGGCGATTTCCTGTTGGTTAATCCCGTCTTTTTCCCAAAGGCACATCAATACCTCCAGCATTTCATAAGTGATGTTCATCTGATTTTCTTTGATGCGGGCCTGGATAAACTGGCGGGAACGACTTCTCATTTCGATTACTGCACGACCAAGCTCAAGAGCAAGTAAGGCTTTTTCTTTATCTGCCATAAGAATAAATTATAGTTCTTTACATAAAGTTAAGGAATAGATAGTATAGTACTTAACTATTTTGTCATAATTTAATAATATTAAAAAGGAGGCTAGGTCTATGATTCTATAATTTTTTCTTTGAGATCTTTAATGACCTCTGCGGACCTGATGATCCTCTCATGGGTTACATGTTCATAGTCTCTGCCAGATATAGAAGGATAGGCTTCCATAAAACGCTTAAGATAAGAGTAGGGGGCAATATGGTCATGTTGGTCATAAGCGAGCCAGTGATTTAAGTTTTCGTGTTCTCTATACCATTCGGATAAGTTAAAAATGGAAGAACTCATGCCGAATCGTTGTTCGAAGTCTTTTAGAAATTGCTCCTGAATGGCCGGGTCAATCTGTACTGCAGTCATACTCGCCTTAAAGTTCTCTTTTAGAAGAACCAAGGGGGTAAGACTCACCAGCAAATCGGGCTTTATCCGGGTTTCTTTTATGGCTATAACATTGGCCATGGCACCCAGTGAATGACCAATAAAGATTTTTGGCGATCCAAATGCTGCAATTATAGCTTTAACGGCTTCTATATATAGGAGTAAGTTGGATAATTCTCCTTCGGAGCTTCCATTTCCAGGAGCATCGAAGGCAATGATCTCCAGGTTTTTCAGTTCTTTCAGCGCATGGATAATCTCTGAAAAATCAGCTGCTTTTGAACCCCATCCATGTGTAAGAATAACTTTATCTGGCCCTTTTCCCCATTTGAAAGCATTAAAGCTCAACTCTTCCCCGGAGAAAAATTCATCTTTGACTTTGAGGCTGAATCTTTCAGATTCTTCTAATAGTTGCTCCTGGTGCAGCCGTAGGGGGATTTTTGGAGAATAGCAGATGTATTGCCATAACAGGGTGTTGGTTTCTTCAGAATTTTCGAGATGAGCTTCTTTCAGTTTTTCAGTGATCTGTTTTAGTCGTTTCATGATGCTGGTTGTAGATATTTGACTATTTGGCGACAGTTATTTCCTTGGGGTTATGACAGATACGGCATTGGTATTGCCTTCAATAGATTTGATTCTTCCAAATTGATCTGTACCATCAAATTTATTGAAGTATTTGATTTGTACATTTCCAATGGATTTCACTTTTCCCTGGGGGTCATGGATGTCAAAAGTGTTGTAATAAGAGATCTGAATATTCCCAACTGACTTTAGGGATCCAAACTGTTCATGGATGTCAAAAGTGTTGTTGTACTTAAACTGAATATTTCCAATAGATTTGAGTTTGCCTTTAGGGTCATGTATATCGAAATTGTCATAATACCTGACAGGAAGATTGCCAATGATTGTGGTTTCCTGACCGTAGTTTCTTTCTAAATCTGGATTTGCATGATAGTCCGATACTTTTCCTGAAACGAACTCTGTATAGTCAATCCTACCTTCTTCATTGATTCCAACGAGGATAGTGTTGTCGAGTACCAGTTCTATGGAGCGGATGCCTGTTGAATGATCAGAAATTCTAAAACGGGCAGAGGTAATGGTTTGAGCCTGACTATAGAAGCCACAGCATATTAGAAGTGCACAAAGCAGTGCTTTTTTAGTTTTCATAAAAGGAATCATTTGTGTTTAATAAATGTACAACAAAAAGCATTATATTGAAGCTGTTCAATTGATGAAAACGATTATAAAAAAACTATTTAAAGTAGTGTTAATATCCATATACATACTGTCTAACGGGGTGCATACAGATATTGTTGTGCCTGTTAGGAATGAGATGATGTTTGTGGACACCCATTGTGCAGGGTATTTTTTATCAGTACAAGTAGGGTGAGCATCAGAACAATCAAAAGGTATGCAGATCAGTTCTGTCCGTTTTAATTTGACCCCTCGTTTTCCGCCATTCACCGCTTATATTTGCAGCCTCGTCAGAAATCTATTTAATATCCTTGTAACAAAATCTACCTTGCGCAGACTAATTGACAAAAGACGCAAAAATTAATATGAAACGAATTCTACTCTTGCTATTTATAGGTTTAACCGTACTCTCTACTGCAAAGGCACAATTTCCAATGGGGGGAATTGGGGCCGGTAAAAAGGTCACTGTGACCGGAAGGATAACCGCTCTGATCATTGATTCTGCAACTAGAAAGCCTGTAGACTATGCGACCATTGCACTGATTAAAGCTAAAGACAATAAATCTGTTAACGGTGGGTTGACCGACGAAAAAGGAAAGGTTACTCTCCAGAATATCGCTCCAGATCAATATAAGCTGACTATTGGTTTTATGGGGTATAAGACCAAATCTATTTTGGTAAAAACCACCCCTGAAAAGCCTGATTTGAATGTGGGCACTATTTATTTGGAACCAACTGCAGGAAACCTGAAAGAGGTGGAGATTACCGGGCAAAAGGCTTTGGTGGAAAGTAAAGTTGATAAATTGGTTTACAATGCAGAGGCAGATATTACCAATGCCGGAGGAGATGCTACAGACGTCATGCGCAAAGTTCCTATGCTTTCTGTAGATATCAACGGGAACTTGCAGATGCGGGGTGCAGCTGTGCGGGTGCTGATTAACGGAAAACCCTCTGGTACGATGGCAAACAGTGTAGCTGATGCTTTAAAAATGATCCCGGCCGAACAGATTAAGAGTGTTGAAGTGATTACCAGTCCATCTGCTAAATATGATGCAGAAGGGTCGGGGGGAATTGTCAACATCATTACGAAGAAAAAGAATGCAGAAGGCATAAGTGGAAGCTTGAATGGTTCGGCAGGAACACGATCTAATAACGGAGCTTTTAACTTGAATGCGAAAACCGGTCGTTTGTCGCTTACAACAAGTCTGGGTGTAAATCAGGCTTATCCTCAAAATTCGAAGGTGGATATGCTGAACACTTATCTTGATAAGAATGGTCAAACCAATATACTTGCACAAAATGGGTTCTCGAAATGGTCAAGGGTTGGATATAATGGAAGCGCAGGCCTGGATTACGACATCAATGCTTATAATAACATCAGTACCAATATTAAATTTAACCGGTTTTCAAACGGTGGACCGGGAAGCACAGACATCTATCTGAATAATACTTTTCTAAGTACAAATACCAGGGATATGGACATGAGCTTTAACAATATGGACTGGAATGTGGACTATAAGAAAACAACCAAAAGAGAAGGGGAAGAATTCACTTTATCCGGACAATTGTCACGGGGCAGGAATATCAGTAACTATAGTAACATTTTTACCAAACCAAACATGCCAGATTCTACAGTTTTAGGCGACAATACGGGTAAAAATAATGAGTATACTTTGCAGGCCGATTATACCTATCCGTTCAACAAAACGACCACTTTGGAAACAGGTGCTAAAGGCATTTTTAGAAATATAAAAAGTAATGACGGACAAGTTGGTGGATTTGATTACGATCAGAATGTCGCCGCGGCTTATGGCGTAATGGGATTTAAGCTGAGTAAAAAGATGACTGCAAAAGCTGGTTTAAGGGCTGAATATACCGCAATTGATGGAAAAGCATCTAATTTTAAGAATGACTATTTTAACTTGTTTCCAAGTATTATTGTTTCACAAACCCTTAAAGCAAATACAACTATAAAGGCCAGTTACAACAGAAGGGTACAACGGCCAAGTTTATTCTATCTGAACCCATTTAGAAATGAAAGTGATGTATTTAATCCAAGTCAGGGTAATCCAAATCTGGCACCTGAACTAACTGATAATATGGAGTTGGGTTACTCAACTTTTATAAAAGGCTCAATCATTAATGCTTCTGTATTTTATCGCCGCACACATGATGTTATTGAGAGTGCCATAAGGCCTGTTGTTGAAGATGGTGTCAACAAGAACTTAACGACTTATATTAACGTGGGGAACAGTAAATCTTATGGATTTAACATATTTGCTTCTTACAATCCAAAACCAAAATGGACATTGATGACGAATCTGGGCTTGAATACCTATGAAGTGAATGGTTCAGCAACGGGTGTAAGTACTTCAACTTTTTTAAATTATACAGCGTTCTTGCGTTCGGCCTATGCTTTGCCGGGTGGTTGGAATACCGAATTATGGGGTGTACTTAATTCACCAAAACGTACATTCCAGGGAAAAACTGATGCAATGTATTTCTACGGAGCTGCCCTTAAAAAGGAGATCATGAATAAAAAGGCCTCTGTTGGCCTGAATGTTTTAAATCCGTTTAACCGTGATCTAAGAATAAAAACGTTAAACACCACAGCGACTTCTACTCAAAGTACAGACATCCACTATCCATTGCGTTCATTTGGTGTTAACTTTAGTTACAGCTTTGGTAAGCTGAAATTTACGCAGAAGAAAAATATCAATAATGATGATGTGAAACAAGGCGAGCAGCAAATGGGTGAACAAGGTGCCGGAGGTTTAAAAAACTAAAAATAGCTTAAACATTAAGCTCCTTATCTGAATCAGGTAAGGAGCTTTTTTTATGGCTTTTTAACCCGTTTTAAAATCATCAGGTTCAACGCATTCATAGGGTAACCGCTGATTCCGTTCTGTAACATAATCACAGACTGATCATAATAAAGAGGTACAATGGAGGCATATTCCATCACCATATTATCCATTTTTCTGTAAAGCACATATCTCTTTTGGGGATTGCTTTCGTAATAACTCTCTTCAAAGAGTTTGTCGAAGGTCTTGTTAAAATAGCCCGTATAATTTGGCCCATACGGCACACGGTTTTGAGAATAGAAAACAGCCAGGTAATTTTCTGCATCAGGATAGTCTGCAATCCATGATCCTCTGAAAAAGTTGACTTCATTTTTAGACATCATATCTCTTAGACTCGCATTTGGGCTTGCATCAACCTTTACCCGGATTCCCTGGGCATTGAGTTCTCCCTGTATAAATTCGATAAGGTCCTTGTAGGTTGTAGAAGTACTTAGCGTAATTTGTGGCATTCCTTTGCCGCCCGGGTAGCCCGCTTCAGTAAGTAGGGCTGCGGCTTTCTCTGGATTGTAATGATAGCCTTTTACAATGGTGCTATCAAAGCCAGGCATTCCTGCAGGAACAAAGCCTGATGTAGCCGGGGTGCCAATGCTATTGCGCAGGTATTTGATCAATTTGGCTTTATCAATAGCATAATTAATCGCCTGCCGCACCTTTTTATATTTTAAAGGAGAGTTTTTGGCGATGAGTTTAGAAGTATCCACCAGCATACCCAGGTATTCTGTACAGAGATAAGCACCTTTCCTGAGCTGGAATTTACCTTGGTATTTCGCAGTCATCTTTCCACTCTTGGTTAAAATATCATCCCTGTAACTGCCGTCTACTTTGTCAAAGAAATCCAGTTCTTTCTTGATGAAATTCATAAAAGCACTTTGTTTGTCACTGATGAACGAGGCTTTGACGGCATCAAGATAAGGCAGCTGTACACCAGCTTCTTTTTCCCAGTAATGCTCGTTCTTTAACAATACGAGGATTTCATCTTCTTTCCAGTATTTGAACTTAAAAGGACCTGTACCTATGGGATGGCTCCTGAAATCTTTGCCATAATGTTCTACAACTTCATAGGGAACTACCGAACAATATAGGGTTGTTAGCAAATTCAAAAAGGCGGGGAAGGGTTTCAATAACCGGATTTGAAAAGTGCTGTCGTTTATGGCTGTAAAATTGTGGATATCTTTGACTTTATCGCTAAAGATCCAACCGCCGGAAGAACCTACTTTTGGGTCAATCAGCCGGTAAAAGCTGTATACAAAGTCTGGAGCTATTACTTTTCTTCCTCTTCCGTTTTTAAAAAGCGGGCTATCATGAAAATACACATCGCTGCGGAGGTTAAACGTATAACTAAGCCCATCAGCCGATACTTGCCATGTTTTTGCAATACAAGGTACTGTGTGCAGATTGCTGTCAATCTGGATCAGGCCGTTAAAGATCTGGTTCATCATCCAGATGGCATTTTGGTTCCTGGCAAAAGCAGGGTCTAAAGAGGTCAGGTTGGCATCAAGATTAAGATTAAATACTTTTTTTGAGCTATTTGTCAAATCAGCATGGCAGGAGCATATACTCAGCAGCCACAGGCTCCAAAAAATATTTTTAATAATACGATGCATCTGTTCAGGAATATTACTTTTGCACAAAGTAATAAATAAATTGGTATGTCTTTTTTAAATGCTGCGATAAATAAAGTAGGGGATGAATTTCTAAGGGAACAGCTCCAGGACAGGGTCGATATTGTTGAACATAAGATCAAATTTATGGATAAAGTACCTGTTGCGGTATTGAACACAGGCAATCTGCAAAATACAATATTAAATCATGTTCTTGAAATAGCGGGAGGTTTTACAGAAGGGGATTTAAAAAAGGCCAGGGTGATCATTTATCAGGAACAGAATACTTCTATGCTTGCATTGATGGGGGTGGTACCTGCCTTACTGGAAAGAGAATGGCCAGCTGTAGAGTACAACCGCCTGTATTTGATGGACGAACTTAAAGGTAATCAGGACGACCCGGAATTTCTGGTGACTTTACTGGAGGATGTGGCTGAAATCCTGTATCCGGGCTATTTTGTTTTTGGAAATGAAGGACAGCGCTGGATGAGTTTTGGTGTCTAAAAAAGAATAAATTTATCCATTTGCTCGTTAGTGAACTTCAGGGTGTCTTCTTTGTAAAATTCGAAAGCCTCATTCATCTCTGTTTTAATGGCAGAGATGTGAATGCGGAGCGGCATAACGTGTAAATGGAGATAACTGCAGATGCCGGCGAAATGATCAACTCCCCTGATATTGCCATATTTTCCGGAAGAAATCCCCACCAGACAAGCTTTTTTATTGTAAAAGCTTTCAGGAAAATTACAGGCATCTATAAAGGTTTTTAGTACGCCTGGAAAACTTCCGTTGTATTCCGGAATGATAAAAAGGAATTTTTCAGTCCCGGTAATGAGTTCTTGTATGGGTTGAAAAGCTTCACTTCTTTTTCCATATAAATCTGTTTTGATCAGTTGATCAGGCAGGTCTTCAAGATTGAAAATCTGTGTCTCCAGGCCTTTTTTTAATAACGACTTCTGATAATATTTTGCTATTTTAAGCGTATTGCTATTAGGTCTGTTGGTGCCTGATATGATCGTTATCATGTGAAAATTGTTAATAAGATGTTTAAAACACTTATTGCATTGATGACATATATGCCAATAAGTTTGTATCTTAGCTAATTGTTAAAAAGTGCCTGAATAACTACAAAAATAGCATTTTTTAGCATTAATAAATCAAGTATAGTCAAGCCTCAGGTAAATAATTGGTAATTTTTAAAAAGATAAATGAGTAAAATTATTGCACTGGCAAATCAAAAGGGTGGAGTAGGGAAAACCACTTCATCTATTAATTTAGCCGCTAGTTTAGCCGTATTAGAGTATAGAACCTTATTGGTTGATGCAGATCCTCAGGCCAACTCCACCTCAGGTATTGGTTTTGATCCAAGAAATATAAAAAACAGCATATATGAGTGCATCATCAATGATGTGGAACCTTCGGAAGCTATTCAGAAAACCGATACCCCAAATCTTGATTTATTGCCGGCCCATATTGACCTGGTAGGTGCGGAGATCGAAATGATCAATCTGAACAGCAGGGAATATAAAATGAAAGCCGTTCTGGAAAAGGTTAAGGATGATTATGATTTTATCATTGTAGACTGTTCGCCTTCCCTGGGTTTAATTACCATTAATGCTTTAACAGCAGCCAATTCCGTGATCATTCCTGTACAGTGTGAATATTTTGCATTGGAAGGATTAGGTAAATTGCTGAATACCATTAAGATTGTTCAAACCCGTCTCAATCCCGAACTGGAAATTGAAGGTATTCTCTTAACCATGTACGATGTACGTCTACGTTTATCGAATCAGGTCGTAGAAGAAGTAAGAACACATTTTCAGGATCTCGTATTTGAAACCATTATACAGCGCAATACACGTTTAAGTGAAGCTCCGAGTTATGGTGTATCTGTTATTATGCACGATGCAAATTGTAAAGGAGCAATTAATTATCTGAATCTGGCACGGGAAATTGTTCGTAAGAACGGATTAGTTGATCATGTGGAAGATTTGAAAACTGCAATTATATAAATAAGATTTAATGACATCTTTTCAGAGAAAAACAGGTTTAGGTAAAGGATTAAGTGCGCTTTTGGATGACTCAGACTCTGCTCATCCGCCAAAGAGCCAGATGAATCCGGTTAGTGAAACCGGACAGGGACAGAGCCAGGACAATAACATTGGAGAGATCAATATCAGTGAAATTGAAACCAATCCTTATCAGCCCCGTACGGAATTTGATCAGGTTTCTTTAAACGAACTTGCCGAATCTATACAGGTGCAGGGTTTAATACAACCCATCACCGTCAGGAAGGTTTCGGCCAATCACTACCAGTTAATTTCCGGAGAGCGCAGGTTACGCGCCTCCAAGCTTGCCGGCTTAACCAAAATTCCAGCCTATATCCGTAGTGCAAATGACCAGCAAATGCTGGAAATGGCGCTGATTGAAAATATTCAGAGAGAGAATTTAAATGCCATTGAAGTGGCTTTAAGTTTCCAGCGGATGATGGAAGAATGTAATCTGAAACAGGAGCAATTAGGAGAACGTGTGGGGAAAAACCGCAGTACGGTAACCAACTACCTTCGCTTGCTGAAACTTCCTCCAGCTATTCAGATCTCTATTCGCGACCAGAAAATCACCATGGGCCATGCCCGGGCACTGATCAATGTGGAGGGCGTAGATAAACAATTGTTCATTCACCAGGAAATCATAGATAAGGAACTTTCTGTTAGAAAAGTAGAAGAGTTGGTACGGAGTATCAACAGTTTACAGCTGAAAACAAAACCTGGGAAACAGCAACCTGCCGGTGTTTCTTTTGAGTATCAGAAACTTCAAAAAGACTTGGCTTCCAGATTTGCGACCAAAGTAAAATTGAAGGTTGGGCAAAATGGAAAGGGGGCTATTGAGATACCCTTTGTTTCTGATGATGATTTGAACAGGATTTTGGAACTATTAGATTGGTAATGCCTAAAATTCTGCTGTTATCGGCTTTATTGTGTCTTGCCTTCTTTTCTGTAAAGGCTCAGCAACCTTATTTAAAAAAGGACAGCACCCTCAGTAAGTCCCCTCAAATTGATACGATTAAGCCAGTATATGTGAACAAAGGCAAAATCGCAGGACGTAAAGCGGTGTTCAGGGCACTTGTTGTTCCAGGCTGGGGGCAGCTTGGCAATGGCGTCACGGTCTATCGCCTGGTAAAGGTCGGTGCGCTTTATACCGGAGCAACCTTACTGACCTTATCTTATATGTCTAATAATAAGCAATACCAAAGGTACTTGAAAGAATTGCAATATAGATTTGATCACAATGATCAGCCAAATCCAGATAGTGATATTCCAAAAAATGTAAGTACAAGTCAACTGACAATTGCAAAAGACACTTACCGCCGGAACAAAGAGGTGATCATTTTCTCCTTTGTAGCTTTATATGCCGTACAGGCAATTGAGGCCTATGTTGATGCGCGGCTGATGTATTTTGATGTTGGAGATGACCTGGCCATCAGGTTTTCACCTACACTGATCAGTAAGGATGCCGTATACGGTTATAATCCCTACACTCCTGGATTAAAAGTAAGTTTCAGGTTTTGATTCAGGTAAAAAAAAGTACCTTGGCTTTTAATATATAAAAATTAAATAAGAAATGAAGATAGCCTTACTTGGTTATGGAAAAATGGGCCAGATCATAGAGCGTTTCGCTTTGGAAAGAGGTCATGAAGTTGTCTTAAAAATAAATGTAGATAACCTGGAAGAATTAACAACATCAAACTTGCGTAAGGCAGATATGGCTATCGATTTTAGTGCTCCTGATGCGGCACTTGGTAATATTTATGCCTGCTTTGACGCCAATCTTCCTGTAGTAGTGGGTACTACCGGTTGGTACGGGGAATTGCAGAAAGTAAAAGATGATTGCCTGAGCAGTAACAATACCTTGCTTTATGGATCAAACTTCAGTATTGGGGTGAACATCTTCTTTTATATCAATGAAATGCTGGCTAAAGTGATGAATAACTATCCTGCTTATGATGTACAGGTAGAAGAGATCCACCATACGCAGAAACTCGATGCACCAAGCGGCACGGCGATGACGATTGCCGAAGGGATCATCGATCAGTTGGATGGGAAGAAAGAATGGGTAAATGAACTGGAGGGAACACCTTTCAATGATGTTTTGAAGAATGATCAATTACTGATCACTTCTCAACGTATTGAGCATGTTCCGGGAACACATACTGTAATCTACAGTTCTGAGGTGGATGATATCGAATTAAAACATACTGCTCACAGTCGTGCCGGTTTTGCTTTAGGGGCAGTAGTTGCTGCCGAGTGGTTGAAAGATAAACAAGGCTTTTATAATATAGCCGACATATTTAATTTTAATAAATAATATATGAATTGGAAGTTCTGGCAAAAACGTAAGGATGCCGATCCAAAGAAAAAGAAATCTAAAGGTAGAGAATGGACAGATGCCATCATCTTTGCTGTGGTTGCTGCAACCATCATCAGGGTATTCTTTATAGAAGCTTATACCATCCCGACCGGATCAATGGAACGGTCTCTGCTGGTTGGTGACTTTTTATTTGTTAGCAAAGTCAATTATGGGGCAAGGATTCCCATGACACCAATTGCCTTTCCTTTTGCACATCATACTATGCCTATTACTGGTACTAAAGCTTATTGGGATGGTGTTCAGTGGAAATATCGCCGACTACCCGGACTGACAGACATCAAAAGAAATGATGTGGTGGTATTTAACTTCCCTGAGGGAGATACAGTGGCTTTAGAGCAACAGGATCATAATTATTACGAAATGGTCAGGTCACTTGGCTGGCAGTCTGTACACAGTCAGTTTACCATTGTAAGCAGACCTGTGGATAAAAGAGAAAACTATATCAAACGTTGTATTGGTATTGCTGGTGACGTTGTGAGTATGAAAAATGGATTGGTTTCCATTAATGGCAAACCTGAGAAATTAAAGCCGACGGGACAGATTACCTATGCTGTTAAGTTCAAAACAGCTGATGTAAACTTCAGCATTTTTGAGGGAATGGGTTTTAACCTTCAATCTGATATTACCGGTCTGGCACAAAATACCTATGAGTTTACAGGTACGGAAACAATGATGGACCAGGTCCGTAAACTCGACTTCGTAGAAAGTGTAAAAGAAAATACTGCTGTTGAAGGCGAGCAGTCTCTGGATGTTTTTCCACACGATCCTAACCGCAAATGGAATGTGGACAACTTTGGTCCTATTACCATTCCTAAAAAAGGATGGACTGTTAAATTAGATAGTGCAACAATGCCGCTTTATGAAAGAAGCATTAGAATATATGAAGGTAACAAAGTAGAAAAAGTAGGAAAAGACTGGATGATCAATGGTCAGAAAGCCGATACTTACACCTTTAAAATGGACTACTACTGGATGATGGGAGACAACAGGCATAATTCCTTGGATTCCCGCTACTGGGGATTTGTACCGGAAGACCATGTGGTTGGTAAGGCCTTATTTATCTGGATGAGCTACGACACCAACGGATCGTTCTTCAGTAAGATCAGATGGAGCAGATTATTAAGAGGGATTCATTAGAATCCCTTTTTTTATGTCTTATAGTTTTTCAACCTGAAGCTTTTCTGCCAGTGTATTCAGGTCTTTTACGACTGCGTCAATGAGGGGAATCCCATGTTGAGTTCTTTCCTGTTCCGCGGCGTATTCTGGTTCTCCGGGAATGACTACTTTTTTCGTGGGGTCAATGGTACCTGAACCTTTAAATCGTTCTATCCAATTGTCCAGATGGGATTTAAAATCTGCAGCAGGACGGAAGCCATCCACTCGCATTGCACCCAGAAAATGGCCAATACCTTCTCCAACAGGGTCTGAAGGTGGCTCCAGGAAGGCAACAAAAGGAGGTACCCATGGCCCATAATTGGCGCCAGACAGCACTGCAGATAAAATATCTACTGTAGCACCCAATCCATAACCTTTGTGGCTTCCATGGTCTTTATCACTGCCTAGCGGAAGTAAAGATCCGCCGTCTTTTAACTGGTGAGGATCTATAGAGGGCTTTCCATCTTTGTCTTGTACCCATCCTTCAGGAATAGGCTGGCCAGATCTTTGTGCAATCTCAAGTTTGCCATTTGCCGCGGCCGCTGTGGCCATATCTACAATTAATGGCGGATATTTTCCTGCAGGAAAGGCATAACACATGGGGTTGGTACCCAATAAGCGCTCATTAGAATAGGTAGGTGCTACCAGGGGGCTTGCGTTGGTCATGCTAATACCAATCATCTCTTTCTCTACGGCCATTAATGCATGATAGCCCGCAATGCCAAAATGATTCGAATTTTTAACGGATACCCATCCGCTACCATATTTTTCAGCTTTTTCTATAGCCACTTTCATAGCAAACGGTGCCACAACGAGACCTAGCCCACCATCGCCATCTACAGTAGCCGTAGTGGCCGTTTCATGAACGATTCTGATGTTTGGTTGTGCATTGATCCTTTTTTTCTCCCAGAGCCTTACATAACCACTTAAGCGGGCCACCCCATGTGAATCTATACCCCTAAGGTCTGATTTTAGCAAGACATCTGCAGCCAGTTCAGCATCTGTCCTATTACAGCCCATTTTGAGAAAAATACGTTCTGTAAAAGCACGGAGTTTTTGTTCAGTGAAAGTGTGAAAAGTCATAGGTAATTGTTAAGCAAAGAGAATCGTAAAACGATGTTCCAGCGGTTTGAAATTGTCCAGTAACGATTGTATAAAGTCATCGCCGTAGAGTACATACATTGGAGCGATGTTTAATACTCTTTCCTGCAATACACCAGAAGGAAATAACCTCTTTTTTAAACCATCAATCTGACTAAGCGAAGTAATATGCTTGCGTTTTTCAGCCCTCAGCATTTTCTTTTCCAGGTTATCGATCAGTTTGAGGGTCCTGATACGGGCACCGTCTGTAGATTGTGAAAGTGTTTTATCTATTTTATAGGCGTCAAGTTTAATATGATCAAAAACGGCACTTATTGATCTGCGCTCGTCCTCCAAACTTAAAGCAAGATTATGGACATGAACTTTGATCCACTCGTTTTTAAGCGTTTCATTACTATGAAAAAGACTTTGGTGGGTAATGCCCAGAATATGCATTTTTCTCGCACTCTGTGCGTCAATCACCAGTGCCGAATTTCTGAGCATCAGCACAGGATAAGGTATATGATAAAAATCGAAATTTGATTTCAGCTGCAACCAGTAAGTTACTTCTGCACCACCACCGATATAGGCCAGGTTGGGAAGTATAATTTCCTGGTACATCGGGCGCATTACAACATTAGGGCTGAAGCGTTCCGGAAATTCATCTATTTCCTTCTGAAGCGTTTCTTTGGTAAAAACAATAGAAGTGTTGTTTACTTTATACAAGCCATTTTCTGCCACAATCCTTTCACGAAGCTGATCTATCATGTAGAAGAAATTAATTTCTCTTGGATTGACCTGAGGTTTATATCCCTTATCTTCCAGTGCCGCATTGGCAGCACTGATCTGTTTAAAACTATTTTGCTCTATGATGTCTTTGTAAACAACCGGAGCAAATTCCTTTTTCAGCAAATGCTCATCGGCATCTATACAGATCAGACCTTCTGCACCAAAAATGCCATTAACCAGCTCCCTGGTTGCTGCGGCAAGTGTACTATGGCCAGAATAAGCTTGTTCAACAAGGTCGGCCAGCTTTTTGCCGTTCTCACTGATGCCTAAATAGCCTTTGTAGGCCAGTAGAACCTCAGCCATATCTTTTGTGCTCAACCTGCCTGTTGCACCTGCGGCTTTCTTGTCCCAGATCAGTAGCTTGTCTTCTACCTTCACATGATTGATTTCTTCGAAATCATGGTCTTCGGTAGCCATCCAGTACACCGGAACAAAATTATGGTCCGGAAAGGTCTGTTTCAATTCCCTGGCCAGGTTAATGGCTGTTATAATCTTATAAATGAAATATAAAGGGCCGGTAAAGATATTCAGTTGATGCCCGGTGGTAATGGTAAAAGTCTTTCGGTCTGCAAGAAGTTCAATATGCTGTTTAACCAGGTCACTTTTGGTGATGCCTTCATACTGGCGCTGTAATACCTGTACCAGTAAATCCCTGTTACAATCTGTATTCCGCCCGTCAATAGCCTCCTTGAAACCCTGCATATCGGGCTTGTATTTGAAAAAAGGCTGAAGTACATTTTTCCCTTCTATGTAATCCAATACAATAGAAGAGAAGGAGTTGGTGTCCTGGTATGATAGATATTTAGCAAGCATCGGCACGAATTTAAGTTATTAAACCATAATTCATAGGGCCATGCTTTTATTTTACAATCTGTCCATACAGATCGAAATCTTCGGCACGGTCAATTTTTACCTGTACAAAACTTCCATTTGCAGCATAACCGGTAGCAGCGTCTATTAAAACCTCATTATCTACCTCAGGAGAGTCAAATTCAGTTCTTCCGATAAAGTAATCGCCCTCTTTTCTATCTACCAATACTTTGTACGTCTTGCCTACTTTTTCCTGGTTAATATCGAAAGAAATACCTTGCTGCAATTCCATAATTGCATCGACACGCTCCTGTTTCACTTCTTCAGGAACATCATCTACCAGGTTATGAGCATGGGTCTTTTCTTCATGAGAATAGGTGAAGCAGCCTAATCTGTCAAAACGGGTGTCTTCTACCCAGCTTAGCATTTCTTCAAAGTCCTGCTCCGTCTCACCAGGGTAACCGCAAATCAGCGTAGTACGCATTGCGATATTGGGAACTTTATCCCGGATCTGGTTTACAATGTCGATGGTTTTTTGTTTGGTAATACCACGGCGCATAGACTTCAGCATATTATCTGTAATGTGTTGAAGCGGCATATCCAAGTATTTACAAATATTCTCCCTTTCGTTCATAGCATCCAGAATTTCCATCGGGAAACCGGAAGGGTAAGCATATTGCAAACGGATCCATTCTATACCATTGACATCAGATAAACGTCTTAGCAATTCGTCGAGATTGCGTTTTCCGTATATATCAAGACCATAATAAGTCAGGTCCTGTGCAATCAATATCAGTTCTTTAGTGCCGTTGGCTGCAAGAATTTTAGCTTCATTCACCAATTCATTCATATCGCGTGACACATGTTTGCCGCGCATCAATGGAATCGCACAGAAAGAGCAGGGACGGTTACAGCCTTCTGCAATTTTAAAATAAGCGAAATGAGAAGGAGTGGTTAATAAACGCTCGCCTATGAGCTCATGCTTATAATTTGCACCCAGAGAATGCAGGATATTGTTCAGATCGTTGGTGCCAAAATAGGCATCAACATTGGTGATCTCAGATTCCAGTTCTGGTTTATAACGCTCCGAAAGGCATCCTGTTACAATAACTTTAGCTACTTTACCTTCGTCTTTAAGCTGGCTGTACTGTAAAATGGTGTCAATAGACTCCTGTTTTGCGTTGTCAATGAATCCACAGGTATTGATCACCACGATATCATCTTTGCCAACTTTGCCCGCTTCATGAACCACATCCATGCTATTGCCGCGTAACTGCCCCATTAAAACTTCAGAGTCATAGATGTTTTTAGAACAGCCTAAGGTGATGACATTGATCTTAGGTTTCTTAGCGGTAATGATTTTGGAAGTGGTCTTGGTATTCATTTATTTTTTTAATCAATTTAATATGTATTGCAGATCCTTATTTAAACAAGCTGTCTACAAAAGCTTTTTTGTCGAATAGCTGAAGATCATTTACACCTTCACCTACACCAATATATTTTACAGGGATCTTAAACTGGTCTGAAATGCCAATAACAACGCCGCCTTTAGCTGTTCCATCCAGTTTGGTAATGGCTAAAGCGTTCACATCTGTTGCTTCTGTAAACTGTTTGCATTGCTCAAAAGCATTTTGGCCGGTAGAGCCATCCAGAACCAACAAAATTTCATGTGGTGCATTCGGAATAACCTTCTCCATTACGTTCTTGATTTTCCCAAGTTCATTCATCAAGCCAATCTTATTATGCAAACGACCAGCGGTGTCAATGATCACTACGTCTTCTTTATTCGCAACTGCCGATTGAAGGGTATCAAATGCGACCGAAGCGGGATCTGAACCCATAGCCTGAGCCACTACACGAACACCAACCCGTTCGCCCCAAAGTTTAATCTGTTCGACAGCTGCAGCCCTGAATGTATCTGCTGCGCCAAGTACAACTTTAAGGTTTTCGTTTTTTAATTTGTTTGCCAGTTTGCCAATGGTCGTCGTTTTACCCACACCATTCACACCCACCACCATAATCACATAGGGTTTATGGTCGCCATATTCAAATTTACGGAAATCATTGCTGTTGTTTTCTGCAAGCAAAAGCTGGATTTCATCACGTAATAAATGATTGAGTTCTGATGTAGATAAATATTTGTCCTTTGAAACCCGGTTCTGTACACGTTCGATAATTTTGAGTGTAGTGGAAACACCCACATCGGAGGTTACTAATACTTCTTCAAGGTTATCCAGAACATCATCATCAACCGTTGATTTACCTGCAACAGCTTTGGTGATCTTACTTAAAAAACCTTCTTTAGTTTTCTCTAGTCCCCTGTCCAAAGCCTCTTGAGCTTCAGGAGCAGTTTCCTTTTTCTTAAAAAAATCAAATAAACCCATACGAATGTTTAACAAAACAAAAAAAGCCCTCCCATATTGAAGGGACGGCTCTAATATTATAGAATATTGAGATTACTTACCTTCTTGAGGTGCAGTAATAGCATCTTTAACGTGATCGTTGTGAACAATGATTTCTTTGAAAGAATAAGCACCTGTTTTAGGTGATTTAGTCATTGTAATAACTTTCGAATACTCTTTTCCTTTACCCGTTTTAAGGGTTGCAACTACCTTTTTTGCCATGATCTAAATAGATTGTATTTAGTGAGATACTAAATGTATTACTTAATTTCTTTGTGTACAGTTACTTTTTTCAATACTGGATTGAATTTTTTCAATTCTAATCTTTCAGTAGTGTTCTTACGGTTTTTAGTAGAGATATATCTAGACATACCAGGCATGCCACTAGTTTTATGCTCTGTACACTCTAGAATAACTTGTACTCTGTTACCTTTCTTTGCCATTTTATTATAATTGAAGCCAGTAAAAACCAGCCGAAGTTGTTACAAAAATCCTTTTTTCACGAAGCGGTTGATTGCTTCTGTAATACCAATTTTATTGATGGTTTTAATAGCTGAAGTAGATACTTTCAGTGTAATCCAACGATCTTCCTCAGGAATATAAAATTTCTGAAGTTGTAAGTTGGGATAAAACTTACGCTTAGTTTTAACGTTCGAGTGAGAAACATTAAAACCTGTCATCGCCATTTTTCCGGTTAAATCACAAACTCTAGACATGCCTTTTAATATATATATTGTTAATTATTAGTCGCTTAATTTTTTAAGAGTGTGCAAATATCAGAATAATATTTGTAACCATCAAGCGGGTGTTCGATATTTTTGAAAAATTATTGAGATACCTGTCTGATACCCCGGAGAACGGCTGCAAAAGTACAAAAGAAAATTTAAAATGCCGATCACTTCCGATAACTTTTCAATAAAGTTATATTTGGATTCCAGTAATTGAAAAAAATATAAGAACCACATGATGCAAATTAATTCTTTTGATGAATATCAAAAAGCCTACAAACAAAGTGTTGAACAGCCTGAAGAATTCTGGGCGGGCATAGCAGATACTTTTAAATGGCGAAAGAAATGGGATAAAGTATTGTCCTGGAATTTTTCAGAACCCAATATTAAATGGTTTGAAGGCGGGAAACTAAACATTACAGAAAACTGTCTGGACCGTCACCTGGAGAAGAACGGAGATAAACCCGCTATCATCTGGGAGTCGAACGATCCCGAAAAGGACAGCGTTACTCTCACTTATAAAATATTGCATGAGCAGGTTTGCCGGTTTGCTAACGTGTTGAAAAAGAACCAGGTCAAAAAAGGGGACAGGGTATGTATTTATATGCCGATGGTTCCGGAACTGGCTGTTGCTGTCCTGGCTTGTGCCCGGATAGGCGCTGTGCATTCCGTAGTTTTTGGAGGTTTTTCTGCCAAGTCTATTGCCGACCGCATCAATGATGCCCAATGTAAGCTGGTGATCACTGCCGATGGTGCTTTCAGGGGGGTAAAACAGATCCAATTGAAAGAAGTGATCGATGATGCACTGATCGGTTGTCCAAGTGTGGAGAAAGTGATTGTATTGACACATACCCGTACACCTGTTTCTATGCTGAAAGGAAGAGATCTTTGGTTCGAAGACGAAATCAAACTGGTCGATACCTATTGTCCTGCAGAAGAGATGGATGCAGAAGATATGCTCTTCATTTTATACACCTCTGGCTCTACAGGTAAGCCTAAGGGGGTTGTTCATACCGTTGGAGGTTATATGGTGTATGCGGGTTATACCTTTTCCACTGCGTTTAACTATCAGCCGGATGAAATTTTCTTTTGTACTGCAGATATTGGCTGGATCACTGGTCACTCTTACATTGTTTACGGACCCTTATCACAGGGCGCAACTACACTGATGTTCGAGGGGGTACCAACCTATCCCACACCAGCCAGGTTATGGGAAGTTGTGGATAAGCACAAAGTCAATATTTTATATACTGCACCCACAGCAATCCGTTCTTTGATGGGTTTTGGCAATGAACCTGTAGATGGTGCAGACCTGAGTTCCCTTCGTGTGCTGGGCTCAGTTGGAGAGCCTATCAATGAAGAAGCCTGGCACTGGTTTGATGAGCATGTGGGCAAAAAGAAATGCCCGATCGTAGATACCTGGTGGCAGACAGAAACAGGAGGGCTTATGATCTCACCTATTGCCTTTGTGACGCCAACCAAACCAAGTTATGCTACGCTACCTTTACCTGGCGTACAGCCTGTTCTTGTAGATGAACAAGGTCATATTATTGAAGGCAACGATGTGAGCGGAAATCTATGTATTAAATTTCCATGGCCAGGTATGCTCCGCACCACTTATGGCGATCATGAGCGCTGCAAGCTGACCTATTTTTCTACTTATGAAAACCTGTATTTTACAGGAGATGGATGCTTGAGAGATGCAGACGGTTATTATAAAATTACCGGTAGAGTAGATGATGTGATCAATGTTTCCGGGCACCGGATCGGTACTGCTGAAGTCGAAAATGCGATCAATATGCATGCTGGTGTGGTAGAGAGTGCTGTCGTAGGGTATCCTCACGATGTTAAAGGTCAGGGAATTTATGCCTTTGTGATCTTTCCAAATCCGCATAGTGATGCTGATCTGAGCCGCAAGGATATTTTACAAACGGTAACCCGTGTTATTGGTGCCATAGCCAAACCTGATAAAATTCTGTTTGTGTCCGGATTGCCTAAAACACGTTCAGGAAAAATTATGCGTCGTATTTTAAGAAAAATTGCCGAAGGAGACACCTCTAATCTTGGCGACATCAGTACGTTACAAGATCCTGGTGTAGTTGATGAAATTATCGGAAAAGCCAAGCAATTATAAATAGCTTTAAAGCCCAAGAAAAAACCGTTCGGATAGCCCGAACGGTTTTTTCTATTAATTGTTGTTTGAAATACTGATGTTCAGTTTTTCATCTGGTTTTTTGCCAAAGTGATCTTCATACCAAAGCAGGAGATCCTGGTTTTTAAACTTTACCTTGCTGTTGATGCCCTGGATCAATGTTTTTGTAGACTGTGTCGCGTCTATTCCATTTCGTGCCTGATATAAAGCGTAGTCCACAACCAAATGATCAGTAGGAGTAGGACCTCTGAAACCAAGTAAAGCTCCGTCTTTACCAATGATCTGTGGGCGTGTCACAGAATCAGTCAGGTTTCTGAAGGCATCACTTTCAGGTGCGGCAGTTAGCCTGTAAGCCTTCACTTGTTCATTTTTCAAGTCTTGTACCTTTTTCCATTTGTTCTCATCATTGCCTGTGTAGACATTAATGAAGACGACATCGTTGTATTTTTGAAATCGTTGTTTTAATGCTTTGTAATCTGAATTCCGGTCATCCGGAGGTAGATCCTGATTCCATACATACATATAAACGGTTTTTCCAGAGAAGGATTTTCCGAGAGTTTCCTGGTGATCGGCTCTGTCAAGTAAACTGAGCTTAGACAAATTCAAGTCCTTGTGGTCATCATAGTGTTTAGCAACGGACTTTCCCAGACTTTTTATAATCATTGTACAAGAGTTGTTGAACAGCAGTACAGGAAGCAACAGCAAATAGTAGAATTGTTTCATTTGATTGTTTTTTAGTAAGACGATCGGAAGGGCAAGATAGTTGCAAGGCCAAACAATTTTATTTTTAAGGTGTTGTTTCTATAGTTTAAACATTAAAAACACCTACTATGGATAAGTTAGAATTGCAAGGAAAATGGAATGAGATTAAAGGTAAGGTTAAGCAAGCTTATGCAGATCTTACAGAAGATGATCTCAAACACGAAGAGGGAAAGGATGATGAGTTGTTGGGGAAACTTCAGCAAAAAACAGGCAAGACCCGTGATGAAGTGGTCACTTGGTTAAAATCACTGTAGAAATTGTCTTCATAAAAAAAGGCCCGGAGCAATTCTCCGGGCCTTTTTTAAGTTATGAAATAGGAATTAATATCCGAAAATTTGTTCTAAGCTCAATTTGGTTACCGGACCAAACTTTTGCAGATCATCCATTTTTACATTTTTTTCAGAAGCCACAATGCAATAATTATAAGCTTTTCCAGATACATGTGCAGCATGAAAATCTTTCATGTCAGACAATTTCAAGGGTTTAATCGTATTGTAGAGATCTATCCTGGAATCATGGTCGAAGCCTAGTTTCTTATCCGAAAAATAAGCAGCAAGGATACCATCCTTAACAATACGTTCCGTCTGAATAGCATTCACAGAATTGCTTTTTGCACCCTCAAAAGATTTTTCGTTCTCCGGTAGCGCGGTTAAAAGTTCGTTCATCCCTTTAACTGCATCATTCATCTTATCTGCCTGACTGCCTACGTAAGCAATCATTGCATATTCTTTATCCTTTTTATCCGGAGCAGAATAGAAGGCATAAGTAGAATAGGCCAGGGCCTTAGACTCTCTGATGGTTTGGAATACAATGGAACCCATACCACCACCAAAATAATTATTGAATAAATTGATTTTACCAGCCAGATCCGGATTGTACATTCCATCGTTCCTAACCCATCTGATCTCAGATTGCACCATGTCATAATCAGCAAAAAGTACCTGGTTCTTATTCGTTGAAGTATAGTCAAATTTAACTGCAGGTGCTTCCGGGGTGAATGCTGAAGGCAGGTGATGTAGTTTAGCTATGTCAGCAGTAAAAGTACCCAGCGTTTCCGGTCCAAAATAGGTAATGGTATGTTTGTAATTGCTGAGGTTATGCAGGATATTGACCAATTCTTCAGCTGTCATCTTATTCACCTCATCATTGCTCAATACATTATTCAATGGATTTTTAGCACCATATTGTGCATAAGTAACCAATCCGCTTAAGATGGCCGCTTTGTTCAGCTTTGTATTTTGTCTGCCTTTTAAGATCGTGCTTTTTAATTCTGTAAGCGCTTTTTCGTTTGGTTTACAAACTTCGAAAATATGCTCTGTAAGACTTACCGCCTTATCAAAATTTTCCTGCAAACCGCTAATACTTACGGTTACAATCTCATTGCCTACATTCATGCTGTAGTTACAGGCAATATTGTAAAACTGTTTGCTGATCTCCTCTGCTGTATATTTGTCTGTAGCCAGGAAGTTCAGGTACTGAGCCGCATACGGCAGTAATTTATTATTATAAGCACCCAAATCAAAACGATAGGTCAGGTGAAAAATACTGTTGTCTTTGTTCTCTACTGAAACGACATCAGCGATTCCTACTTTACCAAAATTCAGGTCTTTACTATAATCCAGGAATTTAGGTTCAATCGGTTTCACAGGTGCTTCCAGGATACTTTTGGTAAATGCTGAAATGGCATTTGCATTCGGATTAATAGGGGTAATTGCAGGCTTCTCTACTTTAACAATGTTCTTATCCACACCTTTGTGTTTATAGCCCACCACATAATTGTCTTTAAAGAAGGTATTGGCGAAATCCACGATTTGTTTTTTGGTAACCTTGGCCATTTCATCCGGTCCGTCTAGAGACTTGTCCCATTTGCTTGCCCGGTTCAGGATAAATTCATTCGTAGTTGTCTCTACACGGAAAGCATTTTGATCAAATTGTTGCAATAGCGCTAATTTACTGTTGGCCACTGTAGCCTTGATCAGCGATTCATCAAAACCTCCTTTTTTCAGAATGTCAATTTGCTCCATCACCAGTTTTTTTACCTCTTCCAGCGATTGCCCTTGCTTAGGCTGGGCCGTTAAATAAAAGATACCGTAATCCTTCATTTGCTGATAGCCAGCACCTGCCTTCAGTACTTTCTGCTGTTTGTTCAGGTTGATATCGATCAAACCTGCCTTGCCATTAGAAAGTATGCTTGAAATCAGGTCCAGCAGGAGGCTTTGCCTGGTGTTTTCGGCATAACCGCGATAAAAGATCTGCATGTTTTCAGCACTTGGGCCATACACATCCAGTGTCTGAATTTTGGTTAGCGGTTTTTCTGGCGCAGGATTGTATAATTCTACAGGTTTTGGCTGCATATAAGCAAAAGCTTTGTCTACCTTTTTAATCATTTCATCCGGGGTGAAATCACCAGCTAAAACCACCGCCATATTGTTTGGTACATAATATTTGTGGTAATATTTTTTAATCTCGACAAGGGATGGATTTTTCAAATGCTCTACCAAACCTATAGTGGTCTGCTGGCCGTAATTGTGTGTAGGAAACAGCAAACTGGACATACCCTCGTACATTTTGTTGCCATCATTATCCAGACCACGGTTTTTTTCTTCGTATACCGCTTCGAGTTCCGTATGGAAAATGCGGAAAATCGGGTTGCGGAAACGTTCTGCCTGTAAGGCCAGGAACTTATCTACGGCATTAGAAGGAAAGTCTTCCTGGTACACGGTTTCCTCTACAGAAGTATGGGCATTGGAAGACTGACCGCCCAGGCCCTGGATCATTTTATCATATTCATTGGCGATAGAAATATTAGAGGCTTCGCCCGAAGTTTTGTCAATTTGTTTATAGATCTCCTTACGTTTTGCCTGATCTGTCGTTTTGTTGTATTGTTCGTAAAGCGCATCAATCTTATCTAAATAAGGCTTTTCTTTTGCATAATCTGTTGTTCCAAACTTATCGGTACCTTTAAAGAGCAGGTGCTCCAGGTAATGTGCCAGGCCGGTATTGGTGCGGGGGTCTGTATTACTTCCGGCACGCACCGCCATGCGGAATTCGATGCTAGGCTCCTTTGTATTCTGAGAAAGAATTACAGTTAATCCGTTTTTAAGCGTGTAAAAACGAGATTTAGAAGGATCATTGGTCACATACTTATAAGTATAGCCACCAGAGGATGCGGTTTTCCACTGATAGGCAGATTGAGCCATTACGGCCGCTCCGGTGAGCAGAAAACCAGCAATCAGTAATAGTTTGTTTTTAATCATATCAAGTTTTTTTAATCATGAGCTTGTTAGCCTACATAAGATGCATTTTTGCTGTTTATGTTACGATCAAAGATAAGTGGAACCCGCATAATATTGGTAGCTGAATTCAGGATAATCCTGATTAATCTGTTTAATTCTTGTATTTTTGTAGGATTAAAATTTAATCCATTAAACAGCAATACAGATGAAAACACAACATTCAAGACCAAATATTTTAGTCGTTAACGACGATGGGATCACCGCTCCGGGTATCAAAAACTTAATAGAGGTGGTACAGGAACTGGGTAATGTAGTTGTGGTTGCGCCGGATGGCCCTCAATCTGGAATGGGACATGCCATCACCATAGGTAAGCCTCTTCGTTTTGACAAAGTAGAACTGTATGAAGGTGTTGAAATGTATAAATGTTCGGGAACACCGGTTGATTGTGTGAAACTGGCAGTGAATAAGATTTTCAAAGGAAAGAAGCCGGATCTTTGTGTTTCAGGTATCAATCATGGATTGAACAATTCCATTAATGTGATTTATTCAGGTACGATGTCCGCAGCAGTAGAAGGAGCTATCGAGCAAATTCCATCTATAGGTTTTTCCTTAGACGACTATGCTCAGGAAGCGGATTTTAGCCATTGCAAGAAATTTATTAAAGTAATTTGTGAACAGGTGCTGGAGCATGGTCTTCCCCCTGCAACCTTGCTAAATGTCAACTTTCCGAATGGTGCAGACATCAAAGGTATTAAGATATGCAGGCAGGCCAATGCCAAATGGGCCGAAGAATTTGACGAAAGAAAGGATCCTTACCAAAGACCTTACTATTGGCTGACCGGTGTGTTTCAGAACAATGATAAAGGAGAGGATACCGATGTATGGGCACTGGACCATGGTTATACTTCCGTTGTACCAGTTCAGTTTGACCTGACCGCCCACCATGCCATTCCAGTTTTAAATTCATGGACATTTGATGTTTAGGCAAATCAAAGATACCGTGCTTACGGGATTTGGGATTGGTATTCTGGCTCCTGGTCTGCTGATTGGAATAGCCTGGTATATTATGCATGTGGTGTCCTATCTGGCTAAAGCTGATCTTTTACTGATCTGCTGCATTGGCGTAAACGCCCTGCTACTCAAATATTTTTTTAAACAAAACAAAGAAAACACAGGCCGCGGCGTATTGAGCGCCACTTTTATCTGGGCCCTGGCTTTCTTTGTGTATAAAGTTCGCCAGTAATGCGGTATTATCTTGTAGCAGGAGAAGCTTCCGGCGACCTTCATGGGGCCAATCTGATGAAAGCCTTGAAAAAGAATGACGCTGAAGCATCCTTCAGGTATTTTGGCGGAGATAAAATGCAGGCCGAGGGGGGGCATCTGGTAAAGCATTATGCAGAAATGGCTTTTATGGGCTTTGCTGAGGTGGTTTTAAATCTGCGTACCATTTTTAAGAACCTCAAAACTTGTAAAGAAGATATTCTGGGGGATCACCCGGACGCTCTGATTCTGATCGATTTCCCTGGCTTTAACCTCAAGATTGCTGAATTTGCAAAAGCAAATGGCATCCGGGTATTTTACTACATTTCTCCGAAGGTCTGGGCCTGGAACCAAAAAAGGGTATTAAAGATCAAACAGATTGTTGACCGGCTTTTCTGTATCCTGCCTTTTGAAGTGGATTTTTACAGAGAATGGGGAATGGAGGTGGATTACGTAGGAAATCCTTTATTGGATGAGAAAGCAAATTTTACGCCTAACCCAGCCTTTAAGGAAATCCATCAAATTGGAGAAGAAAAGGTGATTGCTTTATTGCCTGGAAGCAGAAAACAGGAAATAGAACGTTTGCTTCCGGTTATGCTTAGCTTAACTGAACGGTTTGCTGATTGCCATTTCGTTGTGGCCGCAGCACCGTCTTTTACAGAAGAATATTATGGGCAGTTCACAGGTACAAAAAAGGTTAGCCTGGTCTTTAACCAGACTTACGACCTGTTGCAGGTGGCAAGTGCCGCAGTTGTGGCTTCTGGTACAGCGACTTTAGAAACAGCCCTGTTTAGGGTCCCTCAGGTGGTTGTATATAAAGGTAATCCTTTATCTATTGCGATTGCCAGAATGGTGGTTAAGATCCGCTTCATTTCATTGGTAAACCTGATTATGAACCGAAAGGTAGTTGAAGAACTGATCCAGGAAGACTGTAATACAGAACAGATTTTTAAGGATCTGCAGCCTTTGCTTGATGGTAACCAGAGGGAAAGAATGCTGCAGGATTATGAAGAACTGGCGCTGAAAATGGGTTTGCCTGGTGCTTCTGAAAGGACAGCGAAACTTATTATTGAAGATTTGGAACGTTAAGCTTCCCGATTTTTTCTTTTTAAAAAAAATAGATTTTATGGCCTCTCTGGACCTTACAGGCCCTGAGGTTCGGCCATTAAAATCTATTTTTTCCGGGCGCAGACCTGGTTAGCTGGTTATTCATAGCGCTTATATTAATTCCTTTGCCACTTTGTTATTTTAAGGATTTTGTCCTTGTTGATCTTTATTCTGGTACGGATTAAGTAGATGCTGAAAATGACATAGGCACAAAATGGAGAGAACATTAGTGCCATCATAAGATAGTGGTCACATTGAATACTAATGGCTCCAAATAGCATCATCAGGAAGCTAATGTGCCATCCATTGATGAGTAACAAATTTCTTTGTTTTGCATTCAGCATATTTTTTAACGGGATCATTGTTGGTTGGTTTGGTGATATGAATATATTAATTTCTTTTTAATAAATATGTGATGAAACTAAATTGCCTGTGATTTTCTCTGTTGTTACCCGAGCACTCTAAAAGCTGATGTCAGAATCCCTCTTAATTTAACATTAGGCTAATATTGCTTCTTTAACTTTGCTGGAAATACTGAAACCGGCATGTATTCTGAACTTACAGATGAAGCGTTAACGAATCTTTTGAAATCAGATGATCCACTGGCTTTAGAAACTCTTTTTGATCGTTACTACAAAACACTCTGCCAGTTTTGTGCAGTATATACAAAGGATTATACTGTTGCAGAAGAAATTATAGCAGACATTTTTATCAGATTGTGGGACAACAGGAAAGAAAGTGATATTCTTAAAATTAAAAATTACCTGTTTGTATCTGCCAGAAACCAGTCCATCAATTATAAGGAAAAGAAGAAGGATCCTGTAGATCTGGTAGAGAATTTCGATTTGGAACAACATTTATTTACGGATAAGGAAACCCCCTTTCGCATCCTTTTGGGCAGAGAATCTTATCAAAGAATCTTGTTGACTATTGATCAGTTGCCCCTTCGGCAGCGGGAGGTGTTGTTAATGAGCCGGTTTGAGCATTTTGATAAACAGAAAATTGCTGAGATTCTCGGAATTTCAGTTAGAACTGTGGAAACTACGCTCTATCAATCCATTAAGCAACTTCGGGAGCTGTTGAAAAACTCCAGTTATTTTAATTCTGGCAGTTAATGATTTGTTAACCTAAGCTTAATCTGTTTGGCTACGTATCGGTGTTGCAAAATCTGTCTTTATGGGTGTAGACAGATGAAATGGAAGAACAGAGTTACCGCCTAATTGTAGAATATTTTGAGAAAACCATCAGTGATGAGGGGTTAACCCAGTTGCAGGAATGGATAGAGGAGAGTCCGGAGCATCTGGAACAGTTCAGTGAAACCATAGAAATTCTGGAAGCATCCCGGGTTTATTTTAGAAACCGGGATAATGCCATTCAAACCTGGGCAAGGGTACAGGCACATATTGATCAGGAAGAAAAGCCTGTAATACATGCAAAGAGAAAGACTCGTTGGCTGGCTTACGCTGCGGTGGCGCTGTTGATGAGTACATTTGGTTTGGTCTTGTTTTTTCATAAAATAACAGTACCTGTTGATTACGCAGAACTCAGTAATCCCAACGGCCAGCATTCCAGAATTCTGTTACCAGACAGTTCGGTGGTGTATTTGAGTGGTGGCAGTAAAATCCGCTATGAAAAAGCGTTTCTTGGAACAAAACGTATGGTCTATCTGGATGGTGAGGCGTTTTTTGATGTCGTACACCAGTCCAGAAGACCATTTGTGGTGAAAAGCGGAGAAATTACCACCGTTGTACTGGGTACTTCTTTTAACGTAAAAGCCTATGCTTCGGAAAATAAAGTAGCTGTAACCGTTCGAACCGGTAAAGTTGGAGTAATGGCATCAGTAGCTGGTAAGACCCAGCTGGTGAGGTATCTCCTTCCCGACGAACAGCTTAAAATTAATACAAATAATGGTTTATATACTTTCAATAAGGTTGATGCTGCCGAAGTAAGCGGATGGATCAACAATCATTTTGTTTTTTATAACACGCCTCTAAAGGAGATCGCCGTGTCGCTGGAACACCGTTATGGTGTGAAAATAGAGTTTACCGATCCTGACTTAGGAGAGAGCAGACTTACAGCTAAATTCAAAAATTTCCCATTAAAACAAGTCATGGAAGACCTGACAACACTCTCTGGTTTATCTTTTACGCAAAAGGACAATCATGTTTTTATTTCCAATAACGATCAAAAAGGAGGGAAGATTATGAAATAGAATTTACCAGGATTTAGTGTAAAATAGCCCGGGAGTTGCTGGTAACAACCCCAGGCTGTAAGTTGATTTAAACTCATTTAGGAATAAGTATAAAATTAAGTAAATATATGAAAAATATATGGTTTCTGACCATACTGGTGCTTTTGCAGCTGTCGTTTTGCAGTTTTAAAACACAAGCACAAATCACCAACAAGAAGATCACTTTTGAGGCAGAAGGGATTATGCTTAAAAACGCTTTTCAGCAGGTGGAGAAGTTGAGTGGAGTATCTATTAATTACAACAACACACAGTTAAATGATAAACGGATGATTTCGGGTATTGCCAAAGCAGAACGTTCTGTTCAGGAAATCTTAAATCTGCTGTTAAAAGGTACAGTTTTTACCTTTAAGGCTTCTGGTGACGGAAACATTCTGATTGTGCCAAGGCCGCAGGAAAAAGGTAAGGTAACAGGAAAGGTTCTGGATGACCAGGGTGAGCCGCTTCCGGGGGCTTCTGTTAGAATTGTAAAGGCTAATGTTTCTGCACAGTGTCAAAATGATGGCTCTTATGTTTTGAATGTTGTACCGGGTATGTATACGGTAGAAATCAGCTTTATTTCTTTTGAAACCTTAAAAAAGGAAAATATAATTGTTCAGGCCAATCATGCTACAACACTTAATGTGCAACTAAAAACAGTACCAAATGCATTGAATGAAGTGGTGGTGACGGCTTTGGGAATAAAGAGAGAAGAGAAATCTCTTGGGTATGCAGTAAGTACAGTTCGCGGAGAACAGCTAACCGGTGCGATATCAAACAACTGGACAGATGCTTTATCCGGTAAAGTTGCCGGGCTAAATTTGGTAAGATCAAATAGCGGCCCTACCGGTTCTAATAAGATTATCCTGCGGGGCGAGAATAATTTAACAGGTGATAACGAAGCCCTGATTGTAGTAGATGGTGTAGTGATTAGCCAGGGGAGTGGCCGGCGGACTGCCAATGGTGGTGAATCTGCTTATGGGACCAGTAGCGATATGATGCCTGCAGATTACGGAAGTGGGATTAACGATATCAATCCGGAGGACATTGAAAGTGTAAGTGTATTGAAAGGACCTGGAGCCTCTGCCTTGTATGGTCAAAGAGGTGCAAACGGTGCCATATTGATAACCACTAAATCCGGAAGTGCGAAGAAGAAGGGTATTGGGATTACCATTAACTCTAATGTGGCTTTTGAAGAACCAAACCGCTGGCCGGATCTTCAATACGAATACGGACAGGGTACGGCGGGGTCTAACTATTATTCTTACGGTAATAGTGCCGACGGTGCCAGTACCAGCGGTACAAGTTCTGCGTATGGCCCTAAATTTGACGGACAGAGTTTTTTTCAACTGGATCCGCTGACACAGACACCAGGTACAACACGTACACCGTGGGTACCCTATAAAAATCAGATCAGAAAATTTTTTGATGTTGGACAGACCTATACCAATTCTGTGAGTATAGATGGTGGCTCAGATAAAACGACAGCACGTTTTTCTGCGACCAATGTGAACAACAAATGGATCATACCAAATACAGGTTATCAAAGGAATAGCGTGGCCTTATCTGTAAATTCAAAGATTAATGATAAACTCACCATCAGTTCAAAAATCAATTATAATAATAAATCAAGTGATAATTTACCTGGTGCTGGCTACGGAAACCAATCCATTATGTATTGGTTTATTTTCTGGCAGCCCAATGCAGATATCAACTGGTTAAAAAATTATTGGAAGAACGGACAAGAGAATAAGGTAATTTTTTACCCTTATAGTTCATATCCCGAAAATCCTTATGCTGTTTCATATGAGTTTATTAATAAATCCAGCAGAAACTCCTTTACTGGAAATGTTCAGGCAGCTTATGATATCACTAAAGAGCTTAGCCTGCAACTCCGTACCTCTATGGATTTTGGTTATGAACAAAGGGCTCAGCAACGTCCATACGATGCGGGGACGAAATATCCCAAAGGATCTTACCGGACTCAGAATATTTTCTCCCAGGAAGTAAGTGGCGATTTTCTGTTGAAATACCACAAAAAGCTAAACCGGGACTTTACAGTAACAGCTACCGGAGGCGGAAGTATGTTAAGGAATAACTACAACAAGGATGAGGTTCGTGCTGATTCTCTGGTGTACGCAGGTTCTTACAAAATGTCTAACAGTGCTGGACCGTTGGTTACTTTGCCTTATAAGGCTACCTATGCATTGAATAGTTTTTATGGATTACTTTCCACAAGTTTTAGAGACTATCTTTATATGGATATTACTGCGCGTAAGGATTATGCGAGTACATTAGCTACCGCCGAGAGAACCGATAATGCGGGATTTTTTTATCCTTCTTTGAGTATGAGTTTTCTTCCTTCTCAATTGTTTAAACTTCCCCGCCAAATTGATTATGCAAAGCTAAGGGCATCGGTAGCTAGTGTAGGGAGCGGAGGGATCGATCCTTATCAAACCATATTTAACTATGTTTCAGCAGGAAGTGTATATTCCGGAGGTTTGCAAAATCCGGGGCTTTTAACGAATCCTAACCTCAGGCCACTGCGAACCACAACTTTTGAAGTAGGGGCTGAAATGAAATTTTTCAAAAGCCGCCTAGGTTTTGACCTGGCTTTATACAGCGGAAATACAAAAGATCAGATTCTTAAAAGGATCATCGACAGATCTTCAGGGTTTTCACAGGCTGTAATCAATGCTGGAAAAGTAAGTAATAAGGGGCTGGAACTGGCTTTGAACGGTGTACCTGTACGTCTTAGAAATGGTTTTGAATGGTCAGTGAATATGACTTTTTCTGCCAACAAAAATACCATAAAGGCATTGGCAGATAGTGCTGTCGTATTACAGAACGGGCCTACCGGAGGTGGACAAATTGTTGCTCAGGTTGGAGGAAGTATGGGAGATATGTATGGGAGAGGGTATTTAAGAGCACCTGATGGCCAGATTGTATATGACGCAAAAACTGGCTTTGCAAAGTTATCTGACAATCTGGTATATCTGGGAAATACGATTCCAAAATGGAAAACCAGTATGAGCCATGATTTTAAGTACAAGCAATTTCGTTTAAATGTTTTATTTGATGCCCAATATGGAGCGGTAGCCTATTCTTTAACTAATTATAAGCTGGCAGAACAAGGAAAAACGACCAATACATTGCCAGGAAGGTATAATGGGATCATTGGAAATGGTGTCGTTCAAAATGCGGATGGAACCTATAGGAAGAACGATGTCATTGCATCTGACGTTGATGGGTATTACCGCTCGCATTATGGAATTGACAATGCAGAGGGAAATACCTTTTCCACCAACTTTATTAAGTTCAGAGAAGCCAGGCTGGATTATACACTTAATCCAAAATTCTCTAAAAGATTGGGACTGCAGCGGGCTACCGTTGGTGTGTATGGACGTAACCTGTACATATGGTCTAACTGGCCAATCTTTGATCCGGAATTTGGTACTCTGAGTGGAAGTGACATTACCCAGGGCTTTGAAATTGCACAATTTCCTTCAACAAGAACTTTTGGATTTAACCTGGTCATTGGTCTTTAATGTAAATAGAATGAAAAAAAATACGTATAAAATTATAGCCATTACCGCTCTTCTGGCATTTGTATTGCCTTCTTGTAAGAAAGGCTTTAACGATATTAATACAAGTCCGAATGATACACCGAATGCCTTACCCCAGCAACTGCTGGCTCCGGCGCTGGTGAATACCGTAAGTTATAATATGTTTCGCAACCGGAACTTCACGAACGAGCTGATGCAGGTTACCGTGGATGCAAGCGATGCGGAAGGCAAGGTATTCAGGTACGACGTTAAACGTACCTGGGGAGATTATCTTTGGAATGGCTGGTATACTCAGCTTACTAATTTTAAGGATATCTATGCCATAGCAGGACAGCCGCTGACCTCCAGTAAAACGTATATGGGTATTTCACTGATCTGTCAGTCCTGGATTTATAGTATGCTTACCGATACTTATGGAGATGTGCCTTATTCCGAGTCAAATAAAGGAAAAGATGACAATAACTTTACCCCGGTATTTGACAAGCAGAAAGACATTTATCTGGATCTTTTCAAGAAACTGGAGGAAGCCAATACTTTATTGAATGGGGCTGGAAACGTTCTTGGTGGAAGTGATCCTGTATATGCTGGTAATGCATTGAAATGGAGGAAGTTTGGGAATACACTGTACTTGCGTTTACTGCTGAGGCTTTCTGGAAAATCGGAGGTCGCTGCTTCCTGCATTGATAAGATCAAGGAAATTGTAGATTCCAACGCATCTTCTTATCCCCTTATGGCTGGTAATGAGGATTCGGCTATATTGAGGTGGACAGGTGTTGCGCCTTATACCTCGCCATTTATTGGTGGGGTCAGAGAACAGGATTTCAGGACGCCTGGAATAGCCAGTTTCTTCATTGACCATCTGGTGGTTTGGAACGATCCCCGCATCAATATTCCTACCTATGGTACCAATGGCGTAAACAGGTTTGCTATTGTGCCTTATCAGGGAGCGTATTTAGGGGTGCCGAGTGGTTATGCTCCCGGAGAAAACCCGGTGAAGAAGTCATACTTTTATTCTACAGGACAAACCGTGAACAGCCTGCCTGCAGCTACACTGCAAAGCGACCCCCTGACAGGAATGATCATGAACTATGCTGAACTTCAGTTTATTCTTGCCGAAGCTGCGGCTAAAGGCTGGATCAATGGTTCTGCAGCTGGCTATTATACGAATGGAGCTAAAAGCAGCATTACACTTTGGCTGCCCACATGGGCTGAAGATATCAATACCTTTCTTGCGGCTGCGGATATTGAATGGGATGAGACAGCCTCTCTGGATCAAAAAATGGAAAGCATCCATCTTCAAAAGTATTATGCTTTGTTTTTAACCGATCTGCAGCAATGGTTTGAATATCGTCGTACAGGACATCCGGTTTTACCTAAAGGAACCGGTTTAAGAAATGATGGCGTGATGCCGGCCAGATTGACCTATCCGGTGTATGTGCAATCGGCCAATCCAACCAATTATAAAGCGGCGGTTGCTGCTATGGGTGGAGATGAAATATTTACTCAGGTGTGGTGGCAAAAACCATAAAACTCAAATACATGAAAAAGATACTTTTATATACTTTTCTTCTTTTTTCTGCAGCTTTTATAGGAAGCTGTAAAAAGGGCAATTATCCTGGTGGGATGGTCAGCCCTTATATTGGACTCTATGATCTGAGGAATCTGTACAGAGGTGCCGATGTGACGCTGAATACCGAAAATATGCTGGGATCCAATAAGATCACAGGGATTGTAGTTTCAGATCATTCCGGAGGTAATATGCCTGCAGGTTTGCTGGTCCTCCAGGACAAAAGACGTTTATCGGAACTTAGAGGGATTTCTATTCCCATTGGCAGTGATGCAGCGAAATATATGCCAGGAGACTCTATTATAGTTAATGTGGAGGGCGGAGTGCTGAAAAGGGTAGACGGCACTTTACAAATTACAAACGTTCCTTCTTCGGCGGTTACCAGAGTGTCGTCAGGTAAGACCATCCCGGCAAACCGCGTACCTGGTAATCTGATTCTGGCCAATCCGGATAAATATGAAAGTACACTTGTTGCCATAGTAAAAGGTGGATTTGATCCTTTGCCTGCACCCACAGATGTTTTATCCGGAGATAAAATTCTCAATGATGGCTTTGGAGACTTAAATCTGCATACTGAAGCTACGGCAAACTTTGCCAGTAAACAGTTGCCGGTTATGGCTAATTATTATGGAATTATCTTTAACAAGCCGGGTTCTGGCGGCCAGCTTATTCCCCAGCAGCGGCCGCGTACAGGTGATGATGTGGTGGTGTTGAGTTCTGAAATAGAAATTGCCCCGATCATCATTACTGGTTTCATCAGCGATGTTAAGGGAACGGATGGAAATTATGAATATATCCAGTTAATGGCTACCAAAGATATTAATTTCGCTGCTACGCCTTATTCCGTTGTGGTGACTAATAATGCCAATGCATCCACGCCAACCGGTTATCCGGCAAATGGCTGGGCAACTGGTGGTATGCGTACTTTTAAATTTAACCTGAGCTCTGGAACGGCAGCTAAGGGAACTTTCTTTTATGTTGGTGGGGCAGGAAAAACCATCAATGGCTCTGGATCTACCAGTATGAGTACGTCAAACTGGATCAGAGCTTTTAATTATACGACTACAGACGGAGATGGTTTTGGTACAAAGACCAGTGGTTTATTTGCCAATAGTGGAAATGCTTCTGGACTGGCAGTTTTCTCCGGAACAAATATTACTGTTGCTTCTAAACCAATTGATGTATTATTTGTGGCCAACGGGGGAAGTTTGTATACCGCAGGACCTCCTGCCATGGGTTATCGCATTACCAATACAGATTTTTACGATGTAACCAATCCTATTACATTGCAAAATCAGCCATTTTATGCCAATGGTTCTAATACCTTGTGTTTGGCTTATACAACAGCGGATATCGGTTATTTTTATGTACTCGGCGGGGTTTATAATGCTTCTTTAGGGAGATGGATCAAAGCCAGGACACAGACGAATGTTCTGCTCAGCAAAACATCTGTACTTTCTGAGATAGAAGGAGAAGGTTCAACAACACTTAAATAAAATTTCATAACAATGAAGAGAAGATCTTTTATACAAAGAATGAGTCTTTTAAGCGGGGCAGCATTCATTAGTTTAAACAGCAGTGCTTTTAACGGACTCAAAAGGGATACGGTTATTCATGGAAATGTGCTGTCTGGTAAAAAAGGGGTGGAAGGTGTAGTCGTTTCAGATGGTTATTCTGTGGTAATAACAGATGCCAAAGGCACTTATTCTATTGAACCTCACGAGAAAGCAACCAGTATATTTGTTAGCACACCAGCTGGCTATGAATTCCGTACAGATGACAGTGTAGTGAAGCATTATGAGAAGCTGGGCGTGAGAAATAACTACGATTTTCATGTACAGCCGCTGGGTAGGGATGATAGTAAGCATAAGTTTATCATCTGGGCAGATCCTCAGGTAAAGAATAAAAAAGATGTGCAACAAATGATGGAGACTTCTGTTCCTGATGTACAGCGCCTGCTGAGTAGTTTGGATAGAAAGACGCTGATCCATGGAATTTGTGTTGGAGATATTGTATGGGACAATCATGCTTTGTTTGAAGACTATAACCTGGCGGTATCAAAAATGGGAATTCCTTTTTTTCAGGCCTTAGGCAATCACGACATGGATTACAGAAAGGGAGGAGATGAAACTTCTGATGTTACGTTTAAAGAGATTTACGGACCAACTTATTATTCTTTTAACCGTGGGAAGGCCCATTATATTGTTTTAGATGATGTACGTTATTCAGGGGTAGAAAGAGAGTATGATGGCTATATTACCGAGGTGCAACTGGACTGGATGGCTAAAGACCTCCAATATGTAGATAAGGAGCAGTTGCTGATCATTAATCTTCATATTCCGGTACACAATTCAGTGAAAAATAATGAGGCATTTTATGAGTTACTTAAAGGGTACAAACATGTTCATATTATGTCCGGGCATACCCACTTTAATAAGAATGTGGTTAAGAATGGGATTTATGAGCATAACCACGGTACCGTGTGCGGAGCCTGGTGGACAGGACCAATTTGTGAAGATGGAACTCCAAGAGGTTATGGGGTTTATGATGTAGATGGAACAGATCTGAAATGGTATTATAAATCGACAGGATTGGAAAGAGAAAAACAGATCAGTATCTCTGTAGATCAGCTGACCAACCAGATCAGATTGATTGCCAATGTGTGGAACTGGGACCCGGAATGGAAAGTAGAGTATTTTCTGGATGGCCGTCCTATGGGATTGCTTGAAAACCAGATTGGTTATGATCCGCTTGCTGTTACTTTATACAAAGGAGATCAACTCCCTGTTGGCCGCACTTTTCCGGAGCCAAGAAAAACCGATCATATTTTTATTGCTCATTTTGCGCCTGGTGTAAGGAAAGTAAAAGTGGTCGCTACAGATCGTTTTGGAGAGAAGTTTAGTGAAGAAGCAAAAGTTTAGCGATATACGCAAAAAGCCGGATGGTAGTCCGGCTTTTTCATTTAATCAATTTGATTTAGAATCGGGTATAAACTGCCAGTTGAACAACATTGTTGACGGTTGAGTTGCTAACTCCTTTGATGGCCTGATTTAAATATCCGGCTTCCAGATCAAATTTCCTGCTGAAGCGGTAACCGGCTGCGGCGTAGGCCCTGTTTTGATCAAACACATGTTTGTTGAGTTCATCTTTGTTTTGCAGGTTTAAGAAAAATTCGTTTTGCAAAGCAACAAACATTCCTTTTTCAAAATCTTTAATTCCTTTCTCCAGCGGAAGGATCATGCGGAAAAAATAACGGAAGCGTTGGGAAAAAAGATCCTCTTTTTCATGTCTGTCAATGAACCTTTGTTCCAGCCTTAGCCGGTGGCTTACCAGTATTGTGCTGATTTTGTGTTTGTAGATATACTGTTCCCAGATCCGGTGTTCAGTGAGTTTATATTCGTTTAAACCCTGCTTTAAATTATGGCTTTCGTTGAGCAGGTAACCCAAAGTAACATCTTGCTTTTTACTGATGAAGTAGGTTAGTCCGGGTCTGAACATGAAATTTCTTACATTTTCCCAGTTGTCTGAAGATCTAACCTGTACGTCCAGGTGCGTACCCCATTTTTCGCTTAATTTGGTGTTGTTCAACAGAAACAACCAGCCGCTGTTTTGTGTAATTGTTTGAGCAAATCCTGCCATACTGATACAGCAGAAGAACATTAAAAGGAGTATACGTGTCATCTGTTTTCTATTTGTGTGTCTTGCTAAAATAAGGAAATATAGTAAATTGCAAAGACACAAACAGATTGAAACCATTTAAACCCTTTAAACTTTGAAACGACTACTCGCCCTATTTTTACTAGTAATCCTACATCTACAACTACAGGCACAGATTGATACCAACCTGCGAGAAATTAAAATTACTGCTGTTAAATCTACTGTTAAAAATAATTCAGATAAACTTGTCTACAATGTGGCCGCAAGTATTACAGCAAATGGGAGCGACGCTTTGAACGCCCTAAGTAAAGTGCCGGGGATTAAAATCGGCGATGGGCAGATTGGCCTTGCGGGGAAGGGAAGTGTACGGGTGATGATCAATGATCAGCTGGTACAGCTTTCAGGTATTGAGCTGACGAGGTATTTGAAGTCCATTTCAGCTGGCCAAATCTCCAGGATAGAGCTAATTAAAAATCCTGGTGCAAACTATGATGCTGAGGGAAATGCCGGGCTGATTAACATCATTACTAAACAAAACACAAAAAAAGGATATTTTGCAAACGTTCAGGTGAATGGAAAACAGTGGCTCCACAATCCGGGTAAAGTATATGGTACCAGGGATTATCAGGCCGTCAATGCCGGAGCTGATCTGAGTTATAATTCCAGTAAATTATCTGCACATGCAAGTTTGAATTTTGACCGGGATCATCATTTAGAGGGATTTCAAACTGATCTTCATTATCCCCAGCAAATTTGGATGCAGTCTGATACAGGCGACTACAAATACCGGAATCTGAATTACGAGGCTGGTCTGGATTATAAACTGAGTTCCAGGACCAGCGTAGGCGTAAATTACATGGGTGGCAGAAATGTTTATGAAGGTTCGGATCATGTGAACAATACCTTTCGAAATCCTGGTACCGGTAGGTTAGATTCTACACTCAGAACCTATGCAACTTATTATCCAATCGCACGTACCAATGCGGTAAATGTACATAGTGTGATTAATTTTGATACCACGGGGAGAAAACTTCTGCTGAATGGAGATTATTTTAATTACTACCGTACAGACATTTCTAATCTGGAGAGCAATAGCTTCAAACCGGATGGAAGCCTTAATCCGGTGGGAAATATCCGCTATTTTGATACCAATAAACAAAGGATCAATATCTATACCTTTAAAGCAGATGCCAGTATACCCACACATTTTGCTCAGTTTGCTGTTGGTGGAAAGATCAGTTTTATAAGTAATTATAGCAATGCTTTTTACTATAATAAACAATCCGATGGTCAATTGGTGTACAATCCCGGTTTGAGCAATGAATTTGATTATAGAGAGAATACACAATCACTGTATGCGAGTATGAATATCGACCATCAGCAATGGAAATATAAAGCTGGATTGCGTACGGAATTTACACAAACCGAAGGCTATTCCTATATTTTAAATCAAAACACCACAAATAATTACGTGAAATTATTTCCATCTCTCTCAGTATCTTATCAGGCCGACACAGATAATAGTCTTTCCTTTAATTTTGGACGCAGGATCAACAGACCTACTTTTTGGAATCTGAACCCTTATAAATCCTTATATACCGCTTATAGCTATGGGCAGGGTAATCCTTATTTGCAACCGGAATACAACAGCAATTTCGAAGTCTCGCATGTTTATAAAAATCTACTTACTTCTTCAGTTTTTTTTAATCTGACTGATAATGGCTTTAGTAATGTAACCCTGGCAGATGAAAACACTAATATCGTATATACGACACCTTTAAACTTCATCAAGACCTATCGTTATGGGATTTCTGAAAATCTGTCGCTACCGCTGGCTGCCTGGTTGGACAATAATAACCAGCTGACTTTTTCCTATACCAATGCCCAATCTAAAATGGCTAATATCAACAGTGTAAAAGGTTTTGGCTTATACCTGGCAACCAATAATAATATCTATCTAAATGAAGAGAAGACCTTGGCTGCTGCAGTCAACTTTTGGTATCAATTTCCAGAAGTAGATCACATCAGCAGAACTGGTCGTTATTATAAATTAGACCTTGGTGTAAAGGCAGCAGCATTTCACAAGAAAGTAGATCTCTCTCTTACGGTAAATGATGTGTTTTTAAGTAGTGTACCTTCCATAACCACTACCGTTAATAACATTCAGCAAAAGTTTACGAATTTCCAGTTGTACAGATATGTATTACTGGGGATTAGCTATCATTTTGGAAACAATGCAATGAAATCAGGAGACAGGAATTCGGGCAATGAAGAGGAACGCGGCAGGTTACATTAGAACTTTTTTAAGAATAAATCGACTTATCCACATAGTTATCCACCTATGCTGTCAGTTGTTAACATCATGACGAAAATGAGGTTTCTTGTGGGCTTTATTGGATTACCCACTGTATCATTTTTTCTCCTAAAATGGGCGCATAGAAATTAGAAATGGAATTTTAGGTCATTTGTGAACATTATTTTAATATGCTGGACAGTGTTGGTAACTCTGTTAATAACTCCTATCTTCTTTTTTAGGGCTAAGGTTCACCTTCTTAAAAATGGGGTCTATTGTTGGGGCTTAGCTATGAAGTTTTCCACCAATGTTCTATTATTAACATTCAAAATGTGGATAACTTCAGATTAAGGTATAAGCTTAATCTTGATTATCGATCCATTGATATATGTTTGTAACGTTGTGGTTTTTGTGTTTAATTACTGTTATACGGTGATGTGTTTTTATTGCTTTTGATTTGACTATCAGTTTATTATGTTATGTTTTCTGGGTTTGTATGAATGTGGATAAAGTGTTAATAATGAAATTAGTCATCAGTTTTCTTGTGGTTATTTGTAATTTTATCATCAATGAGTGTTTCTGAAAACCAGTATATCCACCCTGATCATATTGCGAGAATCAATATTGCTGTTAACTTTATCAACAATCATCTGGATGAACCGCTCTCTCTTGAACGAGTAGCAGAGGTTGCCAGTTATTCCCCATTTCATTTTCACCGCTTATTTAAAGAAGTTATTCATGAAACCTTGAATGTTTATATTATTCGTAAAAGGATTGAGAAAGCCGCTTCTGTTTTAATGAGAAGAAAGGAAGTATCCATAACGGATTTGTATTTAAAGTATGGTTTTAACAGTAACTCTTCCTTTACCAGGGCATTTAAAAAATATTATGGTCTAAGTCCTACTGCATTTAGAAATAAGGTTCCTGATCAATTTAGCAAGATTAGTAAAACAGAAAGCAAGAATGGGCAAATAACAGTTGAATTTGAAAAAGATATTTGCAATATCAATAATCATAAAATTTGGAATGAAATGAATGCAAATATTGAAATTAAAGAAATGCCTGTTCTGCATGTAGCTTGTATCTCTCACATTGGTCACCTTTATTTAGACTCTACTTATGAAAAGCTCTTGAAATGGGCCAGAGCAAAAGGCTTGTTAGATCAGCCTGAAGTGAAAATGTTGACAATTTATCATGATAGCTTTAAAGTTACAGCTCCCGATAAAGTAAGGATGAGTGCTTGTATTGCTGTTGAAGAACCTATTAGAAGCGAAGGAGAAATTGATGCTGCAAAGATTGAAAAAGGAAAGTTTATTGTCGGGCACTTTGAAGTTGCAGGAGAAGATTTGGGAAAGACCTGGAGCAGTTTATTTATTTGGATGAATAAGAACGGATATAAGACAACCGAAAGGAATTGTTTTGAGATCTACCGCAACGATTATAGGACACATCCCGACCGTAAATTTATACTGGATATGTATATTCCAATTGATTAGTTCCCTGCGCCGTAACAAAAAGTCCACCCAGTATTACTGGATGGACTTTGTTAGAGTGGGGGGAGAAGGATTCGAACCTTCGAAGTCTTGCGACAACAGAGTTACAGTCTGTCCCATTTGGCCACTCTGGTATCCCCCCAACTTGTCTTAAAAAGAAAGCTTCAGGTTTTCTGAAGCTTTCAATGGGTGGAGAATAGCGGAGTCGAACCGCTGACCTCTTGCCTGCCAGGCAAGCGCTCTAGCCAGCTGAGCTAATCCCCCGTGTGGCTTGGGTGGCAAAAGTAACTAAAAGTTCAGCTTTTGCAAATAAAATGTTAAAATAGATTTAAATTGACATTTATAGCCATTTCTGATGGTTGGAATAATTGTACAATTTTAATTTTCATCAACTTTTTTTATCATTTGTAAACTAAAATGCATTTGAAGACGTTTATATACTCAAGAGCGTTAATTTAGATAGCGGAGCACATTGGAGGATGTGTTTCGCTTTTTTATTTCTATTGACAAACACTTGGTCTGGCTTCTTTTTTGTGCTTTTATGGAAAAATCGCCTAATGGGCATCATTAAGGTAAACACACATACAATATGAAACAGCTATTAAAAAATTCAGCTCTTAAATTAATATTAATATTTATTTTGTTATTCGGGCTTAACCTATATGCTCATGCGGATATCATCAAACTGGTGGTGAAAGAAGATCGGGCCAGTTGCACGGGGGTGGCGCCGCAGACCTGCTATCAGGTGAAATATAAAAACAGCAAAAATTGGGAGCTTTTTTATGACCAGATTGAGGGTTTTAAATATAAGCCAGGCTATCGTTATGTATTGCAGGTACAGAGAACAAAGAGAATAAATGTTCCAGCGGATGCATCCGCGTACCAATATAAACTAAAGAAGGTTCTTAAAAAATATAAGGTACAGACGAAACCAGTTAAAGAAGATGGGGTATGGAGTTTCGTGTCCAAACATAAATGGAATCTGATCCAGCTAAACGGTATAACACAGGAAAATTCTCCTGCTTTTCTAATATTCGATGCAGATAAAGCTCGTTTTAATGGGTACGCAGGCTGTAATAATTTCTTTGGAGGATTTGAGAAGACGGCGACAACAATCACCTTTAAACAAATAGGTAGTACTTTAATGGCTTGTGCTGATGAGCGCAAGAATAAGCTGGAAGGTGATCTGTTGAAATTAATGTCTGATAAAACCTTCAGATATGATGTTGCAGATCAAACTTTAAACCTCTATCTGGACAATAAACTGGTACTAATGTTTGGAATGTCGTCATTGGACTAAAAAGCTAAAGGTCTATAAATGCTGTTGACCTTCGTAATATGTAGTATTTTTACTCACCACAGATAAAAAACTGATGTGCATATAAGTTCGTGTTAAATATTTCGTTATAAATGGTATCACTATAGATACATTTTTATATTTTGCGTATAATTTTATATACCAAAAGAACACAACAAATAACACAAATAAACACAAATGAAAATTTCAAGAACCCTAGTATTACTAGCCGTTATGGGATCATTATCCTTAACGATGTATTCCTGTAAAACAAAGAAGGCGATAGCAAAACCAGCTCCTGCCCCGGTTGCACAAACACCGCCGCCGGAAGAAAAGAAACCTGAACCCCCTGCTCAGGAACCAGAAAAACCAGCCGAAGTTGAAAAACCAAATTATAACTTCAGCAATATCCAGTTTGAATTCAATTCAGACGTTCTGAAAACTGAGTCGATTCAGGCCTTGGATCATGCTGTTGCAGAAATGAGAAAAGATTCTTCTGTGAAATTCATTTTGAACGGAAATTCATCTGCTGAAGGCACACCCGAGCACAATATGTCTTTATCTGTTGATAGAGCTAATGCGGTAAAGTCCTACCTGGTAAATGCAGGTATCAGCGCCTCTAATTTTACTGTAAAAGGTTTTGGTGCCACTAAACCAATTGCTTCTAATAGTACAGATGAAGGTAAAGCAGTGAATAGAAGAGTAGAGATTAAAGTCGTTCAATAAAAATATTTTTGTTAAAAATAAGCCGGCATAGAGAGGGATAATTTTCTGATCATGCCGGTTTATTATTTTTAATTGCCGTAGGAAATTTCTGTTTTAGCAGATCCGAGACAGGCAATGATGGCTTCAACTACTCTTTTGGTTTCTTCCGGATCTTTTACCTGAATGCAATCTGCCCCGGTTGTACGTGCCGGATGGTCATTTCCTCCCTCAAATAGGGCATCGCCCATAAACAGCATTTCTTCTATAGAAATATTCAAAATATCCCTCAGTTTATACATTCCGTAAGCTTTATCGATTCCGGGTTTGGTTACATCGATAGAAGTGGCACCACCAAGTCTTACCGAAAACTCCGGAATCAGCTGATCGAGCATTATTTTTATTTTCTGCCGTTTGGCAAAGTCAGGATCCCAGGCTTTTTTGGGCTCAAGAGGGGCTTGCTGTCCAAGTGCTGAAAAGGTGATTTGGCTTCCCCGGTCTTCTATTTGTTCGCCCCAGGTTTGCGTGGCTTTAAAGCCTGATTGCTGCAGGGCTTGATCCAGGGCACTGATGATTTTTTGCTTCTCTATATCTGTAAAATCTTCTGCATATAATTTCTTCCAGCCGGAGGAGCGGTGCTGATAGAACTTTGTTCCGCAAGTAGGCAAGATAGATAGGTTGTCGAGATTGCTCCTCGGGGGTAAACGGGATATAACCTGTTTTTCGAATTGCGGCCAGTCTCCCCCCGATATTACTGCTACATCAGCAATATTCAATAATTTACTAAAGAGTGTTGCCATTTCTTCATCCAATGCAGCTTTACTTTCTGCAAGTGTACCATCAAGATCAAAAACAAGGAGTTTCTTCATCAGTATAGAATTATAGTAAAGATTGATGACGATTTCACTTCATCAATCTTTACTATAACGGCAATAAACAGTTTTGGTTTACATTCCTTAAAAATTTACTCGTAACAAAGAATACGGTGAAAATATTTTTGGGTGAATTAAGCCTTAATGGTTTTTCTGGATTTCTTTTCTGAATATAGAGAGGCACCTAATGCCAGCACAAGTAATACAGAACCCGCTAAAGAGATCTTTTCTCCGGTGTAATAGGAAGCAGGATGAAAAACGAACTCAATTTTATGGCTTCCTGCAGGAAGCTGCGCTGCCCGTAAGAGGTAGTCTGCACTAAAATAGGGTTTTTCCTGCCCGTCAACTAGCATTTTCCATCCCTTATCGTAATAGATTTCTGAGAAGACAGCCACCTGAGGTTTGGAACTATTGCTTTTATAGATCATATGATCAGGGGCATAACTTGTCAGTTCAATCTGATCACCGGGAACTGTTCCCGTAGCAGGGCTTGTAATCAGGGATTTGTATTTTTCATTGACAATAGCAAGCTCTTTAGGATTAAAGTCATTTAACTCCTGCATTTCCTGATCCGGATTTTGTACGTATTTAATGTTTTTAACAAACCAGGCATGTCCACAAGCGTCGGGATTAACCTGTACATCAGGAATTTTGGTTTCCGGATTGTTGTGGATGAGGTATTTAGTATTGAGCATGCTCAGTACACCAGGATTTATTCCTTTAGTGAATTGAGCCTGCACCAGTTCATCAAAACGTTTTAAGCGGGCAGCTGAATAACCGCCAATAGATTTGTGAAAATACGGGGTAGTGGCATCGCTCAAAATATTCTCAGTTAGATCAATTACTTTATAATCAGGATCTTTGTCTTTTAAAATGATTTCATCAACAGTTCTTGGCTTGGGTTGTTCAATATCCTGTTTAGATACGAAGCTATCCTGATTAAGATAGCGTTTATCCACTGTCCACATATCTATAGTAACCAGAACAAGAAAACCCGCAGATAGAAGTGTTGCATTCAATTTATCTTTTAAATAGGCCCACAAGAGTCCAAATGCGACAATAATAAAAAGCAAAGAACGGAGCGCATCTGCCTTGGCAGCGGCAGTTCTGTCTTCAACTAAAGCATTACCAAAGGAATTGGCTGTAGAAGCATCAATTTTCAGCATCTGTGACAATTGGCCGATAAACTGCTCGTGACTGTTGCTTTTAAAGGAAAGCAGTAAGCCGGGAACGATAGCAATGATCAGACTCAGCCCTCCGGCGATATAAAAAGCTATCTTGGTTTTCCTGAACAGTTCAGTTTTGTTTTTATTAATGATGATTTCGTTAACGGCAAGCAGAGCCAGTATAGGGAAACATAAGCCTGCTACCGCAAGTATAGATTCAACGGATCTGAATTTGTTGTACAAGGGGAAGTAATCGAAGAAAAGATCAGAAACCAGTGGCCAGTTTTTACCAAAAGATAAGAACAGGGTGAGAATAACGGTTGCTAGTAACCACCATTTTAGATGATTTTTAACGATAAACAAGCCAAGTACAAATAGGAAACAAATGGCTGCCCCAAAATAGAAGGGACCTTCTGTAAAGGGCTTGTCTCCCCAGTACATTGGCATTGCATTGGCAATATATTGCGCTTGCTCCGGATCTGCACCTACTCCTGTTAGGGCTTTGATTACATTTGAATCTTTATTTTGTGAACCTCTGGTACTGCCACCATAGGCATTTGGAACAAGAAAGGTAATGCTTTCGCCCAATCCCTGGCTCCATTGATAAGCATACTCTTTATCCAGTCCATTACTTGGTTCCTTCGTTGTCGTCAGGTTGGATTTGCCCCGTATGGAGTCTTTTCCGTATTCATAAGTGCTCCATAGAGTAGATGCATTTACCGCCACGGCAAGTAAAGTTGCGACTGCCAGATATCCCATGGCTTTTCCGAAATTAGCCATTGTTTTTTGCTTAATGGCATGATAAAGTTCAATGCCAACCAGCACCAGCAATGCCAGCAACAGATAATAAGTCATTTGAATATGGTTCGCCCTGATTTCCATGGCAAGGAATAAAGCGGTTAATGCTGCTCCGGTAAGATGTCTGCCTCTGAATGCCAAAAGGATACCCGCAAGGACAGGTGCAAAAAAGGCGATAGCAAAAGCCTGATTGGCATGACCGGCTACCAATAGAATTATATTATAAGAAGAAAAAGTAAAAGCAATAGCACCTGCTGCTGCCAGCCAGGGATTAAGTTTAAGGACACAGAACAGTAAATAGGCGCCAAGTAATAAGATAATAACAATGCCAGCTGGTTTTGGAAAAGTATAGTTAATCGCGTTGACGATCCAGGAAGTCAAATTAGACTTATAAGGTGCCCATATCTGATAAGTTGGCATTCCTCCGTGAATCTGGTTGGTCCAAAGTATAGTTGTTCCTTTTGCTTTGTAAGCATTGATTTCTGTTTGCGTGGATTGTGCCCTGGTCACGTCATTCTGACCGAGTGTTTTTCCCTCGAAGACTGGATTAAAGTAGACAAAGCAAATGGCTAAGAATAGGGCAATGATAATGAAGTGGAGGCTGTTGTGCTTAAACCAGTTGTTCATTCCTGTGTTTTTTAAAGGATTATAATCTATGGGGGCTAAATATAAGATTAAGTTATATAAGCTGTGGAAAAAATAAAGCAAGACTGTTATATTAGTATTTCCAACTATTGTTACTCTAAATCAGAATCATGAAAACACTTGCACTCTCTTTCATCTTTATGCTCTTTATCTGGTCGCTGAAAGCCCAATCGACTTTTGTAAGACTGGTGACCAGTAAAGGGGATATTACCCTGATGCTGTATGATCAAACGCCTAAGCACCGGGATATGTTTTTACAGGCCATTAAAGATGGAACCTATAACGAGGCTGCCTTCAACAGAGTAATTAAATCCTTTGTTAGTCAGGGGGGTGAACTGGATGAGGTGATTCTGGACCGCGAGAAACAACACCCAGAAAACGCACCAAAGCGCCTGGCTGCAGAGATTAAACCAGGTCTTTTTCATAAAAAAGGAGCCCTTGGTGCAGGAAGAAACGATAATCCGGAGAAGAGCTCCTATTTATCCCAGATCTATCTGGTTGCTGGTAAAAAGCAAACAGACGCACAATTAGATGCCATTGAGGCGAAGAAAGGGATAAAATTTTCTAAAAAACAAAGGGAAATATATAAAACTACAGGAGGGACTCCGCATCTTGACCAGGACTATACTGTATTTGGAGAGGTTGTAGAAGGGATGAACGTAGCTGATGAAATTAATGGTGTTGCGACAAACAAGGATGATCTGCCTTTAGACCCTGTCGTTTTTAAAGCGGTTATACTTTCTAAAAAGGAAGCTTTGAGATTGCGAAACGTGGAAAGAAGTAAATCTTAAAATAAATTATGATGATCAGAACTGCTTTATTGGGATTTCTTCTTTTTGGCTTACAACAAAATATCCCGACAATTGATAAAGATAAAGACAGGTGGAAACCTTATTATTCCGACGTTGTTCCTGTAAAGGCAGTTAGCGGTTGGTTTTTGCCTTTTGAAACAACCAATCGTAAAGACATCAGACAAGTAAAGGTCATTAGCATTTTTGGCGACCATAGAGATAGTTTCTTTAAAGGCCATATACATACTGCAATTGATATGAATCCTGCGAGCCCAAAAGATAAATATGTTGGGGTTTATCCGATTGCAAGTGGAACGGTATGTTCTGTGCATTTAGGAGAGAACCAGCGTACAGTTGTAGTGAAACATAGGCTTCCGGATGGGAAAATCATATTTAGTTCGTATAAACATTTAAAGGAAGTTTATGTGAAAAACGGGCAACAGTTGGATGAACATACAAAAATTGCCCGTTTATTTACAACTCAGGAGTCAAAGAAGTATGGTGGTGATTATCATCATTTGCACCTGGAGATCCGGAAAAACTTTGATGATTATGGCTGCGCAAGCTGGCTTACAATGAACAAAAGTCAATTGGATCTGCGTTTCTATAATCCCCTTTCTTTTTTAAAAGAACACTTGAAAAGCTAGGATCATCTAATGGCTTCGCCTGTTGTAACCAAGCTGAATTTATTGATCTTCTGCTTTTGAAGGATATCGACGATTTTTTTTACGGAAGAATATCCCTCTTTTGCGTCTCCCTTGATGCTGACCCGCATTGCCGTGCCATGTAATTCGGCAACAGCCTGCCTGGAATGAAGGATCCAGTCTGCAAGTTGGTTATTTGTGGAATCTACAGGAATACCAGTTTCTAGTCCAGAAGATTTTCTTTGGGCGGCATCCATTTTGATAAATGATTTGAGGTTTTGAAGAGGAACTCCTAACGAACCAATTAAACTAAATCTTTTTTTCTCTTCCACACTGAATTCTATTTTATATTGTGCAGCCATTTTCTCTAATGTTGCTGTTCTGATGTCCTGTCCGGTAGCCTCAAAGAATACTTTCCCTTTCCCAATGGTGAGTATGGCGATGTCTTTATCAGGAACCTTTATTTTATACGTTGAAGAAGGTAATTTGATCTCTAAGGGATCTGGTTGTTTTGCAGTGGCTGTTAAGATAAAAAAGGTAAGCAACAGAAACGCTACATCGGTCATCGCAGTCATATCAATAGATAATGATTTACGTTGTATTTTTACTCTGGGCATAGTGTTAGAAAAATTATAAATGTTTACCGCCTAATTCGGTCATCTTGTTTAACCATTGTTCTCTTTTTTCGTTATCAGAAGTTTTGATAACTCCGATCGTAGTTACTTTCACAGGCTTAATTCCGCAGAATTCTAAAGTGCTTTTTTTGAGCTGATTGATGCCTGAGTTTCCATAGACAAAACGGTAATACCAGGCTGGCTGATCAATGGTGGTAATGATCCTGGCTGTTTTTCCGGTCAGGAGTTTATCCCACCAAACAGAATTGTCTTTGTATTTATAGGTCAGACCCGGAAGAAATAAACGATCGATAAACCCTTTCATCATTGCAGGAAGGCCACCCCACCACACCGGATGCACCCAGACAAGGTGGTCTGCCTGTCTTATTTTTTCCAGACTTTCAAGTAAATCTGGCTCCAAATCCATGCGTTTAGTATATCCAAATTGAAGATTAGGATTAAAATGAAGATCCGCAATATTTATCTCTGCAACTGATGCGCCTTTTAGTATTGCAGCTTCTTTGTAAGCTTTAGCCAGGGCAAAGTTGAAACTATCCCTATTGGGATGACCGTTTATAATTAATATGTTTTTCTTATTGGAATTTGTCATCTTGTCCTGATTTTATTGTCAGGACAAAGGTATCGGCTCCTTTGCCCGAGCTACAGGACATTTGTCTATAAATGGATTTCTCTTCTTAAACGGCTCAGATGACGGGGAGTAATTCCAAGATAGGAGGCAAGATATTGCAGTGGTATCTGTTGGATATAACCAGGTTGGTTTTCCAGGAGATCTGCGTATCTCTTTTTCGCTTTTTCTTTTTGAAAAAGAAACAATCTTTTTTCAAGTTCCAGATACTGTTGTTCGGCAATTATTTTAAAAAATTTGATCCAGTTAGGGCTTGTTTCCAATAACTTATCTACCTCTTTTTTTTGGATAATCAATAACTCTGAGTCTGCTACTGCCTGTATGTTTTCTACTGTTGGAAGTCCAGTAATAAATGCAGAATAGGCGGCCATTAGACTCCCTGGAAAGGTAATGCAATAGGTGATCTCCTCTCCGGATTCCGGTGTGAAAAATGACCTCAATATACCACTATTGATAAAGGCGACTTCCTTACTTAATTTACCTTCATTAATAAAAAAATCTCCCTTTTTTAGTGTCCTTTTAATCAGAACAGTATCGAAATTTTCTATTTCAGAAAGAGTTAGGATTTGAAATGATTTTAAAAATTCTTTAATCATTTTAGATGGTATTCAATTTTAACTGAGAGGCCTGATTCCAGACCTCTCTCTTGTTATTAGTCTTGCGAGGCTTTAGGAGCATCTCCGCCAATGCTGTCCCGCGTGTTTTTCTGTACGGCAATTGCAGAAAAAATGGTCAGAACAAAAGACATTGCGTAAAATCCTTTTTCACTTAAAGCTAAGGTCGCATTCCACAGACCTACGGTTAAAAGTACCAGACAGAGAATGGTGCAAAACCAGCTGATGCCGTAATAGATACTGGTCACTGGAATTCCTTCCAGACGGTCACGTACACATTTTTGCACAGATATAGCGGCAAACACACCGAACATTAGAATTGTAAAATAATATCCTTTTTCATTCAGTTGCATTGTGGCATTATAAAGCCCGATGTTGTAAGCGGCAAACCCAACAATAAGGGCTGCCCAGGATGCGCCAATAAAGGCATTTGAAGGTTTTTGTTGATTCATAATTTAGATGAGATAGATGTTTAAACTAGCTTATTGAGGTTAACTGTGAAACAAACATAATTAAATGATGCTGATATCAAAATTGATTCTTTGAAATTGTGCAAAATATCAAACAGGAAAAGCTATTTTTGATTTAAATCATAACATTATGCTTTGGATCAAACGAATACTGATCACCTTAACCAGTATTTTTGTCATTTTGGTTGTTGTATACCTCCTTGGGCCCCGGCCCGAAACACCTGTGTATGTCAAAGACCTTCCTGTTCTGCCGGCCGGTCTGCCTCAGTTAGACTCACTGGTGAACAGTAAAGAATCTAAACTTTCTCTCAAACCAGATAATGAAGCAAGAATTGTATGGGCTGACTCAACGAAAAAAGAGCAGACGGAATATGCCGTTGTCTACCTGCATGGATTTACAGCCAGCGAAGGTGAGGGTGATCCTGTGCACCGTAACTTTGCAAAGAAGTTTGGCTGTAACCTTTACCTGGCCCGCTTGGCCGGACATGGGCTTAAAGATCCAGACGCTATGGTTAATTTTACCGCAGATAATTTATGGGCTTCCGGCCGTGAAGCCTATGCCATTGGAAAAAAGCTTGGAAAAAAGGTGATTATCATGGGCACTTCCACAGGGGGGACACTGGCACTTAAACTGGCAGCAACCTATCCAGAGATTAATGGACTTATTTTATACTCACCTAATATAGAGATTAATGACGATAAGGCATGGATGATGAATGATCCATGGGGGCTGCAGATAGCCCGATATTTTATTGGAGGAAAATACTCTAAAAAAACAAACGATACCGATCCTAAAGTACTTCAGTATTGGTACAGCCAGTATCGGCTGGAAGCTTTGCCTCAGCTCGAAGAATTTATGGAGACATCCAACATTCCAGAAGCCTATGAAAAAGTCAAACAACCAGTTTTAATGCTTTATTACTATAAAGATGCGACCCATCAAGATCCTACAACCAGGGTTCCGGCTATGCTAAAAATGTTTGGTGAACTGGGAACAGACCCTAAATTGAAAAGAAAGGTTGCTATTCCAAATGCTGGAGCCCATGTAATTGCCTCGCCGCTGTTGTCTAAAGACGTACCAGCTGTAGAACGGGAAACAGAACATTTTGCAGTTGATGTGCTTGGTATGCCTCTTGTGAAAAAATGATATTGTATTATTGGATCTAAGCATTACCTTTGCGCCCGAATATGTTCAGGAGCCTGATTGTCTTTTCTTTAATCTTTGTTATGCTGGGGGCTAACTTTAGCCGCCTGTTCATTTACGCAGGCTTTGAGTTGAACAGGAATTACATTGCCTCTAAACTTTGCGAGAACAGGGACAAACCTCAGTTGCACTGTAATGGAAAATGTTACCTGATGAAAAAACTGAAACAGGCTGAAGAAAAAGAAAAAAGCCAAAACAGGGAATCTCAGAAAAATCATTTTCAGGAAGCTCTGATCACACAAAAAACCAATTTTAATTTTCAGGTTCAATTGCTTAAAGTATTGTATACTGAAGAGCTTCCTTTTGTCCTTCCGAGGCATTCAACTGCTATATTTCATCCTCCACAGGCTTAGTTTTCTTCTTTCAGGACAGTCATGTCCTTTTTTTAATAGAACAAAATAGCCATATCCTGCCCGCCCTTATGGCGGCTAGAGGATTGGTCGATCTTATAATTTTCTTAGCATGTATTTATTCAGATACTTTATTTTATCTATTGGATTTGTATTGGTGACCCTCCAGTTACAGGCCCAAAACCAGCCTGTCAAAGGCTATATTTATGACTCTCAAACCCGACAGCCTTTAGCAGGCGTGCATATCTTTTCGTCTACAGGACAGGAACTTACACAATCCAATACCAAAGGCTATTTCGAAATCCAAACTGAGCAGCCAGATCACCAGATTAAAACGGTTTTAAATGGCTATAAAGCTCAATTGGTTAAAATTAATATCAATGAAAATGGCCTTAACATTCAGCTCGAAGCTGATGGGCTAAGCCTGAACGAGGTTAGAGTATCGGGATACAATGGCGATAAGACCAATAAGGAAACTGCTGGCGGTGTTGCCCTGATCACTTCAAAAGACATCAACAGAGGGAATGCCGTTTCTCTGCAGCCAGCCTTAAATGCTATTCCAGGCGTAAGAATGGATCAGAGTACGCTTTCTGAAGCGCGAATTTCTATTCGGGGAAATGGTGTGCGTGCATCTTACGGAATCCGCAGTGTAAAAGTATACGTGAATGAAATCCCGGTAACAGAAGCGGATGGTACGACCCGTATCGAAGCACTGGATGTGAACAGTATTGGCCGTGCAGAAGTTATTAAAGGCCCCGCATCCAGTATTTATGGCGCTGGTACAGCAGGGGTAATTAATTTTCAGTTACAGCGTGCACCTTACCAGGAGCAAAGTCTTGAAGCATCAGGTTTGGTTGGTGCTTATGGCTTACACCGTTTAGCCACTACCTACAGGAGCGGCGGCGATAAAGTGAACAGCTATGTATCCTATGGATGGCAGGAATATAACGGCTACCGAGAACATAGTAATGATATGCGCCGTTTTCTGACAGGTAACTTTCAGCTTTTTCCTAGTGAAAAGCGCATCATCACCTTACTGCTGAACAGAACTACACAACATTCACAAATTCCGGGATCCCTGACAGCGGATCAGGTGACGGCTAATCCTCAGCAAGCCAATGCGACCAATTTAGATAAGGCAGCTGGAAGATACCAGAACTGGACACGGATAGGTCTGGGACAACAATATCGTTTTAACGACCAGTTTTCCAACAGTACCAGTGTTTTTACTTATTTCTATGACCTGAACCACCCTCTGCCTTATGCCTATATTCGTAATTATTATCAAAGCTATGGTGGAAGAACAAAGTTTACCTATGATCCGGAGTTTTCAATTTTACCTACACGCTTTACAGTTGGAGCGGAGTATAATGAAGGCATTACCAAGGGTACCCAATATGTGAATAACCATGGAAAGGAAGGCGCAATGAATTCTAATATTGACTACCAGAATAAACAGTATTCCATATTCTATCAATCGGAAACGAAACTGGATCTTCAAACTACTTTAACGCTGGGGATCAGTTATAATAGTTTAAGTTACAATGTACAGGATTATTTAAAAAACAGCCAGAGTGGCCTTAAAAAATTTAATCCCCAGGCTACACCCAGAATTGCGCTGAGCCATACCTTTAGTGATGCTTTGAGCCTCCATGCCAGTGTAAGTTCTGGTTTTTCGCCGCCTTCAAGCTCAGAGATAAAAAATGTAGACGGGTCAATCAATCCGACATTGCAAGCAGAGAAAGCTGTAAATTATGAGATCAATGCCAAAGGAAATTTGTTGAAGTCCAGGCTGGAGTATGACCTTGCCTTATTCAAAATGGATATGAAAGGAGAACTGATTGCACAGTCTGTACAGCAGAGCATCACCATTTATAACAACGCAGGTAAAACGACACATAACGGAGCCGAATTATCTTTATCTTATCAATTGCTGAAGACAGAAGATCAGAAAGAAATCACCAGCCTGCGACCTTTTGTTGCAGTGACTTATTCTGATTTTAAGTTTAAAGACTATAAAACCCTGAATGCCCAAAATCAGGTTATTGCAAGTTATGATGGAAATAAACTCACGGGTATTTCACCATGGGTCGTTAACATGGGGATTGATCTGGAGACCAGAACTGGTCTGTATTTTTACGGAAGTTATTTCTTTAGCGACCAACTTCCTTTAAATGATGCAAATTCAGCCTATAATCCGGCTTACCAGGTGGTTAATGCTAAAATTGGCTATAAAAAACAACTCATTAAATGCCTCGAGATAAATCTATATGCGGGCCTGGATAATATTTTAAATAAAAATTATAGTTCCATTGTTTCTCTAAATGCAGTTGGTTATGGAGGAGCACAGCCGGCTTATTTTAATCCATCACCAAAAAGGAATGGTTATGGCGGTTTAAACCTTAAATATATATTCTAGTTTTATGAAAAAGATATTCATTATACTGATCAGCACTTTCGCCTTTTTTTTCGGATGTAAAGAACATTCGGAAACACCGGTTGCTACGGCCTTAAATACAGACGGTATTGGCGCTGTAGGTCCCTATTTTACAAAAGATAATAAGGGTAATCCAGTACTTTGCTGGACAGAACAGGACAGCAAAGATTCTTTGTACAGACTAAAGTATGCTATCTATAATGAACAGCAGGATAAATTTGGCATACCGGTTACTGTTCCCGCTTCGGCGGGAAGTAACACTTCGGCAGAAAGCATGGGGAAAATAGCATTTAAGGCAGATGGAACAATAATGACCGTTTTCTCCAAGCGTTTTCCTCAGGAAAAGAACCCGTACGCCGGAGCGATCTACTACAGCATGTCAGCAGATAACGGTAAAAACTGGACGAAAGAGACTTTTCTCCATTCGGATACTTCTCATACTTACGGTCGTAGTTTCTTTGATCTGGCCATATTGAAGGATGGAGAAGTTGCTTCCATCTGGTTGGACGGACGTTTTGGGAAAAGCATTAAAGGTTCTGCGCTATTCTTTAGCAGAACTGAAAAAGGAAAAGGTTTTGGATTAGATACCTGTCTGGATAAAGGTACCTGTGAGTGCTGTAGAACAGACATCCTTTCTGACAGTGCAGGACAAATACACCTGGCCTACAGAAGCATTATGTTTCCTTCTGCATTATCCGGAAAACAAGTCCGGGATATGGCTTATAAATTATCCACCGATAATGGCAAGACTTTTAGCGATGCAAAAACCATCAGTAAAGACAACTGGGAAATAGAAGGTTGTCCACATTCAGGACCTTCTCTAGCGGTCCTGAATAAGACAGTCAATGCAGTTTGGTTTACCGCTGGCGGAAATCCGGGATTATACTACGCCTCTTCAGTTATTGGTGGTGATTTTCAAAACCGAAATCTGATCACGAGAACAGGACGGCACCCTCAAACGCTTTCCTTACCTGGAGGGAAACTAGCGATGGTTTGTGAAGAGCCTGTAGATGCTCCGGCTGAAGAACCTATGAAAATGGATCATTCGAAGCATGAAGGAATGTCGATGGGGCATATGCATATGATGCCTGCCAGTACAGCAAAGATTATTTTGAGGGTGTTAAAAGATGGAAATACAGAAAAAACAATTGAAGTTACCGATGGCAAACAAGCGGACCATCACGCTGTGCTTATCTCCTCCAATAAGGGAATACTGCTCGGCTGGATCAGAGAAGAAAATGGACGGTCTAAGATTTATTATTCGAAATTACATCTTTAACTCACCATTTTTTGCATTTAACCTGATCATGCAGCGAACATCATCTTTTCCAATATACATTTCGATGCAATAACCATTTGGATCCAGAATGGACAGGTTATCCAGCAACTGCTCAAAAGCCTGTCCAATCTGCTGCGGATCTTTTGCATAATCTGAAATATAAATACTGCGGTACATTCCTTTTGGTATGACCTGTGATTCGAGGTCGTATTTCCCGGCCTCGTTTTCATTTAGCTGCTCTGCTGCTGCTTTATAAACAATGTTATGAAGACCGCCCTCGGGTCTGGAAATTCCAAAAAAGTGCCTTTCACCCGAAAAAGGGACGCGGGAATGCAGTTGATCATGAGCTTCGCAAATCCCCTCGGGGAAAGAAGAGGCTGTTACGTACATCACCGGGATGTCATGGTCTAAATTATAGTTTTCCATAGTTGATCTGATTTGATATCCCTAAATTTACGCTAAAGAAAGAATACATAAAAGGGGAAGGAATGACAAAATGCAGGGTAAAATACGTCACATTTATGTTTTATTATTGAAAATGAATGGATTTGTATCTGAAATTTCTAATTTAACCGATAATTGAGCGCTCCTCTTTCTAATATTTACAAATAAATTCTACTAGATTTGTAGTCTATGCAGGTGAGCCATACCACAGAGTTTCAATTGTTGGAGAAACTTAAGAATCAGAATGAAGCCGCTTTTTCTGAACTGTATGCCCTGTATGTAAAAAAAATCTATGTGTATGTCCTTGGTATAGTGAAATCTTCCATGCTTGCCGAAGATATTGTCCAGGAAACATTTGTTAAATTATGGGAATCTGCAACTTTTGTACAAACAGACCGGTCCTTACAGCCTTTCTTATTTACCATTGCACGAAACAGGGCATTGAATATGATCAAAAGGGCCTCGAGAGAAAGTTGGGTAACAGAAGAAATCATTGAGCACGCTGTGCACCAATCTGAAAATGGCTTACAGTATACAGAACGAAAACAAACCAACGAGTATATAAATAAAGCCATAGCACAATTACCTCCTCAGCGCAGGCTCATTTATGATCTCTGCCGAAATTATGGCTATTCGTATAAGCAAGCCGCAGAAAAACTCGGAATCAAAGACAGTACAGTGAATAGCCAGATGGTTAAAGCCATTAAAAGCATCAAGGAATTTATGGTAAGGAATGGTGTATTCCTGCTGTTTTTCTGATTTTCTGAATAAAACAAAATTTATTTCTGTTTAGCGTACATGTAATGCCCCTGTTAATTGTAATACTATTAAACAGGAACAAAAAAATTGAAAAAGCCCATAAAAGAATTATTTGTACGTTTTATTGCTAACCATTGCGATTCATCTGAAATGGAACAGGTTCGTGATCTTCTAAACAACGGAGGGTATGAGGAGGAATGGCAACAGGCAATGAAAGAAAGAGAACAAGAGATTATTCTTTCCTCTTCTTTATCCCCCGGTCTGGAAGAGGACAAACTTTTATTGAAAATTCAAGAGACTATCCATTCGAAACCAATTGACGTTCAATCCAATCCAAAACCATGGAAATGGTTATCTGCAGCTGCAGTATTGCTCATGACCTTAAGCGTTGGAGTTTGGTATTTCAAGTCGGGATTTAGTCCTGAAGGCAAACTGGTTGCTCATAAAGAAATCCCGGCGGTTAAAGAACAGGCTTCACATAAATGGATTAAACTTCCTGATGGTAGTTCTGTTCAGCTTAATAATGATAGTAAACTTGAATATCCGGATAGTTTTGAAGGGCAAAAAAACCGGGAGGTTACACTAACCGGAGAAGCTTATTTCGATGTTAAACACAATTCTTCCCAACCCTTTATCATTCATACAGGTAAGATCAAGACCACTGTTTTGGGAACAGCATTTAATATTAATGCGTATCAATCAGGTAGTGCTGTTACCGTTACAGTGACCAGGGGAAGGGTTAAAGTGGAGGATGACCAGAAGGTTCTTGCTATTCTTACACCAAACCAGCAACTGGCCTGGAATACCCAAACCCAGGTGCCTGCTAAAATAGAAGTAAACGCTGAACAAGTTGTGGAATGGAAAAAACAGGATCTGATCATGGACGATATTAACCTGGAAGATGCGGCAAAATTGATTGAAGAACGTTATGCTGTTAAAGTTCATTTCAATAGCGAAAAAGTAAAATCCTGCAAATTCACGGCAGCCTTTCTTAACCGGAATGAAATCACGCAGGTCCTGAACGTGATCGGTGATATTACAGGCACAAAAATTATTTTAAAAAACAATATCGTCACGATTGACGGAAATGGGTGTTAAATCCCATATAACCTAAACCAACCAACAAAAATGAAGAATAAAGATTCCCCTTAATATAGGGCCCTCAGCCAGATGAAGCAGGCTCCGGCGGCAACCGGAACCTGCAGATGGTCTTAAATTTTCTTATCAGTTCAACCTAAAACCAATGCAATGTATTACAATTCTACTCGTTATGCAAGCCGGTCTGTGCCGGCTTTGAATTACACGTTTAATTTCAAAAAAATAAGTTTTTTTATGAAGATTAACGCAGTTATACTGATCACCATTTTAACCACTGTTACCAGCCTTATGGCTTCTTCTGGAACTAAAGCCCAGACACTAAATCAGGTCACAGTTACCATCGGGTTAAAAAGAGGTACTTTACGCGACGCCCTAACTAAAATTGAACAGCAAACAGACTTCAGGTTTGCCTATAAAAAAGAACTGATCAGCGGCCTCAAAGAGGTCAGTTTGCCGGAGCAGGTCCGTTCCGTAAGCTATACGCTTGATCAGCTGCTGTCGGGAACCGGAATCCTGTATAAGCAAATGAACAACAGCATTATCCTGTATAAGGATACTGAAAAGGAAACAACTCTTGCTTCGACGCAGGAACAGCGCATTACCGGTACGGTAAAAGATGAAAATGGGGTTGCCATGCCCGGTGTTTCCGTGAGGATAAAAGGTCAGCCAAATGTGGTGACTACAAATAATGAAGGTAAATTCTCTATCCCTGTTTCCGATAAAACCGCTTATCTGGTGTTCAGCTATATTGGTTATGCAACCCAGGAATATAAGGCGGAAGCTGGCCAGGTTATTTCCATTAGCCTTAAGCCAGATGTAGGCACACTGGACGCGGTGGTGGTGATTGGTTATGGTACCACCACTAAAAGAAATAATACGGGTTCTGTAACTTCCATCACTTCTAAGGATATCGCCAACCAGCCCGTTTCAGATCCGCTTTCTGCCCTGCAGGGTAGGGTTGCTGGTCTGGATATTACAGGAACAACAGGATACCCAGGATCAAGCTACAATGTTCTTTTGCGGGGTATAAACTCCATTAATGGTGGGACCGCCCCTTTATACATTGTTGATGGTGTCCCCTTTGTTTCACAGAACTTAGATCAATTTACAGGGGCAAACGGTACAACAAGTCCTTTAAATAGCATTAATCCATCAGATATTGAGCGTATTGATATTCTTAAAGATGCAGATGCCACTGCGATTTATGGGTCAAGGGCTGCAAATGGGGTTATATTAATTACCACAAAAAGAGGAAAGAGTGGTAAAACAACGCTTGAGACAAGAGTATACAGCGGAATATCCTATGTAAACCATCAAATTGAGATGTTAAATACACAGCAGTTTTTGGCTTTGCGCAGACAAGCTTTTAAGAACGATAAAATAACGCCGGACCAGGATAATGCCCCGGATTTAACCCTTTGGGATCAAAATACCGATAATAACTGGCAAGATAAACTCATTGGAAATACAGCAAAGCTTACAGAAGCACAAGCGTCTCTATCTGGCGGATCTGAACAAACCAATTTTCTGTTCAGCGGAACTTACCGACGAGAGACCACAGTTCTGCCAACGAGTACGGGATATAGCAGGGGGGCAGCCAATTTTAATTTGAACCATAAATCGACGGATAATAAGTTTAGTTTCACTGCGTCCGCGAAATACGTTGGTGACCAGAACAGATCTGTTCCAACGGATGCAGCCCAGTATTATAACCTTACCCCTAACATACCTATTTATACTCCAGATGACGGCTATTACTATAGAACCATAAATGACCAGAATCCTATAGCCTCTTTTGAGCGTAAATATTTATCGACCAGTCAAAATCTTTCTACCAATGTATTAGCTAAATATAACATCTTGGAAGGATTAAATGCTCAAGTCAGTGCAGGATATAACAGAATGACAATGAAGCAAACCCAGACCTATCCTGAGAAGTCATTCAATCCGCTTTCCTATTCCGCAAGTTTAGGTTATTATGGTAATAGTAGCGTCAATTCCTATATTGTTGAACCGCAATTGGACTATACACTTAAAATAAATAAAGGCGATTTAAAGTTACTGGCAGGAGGAACCATACAATCGAGCATCAGTGAAGGGCAGCGGCTCCAGGGAGAAGGCTTTCCGAGTGATGAGCAGCTGAACAATCCAAATGCTGCGGTAAGTATGACGTCAAAATCCTATAATTATTCTGACTATAAATATACTTCTGTTTTTGGACGTGCCACCTACAACTGGGATGAGAAATATATCCTCAATGGAACTTTTAGAAGAGATGGGTCTTCCCGTTTTGGCCCGGGTAAAAGATTTGGAAATTTTGGAGCCATAGGTGCGGCCTGGCTGTTTGCTAATGAATCTATTATCAAAGACAATTTAACTTTCCTGAGCTTCGGTAAAATCAGAAGCAGTTATGGAACTGTGGGTAATGATCAAATTAGTGATTATCAGTATAACGATAGCTGGAGTGCTGCGAGTTTCCCATATGCTGGTTCCGGAACTTTATATCCAACGCGCTTTGCCAATCCAAATTACCAATGGGAGGTCAATCATAAGTTTGAGGCTGCCTTAGAATTGGGATTTTTTAAAGACAGGATCTTATTAACTGCAGACTATTACCATAATAAATCAGGAAATATGTTAATTGAGTATGTATTGTCCTCTCAATCTGGTTTTACATCCTATGTAGCCAATCTACCTGCCGAATTGCAAAACAATGGATTTGAGTTTGAATTAAGTACAATCAATTTCAATAAAGAGCGTTTCAAATGGAATACTTCCTTTAATCTTACCATAGCCAGGAACAAATTGCTTAAGTATCCTGGATTGGAAAATTCCGCCTATGCAAGCCAGTATTTTATTGGACAACCTATTAACGTAACTACAGGGTATAAATCAACAGGAATTAATCCTCAAAACGGAATTCCAACATTTGAAGATAAAAATGGGAATGGGAGTATAACCGATCCGGATGATTTATATATATTAGGGACAACCACTCCGAAATTCTATGGGGGTATACAGAACAGTTTCAGTTATAAAAACTGGAGCCTCGATTTCTTCTTTCAATTTGTAAAACAAGAAGGTCCGTTACTTAACTATGGTTATCAGTCTTCTCCTTATGGGGTAAGGGTAAATAAGGATATCAGTGCGTTAAACAGCTGGACCACACCTGGACAGATCACCGATATTCCAATTGCAACGACTACCACTGGCGCAGCCTATACTGCTTATAATCAATGGAGGTTATCCAGCGCCAACTGGGGCGATGCATCTTTTATCCGTTTGAAGAATGTATCACTACGGTATAACCTTGCACCGCTGTTTAAGAACCTAAAAGTGAACAACTTTACGGTATATATACAGGGACAGAACCTTTTTACGATTACAAAATATAATGGTTATGATCCAGAGACCAAGGGCTTTGCTCTTCCTCCGCTCACTGCATACACAGCTGGGCTACAAATGTCATTCTAATCCTAAAAATTTACACGATGAAAGCTATTAAATATATATTTCTAATCAGCATATTAACTGCAGCAAGCTCCTGCAAAAAATATGTAGATGTAGACCCGTCAAGAACGGAACTTGCACAAAGCAGTGTTTTTGTGAATGATAAAACGGCTACTGCAGCTATGGTTGGGGTTTATTCTGATATGAATGCCTACAATTATTACTTTGCAAATATCATTACCATGTTTTTGGGCTCTATGTCCGCCGATGATTTTACCTATGCCTCTACACTCGCCGAATTTGATGAATTTAAAAATAATACAGTTTCTCCAGGTAACAGATATATTTCACAAGTGTGGTCTCAGCCTTACGATTATATCTATCGCTCTAATGCCATCATTGAAGGTGTAACCGCATCAACAACCTTAAGTACTTCGGTAAAAAACCAGTTATTGGGTGAGGCAAAATTTGTTCGCGCCTTTTGTAATTTCTATCTGGTGAATATTTTTGGCGATGTGCCTCTGATTAAAGATACAGACGTACTTAAAAATACCAATTTACCAAAAACACCTGCCACCGAAGTGTATCAGGCAATTATTACAGATTTGGTAGACGCAAAGGCATTGATGTCCAAAGACTATCCTTCAAATGGTGAACGTACGCGGCCAACCAAGGGCGCTGCAACTTTACTGTTAGCCAGAGCCTACCTTTATACAGGCAATAATGCACAGGCCGAAATAGAAGCTGGTGAGGTGATCGGGAATTCAAATTACAATCTTTTACCAAAGGAAAATATTAACGGAACTTTTCTGAAGAACAGCAGAGAAGCCATTTGGCAGTTACAGCCGGTCAATGTTTCCGGAAATAGAAACACCTGGGAAGGTTTTACGATGACGCCTGCAAGTATAACTGCTCCAACGGCCTTTTACAGATTAACTAAGGACCCGCAATATGGACTTGTATTTGCTTTTGAACCTAATGATCTTAGAAAATCCAGCTGGACAGGAAATTATACAACAACAGCCGTTCCGCCACTCACCCATACTTATCCTTATAAATATAAAGTCAGGACAAATGCGGCTGTAACCGAATATTCTATGGTGTTGCGTTTTGCAGAAGCCTACCTGATCCGCGCAGAAGCAAGGATACAACAAGGCAAATTACAACCCGGTAAAGAAGATCTGGATGTGATCCGTAACCGCGCCGGCCTTGCACCGGTAACTTTACCAGGCAATATTGCAGCAGGAATGCTGCAGGTGGAGCAGGAAAGAAGAGTCGAGTTCTTTGCAGAATGGGGACATCGCTGGTTTGATCTTAAACGTTGGAAAAGTACCGTTACAGTTGGGAAAACACGTGCAGATGACGTCCTTCCCGCAACTAAACCACTTTGGAAATCTACGGCTATTTTAATGCCTATACCAACTGATGTGATGAGAACCAATCCAAATATGGTACAAAATCCAGGTTATAATTAAGCTACAGAAAATGAAAAGAATATATATCCTGATCTTACTTGTACTTGCCAGCTGGCAAGTACAAGCTCAGGTTCTCGATGTGAGTCCTGAACAACCCGAAAGGGGGGAGAAAGTGACCATTACCTATCATACCGCTGTTGCCGGAGCTAAGATCAGCAAAACAGCAACGGAGGTGAATATCGTTTTTACCTATTCAACTTTTTACGAACTGCCCTGGAAAATGCCGATGGTTAAAAAAGGAGAGGATTGGGTAGCCTCTTTCGTTTTGCAGCGTTATGCAACTTATGCCACCTTTTATATCCAGAGCGGTGATGTTGTAGAAAAACCATCAGAACAAAAGCATTTTGAAATACCAGTATATAAAGGAGGTAAGAGGGTGGAAAGTGGTTTACTTCACGAAGCCTATAGTCTAACCGCCCAGATGCCCAAATCAGCGGATATCGCAACACTAAAAATTGCATTGCTGGAAAAAGAGCTTAAAAATTATCCCAATAATTACGAAGCTAAAATTGCGCGGCTGAACACCAGAATCAACCTTTCCAAAAATCCTACAGAAAAACTTAAATACAGAAATGAAGCCAGGAAAATCATTGCTGCCAAATTTAAAGCCGACCCTACAACTATTGGAAATGTAAATCTGGTAACCATGGGATACCTGATGATTGGAGAGAAAAGCCGGTTAGACTCGGTCAGAAAAGTAATTCGGGAGAGATATCCTAATTCTGACCTGGGCAAAGATCTTCGCGCTGATCTGATTGCCAAAGAAAAAGATCCAGAAGAGAAGATCCATAAACTGGAAACCCTGCTGAAAACAGGCGATCAATCTGGTGGAGAGGGTTCCACCAATATCCACTCTTTATTGTTTGATCTGTATGCCTCTGCGGGCGATTCTGTAAAGGCTTTGACTCATGCCGCCCGTTTGGTCACTAAAAATACCCCTCAAACCCCACAAACTTTAAAAGATATAGCAGAAAAACTAACGGAGCGCAAAATTGCCCCTGAACACGCTATTCAATATGCCCGCAAATCCCTTGATAGGGTAGCGCAATGGCCCGTGGGCATCATCCGGTATTTTCCTGAATTTGGATATATCCCGTCCTACGTTGCTGATAGTGTGAGAGTTAAAGTGGTTGCGGAAGCCAAATCAGCCTTGCTTTCCTTAATTGCATTAAATAAATTGTATCAGGGTAACAGCGTTTCTTCTTTAAAATATACTGCCGAAGCATTAAACCAAAGTAATGGGAGAGAAGGTATTCTAAATTCAGCTGCGGTTTATGAGCAAACCGGCCAACACCAGAAAGCCTTTGATGCCCTGTGGAAGTTGTTGCTGAAGAACCCAACCGATACTGTGGTTTTGAAACAAGCAAAGATCAATTTCATGAAATTCAATAGTTCCTCAGCAGAATTTGAAGCCAAGGTAAGTGAATTAGAAAAACTGGAACTTGCGCAGTTAAGAGAAAAACTTAAAAAGCAATTGATGAACAAACCAGGACCGGAGTTATCCGGTATCACAGACCTGGAAGGTAAAGCCGTTACACCAGAAATGATGAAGGGAAAGATTGTCATACTGGATTTCTGGGCCACCTGGTGTGTACCTTGTATGCAGGAAATGCCCTATTTTCATAAAGTATATCAGAAATATAAGGACAACCCCGATGTCATGTTTATGGTGGTGAACAGCGGTGCCAACAATACCCTGGCTGATGCAAAAAAATGGGCCGGCCAGAACAGCCAATATACTTTCCCGGTGTATTACAATACCGATAAGAACGTAGGGGATAAGGTAGGGTTTACCCTAATTCCAACTATCGTTCTATTGGATCAGAAAGGTCTGACGCAGTTCAGAACCATTGGATTTGAGGGAGAGATCCTGCAGAAAAAACTGGCTGTAGAAATAGAACTCCTGCTTAAGGGCGCTAAAAATTAGGCCTTATGCGGCATGGTAGCTAGTGTGCAATACTATGCCGCATTTTTTGTATATTGCATGAATACCCTCAGGAAATGTACAGATTAAAATGACAGCAGAACAATACCCAAAAGTTTATTTGTACAGAAGAATAGTTCAGGCTAAACTATTCATTGACAATAACTATGCTGATAAAATAGATCTTGGTAATATTTCAGATGAGGCTTATTTCTCTAAATTTCATTTTATCCGTCTCTTCAAGTCTGTGTATGGGAAAACACCTCATCAATATTTAAAATATGTGAGGATTGAGAAAGCGAAAGAACTACTGAAAAATGAAGTTTCCGTTTCTGAAACCTGTTTTTTTGTTGGTTTTGACAGTGTTTCTTCTTTCAGTGGCCTGTTTTCAAAAGTCATTGGAACCTCTCCATCGGCATATTTAATGAAGCATCAGCAAACCAAAAGGAAGATCAGTCTTGCACCGCTTTCCTTTGTGCCAGGTTGTTATGCATATCAGCATGGCTGGATTGAAAATAGCAATTTTGAAGAAGCCAATGATTAAATCATTGCTGAGATTTGTGTTATATTTAATACTAAATCGCAACAGCTATGATTACAAAAATGACCATCACAAACATCCATGTCATCAACCAGGATAGTGCTTATGATTTCTATGTAAATAAATTAGGTTTTAAACTTGTGGATGATATCCAAATGGGACCAGGAACCCGCTGGCTTACCGTCTCTCCACCAGAACAACCCGATTTACAATTGGTCTTGTTTCCGGTTACAGTGAGCAAAATGTTTCCAAAAGAAATCGCTGATAACTTAATTGACCTGATCAAAAAGGGAATATTTGGTTGCGGAGTTTTAACCTGTAATGACATTTTTGCAACCTATGAAGAATTAAAATCCAAGGGTGTTGAATTTATTAAAGCACCTACCAAGGAATTTTATGGAACAGAAGCGCTGTTCAAAGATGATTCAGGGAATTTTTTCTCTTTGCAACCCATTAATAACTTTGGCGATGAAAACCGTATTTGATAAAAGCACAAGAGATGAATTGATCTACAGGATCAATTTGCTCCACGAAGACAGTAAACCTCAATGGGGCAAGATGAATGTGTACCAGATGGTAAAACATTGCAGGCTATGGGAAGAAATGGCATTGGGCAGAGTACCTTTTAAACGATCCTTGATCGGGCGGATATTTGGCAAAATAGCTTTGAAAGATTTAACTAAAGATGATAACCCGTTGAGACGTAATACTCCTACCAGTCCGGAATTTAAAATAACCGACAACAATGGTGATCTGGCTTCTGAAAGAAAAAAATGGATTTCACTGCTTGAGGGACATGCACATTATTCAAGCGATGATTTTTTGCACCCGTTTTTCGGGAAGGTGACTAAAGAACAAACAGGATATTTATCGTATAAGCACACGGATCACCACTTAAGACAATTTGGGGCCTAGTCATGTGAATTATGCGGTCTTCAGGCCTGAAGACCGCGTAATTCACATTTTGATATATCAATCTGTATTTAAAGAATATAGTAGGAACCTACCGGTGCCATTTCTGTTTGAGGGCGGTCTTCGTATAACTTGTTGTCGTCCAGCATCTGACATAAATCCCGTTCTATAACCCGGCAAATAGTGGTCGTTGGCGTATCAGTAGGTTTGTTTTCAAAAGGATCCTGAAGATGCACTGCCATTTTTTCTACCAGTAAGAAGAAAGCAGCAATAGCAATCACCACAGGAATTTCAACGTAACCAAAATATTCAATCAGACCAAAGGGCAATAGAATAATAAACAGGTGTATCGACATATTAATATATTTGCTGTAGGTAACCGGAAATACGGTGTTCTTTATCCGCTCACAGCCACCCATATGGTTGCACAATGCATTTAATGTCTTGTCGATTTCAATTTGCTGATATTTATTGATCCAGCCCTCATTTAAAGCCCTTTTAAGATCGATAGCGTGAAGTTCGAGCAAGGCCACCAAAACATTTTTGTTTTTGATGAACTGCATCTCCTCCTTGGTCAGGTAACGCTCCAGACCTTTGTCTGCACGATGGTTTCTTAAAGATTGGCTCAACGCATAACACCAGGCAATTTGCCGTTTCACAAAACGACTCTTAAAGATTTCTACTTCCTCCAGGTCATAAGGGTTTTCAACAAAATAAAGGATCTGTCTGGACAAGCTTCTGGAATCATTCACAATAGCTCCCCACAGGATCCGGGCTTCCCACCAGCGGTCATAAGCCTGGTTGGATCTGAAGGCAAGCAACAGCGATATAATTGTACCTAATAGTGCCGGTACAGCCACAGGAATCGTAATGCGTGTAACATGGAAATTCTGATAAAGGACAACAATGCCTATAGAATAGGCAATCACAAAAATGAGTTCCTTTTTTATCTTTCCAAAAATATAAGTCAGCGGAATATTGTTTTTTAACAGCATAGTAATCTTTTTTAATAGGTGTATAAATTATACAGGAGAGGTTTGCAACTGAGGCTCGTGTATTTTGGAATCCATTAAGGTTTCCCTACCATAAGTCTGTTCAGGGATAGCATATATATCCAATGAAATCACTTTACAGTCCGTGCGTTCTGTCAGGAATTTTGGATCAATGCTATATTTATTGATTTTTTTGAAATCGTAGTGTCGGGGATAGGCAATACAATCCACTTCCAGTGCTTCCGTGAAATTTCTAAAAGCAACAGCTGTACTGCCGTAGAAATATTCTATCCTGAAACTATGATCTGCATACTTTTCTTTATACTGACGGAGTTGTGTATAAAACTCATCATTCACATTTTCGTAATCCCGGTTTCTCCTGCTCAGCATGAGCATATCTGTTATCGAATCCGATAACTTGAAAGCGTGTAGAAAAATGATTTTTAACGGTTCATTTTTTAGATTTACCACTAGGGCATCAATGATCTTTGTGCTTTCGGGATTAAAATCTGTCGGTACCAATACTGTTTTCATAATCTTGAATGTTAAATGAATAATGATTTAATACAAGATTAGGCCAGATGCATTACAACCGGATAAGAGTGAGATTAGAACCGCATTAGAATTTAAATAATGCTCCTTATTTTAAGGGAAGGAGCACTTTGATCTCTGTACCCTCCATTACCGTGGATTTGATCGCGATACTACCCTGATGCAAGCGGATGATATTCAAAGAAAGTGGAAGGCCTACACCATAGCCTTCATAATCATTTGTATTCGAAGCCCTGAAAAAGGGCTCAAAAATATGCTGTACATCACCTTCAGGTATACCGATTCCTTTATCTATAACCGCTATGGAAAGTTTATTGGCCTTGCTTTCAATACTTAGGTTTACGGTTTGATGGTTGGAGTATTTGCAGGCGTTGCTTACAATGTTACTAATGGCCAGCTTAATCAGGTTTCTGTTTGCCCGTATATTCAATTGTTCTTCGCTATCGGGCAGTTTACTGAAATCAATTTCTATTTTGCTTTTAGGATAGACCTGGCCAACGGATGCTTTAATTTCCCAAAGCATCTCATCCATTCTCACATCTTCCCAGGGCTGGTTCTTACCATTGAAACCTGACTGGGCCAAACCCAGCAGGCTGGTGAGGATATGTCCAAGTCTTTCTGTTTCGTCTTTTATCTTCAATAATGCAGTTTGCTGAAGAGGATCTGTATTGGTCTGCAAGGCCAATTCTACTTCTCCGCTGATAATGGTTATGGGGGTCCGGAGCTCATGGGAAGCATTGCTGATAAAATTGTTCTGGGTCTCAAATGCCGTTTCCAGCCGGTTGAGCATGTTGTTAAAAGTCTGTGCAAGCTGGGTCATCTCATCGCCTCCATTTTTAATATCTAAACGAAGATGGAGATTTTCTGCTTTGATCTTTTTCACGCTTTTTATAATGTTACGCAGAGGCCTGAGCATATAATCAGAGAATTTCCATCCCACCACAAAGGATAAGACAATAGACAAAAGAAAGCCGGCAAGTAATATTTTTTGAAGATATTTTAACTCCCTGAAGCCAAATGGGTCGTTGGCAGAGATGATGACGATATAGCCCTGACCCGGCCCCTGGAAATATTTACCTGCATAAAAATGATTTTCCACGCGGTAACGTGCCATCTTGCCAGAATTGATTTGGTCATAGAAGCTGGCAGGGAGGTCTAAATCTGTTTTAATTGTACCCCTGTTGCCTTTGTCAGCCTTTTGAACATATTCTTTTTCCGAAGGTAGCCGTTCCAGATAGCGGTTCCTGATTTTAGCATAGGCCTCATTATTGCCATCGTCATAAAGTTTAATCTGCGCAGCAATATTGACCCTTGCTTCCAGCCGTTTGTAAAAATCTTCAAAGGCAAATTCATTAGAAAAATACCAAACAAAACCACTTAGCAATGAAATAATAATGGCTGATAAGATGGCAAACAATAAGGTGATTTTCTTGGCGATCTGCATTATTTATCTTTTACAACATAACCTAAACCAACAACTGTATGGATCAATTTCTGATCAGAAGGCTTATCTATTTTTTTTCTAAGGTAGTTTACATATACATCCACCACATTAGTGCCCAGGTTAAAGTCGATGTCCCAAACACTTTCCAATATATCTATCCTGGACAGGATTTTAGACTTGTTCTTGGCCATAAATTCCAGTAAACGATACTCCGTAGCGGTTAAGATGATCTCTACATCATTTCTCCTCACGGTTTTTGCTGTTACATTGATATACAGATCCGCGATGTTTATGATCTGGTCACTATTTACGATCCCGCTGTAACGTCTGAGCAACATCCTGATGCGGGCAAAGAGTTCTTCAAATTTAAAAGGTTTAACAATATAGTCATCGGCACCATTGTCCAGGCCCGTCACAATATTCTCTGTTGTACCCAGAGCAGTGAGCATAATAATGGGGACATCAGGCTTTTCGTTTTTAATGATTTTGCAGAGTTCAAGGCCGTTGATACCCGGTAACATGATGTCGAGAATAATCAAATCGAAAGCATTATTCTTAGCCATCTGGGCACCAATCAGTCCGTCGGGTGCTACACTGACCGAAAATCCCTCACCGGTAAGGCCCCGGGAAATTACCGAGACCACATTTGGTTCATCTTCTACGATTAATAAATTCATGTTCAAGGTAAAGAATCTAAAAAAAATCGGAGATTACAAGAAAAATGCGACTTTTCTACATCATGAAACCTTTCATGGCTGCTTTAGCATAATCGCCCCAGTTCTTTAACGCGGTACCTAAAAAGGTCTTAAAACCTTCAATATCCATCGTTTTACCTTTAGCCGGTGGCTTGATGGCCTCTGGAGATACAGGTATATCGCTAATCTTGGTTGCAAACCAGGTGATGTTTTCATGTGGTAAAGCTATGCCGAGAATCATTCCCGGAAGTCCGGAAAATGATTCCGGCCCACCGGGAACGGGGATTTTATCTGTATAAAATGCAACCACATAGATAGAATCCATCATAATACCATTGGCTCTTCTGCAGCTGTATCCCAGAATGTCACGTTTCTCATCGGTAATTTTCCAGGTAAACTTTCTGGTCTTATCCTTAATTAAAAAAGTCTCTTCATACACCTTTTTTTGTATGGTGCTTGTTTTTGCCGATAAATCATTATAAATGATGTTACCCTGAAGAGTGGAGGGTTCATCACCAAAAAAGGATCCTTGTGATGCAGTTTTAGAGTCAACCGGAGTGAACAGCGTTTTTTGGTCTGAAAAATTCAATACACTTTTCAACTGCTTAAATTGAGGTTGACTTCTCTTAAAAGCATCAAAAGCTTGTTCATAAAAGCTACTGGGTGTTTTGCCCATATTCTTTTTGATCAGGGCATACATGTTTACCTTTTTTTCATATTCAATAACCCCCTGATGAATAAACCGGGCATTTTGTGCTGCCAGTTTGTTTCCAAAACAAAGCGGCAAGATCATTATAGCGATATAGATTAGTTTCATCTTCATTATTTTTGCGTTTTTCCGCCTCCCATTTTGTTAAAGTCCCAAGTCAGGGAGCACAGGAAATATCGTTTTATAGTGGTATAATTGGTTTGAGTGATCATGTTGCCATAAGCGCTGCGGTTAAAACCAGTATTCTGGTTCAACAGATCTAGTCCGGAAATGGACAGGCGCAGATTTTCTTCTTTGAAAAACTTTTTGGTGATCGAGGCATTCCAGATAAAGCGGCTAAAGTCTTCGTTAAAAGACTCTGTTTTTCCTCTAAATTCATAATTTCCATTCGAACCCACCTCTAGTTTTAAAGGAAGATAGATGGTAAAGGAAGAACTACCTTTAAATCCCCAGCCGTTGTCGTTTAAGTTTTTCTGTAAAGAAGATTCGCTGGTATTGTAACTGGGCCCCATGCTTAGGTAGAAATTGTATTTTTTCTCTTTGTATTTGGAAACATTGATTCCTCCTGAGTAATTGTAGGATTTTGTTCTGTTCAGTTCCGTATTGGAATAATTGTAAGAGGTATTTCCATTGGCACTTGTATAAAAACCAAAGTTGAGATCAATAGGTTTAATTTTGTTGTTCAAACTTGCAGAGAAATAAAAATTTGAGGTATTCCTGCTGGTTAAATTGATAGACTGGTAAGTAGAACTGCCTGCAGCAGGATCCGTTGTCACATTGCTCACTATAGGGTTCATGGTAAAACTATAAGAACCATTAAGCCAGAGAGAAGCAGAACTCAAAATTTTATAGGAATTATAATCTACATTAAAACGGTTAGTAAATGAGGGTTTTAGGTTCGGATTGCCCATTGTGATGTTCAGGGGGTCTGTATTTACGCTGACTGGCTGGATCTGATCTATCCGGGGTTGCGTGGTATTTCCGTTATAATAAAAGCGTAACGATTTTTGCTGGGAAAATTTATATTGGTAGGAAGCCTGAGGGCTCCAGTTGATGAAATTTCGGTGCAGGCTTTCATTGCTGTATTCATCAAGTTGATTAAATTGAACGGCTGTCATCTTGCTTCCAAAATTGATAATGGTTTTGCCCTTATTGTAATTAAAGATCAAGCCAAACTGATTGCTCAGCTGGTCAAGTTGATAACGGTTACTGTATACGGTATCCAATATCGTATATTGACCAGGTGCAGAAGGATTGAACGATTTCCTGTCCTGCAAACTGTTATTGATGCCTAAGCCATAGTTAAACAAGGCAGAAAAACTGGCAGAAATGGGTTCAGAATAGGTGATATTGGAGTTGAATACATTGGTGTTAGATCGGTTGGTTTTATACTGGTCTATAATTTTTGTACTGCCTGGTATCAATATCCCCAAATCATCATAAAATTTATTGGTAGATTTTAAGAATCCAGTACTTTCTGAATTGCTGATGTTTTCCGTTAAATTTACAGATATGCTTCTTCCTTTTTTCTTAAACTTTCTGTTCCAGAAAACCGTTGCTTTAAAGAGTTTTTCATCACTTTTATTATCCAGGCTGCGATTACTCTCATTTAACATGACATCATTTTCTCTTTTGGACGAACCGATATAGGTGCTGTTTTTCTCACTATTTTTAAAAGTAGCCTCTGCCGAAATCTTTAATGAAGACAGCGTGTCGAGTTTAACTTCATACTTTATATCTCCTTTTTGCCGGAACGCATAATTGTTAAAAGACTCATCAGAATTACTTTTGATCACATTGCCAGGAAGATTGTTCTGGGAAATCACATTTTTAGTCCCATCCACATTCATAGAGCCTATTTTGTAATTGGCATTAATGGATTCTTTGTCGGTATTCCATTTTGCGTCATAATGTACACCACCAGATCTAACAAGCGGTATTCCCTGGCCGTCATACCTGCCATCAAACGAATCCAGTCCATTATCTCCGTCAAAGTAAAACATTAAGCCTCCATCATCTGAGAATTCCATACTGCTGGAACCTCCATATTTATCGCTGTCCCGCCAACCTAAACCAGTTACTCCTGTATTGCCTAAAATTCCGTAGGCAGCGAATTTTTTCTTTGCCTTGAACAGATTAAACATAAGCTGCTCCTGATAGTTTTTATTGGTTCCAAGCCCAGCATCTGCTTTTCCAAAATAACCCTGTTTTTTATCTTCTTTTAATTTGATGTTGATCGTTTTCGTCTTTTGTCCATCATCTATACCTGTAAATGCAGCCTGGTCACTTTTTTTATCGTACAGCTGTACTTTATCCACCATATCGCCACGTATATTTTTGGTCACCAGGGTAGGGTCATCTCCAAAAAATTCTTCTCCGTCAACCAATACTTTATTTACGGTTTGGCCTTGTGCAGTGATCTTTCCGTCTTTATCTATCTGTATCCCTGGTAACTGCTTGAGCAGGTCTTCCACTTTAGAATTGGGCTGTATGACATAACTGGAGGCATTAAATTCTGTTGTGTCTCCTTTTATTTTAATAGCGGTGGCTTTGCCTTTAATGATCACACCTTGGAGCAGGTTGGCTATGAGCGTTAGGCTGAGTTTTTCAAAATCTTTTTCCCGGTGTGTAGAATCGAGTTTAAAATTTTCAACATAATCTGCATAGCCTGGATAAGTAACCAATAAAATGAACTGTCCTGGTGAGAGCTGATCTATAGTAAAAGAACCACTTTTTTCTGCAAAGCCAAAGTTAACCAAGGTAGAATCTTTTGCGTTGAGTATAGATATACTGGAATTAGCAAGTTTTGCACTATAAGCGGTATCAACTATAAATCCTTTGATCTGATAGTTGTTGTTCTGCGCATGCAGAGCTAAAGAAACTCCAATAAGGAGTGCCAGCGAGAGCATTAATTTTTTCATACAGGTAAATATGTTAACCAAATTAAGGTTATTCGTTCGTCAGGCCAAGTCTTTTAAGATCTTTTAACTTTTTTTAACATGTTGGAAAGTAGGGAGTTAATGTGTGTGGTCGAGGGGTTTTATAGATGGTGAAGCCGGGGCAGATGCATACCAGAGTTGGGGTAGATTGGGAGGAGATTCGCTAAAAGTACCTGTTTTGTGGTTCTGTTATGGTTCTGCTGCGAAGGAGCCGTGAATGTCGTGCTTTGAAAATATGTTTTCTGATCGAGCTGAATCTTACAGATTCTGAGGCTCGGATCAGTAAAACATATTTTCTTGGGCGCAGACCGGGGGGAATGACGGGGGTGCATGGACAAATTTTTCCTCTATGTAGGTCAAACACTGACAAAATCACTGTCAAACGCTGATAAAGTGCTTTGAGAGCTAGGTGGTTAAATATTAGTGGTTTATGTTTGCTTCTGTAATTAGAAAAGCGGTACCGGTGCACAGGTGCTGCGGGTCCTGCAGGCTAAAGTGTGGTTTTGTTGGCTAACTAGTATAGCTTTAATTTCCATTTCATCTGGTTCTATGGCTATACCTTTACTTTTGAAGTTCAATTTGATTTTATTATTTCTTTTTTTCTCATTGCTTTAATTGTCCGATTTTATTCAAAGTTTCGGTTAATTCTGCAGGTTTATTAGTTCCTATAAGGAGTTTTTTATGATCATTAAATTCAAGTTGTAAACCTTTGTTACCCGAAACATTAAATGCTGTTCCCTTTCCAAATAACCCGAGTCTCAGTCCCCAACCCCCGTATTCGCCTATGGGGGAGTATTGTCTAACGAATACCGTTGTTAGACTGTTCCATTTATAATGCTTAAATGTTAAATGGAAAGGAAAAAAGCGAACGTAAATGCCGTCACTTTTAATTACAGTGTCTAAACGAGAAGTAAAAATCAAAATGGTTACCAGCAAAAATAAACCTGTTATGGTTAAAAGCCCGGCATCACTCATTGGTTTATCTCCAAATTGTTGTCCCAGGATAACTTGCTTGCAAACACCAAACATAAAAAGAGCATTGATGCTTAATAGAATTGCCAAAAGCCACCATTGCTTAAATTTTTGTCTTTCTGAAAATAAAATTTCCTGATTCATTTTTACGGTTTTAAAGGTATGAATTAAGCGCTGTTATAAATAGAGTGCAAAGTAAAATGGCCAGTAGTTTGAGTCCGTTCGAATTTGTCGTCTTTATAACTCAAATTAAAACGAAATATAGTTCATTTTGATGAAAAAGGTTGCGCGCCACTAAAAGATGTAAATTACAACTGACGTAAATAATTATTCAACTTAACTAGTCCTCAGCTCGTTGAGGATTGTATTAAGGTCATACAGAATTGAATTTTATAACGATTTTTATTTATTGATATGTTGGATAAGTTTTTTAAAGGAAAAGAGGTGAGTGTACCTCATTTTCAAAGCCTTGAATCTTCTTTGTTAAAAGATAAGTACTTCGTACGTACAAAACCCTGGGACTGGTTGAAGGAAGAAGAAATTTATGTGGTTTCAAAACTAGATGGCAGGCCAACAAGGATTATCATGGATTTTTGGCCTCATGAAATTTATTTATTTGCAGATGGGCAAATTACTGTTTCAGAACTTATTCATATAGCTGCAAGACGATTCATTATTGGGCGCGAGCCTGTTCCTGAAGATTTGGATGCTGCTCTTCTGGACAGTCTGGAAGGTCTGGTTAATGAATTGAAGATCGTTGAGCTTAAGGATATTCAGACTGATTTACCTTTAAATATTGAGTTGCCTATATCGAGGCAGTAAACGGAAATGATGATAAAAAAAGAAATAGATTATCCTTACTTTTAATAAACTTAATGCAATTTGTGATGAAACAATTATTGATGCTGATTTTTCTTTTGTGCAGTAATTTAATCTATGCACAGCAATTAACGGTTTCGATTAGTGGCAGTCCAGATTCCAGTCTGCGTGTTCTGTACCTCGGGAGTAGTCTTCGTTATTTTGAACCGGAGAAAACATATAACCTGGATCCGAAAGGAAAAGTCTCCGTGATAAATGACCTGACTTCTCCGGCGGCGATCAGGCTGACCAATAATGGGAAATCCAGTTTGGTTTTTCTGGAACCAGGTAAGAACCTGGAGATTTTTATAGCAAAAACCGAGGGCAAACGCTCCTTTAAAGCCAAAGGAACAAACGCAGCAGGTATTGAATTGCTGCAAAATATTTCACATCCTTTTTATCAGCAGAAGGCCGGACAATATTATAGGATAGACAGTTCAATGGCTGAGATAAAAAAAACCATTGCATTAGATATAGCACGTGAAATTAAACCCTTTGATTCTTTATTAAGAATTGGGGCAATTGACCCGGTTTTTTATAAATACATCCGTACCGATGTCGATTATTACTACGCCTCTGTCCTGGCTACTGTTGTCTTTTCTCAATATTACCTGACTACATTAGACAAAAGCCATCCACGTTATAAAGCAAAACTTAGAGCGGATTATGAAACCGAATGGCCAGACATATATAATAAATACCCGCTCAACGCCTCTGCCATGGTTTTTCCGGATTTTTATTATTACGCATTTGATTATACCACCTGGTACAACCTGATGTACCGGGCTCAAAAGGAGGGAAGGTATAATGAAGCATTTAATGCGAAGAATAGATTTAACAAGACTTATAATGGTTTTACAGAAAACTTTAGCGGAGAAATGCTGGAATATCTACAGGCAAGGTATATTCATGATGAAGCCAGTGAGGATCAGTATGAACCACAGCTCATCGAACTTTTTGATCGTTTCAAGAAGTCTTATCCTAAAAGTTCTTATACTCGCTACCTAATCCCGTTGATTGAAAAAATACAAGCTTTTCAAAAAACAGCAGCAATAGCCCTTAAATCAGATCAGGAGTTGCTGGCAAATGTCAATACATTTGATGAGGTGCTTTCCAGATTTAAGAATAAGCTTGTTTATGTAGATATGTGGGCCACCTGGTGTGGCCCCTGCAAAGCAGAGTTTGAATACAATCCCAGTCTTAAGAAGTTTCTGAAGGCAAATCAAATTGAAATGCTTTATATCTCTATGGATAAGCAAGAGGCCGATCAGCAATGGCAGCAAATGATCCGGTATTATGACCTGAGCGGAAAGCACATACGGACTTCCGACTCCCTGAGGCAAGACTTAATGAACAAGTTTTGGGACGGAAAAGGGTATAGCATTCCGCGTTATCTGATCATTAAAGACGGTAAGGTTGTAGAAGCTAATGCTATGCGGCCTGCTGATAAAGACAAGCTTTACCAGCAAATTGGAACATACCTGTAAGAAAACAGCTGATCTGACTACGAAAACATTCGTATTTTTTTTGATGTTAGCTAACAATATATTGTCTAAAATATAGAACTTTAGGGCTCAACTTATTATCACAAATGATTTACAAAAAACAAAAATTATTTATAGCTGCGGTGGCATTTGGTTTATTTATGCCTTTTGTTGGCCAGGCGCAGATGAAAACCCTAAGGCAACCGCTAAAGGCGAACCAGGCCCGTTCAGCAAGCGCATCAAATCTGCCCTTGGACCCAGCTGTACGCATGGGGAAATTGCCCAATGGATTTACCTATTATATACGGCACAATACAGAACCTAAGAATAGGGTTGTTATGTATCTGGCCAATAAAGTAGGGTCTATTCTGGAAACAGATGAACAGCAGGGCCTTGCACATTTTATGGAACACATGAGTTTTAACGGAACCAAGCATTTCCCTAAAAGCGAACTGGTCAGCTACCTGCAGAAATCCGGTGTACGTTTTGGTGCAGATTTAAATGCTTATACCAGTTTTGATGAAACGGTATACCAATTGCCTCTGCCTACTGACAATCCGGAAATACTTAAGAATGGTATCCAGATCATGCGCGACTGGGCCCAGGAGGCCACTTTGGAGACAGAAGAAATCAACAAAGAGCGTGGTGTGATCATGGAAGAAAAGCGTTTAGGCAAAGGTGCTTCAGAAAGAATGCAGAGACAGACTTTTCCATTGTTGCTGAACCACTCGAGATATGCCTCACGTGTTCCGATCGGGACAGAACAAGTATTGCTGAATTTTAAGCCCGAGACTATCAAGGGCTATTATAAAGACTGGTACAGGCCGAATTTACAAGCCCTCATCGTTGTTGGAGATATAAATGTAGCGGAGATGGAAAAAACCATTAAAGCAAAATTTTCTGATCTGAAAAATCCTCTCAAAGAGAAGCCAAGAACAAAATATACAGTACCCTTAACAGGTAAGAATCAATTCCTCGCTGTTACAGACAAAGAAATGCCTTCTACGGTGATGCAGGTGCTCGTTAAGCATAAAGCGCAGGACCTGAAAACGGCCGAAGATTATCGTGCTTCGCTCGTTAAGGGACTGTTTAATCAGATTTTGAATGAACGCTATACTGAATTGTCCAGGCAAGCTGATCCACCGTTTTTACAAGGTGGGGCAGGTATTCAAGATTTGTTGGGTGGTTTGGATATGTATGCAGCTACAGTTGTAGCTAAACCCGGAGAGCTGGAGAAAGGTTTTAAAGCGGTTTGGAGAGAAAGCCGCAGGGCACAGTTGTTCGGTTTCACACAAACCGAATTGGATCGTGCAAAACAGAATTACCTGAGCAGTATGGAGGCGGCTGTAAAAGAGAAAGACAAAACACAGTCGGAATCGTATGTGAAAGAATACCTTGAATATTTCTTACACCAGAATGCTGCACCTGGTATTGTGAAAGAAAATGAACTCGTTACCCGGTTTATTCCAGGTATTTCCCTTCAGGAAGTCAATGCTGTAAGTAAAGAATACATTAAGGATATCAATAGGGACATTGTTATTATGGCGCCTGAAAAGGATAAAGCCATTTTGCCGGATGAGTCTAAAGCACTCAGCTGGATACAAAGTGTTAATGAGGAAAAACTGGAAGCATTTAAGGATAACGTAAGTACATTGGCATTACTTGCTGGAATACCTGCAGGTGGAAAGGTTGTGAAAGAAGATAAAGATGCAGCTCTGGGGATTACCACGCTGACATTAAGTAACGGAGTAAAAGTTTTGCTTAAAAAAACGGACTTTAAAAATAACCAGATCCTGTTCAATGCCTTCTCAAGAGGAGGAACTTCCCTGTACAGCGATGCTGATTTTCAAAGCGCAACCAACGCTGCTGGTGCAGTGGCTGCCGGTGGTGTAGGAAATTACAACTCGACCCAGCTGGATAAATTTCTTACGGGCAAACAATTGGGCGTAGGCCCCTATATTGGGGAGCGTACGCAAGGATTTAATGGCAGTACAACACCAAAAGATTTGGAAACTGCACTTCAATTGATTTATGGCTACTTCACAGAACCCCGCAAAGATGAGGAAATCTTTAAAGGATTAATCGCTAACGCAAAATCAGGTCTGGCAAATCGTGGGGACGATCCAAACAAAGTATTTAGCGATACCGTAAGTGCTGTTCTGAGTAATTATAATATCCGCCGCACCGGGCCAAGTCTGGAAAAAATAAGCCAAATTGACCTGGATAAGGCATTGCGCATTTATAAAGAACGTTTCTCTAATGCTTCCGGGCTTACTTTTACTTTTGTAGGAAGTATTGATGAAGCAACCATAAAACCATTATTGGAAAAATATCTGGGCTCTTTGCCTTCAAACGGACGTCAGGAAGAAGCAAAAGATCTAGGTATTCATATCCCAGAAGGAAAGATCTCTAAAACAGTATATAAGGGAACAGAACAAAAATCAACTGTATATATGGTGTTTTCCGGGCCTTTCGATTATAGCTATGAAAATGATGTGAAAATGGAAGCTTTGAAAGAAACTTTGGAGATCAGGATGTTAGAGCGATTGAGAGAAGAGGAAAGTGGTGTATATACCCCAAGTGTACAAGTAAGCACTTCGAAGTATCCTCAAGGTAGATTCAGTATGGTCATTTCTTTTGGTTGCGCCCCTGGTAATGTAGAACGTCTGATTGCTTCTGCACTGGATGAAGTAAAGAAAGTAGGTAAAAATGGCCCGTCACTGGAAAATATCAATAAATTTAAAGCTGAAGACCAAAGGAGTAGAGAAACAGGGTTGAAGACGAATAATTTCTGGTTAAACTATTTGAACGGACAGTTGATCAATAATGAACCTTTGACCCAGGTTAATGATTATGATGCTGCGCTAGGCAAAGTTACAGTATCAGGTTTGAAAGATATCGCTGCGAAATATTTGAATGGAGATAATTACATCAGGCTTGTCCTGTCTCCTGAGAAATAATTTTACCGAGACAAAGTGAAAAAGAGCCTGATCATGATTTATGATACAGGCTCTTTTTTTTCAAAATATCCTTGATCCCAGACTAATTTGCTCTTCCTGGAAATAGATAAGAACACAAAAATGCTGTTCATTTGAAAATGAACTAAATGAACAGTATAAAATAGAAAGTTCATTTCTATATTAGAAAACACTTCTATTGTTTATGAGTAAAATAGGCCAAAAAATAAAGACTTTCCGTTTGAAAGCGAGGAAAACACAGGGAGAGCTTGCAGAAGTTCTCGGGATCTCTGTTCCTGCATTTTCGAAAATAGAAAATGGAATTACCGACGTAAATTCAGCCCGGATTATTCAGCTTGCTATTTTGTTTAAAGTAAATGCTGGTGCCTTTTTTGAAGAAACAGATGACCAGCGAGACGAAACCGAAAGAAAACAGGAGCTTTTGTTAAAGCAGCAGCAAGCAACGATTAGTGAATTGCAGGGAAAACTCATCACTTGTTTTGAAGAGAAGGACGAGCTGCAGAAAAGGATCAGAGAAACTGAAGCAGATGTAGTCAAGCATTAAGTTAAACAAGAATGCCACCCGCCCTTAATGAACGTAAAGGGCGGATTAAAATCTGTGCCCGTCTTCTGAGATTGTGGGCGTAAGAAACCCCGTCAAATTTCTATAGAACAGCTCATTTTTTGACCCCAATGGGCTGAAGTAAAAAAAATAATTTTATTATGTTTACCAGAATTCCACGGCGAAAAATGTTGTGGAAATTGTTTTTTTACATTAACCTATAGAAAAATGAATCTTAAACATGCTTATAACACGATCCTTCAGGAAACGGAGAAGGTGGATATAGCACAGGAAATTAGAAACTTAACCAAAGCCGATCTACAACAAAAAGACAATTGGTATAAAGGACTTGCTTTATTAGACCGCGCATCATCCGGTTTGGGGGAGAATAAAGACGAGGTTTTTGCTTTTTATAAGAAACTGGTTACAGAAGGACTGGACTTTAAAGCAAGTGTTTATCTTAATGAAGAAGATTACGACACGCATTTACACATTTTGCTGGCTGCTCTTGAAAAACTTGCAGTCTACTTCCCTATCATATATACACAGATTGCATTTCAGTGCAGAGAGGCCCGAAGATCTCACCGGGATGCTGAAAAAATAATCTATTATCTGGATAAGGCAATTGATCAAAAGGTAGAACTGGGTATTGCTGTAAAAGGTTATTTCCTGTATTATGGGGTATTGATCAAAGAAGATAAAGAAGCTGGTTTGAAATTGCTGAACAGTTCGTCGTCTTTATGGGTTAAATTATATAAAGGCTATATCTCTTTAAATACTGGAGATACCGAAGGGATGCTTTCTCTCATTGCTGAATTAAAAGAAAGTGAAGATTTCTTTTTACTAAAAAGTGCTTTTGTCCTGGAAGGAAATTATTACGATTCTATCCGGGATGAAGCAGCAGCGGCAGCGGTTTATCAAATGCTTTACCAGAACTATGAACATGATTACGCCTTGTTCAGGCTTGCCACAATGAAATTTGCATCCTCGGAAGATCCCGCTGTCAGATCGGAGGCTTTCGCGATGTGGAAAGAGGCTTTTGAATTAGGAACTGTAGAAGCAGCCATTCATTTGGGCTATCATGCTTTACCGGAAAATAATGGAGGTTCTTCATTTGAAGAGGCCATTCACTGGTTTGAATTAGGTTATCTGTATAACAATGCATTTGCGGCTTATCGTCTGGCTTTAATCTATTTGTATGTACCTGAATTTATAAACGGAGAAAAAGGTCTTCATTACCTGAATGTTGCTATTGCCGATGGTTCAGCAGATGCTTTAATTGAAAAGGCAGAAGTATTGCTGGATGGGGCTGTCGTACAAAAAGATGAGCAGGCCGGATTGGAGCTGCTTAGAAAAGCAGTTGAAGATAAAATGCCCTATGCAATGAACCGTTTAGGGTATTTCTATGAGGAAGGTATATTGGTTGGTGACACAGATGTAGAGAAGGCCTTGTCTTATTATGAACAAGCTGCCGAACAGAATTTCCCGGCAGGAATAAACAATTCAGGAAGGATCTACAGATATGGGGTGGCCGGTGAGCCAGATCAGGAAAAAGCAAGAGCTTATTTTGAAAAAGGCGTTGAAATGGGCTTCCCTTATGCCATGACAGAACTGGCTTTTATGTATGAGGATGGCACCATAGTGAAAGATCTTCAGCAATCTTTTGACTTGTTCAAAAGGGCCGCAGAAATGGACTATGCTTTTGCCATTCATGCGACTGGAACGTACCTGGAGAATGCTTACCATATTGAAAGTGCCGATCCAGAGGCTGCATTTAATTGGTACAAGAGAGGTGCAGAACTCGACGATGTGAATTGTACGTTTGAAACAGGGCGTTGCTATCGCTTTGGTATAGGTGTTCCGGAAGATCCGGATCAGGCTATTGCCTATTATCAAAAGGCAGCCGAAAGAGGTAACCCGAAAGCGATGGTAGAACTTGGACTATGCTATGAACACGAATATGGTGTCGCATTTGATGCTCAAAAAGCATTTGACTACATGCAAAGCGCTGCAGAACAAAACTATTATTACGGTGCCTATAAACTGGGTTACTATTATATGCACGGTTTGATCACACAGGATTCTGAAAAGGGATTGGAATGGTTTCATAAAGCGGCAGATGCCGGATATCCGCACGCTATGGTCGAAATTGGTGATTACTACATGTACGATTACGATCGAATTGACCAGGCTGAAAAGGCATTTGACTATTATCAACAGGCTTTTGAACGCGATGTATTGCATGAAGGGCTTGGACTTTGTTACGAGTATGGTTTAGGTGTGGAGACCAATTATCCCGAAGCCTTTAAATATTATGAGATGGCCGCTAACCGGGAATATATTCTGGCCATGTATCATACCGGACGTTGTTACCTCAATGGATCTGGTGTAAAGGCCAATCCGGAACAAGCCTTTCGCTGGTTTAATGATGCGGCACAGCACAACAACATTGCTTCTCAGTATTATACGGGTACGCTCTTACTGACAGGTAAAGGTGTTGCAATGAATAAAGAAGAAGGATTGCAGTGGCTTACTAAAGCTGCGGAAGAAAATTATGCGCTGGCGCAGTTTGAACTCGGAAATTGCTATTTAATGGGAGACGGAGTTGAGGAAGATGAAGAAATGGCGATGTCCTGGTTTGAAAGGGCGGCCGATAATGGCCATGAAAAAGCCATGAAACTCACTGGCAGGAAGAAAGGAAAATAATATGGATGAAAATCAGCAATATTTGTTTCAGGTGAACCTGAAAGGAATGATCTCGCTGTTGTCTGAACATTTATACAGCAATCCAAATACCTTTGTGCGGGAGCTTCTGCAAAATGGGGTAGACGCGATTACTGCATTTAAGACTATAGACGAAGGTCACCTTGGGGCGATACGGATTTACCTTCCCGATGCGAACCGAAAAGAGATGATCTTTGAGGATAACGGAATTGGTTTAAAAGAGGAAGAGATCCATAAATTCCTTGCGGTGATTGGCGAAAGTTCCAAAAGGGAGGCCTTTGAAGCAAAAGATTATATCGGGAAATTTGGGATCGGGCTGTTGTCCTGTTTTGTGGTGTCGAATGAAATTATCGTTGAATCCAGATCGGCACTCAGTGATAAAGCTTTCCGTTGGACAGGCAAGTCAGATGGGACTTACCAAATTACCGAAATCAGTGAGGAACGCCCAATAGGATCTAAAGTTATCCTGCTGCCAAAAGAAGAGTTCAAGCACTTATTTAAACCCGAAACTTTCCGTAAAAATCTGGAGAACTATGGCGAAGCATTGCCTATGCCAATTTATCTCTTTCACGATCAGGAGGAACACTGGATCAATGAAGGGGGAGCTATATGGCTGGACAGTACTGCATCTAAGGAAGAATTACTGGCTTATGGCCGTAAAGTTTTTAACACCAGTTTTTTGGACGCTTTCCCTGTCTCTTCTTCGGCAGGTGCTATAAAAGGGGTAGCTTATGTATTGCCCTTTAAAACCCAGTTTACAGGTAAACAAACCCATAAGATCTATTTAAAACGAATGTTTCTAAGCGATGATGATTGTCGTTTATTGCCCAGTTGGGCCTTTTTTATTCGTTGTGTACTCAATACCGATGGGCTGGATGCCATTGCATCCCGTGAGTCGCTGGTCTATAATGACTTGTTGAAGGAAGCAAAAAAACAAATCGGGCAGTCGATCAAAGGATATCTGAAATCTGTGGGGCTGGTGGATCATTCCATTTATCAAAAGTTGATCAATACACACTATCTGCATCTTAAAGCCATCGCCGCAGAAGATAATGAGCTTCTGCAGGTCTTTATGGATGATTTGCCTTTTGAAACCAATAAAGGAATCCGGACATTTAAAAACATTCGGGAACAGGGGCAGACCATATATTATACACCCAATATTGATGATTTTAAGCAGGTCAGACGTATTGCCGGATCGCAGGGGGTATTGATCATTAATGCTGCCTATACTTTCGAAGAAGAATTGCTCAAGAAAATCCAGCGACTGGACAAACACCTTAAAATTGAACAAATCTCTCCGGGCAGTTTACTGAATACTTTTCATGCCGTAGATATCGCAAATGAGCAGCAATTTGCGGAATTCGAGAAAAGGGCCGCAGAAGTGCTCAAGCCATTGAAATGTACCTGCAGTCTGAAACGTTTTAACCCGGAGGATATACCCGCGATCTATGTGGCACCGCAGGACGATATGAGTACCAGAAATGCGAAACAGGAAGTTTCAGCCAATAATCCCCTTGCAGCAGCTCTGGGTGCATTTGCTCCGAAAAAGAAGGCTGCAGAACCTGTTCTTTGTTTTAATGCCGATAATAAACTGGTAAAAAGGATGATTGAGATCAAGGACCCTTATGTTTTTCCTTCTATTATCCAGATCTTATACGTACAGGCATTATTATTGGGAAAATATCCGGTCAGCGATACAGAAATGAATTTGTTTAACGAAGCACTCCATAACCTGATTATTATGGGCATGGAGAATTTTATTAATATTTAAGAAGATGAGGTATACTTTAGAAATACAGAAGCTCCTAAACCGGGCAAACCAGGAAAACATTCATCCTAAAGATGCAGCTAAATTGTTGATTGAGGCCATCCAGATTGCAGATGCAAATGAGGATATAGAATGGGGATATGAACTTCGGGAAGATTTGATGGATACACAATGGAGATTGGTTGGAAGAGAAGAGTTTGTTCGGGCATTTAGCTGGATGCTGAATACCTATGATGCAGATCCCGAAAACTATGCTGTTGAAGACCTGCTCTGGAAATATAAATGGATTATAGATGAATTGTTCTCCAACCCTGTAGTTCCTTTGGAACAACTGGACAATGTACTTTCCGATTATAAAAGGAGACTGGAAGAAAAAGGCTATGGTTTGCGTTCCTATTACAGCAAACTTCTTCATGAAGCACTGGGTCAAAAAGAATCGGTAGGAAGTAAAAAATACCTGGATCTGGTCAACTCACTTCCAATTGATGAACTGAGCGATTGCAGGGCTTGTGAAATGGATACAGAAGTTGCTTTTCTGGTCAATGAAGGCGATTTTACCGCTGCTTATCAGAAAGCGCAGCCATTGCTGCAAAAACAATACACTTGTGCGCATGTTCCCGTAATCACCTTGTGTCAGCTGTGTTACCTTGCAGTTAAAAATAATGAAAATGAAAAAGCGGAGGAATTATTTGTCCGCGCTGAAGAAGAACTGCAGGAAAGGGAAGAAGATTCCACTTTAATTGTGTCTATCGGATTGCTGATCGTATTCTTGTTCCATAACCATAAAGAAAAAGGCTGGGAATATATAGTGAAATACCTTCCATGGGCAATGGAATGCAGAACCAGCCGGGAGTTTTTCTTTTCGCAGTATATGGCCGAAGCACTGAAACTGGAAGATCAGGAAAAACAAGTTACACTAGAATTGCCGCATGAACATCCTTTGTATACTTCTGCTCATACCTATAAAGTAAAAGATCTCTACGACTTCTATTGTAAACAAGCACAAAGAAATGCCGCACAATTCGATGAACGTAACGGCAATTCGAATTTTTCAACTCAATTGGAGCAGGCTCTGAATTAACATTGCCTGCTTAAGAATCGGTACCTCCTTCTTTTGCTTTGGGGGCAATGTTATCTTCCGCATCCAAAGTAAAAGAACTTTCAGCAGCATTAAATGCTTGCTTTAATAATTCCGTATCAGGTTGCTCACCGGCAGCCTGATCATATTCTTCATCAAAGCCATTGGAATGAATGTCTTTTTGACTCTGCTGATCATCTGATTCCGAGTTCAGTGAATCGTCTAATGGTACGTTATCTTCTGGATTTATCATCTTCTTTATTTTTTAGGAATATAACAACTCAGGCGAACTAATGTTTCAATCGATAATATTGAGTACCTTTAAGGTCAGAAAAAATAATTATGAATTACGAAGAGTATTACAATGAGCTTTCAAGTGAACTGGAGAGGTCTGCAAGTGTATTGAAAGAATACGATGATTTGGAAGCACATTTTATGAGCTCAACGCACAGCCGTGTCAGGTATGAATCTTATGTTTTAAGTTCTATGCCAGTGGGAATTGTTGACATCGTCTATATCCTCACCTCCGGAACCATGACAGTAAGCTTTGATATGGAGCTGAAAAATACTCTTAAAAACAATACCAGGTTGCAGTACACATTAGGCGTGAGCCGTCTGTTTGATAAAGAGAGAGTCAAGATATTAGGCATTTTCAAATCACTAACTGAAATTGCAAATGACGATGTGCTCTTAAACATATTAAATGGGATCAGAAATGACCTTAGCAAAAATGAAGACAGGATTGTTAAGCTTAAGGAGCTTATGAGAAGGTAATTCTTCTTCTGAAAAACATTTTTTTTTACAACGGGCATGGCTATATAAGTTATGCCCGTTTTTTTATGCACTAAACATTTAGGCATTATCCTTGTTATTTACATCATTCCCAAGTGGAGAAATCTATAGAGCGTAAAATATGTCGGTAAAAAAAGAAACTTCATTACGTTTAAATAAGAAACTGGTCACAATGCCCAAGACTAAAACGGGCATTAATGGATTAGATGAAATTACCCTGGGTGGTTTGCCTTCTGGCAGGCCAACCCTGATTTGTGGTGGCCCTGGATGTGGGAAAACATTATTCTCTCTTGAGTTTCTAGTTCGTGGAGCCCAGGATTTCAATGAACCAGGTGTGTTTGTTGCATTTGAAGAAAAGGCTGATGAACTGCTGATGAACGTGGCATCCCTGGGCTTTGACCTGGAAAAATTACAAAGAGAAAAAAAGATCAGGATGGATTATATCCATATTGACAAAACTGAAATTGAAGAAACAGGTGAATATGATCTGGAAGGGCTTTTTATCCGACTTGGTTATGCTATAGACAGCATTGGCGCTAAGAGGGTCGTATTAGACACGATAGAGAACCTCTTTGCCGGATTGTCTAACGAAGGGATACTGAGGGCCGAACTCCGCAGGTTGTTCCGGTGGCTAAAGGATAAAGGAGTAACCGCGATTGTAACTGGTGAAAAGGGAAAGGAAAGTCTAACCAGGCAGGGCTTGGAAGAATATGTTTCTGACTGTGTGATCCTACTCGATCACAGGGTAATTAACCAGATTTCGACCAGACGACTGAGAGTTGTGAAGTATAGAGGTTCGCTGCATGGCACTAATGAATATCCGTTTTTAATAGATCAGGATGGGATTTCGGTCTTGCCGGTAACCTCATTAACTTTAGATAAACCTGTTTCGTCAGAGACCATCTCTTCGGGGATCGGTGCACTGGACGAAATGTTTCCTATGGGGGGCTTTTACAAAGGAAGCAGCATCCTGGTTTCGGGAACGGCTGGTACAGGAAAGACCAGTATTGCGGCCAGCTTTGTAAATCATGCCTGCTTAAAAAAAGACAAATGCTTGTTTTTTGCATTCGAAGAATCGCCTGCGCAGATTGTCCGTAACATGAAATCCATAGGCATGAACTTGCAGGAACATATCGATAATGGCCTGCTTCAGTTTTATGCTTCGCGTCCAACTATGTTTGGACTGGAGATGCATCTGGTTGCAATTCACAAGGCCATCCAGAAATTTAAACCTAAAGTTGTGGTGCTGGATCCAATCACAAATCTGATCACAGTAGGCAGCTTTAGCGACGTTAAGGCGATGTTGGTGCGGTTAATTGATTTCTTGCAAAACGAACAGATTACGGTGATGTTTACGGCATTAACTTTAAATACAGTTATAAGTGAACAGACAGATGACGGTGTTTCTTCGCTGGTAGATGCCTGGTTGTATATTAAAGATATTGAACTTAATGGTGAGCGCAACCGGGGATTATACATTATGAAATCACGGGGAATGCACCATTCCAATCAAGTGCGGGAATTTCTGATCACTAGCGGGGGGCTGGAACTGGTTGATGTTTATCTTGGCCCGGAAGGTATATTGACCGGTTCGGCACGGGAAGCGCAAATGTTATTGGAAGAAACAGGACAAATTTTACATAGCCATGCGGTAAGCCGCAAGGACAGGGAACTGCTCCGTAAACGTAAAATACTGGAAGCAAAGATTGAGAATTTAAAATCTGAATTTGAATCGGCCGAAGAAGAACTGAACAAGATTTACACGGAGGAGGAGATTAAAAGGAGAGTAATGGAAGAAAACCGGCAAAAGATCACAGAAATCAGAAAAACCAGTGGAAAGTCTTTAGCTGACAAGCAACAGAATAATAAGTCAAAAACAAACAAATAGTGGAAGAGAGATATGAACTGAGGCTGTATGTAGCTGGTAAGACCCAGAAATCAGTCACTGCACTTAGCAATCTGAAGAAGTATTGCGAAGAACATTTAAGCGGTCAGTATTCCATTGAGGTGATCGATCTTCTTCTTCAGCCGCAACTGGCAGAAGGGGATCAGATCCTGGCTATTCCTACCTTGGTGAAGAAAGTCCCTGAACCGGTCAGGAAAATTATTGGAGATCTCTCCAATAAAGAAAAAGTATTAGTTGGATTAGATATCCGTCCCAGATCTTAATTGTATTACGAAGGATTATGAATATAGAAGAGGAGCCAGTTTATATACTCAGGTTATTTGTTGCAGGAGCTTCTTCTAAATCGATTCGGGCAATCAATAACCTGCAGGGAATTTTAGACGAAAAGCTTAAGAATAAATATGAAATGGAAATCATTGATGTGCATCAGCAGCCTGAAATTGTAAAAAGAGATGATGTTGTTGCTGTTCCCATGCTCATAAAGAAATCTCCAGGACCGGAAAGGCGTCTTGTTGGAGATATGTCAGATACTCAGCGTGTACTGAGAGGATTAGGACTATTGGTATAAAATTTTGCTTTTGGAGAATTTAAAGACACTTAAGGAATTACAGGACCAATTACGGGAAACTCAGTTTCAATTGGAAGAAGCGAAAGATATGCTCGAGGCCATACGCCTGGGGGAAGTGGACGCGCTGGTTCTTAAAGGAAACGATGGGCATCAGATCTATACGCTGAAAAGTGCCGATCAGACCTACAGGATCTTTATTGAACAGATGACCGAAGGGGCAATTACCCTGAATGAGAAAGGGAATATTCTGTATTGTAATTCCCGTTTTGCAGGATTGGTTGGTCTCCCCCTGGAAAAAGTAACTGGTCGGCCACTCGTGAAATTTATAGATAAAAAAGACTTGAAGAAGTATGAAGTACTCATTGAAGGGGCGTGGGGAAATACAATAAAGGGTGAATTGAAAATACGTACCTCTACTGGCGAAAAAATCTGTGTACAATTGTCTTTGAAAATGCTGGACCTGGAAGAGGGGCTATCCATGAGCATCATTATTACTGATCTGACAGACCAAAAGAAGAACGAAAAATTATTAAAGCAAAGGAACAAACAACTAAAAAGAGCGGAGCGCATCGCAAATGATCTGAATGTTAATCTGGAGAAGACGGTTAAAGAAAGAACGGCAGAGCTCCGCCGAAATCAGGAGCAACTTGGCAGGATTCTGGAAACCATGGCCGAAGGCGTTGGCATAACCGATGTAGAAGGGAAATTGCTTTATGCTAATCCTATGGCACAAAAAATATTAGGATTAAAGCCAGGTGAAATTACAAAAGGAATATATGATAATCCTCAATGGCAAAACCTTCGTTTAGACGGTAGTTTTTTACCAGAGGTTGAACACCCGATGCATCTGTCAATGAAAACAGGGAAGCCTGTTTATGATTTTGAAATTGGTATCCGACCTCCCGGCAGGGAAACCTTTTACATCTCTATTAATGCTGCTCCCATTCATGATGAGGAAGGAAATATTACGGGGAGTATTGGCACATTTATGGACGTAACACATCGACGGATGGCTATCCGGCAGAAGGATGATTTCATTAGTGTGGCCAGTCATGAACTTAAAACGCCTATCACCAGTCTTAAGGCTTCTCTTCAATTGCTGAACCGCTTAAAAGATAAGAATGAAATTTCCTCCAGTAATATGGTTCCTCTGCTCATTCAGCAGGCCAATAAGAGCATGGACAAAGTGACGGCTTTAATTAATGACCTTTTGAATGCGGGGAAATATACGGAAGGGCAGCTCCACCTCAACAAGACCCGCTTCAGTTTGGTGAAAATGATTAGAGAGAGCCTGCAGCATCTTCATGCTTCAGATGGCTATAAAATAAATGTAACGGGTGACGAAGATATCCTGGTTTTTGCAGATGCCGACCGGATTGAGCAAGTGGTCGTAAATTTTGTAAATAATGCAGTTAAATATGCTCCTGAATCCAAATTCATCTTTGTCTTGATATCAGGAACGGACCAGGAATCAAAACTGGAAGTTAGAGATGAAGGAAACGGAATTGCTGAAGAGAAACTCCCTTATATCTTTGAAAGATATTACCGTGTAGATGAAAGTGGCAGTCAATATTCTGGACTAGGGCTTGGGCTGTATATTTCGGCAGGAATTATCAAGAAGCATGGAGGGAAAATCGGTGTGGAGAGTAAACCGGGAAAGGGAAGCACATTTTGGTTTAGTCTTCCCGCGGAGCAATTGTAAAAAAAAAATATAAATAAATGACATTAAAGTGGTGGTATATGTTGGAACAATAATTATATTTGCTTCGAGAGCGTTAATTTAAGGGGGTAAATCGAAAGATTTATCTCCTTTTCTTTTTTTACCCCTGACTCTCGGTTCATTGGATTAATTTCTTTTTCGGATCTCTAAATTGTATAGATTTGGCAGAAATTAAATCCTTTTCAAGATGATCTACCTGCTGGGTATTCCCGTTGTCCTTATTCTTCTGTGGTTTTTTATAAGATTCAAGCGTCAGCAGGAAATGCGAAAACGGGCAGAAGAAGTCATCACCAAATGGTCTCAGCCCTCTGAACATTCTATAGACTTCAAACAGCTCAAAGGCTACTGCGCTTACTTTGCACAGGAAAGCGGAGGTCATTTATCTGATGCAATTGCTGCGGATATAGATCTTGAAAATCTGTTTGCCTATATAGACAGGACCAACAGTAAGCCGGGACAACAGTACCTGTACCAGAAATTAAGATCCGGGAAGAAAGACCCCGAAGCTTTGAAACAACTTGATCTTCTGGCAGAGCAATTTGCTGCAGATGAACACCTCAGGATCAGTACAGAAATTGAATTGTCTGCACTGGGCAGTAAGAATGCCTATTATATACATGAATTGTTTACCACAAGTTATCAAGCTTTGTACAGCGGATGGATCAGTTTGTACATCCGCTTTGCTGCGCTGCTGTGGATTGCTTCAGTTGTATTGACTGTTGTTTTAAAGAACCAGATGTTTTTTCTGCTGAGCCTGGGTCTGACGCTGTTTAACTTCTACCTGCATTACGGCAATAAAAAGAAAATATCAAGCTATGTTCATTCGCTGCCGCAATTGTATAAGCTGATGAGGGCGGCCGAGCGTATACTGAAGCTGGTGGTCCATCCGGATGCTCAGTCCGCAAAGGCAAGCTTGAAGGAACTTGCACCGCTTCAGCGTTCCCTGAGTATGGTTAATTTTCAGGATAAAACAAGCGGAGATCCAACGGATCTCAGTGCCAGCGCACTTGAACTGATTAAAACCTTTTTGCTGGTAGAACCGGCAATGTTCCTCAAATCTGTAAACCGGATCAATCAGCAGAGGAGCAACATAGAAATATTGTTCAATTTTATAGGTCAAACAGATATGGCCATTTCAGTGCTTTCTTTAAGAACAGGACTGCCTTATTATTGTAAACCCGATTTCAGCGGGGTAAAAGAAGAACTTAAGGTGACTGATCTGTACCATCCACTGGTGGAAAACTGTGTGGCCAATTCTATTAAAGTAAAGGCGGAACAGGGGGTATTGATCACGGGTTCAAATATGTCAGGAAAAACCACTTTTATCCGCTCTTTGGTCATCAATGCGCTCTTGTCGCAAACTTTATATACTTCCTGTTCCAATTGTTATTCGGCGCCTTTTATGAACCTGTTTACCAGTATCCGGATGAGCGATGATCTGGAAGAACACAAGAGTTATTTTCAGGCTGAGGCTTTGTCGATCCTGGATATTGTGAATAAAACGATGGGACAGAAGGAGAGCAGTCTGATTCTGATTGACGAGATCTTCAGAGGCACCAATACGATTGAACGTGTTGCTGCTGCTAAAGCCATTCTGTCTTATCTTACGGCCCATAAGAATTTTACCTTCGTTTCTACACATGATCTGGAGCTGGCAGAGCTGCTGGGTAAGGAATATGCAGTGTATTCATTTGAAGAATTGGTATCTGAAACGCGACTGGTATTTGATTATAAGATTAAACCTGGGGTACTGAAAAATAAAAACGGGCTGGCTATTTTATCTTCAATGGGCTATCCACAGTCTATTATTGAAGATGCGACTGCCATCAGTACGGTTTTGCGAAAAAAATATGATCTTTAATTCACAGGTTCAGAACTTTTTCAAATACAATTGCGTTATTTTTGATTATGTATTAATTTAGGCGGATATGCACGAATATAAGGAACAACTTTTTCAGAACCTTAAAAGACATCTAAAGGGTTCAGGGTGGACATTGGTTAAGCTATTTGAAGGCAGAGGAGAGATCCGGATCATTCTTCCAGGTAACCAGGATGTGAAGACTGAATTTGAAAAGATTTACAGCATTCTGGATCAGCTGCCTGACATAGATCTTGAACCCGAACAGGTTATCATTGGTTATTGTAATAAAGACGCGATCAATTATCATTGTACGATTATCAATCCTGATCAGGAATTATTGATAAAAAGCATGTATTTAAACGAGTAGTTTTTTATAAGTGAATTTTTGGAAAATTCTGTACAACTGCTTCAAGACTAACGATATCAGGCGGGCTGAAGAAGCCCGCAGATCTCTGAGGTCTTTCCGCAGTGTACGAGAATTTTCCTTAGCAAATTGCAGAGGAGGGTGGTGACCGGGTAAGGCGCAGAAACCGGGTAAGGCGCAGAGATTAGGTAAGGCGCAGAGATTGGGTGTGATGCAGAGATTAGGTGTGGTGCAGAAAGTGGGTATGGTGCAGAAAGGGGGTATGGATGGGGTCTGGGTTATACCTTGATCTGTGTTGGTTGTTCGATGATCCGGCCTTTTAGCGCCGATTGTTCGGTAGAAGTACCTGTTTGCCTAAGTTACGTCGCAGGAGCGGCGGAGAAGTGACGAACCGAGACGAAGCCACGTCTCTTTGTCTCGTCACTGAGTCTTATACGGATATAGCTATATAGTTGGTCTATTTTATTTATCCATTTAAATAACTACAATTGTGCTGCAAATTTAAACTTCGGCATTAATGAGCATTTTAGACACCCTACTCGTTTTCTCCCTAATTGTAATGGTTATTTTATTTGTCTTAAAGGGCAAAAATAAGGCAGGAACTCAACAAGGTGCTGTGGAAGATGAAATGAGTATTGACAAAAAGGAGGTGATTGCTGGAAAAGTACTCACTGCAGAAGAGCAGTCTGCCCTTGCGCCTGATACCGTGCTTGCTATTTTAAAAGAAGGGAACCGGGAATTTGTAGAGGGTGCCTTAACCGTAAGAAACAATTCTGAAAGAATTCGTCAGGCCTCTTTGGGTCAGTATCCACTTGCCGTTGTGCTGTCCTGCCTGGATTCCAGAGTTCCGGTAGAGGATGTTTTTCATCGGGGTATAGGTGATATTTTTGTCGCCAGGGTTGCGGGGAATATCGTCAATGAGGACATCCTGGGGAGTTTGGAGTATGCCTGCAAAGTTTCAGGTTCCAAGGTGATCCTGGTTCTTGGACATGAGCACTGTGGTGCTATTAAATCTGCTATTGATGATGTCAAGTTGGGAAATATCACCCCGTTACTGGCTAAAATACGTCCCGCGGTGCTGTCTAGCAGTGATTTTGTAGGTGAAAAGACATCTGCTAATGCGAAATATATGCACCATGTATGCGAAGAGAATGTAAAACTCAGTGTACGCAATATAAGAGAACATAGCCCGATCCTGAAAGAAATGGAGGAGGAAGGGGAAATCCTTATTGTCGGTGCTGTATACGATATGGGGACAGGCAAAGTAAATTTTTCCATGTAATTGCCTTAAAGATTCTATCTTTAACAACAGGATGTCTATTCATAACAAAGACGATCGGAAAATAACCAGATATGCTGAATAAAATTGGGATGGCTGCGGTGTTCAGGACTGCTGTTCTTGCTGCTTTATTTTTAATTTGTATTTCTTGCTTTGGTCAATCTGAAAGAGATCCGGTGAAGCAGAAAATTGCCTTATTGAACCAGAAAGCAAAACGCCTGAATCAGGACTCTACCAATCAGGCTATTGCTTATGCTTATCAAGCCTACCTGCTGGCTTACGAGAATAAGTTAAAGGAGCAGGAAGCGGATGCGATGGTGATCCTTGCTGAAGGTTATTTGTACAATGATATTTACGATCTGGCACTTGAATATGGCTTTAAGGCGCTGGAAATCTATAAAGTCAAAGGAACCCGGGAGCAGATTGCCGCCAACTATACTTTGCTGGGCTGGATCTATTATGATGTGGAAAATGCGGAACTTTCATTGAAATATCATACCATGGCTTATGAGCTGTATAAGAAAATTCATAATGAAAATAAAGCATCGGTTTCTTTAAATGGTATTGGCCTGAGCTATCAGTTAAAAAATGAGTTTAAAAAGGCGGCTGCTTACTTTAAGCAGGTATTGGCCGAAGCGGAACGTCTTCATAAAAAAGTACTGATCAGTGCGGCTTATAATAATTTGGGCATCAGCAGCAATAACGAAGATGACTATAACCAGGCTATTCTTTACTTTCATAAATCACTGGAATATTCAACAGGGCAGGTGCTTTCTCTTGCAGAAGTTCATAACCAGATGGCTTTTTCGCTGGTGAAGCTCGGTCGTTATAAGGATGCAAAAGAATCATTGGATAAAGCGCTGTTTTATATCAGCCAATCCAGTTCCAACTCTAAAAAGGAAAACCTGCTCGACAATTATAAAGTTTCCTCACAGCTCTATCAGTTAACTGGTGACTACCAAAAAGCTTATGAAAATATCCAAAAATACAATGCCATAAGAGAGGAATTCCTATCCAAGAACAAAGTAAATGCTTTGCTCTCTATGACGATGAAGAGGGAAGCCCAGGATAAAGAGCGGCAAATCAAAGCACTTTCCCTGGAGAAGAGCCTGAAATCTTATCAGCGGAACACATTGGCCATTATTATTGTGCTGTTGGTTATAATTGGGTTTCTGCTGTATAATAAGCTGCGGAGCAGGCAAAGAAAGAATACAGAGCTTGCAGAAATTAAACAGCAAGCCTTAAATAATAAATTAGAGTTCAACAATATGGAGCTGAAAAATTATGCTCTATATATGTCACATCGGAATGAGCTTATTACAAATTTTATTGAGGAATTAAGCGTACTGGACAAATCCGGTTCTGCAGAAATATCCTTAAAACTGCATAAGTTGATCCACAAATTTCGGTATGACATTAATATTGAAAAATACGTGGAAGATTTCAATTTGCAGATAGAAACCAAATACCGGGATTTCTTTTACAACCTGCAGCAGAAATTTCCTGATCTTACTCAAAACGAACGCCGGCTTTGTGCGCAGATCCGTCTAAGTTTGTCGATCAAAGAAATTGCCTCTCTGAACAATATTTCTGTTAAGTCAGCTGAAATGGCGAGGTACCGTTTGCGTAAACATTTTGGGCTGAATCCTACCGACAGTCTCAATGATTTCCTGAAATCTTTCTAATTTCAAAATGTTGCCTTAAATGGCTTCTATCGCCACATGTAGAGGTCGTGTAGGGGTAGTTTATGTTCGATGTAGGGGTAGGTCCCTTCGTTTTTTGCCTTATGTAATCTTTAGGTTTGAGTAACCAATGTAGCCAGGCCAGAGGTCTGGATATTTATCAACTTCAAACCAAATATTATGATTAAAAATTTACGATGGTCAATTCATTTCCTTTTTGGGCTGCTTCTGATCTTCCTGGGAGGAAGTGTCTATGCCCAGAATACCCTGGTTAAAGGGCAAGTCTTAAATGAGATCGATCAGCCGGTAGCCGGCATTAGCATCAAAATAAAAGGGAGTACTACAGGAACCACGTCAGCCGCAGATGGTAGTTTTTCGATCAGAGCGGGTGCAAAGGACATTCTGATTTTCTCGGCGGTCAGTTTTAAAACACAGGAAATCCCCGTTGTTCCAGGGAAAGACATCACCGTAAAGATGATCATGGACATGAAGGGGCTGGACGAAGTGGTTGTGGTGGGCTATGGTACACAGAAAAAAAGCAACCTGACCAGTGCGGTCAGTTCTGTAAGCGGAGAAAAGCTAGACCAGGTCGCTTCCAATAATCCTGTAAATGCTTTACAGGGCCGTGTAGCGGGCTTATCTGTCAGCAGCCCAGGAGGCAATCCAGGCCAGTCTTCGGATGTTCGTTTAAGAGGTGTAGGAACTTTTGGCGCACACCAGCCATTGTACATCATTGACGGTGTTCCGGGCGACCCATATTATTTGAGCAGTAATGATGTTGCTTCCGTTGAGGTGCTGAAGGACGGTGCTGCCGCCTCTATCTATGGCTCTAATAGTGCCAACGGGGTCATCCTCATCACCACCAAAAAAGGTAAAAAAGGGGCGCCAATAATTGATTTTTCAGGTTATTACAGCGCGGTTAATCCGACAAAGAAATACAGTTTCCTGGATGCCAATGGCTATAAGCAGGTGCACAATCAGATGTATACCAATGCCGGCGAATCAGCACCGGATTTTCCTGCGTATATCACCAAAGCCAGCAATAACAATACCGACTGGCAGAAGCTGATCAACCGTCAGGGCATTTCACAAAACTACAATCTGGGTTTAAATGGAGGAGGAGATTATCTGACCTATGCTTTGAGTGGTGACCTGACCGACGATAAAGGGACATTTATTGGTTCTGGTTTTAACAAAAAATCCTTTAAATCAAGGAATGATTTTACAAAGGGCATACTGACTGTAGGAAGTAACATTACGTATACGGAAACCATGTCTGAGCCAGCAAAATTTGATGTTAAAGATGCCTATTTCCAGTCACCTTTACTACCGGTATACGACACCAAGGAAAAATACGGATACGGATTAACCGAAAACGGTCTGCCTAAATTTCAGAATCCGATAGCGGCTGATCATTTCCTGGAAGCCAATACCAAAATTAAATACCTGGCCGCCAATATGAAGGTAGGACTTCAGTTGTATAAGGGCCTGAAGTATACCGCTAACCTCAGTTATATTTCTTCACAGCAGGAAGATTATTCCCACCATCCGCCCTATAGAGCCAATGCCAACGATCCTGCGGTGTCTTATCCACAGGTATATGACAGGATCTCCAATTATAAAGAACGTTTGATGGAGCATTTGCTCAACTATGACTTTGATATCGATAAACATAGTTTTAAATTACTTGCAGGTTATACCGCACAGGAGAAAACCAACCGGTACCTGAGCGCAACTGTAGATGGCAAGACCATTGTCCGCACGGTGGTTAATGGCAAAATTGTTGAAACCGAAGTGCCGGCAGGTTTTAGCAATCCTGATTTTAATACGATTAATGCAGGCCTGGGCGGTACTTTTAATGCTACCGGGTCCAACAATAAATATGTTCGCCTGTCTACACTGGGTAGATTTAACTATGCCTACGACAATAAATATTTGTTACAGGTTTCCGTGCGCCGGGATGGTTCTTCTGTATTTGGAGAGGACAGAAGATATGGAGTATTCCCTTCCGTATCTGCGGGCTGGAACATTAACAAAGAGAATTTCCTAAAAGAAATAACCTGGTTAAATGCTTTAAAACTCAGGGCAAGTTATGGCGAACTGGGTAATGAAGGCGCATTGGGCTTTTATGACCATCAGGCCTTGATCACGACCGACAACACCTGGGCAGGAGGTTATGTACAAGGCTCGGGGGCCACGCCATGGCCAGGTTCGGCCAGCTATTCTCTGCTGAACAGGGATTTGCGCTGGGAAACTATAAAATCTAAAAATATTGGACTTGACTTTGGTCTGTTCAACAATGCGCTGACCGGATCGTTAAACTATTTTAACAACACAACCGATGGATTGCTGATCACCAAAGAGGTGCCGCCATCGGCTGGATTAAACAATCCCATCCTGAACGTAGGCAAGATCGCCAATAAAGGACTGGAACTGGAAGCCAATTATAAATTCTCAAGAGAAGACTGGCATTTTGATTTTGGTGGTGCGTTCAGTTTGTTGAGAAACAGAGTGATCAGCCTGGCCAATGCAGATCAGATATTGATGGGAACCGGATTAAGGTATGGAACAGACCATATCCCTACACAAACCAGGGTAGGTAAAGAAATTGGTGCTTTCTATCTGTATGAAGCCAATGGTTTGTTTCAGTCTGATGCAGAAGCTGCCAACTATAAAAATTCAGCTGGCGAGCGTTTACAGCCGGATGCTAAAGCTGGTGATGTGAGGTTCCGGGATACCAATGGAGACGGGGTAATTGATGAGAAAGACAAGACTTACCAAGGCTCAGGTTTTGCCAGAGTGGAATACAGCTTAAACATGAGCGTAAATTATAAGAATTTTGACTTGTCACTTTTCTGGCAGGGTGTAGGTGGCAATAAGATTTATAATGGTAACCGTTTTGAATTGGAAGGTATGGATGCCGGAAGAAATTTCCTTTCTACCACTCTGGATGCCTGGACACCTCAGCACACCAATACAGATATGCCTCGTGCAGTGCTTGGTGATCCAAATGGCAATGCCAGAGAATCGACCCGTTTTTTGGAAAATGGAGCTTATCTCCGGTTAAAACTGGTACAATTGGGTTATACGCTTCCGGCTAAGGTGCTTCAAAAGATGAAGGTCAACCGATTGAGGGTGTATTTAAGTGCCCAAAACCTGATTACGATCACTAAATATTCAGGTCTTGATCCCGAAGTGGGCAATTTCACCGTACTGGATACAGGGGTAGACCGTATGCTTTATCCTCAGAATAAGAGATTACTGGCTGGTCTTCAACTAACTTTTTAACCTAATTCTATTTTCTGATGAACACAAAAAAACTATATATAGTCCTTTGCCTGCTGCTGGCAGTTGCAGGATGTAAAAAAAGTGAACTGGAACAAAATATTCCTGACCAGTTAACTGTAGATAATTTCTGGACCAGTAAAGAACATGCTTTGTCTGGGCTAGCTTCGGCCTATTCCCAACTGGAAGGCTTTGTTGCCTGGGATAATTACGTAGAAGCCCGCTCGGTAAGGGAGTTTTACCGGGAAGATTATGTGGTTCCTGGAGCTGATGCCTATAACTATCCCTGGTGGACCGAGCATTATAATTTTAATTTCACCTCCGGAAACTATGCTATAGATCTGCTTTGGAGAGAAAACTACAAGGGCATCAATTTTTCCAATCAGGTGATTGAAGGCCTGGTTAAAATGAGCAGTACGGCAATTGATGACGCCAGTAAGAATCAATATTTAGCAGAAGCGAAATTCCTGAGGGCCTATTATCATTTTAAACTGCTTAATAATTTCAGCAAGGTCATTATTCGGGACAAAGTCCCTACTTCAGAAGCTGACTTGTCTAAACCTTTTTCTTCCCGTGCGGAAGTCTATGATTTTATTTTGAAAGACTTGAAAGAAGCAGAGCCGAATCTTCCTTTAAGATCTGCCCGTCCGGCTACAGAACTGGGCAGGGTTACTAAAGGGGCTGCTGAAGCTTATTTAGGCAAAGTATATCTCTATCGCGCAGGCGAAGACAAAAACAACGCTTATTATACGGAGTCTGCTGGTTGGCTGCAGAAAGTAATTCTTTCCACAGAATATAGCCTGGATCCCAAGTTTGTGGACATGTTTAATGGCGTGACTAAAAACAGTGTAGAGTCTATTTTTGAATTGCAGCAGACAGCTGATGCTTCGAGCGGGGCTTATTACCGTTCTTATCTGAGCGATTGGGTGGCCGCATCAGAATTGGGTGGCTACGGCGAAATCTACGGTACACCACGTTTGCTGAACGAGATGACCAAGGAAGGAAAAATAGCCAGTGGTAAATACGATGCAAGGGTATACCAGACTTTGTATTTCAATGATCCTTATTTTAACAATCCTGCAGATCCGCAGATTTACGGAAGTACCTACAACGCATTATTTGGTGCAACAGCAAAGACAATTGCTTTTCGTAAATGGATACCGGCAACTCCAGATCGTATTGGTTTATCCAATGCCATCAATTTTCCTTTAATGCGTTATGCCGATGTGTTATTGATGTATGCAGAAGTTTTAAATGCGCAGAACAATGCTGAGGCTTCTAAGTACATCAACCTGGTGCGTAAAAGGGCTGGTTTGCCAGATGCGCCTTCGGGCAACCAGCAAACGGTATTTAACCAGATTGTACATGAAAGAGTGATGGAATTTACCCTGGAGGGCAGCCGGTTTTATGATCTGAGAAGATGGGGCCTGCTCAGCCAGAATATGCAAGCCGCAGGAAGAAGTTTCAGCCCCGATAAGGCCTTTTATCCAACACCGCTTAAAGAGGTGACCAACAACCCTGACGCTCAATAAATAAGATCTGAATCTATCATTTGGAAGGCTATGAAAATAGCCTTCCATCATTATATGCCCATGAAATGTCTTAAATTCTTTGTTTTACTTTGCTTCGCCTTGTTCCTGACGCCTGTGCTGATGAAAGGGCAGAATGCAGACTGGGAAAATCCATCCATACCCTCCAGGAACGTGGTAAAGCCTCATGCCTGGTTTCTTCCAAATCAGCCCCTGTTGCAATCTTTGGATGGGATGTGGAGGTTTAAAATCGTTCAGAATCCATCATTAAGGTCTTTGGATTTTTTTAAAGATACAGATCAGACCAAAGACTGGGGTCAGATAAAGGTTCCTGCACACTGGCAAACCGAAGGTTACGATAAATACATTTTCACAGATGTGGAATATCCTATCCCGCCAAACCCACCCTTTGTACCTAAAGATTATAATCCGGTTGGATCTTATCAGCGTGATTTTATCCTGGATCCCGACTGGGCAGATAAACAGGTATTTATCCATCTCGGTGCGGTTAACTCCTTCTTCTATATATGGATCAATGGACAGCTGATGGGTTTCAGCAAAGACAGCAAGACACCAACAGAGTTTGACATTACCAAAGCCTTGAAAAAAGGTAAGAATACGGTGTCCCTGCAAGTGTTTCGCTTCAGCGATGCGACCTATCTGGAAGGACAGGATATGTGGAAGTTAAGTGGGATTGAAAGAAGTGTCTTCCTGATCGCAAGACCTGTTTTTCACATTGCGGATTTTAGCATCAAAGCGACACTGGACAGTGCCTATCAGAACGGGCTTTTTGACCTGAATGTCGAATTCAACAAACGACCCGCAAAAAGCGAAACAGGCAGTCTAAAGGTAGAACTGACGGATGTTTCAGGAAAAGCGGTTTTCCAGCAAAATCAGCAGCTGAAATCTGGGGAGCGTTTTAATTTTGCTTCGAAGATCAATGCAGTTAGGGCTTGGAACGCCGAACATCCAAATCTATACACCCTTACCATCAGGCATCTGGATGCACAGGGGGCAGAAGTAGAAAGTATTACCCGTCAAATTGGCTTTAGAACAACCGAAGTTAAAGGTGGGCTTTTTCTACTCAATGGCCAGGCCATTAAAATCAAAGGCGTAAATCGCCACGAGCACAATATGCTGACGGGTAAGGTAATTACAGAAGCCGATATGCTTCGGGACATTCGCCTCATGAAGCAAATGAACATTAATGCGGTAAGGGCCAGTCATTATCCGAATGGAGAACGCTGGTATGAACTCTGTGACCAGTACGGTTTATATGTTATTGACGAGGTGAATCTGGAATGCGATGGTATGAGTTTTACGCCGATGGAGACGCTTTCAGGTCAGCCGGAATGGAAAAATTCCTATATGGACCGTACTCAGCGTATGTGGGAGCGTGACAAAAACTTTACCTGTATCATTACCTGGTCTTTGGGCAATGAAAGTGGATTTGGGCCCAATTTTGTAGCCACTTACAATTGGATCAAGTCAAGAGACAAGACTCGTCCGGTGCAATATGAAGCCACAAAAGATGAACATTACTCAGACATCTGGTGTCCAATGTACAAATCCATTAGTATTATGGAGAACTATGTGAAAACCTGGAGAACCAGACCGATGATTCAGTGCGAGTATGCCCATATGATGGGCAACAGCGGGGGTAATTTAAAAGACGACTGGGATTTGATCTATAAGCATAAACAGTTACAGGGTGGTTTTATCTGGGATTTTTCTGATCAGACTTTTGCCCGTAAGGATGAAAAAGGCAATAAGATTTGGGCCTATGGCCGGGACATGGGGACTGTGGGCCTGACCAGCGATACCAGTTTTTGTGCCGACGGCTTGTTAAATTCAGATCGTACTTTCCATCCGCAGGCCTATGAATTACAAAAGGTTTATCAGAATATTTCTTTCGAAAAGGTTGATCTTAAAAATTACAAGTTCAACATCAGAAACAGGTTTGACTTTACCAATTTATCGGCTTATGTCCTGCGCTGGTTCATAAAAGGGGATGGGGCGTTAATCTGCTCGGGAAAACTACCTGAAACAGTACTTGGTCCGCAGGAGGAAAAGGAGATAAGTATAGAGGTGCCAGCATTTGAAGCTAAACCTGGCGTTGAATATTTCATGACGCTGGAAGCCTATACGGGAAATGCATCCGGGTTGTTAGACAAGGATTTCATTATAGCAAAAGAGCAGTTTAAACTTCCTTTTGAGGTTAAGGCGGTGGTCGCAGAGACAGGAAGAAGTGAAAAGTTGAAGAAACAAGTGGAGGGGGAGCATCTTCGCCTTTATGGGAAGGATATCATGATTGGATTTAACCAAAAGACCGGCTTACTGGAAGCCTACGAGATTTCAGGCAGGCCTGTGATACAACAAGCTTTGGAACCGCATTTCTGGAGGGCAGCAACTGATAATGATATTGGCAACAGCCTGCAGATCCGGAGTAAGGTTTGGCAAAACGCTTTTCAGACTGCAGAACTGAAATCTTTTAAAAACACTATGGCGGGTAAAGACAAGGCCGTTGTAGAGACGATACATGAGCTGCCTGCTGTAGGCAGTACCATCACCACCAGGTATATCGTTCATAGCAGTGGAGATGTAGAGGTGAGTTATCAGATGAAAACGGGCACCCGTTCTGTGGCTGAACCGCAAAGGATTGGTATGAGGATGATCCTGAACCCGGAATTTGATCAGGCCAGCTGGCTTGGCAAAGGGCCTTTTGATAATTATTCAGACCGGAACTATGCTGCACATACTGATGTGTATCGTATGCCCGCAGATTCTCTGTTTTATCCATATCCAAGGGCACAGGAGAGTGGTTACCGGACCAGTATCCGCTGGGTATCTCTGCAGAACAGAGATGGAGAAGGGCTAATGGCTATTGCAGGTACTTCGCTACTAAGTACAGGTATCCTGCATTTTGATATGAAGAATCTTGATTTTGATAAAAATGCACCAAGGAATGTGCATGGAGGATCTATGACCAATGAAAAGTTGATCTGGTGGAATATTGACCATCAGCAGATGGGAGTAGGTGGCGACAACAGCTGGGGAGCACAAACTCATCCGCAGTACAGGCTTCCCTACCAGGATTATTCCTATTCTTTTACGTTGCGGCCAATTTTTAAAAATGAACAATTAACAGAAAGGGCTAAACCTTAATATGAAGAAATTATTTTTTGTACTGCTCAGTTTTGGGCTGAGTTTTTCTTATGCACAAAATACCCGGAGCAATTTCCCTGATGTTTTAAAGTTAGGTTATCAAGTCCAGCGGCCAGACCGAATTGAAACGAATGTATTTGCTGATTTAGGTGCATGGCATGCCTATACCTTACCTTCGGATAGTGGAGATTACGGTTCTTTTATTGGCCCTTTGGTCATGGATATGAGTGGCCAGTGGCTGGCCAATTCGATCGCTAAATTATCTGTGAAAGAAAGAGGAAAGATTATAGATCTGAGAAAAGGGCGGATAGTGCAGCATTATTATCCTGGAATGCTGGAACAGGAAATCCAGGTGGCACGACTCCGGATCACACTACGGCTTATTTATGTTTCCAGCATGGAAGCTATGGTGCAAACACAGATCTCTAATCTTTCCTTACAGAAACGTAAACTGGAATTGAGTTGGTCGGGTCAGGTACTTTTGAAAGATGCCGAATTGAAAAAGGATAAAAACGGTATTGCTGTTTTGTTTGATAAGGACCATGTTTTTCGTTTGAATTTTTCCGGTCAAAAGAACATTAAGATTCTGAAAGATACCTATCATGCCAGTCAGTTGCCTGTAAGCCTGGCCTCAGGCGGGGTTTATCAGACAGTATATGCGCAGTATTATCACCCTGAAAAAGCTTTAACCCTTTCCTTGTCCGGGTATACAGATTTTAAAAAAGCGCAACGGGCAAACCAGCTGCGCTGGAGCCATTATCTTGATCAATACTTTAATGCACCCGGAAAGCAGATTAAAGATCCCATGCAGCGCAGGATTGCAGTCAAATCTGTGGTCACCTTGATCACGAACTGGAGGACTAAGGCAAAGGACCTGCTCCATGACGGGGTATTTCCATCGCTGAATTACCAGGGGTTTTATGGGTTTTGGAGCTGGGACAGCTGGAAACAGGCCGTCGGGCTAAGTTATTTTAATCCTGAACTGGCCAAAAGCAATATTTTATCCATGTTTGACTATCAGGATAAGTATGGCATGGTGGCTGATTGTGTGTATACGGATAAAACAGAAAACAACTGGCGGGATACCAAACCACCTTTGGCTGCCTGGAGTGTATGGAAAATCCAAGAACAGGCACCAGATCCCACCTTTTTGAAGCGTATATATCCCATGCTGGTTAAGTACCATCAATGGTGGTATACAAACAGAGACCACAATCGGAATGGACTTTGTGAGTACGGGTCAACAGACGGGACGAGAATTGCTGCTGCCTGGGAAAGTGGGATGGATAATGCCGTTCGCTTTGATCTGGCTAAATTATTGAAAAACAATGATTCTGCCTGGTCGCTTAATCAGGAATCCGTAGACCTCAATGCCTATTTATATGCAGAAAAGGGTTACCTCGCCCGGATCGCTGGTGCCATCGGCTTGACCGAAGAGGCCAGACAGTGGGAAAGCGGACGAGCATCCTTAAAAAGTAAGATAAACGAAACTTTCTATCAGGCAGAGAAGGGCTATTACCATGATAAATTATTGGATGGCCAGTGGATGGAAGCCGAAGGGCCTGAAGGATGGATCCCATTGTGGTGTGGGATTGCCGATGCAGGACAGGCAGAAGCTGTATTAAAAGTGATGCAGGATCAGCATAAATTTAATACGTTTGTTCCTTTACCAACACTGGCTGCTGATCATCCGAGATTTGATCCCTTGAAAGGATATTGGCGAGGTCCGGTATGGTTAGATCAGGTATATTTTGGTTTAAGCGGATTGCAGCGATATGGTTATACGAAGGAGGCGGCTCGTTTGCTGGAGCAGCTCCTGAAAAATGCAGAAGGACTGTCTGCCCAGGGGCCTATACGTGAAAATTACCATCCCATTTCTGGTAAGGGGTTGAATGCCATGAATTTCAGTTGGTCTGCAGCCCATTTATTAATGTTATTAAAAGAAAACAAGTTATGATACTTTCCGAAACCTATATTAAAGAACTCATCACCGATCATTACCAGATGGAAGTCTCCGTACAAAAGATGGAGGGCTATGAGGATCAGAATTTCCTGCTTGAGGACCATGCCGGACAAAAATTTATTGCAAAAATTACCAGCGGCGCAGATCAGTTGCCGTTTTTGGAAGCACAGTTAAAAGCTATGCAGCATCTGGAGCAAAAGGGACATGATGCAATACAAAAGGTAGTTAAAAATAAGGAAGGAAATGCTTTGATTTCTTTTGTACAGGGCGACGCTGCATTGGCATTAAGGGTGTTGACCTATCTTGACGGTACTTTTATGGGCCATTCGGCTGTACGACTGCCTGTTGTTATGGATAGCCTGGGTACACAGCTGGCTATGATGGATAAGTATCTGGAAGATTTTAAGCATCCAGCAGCTTACCGCTATACCGAATGGGACCTGGCCAAGGTATTGGACAGCAGAAAAAAGCTGGTACATATTCAGGACCATGAAAAAAGAACCATGGCTGCTTACTTTTTGCTGCAGTATGAGATGGAGGTACTACCCCTGCAAAATCAGTTAAGAAAAGCGGTTATTCATAATGATGCGAATGATTATAATGTGCTGGTTAAAGACGGAACCGTTACGGGAATTATAGATTTTGGAGATATGGTGGAAAGTCAATTGGTGCATAATCTGGCCATTGCTTGTACATATGCCATGTTTAAACAGCCAGATCCACTGGCTATTGCAGAACGGCTGGTAAAAAGTTATCATAAAACTTATCCGATCACTGAAACTGAACTTTCGGTATTGTATTACCTCATTGCGGCCCGTTTGTCTATGAGTGTAAGTACTTCTGCGCATCAAAGAACCCAAAGTAATAATCCGCACCACTTTATTTCAGAGGAGGATGCCTGGACACTTTTATACCAGTGGATAAAAATCAATCCTCTGCTTGCCAGGAACAGATTTAACCTTTGTTGCGGATATGCGTCCGTATTTGTTCCTGAAGAGGCCTATTCGGCATTAAAAGAAGCAAGAAAAGAGCATATTGGAGCGAATCTGAGTATCAGTTACCGTAAAAGCCTGAAGATCAGCAGGGGAGCGCTACAGTATCTTTATGACGATCAGGGACGAACATATATTGATTGTGTCAATAATGTAAGCCATGTTGGTCATTGCCATCCGGTAGTGGTGAAAGCTATGCAAAAACAACTGGCCAGACTGAATACCAATACCCGTTACCTGCACGACAGCCTGGTGGAATATGCGCGTTTGCTTACAGCTACGTTACCTGAAAAGCTGAAAGTATGTTACTTTACCAATTCGGGTAGCGAGGCAAATGATCTGGCGATCCGGATCAGTAGACATTTTACCAAACAGAGGGATGTCATCGTGCTGGATCATGCCTATCATGGTACGTCCACTGTGGCTATGGAACTCAGTCCTTATAAATTTGATGGGCCAGGTGGGGCTGGCCAGCAGTCTTATATCCATAAGGGAATGAATCCGGACCTTTATCGTGGGCCTTACCGTTATGGAGATCCGGAAGCTGGTAAAAAATATGCTTCGGATATTTCGGATACCATTAAACAGCTTAAAGAACAAGGGACGGGTATCGCTGCCTTTATTTGTGAGACTTTACTTGGCGTAGGCGGACAGATTCCTCTTCCGGATGGTTATCTGAAAGAAGTTTATGCCCTGGTGCGCAAAGCCGGTGGTTTGTGTATTGCAGATGAGGTACAGGTGGGCTTTGGACGAGTGGGTGAGAAATTCTGGGGCTTTGAATTACAGGATGTGGAGCCAGATATTGTTGTTCTGGGTAAGCCTATAGGTAATGGTCATCCTCTTGCCGCAGTGGTGGTCACGGAGGAAGTGGCTGCAGCTTTCAATAATGGTATGGAGTATTTTAATACCTATGGTGGCAACCCCGTTTCTATGGAAACCGGAATTGCCGTGATGGAAGTGATCCGGGAAGAAAAATTGCAGGAAAGGGCGCTGGAAACAGGGAATTACCTGATCGAGGAACTGAAAAAGCTGATGTCAAAACACCAGATCATTGGAGATGTAAGAGGCAAAGGTTTATTTGTAGGCGTAGAATTGGTTACTGACCGGGAAAATCTGAACCCTGCGGTTCCGCAAATTGATGAAATTGTAGAAAAAATGAAAGAGCGTGGTTTTCTGATCAGTACAGATGGTCCTTTGCATAATGTCCTGAAAATTAAGCCGCCAATGGTGTTTAATATTGAAAATGCGTCTGCGTTAGCTGCTCATTTAGATGAGGTTCTAAAAGCTTATTGATGCTATATTATGGGGCTATCTAAACCCTTTTGGATAGCCTCATAATATATCTTCTTCACTGATGATGTTGTTCTTGAGAGCAAAAATAACCAGACCGGCCATATTTCTTGCATTGATTTTCTCCATAATCTTTATTCTGTGTCCTTCAACAGTTCTTTTGCTTAAAAATATTTTATCTGCAATTTGCTGAGCGGTGTATTGCTGGCAAATCAGTTTGATGATCTCTTTCTCTCGTTCTGTAAAGGAGATTTCTTTTTCTTTCCCCGATTTAAAACGGCTGCGGACAATCATAGAAGCCAGCAAGGAAGAAGTATGGCTGCAATAGTAGTTTTTACCGTCGTATACACTGGTCACGGCATCTATGATCTCATTTTTATGCGCATTTTTTAACAGATAACCGCTGGCCCCTGCTTCGAGCATCTCAATAATCAACTTCTCTTCATCAAACATAGATAGTGCAATCACTTTAACTTCCGGGTATTTTTGCCGGATCAGTTTTGTGGTTTCTATTCCATCCATAACGGGCATTTTAATGTCGGTAAGCACAACGTCTGGCATCTTTGAACCTACAAGTTCAAGCAGGTGGAGTCCATTAGAAACCTGCCCGCAAATGCTGAAGTTCTGCTGTCTGGATAACATTAGAGAGAGACCATCTAAAAAGATTTCGTGGTCATCGGCTATTGCAATGGTGATAGGGGGAATCATGTTGTTCTAAATTTACAAATTAATTCACTGGTATTTTAATGATAATTTCACAGCCTTTATTTCTTGAAGTTTGTATTTTACAGGAAGCACCAATGAGTTCACAGCGGCTCTCCATGCTTTTCAGACCGAGGCCTGTAGAGCTCTTTTGCACGTCTTCCAACTCAAAGCCAACACCATTGTCTTTGATATAGAGTACCAGTTCCTCCGGCTTTTCAACAGTATAGATTTGTAAGAACGTTGCCTTAGCGTGTTTAACAGCATTGTGTACTGTTTCCTGTATGATCCTGAACAAGTGGACCTCATTTTCGGCTGTAACTTTTTCAAGTCCGGGCCCCTGGAATTTAATCTTGAGCCCGTGAATTGAGCTGCAACGGTAAAGATATTCTTCAATAGCATCGGTAAGCCCTTTTCTGTGTAGGGTATTGGGCATTAGATTGTAAGATATTTCTCTCAGGCTTTTAATAATTTCATCGATGTGCTGCCCTGCTTTGTGGATGATCCGGCTATCCTCGGATTCTTGTACATCTATACTTTGTATATTTAATTTTACTGCCGAAAGCAATGGTCCAAGGCTATCATGAAGATCATTGGCAATCCTTTTTCTTTCCGATTCCTGCATCATGATTTCCGCCCTGATCCTTTCTCTCTGCAAGCTGATATAACGCCTGTGGTAGCGGATGATGGAAATAATAAAAAAAGCGATAATGACTGCAATTAGCAGGGAAATGAAAAGAACCGTATGAAGAATCTTATCTTCCATATTAAGTTTCCCGGGAAGGTATGAAATAAACTGCAGCTGCAAAAATCACATTTACGAAAAAATTGAGGTAACCGAAAAACAGAATGATCTTCCCCGCAATCAGAGATTTGTCGTATCCAATGTAGAATGAGGCTTCATAAATGATCTGATAAATGAAAAAGATCATGAATCCCATACTGAGAAGAAACCTGGTATTTCGGAACAGGTTGCCTTTATATTGAACAATCATGGCATTTATGGTATTGATACTGAGTAATACGATAATAAAGGCGTAGAAAATCCTAAAATAAGGTCTGAAACTGAAGAGATGCTGATAAATCAGATGGTCCATAATCCATACGCCTGAGGTGAGCAAGGCCAGACAGATAAAAAGTGTTTTTTTATGTTTAACAGATCCCCAAAGATAGAACTGATAGAGAATAATTAGACATTCGAGTAAACTGTAGATATTGGTTGAAATGGCATTGCTTTTATGGTAGATGTCGACCAGTAAGAAACTACTGATTTCAGAGATAAAAGCAATGCCAAGTAAAATAATGAAGGGAAGAAACTGCAGGTCGAAACTTTTTCTCAAGCGGAGGAATGCAATCAAAATAGGCAGCAATATGGATTGGCTTAAGAAAAAGGTGAAGAGCAGGTTCATAAAACATTTTTTAATGATTAATAGCCATCTAATTGACTTAACGAGCAAATAGTAGGACAACGCTGGCCGGTTTCCATAATGAGTCCCTCAGAAGACATGCTCTTCAGAGACTGGATATTGGATCTTTTTGGCAGGATATCATGATTCTCTCCATCTGTCCCCACTAAGATCAGACGGACCAGGCCCAGGCTATCTTTTCCCATATAGATTCTTATTCCACTTGCACCGTGCTGGTTCAGGAGCGCAAGTATAGCGTCTTTATTAAATCTTTCAGAATAAGGCATATTAAATGCTTTTTCCAGGTAGGTTGAATTGTTGAGCTGGCGGTTAAGTTCTGTTTTGCCTTTCTTAAATCCGGAGGTGAGCTGAATGGCTGTACCCAGGGAAATTTTGTGGACCTGTACACTGTCGATGTTCACCGGATAGCGTTGGTCAGGATCAATTTGCCTGCATCTGGAGAAACCAAGCAGGAAGATGATCCCTGCAATGTAGATTGGGAATGATTGGGTTAAGGTTTTCATAAAACTTTAATTTTTGGTTGATTATATGCAAATCGTTAGCCGCGTTTTATTTGTGGCCTTCTATTTGGTTGGTTTACACAAAGTAACGCAAAATTAAAGTGCTTTGAAAGCGTAGAATTGCCTGAAAAATTCAGGTATTAATACCTATAGATTTTTAGTTTTAATTTGAGTACACGCCCAGAATGTCAAGTTTAGGAGAAAGTGAAATTCCCCCAGGATTGCAACCGGGTTTGCCTTCTGGAACCGGTACGCCCAATTGATCAAAATATGCCTTCCATGCAGGGAAATAAGTATCAGATCCAGGTTGTTTATAGGTCATTGGAAGCAACTCAAAGAACGGATGATCATTATTTGCATATTTAAAGGCATCGTAAATCAATTCAGAACAATAGTATTTTCCGTTATCATACAAATATTGGTCATCATAGGGTACACCAAACTGGTGGATAGAATAGGTTAAAGCGCGCCGTATAAGAGATTTGTATGTTTTTTTTAGCCGGCCAACGTAATGCGGATGCTTGGACTTGCCAAGAAAGGCCTCTAGTGTACTCATGTGTACATCTTTACCCGAAGCTTCTATGATGTATGCCGTATCATTGCGCAGATAGACCATGCCCATATGACTGAATTTGTTGCCTCCATATCCCTGTGTAACGGCATTGATGGCATCGCAAAGCGGACCACAATCCAGGTCCTGGAAAATGAGATCACCAGATTTTAAGTGAATTTTTTGCTGAGCGAAACTTCCGAGGGTAATGAACATCAGAAAAAAAAGAAAATTGTATGGTTTAGAAGAGATCATGAAGTTCTTTATCAGTTATGTCTGTAAAAATGTAATAATTATTAAACAGTTCATAAATAATTAACACTCGTTAACGATTAAGTTAAACAAAAATGTAACATATATGCCCGATTTGAATTTTATGGCAATATTGTTGCTGTTAAAGCATTTCAACAAATATTTAAATTATGGTAAAAAGGATACATGTTCTCGAAGATGATACTGACATCAGATATATTATTGAATTTCTGCTTAAAGATGAAGGATATGAATTGCAGTTGTCTTCCTCTTTTAGTGAATTAAAGTCCAAATTAAGGGATTCTGTGCCCGATTTGTTTATTCTGGATGTGATGCTGCCTGATGGTGATGGTGCTGATATTTGTTCAGATTTAAAAAGTGATCTCTTTACAAAACATATTCCCGTAATTGTGATGTCTGCAAATGATCAGAATAAAGAGAAAAGCATAACAGCAGGGGCAGATGATTATATTAAAAAGCCTTTTGATATTGATTATATTGTAAGCAGGATTGATAAATTAATAGGCAAGGCTGTTAAAAAATAAATCTCATCTGTTATATTTGGTCAATCAATTACAAGATTTAAAATGTCAGATCAAAAGAAAGAAATATTTAGCGGCGTTACACAACGCCTTAAGATCGAAGGTTTCAACGTAGTTAACGTTGATGATACCCGTCCATGGGGTGGTTTTTTCGTGATAGATGAAGAACAGGCACAACAGTTTGCCAATGTCTACTTTGATGGATTAAATGTTAATGACCTTAAGATTAGCGGCAAATTGAGCCCTAAGATCCTGGTGGTTGCTCCTGATTCCCGTTTATCATGGCAATATCACCATCGTCGTGCTGAAATCTGGCAGGTGGTGAGTGGAAATGTGGGCATCATTACCAGTGATACGGATGAGCAGGGAGAAGTGAAAACGCTTACACCTGGTACCAGGGTAAAACTTGAAAAAGGAGAAAGACACCGTTTAATTGGTTTAAAAGACTGGGGTATAGTTTCCGAAATCTGGCAGCATACTGATCCTGAAAATCCTTCTGACGAATCTGATATCGTTAGGGTGCAGGATGATTTTGGAAGATAGAATATTTCCCTTATCAATAAAAAATGCCGTGGATTTGAATAGATCCACGGCATTTTTATTTGGAGATTTGAAAGCTGTTCAAAATAATTCTAAATAAGCGTCATAATTTGATTACTTTTGAGGTTTGAACAGTTTAACGTAAGCGGATTACGTTGGTATACATTCAGTGCTTTATATGATTATTTTAGTTTTCTTCCTTTTACATTGGTTTCTCTCTCTCTTTTCCCAGACTTTTTTTCTTCATCGTTATGCTTCGCATAAGATGTTTAAAATGAATACCTTTTGGGAGAAGTTTTTTTATCTGATTACATTCCTATCTCAGGGTTCGTCTTTTCTAAATCCTCGTGCTTACGCAATTTTGCACCGGATGCATCACGCTTTTAGTGACACAGAGAAAGATCCGCATTCGCCGCATTTTGTAAAAGACGTATGGGGAATGATGATCCAGACTAAAAATATATACCTGAATTATTCCAAATACAATGTTGAACCTGAAGAGCAGTTCAGGGATAAATACCCATCATGGCCTATAATTGATAAAATTGGTGACTCCTGGGTTACCCGGATCATCTTTATCAGTTTTTACGTGTGGTTTTATGTTACTTTTGCTACGGCCTGGTGGATGTTTCTGTTGTTACCTATTCATTTTTTAATGGGACCAATACATGGAGCTATTGTAAACTGGTGCGGGCATAAATATGGTTATTCTAATCATGACAACAATGATCACAGCAAGAATTCCTTACCGCTTGACTTTTTAATGTTAGGAGAGCTGTTTCAAAATAACCATCACAAAAAACCAAATAATCCAAATTTTGCATCAAGGTGGTTCGAGTTTGATCCTACTTATCCTGTCATGAAAGTGATGCACTGGATGCGCATCATACGCATCAGGAAGACCTAAGCCTTCCTGATACCTGAGTGCAGTTTAGTATTTCTGTCCCTTAAAAAACTTATTGTTATTTTGTATTTGATGTAGCGTTTCTTTTTTTTGCTTCGTTTATATCGATAACCAAAACGACTAAATTATGCGATCCATTCATTCTTTAACTAAATTCCTTTTCGTTTCCTGCTTATTTCTTATGGTATCCTGCAGCAAGGATAAAGCCAAACTCGTTGTCGATGAAACCCTACCAGGAACATGGAAACTTTCCGCGTCTTATGCTGATATTGGCAATGGTCAGGGTAAATGGACACCCGTATCCGAGCATTCTGCCTCTCTTTTTTTGGTCACGTTTAAAGATAATGGCGTGCTCGAAGGTAATGCCTATAGTGACTATTCGACTTATTCTGTGAAGGATAGTGTAACACTTACTTTTTTTAAGAAAGACAAAACCGAGCAGAATTATAGATTTAAAATTAGCAATGGTGAATTGACCATGAGCCCTGCCGGACCTATTATGTGTATAGAAGGTTGTGGTTCTAAATTCGTGAAAACGAAATAAAGTTCTTTACTTAAGGCCTTTTCCGGGTTTTTTATGTAGATAAAAGAGCAAGTTTAATACTGCTCTTTTTTTATGGTGATACCGGCGTGGTTATTCATCTGTTTATTTAAGTTTGTGCACTGCAATTCTATAAATTATGTTCAGAAAAACTTGTCTTATCGCTTTTATTGTGCTTGCCGCTTTTCATCAGGTATCTGCCCAGTCCCGTACGTCATCGTTTAAAGTCATTCCGCTTGGTGTTAAGGGTGGGATAGAAGAGGACAATCTTTCTGCCTATTTGCTTGCTCCGCAAGGTAGTGACAGTTATATCTGCCTGGATGCCGGAACCTTAAATACCGGGATACGCAAAGCGATAGACAGAGGTGTTCTGAAAGGAAAGCCTGATGAAGTATTAAAAAGGCAAATCAAAGGGTATTTGATATCACACGGACACCTCGATCATGTTTCTGGTCTGATCATTAATTCGCCGGAGGATAGTGTTAAAAAGATTTATGGCATGCCAAAGGTACTAGGAGTTTTAAGAGATAAATATTTTACCTGGGATGCCTGGGCCAATTTTGGTAATGAAGGAGAAAAGCCAATCTTGAAAAAATATAGTTATACGGCACTGGAAGAAAATGTTGAAAGGCCTCTCGATGGAACAGAGATGACTGTTAAAGCTTTTACGCTGAGTCATGGAAATCCTTATCAGAGTACAGCTTTTTTGGTAGGGCATCAGAATAGTTATGCGCTTTATCTCGGAGATACCGGCGCAGATGAAATTGAGAAGTCTGATAAAATGCGTCTTCTATGGGAGCAGGTTACACCTTTAATCAATAAAAACGAGTTGAAGGCTGTTTTCCTGGAAGTTTCTTTTCCAAATGAACAGCCTGAAAATCTGTTGTTTGGTCATCTTACACCAAAACTTTTTTTTAAAGAACTGGAGCAGTTAAAAAATCTTTGCAAAGCGGGTACATTTGAAAAAGTAAACTTTATTATTACTCATATTAAGCCACCTTTACAGGCAGAAGAGTTGATACGGAAAGAGCTTAAAGAAGCAAATACGAAAAATTTAAAGCTGATCTTTCCTAAGCAAGGAGAATTGTTGCTGTTGAATTGACAAGTTGTCGGTTTTGTTCTATTTCGTGCCTCTTGATTTCCATAATTTTAGGCAAATAAATAAAAACATGGAATCAAAAGAAAACATATTACCCGTAGTGGTATTGGTCCTTACTGCAACGATGGCTGCACTGGTAGCTGGTCTGTTCTACTCCTGGTCCTGCAGCGTAATCCCTGGCTTATCCCGTTTATCTGATAAAAACTATCTCGCTGCAATGCAGTCTATAAACAAGGCCATATTAAATCCTGTATTTTTTGTGAGTTTTATAGGAACATTAGTTTTACTCCCGCTCAGCACATACCAGTTTTATGTCAGGCCTTTATCCATTCAGTTCTGGCTATTGGCCATTGCCACATTGATCTATACTATTGGGGTTTTTGGAGTAACTGTTTTTGGAAATGTCCCCTTAAATGATCAGTTAGCTGCTTTCAACTTATCTTCAGCCGGGCCAACAGAGATTGCAGTTCATAGAATGAAATTTGAAGGGGCCTGGAATAACTTCAATACCCTTCGTACAATTTCTGCGGTATCGGTATTGGTTTTGGTCATTATTTGCTGTACGCAAATGACTGTCTCTGGAAAATAGCTTTTAACCTGCAAGAAAAATAACATTTTTCTTGTTTCAGTCGTTGTATTTCAAAGGTTATATTTGTTGTATTAAATGACCAAGTATGATTTCAGCTGCTGATTTACTCCAGATCTTCCACATCAGTCCTATACCTATTGCTATTTTGGATGTTGATCTGAAGCTTTTGGCAGTATCCAATCAATGGTTAAAAACCTATGGAATGGAAAGGGCGCAAGTAATTGGACAATCCTATTGCACTATTTTTCCAGAAAGAAGCAGAGAATGGCTTACTATTTTAGAGCAAGCTGTTAGGGGTAAAGACCAGTCAGGAGAAGATCAGATTAATGAGCCATCGTCCTTGAATAACAGGTGGATGAAATGGGAGGTCAAAGCCTGGAAAAGTCAGCATGGAAATGTGGGGGGCGTGATCATATATAGTGAAGATATTACACTCCATAAACAGAGTACCTTCCAGGACCAGCAGTTTCGTCTGTTTATGGATTACCTTCCTGGTTTATGCTGGATTACCAACGAGGAGAATGTCCTTACCTATGCGAATAATGATTTTTTTGAAACTCTGCATCTCCCTAAAGATGTGGTGGGTAAAAATAACGAAGAGATCTTTGGATCAGACGTCGCAAAAAATGCGCACATTAATAATATGGAAGTACTCCGGACCCAGCAAAGCAAGGAGTTGTTCCAGACTATTCGCGGACAGGATGGATATCCTCAGTATTTTAAAACCTATAAGTTCCCTTTTATGGATGCCTCAGGGAAACAGAATCTGGTTGGAGCAGTAAGTTTTGATATTACCAAGCATAAACAGCTGGAAGAGAACTTGTATCAAAGTGAGGAGCAGTTTAGACAAGCCTTTGAGCATTCTCTGATCGGTATGGCCTTGATCTCTCCCGAGGGCAGGTGGAAACGGGTCAATTCCAGTTTATGTGATATCCTTGGGTATTGCGAAGAAGAATTACAGCAATTGTATATACAGGACATTACACATCCTGAGGATTTGCATAGAAGTTCTGAAAGCCTGAAGGAACTGGCAGATGGGATCCGCGAAAACGTCAAAATGGAGAAACGGTATATCCATAAAGACGGATCAGTGATATGGGTGGTTATTGCAGCAACTATGTTGAAAGATAGCTTGGGGCATCCCCTGCACTATGTCTCCCAGATAGAGGATATTACCAAAAGAAAAGAAATTGAGGGGAATTTGCTGTTAAGTGAGAAAAAATACCGGACCATTTTTGAAAATGTACAGGACGTTTTTTATCAGGCAGACCAGCAGGGAAGAGTAACCGAAATCAGCCCCTCTATCTTGCAGTATTCCGGTTATACCCGGGAGGAGATTATTGGGCGGCCGGTTATTGATTTTTATTACTACCCTCATGACCGGGACAGAATTATCGAAAGCCTGCAAAAAGATGGATTTGTTATAGACTTTGAAGCCAGATTGAAAACAATTAACCAGGAACTCCGGTATGCTTCAGTGAATGCCAGACTGATCCGGGAGAATGGCCTGGTTGTGGGAACGGAAGGAAGTATGCGGGACATTACGGCCAGAAAATCACAAGATAATGCGCTGAAGGCATTAAATACGGAATTGACGGCCTCGAATGAGCAAAAGAACAAACTACTTTCCATCATAGGACATGATTTGCGTAACCCGATTTCAGGAAGTTTACAGTTACTGGATCTAACGTTAAATGATTTTCAATCCAGTTCGGCTGAAGAAGTACACACCTATCTTTCTATGATGAAACAGGAACTGTCTAGTGCAAATGAGCTTTTGGAAGATCTGCTGACCTGGGCCAAATCTCAGTTTAATGCAGTTAGTTTTAATCCTGTTAACATTGAGGACCTGGCCGCTCAGTTACAGAAGTGCTTACTCAGTATTTTGCCTATGGCGGAGAAGAAAGGCATTCGTGTGCTGCAGTCTGTGGAACCAGATTTAGAGCTCAGTGCAGATAAAGCGATGTTGGATACGATTATTCGAAATTTAGTTTCAAATGCAGTTAAGTTTTCCTATAAAAACGGAGAGATATTAATTAAAGCGATTAAAAATGATACAGGTGTACAGTTTTCTGTGAGTGACAGCGGAATTGGTATCCCTAAAGATAAGGTGCAGGAATTGTTTAACAGCAAATCAAATTATACGACTTTTGGAACGTTGGGAGAAAAGGGAACGGGGCTTGGACTCAATCTTGTAAGTGATTTTGTAGCCAAACACGGAGGAGAGATCTGGCTGGAGAGCGAAGAAGGAAAAGGAACCACATTCTATTTTACCATACCGGCTGGTATAGGTACATTTAAAGAAAACGAGGAAGAAGAATAGGCTTTAGCGATCTGATCTAAAGTTCCTTTTTTAGTATATTTTGTTATTACGGATAGATTTACGCATTTTAGTTAAGAATAATGCTGGTTAATCAGTAGAATCTTAAATGGAGTAGTTTTAATTTATGGGCAGATACAGTAAATACTCAGATAAGGAATTAGCCGACCTGTTAAAGTCTGGAGACCAGTCTGCCTTTACTGAAATTTATAATCGTTACTGGAGTGTAATGTACGCACATGTTTACAAAATGCTTCGCGACAGAGAAGAAGCAAAAGATGTCATCCAGGAAATTTTCAGTAAACTATGGCTTAAAGCAACTGAAATCAGATCTAATCAAAATCTTGCAGGTTTTTTATATGTTGCTGCACGTAACAGGGTTTTAAATCTCATGGAGCAACATCGGGTTCGGAACGATTATGTTAAATCCATTGCTTCATTTGTTTCGGAAATAGATCCTGGTGCGATTGACCGCGTAGATGAAAAAAAAATAACACAAATTATTGAACAGGAGATTCTTAACCTGCCTCCAAAAATGCGTGAAATTTTTGAAATGAGCAGAAAGGAGAATCTTTCACATAAAGAAATTGCGGAAAAACTGAATATATCTGATCAAACGGTGAAAAAGCAGGTTCAAAATGCATTAAAAATTATAAGGCCAAAGATCAGTAATCTGAGCATATTCGTTTTTGCTCTGATTATTTTGAAATAATTTAAAAATCTTCTACCCCCAAAGTCCTTTTGCCCGGTTTTATCTATAAATACATTAACTGAATTTAGATGAACCACAAAGAAGCTGCACTACTTCTTGAAAAATATAATAAAGGAACGGCTACTGATGAAGAAATCAGACTGTTGGAGAACTGGTACAATGCAGAAAGTCTGAGCCGGAGATTTGCCGATGATGAAACTGATCTGGATCGTTTGAAGGAAGAGATTTGGGAGGGAACATTAAAACGCTCAAATCTGGTAGCACCTCCCTGTAAATCCAAAGTAAAATCATCTGCACTGAGAATCTGGAGTTATCGCATTTCTGCAGCAGCTGTTGTTGTTCTTTGCCTGGGTATTTTCTTCATCCAGCGGTCAAAGCACCGTTTTGCGGTCACTATGGAAATGGCTAATCGTATCCCCGGTGGAAGTAACAAAGCCACCTTAACGCTTGCAAATGGGAGAAAGATTGTGTTGTCTGATGCAGTTAAAGGAAAACTGGCTGAAGAGGCTGGCGTAAACATTACTAAAACAGCAGATGGAAAATTGATTTATGAAATAAAGGAATCTTCGGACGGAAAGTCAGAAGACAGGGAGATCACTTCTGCTTTTAATATCATTTCTACCGCGCGGGGAGAAGAATATCAGGTTGTGCTTCCGGATGGGTCAAAAATATGGCTCAATGCAGAATCTTCTTTAAAATACCCAACTTCATTTAAAGCGAAAGCGGACCGGAAGGTTGAACTGACTGGTGAGGCTTACTTTGAGATCGCTAAAGATAAAGCACATCCTTTTAAGGTAAAAACAAAGGATCAGGAAGTGGAAGTATTGGGGACACACTTTAACATCAACAGTTATGTTGAAAATGGAGGTGTGAAAACCACACTTTTAGAGGGCTCGGTAAAGGTTTCTCCCCTTGGTAATGGGCAAAATGTCCTTCTGGAAAATTCTGTTCTCCTTAAACCAGGAGAACAGTCGGTTCACCAGGCAGGGAGTATAAGCGTAGTGCAGGCCAACCTGGAACAAGCAGTATCCTGGAAGGAGGGATGGTTTTATTATAAAAGTACAAGCCTCGAAAACGTATTACGGGAAGCTGCCAGATGGTACAATCTGGAGGTGGTTTATCAAGGTCATATTCCTGCCGATCGTTTTACAGGGAAAGTTCCCCGGAATGCCAGTTTGGGTAAGTTTATCAAGGTTCTTGAACTTAGTGATATAAAATTCAGAATAGAAGGCCGAAAAATGCTAGTGAATTAAACATATAATAATTAATCAATCAACTCAAATCCAAAAAACAACCAAAACATGGAAAAAATCTACAGAGACGACGGGATTTAAACTCCCGAAAGGTGATCAGAAATAAAGGACCCCGATGGCGATCGGGATCCTTATAATGACTGGGTTCACCCATTTAACATTTTTTTGCAATCCGTTTAATTAGAAACCCAACCAAAACAAAAATATGAATAATATTATTCATTGCGGCCTGCTGTCCAAAAAATGGCAGGTACGCAATCAAATTTGGCGAATTATGAAGTTAACCTTCGTTTTTTTATTCTCCGCATTTATGCAGTTAAGTGCGGCCGGAATAGCCCAAAGCATAAATCTTAATAAAAGAGATACCCCGCTCACCCAGATTTTTACAGATCTTGGTAAACAAAGTGGTTATCAGTTTTTCTACAATGAACGTTTACTGGAAAGAGCAAGTAAAGTAGATGTTAAAATTAAGAACGGGACCCTGGAAGAGGCATTGAATTTATGCTTTAAAGATCAACCTTTTTCCTATGAGATTCTGGATAAAATAGTGGTGATCAAGGAAAAGGACAAGACTATTTTTGACAGGATATCTGCTTACATTACGGCTGTCCAGATAAAAGGTCGTGTTACAGATCAAAGGGGCCATCCGATCCCAGGCGTAAGTGTACGGGAAAAGGGTAAAGGTGTCTCTGCGTTTACAAATGGAGAAGGCCAGTACCAGATTAATGCAGATGCTGGTGCAACACTTATATTTAGTTACATCGGGTATAAGACACAGGAAGTTAATGTTGCCGGAAGAACAACTTTAAATGTCAGTTTGGAGGAGGACGTGAGCGTATTGAAGGAGGTTAATATTTCAACAGGTTATCAAACCCTGGACAAGAAAACGTTTACGGGTTCTTCGACCCTGGTAAAGGCATCCGACGCAGAACGAAATGGGGTTCCCGACATTAGCCGGATGCTTGAAGGGCAGGTTGCCGGAGTAACTGTACAAAATGTTTCAGGAACGTTTGGTGCTGCACCTAAGATTCGTGTACGTGGTGCAACTTCCTTTTCGGGCGACAATAAGCCATTGTGGGTTGTGGATGGTATCATTTTGGAAGATGTTGTCAATATCTCTAATGAAGCCTTGACAACCGGAGATGCGAATACCTTAATTGGCTCTTCGGTGGCGGGTTTAAATCCAGACGATATTGAGAGTTTTAATATTCTGAAAGATGCGGCCGCGACGGGTATGTATGGTGCAAGAGCAATGAATGGGGTTATCGTTGTAACCACAAAAAAAGGCAGGCAAACACAAGGTGCTCCAAAGATTAGCTATAGTGGAAACTTCACGACCTATGCGAAACCATCTTATTCAAGTTTTGATGTGTTAAATTCTGCAGACCAGATGGCTGTTATGATTGAGATGCAGAATAAAGGATATTATCAGATCCCGGATGCATCCAGAGGCAATACGGGCGGGATCTTCTATAAAATGTACAACATGCTGTATGACTATGATGAAACCACAAAAACCTGGGCGCTCAGAAATGATAATGCCAGTAAGGTTGCATTCTTGTCCAGATATGCCAATGCAAATACGGATTGGTTCAATGTCTTATTTAAAAATTCTTTGCAGCAGGACCATTCCATCAGCATTAATTCAGGCACAGAAAAATTTCAAACCTATGCTTCTACCTCCTTTCTGCATGATGATGGACAAACAATAGGTAATAGTGTAGATCGTTTTACAGGGAATTATAGAGCCAATTTTAAATTAAGCGATAAGTTAAGTGGCGAATTGCTGGCAAATGGTTCTGTTCGTAACCAGCAGGCTCCTGGAACAACGGTCTTGCAATCTGATCCTGTTTATGGTAGTTATTATAGAGGATTTGACATTAATCCCTATAATTATGCGTTGAATACCAGTAGGTTGATTACGCCATATGATGAAAATGGAAACCTCGAATATTTCAGACAAAATAGTGCACCTTTTAATATCCTGAATGAGTTGAATACCAATTATCTAAAATTGGCAATGATCGACTTTAAAGTTCAGGGAGGCTTAAATTATAAGATTATACCTGAATTGACTTATTCATTGGATGGTGCTTATAGATTTACGAGAACAGAAAGCCAGATCTATATCTTAAAGAACTCCAATATGGCTACGTCATTTAGAACTGTTGATGATGCCACTTCTGCTCAGAACAATCCCAATTTATATAAAGATCCGGATTTTCCGAATGGTTTGCCGCTGAGTGTTCTTCCTGATGGCGGCTTTTATAAAATGACTGGAGATAATTTGAAATCCTATTATTTCCGACAAAATCTGCAGTACAATAAAACATTCAATAAAGACCACAACCTGAATGTTTTTGGAGCAATGGAGGTACGGTATGCGGACAGGCAGAATGAGTATTTTGACGGTGCGGGTTATCAGTATGAAAATGGAGGTCTGGTGAGCTCTGACTACCATTATTTCAAACAGGCTGCTGAAACTGGTAAGCCTTATTTTGGGATGGGGTACGGCCTGGACCGTTACATTGCCTATTTTTCCAATGCAGCCTATACTTATAAAGAAAAATATACCCTGAAGTTGTCTGGTCGTTATGATGGGTCTAATCTGATGGGAAAAAGTACGGTGGCCAGGTGGTTACCTACATGGAATGTGTCGGGTAGCTGGAACATTGACGAAGAAAGCTTTTGGCCAAAGAACAGTATTTTAACAGCCGCTAAACTTAGGGCTTCCTATGGCTTGGTTGCCAGTATCGGCAATGCGACAAATTCTTCTGCCGTCTTTTATAATCAAATTGCCAGGAGACCAAATATAAATGACCAGGAGGTACAAACTTTCATTTCAAGTTTAGAGAATGCTCAGTTAACCTGGGAAAAAACCAAGGACTTTAATATTGGACTGGATTTATCTTTGCTCAATGACCGATTGAACTTAACTGTTGATGTATACAACAGAAATATTTTTGATTTGATAGGTGATATTAAAACTTCAGGGATTGGAGGTCAGTATCAAAAAACGGCGAATTACGGAGGGATGAAAGGCCATGGTATTGAGTTTGCTATAACAGGCAAAGTTATAGATCATGAAAACTTCAAATGGAGAACAAATTTTAATTTTGGATACAATACCAATAAAGTAACTAATCTGGACGTTGCACCTAATGTATGGAGGTCAATTTCAGCCAATGGAGCTCCGGTAGAGGGCTATTCTCAGAGAAGTTTATTTTCTGTGAAATTTGCCGGTCTGAATCATGATTATGGATACCCAACTTTCATAGGGCCGGATGGGAAAGCGACGACTTATATCGGTTTGCAGGATGATGATTTGTCATTTTTAAAATATGAAGGCCCGGTTGATCCAACGTTTGCAGGCGGATTTTATAATCAATTCTCTTATAAGGGATTTAGCTTATCTGCATTGTTTGGCTTTTCTGCTGGAAATTTCCTTCGCTTAAAACCAACCGTTAAAAGCAGCTATGATGATCTGACGGCACTAAGCCGGGATGTCTTAAACAGATGGGTGCTGCCAGGAGATGAAAAGTTTACCAGCATACCCGCCATTTTAGACCCGCTTTCAGCGGCGAAGATAGTTGGCGCAGACGGGGCTACTGTAGATATCAGGTACCCGTATAATCTATACAATTACTCTACAGAAAGAGTAGTAAAAGGAGACTATATCAAACTCAGACAATTGTCTCTTACTTATAGCATTCCTAAAAAGATATATACAAAACTCAAAATGTCGAATGCGCAACTCTCGCTGGTGGGTAATAATATTTGGCTTATTTACGCTGATAAACGTTTGAACGGGCAGGATCCGGAGTTTTATGCATCTGGTGGCGTTGCTATGCCTGTTGCCAAGCAGTATACTTTATCGTTAAAATTTGGATTTTAATAAGAATAAATATGAAACTACATAAAATATCAGTTATCCTTTTGAGCCTTGTTCCCTTTGTTTTACCATCGTGTAAAAAATATTTAAACGAGGCGCCAGATAACAGAACAGAAATCAACTCCGTAGATAAGGTGGCCCAGCTGGTCTCTACTGCTTATCCTACCTACGATTATTTAACATTTACAGAATCTTCATCAGATAATGCAGAAGATAAGGGGGGAGGCATAGGAAGTACAAATGAGATGTTTGATTTGCCTTATGCCTGGATTGATGTAATTGGTGCGCAGACAAATTCAACGTCCAACTATTGGAATGGTTGTTATGAGGCGATAGCTGCGGCCAATCAGGCATTGGAGGCGATAGAAAAACAAGATCTGGGTACAGCTGTACTGCCTTATAAGGGTGAAGCGCTGGTGGCCCGTGCTTATGCGCATTTCATGCTGGTCATGTTGTATTCCAATCCTTATGAAATTGGCGGTGCGAACACTTCTCCTGGTGTTCCTTATATCACGGCACCAGAAACAAAGGTTATTGTACAGTACAGCAGAGGGACGGTTAAATCGACCTATGAAAAAATTGAGCAAGATCTTTTGGATGGAATCAAACTGCTTTCTGCTTCAGCCTATAAAGTGCCCAAATTCCATTTTACACCAGCTGCAGCTCACGCTTTTGCTGCCCGTTTTTATTTATTCAAAGGGGAATGGCAAAAGGCGGTGGATCATGCAACGCTAACGGTTCCCGGAAATGATTTTGTGGGGAATATACGCCCTATTACAACCACTTTGAAAGATATGACCGGGGAGGAATTTAATGCTGCTTTTAATTCCAGTTCGCAAAAATATAACCTCCTGTTGTCCAATAATTATTCTACCTACCATTATCAAAACGCACCAAGACATGGTTTCGGTGATCATCTGGTTAAGATGTTTACCACAGCGAATGTAACGGGTAAAATACTGGCCAACAGAGTGCCGTCTTATGGTGTACCGAATTATACCACCTATAAGTACAAGGGTTATTTCTTCAATACCGGGCCGGGAATTGGCTTCCCTTATTTGACTTCGGCTTCATTTACTGTTGACGAAGCGCTGATGAACAGGGCAGAGGCCTATGCGGAGCTGGGGCAATTTGACGCGGCTTTAAAGGATATTAATGATTTCTATAGTGTTAGAATTAATGGATATAATCCTGCTACTGATGCGGTAACACTGGCTAAGATCAGCGCATTTTACAGTATCTCTGATCCTAAAGAGGGTTTGGTGAAAACGATCTTGGATGCCAAGAAAGCAGAGTTTCTGCAGGAAGGGATGAGGTGGTTTGATATCATCAGGCGCAGGCTTACTGTGGTGCACAATAACTTTGACGCAACTGGCCTTGAAACCTTTACAGAACTTAAGTCCGATGACAAACGCAGGGTTTTTCAACTGCCAAAAGAGGTTAAATTATCAGGTATAGAATTAAACCCCAGATAAATTGAATATTATGAAACTTATATATAAACTTATATTTTTTGCTGCCTCTGTTACAACTGTAATTGGATGCCGGAAAACGGAAAATCTTGATGTAGATTATAGTAGTTTTAATGCCGACAACCCACAGACCAATACTGCGCTGGACAAATGGCTGAAAACAAACTTTTTAGATGCTTATAATATTGAAGTGGTGTACCGGTACAACAGGTATTACCATGGAAATACGGCAAATGTCACCCCAAATAAACTAGAGGATATCCAGCCGACGATGCAGGCTGTACTGGATGGATTTATAGGGCCATACAGGAAAATTGCCGGTGAAACCTTTTCTAAAAAATACATTCCTAAAGAATTTGTCTTATTTGGTTCCTATGCTTATGCGGATTCCAACGATCCTGGTGTAGCAGGGACTGCTGCTGGTGGAAGAAGGATAACCTTATACGGATTAAATGATTATGCTCCGCTTCCGGACGGCGCGTTCTATTTTTGGGACAGACAGAGAATCATGCACCACGAATTTGGCCATATCCTGAATCAGATCGTTCCTATTCCTACCGATTTCGAAAGCATTTCAAAAGGCTATTATAAACAGCCCTATAAAGATACGCCTATCGATTCCGCGCATAAGAATGGATTCGTAACCAGTTATGCCAGTGGAGTGTATACGGAGGATTATGCAGAGAGCATTAGCTGGTTATTAATTAACGGGCAGGTATGGTATGACAACTGGGCAAATACTGCATCTGCAGCTGGAAAAAGCAGGTTGATCCAAAAAGAACAGAATGTCATTACATACTATAATAATTTAGGTATCAACTTTAAAGAATTACAGAGAGAGGTGCAGCTGTATATGAAAAATACGCTAAACCTGAATGAATCCAAATTTCCCTACTGGTTAACAAAAAAAGCATTTGCTTCGATGTCGCTGGATCTGAAATCTGATGTTTATCTGAAATATGGTAGTTCAGATGCTTTTAATCAAGTCTATAACCAGGTAAAAACAGCAGTAAATGCACTGCCCGGGTATGGATTGACATTCAATCTTATGAAAGTCAATTTTACTTCGGCTACCACGGTCAATCTGGAGATTAGTTTTAACCAGGGGGCCAATGGATATGTTGCAGATTATCCTTTCAATATGAATGTGAACTCCACAACGGGAGAAGTTAAGTTTACATCAAATGGACCATGGACAGGAAACGCCACTTTACTTCAATCTTCTGTACAGCCCATGCTGGATTATTTAAGTAGCAACACTTTTGTAGCAGACTGGCTTCCTGTAAGTGTTAATGCAGATAACTATATGAAATATGGTGGTTTCTCCGTGAAAGGTAGCCCTGCAAATTATTTTTATGGACCATTAGCTTATTAATTTATTTAAGACAAAATGAAGAGATTATTATTTTTTATTGCACTCTTATCATTATTGATGGGCTGCAAAAAAACATCCTATGTTGCTAAATTTGATAAGACGCCTCAAGAGCGGGTTGGAGAGCAGATGGCTTTGGTTTCTAATATATTAACATCCGCTGAAAATGGCTGGATTGCCTCTTTACCTACCAGTGCAGGAGGTGGGTATGGTTTTTATGTGAGTTTTGATAAAGATCAAAATGTTAAAATGTATGCTGATATGACCGACCAAAGCGCTGCGGAGGTAGGAAAGTCGTATTACAGAATCAAACAGGATATGGGAACAGATCTGGTTTTTGATACCTATAACTACATATCGATGTTGGATGATCCGGATTCACAAGTTCTGGGAGGCGCAAGTAAGATTGGGTATAGCAGTGATGTAGAGTTTATCTATGACCGGTCAACTGCAGACAGTATAGTTCTTATTGGAAAAAAATACCGGCAGCCTTTTAAATTGGTTAAAGCCACTGCGGCACAAAGAGCGATTTATGAAGCAGGAGGTTATAAAACGGCGATTAATAAATTCAAGAACTTTTTCGCCATGACTAAAAATCCTTACATAGAGCTGGTTTCTGGTAATGCCACATTGAAAATTGGAATAACACCCAATATGACAAATGATCTTGATAATGGCAAGAGAGTAGATTTTACGGGAGTCTTGGCAGATGGCAGTACTGTGGCATCAAGTACTGAGAAATTTAATTTTACGCTGGATGGCGCTGTAATTCTTAATAAAGGCCTGGTTTTCCAAGGCATCAGCTTTGTGAAATTTGTTTGGAAAAACGAGACAACATTAGCAGTATATGATGCCAGTGGAAAAGAATATATCCTCAAAAGTTCAGCTACGCCTTTGGTTCCGCTTTACCAATTGTGGGGCAGTAAATACAGTGGAATGCTCTCTGAGTTTAAGACCATCTATAAAGGAACTTCAGCTAATGGTGCTGCTATTTTAAATTACTTTCATAATAACCTGACTACTTCTGCAGTTACGGGATATGTATTTAACTATGGACGGATAAATTTTGCCTGGAATGTAGTCAATAAGCGATTGACAATTAATGCGCATACCAGTCAAAGCGGTGGAGCAAGTACCTGGGTAACGACTTCGACCTATACTTATACGGTAGATGCAAATGGTGTATATAAATTTACATTGTTGTCTGCACCATCGGGCGGTTATGCAGGAAAGATTATAGTCAAGTTACATGATTTTATATTGGCCAACCGGGTTTCTTTTGACTATTATGTTGACGGTGAAAATACCTATGGCAAGATGACGAGCGTGGACGATCCGACCATTGTAATGACTTTTGTTTTGCAATAGATCTTCTTTATTTATCATCAATACAAAGGCCGGATTTTTGTCCGGCCTTTGTATTTTATAGATCTTAAGTTTTTGGTTTTCCTTTGCTGCTCCACCTTCTGGAACCACTGCTTGGCGTTCTTTTTGTTCCGCTTAAGTTTGGTTCCCGGTCCTGACGTTGTCCTTGTGGTTTACCATTAGGCTGACCTTGTCTTCCGCCTTGGCCGCCGCGGTTTCCGCTTTTAGCCTTTGGCTTTTCTGCCGTAGCCATTAAACTTTGCCAGCTCATGGCAAAAGGATTGTCTTCGGCTACAGGAACCGAAAGACCAATTAATTTTTCTATGTCCTTTAGATATTCTTTTTCTTCTGCATCACAGAATGAATAGGCAATACCACTTAAACCCGCACGGCCGGTACGGCCAATTCGATGGACATACGTCTCGGGAATATTTGGTAGTTCATAATTGATCACATGAGTCAGTTCATCTACATCAATTCCTCTTGCGGCAATATCTGTGGCCACTAAAATGCGGGTTGTTCTGGCTTTGAAATTTGTTAAAGCCCTTTGTCTTGCATTTTGTGATTTATTACCGTGGATGGCCTCAGCTCTAATGCCCGATTTGATCAGGTCTTTAACTACTTTGTCTGCACCATGTTTGGTTCTTGTAAAAACTAAGGCTGTTTCGATGCTTTTGTCCTGAAGGATATGGTTCAGTAAACTGCGTTTATCATTTTTAGTGACAAAATAAACGGCTTGTTGTATTTTTTCTGCAGTGGAAGAAACAGGTGTAACTTCTACTTTTGTTGGGTCCGTTAAAATAGTATTGGCCAATTTCTGAATTTCTCCAGGCATGGTTGCAGAGAAAAATAAGGTTTGTCTCTGTGCAGGAAGTTTGGCAATTACCTTTTTAACGTCGTGGATAAATCCCATATCCAGCATTCTGTCGGCTTCATCCAGTACAAATATTTCCAGATCGCGCAAGCTGATAAAGCCTTGTCCCATCAGATCTAATAGTCTTCCAGGTGTGGCGACTAAAATATCAACTCCCCGGTGAAGGGCATCTGTTTGTGCTTTCTGACCAACACCGCCAAAGATCACCAGATACTTTAAAGGTAGGTTTCTTCCATAAGCTTTGAAACTTTCCTCAATTTGAATTGCCAGCTCTCTGGTTGGTGTAAGAACCAATGCCTTGATGGTTTTTGGCCCTTTGGTATTGTTGTGGGGCTTATATAACAATTGCAGCATTGGAATGGCAAAAGCCGCAGTTTTACCTGTTCCGGTTTGTGCACAGCCCAATAGATCTTTGCCTTTTAATATAGTTGGGATGGATTGTTCTTGTATGGGGGTTGGTTGAGTATAACCTTCTGTTTGCAGCGCATTTAGAATCGGCTCAATCAGGTTTAATTCTTTGAATAACAATGTATATGTATTTAATGTTTAATGGAATGAAAAGAATAGATTTCAATTCCGTACAAATGTACGGATAAATTTAGGTTATTTTTTTTCTTTAAATCTGCTGAAAAAAAGAAGAGCAAAAACACAAAGGACAAAGCCAACAACTCCGTTCAGACGAAGTCCATAATCTTTTCCCGGATCTTTGCCATAGATGGTGAGCATGGCAAAGACAGCAATACCAAGGGTCTGACCCAATTTGACAAACAGATATTTTACGGCAAAGAACATACCTTCATGGTTCTCTCCTGTTTCTTCCGTATCGTTTTGGGCAATGTCTGCAAGGATAGCATTAGGTAAGATGCCAAGCGCCGCCAAAGGGAAAGAGGCACAACTGACCATGATATACATTTGTGCTGTGGCTGAAAATGGAAGTCTCCCAAGAAAATAGATGGTCACAAAAATGAGGCTGAGTACAGCAAAAGCAATCATAACCAGTGGTTTTTTTCCGAATCTTTTAGCGCCATAATTGATAAAGGGATAAAAAACCAGGGACAGGATGACCATAATTCCCATAAACTTGCCACCATCGGAATCCGGGAGGCCAAGCAATACCGTAACAAAAAAAAGTAATCCGCTGGAAATAATGCTGAGCGCTATATAATAGGAAAAATCTGAGATCAGGTAATATTTAAAGTTAGAATTTCTGAATGTGTTTTTAATGGCCGGAAGTAATGGGATATGCGTGGGCTTCGCTTCGCTGTATTCTCTTTCATCGATGGCAACTACAGGTACGATCATCACCAGGCCGGCAAGAATGCAAAGTCCCCACATGGTATATTGAAGGGCAAGCGTCCTGTCTGAAATGGCAAAGATATCCTGTAGCAGATCTGCGTAATTATTACATAGTGCAGCAATGATCATCCCGACAACGAAACCCACCTGCTGATAGGTTGAAAGCCGGACTTTCTTTTCAGGATTGTGGGCAAGCTCAGGAAGCAATGCATTATATGGAATGATATACGTTGTTAGCGAAATAAAGAATCCGGCCAGCATAAAAGTAAGCCACCAGGCGTTGGTCGTGCTTTCTCCGTTAACCAATGGATGAAAGACCAGACCGCAGAAAATGACCGCAGGAACAATAGCATAACGCATGATGGGGATTCTCCGTCCTTTTGGATTTTTGCTGCTGTCGCTTAGAGAAGCAATAAAGGGATCATACAAGGCATCAAATAAACGTCCGGAGGCTGCGATCAGGGAAAGAATATTAAATGCACCAAACACCAGAAGTTGCGGAACCAGGGGACTCAAACCAGAGTTGTTTGGTGGTAAATAAAAATAAGGAAGCATGACAATAATGATATTGGTCATGATGCTCCATCCCATCATGCCTGAAGCGTATGCGATTTCTTTTTTGAGTGGAAGTGTTTTGACAGGCATTGTAAACGATTTTCGCTGGGTATCCGGGAATTTTTGATGAAGATAATGTAAAATGTGTATTTGTTGAAACTTTGTGGAGGATAAGCCCTGCTTATTCATTAAATTTGTAGTTCTACACAATAAACATCATGGCAGAACCTATTTATAACGATGACAGTATACGGTCTCTCGACTGGAAAGAACACATCAGATTACGTCCCGGAATGTATATTGGGAAGTTGGGCGATGGCTCAGCTCAGGACGACGGGATCTATGTTTTACTGAAAGAGATCTTTGATAACTCTATTGATGAGTTTGTAATGGGCTCCGGACGTACGATTGAGATGACGGTTTCTGAACACAAGGTGAATGTACGTGATTACGGAAGGGGTATTCCTTTGGGTAAAGTGATTGATTGTGTATCCAAAATTAATACAGGTGGAAAATACGATAGTAATGCTTTCCAAAAGTCTGTTGGTTTAAATGGGGTGGGTACAAAAGCGGTGAATGCTTTATCTACCAGTTTTGTTGTACAGTCCTACCGCGATGGGAAAACAAAAAAGGTAGAATTCTCTAGAGGAGAAATTGTGATCGAACATCCGATCATTGATACCACACAACGAAATGGTACAGCTATTACTTTTTATCCGGATGAAAGTATATTCAGAAATTATCATTACATATCTGCTTTTGTAGAAAGTATGGTTTGGAATTATGTTTTTCTAAATACTGGCCTTACTGTAAATTATAATGGACAAAAGTTTTTATCCGAGCGGGGACTATACGATCTTCTGCATAAAGTAGCGGATGTGGAAAGCATCCGGTATCCCATCATCCATTTGAAAGGGCATGATATTGAAATTGCAATGACGCATGGCCAGCAATATGGAGAGGATTATCATTCCTTTGTCAATGGACAACATACGACACAGGGGGGAACACATCAGGCTGCCTTTAGGGAAGCTGTGGTAAAAACAATCCGGGAGTTTTATAAGAAAGAATACGATGCTTCAGACATCAGGGCTTCTATTATTGCTGCAATTTCCATCCGGGTACAGGAACCGGTATTCGAATCTCAGACCAAGACCAAATTAGGATCGCAAAATATGGGGCCTGAGGGGCCTTCGGTACGTACTTTTATCAATGATTTTGTTAAAAAGGAACTGGATGATTATTTGCACAAGAATCAGGAAGTTGCAGATGCATTACTAAAAAGGATCCTCCAATCTGAAAGGGAACGGAAGGACATTGCCGGAATCAAGAAATTGGCCAATGACCGGGCAAAGAAAGCATCTTTACACAATAAGAAACTTAGAGATTGTAAGGTTCACTTTAATACTACACACGATAAAAGATACGAAACTACCTTATTTATTACTGAGGGAGACTCTGCATCCGGATCTATCACTAAATCAAGAGATGTGGATTGCCAGGCCGTTTTCAGTTTAAAGGGGAAACCTTTGAACTGTTATGAACTGACTAAAAAAGTAGTGTATGAGAATGAGGAGTTCAACTTGCTTCAGCACGCCTTAAATATTGAAGATGGTCTGGAAGGTTTGCACTACAACAACATTGTTATTGCAACAGATGCGGATGTGGATGGAATGCACATCCGGTTATTAATGATGACTTTCTTTTTGCAGTTTTTTCCTGATCTGGTTAGGGCTGGTCACGTTTATATTCTGCAAACTCCATTATTCCGAGTCAGAAATAAAAAAGAGACGATCTACTGCTACAGTGATGATGAACGTAAGAAAGCCATTGCAAAGCTGGGCGCAAAGCCAGAGATTACCCGATTTAAAGGATTAGGTGAAATTTCCCCGGATGAATTTGGCCTGTTTATCGGAAAGGACATCAGACTTGATCCGGTGATTCTTAAGGACCAGACCATTAAAAATCTGCTTGAATATTATATGGGTAAAAATACACCGGATCGTCAGCAGCATATTATCAGGAATTTAAGGGTTGAAAAAGATACCATTGATGACATAGTTTCCACCGAGATGCCTTTGGAAGAAGATGAGCAGGATGATGCGTTGGATGTTGCTTAATCGTAGATAGATACGTCTTTTGTTCTTTTTTTTATTTATCATTGTATTCTAATCAGATCCCTTTTGCTAGAGAATAAACAGGTTTAATATTTATTGCTGTTTGCTTTACTTTTATGACATTTGTAGCAAAGGAAAAGTCTTCTTTTAACAACATTGTAGTGCTATTCGTAGTGCTTATACTGTTCCTCTTTGTGTTTTTTTTGTTCATGAGGAGCAATAAAGTAAATGCGCTAAAGCAAAACACAGAAGCCCTTGTCAATTTGCAGGAGGATTATTCCAAAATTGACAACTTCATTTATTTACTCTATGAGGCTGAAAGTAATTCCAGATTATATGAAGCTACGGCGGATAAGCGATATATCCGTGAGTTTTTGTCTCAAATCCAAACAGCGTCTGCTTTACTCGGAGATTTGGATGCAGGTCTGGATAAAGCAGAAATAAACGAACTCAAAAACAGCATTAAACAAAAGAAATTAAACAGGGAAAGTTATTTAGAAATAAGAAAACTTACAGATAGTTTAATTGTTGGTGTGTCCAAACTTGGTCTGGTAGAAAAGCAAGCTTTACCCAAGGGTGTTGTGATACCTAAAAAACCTGCGAAGGTGCAAACCATTGTTCATATGGATACGGTCAGAAAATACTCGCCAAGGAAAAAATTCCTGGGAAGATTGTTTTCCAGTAGCAACAGCAAGGATTCCTTATTGATTGTACGAAGAGAGGAAAAGAAAATTGTCCGCTCGGAAGTGAAGGGAATCAGTGCAAAACAGCGCAAGATTTTAGATGCGTATTATAGCAAGCTCTATTCCACTACGAACAAATTAAAACCTGAAGAAATTGACATCTTATTTCTGAACCATAAACTGATTGCAGAGATCATTGCTGATTTGCAGTTGTATAAGAAAAATCAGATTGGTGAGATAGAAAAAAACAGGACTATTCTGAGTAATGAACTTTCCAGGGAAATCAGACAATTGGACAGGATTTCTGTATTAAATGCTTTGTTATTGTTGAGCCTGGTAGGATTAATTATCTATAATGTGTTTAAACTATACAGGAACGAACAATTGCTGATCACGTTAACTAAGCGCTCATCACAAGAAGTTCACCTAAAAAGTCGTTTTCTGGCCAATATGAGTCATGAACTGCGTACCCCGTTAAATTCTGTGATTGGATTTTCAGAACAATTGGGCAAAAGTAATTTGGGTATAGAACAAAAGGAACAGGTTAGGGCTATCCGGCGATCTTCTGAAATGTTATTGGAGCTGGTGAATGAGATCCTGGATTTTTCCAAATATGAGATTGGAAAAGGAAACTTCGAAGTACAGCCATTCCATCCCCTTAAAGAAATAAAAGAGGTATTTAACAGTATGCACGTTCTTGCAGAAAACAAAAATATACAGCTGGTAGATAAGGTAGTTCTTGATAAAAAGCTTTGCCTGACAGGGGATAGGCTTAGGTTAAAACAGGTGGTCATGAACTTGTTAACCAATGCGATCAAGTTTACGGCGGATGGAGAAGTGAGGCTTAGTGTTCAGTTTGACCTGGAGGACAAGCAAAAAGGTGTCTTGAAAGTTCGGGTAGAAGACACAGGGATAGGTATTGTCAAAAAGGATCTTGACTATATTTTTGATGAATTTTACCAGTCTTATTCTTCCTCGCGTTCCAAACAACAGGGGACTGGGCTGGGCTTGGCTATATGCAAGAAGATAGTAGAATTGCAGGGAGGTAAAATTGAGGTCAGCAGTGTGGTTGATAAGGGATCGGTATTTAGTTTTGAAATTCCTTTTCCTATAGTAGAAGAAACTGAAAAGGCAGAAACGCCACCTGATAAAAAGGCTGGTCCTTTGACTACTCTGGCTGGAAAAAGGATACTATTGGTAGACGACAATAAAATGAATGTCCTGCTCGCCCAAACCATCCTTAAGAAATGGGAAATGATCTATGACTCTGCTTATGACGGAAAAGAAGCACTGGATTTATTTAAGAATAACGAATATGATCTTGTACTTACAGATATCCAGATGCCGGTAATGGGTGGGGTAGAACTCACTCATGAAATTCGCTACAACGGAGGCCCTGAAAAGTCCGGTATCCCTATCCTGGGGATAACTGCACACGTTTTGCAGGAGAACAGGGATGCCTACTTAAAGGTAGGTATGAATGACCTGGTGTTAAAACCTTTCCTGGAAAAAGAACTGATAGATAAGATTAAGAAGTATATCTAGTCCTCTGCATTTGTGGTTTCATTGGGGTGTTGCGGAGGTAACACATCTACTTTCTTCTCTACAACAACCGTTTTGGTGTGTACAGCATATTTGCTTGGTTGTATTCCATGGCCATATTTCTCTGCATAAGCCTGCGTGAACTCCGCTCCAAAATAAAGAATGATCGCCGTATAATAGATCCAGAGTAAAATAACAATAATAGAACCGGCTGCTCCAAAAGCAGAGCCTGGGTTTCCCTTCTCAATATAAATGCCTATCAGATATTTACCCAAGCTAAACAGCAGGGCGGTAAATAAGGCGCCTATAATTGCAGGCCTCCATTTGATAATCACATCCGGGAGTACTTTGAATATAATGGCAAAGATAGAAGTGACTACGGCAAGCGTGAGGGCATTGGTCAGGATCAGCATAAAGAGTTCGGATACTTTTTCAATGCCAACCTTAGAAGCCAGTCCTCCAAGCTTATTGCCCAGCCCTACAACAATACTGTTTACAATTAAAGTGACCAGCAACAGAAAACCAAGTGAGGCAATCAGTGAAAAGGATAACAATCTGTTGATGATGAGTTTTTTCCAGCCTTTTTTAGGGATGGCTTTTACTTTCCATATGAGATTGATGCTGTCTTGTATTTCAACGAAAATGGCCGTAGACCCAATAATCAGGGTGGCCACACCGATAATGAGGCCAATAGTACTTCTGCCGGATAAGTTTGCATTGATCACGAAACTCTGCAATTGTCTGGTTGCCGGTTCACCAATCATATCATTAATCTCTGCAAATAGCTGGGTGTCGGGATCAAGTTTATCTCCAAAGAACAGGCTGGCTGCGGATATGATGATCATGATCAACGGCGTAAGGGAGAATATCGTATAATAGGCAAGTGAAGCACTAAGCTTGGTAACCTTGTCGTCTATAAACCCATTCCCGGCTGCTAGGAATAGATTACCCAGGGCTTTGAAAAAATGTATGATCTTTTTAATGATTGTCATGAGCTGAGATTAGAAAGGATATCCAATTCCAATGTTATAAACCAAGTTGTCTTTACGCCATCCGCTGTCTCCAAAATCAATTTCATTAAATACCCAGCGCTTGCCCGGTTCATTATAAGGTTTGCGTACAGGGAAGGCTACATCTAAACGAATGACAAAAATAGAAGCGTCAACACGCAGTCCGGCACCGGTACCCACTGCGAATTCGCTTAAAGCGTTTTTAAAATCAAAACCCGATCCCAGGCGTGGCGGTGTACCTGGGCTGTCGGCGGTGGCTGGCGTACCCAAATCCTCTTTTCTAAGCCATACGTTACCTGCATCAGCAAAAAGAGCACCATATAATCTACCCGCCAATTTGAACCGTAGCTCCGAACTGATGAGCGCCTTAATGTCTCCGCTTTGGTCTACATACGTTGTATTGGCAACTTTCGGATCATTTTTGTAATAGTAAGTTCCCGGTCCGATGGATCTGGCTGCCCATGCGCGGATATCGTTTGTTCCTCCTGCAAAAAACTGACGAACAAAGGGGAGACTGGTCTGGTTACCGTAAGCATAACCATAGCCGAGGTCTATCCGGTTTGCCCAGATTATATTCCTGGTGAGTTTGTAATAATCCCGAAAATCTGCTTCCATACGTACATACTGGTTAATCTGTTGTCCGAGTATGGCTTTTTTCCCTTCCGAATTCCTTCCGGCAAATAAGCCCCAGACGTTTCCACCAGTTTCCAGTGTACCATTAAAATAAATATTGTTCTTTCTGTAATCTTCAAACTGGTTGGTGTAGGTAAAGCTATAGTTACTTCCAATGATAAATTGTTTCTCGATCACATTTCTTAATCCGGGAATTACGTCCAGTAAACTATCCCTTTTCTTAATATCATTAGTTAAACTGGAAGTTACATAATTAACAGAAATGGGGTTGAATGCATGTTCTTTATATTGGTTTTCATTCCATTTGTAACCATATTGAGCTTTAAAGGAATTGATGTCATATAAATAACCCCGGTGAAGCCGCTGATAGGTCAAGGAAGTAATTGTTTTAGGAATATAAGCATTGGTACTGTTGATGCCTTTAAAAGGTGTAATGAACCTCGGAAAGGTTAGCTTTGCTTCCCCTGTTAGGGAAAATGAGTTTAAACCTTGCGATTGTCCACCTACCTGGGTCTCGAAACCACCGCTTGCACTTAAATCCAGCTGTTCGGCACCCCTGAACAGATTTCTGGTCGTTTGGGTAACTTTTACTTCTGAGCCCATAAAGTTGTTCGACTTACTTGTTCCTGTTACTGAAAAGGTAAGGGAGTTCTTTTTTAGCGGGGTAAGAAAGATATTCAGATCCAGCTGGTCGTTCTTAAAACTGTCGAGAGGGATGAATTCTGCTTTTACGGATTGAAAAACCCCGATATTGACCAAACGGTTCAATGTTTGACTGTGGTCTTTTCTATTGTACAATTCTCCTTTTTTGAAGAAAACCAACCGGTTAAAAAGCGGGTCTTTAAACGTATGTTTAGGATCGTAAATTTTAAAGTCATTGTAAACAGAAGGCGTAGAATTTCTTAATGCACTGTCTCTTCTGATGGTATAATTAGGGTAGATATTGATGTTGTTAATGGTATAAGGCTTAAGCCCGGCATCTGGAGCAATTTCTTTAACCCGGATCCGGATGTCTACCAATTGTTTTCCAACTGTACTGTCCACCTGAAGGATCAGATAATCTGGGCTAAAATAAAAATAACCATTTTCTTTAAGGTCATTATCTATGCGGATACGTTCATTTTTAAATAGATCAAGATCATAATTATTGCCCGGTTTTAACAAGGTTTTTCCTTTATTGTTGTTGACAATTTTAGCGAGTGCACCGCTGCTGTCGGGAGGGAAAGAAACACTGTTGATCTTATACCTGATTCCTGTATTTGCAGTGTAGACAGCTTTCCCTTTTTTTCCTTTAACAACCGTGTCACCTATAACATCAGACTGAAGATAACCCTGACTGATCAGGTAGCTTTTAAGTACAGCGTTGTTATACGGGATTTTTACCTGGCTTAATAATACTGGAGGTTCACCCATCTTGGTGCGCAGCCAATGCCGGAAACCTTTGGGTTTCTTCGGTTCTCCGGCCAGGTTATAAAAACCAAGTTTGTATTTAATTCCCAAAATTGATTTATTAGGAGCAGGCCGGGTCTTCTCCTCCAGTGTGCTTTTGACCTCTTTCTGATCTGCAATTCTTACTGAAGAATCAGGATTGATCTTTACTTCGGCCCCGGTGTATAAAATCTCTCCCGGCTTGAGTCCCTTGGTACTGCTGCAGGCAGCCCAAATCATACAACTCAGTATACATAGGATCGGTTTAATTCTTTTTTTCATCTTTTGGCTTCTGTTCTACTCTGTTTCTTTTCTTTTTGGAAAATTTTTGAAATACTTCTCTGAATTTGTTGTAGTCTACCACAAGGGCGAAACCAACACCAGTTTCTATCAGCTGACCTTCAATAACACCTTCTGTTTGATTACGGCGATATGCCCTTAAACGGTATTTTCCGTCTTTGGAAAGCAGGTATTCGATATTGACGTTTCCGGCAATATTGGTTGAATTTCCCTGCTGCTGACCTTCTATCCCGAAAGAACTGCCCACGGTCACAATCAGCCTGTCGCTTAATAATTTTTTAGACAAACCTACTTCAAGAGCTGTATTGTTGGCAACTTGCCCGGAACTGTAATCTTGTGAAGAATTAATGCCAAAATTAATATCTACCCCTTTTACCAGATCTGAAGCCAGATTATTGAGTTGTTCTGTGAGGAGTTTACTTACACTTGACCGCGCAAAATCAGTAACCAATCCGTTGCCATTTCCGCCAAGGCTTTGGAACGGGTTATCTGCAATGAACCTGCCCAGAACAAGTAGAGCAAATACCTGTTTGTTTAGCTCACCTTCGTCGCTGTTCAAGGCTTGAAGTCGGCCGTAAACGGATCCACCAATAGCGCCTCTCTCATTTTCAGGTAAATCTATCTTAAACTTAATGGTAGGCTTAAGCAGTTCTCCGGTCATCATCAGGTATACCTGGAAAGGTAGTTTGTTTTTTGCTTCATTATTGCTCGGATCATTTAGCAGATCTGCAGGAGGAGCACTAACTTCGTACAAAGCTGTTAAATCTACGTTTGCACTGGTTGGATCGCCAGTCCATACAATATTGCTGCCTTGTTGTAATTTGAAACTCTTCTTAGCCGGTCCTACGGTAAGGTTGTAACTTCCATCGGAAACATCGTAACGGCCCGTCAGACTGGTTTTTCCGCTTGGATCCATTGTAGCGGTCAGATTAGCCTGTCCTTTTACTTTTAGTGCATCGCCATTGCCAGGATCAACCACGACGTTAAGTTCCGCACCCGGATCAATTTGAATGGTCGCACTTAGATTTATGCCCTTTATTGGGGCCTTACTGATAGAATCCTTTACTGAAAGTGCCTTTTTGCCATTATATGGAGGAGCACTAAAGTCAACAAATTGTACGATACCTTCCTGATCGATTACTGTAGGGTCATCAGGAGGCATAGCAAAGAAGAATTTGGTTTTGTCCTCTACTTTAATATTCATGTTTACATCTGGCTGGTTCAGATCGCCGCGCACTTTAATGTTGCTGGTGAGGTAGACAGTACCATAGATCATTTCATTGTCTGCAGAAGTAGAGTTCAGCGCTCTGAAATTATTGGTTCGGATGTCCATATTGAATTTGAAGTCCCGGTAATCGGAAGTTAAAATTCCTCCGGTAATTACGGCTTTTTGATTCAAGGAATCCAAAATTGTAAATTTATTGAAATTGATACCGGTATCTGTAAAGCTGATGGTTTCGTCAGGCATTCTGAAGAAAGAATTTACATAAGCCACATTGAAGCCAGCCTGGTTGAACTTAATATCGCCTAATACTTTTGGTGCGTCCAGTGAGCCCTTAACAGATAGTTCCCCACTCACCGTACCCGTACCTTTTCTGATCTGTCCCATAGAAAGGCTTTCTATGGCTTTGAGGTCTATCTTATCAATATTCAGTGTCAGATCCAGAGCACTTTGCGGCGCGGTATAATAGAAGCCACTTGCCCGAAGTTCATGAACACCCGATAAAGCGATATTGGTTTCATAAGCATTCTCCGTGTTGTTGTTCACTGCAATTCTTAGGGTACCCAGCATATCTTTCTGGTACCGTAAGTGGTCAACGGTTAAATTGGCTTCAAATTTAGGTGTATTCACCAGATCTTTAACATTTACAGTTCCGTTAATTGAGCCACCAACAAGGGCGCTGTCTGCCTCTGCAAAACGGGTAAGTGTTTCTATTCTGAAGTCTTTAAATTCTACCTTAAGGGGGGCATTTGGGATATTGCTTTCACTATTGATACGCAACTCCTGTCCGCCGTTACTGATGTTAAACTGATTGGCGAGGATACCTGATTGTCCAAACTGAAGATAATTTTCTGGCGCTACAACCCACTTGTCGTAGTTAAGTAATAACTTTTGAGGATCCAGGCTAAATCTGTAATCCTTGTTGATAGATTTAAAGAGTCCTCCCAAAACGTATTTGTCTTTGCGTTTGCTATCGCGCAGATAGATGTTCAAATTCAGGTCATTATTTACTGCGGCTCCGCTGATTTCATTGTTGAAGAAAGCCAGTGACGGGCTCTGCAGACTCTTTATAGTCAGTTTATAATTGAGTTTCTGATTGTCATTATTGACATTCAGCCGGGTACTGTCTATTTTATAAGTCCCATAAACCACCTGCGGAAAAGAGATATTCATCATCAAGCTGTCTTTTTGTGTATCCAGCAAGCCATTCATTCTGGCAGGGGCAAAGTTGGTCAGTTCCGGAACAAAGTTTTTTAAGATTTTAGGGTTGTAAAAATTCACGTAAAATCTGAAACGCTGGTCTGGAATTTTGGTTACCTGGCCAAACTGGTAATATTTGTTGATCTGGTTGATCACTGCAGCGCCTAAATTGGTCAGCTGATATTTGCCGTCAATCTTTGCTCTTAAGAATTCAGACTTCAAAGTAAGCAGGTTATGAGTTGCTGAAGCTTCAGAATGGACCAAAATGGTGTCCACATTAAAACGCTGGCCTTCTTTTACCACCTGCAAACCATTTACAGCAACATCACCATTTAGATAATCCGGATCTGCTGTTTGTATATCTGCTTTGATTAAGCCAGCCAGTTTAAATTCTGTCGTGCTAAAATTAAGCTTCTGGAGGTCTACCTGTTTCAGATCTGCATTGGCTTTAACAGCGGGATACTTACCTGCCATATCTACCAGTGCCTTCAGGCTAAAATTGATATTGGTGTCGGCCATACTGCCTTTAATATCAAGTTTTTGGGCCATATAGGTACCACTCAGCAGCAGGTTTTTGTAGGTGTACTTGTTGTAATAGGCATTGACTACCTGTGCGTTGAAGCTGGCAGCCGCTTTTTTCGCATCAAGACCCGTACCTTTAACAGAAGCTTTTGCTGTCAAGCGGCCTAGCTGTGGCTGCATTTTCAGTAGTCTGCCCACATTGAAATTCTTCAGATCGACATCAGCTGTATAACTTTCTTTGCCTTTAGGACCTTTCATGGAAGCCAGTAATCTGGCCGATCCCATATCGGTATTGATGTTAAATCCAGTGTTGAAATTGGTCATTGACCCCTTGAATTTTCCTGTTGCACTTATCGCATTAGGCAAGGTAATGTTAGAAGGGAGCGATTTCTTAGGGATCAACACCAAAAGATCACTTTTGGTGAGCGAGAATTTTTTAATATTAAGGTCCAGAAAAGTTTTATTCACATCAGGCAGGCCTTTTGCTGTACCATTAATGTCAATCTGAGTGCTTTTCAATCCGGTAATCTGTAAGCTTGGAATCACCAGGTTATTCATATAACCATGAGCAACAGCATTAATCTTGATTTTTTCGTTCCGGTAATTTGCCGGAACAGCGTCGCTAAAATAAGCAGCGTCTTTTAGACCTATAGTTGTGTTTTTAACCTGAAGATAGATTTTTACACGTTCCGGATGTTTGGTCAGGTCATCCATAGAGGTATAATTGAGCTGAGTATTGTTTTCTATGGTGGTATTTGGAGTTTTCACCAGTAATTTGCTGACTTTAATCTGCTTATCCGAATAAACAACTTCTCCTTTAAGTTGTTTCAGTTCGAAACCGCTCTTTTCCACAAATTTTCCATCTTTTACATTTACTTTAATCCCTGCATCGCTGTAGGCAAGTCCTTCGGCGTTCAAACCCAGGTTTTTTATCCTTAAATGGTTGTAGTCCATTCCTTTTACGGGTTTAGCCGCCAGATTGTCAAATTGAACATTATTTTCCGTCAAACTCAGGTTTTTGATCAGAAGTGCAAGAGGGGAGGATGCTGCAATTGTATCTTTTGTATTCTTTGCATTTTTTGCCGGGCTTTCTGGTTTGAAGGCAAAATGTATATCTGATTTGTTCAATATGGCCTGATCCGCCTCATATTTTCCCTTCGTTACATCTGCAAGAAGTTTGGTCATAGAGAATTCCTGGAGGTTCAGATTGGCTTTGGTACTATTTGCAGCCATTCCAAAGATGACCTTTGAATCATTGATCTTTGCTTCCTCCACTTTGTATTTATTATTGGTCAGATCAATGATCAGTTGAGTTAAAGCCAGTTTGTTCAAATCAACATCCGCATCCATTTTCGACAACTGATCCTTAAACAGAATTTTTACATTGTTAAAAGCAAAATCCTGGATTTCAACCAGGGGAAGTTTTCCTGTGGCAGTTTTTGCAGTGTCAATACTGTGCTCTAAATGGGCTTTTAGCTGGGTGAGGGGTTTTTGCTGCAGATAACTTAAAGAAGTATTCTTTAAATTGAGTTCTTTGATCACGTAATGCTGGTGGTCCAGATCAAAATCTTTTATCCTTGACGTAAATTCACCTAAATGCAGCTTTACATTATTTCCGGCTACATCATCCCGATATACAATTCCGATGTCTTTCAAGGAAATTTTATCTAAGGAAAACTTCAGGGTTGAGGTGGTGTCTTTCTTTACCTCTTCGTCAGGTTTTTTCTGTTCTGACATAAAAGCGTCTGCAAGAAAGGAGAAATTGAAGGTGGTGTCCGGATGGACCCGGGTAACGTTTGCCCTGATTTTTTCCAGCTCGATGTTGTTGATCTCTACTTTATTGCTGAGGAGTTTAAGCAGGCTGATGTCTACGGCTAATTTCTGCGCGTATAGTAGGGTGTCTTTTTTCTGATCCTCAATATAGAATTTATTAAGTACGATGTCTTTTGGAAAAGCGATTTTGATACTTTCCAGGCGAACTTCAGTATGTGTTTTGTTTTTGAGGTAGCTGATGGCCTTATCTTTTACAAAGTTTTGGACAGCAGGAATGTTTAAAGAGAGTGCAATTGATACCATCAATACAATAATTATGGATAGAATCCATAAAATAACCTTTAAACTTTTACGTAGATATTTATTCAAGTGAAATACAGATTGATTGATTAATGATAAGAAATTTTAACTAAAATCATGCCATTGAATTGCGTTTATTGATAGATGGAACAAAGATTTTGGTTGTTTTGTTTAGAAATATGTATGTTTAAATATGAATAAATTGAATTTGACGATCAATTATGAATCTTATAAAGACTTTAATGATCTGGAGGAGAGGGACCAAATACTCTGTGCAAAATCTGAAGAGGCCCTGGGAAGTTCCTATTCGCCTTATTCCGGATTTAAAGTAGGGACGGCTATACGCCTTGCAGATGGAAGAATTGTTTTGGGCAGTAACCAGGAAAATGTGGCATATCCGTCTGGCCTTTGCGCAGAACGTGTGGCGTTGTTTGCTATTGGGGCAACACATCCTGGAGTTGAAATAGAAAGTATGGCCATTACAGCTTATACGGGCCATTTTAAAATAGAAAAACCCATAACCTCTTGTGGTGCCTGCCTGCAGGTCATGGCTGAGTTTGAGCAAAGGCAGAAAAAAGAGATTGAGGTTTTGTTTTACTGTATGAACGGGGAGATTTTAAAGGTAAAAGGAATACGGAGTTTATTGCCATTTGTGTTTATTGAAGATCGTTTATCAGGCTGATTTCAGATGATTTTGCTTATCTTTGCGTTCTCAATGAATTGTTAAAAACTTCTGTTCAGAAATTTCAATTCATCAGTTATATTTACAACATCCAACATCATTTTAATGAGCGAAGAACTAGAAGAAAACGTTAACGAAGAAAATAAGCACAACATAATCCCTATCAACGGGCTTTATGAAAACTGGTTCCTCGATTATGCTTCTTATGTAATCCTGGACCGCGCAGTTCCCCATATTAATGACGGGTTAAAACCCGTACAGCGCAGGATCATGCATTCACTGAAAGAGATGGATGACGGGCGTTTCAATAAAGCCGCGAATGTAATTGGTAATACGATGAAGTACCATCCCCATGGAGATGCCTCCATCGGAGACGCTATGGTACAGATTGGACAGAAAGACCTGCTGATTGACTGTCAGGGAAACTGGGGTGATCCTGTAACTGGTGACAGTGCGGCGGCCCCGCGTTATATAGAAGCCCGCCTTTCTAAATTTGCTAATGAAGTTGTTTTTAATGCCGATACAACCATCTGGCAGCTCAGCTACGATGGAAGAAATAATGAACCCCTAACTCTGCCTGTAAAGTTCCCTTTGCTGTTGGCACAGGGGGCAGAAGGAATTGCTGTCGGTTTAGCCACAAAGGTTATGCCGCACAATTTCGTAGAGTTGCTGAATGCTTCTATAGAAGTTCTGAAAGGTGAACGGCCCAATATTCTTCCTGATTTCTTTACAGGAGGTATGGCCGATTTTTCTGCCTATAACGAAGGAATGAGAGGAGGAAAGGTCAGAGTGAGGGCTAAGATCACGGAAAAGGACAAAAAGACCTTGGTGATCACAGAAATTCCTTTCAGTACCACTACAGGTTCTGTAATTGACAGCATCTTGTCTGCAAATGATAAAGGCAAGATCAAGATTAAGAAAATAGAAGACAATACTGCTCAGAACGTAGAAATTGTAATTCAACTGGCGCCGGGTATCTCTCCGGATGTAACTATTGATGCACTGTATGCATTCACGTCCTGTGAGGTGTCCATTTCACCAAATACCTGTATCATTAAGGAGGATAAACCTCATTTTATGAGTGTTAATGATATCCTTATTGAGAATACAAAACACACGAAGGCGCTGTTGAAACAGGAACTGGAAATCCGTCTTTTCGAACTGGAAGAGAAGATTTTCTTTAGTTCTTTGCTGAAAATCTTTATCCAGGAGGGGATGTATAAACATCCTGATTATGAGAACTCCGGCAATTTTGATGGTGTTGTTGAAGTGTTAAATGTATTGTTTGAGCCATTTAAGGCAAAACTATACAGAGCGATTCTTCCGGAAGATTTTAAGAAGCTGATCGATAAGCCGATGAGCAGCATTACCCGCTTTGACGTTAAAAAGGCGGATGAGCAGATGAAAGCCCTGGAAGATGAAATCAAGGTGGTTAAAAATCACCTGAGACATCTGACGGATTATGCAATTGCCTGGTACCAGAAATTAAAAGACAAATATGGTAAAGGCCGCGAACGTAAAACCGAAATCCGTTTGTTCGACAGGGTGGAGGCTTCTAAAGTAGCCCTGGCCAATGTCAAATTGTATATGAATATTGCAGATGGGTTTATTGGAACCGGTTTGCGAAAAGATGAGTTTATTGCAGATTGTTCTGATCTGGATGAGATTATCGTATTCAGGGAGGATGGAAAATGCATCATTACCAAGGTTGCGGATAAAACCTTTGTTGGCAAGGGCATCATCCATGCGGCGGTATTTAAGAAAGGCGACGAGCGCACCATTTATAATATGATTTATAAAGATGGAGCGAGCGGGATTTCATATATCAAACGTTTTGCTGTGGTAGGTGTAACCCGCGACAAGGAATATGATCTGACCAAAGGAGGTAAGGGATCCAAAGTGCTTTACTTTACTGCAAATCCTAATGGAGAAGCAGAGATTGTGAATGTTCAACTTAAACCACACACCAAGCTGAAAAAGCTGGTGTTTGACCTTGATTTTGCAGAAATTGCAATTAAAGGCCGTGCCTCACAGGGAAATATTGTATCCAAGTACCCGATTAAAAAGATCATCTTAAAGACTAAGGGGGTATCTACCTTATCCGGACTGAAGATCTGGTATGATGACTTGTTGCGCCGTCTTAATGTAGATGGCAGAGGGAAATATCTTGGAGAATTTGATGGTGACGACAAAATACTGCAGGTGCATAAAGACGGTTGGTATGAACTCAGTACTTTTGAGCTGAGTAATCACTTTGACGCTGACTTGGTCCTGATCCAGAAATTTGATCCGGAAAAACCTTTCACGGTTGTACAATATGAGGGTAAAGCCAAGAACTACTTCATAAAGAGATTTCTTTTCGAAAGCATTGGCGTTGGTAAAAAACTCAGTCTGATCAGCGAAGAGCAGGGCTCGAAGTTTGTTTACCTGACGGGTAACCCTGCCGCCAGATTAACGGTGGACGTACTGAAAGGTAAAACGCAAATTCCCGAGACACTGGAAATTGTACTGGCCGAATTCATCGATGTGAAAGGCATCCGCGCCAATGGAAACAGAATGACACCTCACGATGTTAAAAACATTGAAATTTCGGATCATAAAGAAATCGAACCGACAGATGAGACCATTGTTTCCCCGGATACAGATCAGTCTGCAGAGGAAATAACAGAAGCTGATGTTTCAGGAGAGGAAGAACAAGCGCCTGCAGAGGAGACGCCAGCGGAAATCGAACCAGAGCTTCATGCAGAAGTTTTGGAGGTAATAGAAGAAACCGAAGTTATTGAAGTCCAGGAAGTGGCTGTTGCGGAACCTGAACCTCTAGCAGAAGAAGAGATTAAGCCAGCAGAGCCACCAGTTAAGGCAAAACCGAAGTTTGTGAGTCAGAAGCCGGCTGAGGCACCGGGACCTGAACCGGTTAAAAAAGCAAAAGCTGTTAAGGAAAGTACAGGAGATGAAGAGGAACCGGTTGTTAAAAAGAAAATTAAATTCGAGATCACCAATCCGGATGATGTTGATATTGATGACAAAGGGCAATTGGGATTATTCTAATCGTCATCATCTTTTTTCTTGTGCTCCAGGTTCACAAAAGCACTTCTTCTTGGGGGTGGCATAATGGAATGTTCCCCTTTTATTGATTTCCAGATCACTTCATTAAGATCAAGATCAGGAGCGGAATCTTCTTTTGCAAAGTTCCATTTTTCTGAACGTTCCATGCTTTTGTTTTGGACCAGGTTACGTTGTTCCATGTCAATAAGAGCAGGTTTAGCCTTGTAGGGGCTCAAGTCAGGTTTGCTGGTAAAACAACCGAATAAGGGCATGGCAGCAGCGTCGTATTGGCTCATAGGAGGAAGTCCCAGGATGAGCTCCATTGTTCTCAGTATGCCGGAGGTAGAGTACATGGTATGATTTATACTGCCTTTTTTAATATATGGACTAATTACAAAGGCAGGTGAACGGTGCGCATCAATATGATCGGGGCCATTTTGTGCATCATCTTCCAAGACAAAAACAGCAGATTCGGCCCATATAGAGCTTTCAGAAAGATGTTCTATCAATTGCCCCAATGCCAGATCGTTATCTGCGACTGCTGCGGTAGGGCTGATCTTTCCTTTTTTCTGGCCACTGGTGTGATCATTTGATAAACGTATAGTATTGAATTGAGGAACTGCATTCACAGACAGTAAGGAGTCGAAGTCCTTTTTCCAGACTCTTACCCGTTCCACATCTTTTATATCCAGATTGAAACCTGGAGCGTCCTTGCATATATGTCCCTCCAGCGACTTGATGTTTGCTTTCCCATTGTCGGCAAATTCTCCGTAGCTTCTGTAAGACAATCCTGCCCGCTGGCAATAATCCCAAATAAAGCCATCTTTAGGGTATGCGATTTTCCTGCTGCCCTCAAAATCATAATTTCCGCCCCGGCCACCATAACTAATTGGCCAGGTTTTTTCTACAAAATCAGTCGCATAGGCGGCCGTACTCCAATTGTGGCCATCAGCGCTTACCTCTGCATCCACATAAAAATTATCTAGTAGCACAAATTCACGGGCAAGGGCATGATGATTTGGTGTGTTTTTCTCAGGAAAAATACACAAAGCCGGATCTCCGTTGCCCTCTTTCATATCTCCTAGAACCTGGTCATACGTACGGTTCTCTTTAATGATATAGAATAGGTGTTTAATGGGTGATTTCTGCCCCGCCTGAGTTGGAATGATCAGATCATCGTTGCCAGGAGCCTTCGATTCTTTCTGCAAAGTAAATGGAGAATTGGCATAAACCTGGTTGGAATAGGTTTTGAGTTTTGCCTCATCAGGCTGGTCTATAAACGATAGTGTGCCTTTAAAAAGTCCGCCAATATATTGCACGTCTTTTTTTTCTGTAGAGCCTTTCTGGTAATCACTGTCGTCTTTTTTAATAGGTTGGGGGCCATTGGGATTTGCCATAGAAGAGAAGCCTTTTCCATTGGAAACCAGTAGCTTGTTTTTTAAGATTTTTAAACTCGTTGGATACCATCCGGTTGGGATGAATCCTTTGCTTATGCTTTTTCCTGGCGTACTCACGTCAAAAACCGCAAGACAGTTATTATCTGCATTGGCAATATATAATATCTTTCCATTTGGGGATAAAGCCAAGCCATTGGTTGTTGAACCGGTTAATTTTGTTGGATATAAAGACGCTGAAATAGATTCAACGGACTTTCTTGTCCGAAGATCTATGATGGTAACGGAGTTTGAGTTTGCATTAGCTACAAACAAATTTTTTCCATTTTTGCTAAGCAGCAATTCGTTTGGATGGCTTTCTGTTGGTATTTCTCCACTCAGCGTACCGGTTTTTGTGTCATAAACAGCAACCTCGTCACCACCCCATAAGGAGATATATAACGCTGATCTGTCAGCAGACAAAATGCAGCTGTAGGCTTCGTGACCCAACTCCATTTTTTTTTGGACTTTCCTGCTCAAAAGATCAATGATATAAAGGGAATTATCTTCTTTGGTTACCGTATATAAAAGATGTTTTGAGTCATCCACTTCAATACCTGTGGGACTGATTTTATTCTTAGGCCATGCTTTTCCCAGAGAAAGGCTATCCGGCTTTTCAAATTTATTATTTTTTAGAGGGTAGGCCAGAATAATATTGTCGTTTCCTCCCGATACATATAGTATTTTATCATTGTCGCTAAACTTCAGGCCATACCACGATTTACCAATGCTCACCTCATCCAGTAGCTGTTCTGTTGTAGGATCGATTAGTTGCAGGCTTTGTTTTCCTTGTCCATTGTTGGTTACCGCAAGGAGTTGTTTGGAGTGCGACAGTTGAATATTTAAGGGGAGATCACCTAATTTAAGAGATCTTCCCGCCGGAGTCAATGACCAGCCGTTAGGCAACAGTATTTTATCTGCAGAAGGGTTGTTGGTGGGAAGCTGTGCTGAGGCATTATTCAAAAATGCAGAAGCAGCAAGGCAGATAAATAATCCGAACTTTAAATTCATTGAAAAATGATTTATGAACTGTAAAGGTAGATAAATGTTGAGCTTAGCGGATATCTGAATAAAAACTTAATGAAAAGTTATTATAGAAGGGCATGAAGGCGTTCTGCCGCCATGACAAAGGAGATCCCGAATACGGCCGAGGATAGAAAGAATGTCCAGTCCCATTTCTTTATTTTTATGACCCAGATCAATATAAAGGAAACGATTAATGTTCCTGCAACTATGATGACCTGACCAAACTCAAGGCCTACATTGAAGGCAAATAATTCGGCTACGATGCTGGAACTTTTTCCCAGAATCGTTTTCAGGTAATTGGAAAATCCCATGCCATGGATTAATCCAAAGAACAAAGCAAGAATGTATTTAAACTGAACTCCATTCTTTTTGGGCTTTTTGTTCAGGATATTGGAGGCTGAAGTGATCAGTATGGTGAGCGGGATTAAAAATTCGACCAGGGGTGTATTAATGTGGATATAGTTGAGCACACTCAGGGCTAATGTAATGCTATGCCCAACCGTAAAAGCAGTGACAAGGATCAATACTTTTTTCCATTCAGAAATACTATAGGTACCACACAGAACCATTACAAATAGGATATGATCATATCCGCGCCAGTCAAGAATATGCTGCCAGCCCAGCTGAAAATAAAGAGAAAAATCTTGCATGAATTACCAAATTCGTAATTAAAATTAAATTAAACAAGAAAATGTTTAATTGTGAGTTGTTCTTTAGGCAGAGATTACAATCAGCTTTAACATAAAAAAACGTGCCTCGATTAAAAGGCACGTTTTTTTATGTTCTAAATGATTTATTGGTATTGAATATAAATCGGCTTAGGTTTTAATTTTAACAATTCCTCTGGTGTCATCATCTTGTTTGGTGCTTTTTTCAAATCATTCTTGTAGAACAATTTAAAGCCAGTGAATTGCACCGGTTCAGAAAAGATGAAGTGACGGTAAGTTCCTTTTTTTAACTCAGGTTCGCCCCATCCATCCATATGCATCACGATCTGAACTTCAGGACGTAATTTTATGTTTTGGTAATTGGTTACCATTTTTTTAGTAAAACGGTGAACAGTAAATACTTTTGGTGGGAGATTGTGCTTTTTAACAATATCGGCAAGGTATTGAGAAACATAATTGATATCTGCCGCATCATAAGTGCCTATTTTTTTGCCCGGAAGAGATCCGTCTTTCATCGAAAATTCCGGATCTATACCCAAATGTACAAAAGGAAGTTCCAGGTATTTTTCAATATGTGGCAATTCTGCTCTGATGTTACTTAGCGCGACCTGAAGATCTAAAAATACAATCGTATTTGGACGCATCCTGGCAATACTTAAAACAGAATCAATTTGTTTATTAGCCATACGGTTAATATACTTTCCGTCTTTGCCTGGAGTACCGCTTGCTACGGCAGCAATATAATGCAGTCCAGGCTGTACAGGCGTAGTTGGATCTGCTTTTTCCCAGTGCTTTACTTCTTGGTCAAGTCTTCTCCACATTTCTTTAGGAGCATATTCTCCGAGAGCACCCATTTTTTTAGAATGCAGGTTGCCATAATAAACCACAATCCTTTTAAAAGGCAAGATTGCTCCGGCCAGGGGATAAGGTTGTTTTTTTACCGGCCATTTGCCTGTCGTATCGCCATTAGCCAGTTCTTTCAGTATAGCGTTATATTTAGCCGTATCAATAGGCTTCCTTTCTATTTCTTTCTGAATTTTTGTGGTGTCCTCTCCGGCAGCAGAGGCTGTTTTAGTTTGTCCGTTTGCTTTTTTAGCATCTGAATTGCAATTGGCGAATAATCCAATCGTTAGTATTCCAATTAAGAATGTTCCCGCTAGGTAAGGTAGTTTCATGCTACAAAAATACACAATCATCTGACTTCTCCTAATTCCGGATATTTAAAGATTTATACCAGCTGTTTTATAGCTGATATTGGATATTTCAAATCTACATAGTTCAGCAGAGTATATTTTTTAAAACAAAGTATATCTAATTTGGTTATTTAACCTGTGTATATAAATGTGTTAGGAGTAAGGTGCCCGAAGTTCAGTTTGGGCACCTTATTTATGAGTATAGGATCAAATTAAAAGCTGTTGAATTTACCGAATACACCCAGGGGTAGTTTAATACCCGAAGTAGCTTGTAAATACAGTTCGCCTGTTTCCAGATTTCTAACCTGGGGAAAGGAAGTTTTGATCAGGTTTTCCACAATAACAGAAGAGAAGCCAAGAGAATACGTATTCAGGATCAGGAAATGTTCTTTTTCATCCAGGAGCTGTACTACATCCTGCATCATTTCCTGGATATGATCTTCCAGTTTCCATTTTTCTCCGTTTGGCCCATGACCAAAAGCTGGTGGATCAAGAATGATTCCATTGTATTTTTTGCCCCGCTTTAATTCCCTTTTTACAAATTTAAGTGCATCTTCTACAACCCAGCGCACATCACTCAATTTAGAAAGTTCCTGATTTTCATTTGCCCAGTTGACAACTTGTTTAATAGAGTCAACGTGAGTTGTATCTGCTCCGGCAGCTTTGGCAATTAAAGAAGCCGCTCCGGTATAGGCAAATAAGTTAAGGACTTTTGGTACAGGTGTTTTGAATTTTTTAACACAAGAGGAAATATAATCCCAGTTCACAGCCTGCTCTGGAAATACCCCTACATGCTTAAAGGAAGTTAGTCCTAAGCGGAGGTTGATCGTTACATCATCATTTTTATATTCCACATTCCATCTTTCAGGCAGTTGCTGTGCACTTTTTATCCACTCGCCCGTAGTAGCTGTACGGCCTTTAAACCTAATGTGTGTCTGTTTCTTCCAGGCTTGCTCTGAAAGCGTTTTTTTCCATACAGCCTGGGGCTCGGGTCTGCACAAGATCAGGTTACCAAAGCGTTCCAGCTTTTCAAAGTCACCACAATCAATCAACTCATAATCTTTCCAGTGTGTGGGGGTTAATAAGCTTATCATAAATGTATTTGTCAATAAATTATCTTAAAATTTCTCTTTTGCCGCTTTCATAAACCGACTGGCAAAAACGAAATCATTGAGTTCCTGGATATCGGTATGGGCAATTTCTTTGTTAGAACCTTCCCAGAATTTTTTGCCTTCATGCAGGAACATTATATAGTCTCCAATCCCCATTACGGAGTTCATGTCGTGTGTAACTACAATCGTTGTTGTATTGTATTCTTCGGTCAATTCCTTGATCAGCTCATCAATTACAATAGAAGTTTTTGGATCCAGTCCTGAATTGGGTTCGTCGCAGAACAAATATTTTGGGTTCATGGCGATGGCCCTCGCAATACCTACACGCTTTTTCATTCCTCCGGAAAGTTCTGCAGGGAACAGTTTGTTTTTTCCTTCCAGGTTTACCCTGTCCAGACAAAAATTAACACGGTCCAGTTTCTCACTTCTTGGTTGTTCAGTAAACATATTCAGCGGAAACATAATATTCTCCTCAACTGTCATGGAGTCAAAAAGTGCAGAACCCTGGAAAAGCATGCCAATCTCTTTCCTGATTTCTATACGTTCTTCAAAACTCATTTGAGTAAATTCTCTTCCATCATATTCTACGGAACCCGTTTCCGGATGATGTAATCCGATCATGCATTTTAGAAGCGTTGTTTTACCAGAGCCTGAGCCACCTATGATCAGATTAGTTACCCCAGCTTCAAATTTCCCTGAAATACCTTTTAAAACTTGGTTGTCGCCGAAAGATTTGTGAATGTCCTTGATTTCGATCATAATAAAAGTTGAGTTACAATATAATCACAAGCTAATATCGCTATACAGCTTACTACAACAGCTCTTGTACTGGCCTGTGCCACCTCAAGTGCGCCACCTTTTACATAAAAACCTTCGTAAGCAGGCACTGAGGTAATAATGAAACCAAATACAAATGCCTTAACCAGAGAAACTGTAATGGTATAAGGATTAAAATCAGTAGTGATTCCCTGAATATACTCAGAAGGAGATACCGCTCCGGATAATGTGCCGCCAATATAACCACCAGTAATGCTCAGTACCATGGCGAAGATGACCAGCAAAGGCACCATGGTGATGCCTGCAAGGATCTTAGGTAAGATGAGGTATCCCGGGGAATTTATTCCCATAATTTCCAGTGCATCAATCTGTTCAGTAACCCGCATAGTCCCGATTTCTGAAGAAATAGCCGATCCGATTTTGCCGGCCAGAACAATGGCGCTGATGGTTGGGCTTAATTCCAGAATACTGGAATCCCGGGTTACAGAACCAATCACGGTTTTTGGAATAAAATCGCTCACCAGCTGGAAAGCAATCTGAAGTGTCATTACAGCTCCGATAAAGGTTGCAATGATACTGATCAGACCCAGAGAACCAACTCCGATAAAGTCCATTTGCTGAAAAACAGCTTTCATATAGATCTTTGTCTTCTCAGGTTTTCTAAATACGGCCTTTAACAGGAGGATATACTTGCCAAAGTTTGTGAAATTCATTTATAGAAGATTAAGCGGATTGTAAATACAATATTAATACAAAGAAACAATAAAAAATGTTGTGGGTTTCTATTATTTATCAAAAACTCTGTTTGAGGTTATAGCAAAACGGGATCTGCACCTTCGTATCTGGCCATGAAAAATGTCATTATTGTGCTGGCTTTATATTGGTCAAATTTCAAATGAAAGAGTTGAAATTCGTCTTTGGCATGTTTTTGGTACTGGTTTGGCTGATCAAATAACTGATTAATGACTCTATATTACATATCATGATTAAAGCATGTCCCAAAGACAAAGATCTTATTCTGGATCTTTTAACTTATGCCTTTGAAGAGAACTTAAGTGTTAAGGACGTGGTCAAGTCCCGTGGGAACTATTGGGAAAACATCTATACATTAATGAATTATGCCTATAATATTTGCAGTGTATATGGTGATATTTTTCTCTCCGAAGATAAAAAAGCATGTGCACTGGTGTTGTTTCCTGATCAGAAAAGGAACACCATAAAGACCCGCTTTTGGGAATTGAAACTGGTACTGGGAGGAATTGGAGTCTCTAATGTAAATAAGGTTTTGACCCGTCAAAAGTTACTGGATTCCATTTTACCACACACTGCCGATCAACCTCCCATGTATCTGTGGTTATTGGGTGTAAAACCAGAAAATCAATTTTTGGGAGCGGGTACAGCATTGCTAAAGGATTTGTTGGAATATAGCCAGGAAAAAGGAAGAGCAATTTACCTTCGAACCTCTGTTGACCGGAATGTGGACTTTTATAAAAAATTTGGATTCCAGGTGTATAAAAAAATTGATGTTGGTTATCCGCTTAACTTTTTATGGAAAGCGGTTTCAGTAAAACGGCAAATTGCCTGATTTTTCATGGAGTAAGCTATTCCTCTTTTGTGTATTATTGCGTTTTAATAAAAAAGATGTTTAAACAATGAATGCAGTTGTAACTGGAGCTACAAAAGGAATTGGCCGTGCTATTGCCCTAAAACTGGCAGAAAGTGGTTATAACGTCTCTGTTTGCTCAAGAAACGAACAGGAACTTTGTTCCTTTGTGAAAGAGCTTGAATTGCTTGGAGTTAGAGCTGTTGGAATGGCAACAGATTGCAGCAACAAAGAGGAGATCAAAAAATTCTGTGAATTTACCGTCATTGAACTGGGAGATATAGATGTGCTGGTGAACAATGTAGGCACATTTTTACCGGCGTCTTTAATGGATGAAGAAGATGAGGTTTTTGAAAAGCAGTTGCTTTTAAATCTGAACGCTGCCTATTATTTTTCTAAATTCTTTGGTAAAATAATGGTTAGAAGGCAATCAGGGCATATTTTCAACATCTGTTCTATTGCCAGTAAACAAGTAGTTGAAAATGCAGGGAGTTATTGTGTAACTAAATCAGCAATGCTCAGTCTTAATAATGTATTACGGCAGGAGTTAGCTCAATACAACGTTAAAGTAACGGCTTTTTTACCAGGCTCTACATTAACTGCTTCCTGGGAAGGAACAAGTTTACCAAAAGAAGCATTTGTACAGCCTGAAGATATTGCAGATACTTTGCATACCATTTTAAATTTAAGTACTGGTGTGAATGTTGATGAAGTAATTCTAACGCCTAAAGAAATAAAATTGTAAAGGAGGATATTGTTATGGACAAGAGATTATTTAGAAACGAGCACGACAAGGTTATTGCGGGAGTTTCGTCCGGAATAGCAGAATATATGGAAGTTGATGTTACCATCATCAGGTTACTGTTCGTGTTGTCGACTATTTTTTTAGTCGGAACAGGGGTGCTCGTGTACCTGGTGATGTGGATTGTAGTGCCTGCAAATAACAATCCTGCAGCCCGTTTTTCAAGATTTAACGATTTTTTTGCTGATCAGCAAAGCTCGCCATTTACCAAAACAAATGTAACTGAGCAGGAACCGCCATTAGCAAATACAACAGGTAATGCACCAAACTGGAGCTCCTCAACTTTTGAGGAGGGAAAATTTAAAGCCAGTCAACAACCTGATTATAAAATAGCCAATAAAAGCAGCGACACAGGACGTACTGTAGGTGGTTTGTTTCTGCTCGTTATAGGGGTTTACTTTTTGATGAATGAGTTTGATATTATACCTTATTGGTTCAGGTTGGGTAAACTGTGGCCCTTGGTATTTGTAGCGATTGGAATTAGCTTTATCGCTAAATCGAAAAGGAAAAATGCCTGGGAAGATTGGAAGAGCCGTCAGGCACAGACGCCTCCTCCTGCAGAACAAACTAAACCAAATGTGCACTTTGAGCAAAAAGACGAGCCGGATCCAACCGTATAGGCATTCGTTTCTGATATTAAATACATAAACAGAAGAAGATGAAGCTAGATAGAATAATGTGGGGTATTATATTGCTTTTTATTGGCGGAGTGCTCCTACTCGAAAATTTTAACGTAATTAGTTTTTACTGGAGGAATGTATGGGGATTCTGGCCCGTGTTCCTGATCATTGCAGGGGTTAACATCCTTTTCAACAGGCAAAAGTCACAACTTGGCGGTGCCATATCTATTGGAGTACTGGTGGTTATGCTTGGGTTCCTGTTTTATAAAGGACAGCAGCCTCCAAAAAACAACTGGATAGGAGATAACCTGAAAACAGATCTGAATCTGGATGATGATGATGATCAGGACAGTACCTCTAATGAGCAAGGCCAGAATTTTAGCGAACCCTATACTGTGGAGAACAGTAAGAAAGTAATCCTGAATATATCAGGAGGTGGAACTACTTTTAACCTGAACGGTAGTACAGATAGCTTAATACAGGCATCTGTTAAAGATAGACGAGGTAACTTCTCCCTGAAAAAGGAAACAAACGACAGCACACAGGTGCTCACTTTTAAATCGCAGGACAAAAAAGGCAAATGGTCTATCAATGATGGGGGCAATGATGTCGATTTTAAATTGAACAAGCAACCGGAATGGGAAATGAATGTAAGCATGGGTGCGGGTGAGGTTGATTTTGATCTTGCTGATTATAAAATAAGGAGTTTTAGATTTGATGGAGGAGCTGCAGCTCTAAAGGTGAAAGTAGGTGATTTGCTGCCTATAACAGATGTGGTGGTTAAAACGGGGGTCGCAGATGTGAACATTAATATACCAACAAGTTCTGGCTGCCGGATTACAGCAAAAACTGGATTGTCCTCTAAAGATTTTCCGGGCTTCATTAAAATAAATGGAAGTACATACGAAACCTCAAATTATGCCAGTGCAGCAAAGAAGATCTTTATCGCCCTGGATGGAGGTTTGAGTAGCTTTGAGGTTAAAAGATATTAATGTATACCGTTGTCATCAATGGTAAGCCAAAAGGTCCGTATGAACTAAACCAGCTTGCCGAATTAAATATAGTTCCGGGTACTTTTGTGAAAAAGCCAGGAATGGATGATTATAAAGAAGCTCACGAGTTCCCTGAACTGCGTGAGCTTCTTGGTTTTACTTTTCAGCAAACCGCACCACAATATTTTGCTTCATTTGACCAGCGTTTGCTGGCCTCGGTTATAGACTACTTCTTTATCACTTTGTTCTATATTTCTCTGATCCTGATCTGTTTTATCTTTGTTACAGGTCAGACAGAAAGAATAACTCTGTTTTTGTCTTTTTTGCCAGCAATTCCTCTGGCGAAATTTTTTTATGGCAGTATTGCTGAGGCATCGTCAAGGCAGGCAACCCTCGGGAAGCGTTTGCTGAACATCAGGGTGACCGATCAGCTGGGTAACAGGATATCGCTAGGCGTTTCTTTTATCAGAAACCTCTCTAAAATATTGTCTGTTATCCCTTTGTTCTTCGGTTATCTGTACAGTTTTCTCAACAGAAAGCAACAATGCTGGCATGATATCGCGGCAAATACCTTAGTTATTAAAGATCGATTGATATAATCTTTATCTTTGCATCAGAAATACAAGTCATGGAAGAAGTATCTATTCAAAAGGAATTAAAGGGCGGTTATTGCAACAGTTTAACTCAGTATTCCAGGTTTTTGACCCGGGAAGTTCAGATCGGGGATATCCCAATGGGCGGGTTGAATCCAATAAGGATCCAGTCCATGACAACAACTGATACGATGGATACCCTTGGTACCGTAGAGCAAACCATTAGAATGGTACATTCAGGCTGTGAATATGTCCGCATAACAGCCCCAAGTATGAAAGAGGCCGAAAACCTGGCCAATATCAAAAAAGAACTCCGGATGCGTGGCTATACTGTACCTCTTGTTGCCGATATTCATTTTACACCAAATGCTGCGGAAGCAGCAGCACGGATTGTAGAAAAGGTGAGGGTAAACCCAGGTAATTATGCGGATAAAAAGCGCTTTGAAAATATAGAATATACACAACAAGCCTATCAGGCCGAGTTGGAGCGTATTTATAAGAAATTTACACCACTAGTTAAGATATGTAAAGAATATGGAACGGCGATGCGGATTGGTACCAACCATGGCTCCCTGTCAGACCGGATCATGAGTCATTATGGCGATACACCGAGAGGAATGGTGGAGTCAGCTATGGAGTTTATCCGCATGTGTGAGGACCTTAACTATTACAATCTCGTAATTTCTATGAAGGCCAGCAACACTCAGGTTATGGTGCAGGCCTATCGTTTATTGGTGGAAACCATGGTGAAGGAAGGAATGAACTATCCACTGCACCTTGGGGTAACAGAAGCCGGTGATGGCGAGGACGGAAGGATCAAATCTGCTGTTGGGATTGGAACATTGCTGGAGGATGGCTTGGGCGATACCATTCGGGTATCTTTAACAGAGGATCCTGAATTTGAAGCACCAGTGGCCAAAGCCTTGGCTTTAAGGTACGAAAAACGTGCTTTGTTGCTTTCCGGCAGGGAAGAGGAAAAAGAGAGGATTGAAGTGAAACCTCTTCCTTATAACCCTTTCGAATACAACAGGAGGCATACCATTCCGGTTCAGCATATAGGCGGCCATTTTCATCCGGTTGTGATGCTGGATGTTTCTGAACAAAATTTAAAAGATCCATTTTTCCTGCAGGTTGCGGGTTATAAGTATAGTGCAGGACTGGATAAATACAATATGGCCGATCAGGCCTGTGACCTGGTTTATCTGGGAGATGCCTTACCTTCTTTTTCTTTCCCTGGCAATTTGAAACAGGTATATAACTACCAGACCTGGCTTGGATTAAAAGATAAAACCAATTGTCATCCGATCTTCTCCATAAAAGATTATATCGCTAATGATCTTAAGGATTCTTTTTTAAACCTGGTGCGTGTAGATGCCTCAGACTTCAGCATATTGGAGTTAAAGGCTTTGGATCCGGTAACTAGTATTCTGGTATTGGAAACCTCTGCGACGAATGGAATGGCTGAACAACGCCTGTTCTTTACGGCTTTGTTAAACGCTGGAATCACATTGCCGGTTATTATCAAACGCGTTTATAAGGACATCACCGCAGATGATCTGATGTTGTATGCAGCTACCGATCTTGGTGCATTACTAACCGATGGATTTGGTGATGGAGTCTGGATAGAAGCCAGTACTATAGATCTTACCCTGCTCAATGCCACCAGTTTTGGGATTTTGCAGGCTACGCGTACCCGTATCTCTAAAACAGAGTATATATCCTGCCCGAGCTGCGGTAGAACACTATTTGATTTGCAGGAAACCACGCAGCTGATTCGTTCCAGAACAGACCATTTGAAAGGGATTAAAATCGGGATTATGGGCTGTATTGTTAATGGGCCGGGTGAGATGGCAGATGCTGACTACGGCTATGTTGGAACAGGCCCGGATAAAATTACCTTGTACCGGGGTAAAGAAGTTGTTAAAAAGAACGTACATGCAAATTATGCATTAGACGACCTGATTGAACTGATTAAAGAAGATGGCAACTGGATAGAAAAAGAATTAGGAGACTAAGATGTATCCACTCCTCTGGGTTTTGAAGAATTGGAAGCAGTATGATGGATATTAGTACATTTAGCGCTTTTAAGAGCCGGAATTACCGCTTGTATTTTAGTGGCCAATCTATTTCCCTGATTGGCACCTGGATGCAGAAAACAGCTGTCAGCTGGGTAATTTATTCAGAAACCCATTCTAAATTTATGCTTGGGCTTACGCTTTTTGCAAGTCTTTTCCCTTCCTTTATTTTCTCCTTTCTGGGTGGTGTAGTTTCAGACCGGTATAACCGCTACAAGGTTTTGCTGGTTACACAGGTTGCCTCTATGATCCAGGCTGTCCTGCTCACATTGCTCATTTTTTTCAGACATTATTCTGTGTGGGAAATTATTGCTTTAAGTGCTTTACTTGGGCTGATCAATGCTTTTGATGTACCGGCCAGACAATCGCTGGTCTATGAAATGGTCGATGATAAAGCAGATTTGCCCAATGCTCTGGCCTTGAATTCTTCCATGGTGAATCTTTCCAGGCTGATCGGTCCGGGAATAGCAGGGTTGGCACTGGAAAAATTTGGTGATGACATTTGTTTTGGTCTGAATGCACTGAGTTTTATTGCGGTAATCGGATCATTGTTAATGATGAAATTGCCCAAATACATTCCAAAACCGCATCATAAAAACGTATTTGGTGATCTGAAAGAAGGTTTTTTATATATCAAACAAACACCTTCTATTGCTTTGGTACTTCTTATGCTTGCCTTGATCAGTCTTTTGGTTTTGCCGTATTCTACTTTAATCCCGGTCTATGCAAAAGATATTTTTAAAGGAACAGCTTCCACTTTTGGTATTATTGACAGTGTCATTGGCCTTGGTGCGTTTTGCGGGGCGATCTATCTGGCTTCCCTTAAACCGGGCAGAAATCTGAGGAAAATCCTGGCCAGAAACACAGTGATCTTTGGTGTTGGGCTTGTTTTATTCTCCCATGCTACAAATTATCCGTTGGCGCTTCTCTTCTCTGCAGTAGTTGGATTTGGGATGATGTCTCAAATTACCATTAGTAATACACTCATTCAAACAACGGTGGATCCTGCAATGAGAGGCAGGGTAATCAGCTTTTATGCGATGGCTTTTTTTGGAATGCAGCCTTTAGGAGGGTTATTGGTAGGGACTATTTCACAGTGGATCGGAACACCGGATACGGTGTTGATACAGGGAATCATTACCCTGATTATTGGTGTAGTTTTATACCGTTTTCTGAAAAAAGAAAGAGAAAGAAAACTCGCAATGATGTCCTTTCCAAAATCGGAGGATAAACTATTTTAAGAAATCCAGCGTCTTTTTACAAAGCTCCTTCAGATGTGGAGGTTTTATTTTTTCCTTATAAGGATGTGAAGCGCCGTAAACGTGGTTGGCACCTTCTATCTTTTGCAGTTTTGCATTAGGCTGTGCTTGAGCAAGATGCTGTGCCACACTGAAAGGAACGTTAATATCTTCATCCCCGTGAAGAATCAGCCAGGGGATTTTCACTCTTTTCGCGGCATCGATCACGTTATAAGCCGCTTTATGTGCCTTAAAATCCTCCAGTAAAGATATATTCAGAGGCATTTTTTCTTTGGTGCGGGCGTTGATGACATGGATCTGGCCGTTTTTTTTCCATTCTGCTTCTTGTTCGGGCTTCCAGAGGCTGCTGAAATCACCTATCGCACTCCAGGTAATGAGTTTGTGAATTCTTGGATCTTCTGCGGCCTTTAATATCGCCAAAGCGCCGCCCCGGCTATGGCCAATGAGATTGATCTTTGAAAAAGCATGCGTAGAAGAGAGATGATTAATAACGATATTCACATCAGCGAGTTCTTTGCTGATGGTATTGGAGGCAAAAGCTTCAAGATCAGTAACCTCATCCGGGTTTTGTGGAGTTGTTCCTCCATGAGAGAGGTTAAACTTTATATAGTTATAGCCATGGTTCGCAAAGTGCTCAGCCACAAGGTTATGTGCGCCCCAATCTTTAAATCCTTTAAATCCGTGAATGAACAGGATCACCTCATGATTCGTGTTTTTATCGTCGAAAGTACTGTCGCCAAGAATGGGTTTTCCGTGTGATCCGCTTAATATAAATTGCAGTTTCTGTATCATAAGTGTCTATTGATATGGTGCTTACCAGATATAACAAAATTAAAGTTTGGAATGTTTAGTCTATTTTATCAATTTATAATCTTTCTAAATTAGTCTTAATTACAGCATAATGACAGACACTGCGCATGGTGTTGTTACTTTTGTTGAGCGAAAAAAATACTCAACCTCACATTGGAATATTTAAAGATCATTGCTTTTACACATAAACAGATTGACCTGAAATCTTTAGGGAAATTAGTGATTTGTGAGCAAACACTCGACAGCAGGCTAAAAAACATTCAGGAGAAGCTGAATATCAAGGAGATATTTTATATCGGTACTTGTAACCGTGTTGAGTTTGTATTTACTTCCAAAAACCTGGTTGATAAAGACTTCACCCTCCGTTTTCTTACAGAACTGGACATGGGCCTCCCTGAACAATATATGGAACGTTTTATAGAAAATGTTTCCGTTTATGAACAGGTTGAAGCTTTTAACCATTTACTTCGTACTTCCTGCTCCCTGGAGAGTCTGGTCGTTGGCGAAAAAGAGATCCTGGCACAAGTGCGCAAGGCTTATGAAGCTTGCCGCCTGGGTGGCTTTACTGGTGATTATATGCGGACCGTAATGGATCATGTGGTGAAAACAGCTAAAGAAGTATACACCCATACCAATATCTCTAAAAACCCGGTTTCCGTGGTTTCACTGGCTTACCGTAAACTCCGCGATCTGAAAATGTGTGCCAACTCCCGTTTGCTTATCATTGGTGCAGGAGAAACCAACAAGAATATTGCCCAATATCTTAAAAAACATAAGTATTCTAATTTCTCCGTATTCAACAGAACCGTAGAGAATGCAGAATATCTGGCCCGTGAATTAAAGGGCAAAGCTTACCCGCTTTCAGAACTCCAAAACTTTGAAGGAGGCTTTGATGTCATTATTACCTGTACCGGAGCAACAGAGCCGGTAATCACTGAAGAAATTTACGCCAAACTCCTCAATGGGGATACCAGTAAGAAAGTGATTGTTGATTTGGCTATTCCAAACGATACAGCCCCGGAGATCCTTAAGAAATTCCCTGTCCATTATATCGAAGTAGAATCTTTAAAAGAAACTGCCCGCAAGAACATCCAGGAACGTTACAAGGAACTGATCAATGCAGAGCACATCATAGAGCAAAATATCAAAGAGTTTGAACTGGTCCTTCGTCAGCGTAAGATTGAAATTGCAATGAGCGGCGTTCCTCAGAAGATCAAAGAAATCAAACATACTGCAATGACAGCAGTTTTTGCAGATGAAATCAGCGGTCTGGATGAAAATTCAAGATTGGTACTGGAAAGGGTAATGAACTATATGGAAAAGAAATGCATCAGCGTTCCTATGGTTCTTGCAAAAGAAATATTGGTGAATAACAGCTAATTCTAGCTATATTAGTCAGCAAAAAATTGTATAGTTTAAGTGAAAAAACTCATTATAGGCACACGGGGCAGCGACCTGGCTTTATGGCAAGCCAACTTTATAAAGGATAAGCTTGCAGAAATTGGCGCAGAGGCCGAATTGAAAATTATCAAAACTCAGGGTGACAAGATCCTGAACCTCAGACTCGATAAACTCGAAGGAAAAGGATTCTTTACCAAGGAACTGGAAGAGGAATTGCTCGGCGGTACCATAGATATTGCTGTACACTCTCACAAAGATTTACCAACCAATCATCCGGCAGGTTTAATTATAGCTGCAGTTCCGGAAAGAGAAGATCCTTCGGAGCTTTTGCTGATTCTAAAGGATTGCGTGGACATCACCCAGAAACTTTCTTTAAAAACAGGGGCTATGGTGGGAACCTCCTCTAACCGAAGGAAAGCACAATTGCTTGCCCTTCGTCCGGATCTGAATATCGAAGACCTGCGTGGAAATGTTCCTACCCGCATTGGAAAATTAAGAGATGAGGACTATGACGCGATCCTGCTTGCAAAGGCCGGAGTGAACCGTCTTGGAATAGACCTGAGCGAATTTCACGTAGAAGTTCTGGATACCACAGAACTGGTGCCTTCACCTGCACAAGGTGCTTTAGGTATACAGATCCGGGAAAATGATACCGAGCTGTTCCAGTTGCTTCAACAGCTCAACCATGCGGCTACCGCCGAAGAAATTGCAGTAGAGCGTAAGGTACTCAATTTATTTGAGGGGGGCTGCCATATGCCGCTAGGCTGTTACTGTAAAAAAGAGAACGGCCAGTTCGAAGTATGGACGTCGAAAGCAGAAAGCGATGAAGATTTTCCTGACCGCCTGTTTTACCGGGTAGATCATTTAGATGGCCTGGCAGAAAAGATCGTTGAAAAATACACCAGCGAACGTAAACTGCCATCCAAGGTCTTTATATCAAGGGAAATCGGAGAGCACAGTTATTTTAGAAGAGCATTAGAAAAACACCATATTGAAATTGAAGGCAGATCATTGATCCGCACTTTTCCGATTGTACATGTACTGGACCCATTCTATCTGAAAAATATAGACTGGATCTTCTTCAGCAGCAGGAACTGTGTAGAGTATTTCTTTAACCTGAAACCTACTTTATCTAAAAAGACAAAGTTTGGTGTTGTAGGCCGGGGATCTGAAGATGCCTTAAGAAGAGCCGGTCATCTGGCCGATTATGTAGGTGAAGGTGGTGATATTGATGAGGTTGCAGAAGGCTTTGCGGCTCTTGTAGAAAATGAAACCGTAATGTTCCCCCGGGCACAGGATTCCCTGCTGAGCATACAAAAAGCTTTGAAAGAGAGCACTAAAGTCGTAGATCTTCCCATCTATGAGACCGCAATTGTGGACGATATAGACCAGACCTATGCCGACGTACTCATCTTTACCAGCCCTTCTAATGTAGATGCATATTTTGCAGATAATTTACTAGACCCCGGACAGCAGGTCATTGCCATTGGCAATTCTACAGGGAAGAAATTTGATGAAATGGGTGTAAAATACCTTTTACCCTATTCTCCTGACGAAATTGGTTTGGCAGAAGCTGTCTTTGGAATAGACATTAAATCATAAAAAAGAGAGGTTGATATGTTACACCGCCCAAGAAGGTTAAGAAAAAATCCAATTGTCAGAGAAATGATCGCCGAAACAAGGCTGTCTAAAGACATGTTCATTTACCCGTATTTTATTGTACCGGGAAATGGCGTGGTCCATGCTTTAGATGCCATGCCAGGAATTAATCATTACTCTACAGACACCTTAATTAAAGATGTTGAAAAAGGATTAAAACTGGGTGTAAATAAAATTATGCTGTTTGGAGTGGGAGATGAGAAAAGCGAAGATGCACATTCTGCTTACCATGACCATTCTTTAGTACCAGTTGCAGTAAGAGAATTAAAAAAGAACTTTGGCGACGACCTATATGTGGTTACCGATGTTTGTGTTTGCTCCTACACTACGCACGGACACTGTGGTATCTTAAAGGACGATTATGTTCAAAATGATGCGACCGTAGAAGTGATTGCAAAAATGGGCCTTACTCATGCGGAAGCAGGAGCAGATATGCTGGCCCCCTCAGATATGATGGATGGTAGAATAGGTGCGATGAGAAGTGTACTGGACGGTGCCGGTTTTGTCAATACGGCGATCATGTCGCATGCAACAAAATTTGCCTCCGCCTATTACGGACCTTTCAGAGAGGCCGCAGACTGTGCTCCAAGTAAAGGGGACAGAAAAGCGTATCAAATGGATTTCAGAAATGGAAATGAAGCCCTGAGGGAAGCCTTATTAGATGAAAGTGAAGGAGCAGATGTCCTGATGGTGAAACCTGCACTGGCTTACCTGGATGTGATGCAGAATCTGAAACAGCATACCGATCTTCCAATTGCCTGCTATAACGTATCCGGAGAATATTCAATGGTGAAAGCTGCTGCAGAGCGAGGATGGATTGATGAACAAAAAGTAGTAATGGAAACCATGCATGCCTTTGCCAGAGCAGGAGCAAGCATTATTACCACATACCATATTAGAGATATTGTAGAAAAGAATTGGTTGTAATATGTTAGAGTCTTTAAAAAAAATGTTCTCCGGAAATGAGGGCGATATGCCTGTAAACACCGGAAGCAAACCAGATATTTCAAGGGAAAAGTCTGCAGAATTGTATGAAAAAGCCAAAACATTCTTTCCTGGTGGCGTAAACTCACCGGTAAGGGCTTTTAAGTCTGTTTACGGGACACCTTTATTTATACAAAAAGGCGATGGTTGTTTTGTATGGGACGCCGATGGAAACCAGTTTATTGATTTCTGCGGAAGCTGGGGGCCTTTGATTCTTGGGCACAACCATCCAAAAGTAAGAGAAAAAGTAACGGAGGTGATGCAGAACGGAATGAGCTTTGGCGCACCAACAGCGCTGGAGAACGAACTGGCAGAACTGATCGTGAAAAATAACAAACACGTAGAGAAGATTCGTTTTACCAGTTCTGGTACAGAGGCTGTAATGTCTGCCATCAGACTGGCCAGAGGTTATACTGGTCGCGATAAGATCCTTAAATTTGAAGGTTGTTATCACGGACACTCCGATTCATTATTGGTTAAAGCCGGTTCAGGTCTGGTTACCTTTGGAGAAACTTCCTCTGCAGGAGTTCCAAAATCTTTTGCAGAAGAAACCATTGTTATTGGCCTGAATGATAAAGAAGCGCTAGAAAAAGCTTTTGAACAGTTCAAAGACCAGATTGCAGCCGTGATTATAGAGGGGATTCCCGCAAATAACGGTTTACTGATCCAGGATCCAGATTATGTAGAATTTTTGCAGCAGATCTGTAAAGACAATAAGTCCCTGCTCATTTTTGATGAGGTCATTACCGGCTTCAGATTGGGTTTTGAAGGTGCTGCCTCTCATTATGGGGTAAAACCTGATATTGTTACTTACGGTAAGATCATTGGCGGAGGTTTGCCTGTTGGAATGTATGGCGCCTCGGCAGAGATCATGAGCCATATCTCTCCCGATGGAGGTGTATACCAGGCCGGTACTTTATCTGGTAATCCGGTAGCTATGGCGGCAGGAATTGCACAGCTGACCGAATTGTTAAGATCAGGCTTTTATAAAGAACTCAATAGCAAAGCAGGTGAATTTGCAGAAAGCATTCAGAGGTTTGCCACAGCAAGAAACTATAAACTGAAAGTTTTCCATGTAGGTTCTATTTTCTGGATGGCCTTTACCGATAAAGACAAAATCCAAACCGCCGAAGATATTGATCCGGCAAGCATGGAGAAATTCAAGCTGATGCACAGAGAACTGTTAAACCGTGGGATCTATTTTGGTCCTTCCGGTTATGAAGTCGGTTTCGTTTCTGCCGCACATACAAAAATTGAACTGGAAAAGGCAAAGAGAGCCATATTCGAAGCTCTCGATATCGTTTTCAGAAACAAGTAATATTTGGTACATTAGATTAGTAATCAGAACAGATGAAGAAGTCGATCGTCATATTTTATTTCCTGTTGCTGTATAGCCTGGTGCAACTCATTTCCTGGGGGACACTGGTGGTTAAACTACAGCCATCCAGAATGGCGATGATCATGGGTGAGGGCTCTGTATTTTTGTTTTTGTTGTGCATAGGTGCTTATTTTCTGCACCAGTCCATCAAAAAAGAAGACCGCCTGCACGAACAGCAAACCAATTTCCTGTTGTCGGTTACCCATGAATTAAAATCTCCTCTGGCTGCCATTAAGTTATCTATTCAGACCATCATTAAGAGAGACCTGGATAAAGCACGCCAAACCTCTTTACTGTCCAATTCCCTGAAAGATATTGAGCGTCTGGATGACCTGGTGGAAAATATGCTGCTGGCTACTAAAATTGAGAACCGGTCTTATTCCTTTCCTAAAGAGGAGTTTGATTTTTCTGAACTGGTCACTAAAATTACAGATCGTTTGCAGATCCATACCTGCGGTTGTGAGCAGGTCATTAAATCTAAAATACAACCCGGAATCAAAATTAGCGGAGACGCATTTGCTCTTTCTTCTGTGGTCACTAACCTGGTAGAGAACGCTGTTAAGTATTCAGGTCCATGTGCAGAAGTAAGTGTAGAACTTGCCCAGCAAAACGGACATGCCTTTTTGGCAGTTTCGGATAAAGGACCAGGTATACCGGATGACGAAAAGATGCTTATTTTCGATAAATTCTATCGTGTGGGTGATGAAAGTGTGCGGAAAGCAAAAGGAACAGGTTTAGGCCTGTTTATTGTTAAAGAAGTATTACAAAACCACGACGCCGATATCAGCGTTAAAGATAACGTACCGCAGGGTACTATTTTTGAAGTAACATTTAGTTGATCATTATGCCACAGAAATTAAGAATATTACTGGTCGAAGATGAAGACCACTTATTAGATGCCATAAAATTAAATCTTGAATTAGAAGGTTATAAAGTACATGCCGTTAAAGATGGCAAAACCGCCCTTAAAATATTCAAGGAAGAACGTTTTAACCTCATCATCCTGGATGTGATGCTGCCCGAAATGGACGGCTTCCAGGTTTGTGAAACCATTCGTCTGGAAAATACCGAAGTTCCAATTCTTTTCTTAACTGCTAAAAATACCAGCGAAGACAGGGTTATGGGCTTGAAAAAAGGTGCTGACGATTACCTGGTGAAACCATTTAACCTGGAGGAACTGATCCTTCGTGTAGGTATCCTGGTTAAACGCAGTATGAAAGCAGATGATCTGAAAGAATTGAATTCTTATAAAATCGGCGATAAAACCATCTATTTCAACTCTTTTGAATTGAAACAGGATGATGGTGTTGTTGTTCCGCTGACCAAGAAAGAAACCATGCTGCTTAAATTGCTTATTGAGCGTAAGAACGAAGCCGTTTCAAGAGAGCAGATCCTGGAAACCGTTTGGAATTATGATGTGTATCCGTCTACAAGGACGATTGATAACTTCATTTTAACTTTCCGTAAGTATTTTGAACCAGATCAAAAAAATCCGGTATACTTTCATTCCATCAGAGGTGTAGGCTATAAATTTACGGATATACACAGTTAATGTTTAACGCAAAGACCAGGTATGGCCTGATGGTAATTTTTGCCATCGCTGCCATTGCATGCCTGATATACCAACAATATCAACTGGCCGCTTTTGGCGGTCTTTTGCTTGTTATCCTCATTTGGAGCCACTTTAAACAGAGTTCTGTTTTATTGGCTTCCAAGCATTTTAAGCGGAAGGACTACGAAGCAACAGTAGAAGCTTTGGCAGAAGTTCCGGATCCGGAGCGTCTGGCTAAGAACAGGAGAGGATATTATGAATTTATGCTGGCCAATATTGCCTTGCAAAGTGAGGAATATGAGGAAGCAGAATATCATTTCCAGCTGGCCAGCAGGTTTCCATTAGGCGGTAAAACAGATAAGGCCTTTGTCATGATCCACCTAGCCAATCTTGCATTAAGAAAGAAGGATAAAGTAAGGATACTGGCCTATATAGAGAAAGCAAAAGAACTGGCTACAACACCAAAAGCCAGGGACATAATTAATAAATTAGAGAAAGAAGCGAACAGCTTATAAAACCATTAAAATTTAGATGAACACGTTATTTTTAGATGCAGCATTTTCGAAGCAAACAGAACGTCCGCCGGTATGGATGATGCGCCAGGCAGGCCGTTTTATGCCACAATACTGGGAAATCAAAAACAAATATTCTTTCCTGGAGATGTGCAAAACCCCTGAAATTGCTGCTGATGTAACGATGTTACCAGTCGATTTACTGGGAATTGATGCCGCCATTCTTTTTTCCGATATCCTGGTTACAGGTGAGGCTATGGGCGGAGACCTGAGCTTTACCCAGGGCGTAGGCCCTAAATTTGCCAACCCGGTACGGACACTGGCCGATGTAGATGCATTGGAAGTAGATGTACTTGACCGTTTGCAATATGTAGCCGACGCGATTAAAGTGATCCAGCAGCGCTTAAACGGCAGCATTCCATTAATTGGCTTTGCAGGTGCACCATTTACAGTGATGAGCTATCTGGTTGAAGGCGGTTCATCCAAAGATTTTAAGACCACCAAACTCATGCTGCACAATCAGCCTGAAGTAGCCCATAAACTACTGGCTAAAATTGCAAAAGTGACAGCCGATTATCTGAACCTTCAAATCGCAGCTGGAGTAAATGCCATCCAGATCTTCGACAGCTGGGCACAAGCCCTGTCCTGGAACGATTATCAGGAATTTTCTCACCGTTATATCCAGGAAATCATTGCCAACCTGGACAGAAAAGACATCCCTGTGATTTCCTTCTGTAAAGGAAGTTCTGTATTTGCACCAATCATGGCGCAGGCCAAGCCAGATGTAATTTCTGTTGACTGGAATGCAGATCTGTTGAACATTAAAAAAAGCCTGCCTGCAGGCATTGCTGTACAGGGAAATCTTGATCCGCATATTCTATATGCAGACAAACCGGTGATCAAAAAACATATCCTTCAGTTGTTTGAGCGTATGCGTGGAGAGAATGGATTTATCTTTAATCTGGGACATGGTATTATGCCGGATATTCCGTTTGACCATGTGAAATACGCGATTGAAGTTATTAAGGATTTTAAATACTAATTCATTATGGCCTATTCTTACATACTCGCTGTTCATATCATCTTTGTGGTAAGCTGGATGGCTGGTCTGTTTTATGGAGTCCGCTTGTTCATTTACCACACAGAAGCTAATGACCGCCCGGAAAACGAGCGGATCATCCTGCAAAAAGAGTATGAGAAGATAGAAGATAAACTGTGGTATATTATCACGACACCCGCTATGATTTTAACTGTGCTGGCGGGTGCTACGATGATCTTTTTAAGGCCAGGGTACCTTTTGGCACCCTGGCTTCATGTAAAACTGGCATTCGTGGCCGGGTTATTGATTTATCATTTCATTTGTCAGCGCATTATGAAACAAATGAAAGCAGGTATCTTTAAATTAAGTTCGTTCAGACTCCGGCTCTGGAATGAAGTCGCTACCATCTTCCTGGTAGCCATTGTATTTACTGTCGTACTCAAAAGTGCAGTAGACTGGGCCTATGGATTGGTTGGGCTCATTGCTTTTTCTATGGTGATCATGATGGCTGTTAAATGGTATAAAGGATACAGGAAAAGAAAAGGCGAATAGTGTATGAGGAAATGTTTAGTGCTGGTTTTCCTGCTGTTCTTAGGGAAAGCCTCTTTGTGTCAGTTTAATAATGCTGCTTTAGAAAACCGCATCCGTCCAGACAGCAGTTTAACAGGGGAACTTCATTTTGATTTTTACAACCTCAACTTTGTAAGAAATTACGAATACACCAATAATTTTCATGATGGTTATACCATATACGGGGCACAGTTTCAGCCCCAGCTGGTCTATTATGCCCATCCCAACCTCGCCTTAACCGGGGGTGTATTTTACCGTAAAGATTTTGGAAATGGCGGTGTCTCCCTGGTCAAACCTTTGTTCAGCATCAAATACCAGAAGAATGATCTAAGCCTGATCTTTGGTAGTCTGGAAGGGGGAATTCAGCACCATTATGTAGAACCTATCTACGATTTCGAACGCCAGCTCACCAACCCATTGGAATATGGAACACAACTCCTGCTGGAAAAAAAGGCAATTAAGCTGGATGCCTGGATTGCCTGGCAAAACATGATCTATAAAGGCTCAGACTATAAAGAGGAAATCATTGGCGGTCTTTCCATGGAAGCTACAGTTGCGGAAAATAATGGATGGAGGCTCAGCCTTCCGGGCCAGTTTCTTGCCCAGCACCGGGGCGGACAGATTGATGAACTGAAACAAATCCCTGTGCAGACTCTATTTAACGGCGCTACAGGAATAAAACTGCATAAAAAAATCCAGGGCAGGGTTAAAGAAGTATATACCGATAACTATATTGTTGGCTATAAAGACTTTTCCAAACAAAGAGACCAGAACTATATGGGCGGCTTTGGACTTTGGCTTACTGCAGGGATGGACACCAAATACGGCAGCCTTTTGGCCACTTACTGGGGCGGAAATAACTTTATTACCATCAAAGGCATGCCTTTGTATGAATCCGTATCTGAGAACCTCTATGATCAGGGCTTTACCCAAAACCACCGGAATGTGTTATCTGTCCGTTATGCCTATCAGGAAGAACTCTTACCAAACTTTTACCTGGATGTTCGTTTTGAACCCCATTTTGATCTTGATCATGCTGACCATCAGCTACAATTCAATCATTCTTTCTTCTTAACCTACAAGAAAAGTTTCAAACTTCTTAAGATTAAATAATTATTTTTACCGGCGTGCAACCTTTGCCTCATTTTATTCATCTTCTTTGAGCTAAACACAAAATGATTTGACGCCAACCTATACAATAAAAGACTTGATTGACGGGTGCAAGGCCGGAGAGCGAAAGATGCAGGCGGAGCTATATAAGCAAACTGCGTCAAAAATGCTGATGGTCTGTATGCGTTACGCAAAGGATAAAATGGAAGCAGAAGATGTGCTGCAGATCGGCTATGTGAAGATTTTTCAAAAAATAAGAGAATATAGAGGTGAGGGATCCTTTGAAGGATGGATGCGGCGGATCATGGTGCATACCGCGATTGAAAGTTACAGAAAGAACCTCAAATACCTGGGCCATGTGCAGATAGAAGAGGCTTTTGAGCAGCCCTCTACCGGATTTGACTTTGGTACACTGGATATGCAGGACTTGCTGAATATTATTCAGAAACTAGCCGATGGGTACCGGCTTGTTTTTAATATGTACGCCATAGAAGGGTACTCACACAAAGAAATAGCAGAAACACTTGGGATCTCGGAAGGCGCCAGCAAATCACAGCTGTCGAGGGCAAGGGCGATCCTGAGAGAAGAAATTATAAAAATGGAGGGCATAAATTATGCATCACACACAGGATAAAGAATTTGACCAGTTGTTTAAAGACCGGTTCGAACAGGCGGAGCTGGAACCTTCTGCGGGCTTATGGGACAAGATAGAACCACAACTGCAGCCTGCAGTGAAAAAACATTTTCCGGTGTACTGGATGGCAGCGGCATTAACTGCACTAGCCCTTACCGCTGGTTTGCTGTTCATCAATAAACCCGAGAAGATCCGTCTTCAGGGGCAACAGGAGCGTGTGGCACAGGTGGAAGATAAACCAGCACCTGCAGTAGTTAATGACCATACACCAAACAAAACTGCGGTTCGGAATGTTGAAATCCGGTCTGTTGAATCCAGAGTCTTAGAAAAGGAAGTATCAAAACCTGTTGTCGTTCCTGCCTCTGCAAAAAAAGTTTTAATCGCGATGCAACCTATTCCCGCCGACGATCATCTTAAGGTTATAGTAGAACATGTAAAACCAGTGGTACAACAATCTGCAGAGCGCTTGCAGGAGGAAGGACAAAAGGCACTTGCTGCGGCAGGTACAGAGATGAATGAACCAGATAAGGTGGTCAATGAGAACGAGCAGGCAGAGAGAAAAGGCATCCGGAATTTTGGCGACCTGGTCAACTATGTTGTAGACAAAGTTGATAAAAGAGAACAGAAGATCGTACGCTTTAAAACAGATGACGATGATGAATCCTCACTGGTGGCCATTAATATTGGATTTATAAAACTTAACCCGAAGAAACACAAATAAACCAGCAATATGAAGAGAATAGTTTTTGCAGCACTTTTGGTAAGCGGTCTTACCAGTGGATTGAGCAGTAACGTAATGGCCCAACAGGATACGACTGCAAAAAAGAAAAATAAATTTGAAATCACTCATGGAATTGGCATCAGTATAGAATCAAATTCCAATAAAACAGATAGTACAGGTAAAAAAAGTGCAGCCAAAGGCCGTTTTATAGGTGGAATAACCTTAACCAGGATAGACTGGGGTTTTTCCAGGTTGATTGATAATGGCAGTTTTACACTCTCTCCAAAGAATGATTTTCTCAGCTACAGAGGTGCCAAGACAAGTACATTTTCTTTCGATGTCATCCAGTTTGGCTATCGCTTCAATCCAAACTTTAAAGTGTATCTGGCCGGTGGATTTGACTGGACACTGATCCGTTTGAGAAAAGACATTACCATCCAGCGGGGCGGAACCGACCTGACTTATGTGGAAGACAATATCCATTACAGCAAGAACCGTTTCTCAAATAGCTATGTACATATTCCACTGAACTTTGAATTCCGAACCAAAGAAAATCACGATGGGAAACGCTTTTATTTTGTAGTGGGCCCTGAAGTGAGTTTCCTGCTCAACGGAAAAATCAAGCAGATCAGCGACGAAAATGGAAAAGTTAAAATCAGGGATGACTACCATTTCCAGCCTTTCCGTTACGGAGGAACTGCCCGTATAGGTTATGGATGGATCGGACTTTTCACCAAATATTATTTCAACGATATGTTCGACAGTCCTGGGCAGAAAGGTTTGAAAAATATGTCCTTCGGTGTTACCATAGGATTGAATTAAAAAACTTACACACACAAATAAAACAGAATCCTGCGGTTTGTACTGCAGGATTTTTTTATATCCTTATCTTTACAGGGTGAAGCAACAAATCATCAGCGTAAAGAACTTAACCAAACAATATCAGACGGAACAGTCATCAGGTGTCCGGGATATCAGTTTTGATATTGAAAGCGGAAAAATCGTAGCCATTCTGGGCGAAAGTGGCAGCGGAAAATCAACTTTACTGAAGTGCATTTATGGTCTCCTGAAAACAGATGAGGGCGAAGTACACTTTAAGGGTAAACGAGTTCTGGGTCCGGATGAACAGCTGATCCCGGGACATAAAGAAATGAAAATGGTAACGCAGGACTTTTCATTGAACATCTATGCCAAAGTTTACGACAATATTGCTTCTATGCTGTCCAATACCGATGTTCAGGGAAAGAAAGAGAAGACATTTCAGATGATGCGGCACCTGAACATCGAACACTTAAAGGACAAAAAGATCACCCAGCTGAGCGGGGGTGAGCAGCAGCGTGTAGCCATTGCCAAGGCTTTAGTAAGCGATACTTCTCTGCTTTTATTAGATGAGCCCTTTAGCCAGGTAGATGCTTTACTAAAAAATCAACTGCGTGCAGACATTAAAAGGATAGCGGAAGAAACCGGTGTTACCGTAATTATGGTGTCACACGACCCTGCCGACGGACTTTTCCTGGCCGATCAGTTGTTGCTCATCAAAGACGGGCAATTGCTCCAGCAGGGAGAACCTTCCTTTGTATACAACCATCCGGATCACATCTATACCGCCCGGCTGTTGGGCAATGCCGTTGTTTTACATGCAGCAGAAGCCGAAAAAATAGGTTTACAGGCCAAAGGCCAGACCGTGGTATTCTATCCGGAATGGGCAGAATTAAAAAGCTCCTGGAACAGCAGAAGGTTTGAAGTGAAAGATGTATACTATAAAGGCTTTTATGAAGAACTCTTACTGGAAAGAAACGGAGTGACCATCCGGGCGATACAGCTGAATAGGGGAGAACATAAGAAAAATGACCATGTTCAGGTGAACATTGATCATTTTCTCAGATTTTAATATCAATAACCCCCAAAATCGGTGAGTACCCAGTTTTTTGCGGTGTCTACCACCAGTGCATCACAGTAAGAGCAGGTATCATTAGTGGTATCATTATAGGGCGCACCGCAACTGGCACATTCATAACTGAAGGCAATTTCTTTCTGAGGCTTATTTAAGGCCGCCAGATCCTTAGACAACACCAACTTAAAACGATGAACATCCATCTCCTGATCCAATGCGGTTAGTTTGGAGCCCAGTTGCACACGCTGGTAAGTTGCACTCAACGTAAACATCAGGTTTAGTTTCTCATTAGCCTGGTTGTATTGTGATAAAGTAACGTCATTAAGATACAAGCGGTCAAACACAAAACTTCCAGCCGATGCTTTTTGCTGTATGAGCTTTTCTGCCAGAGAAGCCTCTGCAAAGCGCAATAGTTTTTTGTTATTTTCGCCGGTAAATACTTCCATAATCTGCATAAAAACATTGGATGCAATATCTTCCATACGCTGTATAGAGAACAGTGGGTCATTTTTGATCAACTCGTGAAGGTTGACATCATTCAGCAAAGGATTCTTTCCGCCATAATCCTCCATTTGCGTAATCTCACTCAATACCCAATCATAAGCAGCATTGTTGGTGAGTGTTTTACAGCTCAGGCAACGGCTAACTTCACCCAGTTTATCCTCCAGTGGCGCTCCGCAATTGGGGCAATTGTCTGTATGGTACAGATCTGCACCGGAAGGTTTTGAATCTGTACGTTTGATAAAGGTCCAGTATTCTGTATCCGTGTCGCCTTCATAAGATTCATTGAGCGAAGGATATTGCTGACTGATAAACTCATCATCCATAGAAAAAGAGATCGCTACATCTGCGGTTTGGTAGGCCCCATCAGTATTGAGGGATGCTACTGCAATATTGTGGATACGGATATTGCTGAGTCGATTGTACTGGGTTAATTTTTTCATCATAGCAAACTGCGCAGTAAATCGCTGATATACACCATCAGACATCCATTTGCGCACTTTACTCAAATCCTGTTGCTGCCAGGCTTGCTGCAATTCCATAAAAGAAGTCCCGACCTTTTCAGGAGTCAGCCCTTCTGGAAATTGATGTTGTGGGCTCGGTGACATGATCGGCTGAGATTGTCCATTATTGCTACCTGGATTGAGCTTGTTTTTAAACATGGTGTACAGCACTATAGCAATAATGATGATCACAATCATGCCCGGACTTAAGGGGAGGCCCAAACCACCTCCTCCACCACCGCCAAAGCCGTGGCTGCTGCTATGAGATCCGCCACCGCTATGTCCGCCAGCGCCGCCAACGCGCGCCATTGCAGAGTAACTGTATAAAAGGACTAAAGCTGCCGCAAGTAGTATTACTTTTCGGGCAGGAGATGCTGTTATTCTCATTAAAAGGTAATTATAGATAGAAGACTTCTTTTTAATTGGGTTTTTATCCTGGAAGTGGAGGTGGAACATTGTTGAATAAATCAGACAATTCAGCTACTGATGAAGCTTCGGCCCATTGCGCCATACCTGTTTTCCATACCATAGATTCACGTTTCAGCGTGCCCGACTGTGTCATTTGCGCCAGTTGTTCTGCATTAAAAGGGCCGGTTTGCTGGCCATTGGATGCAACAAAGAACTGTACTGCTCCTGGTATTGGTGGCGGTGTTGTATTGGCTGGCTGCGGTGTGTTTGTACTGGAAGCATTGCCTAAAGCATTTGAAATCGTTTGGCCCATGCCTAAACCTACGCCCAAACCTACTCCGGCACCTGCAATCCCCCCAGGATTTTCAGCGGCGATCTCAATACTTTGCGCTGTTTTAAACTGAGCAAGTTTTTGCATGTCAATGCGGTCGAGACGGGAGTAATCAAAAATTTCTTTTTTGATGTCATCAGGCATAGATACATTTTCTACCAGGAACTTTGTGATCTTAAGTCCATAGGCCTCAAAATCTTCATTTAGTTTATCCTGGCAAAGCTGAGAAAGATCTTCAAGACTTGCCGCTACTTTATCAATCGGGATATTACCATTGCCAATGGCATTGGTAAACTTAGTGACGATCAGGCTTCGCAGCTGACCATTTATTTCTTCTGTTGTAAATTCCCCTGAGGTTCCTGCAATTTCTTTAATGAATTTACCGCCATCTGCTATACGAAATGCAAACGTACCAAAAGCACGCAGTTCGATCATTCCAAAACGAGGATCATTTAGGGTAATCGCATTTTTGGTACCCCAGCGCTGGTCCGTAAACTGCCGGGTACTGATAAAAAATACATCAGCTTTGAACGGGCTTTCAAAACCATACTTCCAACCTTTCAGCGTAGCCAGGATGGGCATGTTTTGTGTTTGCAGCGTGTACATACCAGGCTGGTATACATCTGCAATTGTTCCTTCATTTAAAAAAATGGCCTGCTGAGACTCCCGTACAGTGAGCTTAGCATTCATTTTGATCTCGTTATCATAGCGTGGAAATTTCCATACCAGCGTATCACCGCTGTTGTCTTCCCATTGTATAATGTCTATAAATTCATTCCGTAGCTTATCAAAAAATCCCATAGTTGATCTTTGTTGAATAAAAAATAATTTATGTAAATATAATAGTTTGGAGGAATTGTGAGCAGTCCTGTTGTTTTTTTAACAAGAAGGTAAAAACGCAACTTAGATTTTTAGTGTTTTTTCAAATACAACTTCTGGTTGTTGCGTATAGCCTTTAATCCACAGAACTTTACAAAAGTAAATCTGGAGATTATGGCGATTAAGGAAAGCTTTTCTGATCATTTAAATATACCCTATATGCAAAGCCTTAAGGTGCGCAGCCAGGCCATTTATCTCAGTGTACTGCTTTTTACGCTCCTTGTTTTCGCTACGTTGCCCCTTATAAAGCTACAGGTTAGCGAAGTAAAAGGCCAGGTTGTAGAACGTACGGCCTATCAGATTCTTTGCAGCCATTTAAATAACTGGTTAGATACAGACGTTCCGGGAAAGGGCAAAGGTTTATGAACGTAAAGGTGAAACAAAGGGACATCACCGACTGCGGGGCCGCATGTCTGGCCAGTGTAGCCGCTCATTATAAACTTCAGCTGCCTGTAGCCAAACTCAGACAACTGGCCAGTACAGATAAGAAAGGAACCAATATCCTTGGTATGATTGAAGCGGCGAAAAAGATTGGCTTTGATGCGAAAGGCGTGCGTGGTGATTTCAACGATCTTACTAAAATCCCGAAGCCTGCCATTGCTCATATGATTGTTAAAGAAACTTTGCATCATTATGTAGTGGTTTATGGTGTGACCACAACATATGTGGAAGTCATGGAGCCTGGTCAGGGTAAAATGCTCAGAAGGAGTCATGACGAATTCAAAAAAGAATGGACGGGTGTTCTGGTACTTCTAATGCCAAATGAAAGCTTTGAAGCCGGCAATAAAAAGATCAGCATTCGCAGAAGGTTTTTGAACCTGATCCTACCCCATAAGGCCGTAATGGCACAAGTGTTTTTTGGTGCCATTATCTATACCATACTCGGTCTTTCCACCTCTGTTTTTGTACAGAAAATTGTAGATAATGTACTGATTGAAGGGAATAGAAACCTGTTAAACCTGCTCAGTGTGGGTATGTTTGCCATCCTCCTGCTACAGGTTTTTATAGGGGTGGGGAGAACGGTTTTCACCCTGCGTACAGGGCAACAGATCGATGCCAGCCTGATCCTGGGCTATTACAAGCATTTACTGAAACTTCCACAGCAGTTTTTTGATACCATGCGGGTAGGTGAAATTACTTCCCGCATTAACGATGCGGTGAAGATCAGGACCTTCATCAACCAGGTTTCCGTAGATCTGGCTGTGAATATCTGCACCGTACTTTTCGCGTTTGTCCTCATGTTCAGTTATTACTGGAAACTTGCCGTGGTTATGCTGGCTATTATTCCTTTGTACATGGGGATTTATTATATCGCAAATCTGCTGAACAGGACAGTACAGCGTAAACTGATGGAAGACAGTGCAGAACTGGAATCACAGCTGGTAGAGAGCATTACTACGGCATCTACCATTAAACGTTTTGGACTGGAAGATTTTGCGAACAACAAGACCGAGATCCGTTTTGTACAATTGTTGAAAACCATCTATAAATCCGGAATGAACAGTGTTTTTGCAGGGGTGTCTACAGAAACCATTTCCAGGATATTTACCATTATACTTTTATGGACCGGTGCAGGTTATGTTCTCGACGGACAAATCACGGCCGGCGAATTACTCTCATTCTATGCGCTCACAGGCTATTTTACCGCTCCTGCTGCTTCATTAATTGGTATTAATAAGACAGTTCAGGATGCGGTAATTGCCGCCGACAGATTGTTTGAGATCATGGACCTTGAAATTGAGAATGACGAGGAGAAGTTCCATCTTCATCCGGCAGATATCGGAGACATCCGCTTTGAAAAAGTAGGCTTCCGTTATGGCAGCAGAATCAGTGTTTTTGAAGATCTGAACCTGCGGATCCCAGTTGGAAAAACAACCGCTATAGTTGGCGAAAGTGGTTCCGGAAAATCTACACTGATTGCTCTTCTGCAAAATATATATCCAATCAGCAGCGGGAACGTATTTATTGGAAAGTATGCAGTGAAATACATTCGCAATGCTGATCTCCGCCGTTTGGTTGGTGTAGTACCTCAACAGATAGATTTATTTAATGGAAATGTAATTGATAATATCGCCGTTGGCGATTATGACCCTGACCTCCGTTTGATTCTGAACATCTGTGAGAGCCTGGGCATTTTATCTTTTATAGAAGATCTTCCAAATGGATTTAAAACGCAGTTAGGGGAAAATGGGGCAGCATTATCGGGGGGGCAAAAGCAAAGGATCGCTATTGCCAGGGCACTATACCAAAAACCTGAAATCCTGTTGCTGGACGAGGCCACTTCTTCCCTGGACCCGGAAGCCGAATCCTATGTTCAGAAAACAATAGACTACCTGGCCTCCCGGGGAAAAACCATTATTCTGATTGCCCATCGTTTAAGTACAATACAAAGGGCCGATCATATTGTTGTTTTAAAGAAAGGTAAGGTTGCAGAAGAAGGCAACCACGAAGAACTGCTTAGAGAGCAACGGGAGTATTTTAATTTATGGGAACGGACCAATGCAATGTCTGTTCTTTCAATCTGAGAAAATATGGCTGTAAAAATATTTCAATATATAGAGATGATGAACCGGATGCATCTGCTGATCACCCAACAGGAAACAGGGAATCCCAACGACCTGGCCAAAACCTTAGAAACAAATTTGGATCAGATGTATTCGATTCTGGAAGAATTGAGATCGACGGGTGCTTCTATCGCTTATTCCACAAAAAAATGCAGTTACTATTATACCAGGCCTTTTGAACTCGACATCAGTATCAATTATGGTGAACTTCGACCATTTGAACTCAGAGTGATCCGGGGCGGTGGAATCTTATCCAAAAGAAGGTTGTTTGATTATTTTTCTTATCCTAGATCAATTTTTTAAAACGCAGTGCAGGGTATATTTGTTATATTACTAATTGTTAAAAAAATCATGATATGAAGAAGCTGATTGCCTGTATACTTGCCCTTTGGACAGCCCGTCAGTTTAAAAAGATAAGCAGATGAAGTACGAAGAAATTAAACTGGTTAATAATGAAGTCGGTCATCGTTTTGAACTGACTGTAGAAGGATACACAGCCTTTATTGATTACAAAATTAAAAAGGATAAGGCTTATCTTATCCATACGGAGGCACCTGAAGAACTCAAAGGAAAAGGAGTAGCAGAGGCCTTGGTAGAAAAGACTTTAATTTATCTGGAAGAACAGCATCTAAAGCTGGTTCCTCTGTGTCCATATGTACAACTTTTCTTAAAGAGACACCCCGACTGGAACCGTCTGGTAGCTGAATAATTATACCGAAAAGGGGTATCCAATATCTTTGGAAACCCCTTTTACTTATGTTGTGCCTGCCCTACACGGATCCCCCGTTCACAGGACTTTTTTATCGTTGTTTTCTATTCAACAATTTAGGAATTTATTGGTTTGATCTGGATTGAAAATTTTGCACATATGTGGAAAAGGTAAACCTGTCTGTGGAGGAGATTAATTCGGAGAGTATGCGATTGTTATTTTAACTTCTTTCGTTTGCTCTTACTGCTCTCTTTTAATCTATTGTCCGATTGCATCAATTTTATTCTTTACCGGAAGGACTTCCTGGAAAGCTGGGATAGGGCTGGCTGTTGATAACTCCACTTTTATAATGGATCTAATATGGATATAGTCCGCATTTTTATATAAAAATGCGGACTGTATGCGGACTAGATGCAGAGTATATGCGGATTCATCTACTCTTAATCCTATTTGTTGTCTTACTCTATTCTGGCTATACGCTAATCTTTAAATAAAAAGAGGCTGATCATAATTTTATGATCAGCCTCTTTTTATTTAAAGAAATGTTTACCTTATTACTTAAGGAACGTATTTGGATGGTAAAATAACGATTTTTGCTTTTAAATTTTTAGTTGGCTTAATGGCTAAATTGTTTTGGTCATCAGAACTTTGAATGTCGATTCTGATCTTTCCTTTAGAGAGCTTGTAGCTATAAGCATCTACATTGTAAACGTAGGGTAATTGAATATATGCATCCGGATTTGCAACATCAGATGGATGGTTGAGATAAACTAAAACCCCCTCATCATCAAGTGTTATTTGATCAATCTCATTTACATTAAGCGTTGTAGAGTAAGTGAGTCCGTTGTCACTTGTAGTCCAGTCAGATGGCAGGATTGTATAATTAAACGTTCTGTTTTGTGTTTCCTGAACAATCGTTTCCTTCTTGCATGAAGCCAGGCCCAGCGTAGCTATGCATAGTAATAGTAAAAATTTTATTTTCATATTTCAGTGTGTTTTAGTTTTCCCTGCAAATATTTTGCCATAAAGATTTTATACGAAATAGAAATCTGTTTTGAAGAACGTTTATTCGACAAACCGGGGATTTTACCAGATGAAACAGAAGTCTGTTTAACCGTGGCTAATCTTTGTGCCAGGGTAAATATTTAGGCGTTACCTCTTGAAGTGTAGGTTGATTTGGATGGAGTTTTTTGTTATTCAGTACATCTTCATACAAACGAAGATAGTTGTCTGCCATTTGCTTCAGGTTGAAATGGGTAACTGCATAATCATGGCAAATCTGATTACTAAACTGATCTACACTTTTCAATCCTTCCGTAAGAACAGATCGGCTGCTGCTGAGCAGTCCAACTTCCGGGCTAACCAGTTCTGTTAAAGAACCATAGGGCGTACCAAAAACCGGGCAGCCAAAATAAAGACTTTCTATAATGGCAATTCCGAAAGGTTCATTCCATAAAACAGGAAAAAGGAGTGCTTTAGAATGTTTCATTACAGCAGATTTCTCTGCATTATCCACCATTCCTTTAAAGCTGACATTTAGATTTGGCGTAAAACGAAAACCCATTTTAAAGTTGAGGCGGTGCCCACCTAATACCACCAGCTTATTTCCACTGGCTGTCGCGATATCAATGGCGCCCGTTACATTTTTAACCCTCCATGCTGCTTTCGCTAGGAAATGAGTATAGGAACGTTTCCCGGAAAGATCAGGTTTAGGATAGTCATCTGGATCCAAACCATGATGCACGTAAGCAGAAGCGCCGTAACGGCTGGCGTGATTGCCGGAAACAAAAACAGAATTCTGATCGAGTAATTCTCCAAAGCCCGGATTGCCATGCACGGAAACCAGGTAAGGTTTTTTATGAAAATCCGGCATCTGATAATTAAAATGGACAATGTCTATATCATCAGGTACCTGCAGGTTGATGTCGACAGCGGGATCGAAAACCAATACCTTGGCGAAAGGGCATTCAGAACCTGCACCAACCAGATAGGTTACCTGATGGCCTTGTCTGTTCAGTTCTTTACCCAGCCACCAGATTACTCTCTCCGTACCACCGTATTTTGTGGCCGGGATCCGGGTATTGTTGACGATCAATATTTTCATCAGTATATAATTATTAATGCTTTGTTTATTGTTTTGATTTGTATTAATGAGCTCGTAAACTCGGTTTGTTTTTTAATGGAGATGAAGCTATCATGAGCATATTCATTTCGGTTTGTGTAGTGCTGTACATGATGGTTTCATCCCACCGCAAATATCCCAATAAAAGCGTAAAACAGAAGGAATAAATAAAACCGGGAAAATCCTGAAGAATGAGATGTATGCACAGGGGTTCTTATTGTCAATAAATGAGCAGGTTATCTTCGGAAAACCATCAAACTTATAGGACAATTAACATGCAATTAATATTGGGAATTTAAATTTGAGAATATTCATTTACCATGAAGAAAGAACGCTATCAAATTGAAAAGGAGTTACGATTTAAGTCCATTTATCTGGCAACTTTTGACAAACTCCACTCTTTATTCTTACGCTCGTTTAAAGACCAGGACCTGGTGCATGATGCACTGCAGGAAGGTTATCTGAAACTCTGGGAAAAACTGGAAGAACAGGAAGAAGGGGGGGATTGTATGCCTTTTCTGTATTTCTATACCCGCAACTATGCCCTGAAGCAAATTTCCAGAAATATTAAACGTGATTTGCTACAGCAGGACCTTTTTAGGGGCGCAGACCAGACCAATATGGAAAGGGAACTTGAGCATAAAGAATATCAGGTACAGTTAAGCCGGGTAGTGGATGACTTGCCTCAAAAGAGGAAAGAAGTATTTCGTTTATTTAATGAAGAAGGTTTAAGCTACAAATCTATTGGAAGCAGATTGGGCATTTCAAGTAAGACAGTGGACAGTCATCTTGCAAAAGCCACAAGAGCAATAAAGAGAGACCTTTGTTCTATTTATGGAATTGTGAAGATCTTTCTGATCCTTTTTGTATGCTGATTTATTTACATTTGATTCATATTAATTTAATCCTTAAATTCGAGCTATATTTTCTTGCTAAACGCAGTCAATATTAAAATGAATTTAAGGTTTGCTTTGTGGAGCAAACCTTTTTTATTTAAGTTGGTTTTATTGTATTTGACGCTGAAAAATAAGCTGCGGGCTTCTCAATGTTGTGCTTCCGTCTGCCGGGGCGGGTCCTATTCCAAAAGAGATGATGTTATTGGGTATCCATATAGAGAGTTGGTCGACAGAATATTCCAGGTAACTGCAATTGAATTCCTCAATGCTCATTACTTTTTTATGATTCCCCGTAGCAGTTGCATCGTAGCCCTCAATAACATAGAAGATCATACTGGAATCGAAACTGGGGTCAATTACGTTTGGATGAGGTAATTGGATATAGGCACTGAACTTATCTTTCCTGATCCCTTTCAGGGTCTTGTTTTTTAAAGGAATGAGCGTACCACCAAAATCATATAAAGAAATTTCAATGTCCATAAGGTCTGGTAAGACTTTGTCTGTGGTCACAAATCTGATTAAAAGACTATCTGTCTGTGGCTTCACGGTAGGGTCAAGGTTATCTACAAGTACTGTTGTCCCATTAAAAAAGCAGGTTAATGAAATGGGTTTCCTCGGTTCGATCATAACTGTAGTATCCAATATTTTCTTTTTCTGTAAATCGACAATGGAGATCTGTCTCTTACCGGCTTCCAGTTTAATGTTTACAGTTTTACCCTCAAGGGTATCTTTAAGAACTCCATCTACCTGTAATAAAACAGGGCTGGAACCACTGGGCGATGTTAAACTGATTGAAAACTGGCCAAATGAAGGAACTTCTATGATTTCTCCGTTCTTTTTACAGGAAAAAATCAGCATGGGTATGGCAAGCAGGAGAATAAAAAGGGTACTGTTTTGTTTCATGTTTTGTGGATTAAATAACCCTCTGCCAGCTATGCTGACAGAGGGAGACTTTTAACTATATCGTATATTAAATCAGAAAAGACACAGGATTACAAGTATGGATTGGTTTGAGGGGTATAAGTTGCCCAGTTGTCATCCCAACGGGCTGCAGTGTTGGCACCAAAAGCACCAAGGTAAACCGGTGTTGTATCAAATGCAGTCAATGCACCACCTGGATGTGTTACGCTGATGCTTGAAAAACTAGCTCCTGTTGCTGCAGGTGAAGGTGTTGGAGCCGTTACATAACGGAAATCAGGAATTGGTTTTGTAACTGTACAAATGTTTACATTGAATGGGTTTACCAATCTGATAAAGGCATTTGTAGAGGTCGCAGTGCTGGTGGTTACGCTAAACGGACTACCTGCAGTTGCTGCTGTGAACCCATGAACCAGACTGTTTCCAAAGAAACTACCACTTGTAGTCGCACCAGAAATGTTAGCGCCTGTTGCAAAACCGGCAACGATAGAATTACTTACTTTATAGGCAGAGTTTACTCTGAACAATGCACCGTTACTGGCTGTGAAAGGTGCTGCAGTTGGAGCAGATGGCTGGCCAAGGATGGTAAAGTTAGACAAAACTGGCTGGGTTAAACGTGAAGCATCAACCACAACTACAGGGCTGGTGATGTTATTGCTCTCAATGCCGTTAGGGCTTGGTGAATAAGCTAAGCAAGGAACTTTTACAGATACAGCAAACTGGATAGATCCTTGATATCCCTGGTCAAAATCAAAGTCGTCGTCATTGTTGCCATAAGAAACAAGATATTTTGCGTTTGCAGATCCGCCAAAGAATTCAAAAGCATCATCGGCACCATAACTTACCTGGATATGATCTAAAGTAGTAGCAGATCCTACGCCGCCAAGGGTAAGTCCGTTCAGCTCATTTCCTTCACTAATCACGTCTCCGGCAAACTCAATACGTACATATTTCAGCGTGCCTGAATTGTCTGCTTCTACAGAACCACCGTATTGAACAACATTAGTAGAAAGTCCAAGGTCAGTCATATACTCTGGTTTCATTCCTTCAACAGCCTGTGTGGTGGCCACGTTGGTTTTACCGTTTCCTAGAAGTACAATACCTCCCCAGTCACCAGGGGTACGGCTGTTGGCTGCTTCGTTACTGGTAAATACAATTGGATTGGCTTCAGTACCGCTGGCCTCAAGTTTAGCGCCTTTGGTGATCACCAGAAATGAAGGTTTAGAAGTAGGTGTAGGCTTCTTAACTCCCTTGATATAAGTTCCTGCCTGAACGGTAAGGGTCGCATTGTTGGTTACAAAGGTTGGTCCGTTAACGATCCATACTTTATCGCTGGTTAATGTTGTGTTCGTTGAAATTACATTAGGTAGGGTTTGTGTGGTGTTTGGAATATCACGCGTATCTTCCAGTCCGGCAGATGATGAGCGATCAAAATTTCCTGATCCTGTATTACTTCCCTGGTCTTTCTTACAAGCAGAGATAAAAACTATTAGTGACAGTGCAATAATTAAAAATGAATTTTTTTTCATGATGATTTTCTTTAGATTTTAGATTTTAGCGAGTCGTTGTGGCAACTCTTTTTTTCATGGATTGATTTTTCTTTGATTGACCTCCTCTTTCTTAATTTATATAGGGTATAGTTAAAAGCGATAACTGAAACTCAGGCTGTAAGTCGTTCCGTTCCGTATACGTCCGGCTACAAGATCATAACCTGGGTTATAAGAGGTTCCTTTAGGATCCGCTTGTCCTTCGGCCAATTGATAACTTGCACCGGGTACATCCTGAACCGAAGGTTCTCCTTCTTTGAAATGAGGGTTTCCTTTTGGATATTGATTTCTGTAAATGATGGTTTCTGCGTTGAGCAGGTCACTGATGTTGAATTTTACCTCGGCGCGTTGCTGTTTCAAGAACTTGTAATTAATTTGTAGATCCACCAGATTGCGTGGTTTCTCATATTCATCATAAGAGATACCTGCAGAAGCAAAGACAATACGCTTACCGTACCGGTTATATAAAACGTTGAGCCCAAATTGTCTGCCTGTGTAATTTATCCCAGCATTGATAATGTATGGCGATTGCCCATATAAAGGCCTGCTTCTTTTATAGCTGTCGCCTTTCAGGTCTTTACTGGGTTCGAGTTCAACACTCGCATCCAGTATGGTTAAACTTCCTGACATAAAGATGTTTTTTAGAAGTCCCGCATCCGGACTGATGAAATCCAGTGATTTTCTGAAGTCAATTTCCAGCCCCAGGTCTTTGGCTGAGGCCAAGTTCGTATATTTATAGGATGGTGCTCCTGAAGTTGGCACTAATTGAAGCTCAATTGGGTTTTTGAATTTCTTGTAAAAGCCCGATATCGAAATAACCTCCCCAGGTGAGGGATAAAATTCATATCTCAGGTCTAAATTTTCTATTGTTGTACTCTTTAAACTGCTTCCATAGATACTTCTCATCAATACCGGATCAAAGTATTCGAAACTTGACAGCTCCCGCAGGTCCGGACGTGCTACGGTTTTATACCAGGCCGCCCTGACATTCATTTTTTCATTGAGGCTGTAAATCAAATTGGCAGAGGGTAACCAGTCTGTTTTTCTTAAACTGACCAATTCTTCCTTGCCTGTATTTGCCTTCAAATTGGTTACGCTCTGATCATTTTTTTCTGCTCTTAAGCCGGCAATTAAACGCAATTTGCTTAAGAGTTTCAAATCGAACATTCCGTAAAACGCATCTAAATGCTGGGAACCATTATAACCTTGACCCGATCCCTCTGAGCTTATGTCTTTTCCACTACCTCCAATAGGGTAAAGATAGAGTTCGCTGTTTGCGAAATTTGCTGAATTATAGATATCATAATAGGCAAAGCCTGAATAATCCGCAAACGAACCCGAGGCTTGTTTTAGGTATCTGATCCGGAAAATGTCTGCACCGAAGTCGGCTTTTCTATATTTTCCCTGATAACCGGCTTTAAAACTTTGATTAAGGTTTAAGAATTGGAAGGGCACCTGGAAGTTTGCAGCCCAGGTATATAGTTTCTCTTTTAGTTTGGAATAATAAAGTGATCCTAAAGCAGCCTGCAGATCCGTAAAAACGGGATCGTAAAGATCTTTGGGACCGGTATAATTTGCGGGTTGTCTTCTGTCCATAATTTTTGTAAAGGGCTGATCACGCTTCAGATCGGCCATGCTGGCCTGCCAGTCAAATTTTATACCCCGTTTGCCAAGACTGTGTTCACCAGAAAGTACAGATTGAAAGAGTTGATTGATGACCACCACATCGCTGTAGTCATTAACAAAGGAATCATTCATAAAATCATTACCTTCAAATTTATATAACTGGTCAGATAGCTTCCTGTTATAGGTATTTTTCAACGTAATCTTGTTTTTGCCAAAACGGTAAGCCAGGCCGAGAGCGCCCCCTAAAGTAGTGGTAAATGTATAGTCTATACCTTTATAATCATTTACTGTTGCCTGATAACGATCGTTCTGATCTGCTTCCTGTTCGTTCCGGTAAGTCAGTGCAGCGATAATGCCAATCGTATTTCCCCCGACAGGAATACTTCTGCCCAGACTAAACTGATAGTTTTGTGTGGGTAGTGCCGTATATTTACGCATAGCCCAGTTGTTGGGCAGTGTAGAAAGGAATGATGCGGCTTGTTTCCGTTGTTCTATGTTGCCGGGGTCTGGTAATTGTGAGACAATGCCCATATATTGCTTAAAGGTCATACCGGTGGGCCGGTCGTAATGACTATCGCCGAAGCCCAGATAAGCATATTTACTTCTGGCCAATCCGATAAAATCTTTACCGGTCGCCCTGGAATTGTATCCTGTACCTACAGTGAGCTGTGTGAAATTCTCGTCTGGAATATCCTTGGTCGTAATTTGTACCAATCCACCTGTAAATTCTCCGGTCAGGTCGGGAGTAGCGGTTTTATTGACTACGATATTGTCAACCAGTGCACTTGGAACCATGTCAAAGGCAAAGTCTCTTCTGTTGGGCTCACTGCTGGGCAGCGGTGCTCCATTCATCATCAGGTTATTGTAACGGTCGCTTAGGCCTCTGATCACCACATATTTATTCTGTGAAATCTGCAGCCCGCTTACCCGTTTGAGTACTTGTGCCGTATTGTTGTCTGGTGTCCTGCTGATTTGTTCAGCTGTGATTCCATCGCTTAAAGCTGCATTGTTCTTTTGACGTGCATATAAACCCTCGATAGATGCTTTTTTATAGCTAGCGGTTACCACTACGGCATTCAGAGATTTTGAATCCGATTTTAGCAAAATGTCAAGCGGCGTATTTTGACCTGCTTTGATCGTTACATCGGTGATTCTCTTGGTTTGATAGCCCATAAAAGAAACCTCTATTGCATAAGTTCCAGGCTCCAGGCTTTGCTGATAAGTACCGTCAGTGGCACTTTGAAAGCTCATACTGGTGGAGAGGATTTTAATGGATGCCCCGGGCAGCGTTTCTCCTTTATCGTCCATAATGCGGCCGGATAATTTTCCTGGTTTTTGCTGTGATTTCCGGAGATTAAATTTCTCTGGTGATTCTATCCGGATGGATACTTCGTTGCGCAGTACTTCGTATTCGAGAGGAAGTTCTTTGTGCATTCTCCGTAAAGCTTCCTCCATGGTGAGCTTCTTAAAGGCAAGGTGATGAACAACAACCTTTTTTGCGGCTTCTTTGTCGTAAAAGAAATCATAGCTGGTTTGAGACTTTAGAATGCCAATCACCTCATTGAGGTTTTGGTTGGTAATTTGCAGATCGATAAGTGGTTTGCTTGAAGCAGATTGTCCTTTTGCGGGATTGATCAGCAAAGCAATGGGGATAGAAATTGCAAGTAAACTCAATTTATTCCGTAAAAAAATAATTAGTTTTGTAGTTATGTGCATAAAGTTGTAGTAGTAGAAATTCTGCTATTCAATTTTGTGATGAGGAGTGTCAGTTCCAGTGACATTCCTCTCTTTTTTTATAGGGTAGATATTGAGGTGGTGTTTATGGCTCAATTACATAGTTGTGGTCTCCTTTCTTATGGTGGTGTAATCCGTGGATAAATAAAATCCTGGTTAAGGCCAATTCTGCATTATCCCGGTAGTAATTTCCGGTGATCCTTTTGTTGTCCAGCAGGCTTTCGTCCGGAATGGTGATTTTGAGTTCAAATGCCCGCTCTACTCTTTTCAGGGCTTCTTTCAGTGGCAGGTTTTCAAAGACCAGTTTGCCATGGGTAAATAGCTCCTGCTTGTCCGAAATGTCTACTGACTTGACGTTTACTTGTTCATTTTTTCGGGAAAAGCCAAGTAATTGCCCCGGGCGCAGCATTTCCTGAGATTTGCCTGCATTTATCCGAACACTTCCGGTAACCAGCATGACACGGGTTTCCGCTTCATTTTCGTAAGCTTCGACATTAAATGAGGTACCCAGAACAGTGGTGGTCAATTTTCCGGCTTTGACCTGGAAAGGTTTTTTAACATCGTGTGTAACGTTAAAATAGGCCTCACCACTTAAACTTACCTGTCTGAGGGAACCAGCGAAGTTTCTTTTATTGTAAGTGATCGTTGTTCCCGGATTCATCCAGATTTTGGTTCCGTCGGCCAGTTCTACCATTTTCAGGTTCCTGCCCTTATTGGTGATTTTTGTAAGTAGGGTGCCTGTTTCAGCAGTGGCCTGCTTTTGTCTTTTGAGGTATAAAAGGCCACTTGCCGTGCAAATGATAATCACAGCAGCGGCTATTTTAAACCAGGGGGTAAAACGAATATTTTTTCGTTCGTTCACCTGGTTTTGCTGTTGTTTTAGGTTAGAAGTCAATTCGTCAAAAAACATCAGTTTGTATTGTTCATCCACAGCTGGAGGATGGATGGAATCCTGCTCTTTAATATATTCGTCAAGGAGGTTTAGGTGATCTCCCTGCAAATAGTCCTGCACCTGTTTCTTCTCCTGCTTGTTGCTCTTTCCTTCAAAAAATCGCTTTAATATTTCTTTATCCATTATTCTGCTCATTTAGCACGTTTCCTGCGCTGTTTTCTTCAGCTTCTGTTGGTGCCTTTTATTAGATAATCTTCGGGAAGCTTAATCTCCCTACCCGATGGGCGTATTTTTTTTTAAAAAAGGATAGGAAATATTTATTTTTCCCTAGCGTAGGGAATAGGGCTTGTTCAAAGATTATATAAGAGGTGGTGTACTTATTTTTTGGACCGTGAAACTAATTCAAAACAGAATATCTGAGATTTTCCTTGTACTGCTTGCCTTTTCAATGGTCCTTGGGTGTAAAAAAGAGCATCGATCCGATAACCTCACAGGTAGCAATCGATGGATTCTGGACAGTATGCGTGTATATTATTATTGGAAAGACCAATTGCCGGTGAATCCTCCTGATCAAACGAATGCGAGTTCTTTCTTTAAATCCTTGTTGTATTCTGCCGACCGGTTTTCTTTTCTGGATAACCCGGATGAAGATAGAAAAGAGTACTCCTCATTCGCCTGGTATGGCTTTGAATATGCTTTGCTGGAGCGTGAAAATCATCCTGGGGAACTTATGGGGATAATCACCCTGGTTGTTCCCGACGGACCGGCAGACAGGAAAGGGCTGGCGCGGGGTGATGTCTTTACTGCGGTAAATGGTATGGCACTTCAACAGGCAAATATCGATCAGGTGACTAAAACATTAAAGCTGGGTTCTGGCGTGCAGTTGTCTTTAGCCAATTTTGTTGCAGGAGAACTGGTGCCAGGAAAAAGTATAGATGTGCAATATGCAAGGCATAATGAATTGCCTGTTTACCTGACTAAGGTATTTGATGTACATGGTAAAAAGACCGGATATATTTTTTACAACCAGTTTTCAGGCGGTTATGATTATCAGATATTAGAATCTTTAAGCAGGCTTGGGAATGAGGGGATTACAGATCTTGTAATTGATCTTCGCTACAATCCTGGCGGAGATGTTTCGACGAGCGCGAAAATTGCAGGGATATTGAGCAATGCAACAGCAGATCAGACTTTCGTTATTTATCAGGGCAACAACAAGGCAGGAAGAAGGATAAGTTCATTCCAGAAAACGATGCGGGAGAATGATTTTGAACCTCAGTTGTTTAGTGAGTTGCTGAATTACCGTCTGTCACTAAGTCGGGTTATGGTATTGACTTCAGGATCTACGGCTTCGGCCGCTGAGTTGCTGATCAATAATTTAAGGCCGTATACCAGGGTGATTCAGATTGGAAGCAAGACCATGGGTAAAGATATGGCAAGCTTCGCTATTGCAGATCTGCGCAGCCCGAAGCTGGTGAATATGGTGTTGCACCCTTTGATCTTTAAGTTGTTCAATGCACAGAATGCCGGGAATTATGAAACGGGCTTAAAGCCAGATTATGAGGTGGATGAATTTGCTGACTTGCCGTTGAAAGCTTTTGGCGACCCGAATGATCCTTTGTTGAAAAAAGCACTTGAAATTTCCGGGAGCCAGCCTGTAGCTACAGCCTTGTTGAAAAGCCTGCACTGGGGATCCGGAAATTTAAAATATCATTCTGCTATGATCAGGAACCGGGAACATGCCATTCTGGAGATCAGCAAATGACCAGTGTTTCCATCTTTTATTCAGCAAAAAAGGCAATATCATTAGGATATTGCCTTTTTTATGTTGTTTGAAGCCTCGTTATACCAGATATTCAAACAGCGTCTGGTCGTTGTTCAGTTCAATAATGTCAAACTTAAATTCTTTCATTCGTTGAACCAATGCTTGATAATCCGCTTTATCGGCCAGTTCAATCCCCACTAATGCAGGTCCGTTTTCTTTATTGGTTTTTTTGATGAACTCAAAACGTGTAATATCGTCATGAGGGCCAAGGACACTGTTTACAAAAAGCTTTAAGGCACCTGGTCTCTGCGGAAAGCGTACAATAAAATAATGCTTGAGTCCTTCATACAGCAAAGATTTTTCTTTTATCTCCTGCATGCGTTCAATGTCATTGTTCCCTCCGCTGATGACACATACCACTTTTTTGCCTTTGATTTCGGCTGCACATGCGTCAAGTGCGGTTACGGATAAGGCTCCCGCAGGTTCAACTACAATGGCATCCTCATTATAGAGCTTTAAAATGGTGGTGCAAACCTGGCCTTCGGCAACAGAAAGCATTTTGTCCAGTACCTTTGCGCACAGCGAGTAGGTTAATTCACCCACCCGCTTTACAGCAGCTCCGTCAACAAAACGGTTGATATCGCCTAAAGTTACCGGTCCGCCTTCCTGAAGTGCCTGCAGCATAGATGGGGCACCCTCAGGTTCCACACCAATCAGCCTGATCCCTGGTTTTTTATTTTTCAGATAAGTTCCTGTGCCAGCGGCAAGACCGCCACCGCCAACGGGCATAATCACCACCTCCGTATCAGGCTGGTCTTCCAGTATTTCCACGCCAACGGTTCCTTGTCCCTCAATTACGCTGTAGTTGTCGAAAGGAGGGATGAAGGTCATGTTGTGCAGTTTTGTATAGGCCAGTGCTTCGGCCAGGCAATCGTCAAAAGTATCACCCACCAGAACAAGTTCTACATGGCCATTGCCAAACATTTCTGTCTGTTTTACTTTTTGCCTGGGTGTAATTTCAGGCATAAAGATAACGCCCCTGGTGCCCAGCTTATCGCAAGAGAAAGCCACACCCTGGGCGTGGTTACCGGCACTTGCACAAACGATGCCCTGACTGAGCTGTTCGGCAGTCAGCTGACTAATCATATTATAGGCTCCACGTAATTTGTAGGAACGTACAACTTGCAGGTCTTCACGCTTCAGGTAAACTTCAGCTTCGTATTTTTCAGATAATTTGGCATTGTATATCAGCGGGGTACGTTTTACAATACCTTTAAGCCGCTTGGAGGCTGCCTCAGAATCCAGTTGAATCAAATCAGTCATTTTTTAGATGTTGCTCGCCAGCCAGTCGCCTACTTCGCTTGTTTTATACGCTTTGTTTTTTCCAGACAAATCTTCGGTTACAATTCCTTCGGCCAATGATTTGTTGACAACTGATCTGATCAGTTCTGCTTCTTCTTTTAACCCGAAGGCATCTTCGAACATCATTGCAGCAGACAATACCGTAGCCAGAGGGTTGGCAATGTCTTTACCTGCAGCCTGTGGATAAGAGCCGTGAATAGGTTCAAACAAAGAAGTATGTACACCAATAGAGGCAGATGGCATTAAGCCCATGGAACCGGAAATTACTGAAGCTTCATCTGTTAAAATATCGCCAAACAAATTCTCTGTGATCAATACATCATATGAGCTTGGCCATTGCACCAAACGCATAGCTACTGCATCTACGAATTCGTAGCTTACTTTAACTTCAGGATAATCTTTTTCCATATCTTGTACGGTTTCTCTCCACAAGCGTGAAGATTCCAATACATTGGCCTTATCTACGCAACACAATTTTTTGCTGCGCGTCATGGCCATTTCAAAACCTAATTTAGCTAAACGCTGAATTTCTGCCCTGGTATAGGTACAGGTGTCGAAAGCTGTATTGCCATCATCTTTTCTGCCTCGCTCACCAAAATAGATACCGCCTGTCAATTCGCGCAGGATGATCAGGTCTGTACCTTCAATACGCTCTCTTTTTAACGGAGAATTGTCTATTAAGGAAGGGAAGGTGAATGTTGGACGTACATTGGCGAATAGGCCCAGCTTCTGACGCATTTTTAGCAAACCTTGTTCCGGACGAACGGTCGCTTTAGGATCGTTGTCAAAACGTGGGTGGCCAATGGCGCCAAAAAGTACAGCATCAGCAGCCATACAAATTTCATGTGTAGCATCTGGATAAGGTTCGCCAACAGCATCAATTGCTGCGGCTCCTGTTATTCCTGATGTCCATACTATTTCGTGGTTAAATTTCTTTGCTACCGCATTTGATACTTTAACAGCCTGTTCTATAACCTCTGGTCCAATTCCATCTCCTGCTAAAAGAGCAATATTAAGTTTCATATATTCTTAATTGTGTTTTAGTGTTTGTTTATTTTATATCAGTTTTGATGTTTTTAAAGCCCTTGGGCTTAAATAATATTCAGCATTTTCTGAGTGGCCTTAATGGCACAAACCGTTTGGTCTGAATCCAATCCTCTGGTGATAAAGACTTTCTTATCCGTTTCCCAGGTAATCACGGTTTCGCACAAAGCATCCGAATTACTGCCGGGGGCAATGCGCACGGTATAATCGATCAGCTTAGGTAAATCCCGTTGTTTCTTCGTGTAAACCTTGTTTAATGCATTCATGAAGGCGTCAAATTGCCCGTCGCCCTGTGCGTGCTCCTCAAATTTTTCGCCCTCAATTAAGACCGAAATGGTTGCAGAAGGACGCAAACCCATAGCATTGGTCAGTACATAGGATTGCACGGTGACTTTCTCTTCGTATAAGGAGCTGTCAAGTACATCAGAAATGATATAAGGCAAATCTTCCTTGGTGACGGTTTCCTTTTTATCGCCCAGTTCAATGACGCGCTGGGTAACTTTTTTCAGATCGGCATCATTTAGCTTTAAGCCCAGTTCCTGCAAATTTTTCTCAATGTTTGCTTTTCCTGATGTTTTTCCAAGTGCATATTTCCGTTTTCTTCCAAATCTTTCCGGAAGGAGGTCATTGAAATATAGATTGTTCTTGTTGTCGCCATCTGCGTGGATACCCGCTGTTTGGGTAAATACGCTGTCGCCTACAATAGGTTTGTTAGAAGGAATTCTTACTCCGGAGAAGGTTTCGACCAGTTTGCTGACTTTATAAATGGACGACTCTTTGATCTGTATATCTACCTCAGGTACAAAATCTTTAATCACAGCAACAGCACTGGCCATTGCGGCATTTCCTGCTCTTTCGCCCATACCATTTACCGTCAGATGAAGACCATTTATTCCAGCCTTTACTGCTTCCAGCACATTGGCCGTGCCCAGATCGTAATCATTGTGGGCATGGAAATCAAAATGGATTCCGGGATATTTGGCCAGCAACTGAGTCAGGAACTTCGTAGTTTCTGCCGGTGTTAAAATTCCAAGCGTATCCGGGAGTAAAATCCTTTTTACAGGTTGGGTGGTCAGGAAATCCAGGAACTGGAAAACATATTCAGGAGAATTACGCATGCCATTGCTCCAGTCTTCCAGATACACATTAGTGGCAATATTGTTCGCTGTTGCAAGGTCAATCACCTGCTTAATCTCTGCAAAATGCTGTTCGCTTGTTTTCTTCAGCTGATGGGTTAAATGGTTTAGTGAACCCTTGGTGAGCAAGTTCTGAACTTTAACGCCTGCATTGAGCATCCATTCAATAGAAACACCATTGTCTACAAAAGACAAGACTTCTATACGGTCGGCATAGCCATGCTGGTTTGCCCAGTTTAAAACTGCTTTAACTGCCAGGAATTCTCCATCAGATACACGTGCAGAAGCAATTTCAACCCGGTCTACATGGAGTTCTTCCAAGAGCAGCTGGGTGATGGTTAGTTTTTCTGAAATGGAAAAAGACACTCCCGATGTTTGTTCGCCATCGCGGAGTGTGGTATCCATTATCTCTATTTTCCTTCTTTCCATGTAACTGGTTATGATTGATTAAAGAGGAAGGTGCAAGGCAAATTCCTCAATTTCTGGTTTTATACTTTGCAGATAATCGATATCGTCAAAGCCATTCAGCATATTGTCTTTTTTGTAGGGGCTGATTTCAAAAGTCTCTTTCTCGCCAGTAGCCAGAAGTGTTACCGTTTGCTCAGGTAAGTTTACTTCTAATTCCGTTTGAGGATCGGCATGAATTGCGGTAAAGATCTTTTCAGCAAACTCCGGACTAACCTGTACAGGCAGTACACCAATGTTTAAGCAGTTGTTTCTAAAGATGTCTGCAAAAAAACTGGAAATTACGCATCTGAAGCCGTAATCATAGACTGCCCATGCCGCATGCTCTCTGGAGGATCCTGATCCGAAGTTTTTACCGCCAACCAGTATTTTGCCACTGTAAATGGGATTGTTCAGTACAAAGTCTTTTTTAGGCGTATTGTCTGGATTGTATCTCCAGTCGCGGAACAAGTTATCTCCAAATCCAACACGCTCAGTTGCTTTCAAAAAACGTGCAGGGATCAACTGATCGGTATCTATATTTTCAATAGGAAGCGGAACTGCAGTGCTTCTTAATGTATTAAATTTATCGTAAGCCATTTTAATGTTTGTTTGTGTTAGACGAGTTCTTCAATTAATGTTCTTGGGTCTGTAACTACGCCGGTAACGGCAGCAGCAGCAGCAACAAGCGGACTGGCCAGCATGGTTCTTGAACCAGGGCCCTGTCTGCCTTCAAAGTTCCTGTTAGAAGTACTTACCGCGTATTTACCTGCAGGTATTTTATCGTCGTTCATAGCTAAACATGCAGAACAACCTGGCTGACGTAAGGTAAAGCCGGCTTCGGTTAAAATGTCCAGTAAGCCTTCGTCCTTGATCTGTGATTCAACAATATGTGAACCTGGTACCAGCCAAACGGTCACATCATCCGCTTTGTGACGGCCCTTTACGATTGAGGTAAATGCCCTGAAATCTTCAATACGGCCATTGGTGCAACTGCCCACAAAAACAAAATCTACTTTCTTGCCAATCATAGAGTCGCCTTCATGGAATCCCATATAATCTAATGATTTGGCATAAGTTGCGGCACCACCTTCAACATGTGCTGCATCGGGAATGTCATGAGAAATTCCCATACCCATTCCTGGATTGGTACCATAGGTAATCATTGGCTCAATGGTGGCGCCATCAAAGGTGAGCTCTTTATCAAAAACAGCATCAGGATCTGTTTTTAATGTTTTGTAGTAAGCCAGTGCTTTATCCCAGGCTTCACCCTTAGGACTAAATTCGCGGCCTTTTACATAGTTGATGGTGGTTTCATCCGGAGCGATCATACCGCCACGTGCACCCATTTCGATACTTAGATTACAAACCGTCATCCGGCCTTCCATGCTCATGTTTTCGAAAACGTCACCAGCATATTCAACAAAGTAGCCTGTTGCACCCGATGTGGTTAACTGAGAAATGATGAACAAAGCAACGTCTTTAGGGGTAACACCTACACCTAATTTGCCATTTACGTTGATGCGCATCTTTTTAGGTTTTGGCTGCATGATACATTGTGTGGAAAGTACCATTTCTACTTCGGAAGTACCTATACCAAAAGCAATAGCACCAAAGGCACCATGAGTAGAAGTATGGGAATCACCACAAACGATGGTCGCACCTGGTTGTGTAATTCCATATTCTGGTCCTACAACGTGAACAATACCATTTTTCTGATGGCCTAAACCCCAGTGGCTGATGCCGTATTCATTAGAGTTGGACTCCAGTGCTTTTAACTGGTTGGCAGAAAGGGGATCTGCAACGGGTAAATGCTGGTTAATGGTTGGGGTATTGTGATCCGCAGTAGCGAAAGTGCGTTCCGGGTACAATACTTTTATCCCCCTGCTTTTTAAGCCTAAAAAGGCCACAGGGCTGGTTACTTCGTGAATAAGGTGACGATCAATAAAAAGTACATCTGGACCACCTTCTATCTTACGTACGACGTGAGTATCCCACACCTTATCAAATAATGTCTTGCTCATTTTTTAATTTATTATAAATTCATTTATACGGATGATGGGTTAGGCCAATTGTTGCTTGCCCATCATCAAGATCAAATCCTGATCGTTAATATCTAATTTATTGTCTGCTACAGTAAGAAAGCGGTAATAGGCATCGGCCAGTTCCTCTTTACTTAATGTAAAACCTAAACGCTCCAAATGGAACTTTAAGGCATGTCTGCCGCTGCGGGCGGTAAGTACGATACTGGCATCAGGGAAACCAACATCTTCCGGACGTATAATTTCGTAATTTTCACGGTTTTTAAGAAATCCATCCTGATGTATTCCAGAGCTGTGTGCAAAGGCATTACTGCCTACAATGGCTTTGTTAGGCTGTACCGGCATGCGCATTTGACTGCTGACCATGCGGCTGAGCTCGTAAAAGTTCTTTGTATTGATATTGGTGTTTAAGCCCAGGGCCTGGTGTGTTTTCAAGATCATGACGACTTCTTCAATGGAGGTGTTTCCTGCACGTTCTCCAATACCATTAATGGTACCTTCGATCTGGCGGGCACCGTTTTGAAGACCGGCAATAGAGTTGGCGGTAGCTAAACCCAAATCGTTGTGGCAATGTACAGAGATAATGGCCTGGTCAATGTTTTTTACATTTTCTTTCAGGAATTTGATCTTGCTGCCATATTGGTCAGGAAGACAATAACCATTGGTGTCTGGTATGTTGACCACGGTAGCACCGGCAGCAATAACGGCTTCTACCATTTGTGCCAGGTAATGAATGTCTGCCCGGCCTGCATCTTCAGCGTAAAATTCTATATCCTCCACAAATTGTTTTGCATATTTAACGGCTTCAACGGCCCTGGCCAGGATGTCCTCGCGGGTACTGTTGAACTTGTGTTTAATGTGCATGTCTGATGAACCGATACCCGTATGGATCCTGGGGCGTTTGGCATATTTCAAGGCAGCAACAGCAGAATCAATATCCCCTTTATTTGCCCGTGTTAATGCACAAATGATGGGTTCAGATACAGCCTTGGAAAGCTCTACAACACTCTGGAAATCGCCAGGGCTTGAAATAGGAAAGCCTGCTTCGATGATATCCACGCCAAGCGCTTCAAGTTCTTTGGCAATTTCAATTTTTTCTGGGGTTGTCAATTGGCAACCTGGTACTTGTTCACCATCACGAAGGGTGGTGTCAAACACATAAACTCTATTCGGATCGTGTAACATAATCTTGTTTTTTAGTTAGTATAGGTTTTTTGTGTAATGGTTTTGACGGATTTTACCTCGCCGTTCTCTAATAAAATTCTTTTCTCTATACAGTTGGGTATCTGCGATTCAAAATGGCCTACGTAAATCAATGTGGTGCCATTTTTACACAATTCATCTACCAAGCTGTTAAAATGTTGTGTTTGTTGCTGATCTAAACCTTGACAAGGTTCATCCAGGATCAATAATTCCGGGTTTTTTACAATTGTTCGGCCCAGCAAGGCCAGTCGTTGTTTACCAAGTGGAAGTTCGTTCACCAGGGTGTCTTTGTATTCTTCCAGTCCGAAATAACGGATCAGTTCATCGGCCTGAGCTTTTTTGGTGTAACCGGGATCGGAAAAAAGGCCTGAGCTATCATAAAAGCCAGAAACAATACTTTGCCAAACGGTTGCGGAGGGGTCAAAATACCAATGGAGTTCTGGCGATATTAAGCCAATCCGTTGTTTAATTTCCCAGATGCTTTCGCCGCTGCCTCTTTTATTTCCGAACAGATGGAAATCATTGGCATAGGCCTGTGGATGGTCTCCGCAAATTAAGCTCAATAAGGTAGATTTTCCTGACCCATTATGGCCATGCAATACCCATTTTTCACCAGCTTTAACTTCCCAGCTGATGTTTTTTAACACCTGCTTGTCGCCATAACTCACGTTCACATCAGTCATTTTAATGATCTGTTCTGAAGAGAACGGAGCAACAGCATCACTTAGAAATGCAGGAACGGGTTTGTTCACTGTCTCTAATTCATTTCTGTTGTGTTCAGCTGCCGGAATCTCGACCAGTTTGCCGGATTCGATGAGGGCAAAATGATCTATACATGCAGGTAATTCATTTTCATTGCTGATTAAAATGAGCTGTGTGCCGCTTTTGGTGATCTGTTCCAACAGGGTATTGAGGTTTTGGCGGGAAAGTGCATCTAAACCATTGTAGGGAAGGTCCAGAATCAATAACTGGGGTTTAAGCCACAGGGCTTTAATCAGTTGTAGTTTTTTGTGCTCTCCGCTGGACAACTGGATCAGTGTCGCATTTTTTTGCTCTGAAAAACCCAATGCGTCCAAAATGCCATCTATTTCATCAAATTGAAGCGCATATTTTTTGCCAAAGTTTTCCAGTTCGGCCTGCACGGTAGCGATAGTTTCTACAGATTGTTTGTTGTAGCGTTGCTGATAGTAGAAATTGGACTGGCCTTCCAGATCTTTAAACTGATGCCAGTTGGCAACATAGTAAACCATTGCCGGTAAACTGCTTTGCGGGTTGAAGCCGATGGCTATATTCCCGTAACTGTGTGTTAAACCAGCAATGGCTTTTGCTAATGATGTCTTTCCGGTTCCGCTTGCTCCGCAAAGTAACCAGTTTTCCCCCCGGCTTATGGTCCAGCACAAATCCTTAAGTACCGGTTTGTTCCGGTACTTTAAATTCAGGTTTGTGATATGGACGACGGGTTGTATCATATTTAATTAAGCTGTTTTGATAGATTTCATAGCAGTCATGGCTTTTCTTAACTGGGCGCCAATAACTTCAACTTCATGTGTACGCAAAGCTTCGTTTACGGCAATCAGTACTCTGTTGTCCACACCAGCATCTTTACCTTCATTAAAGTTTTTACCAACCAGGTCGGTATCTACTTTTTTCATGAAGTCGGCCAATAGGGGCTTACATGCCTGGTCAAATAAATAACAGCCATATTCTGCAGTATCGGAGATGACACGGTTCATTTCAAATAATTTTTTACGTGCAATGGTATTGGCGATTAGTGGTGTTTCGTGTAAAGACTCATAATAGGCTGATTCTGGTTTAATACCAGCTTGAACCATAGTTTCAAAAGCAAGTTCAACACCGGCTCTTACAAAAGCAACCATTAAGGTATAATTGTCGAAATATTCTTGCTCTGCAATTTTAACATCACCTGCAGGAGTTTTCTCGAAAGCAGTTTCGCCTGTTTCTGCACGCCATGCCAATAGGTTTTTATCGCCTGCAGCCCAGTCTTCCATCATGATACGGCTGAATTCGCCACTCATAATGTCGTCCTGATGTTTTTGGAACAATGGGCGCATGATGTCTTTCAACTCTTCTGAAATTTCAAAAGCTTTGATTTTAGCCGGGTTGCTCAATCTGTCCAACATGCCGGTTACACCACCATGTTTTAAAGCTTCGGTGATCACTTCTACGCCATATTGAACCAGTTTGGATGCATAACCCGCATCAATTCCTTTTTCAATCATTTTATCGAATGAAAGGATTGAACCAGTTTGCAGCAAACCGCAAAGAATGGTCTGCTCACCCATCAGATCTGATTTTACTTCAGCAACAAAGGATGATTTTAATACACCTGCTCTGTGGCCGCCGGTTCCAACACAATAAGCTTTTGCTTGTGCCAAACCTTTTCCTTCAGGATCATTTTCTGGGTGCACTGCAATCAGGGTTGGTACACCAAAGCCACGTACATATTCTGCTCTTACTTCAGAACCAGGACATTTAGGAGCTACCATGATTACGGTAAGGTCTTTACGGATCTGCATGCCTTCTTCCACAATATTGAAACCATGGGAGTAGGAGAGTGTAGCACCTTGTTTCATTAAAGGCATTACTGCGTTAACTACTGAAGTATGTTGTTTATCTGGAGTAAGGTTGATCACTACATCTGCAGTAGGGATCAGTTCTTCATAAGTACCTACAGTGAAATTGTTTTCTGTAGCATTTTTCCAGGAATCTCTTTTGCCTTCAATAGCTGCTGCACGCAGTGCATAAGAAACGTCCAATCCACTATCTCTTAAATTTAAACCTTGGTTAAGGCCTTGTGCGCCGCAACCTACAATTACGAGTTTTTTTCCTTTTAATGCATTTACGCCGTCCAGAAATTCTGAACTGTCCATGAAATCGCAAACACCTAATTGGTTTAATTTTTCTCTAAGAGGTAATGTGTTAAAATAATTTGACATCGTTTTTATTGGTTTTATTTTAAGGTTCTAATTTTTATCTGTTTTATTTAGTGCTTTTTTTATAGCCAGTGCATAACCGTAATGTAGTGCGTCGTGTACCGGGAAAAATTGAACAGCATCATTTGTACTCTTTAATTCTACACCAAAACTTGTGGTAAAGGCATTGTAGTTCACAAACAGGTTATTGTCCAAATCTTTTTCCAATTGATCAATCGTACTACGAATGAGCCCTTTTATGTTATTGATTTCTTCCGCGTTAACAAATCCCTCTGGCCGGGTACCCTTTTTATAGGCCAGGATATATGCCGGATCAATAATAGGGTTTAAACCGGCAAGTTGATAACAAAGCAATTGCTGACTGGTCATAATGTGCCCCAGGTTCCAAATGATGTTGTTACTAAAGCCGGCAGGTACTTCGTTCAATTCTTCAATGGTTGAAGTTTCGATCAGCCTTATGAAATTTTCCCGGGTTTGCCTGGTGATATTTAATAGATGTTTCATCTGTGCTATGTTCTGGACTACATGGAAAAAACATTCTTCTCTTTATCGAGAAATTCGTTTTCAATCACTTCTTCTCCCGGATCCTTGCGCTCAAACTCTCTCAGTTTGCGGTTAAAGCCATCGCTGTCTTTAATAATGGCTACCCTTGCACTTCTAACAAACTCGATCAGGCCGTAAGGTTGCAATACTTCAATCAGTTTGTCGGTTTCTTCGCGATGTCCGGTGGTTTCAAATACGGTATAGTCTTTACGGATCACTACGGCGCGGGCACCAAATTCGCGCAGTAAACGCTCTACGGATACTTTCTCAGCGATGGTGTCTGTGGGCACTTTATATAGGGCCATTTCCTGCCAGATGATGTCTTCGTTGGTATTGTAATATACTTTCAAGACTTCTACTTGTTTCTCAATCTGACGGGCCAGTTTGCGCACCACTTCTTCTGTCTCGTGGATCAGGATGTTGAAACGGTGAATATGCTCAATCTCTGAAGGAGAGGTATTCAGGCTTTCAATATTGATTTTTCTTCTGGAGAAGATAATGGCAATACGGTTTAGTATGCCGATTCTGTTTTCGGTGTATACAGTAATTGTAAATTCCTGTTTTCCGTTTAATTCTAATTCGTTGGAATTGCTCATGGTCTTACAATTATTTAAGTCTGATTTCACTTACACTACTACCTTGTGGTACCATTGGGAACACGTTATGTTCTTTAGCTACCATCACCTCTAAGAGGTAAGAACCTTTGTGGTTCAGCATTTCTTCCAGGGCTGAAACCAGTTCCTCTCTTTCGGAGATCTTTTTACCTGCGATATAATAAGATTCGGCAAGTTTTACAAAATCAGGACTGGTGATGTCTACAAACGAATAACGTTTCTCATGGAACAGTTGTTGCCATTGACGTACCATGCCCAGGAACCTGTTGTTCAGGATCATGATTTTTACGTCAATGCCGCTTTGCATAATGGTACCCAGCTCCTGTAAGGTCATCTGGAAACCACCATCTCCGATAATGGCCACTACGGTTTTATCTTGTGCTCCAAATTTGGCGCCGATGGCCGCAGGAAGTCCAAAGCCCATGGTACCAAGTCCACCACTGGTTATATTGCTGCGGGTGTTGTTGAACTTGGCATAACGGCAGGCCACCATTTGGTGCTGGCCAACGTCGGTTACGATGATGGCCTCTCCATGGGTCAGCTCATTTAATTTGTTCACCACTTCACCCATGGTCATTTCACCTGTTTCCGGGTTCAGTTCTTTTTGGATAACGGTTTCCTCTTCTTCTTTATCAAAGGCCCTGAATTCGGCAAGCCATTCCGGGTGTGTTTTTTCTTCTACCAATGCTGTTAATGCAGGCAGGGTTTCTTTACAGTCACCCCAAACTGGTACATCAGCTTTTACGTTTTTGTCGATCTCGGCCGGATCTATGTCCAGATGGATCACTTTGGCTTGTTTGGCATATTTGTCCAGACGGCCGGTTACCCTATCGTCAAAGCGCATCCCTATAGCGATCAGCACATCGCAGGCATTGGTTTGTACGTTAGGACCGTAATTGCCGTGCATGCCCAGCATACCTACATTTAAGGGATGATCTGTTGGGATCGCACCAGCACCCAAAATAGTCCAGGCTGCGGGAATTCCGCTTTTTTCTACAAAAGCTTTGAATTCTTTTTCTGCTTCACCCAATAAAACCCCCTGGCCAAACAAAATAAAAGGTTTTTTTGCAGTGTTGATCAGCGCGGCTGCTTGTTCAATATATTCTTTACGGATGTTTGGTTTTGGGCGGTAGCTCCTGATGTGGTCACAAGGCGTGTAGCCTTCATAATCAAACAACTGCAATTGTGCATTCTTTGTAATGTCAATTAATACCGGGCCGGGTCTGCCGCTTCTGGCAATATAAAAAGCTTTGGCCAGTACAGCTGGGATTTCAGTAGCATCGGTTACCTGGTAATTCCATTTGGTTACTGGTGTGGTGATGTTGATCACATCGGTTTCCTGGAAAGCATCGGTTCCCAAAAGATGTGCATATACCTGTCCGGTGATGCAAACCAGGGGCGTACTGTCAATCTGCGCATCAGCCAATCCTGTGACCAGGTTGGTTGCACCCGGACCGCTGGTGGCAAATACAACGCCTACTTTCCCTGAAGAACGGGCATAGCCTTGTCCGGCATGGATGCCGCCCTGCTCGTGTCTTACCAGGATATGGTTTAATTTTTCTTTGTAATCATAAAGTGCATCATAGATGGGCATGATGGCACCACCAGGATATCCAAAAATGGTATCGGTACCTTCAGCGATTAAGCCCTCTAGTAAAGCTACAGAACCAGTAACCGTTGTGGTTGTTTTTGGTTCGGTTAGGGTGGATGCTTCCGCTTGTGCTGTAGTCATTTTATTGTTTTTAAGGTGGGTTGTCAAATGTTTAATCGGTATAGGCGTCGGTTACGCAACCTTCGCTGGCATCACTTACTTGTTTAATGTATTTATAGAGTACACCTTTGGTGACGGGTGGAGGTAACTGTGTCCAAACTGAGCGGCGCGTAGCCAGTTGTTCGTCTGTCAGGTGAACATTTATCGTATTGTTTACCGCATCAATGGTAATGATGTCATCGTCATGAACCAGGGCAATGTTTCCTCCATCCCATGCTTCAGGCGTGATGTGTCCAACTACAAAACCGTGGGTACCACCAGAGAAGCGACCATCTGTAATCAATGCCACCGATTTACCTAAGCCTGCACCAATAATCAATGAAGTAGGTTTCAGCATTTCAGGCATGCCGGGTGCACCTTTAGGACCAACCTGTCTGATGACCACAACATCTCCACTTTTTAGTCTTCCACTTTGGATACCGGCCATAAGCGCTTTTTCTCCATCAAAAACACGTGCCGGGCCTGTGAATTTCTCTCCTTCTTTACCACTGATTTTAGCTACAGAGCCTTTAGTAGCCAGGTTGCCATACAACATTTGAAGGTGACCGGTTTCTTTAATCGGGTTTTCTATCGGGAAGATGATCTTTTGAGTATCAAAATTCAGGTCAGGAGCATCAGCAACATTTTCTGCTATCGTTTTACTCGTAACTGTTAAGCAGTCGCCATGGATCAATCCTACTTTTAACAAGTATTTTAATACTGCTGGTACACCACCAATTTCATGGAGGTCTTCCATTAAATAGGTTCCACTTGGTTTTAAGTCGCCCAATACCGGGGTATTGTCACTAACTTTTTGGAAATCATCTAATGTTAAGTTCAAACCAACAGACTTAGCCATGGCAATTAAGTGCAATACCGCGTTGGTAGAGCCGCCCAATACCATAACGGTTACCATCGCATTGTGAAATGCTTTGTCGGTCATGATGTCGGCAGGGAGGATGTTTCTTTCTAAAAGGATGCGGATGTATTTTCCGGCTTCCAGACATTCGTTCTTTTTCTCATCGCTTGTAGCGGGGTAGGAAGAACTATATGGTAAACTCATACCCAATGCCTCAATGGCCGAAGCCATGGTGTTTGCAGTATACATACCACCACAAGCACCTGCACCAGGGCAAGCATTTTTAATAACGCCCTGGAAATCTTCTTCTTCTAAATTACCTGCCAGTTTTTGTCCTAAAGCTTCAAAAGCAGATACAATATTTAATGAAGCACCTTTATATTTTCCGGAGTGTATACTTCCACCATACACCATAATGGATGGACGGTTTAAGCGACCCATAGCCATAATAGAGCCAGGCATGTTTTTATCACAACCAGGAATGGTAATCAAACCGTCGTAGTATTGTCCACCGCAAATGGTTTCAATCGAATCTGCAATCACATCTCTGGATACCAGGGAATAACGCATCCCATCTGTTCCGTTAGACATTCCGTCACTTACACCAATGGTACCGAAAGTTAAACCGACCATGTCATTTTTCCAGACCCCGTCTTTTACAATTTTTGCAAGATCATTTAAGTGCATGTTGCAGGTGTTTCCATCGTATCCCATGCTGGCGATGCCAACCTGAGCTTTGTCCATGTCTTCTTTGGTCAATCCAATTCCGTACAACATGGCTTGTGCAGCTGGTTGTGTCGGATCTTGTGTAAATGTTTTACTGTATCGGTTAATTTCAGGAGTTTGTGACATATTCGGTCTATAGCTATGTTTTATATGATTACTTCGTAGTTCTGTTTTTCTAATACTAGGCACTTATAGGTGCGCTGAAGGGTTGCTCCAATGCTGTCCTGCCATTTAAGCGGGAAAATGGTTTCATCTACAGACTTGATTCCGGCAATTTCTACTGCGGTTCCACAGAAGAAAGCGCTGTCTGCATTTTTCAAATCTTCTACAGTGAGTACCCTTTCTATACATTCAATATCCAATCTTCTGCACAATTGTATCACCGTAGCACGTGTGATGCCCGGTAAAATATGTCCGGCAGGAGGGGTATATAATTTTCCATTTTTTTCAACAAAGATGTTGGCACCAGGTGCTTCTGCAACATGGTTGTTCATGTCCAGCAAAATGGCTTCATCAAAACCCTTGCTCTTTGCTTCTGTAGTGGCTAAAATGGAGTTTACATAATGTGCGCTCACTTTAGCTTCCATTGGCATGGATTTGGGGTTTGGCCGTTGATAACTGGAGATGCCTACCTTTAGTTGTTTGTTTCCTAGGTAAGCTGCCCATTCCCAGGCACCGATCATGATGTTTACTTCTGTTGGGGCTGAAAGCGACATATTCGGTCCGCAATAAACCAGCGGACGGATGTAGGCGTCTTTCAGGTTATTCAATTCCAATACTTTATAGGTTTGCCGGATCAGGTCATTGATGTCCCATGGAAAAGGAATGTGAACCAGTTCGCAGGAACGTTTAAGGCGTTCATAATGGGCCCTGGCTTTAAAAACGCGGACACCGTTGTGGGTACTGTAAGCCCTTATTCCTTCAAATACAGCATAGCCATAGTGCAGAGACTGGCTATAAAGATCAGTGCCGGCTTCCGATGCTTTGACAAGGTCGCCGTTCAAATAAAGTACTGTGTTTGAATTGAAGTATTGCATTGGGTAGATATAGGTTGGTTTTGTTTTGTTGCTTTCATTAAAAAAGCGCCTCTTTTGAAGGCGCTTTGGTTCTTTATTAAAAACTCATTTACAGCGCCTTGCTCTCCTGGATAATCAGCAGGAGGTTCAGGTTAATAATGACATTGTTAAATGTTGTATTTGAGCTGTTCATTTTGTATTTTGTTCTAACTAATTTCTATAAAACCAATTTAGTTTTTGGTTCAGATTCTATCAATAGCTACAGTAAAATAATTGAAAAAAAATATTATTCTGTAATTTTGCTTGTTTACCTTTATTTAATTCTGCATAAAGCTTGATTTTGACACTAATGATGGTAGCTGCTATACCAAATATGATTTCGGTATTCGGTATAGATATTATGCTAGCATACCACTTTTCTGAAAATTCTGCGTAAAATGATGAAAGTCATGAAAAAACTTGATGAAACCGACTAAAAAAATTAAATAAAAAAAGCCCCCTGATCTTTTCGATCAGGGGGCTTTTACATTCGTTATTAGAGATTAAGCAACACCTTCGGCTAAAACAATAATCTTGTTTTTTAAAACCTCCACAACTCCACCTTTAATTACAAAGATTTCATCTTCGGCTTTGTTGCTTTTTATAGTTACTGGACCATCTTCCAAAGTAGAGATAATTGGTGCATGGTCTTTCAGGATCTGAAAAGAACCCATAGTACCAGGTACAGTAACTGCTGTTACTTCTCCTTCGTAGATTTTTTTGTCTGGTGTTAAAATTTCTAATGTCATATATATAATAATATACGCTACAATTAAGCGTTTGCTTCAGCTAATAGTTTTTTACCTTTTTCAATAGCATCTTCAATGCTACCTACCAAGTTAAATGCAGCCTCAGGATATTCATCAACTTCACCATCCATAATCATGTTGAATGCTTTGATGGTATCTTTGATGTCAACCAATACACCTTTTAATCCGGTGAACTGCTCTGCTACGTGGAAAGGCTGAGATAAGAAACGTTGAACACGACGTGCGCGGTGAACGGTTAATTTATCTTCCTCAGATAATTCGTCCATACCAAGGATGGCGATGATATCTTGTAGTTCTTTATAGCGTTGCAGGATTTCTTTAACACGTTGAGCAGTGTTGTAATGCTCATCACCTAATACTGCAGGAGACAAAATACGTGAAGTAGAATCCAGTGGATCTACGGCAGGGTAGATACCAAGCTCAGAGATCTTACGTGAAAGTACTGTAGTTGCATCCAAGTGGGCAAATGTTGTTGCCGGAGCCGGGTCAGTTAAATCATCCGCAGGTACATAAACCGCCTGTACAGATGTAATTGAACCACGTTTTGTTGAAGTGATACGCTCTTGCATCAGACCCATCTCTGTTGCTAATGTAGGTTGATAACCTACCGCAGAAGGCATACGACCCAAAAGTGCCGATACCTCAGAACCTGCCTGGGTAAAACGGAAAATGTTGTCAACGAAGAAAAGGATATCTTTACCAGCGCCTTCACCATCACCATCACGGAAGTATTCCGCTACAGTTAGTCCTGATAAGGCAACACGTGCACGTGCACCAGGAGGCTCGTTCATTTGACCGAATACCAAAGTAGCTTTAGATTCCTTTAATTTTTCAGTGTCAACTTTAGATAAGTCCCATCCGCCTTTTTCCATAGAATGAAGGAAGTCCTCGCCATAGTTGATTACACCAGATTCGATAAACTCACGCAAAAGGTCATTACCTTCACGTGTACGCTCACCTACACCGGCGAATACAGAAAGACCAGAGTGCGCTTTGGCAATGTTGTTTACCAGCTCCATGATCAATACCGTTTTACCTACACCCGCACCACCAAACAAACCGATTTTACCACCTTTTGCATAAGGCTCTAATAAATCGATAACTTTAATACCGGTAAAAAGAACTTCTGTTTCAGTAGATAACTCGTCAAATCTGGGAGGAGCATTGTGGATAGCTTTACCATTGGATTTATCGATGGTATTGATACCATCAATAGCATCACCAACAACATTGAATAAGCGACCTTTGATTTGTTCTCCTGTTGGCATTTTGATCGGTGCACCAGTGTCTACTACTTGCATACCGCGAACTAAACCATCGGTTGAATCCATTGCGATTGCACGTACACGGTCTTCACCAAGGTGCTGTTGAACTTCTAAAACGATCTTCTGTCCGTTTTCTTTTTGAATCTCTAGGGCCGAGAAAATTTTAGGTAACTGAGCATCGTCAGCAAAACTTACGTCAACTACCGGTCCTATAATCTGCGCTATCTTTCCAATGTTAGGCATATATTGTTTTGGGTAAAATTATAAATATCAATTTGTTAAAGGCTGTTTTAAAGCCCGTAATTTGGTTCGCAAAGTTAAGAGTTTTCAACTTAAATTTTATATATAAATAAAAAGTTTTTCAACAGTTTATTTATTGATACTTTAGACTGCATAAAAACCTGTTCTATATTCATGAAAACGATACTTGTTACTGGTAGTAATGGCCTTTTGGGTCAGAAGATTACAGAAAGAAATCTGCATTTTAAACAATTTAACTTGATAGCGACGGCGAAAGGAGCAAATCGTTTTCCCTCGTCTGAGGAATATACTTATGCGGAAATGGATATCCTGAACCCGGAGCAGGTAAGGGCGGTTGTGGATAAATTTCGGCCCGATGCGATCATTCATACGGCAGCATTAACCAATGTGGATACTTGCGAAACAGAGCGGGAACTGGCGGATGCATTGAACGTTACTGCAGTAAAAACCCTGGTTGGCATTTGTGAGGAACTGGGTATTCAACTGGTACATGTATCTACTGATTTTGTTTTTGATGGTTTAGATGGTCCTTACGATGAACAGGCCGTTCCTAATCCTGTAAGTTATTATGGTCTGACGAAACTTAGAGCAGAGGAAGTTGTGCAAGAGGCAACTTGTACATGGGCGATTTTAAGGACCATTATTGTTTATGGTATTGTGCAGGACATGAGCCGGAGTAATATTGTGCTTTGGGCAAAGGGGGCATTAGAGAAGGGGGAGCCGATCAATGTGGTGAACGACCAGTGGCGGATGCCAACTTTGGCGGAGGATCTGGCGGATTGTTGTTTGCTTGCGGTAGAGAAGCAGGCGCAGGGGATTTATAATGCGAGTGGGAAAGATATGATGAGTATTGTGGAGCTGGTGTATAAGGTTGCTGATTTTTGGGGATTGGATAAGGGTTTGATTAGGGAGGTGAGTGGGGCGAGTTTGAACCAGAGGGCTAAACGTCCTGGAAGGACTGGATTTATATTGGATAAGACGATAAGGGATTTGGGGTATAAGCCGCATAGTTTTGAAGAGGGATTGGTGGTGTTGAACGGGCAATTGGGTTTGTAGGGAGGTGAATTTTTTGGAAAATTCTGTACAGCTGCTTCAAGACTAACGATATCAGGCGGGCCGAAGAAGCCCGCAGATCTCTGAGGTCTTTCCGCAGCGTACGAGAATTTTCCTTAGCAAATTGCAGAGGAGGGTGGTGACCGGGTATGGCGCATGGACTAGGTATGGCGCATAGACTAGGTATGGTGTATAAACTAGGTATGGTGCGGAGCGGGTTATGGATGGGGGCTGGATTATACCTGGCTTTGTGTTAGTTGTTCGATGATCCGGCCTTCTAGCGCCGATTGTCCGGTAAAAGTACTTGTTTACCTAAGTTACGGCGCAGAAGCGGCGGAGAAGTGACGAACCAAGACGGAGCCAGGGACAATTTAGGACGGGACAAGCTTGGGGTTGCTGTCCTATAGCTTTGTTGTATTTCTGTATCTGTAAGTGTGGTTCAAGTTGATGAACAGATCGGACAAGGGAAATGAATTTTGTTTTTCTTTTAAACCTTTTGATGTGCGCTGAGTCAAAGATTTGAGAGCGTTAATTTGGCGGGTCACTTCGGAACGTGAGGTGGCTCGCTTTTTTTTAAGGTTTCATTTTTTCTAGGATTGACAGGATATTTCCTGCGGGGTCCTTAAACCAGGCAATTTTGGGGTTTCCGTCGAGAATGCCTCTTTCATCTGTTTTCAAGTGTTCTTCATTGTAGATTTCAAATTGTACGCCGAGGTCGTTCAGATCGTTAACAGCGGATTCTACATTGTTTACGTTGAAATTTAGTACAGTAAAAGTTGCTGGTTGATGATTTGGTTTAGGATAGATCATAACCGGAAGGCTGTCTTTTAGGTGTAGTGTGAGTAATCCGTTGGATTCTTCCACCTCTAATCCAAGGATATCATTGTAAAAGGTTTTTGCTTTTTGCAGGTCATTGACTGAAAAGCTGCTGAAAGCGGCAGTGTTTTTAAACAGGTTCTTTTTCATGGCACTTGGTATGAAGTAATAGAGTAGATGCATATGGCTAATTTACAACATCTGAGAAATAAAAAACGACAGCAAATGAGACAATTATGAGGCTTTTTGCGACAGGATATGAATATTGCTCCGTATGGTTGCTGGCTTAAAACAGTTAGGGAATTTAGGAAAGCAATTGTAATTATAAAAGCAGGTCAACCCGAAGTTTTACAGATGGTAGAAAGATTCAGACCGATACCTTCTGCCACTGAAGTGCTGATCAAGTCTTTCCAATGCAGCAGGCGGCCCAGGCTCATGAGTTGATGGAAAGCAGTGCGCACATTGGAAAGGTGATGCTGAGTTTGGATTAACTGGTTATAATACAGATGTATTTACATATGTTTACCTTAAATAACTGACTTTATGAAAACGCTGACAAAATCACCCCTGCTTATTCTTTTACTGTTCATGATGCTGGCCGGCTGTAAAACGACGAAATCTTTAGAATCTAAATTGAATGGTCAATGGGAATTACGGCATGTTAAAGGCATACAAGTAGCTAATGTGGATCCGAATTTCCCTAAAGGGAACGGTTATATCCTGAAATTTGACAATGGAAAGCTTGAAAAGTATGCGAAAGGAAAGTTGGAAGAGAGCGATGATTATACGGTTAAGGAAGAAAAAACCAGGATCAATAACAGCGAGGTGATGTATACTATCTTCTTTAAAAAATCGAATTCCACTAAGCATTTTAATATTTCTGACCAGAAGCTGGTGATATTTGATGGGGAGCTTGCTGCGGATGGAACAGAATCTGCTTATGAAAAGTTATAAAAAGAAGATTTTGTTGGTTCTGCAGAAAATTTGATAATTCTTTAGCAGTAAAGACAAAAAATAATACCTTTAAAAAATCAATTTTAACGTTAACGTGCTCCATTAACTGTAAAAGCTTAACTGACGGATTAATATAATGGCTTCTTATAGTTCATTTAGCGACATGGAATTAACGGCTTTGTTAAAGAAGGGGGACCATGAGGCCTTTGTAGAAATTTACAACAGGTTTAAGGCCCCGCTCTATGTTCATGCCTATAATAAGTTAAGAAATACAGAGGAAGCTAAAGATACCATACAGGAACTGTTTACCAAGCTATGGAACAACCGCGAATCGCTTACGCTAACGCATGACCTGATCTCCTATCTCTATGCCGCAGTGCGAAACAGGGTTTTCCGGCAGATTGAAAGAAAGGGGCTGGAGTCGGGCTATATCAGTTCTATTCAGCATACTATCCAGAGCGGATATAATTTTACAGATCATCAGGTACGGGAGAAGCAGCTTTCTGCGATTATTGAAAAAGAGATTGAAGCTTTGCCTGCTAAAATGAAAGAGGTATTTGTGCTGAGTCGAAAGATGAATTTGAGTCACAAGGAAATCGCTGAACATTTAGGTATTGCTGAGCCTACAGTAAAAAAACAGGTAAACAATGCGTTAAAGATACTCAGGGTAAAACTGGGCATTTTTGTGTATTTAATATTTTTATTAAAATAATTTCTTTTTCTCTACGCCCAATCTACTTTTCGGGTATCATACATATAACAGACAAAATAAGGAAGTTTGTGGGGCTATGAATAAAGAAGAGGTTTTCGAACTGATCAGAAGATATAATGAAGGGAAATGCACGGAGCAGGAGCAAAGTTTGCTGGAAACCTGGTACGTGAACCAATTTCCTGCACCTGCCGAAGAGCTTGCTGAATTTAAACTGGAGCAGGATCTTCATGATATTCTTTGTGCCTTACCTAAACCAGACAGAAAAATGAAGCTTTGGTATAAGATTGCTGCAGCTGCGGCTGTTTTGCTGGTGATGGGGACAGGATATTTTTATATGGAGCGACACGCTGCTGAAAATAAGGATCAGATTTATGTAAGAAGTGATATAAAACCAGGAGGAAACAAGGCTGTAATTACGCTGGGAAATGGAAAAACGATCGATTTGAACAAGGCGGGAACCGGAATACTGAGTCATGAGGCGGGTTTGGTCATTACAAAAACGGCTGGTGGGCAGGTCATATGCAAGCTTGATCCATATGCAGCAAAGGAATCTTCTTTGATGACGATTACTACTCCCAGAGGTGGGGCTTATATGCTGGAGTTACCAGATGGAACAAAGGTTTGGTTAAATGCAGCATCTTCTTTACAATACTTGCCTGCAAGGGCTAAGGCAGCAGAGCGACGAGTAACACTTCGGGGAGAAGCTTATTTTGAAGTTGCTAAAGATAAGGCCAGACCATTTTTTGTGGAGACAGCTCAGCAGGTGGTTAAGGTTTTGGGAACACATTTTAATGTGAGCGCGTATGAGGAAGACCTAAGTACCAGAACGACCTTATTTGAGGGATCCGTATGGGTACATGAATCCGGACAAGGGGTTGAATCTGTTGGGCGCCAGGCCATCCTGATGCCCGGCCAACAATCTTTATGGACGCCTAAAGGATTTAAAATTGCGGCTGCGGATGTTAAAGAGGCCTTGGCCTGGAAAAATGGCTATTTTATTTTTAATGAAGAAACACTGGGCAGCATTATGCAAAAGGTGTCCAGATGGTATAACATAGATGTTGTTTTTAAAGATAATTTAGAAAAAACATCATTTATTGGAGTGATCTCCAGATCGAAGAATCTGGCCTCTGTGCTGCAGTTGCTCCAGGAAACAGGAAATGTTCATTTCAAAATGGAAGGAAGGAGCGTAATCGTTATGAAATAAAAAACTACAACTCAAAAAAGGGTAGTTAAAGATAGCCGGGAAAGATCCGACCCTCTCCCGGCAGCAGTTTGAGCTTACCCGTTAAAACCGTATTAACAATTATCAACAACCTAAACCCAAACCAATCAAATATATGATTTATTATCATCATGGGAACAGCCCTTGTCCGGGTGTTCTCAAAAAATGGATTATGCGGATTAACCTGACCATTATCGCTATGATCGCTTTCTTTCTCCAGGTCAGTGCAGGCAGTTATGCACAACGGATCACCCTGAATGAAAGAAATGCTTCATTTGAAACCATCATAAACAGTATACAGGCCCAGAGTGGCTATGATTTTATTGGCAACACGAACCTGATTAAGAATGCAAGGCCAATTAGCATTCATGTAACGCAGGTGAGTCTGAAGGAAGCTCTTGATCTGTGTTTTGCAGACCAGCAACTGGTCTATGTATTAAAGGACCGAACGTTAGTGGTTAAAGAAAAGCCCGTTTCTGTTGTGGAAAAGGTATTGGATTTTTTTAATGCCGCAGATATAGAAGGTAAAGTGACGGATGAAAAAGGGGCTCCTTTGGTAGGGGCAACGATCCGGGTAAAAGATACACGGAGATCTGTCGCAACCAATGTTAACGGGGAATTCTCCCTGAGAAACATAGATGAAAATGCGATCATACAGATTTATTATATAGGCTACAAGACCCGGGAGCTGACCGTAAAGTCATTGAAGACTTATTCCGTAATCAAACTGGAGGTGAATACCGGTGAATTGGATGAGGTAGCAGTAACTTATACTGGTTATCAGAAAATCAAAACGGAACAGCTGACCGGATCTGTGAGTTCTATCAATACAAAAGCATACGAATCCGTGATTACCACGAATAATTTCCTGCAGGGTCTCCAAAATAAATTACCAGGTCTGTTGATCAATAATGATCTGAAATTTGAAGGTAATTCATTATTTCAGGTTAGAGGTGTTTCAACCATATCGGCCAACAAACAGCCTCTGGTGGTGGTTGATGGCTATCCAACAGAACTTACCCTGGATGCGATAAATCCCAATGAAATAGAATCTGTAACCTTATTGAAAGATGCCGCTGCAGCAGCTATTTATGGTGTACGGGCTTCTAATGGGGTGATCATTGTGGAACGTAAAAAAGCAAAAAGAGGGGATACCAAATTTGAATTCCGGAGTACACTGAGCATGACCCCGAAGGAAGATTATACTACTTACAGATTGGCACCTGCAAAAACACCGATGAATTACAGAATTGATTCCTATTACAGGAATGGTGGGCAAGGCCGCGATTATTATATTAAAAACCCGGGGTTGTATGCTCCTGGAACAGAGCCTATGCTGGATCTTTCTGCCATGAAAAACCCGACAAAAGCGGATACCCTGGCTATGGTTCAAAAAATGAATGCCATTTATGATTACGACAATACCAAGGATTTCAGCAGGTTATTTGAACAGAACAAAGTAACCCAGCAATATGATTTCAATCTTTCAGGAGGTTCAGACAAAGCGCTGTATTTTATATCCTCCAATTTTACCAGGAACCAGTTTTCTTCCCTGAAAAATGATGACCGGAAATTTTTGCTTTCGGGTCGGGGAACCTATAATTTTAACAGTAAACTTTCTTTCCGGCTGACAGCAGATTTTAGCCAGTCCAGGGCAAACGCTGCGCCCAAATACAACTATACTGATTTTGCATCCTTTGAACGTTTTCAGGACAGCAATGGGAACGCACTGCCTTCTTTTGCCGGTTCGTCTACTAATCCATTATATAATCCTGGTATAATGGCTTTGGGTTATTATGATAACCTGAATTATCCCTTAACAGAATTGAATGAAGAGCGTGACATCAACAAGCTGACCATGAATAAGATTGTTGGTGATCTGAGTTATAAAATAATCCCTGACCTGACATTGACCCTAGGGGGTGTATATGAATATAGCAGTCAGAACAAATTACATTATGCTTCGGAAAATTCATCACAAAGCCGGCAGTATGTGAATTACTACAGTGAACTGAAGAACGGGAGCATTTTGTTTAACCTTCCACGGGGAGGATATCAGACGACAACGGTTGCCAGTACTTTAGGTTATACGTTTCGGGGCCAGCTGAGTTATAATAAAAAATTGAATGAAGACCACTCCCTTAACCTCATCGCTGGTGCGGAAATGCGCAAAATAGTGAATGAAGCCAGCAGTTTTGCGAATTTCGGATATAATGAACAGACTATGCTGCAAATGCCCGTTGATTATACCAAGATCCTTGGGACTGATTACTGGCCGAACTCAAGGTTTCCGCAGAATCCAGCATTAAGGTATACCAATTTGTTTAATAAGGCCTACCAGGAGGACAGATATGTTTCTGGTTATTTTAATGGTGTGTATGCCTATCGGTCCAAGTATATCCTTTCGGCCAGTTTACGTATAGACCAGTCCAATTTATTTGGTACCGATCCTAAATATCAGTTCAAGCCGCTCTGGTCAGTCGGGGCTGCCTGGAATATCGAAAAGGAAGCTTTTATGAAATCGCTGACCTGGGTAAACAGTCTGAAGCTTCGTCTGTCTGAAGGCTTTAACGGAAATGTATCTAAAGAAAGTCTGCCTCAGATTGTTGCGAAATATGCATTGAATAATCGTACGCAGCCGAATGCGACCTCATTGAATATCATCAGCCTTGAAAATAGTTCGTTGCGATGGGAAGAAACCAATAATTTTAATGCCGGACTGGATTTTACCTTGTTCAACAGGATTTCCGGAAGCATAGATTATTATTTGAAAAAGAGCAAAGATCTATTGGCTAATGCTGCAATAGATCCGACGAAAGGTGCTGCAGCGACAATCCTGAACTCTGCCAGAATTGAAAATAAAGGCCTCGAATTTACCCTTAACGGTGACTGGATCCAGCGCAAAGACTTTAATTGGAATACCGGAGTTGCTTTCAGTTACAATACGAGTAAAGTCATTGATGTATATCAGAACAATCTTAAATACAATTATCAGTATGTTGATGGTTCAGTTGCTGCAAATTACATTGTGGGTTATCCGGTGGGCTCTATGTTCAGTTATCGCTTTGCAGGGCTGAATTCACTTGGCCTGCCAACGGTATATGACCAGAATCACAATGCAAAACAGCTCAGCTATATCAGTAATGATGAGGGGATCCGCGATCTGGATTATTCTGGTAACAGTATCCCCGCCTATACCCTTGGTATGAGTAACCGCTTTGATATAGGACCTTTTTACCTCTATTTTATGGTAGATTTCAATGCCGGGTTCAAAACACGGATACCAAGACCGTCACCAGGTGCTATGCGGCCGATGGAGGGCGCAGAAAATTATTTCAGAAATCCGGGTGATGAAAAGAATACGGATGTAATGGGCTTCCCTGGAACCTATAGTTACGATAGCAATCGCATATATTCCGTTTACAATAACTCTGATACCTATGTGGTGAATGCGGCCTATCTGTTGTTAAGGGATGTGACGGCTTCTTACAGATTGAATTCTACCTTCCTGAAACGCATTGGGTTCAGCAATTTTGAACTCAAGGCCCAGGGTACAAATTTATATACACATGGTTTTAACAAATATAATTACAGCGTGATCACGGGTTCTTATATGAGAAGAAATCTTGTGCCAACATTCACTTTAGGTTTATTTACCAATTTTTAATATTCCATATCATGATTTTTCATAAACACTATATACTGGCTTTTCTTCTGATCCTGGTTTGTGGTACTTCCTGCAAGAAGTTTCTGGATATAGAGCCTAGGGGAAAGGTAATGCTAAAGACCATTTCCGATTTTGACCTGCTTTTAAATGGAAGGGGATTAACCTCAAGTGGTAATTCCTATCTGAATTTAATGACGGACGAATGTGATAAACCTGCTATTAAGTCGGATGATTACAGTTCTGATGCTTTATCCTACCTGTGGCAGGAACAATTAACTGCAGATGCAGGTAAACCCCCTGTGATCTGGACAGAGGCTTATACGAATATTTATGTATACAATGCGGTGATCAACCAGGTAGAAAATGCTACTACAGGATCGGTACTGGAAAAAAAGAAGCTGAAAGCAGAAGCTTTGCTGGGGCGGGCATTTGAATATCTCTATCTGGTGAATATGTATGCAAAACCTTATAACAAGGCTACTGCTGATGTGGATTTGTCAGTCCCTTTTGTCAATTCCACAGACATCACTACGAAAACGCCGGCCAGGGCTACCGTTAACTTTATGTACAACCAGATCCTAAACGACATCAATGCTGCGCTTCCGGACCTGATGAAAGGGAATAATCCGAATAAGTTCCGGGGGTCCGTAAATGCAGCCTATAGTGTACTCGCAAGGGCCTATTTCTGGAAGAATGACTATACGGAGGCGGAAAAGTATGCTGTACTGGCGCTTGCTGATCCTGCCAACGGCTTGCTGGACCTGAATACTTTTGCTGCCCCAGGCGATATGCCGGCAATGATTGCGAGTAAACAGGAAATTTATGCAAGGTACGGAACAACTCCCATACAGACCCTGGCCTCAGATATCAATTTCCTGAAAACCTTCAGCGAGGGGGACCTTCGTTTGAAAATGTATTATGTGAATGTGAGTTTGAATTATGCCCCTGTAGAAACGATTGATTTTACCAAACTGAAAAGAGGGGATATCCTGTTTTACCCCCAGGGACCGGTACCAAGTTTCGGAACTTCTGTAGCTGAAATGAAACTCATCATTGCAGAGGCTGCTGCAAGGAGCGGTAATCTTAGTCTTGCCCTTACACATCTAAATGAATTGAGGCTTTCCCGAATGAGTAACAAAAAGCCTTATCAGCCTTATGAATCGTCAGATCCGGAAATGGTGCTTCAGCAAATTTTAATGGAAAGAAGACATGAGCTTGCATCAAGTGGAATGAGATGGATAGATATGCGCAGGCTTGATGTAGAAAAAAGAATTCCTGCGATAAACCGCTTCGATGCGAATGGAAAGATTATTATGACCCTGCAGCCCAACAGCAAGCAATATGTGCTGAAGATCCCGACTAATGTTTTAGGTTTTAACCCGGACATGCCTCAGAATTAAATAAACCTGGATTGAAAATGATGAAACTAAACAAACGAATGATATTGCTTCTCCTGGCTTTGTACGGAGGAGCACCGATGGTGAACGCTCAATCTTTCTCCATTGCAGGAAAGCTTGCTGATGCTAAAATGGCTCTTGACCAAATGATCTATCTGAAATTCAAACAAAATGGAAAAGAGATCAAAGACAGTACCCAAATGGTTAATGGGGCTTACGCCTTTAAGGGCACAATTCTTTATCCTGTTAAGGCTATACTCCAGTTAAAGGTACCTGACAGTATAGAAAGTTATTATAATACGAGACATTTTTTAAAAGAATATAGTTGCACTTTCTATCTGGAAAGAGGAACTATAACCGCAGATTCCAGAAAAACGCTGGATCAGAGCCTTGTTAAAGGCTCGCGGGCAGATGCAGATGCCAAGGAGCTTGAGGTAATACTTAAGCCATATTATAAGGAAGGGGATATGCTGTATAAGCAAGAAGGCAGGCAGGCATATGAGCGAAAGGATAGTGTTGCAATAGCAGTTTATACTAAAAAGATGTATGTCAGTGAAAGTCGGATGGACTCGGTAAGGAAAGACTTTATGCTTTCTCATTTACAATCGGGTGTTGCATTGGATATGTTAATGGAGTATACCCGGAGTTTAATGGATCCGAGAGAAATTGAACCTTTATTTAACCAGTTGGAGCCCTCTTTAAAAGCTTCGGATGAAGGTAAAGCTTATTGGACCCGAATTCAGGAGGCCAAAAGAACAGCAATAGGTACAATTGCTCCTGATTTTGTATTGAAGGACAGTGAAGGTAAAGAAATGAGTTTATCCTCGTTGAAAGGCAAATTAGTTCTGCTGGATTTCTGGGGAAGCTGGTGTTATCCCTGCCGGGCCAGCCATCCTCACCTTAAAAAGCTATATCAGGAGTATAAAAACATGGGCTTTGAAATTTTAGGGGTTTCCAGTGAGTCTGGTAAAGCTGAGGAAGATTATAAAAAATGGACCACAGCAATTAATGAAGATGGTATGAACTGGCTGAATGTTCTGAGCAACACCAGCAGATCGGAGCGATCAAGAGGGATATTGAATCAATATAGTGTCACCGTATTTCCCACAAAAATATTAATTGATAAAAATGGAGTGATCTTAAAGCGTTTTGCAGGAAATACTCCGGAAAATGCAAGGTTGCTGGATCAGAATGTAAAGGATTATCTGGAGGGCCATAAACTGTAAAATGTTGTCATCTGAGAACGCTCAGTCATGAAGCGGTTAAGGCAGGTGCTTTAACCGCTTTATTATTTATAACCAGGTTTTGGAGTTGAAAAATAAAACCGAAATCACTGTTGATCATTTCCTGGCTTCTATTGCCAGATAGGAGGAGATTTTTCTTATCATTGTAGAAATACAGAAAGATGAAGCTTCAGGAAATTAAACTTAGTACAAACGATATTAACGCAACCGCCTCTTTTTATAAAGAAGTCTTACAACTGGAGCCCATCTTCAATGAAGATTACAGCATTAGTATTGAAGCAGGGCGGTCGGTTCTGACTTTTGTACAAAATGATGATATCGAAACGCCTGTATACCATTTTGCTTTTAATATTCCCCAGAATCAGCTTGAACAGGCTATTGAATGGGCAAAAGGAAGGGTTGAATTATTGAGTCTTCCTGAAAATAAAGTGATTGCAGACTTTGAGAACTGGAATGCAAAAGCAATTTATTTTCTGGATAATAATGGAAATATACTGGAGTTTATAGCCCGTTATGATTTGCGGAACAAATCGGATCAGGCTTTCTCGACGCAGGCCATAGAATGCATCAGTGAGATAGGAATTGCTGACGACCAGGTATCCGAGCTGGCTGATCAATTGATAGCCGCCTATGGTTTACCTGTATTTGCGAAACAGCCCCGGGATGAAAAATTTACTGCACTGGGCGATGACCAGGGTTTGTTGATTCTTGCTGAGTTTGGCAGGAACTGGTTCCCAACGCAGATTCCGGCCGATAGCTTCCCTATGGAAATCACAATAGACGATAAATACGGAAAAAAGGTATTGTCTTTATAGCAATTTTGATAGGTACAGTGGAAAACCAACCGGGCTGTAGGTACAACGTTGTACACGCTGAAAATACTGTCTTCAAAACAATAATAGAATACCAACTGTTACGTTTTAATACAATATGTAAAATTATGAAATTCCCCATAATACCTTGTATTGCACTTATCGCAGCTGTATTGACTCAGGGCTGTGTCAGCAATAAAAAATTCAATGAGTTACAGGCAAATTATAATCAGTTAAAGGATAAGAATCATGAGCTGAACCAGAAATTTCAGAGCAGTCAGCAGGAACTTTCAGGTTCCAGTACCAGGGTGAAAAGTTTAGAAGAGCAGATTGCGTCAGAACGTTCTAATATAGCGGCACTTCAGGAAGCCCTGAACAATTGTTTAAACAACAGTAAACAGGGAAATGTGAACATCTCTAAACTTGTAGATGAGATCAATGCCTCTAATAAGTATATACAGCATTTGGTGAATGTTAAGAATACCAGCGATTCCCTGAATATGGTTTTGACGAATAATCTGACCCGCTCTTTAAGCAGGGAAGAAATGAGTGATGTAGATGTGAAAGTATTGAAAGGGGTTGTTTATATTTCCTTATCGGATAATATGCTGTATAAATCGGGTAGTTACGAGATTTCAGATAAAGCGGGAGCAACGTTGAATAAGATTGCGAAGATTATTAAAGATTACCAGAATTATGATGTGCTGATCGAAGGTAATACGGATAATGTACCTATTTCGCAGGTTAATATCCGCAACAACTGGGATTTAAGTGCGCTGAGAGCCTCTTCTGTGGTCCAATCCTTGCAGAATAACTATGGGGTAGACCCTAAACGTTTAACAGCGGGTGGAAGAGGAGAGTATAATCCTGTTGCAGGAAATGACAGCGAGGAGGGAAAAGCCAAGAACAGACGCACGCAGATCATCATCACGCCGAAACTGGATCAGTTTATGGAGTTGATTGGGAAGGCTCCCGAGACACCTAAACCTTAAGGAATAAAGGGCACGAGTTAATCGTGCCTTTTTTATGAAAATCAATCTGTAAAAACCAACGCCACTCTGTTGCTTATTCCAGAAAAATGGATATGAAATAGTACAGCCCTCCACCTCAAGCTTCTATTTTCTGATGTAAATGGCCGGAAACTTTATATCGAGATGGACGGTTGAGAGCTAATTATTGCTTCTTTACCTATTGTTTTTGCCTTTCTACCTATTCTTGCTTTTGTGGTGTTTAATCTGGCGGTACTTTTGATAAGTATTTTACACAACACACCTTAATGAAAATCATGTCCCTGATAAATGAGAAGGAAATTTATGTTCCTGAATTTGACGATGCCGTTTCTTTACACCCGGAACAGCTGGTCATTAATGCGTTAGAAGTTTTGCTGGATAATGACCGGGAAGCTTTACCTGTTCGTAAAAACGGGATTTGCGTTGGTATTGTATATACCAAAGATTTAATCTGGTTCCTGACGAACAGCAATAAAGAGTATAATTTGCTCTTTCATAAGTTTAATTTTGATTTGAATACCGCAGTTGCTATGATGCATTTAAAATAAGCCAAGAGCAACTGCGATAAAGTAAACAAATCTTATTGCCACTTTAATATGATTGTTCCCTGGTCTATAAAATAGGCTAGTGTTGTTATGATACACATGAGGCAAACAAACAGGATTAAAAGTCTGTATGCTTCTTTATCTGTCTTTTTTAAAGGTTGTGATTTTTCCTTGTCCATGGTGTTGTCGTATTGTTTGTGAAACTGCGTACCAAAAAAGTGCCTTATTTGAAGGCTTGAATTAAAAGTAGGGTCTATCTTATTTAAACAAACATATTGTTTTTTTTAAGCGATTATTGGTGTTAAAAGGTCTTTCATTTTGAAAGGTATTTTATCAAAATAACAGGGGTAGATAAAAAATAATACTTTTCTAAAACTTTATTTACTACTGTGCGTTTATACAATTGAGAGAGTTAATTTAGATAAGCGGGACACGTTGGACGACGTGTTTCGCTTTTTTATTTTAAAAGAAGATAGCGCTGTTCTTTGAATTTATTACCGAACTTCAATTTCAGGCGGAGAAGATTGAAATACTGAAGAGAAGATTCTAAAGTTTTGTAGAAGTAAAGCATTGGTTACTTTTTTGCTCAGCAATGGAGTGAATTGATCTGCCTGATTTATATTGAATTAGCTTTATTTTAGGTCTGGTTGCCCTATTTTATTTGATTTTTTTTCATAAAAAGTTTTGTTTTTCAATTTCAAACATTACTTTTGCAGTCCGTTAACGAAACGGAAATGCATTTGTAGCTCAATTGGATAGAGCATCTCACTACGGATGAGAAGGTTTGGGGTTCGAATCCCTACAAGTGCACAGAGAGAAGCCTTAGAGAAATCTAAGGCTTTTTGCTTTAATAGAATTTTAATCCCTGTCTTTTGGATTTTTAATGCAACTTATTAACTAAAACTTATATCCAAAAGAAAAATACAACCGCCAAGGCAAACTGATTCCGCCTATTTCTGCCTTACTTATAACAAAATCAACAGGACCTATCGCTGACATATAACCCAAGTGAAGACCATAGCCCCGGTAATCACTATTCCTTTTGAAAACATTGGCAGTAATATTATAACCGTTACCGTCCGCAGCATAATTAAAAGTAGGCGTCAGGTATAATTTTTCCACGGGCGAGTATTGTATAGCTAAAGCAAGAGATAATAAACTTCTTACAGGCACTTCTCCTTGTTTTAATCCGATAAAGTTGAGGTTAGCAGTCATTTCTCTTTCCTCAGTTCCGCCCAGCCTGAAATAATTATTAAGGTAGAGATAACCGTTGGTATTTGCGCCAAAGTTGCTACCGCTATTGACCCCTGCCATAGCAGATACTTTTAGCGCTAAATGACCGATAACTGGAATAGCCAACTGGTCTTTTATGTAAATCCTGGAGACAGTACCGGGCAAACCGGAAGGACTGTAAATGCTGCCATTCGGATTCAAATACTGATAAACCGATGTTGCATTGGAATCATTGGGCTGAGCAAGCGTTAAATGATGATTAAAAGTATATTTAAATTCCGCTTCAAGTTTATTCCCTTTGACCGCGTAATAGGGGCTGGTTAATGTGTTTTGTACAAAGCGGATAAATAGGTTTTGGTTATAATGGGCGTAAAGTTTGTTTTCAGAGTTAAAACGCAATATGGCCGACGCCAGCGATTTTGATTTGTGAATGTTTTCAGCATCATATCCAGTTCCAGCTTCAATATAAGCAGACCGGCTGATGGAATACCCCAGCCCGCCAGTTGATCTGAAATCCTGGTTAAAATAATCCGGTGGTGAGGTATTTATATCACTGGTAGACAGTAGTGATAATAAAACGTCGTTACTTTTAACATTACGATACTCGGCATTTACTTTTACCCATAATTTATTATTATGCGTTAAAAATTTATAATAGTTAACGCGCGATTTAAACCGTTCTGTTGCATCGATGGTAGCTAAAAATCGTGATCGTTTAAATAACAGATCCCGATATGTATAATTTAAAATAATCCCGGCAGACTGATCGGTATCATAATGTATGGCTGCTTTGAAATAACCTCTAATACCCCGTTTAATATGGATGTCCATTTCTAAACCTCCTGCCCTGTTATTAAAAGTGTAATAAACGTTAGTGTAGAAACGGGAGCCGTAAAGCTTTTGTATGGCTAAATCAATTTCGCCAGTGTTATAAAACCGCCCCGGCTTTAATACCCAGGCCCGTTGCAACTGTTCCAGTTCCAGGGGATTCGTGATCGGTTCATTTTTATCGGTAACAAAGTTGTATTTAACCGTAGGTGTTTGTAAGGAGGGCATAACGGGGCGCTCTAATGTTATGCCACTGGCTTTCTGCAAATCGGCAATTTGCTGTAACTCGGGCAAATACTTTTCGGCCGCAATTTTGCCCAGGTTCAGTATCTCCTGATATTTATTAAAATCGTAGGCACTGTAATTGGTCAATAGGTTGCTATAATCTATCAGCAGATCGGTATTGTTTCTTTGCTTTTCTGCCTCATTGACACCACTGAAAGAAAACGCCTGCATCAACTGATTAAGGGGAGAATTCATTTTGTCTTCTTTTAAGAGCTGGAATCCCGTATAGCCACCTATTACATAGTCGGCTCCCATTCTTTTTACTTCGCCGACAGGATAATTACGGTCTACACCACCGTCTACCAGTAATTTTCCATCAATGTACACACTAGAAAACACACCAGGAATAGACATGGTTGCCCTGATGGCCAACGGTAAAGATCCTGATTTTTGAAAGACGGTGCCACCGTTGATAATATCTGTTGTAGCCAGACGTAAAGGAATAAAAAGCTGTGAAAAATCATTGACATTCCTAACCGGGAAAGTCTGGTCATTTAAAAACTCGGAGAGGTATTGTCCTTCAATAGCGGCATCCGGTAGGCGGGGCCTGCCATTTTTTAAAGGAAGTTCAACTAAATAATTCCTATACTCGTCTTTTTCTTCAATATTGATTTGGTTTAAAGGGACTGCGTTGCTTAGTACACGCTCCCATGAAATATGCTTAACAATATCTTCCAATTGCTTGCCGGTGTACCCCATGGCATATAAGCCACCAACAATGCCGCCCATACTGGTGCCTGTAACGTAATTTACTTTTATCCCTAACGAGTCAATCTTTTTAAGCAGACCAATATAAGCTAATCCTTTGGCGCCGCCACCGCTTAGGGTCAGGCCGATTTTTTGAGAAGCCTTATATTTGATGTGTGAAACCGTTTGTGCGAAAGTTCCAAGACTATAACATAAAAGAATGCCTACAATTACCAGTTGGGTTACTTTTTTCTTCATCTGCGCACAGGTGGATAAGGATTAATGAACTTAGCGTCGAAGATATATAATTCTTGAATTAGAAGGTGCATATTTTCTGACCAAAAACCTTGGGATCGGAGCTGAATTGACATCAAAATCCTAAGAATCTTGCAGAAAAATGCTACGCAGGTAACCTATCCGACATGAGATTTTTTAACGCTGTTTTTTAAAATTTGCTAAATTTGGGATAAAATTTAAAACATGAAAAAAATATTTCTCGTAACTTTATTAATGAGTTGTTTTACGCTGGTTAGGGCACAGAAAATAGAAGTTTATGGAGCTTATGGACTAGGCTCTGCACAGGAAATTGTAGATGGTCTGTCTGATATGGCTACTTCATTAGGTTCTGCAGGGTTAGTAGGCAGTAGCACAGACCATCGGTATGGGCCGATCATGGTAGGTATTAATTATTACCTGACCCCGCGTCTGAGTGCTGGTGTATTATACTCAAATACGTCATCAAGATCAGTTATTTCCGGTGCAAATACTGCTGACTCGTATTATAAAAATACTTATAATGTTTTTATGGCTAGAACTGACTACCGATATGTGAATAAGATAATTCAGTTATACTCAGGGATTAGTGTAGGTACATCGTTTACTAAAACCAAGCCCGACAATGTCTCCAATACTAAAACAGCGAGTACTACGGATATTGCTTATCAAATCAATGCTTTCGGTATAAGAGCGGGTAGAAAGATAGGTGCTTTTGCGGAGTTAGGTTTTGGGTATAATGGTATTATAAATCTAGGCGTTTCGGCGAAGTTCTAAAGTTTATTGACCATTCCTTGGTGCTGCGATCGTTGCAGCACTAATAATAGTTTGCCCCCTTAACAATAAATGATACGAAACAAAATCATATTCTTTTTTGCAGAGTTGAGGGTAAAGAGCAGGAACTCGCCGAATTTAGCGCCTTAGAAACACCGCGCCAACCTATTCCGAAAGTAATGACTTAGACATGCATCTCAATGTATGGTCGGGCATTTTTTCCGGGTTGTTGCATTTTGTTTTTATCCCTCATACCAATTTACTCAGATAATTGAGCTGATCAGTACCTATGAAAGTTACTCACGTCTCGAACTGAAAGAAACGGCAGCTCTTAAACTAAAGCTTGAATCTCGTCGTGCAGCTTTGTATGGTAGGAAAGAATAGAGAAACTACGATACTTCAAATTACTCTACTGGAGATTGTATTGCACCATTTGAATTGAATTGTTTAGCACTTGTATGAAACCATTATCGGCCAAATTTTACTATAGAGCCTATTTTTATCCTTTTTTCTTTTTCAAGGTTCGCTTGTATTTTAACGAAAAATCTCTACTAAGGGGTTCCTGGGGAACCAACTCACTAATCCGTGCAATTTTCCTTAAATCATCAATATTTTTTTGAGTTCAGGTCGAAGGGGAGCACTGAAAGCCTTTGAGAAATCCAAGGCTTTTTTGCGTTTTAGGTACTGAAGGAGTAGTTTGTCAGCCTTTCAATTATAACTGAATTCATAAATAGCAACAGGTTAGCCAGATCAGTAATTGAATAACTTACGCACGGCCTAAAAGATAATTTTTAATGCATCTGGCATTCGAGTTCTATCTTTTGGTGGAATTTCGACATATAGGTGATTACCATCTTTTTTAAATTGGAGGGATTTTCCGGTTCTCAATAAAACTACTTTTTTAGGGGTTGAAGAAGTTCCTATTTTCATGGTTCCCTGATAACCAGGTAGTGCAAAAGCATACAGGATATTGTTTTTTACCGTAACTGGTACGTTGGATACTTCTGGGTAATTACCACCTTCGACATCAGCCACAGATTCTTTACTATGTTTCATCCATATCGCCATTTCATTCATTGCGGTTAATGCTGGTTGAGGTACAGCACCATCACCATCCGGCGCAAGATTGGCCAGATAATTACCTCCCCAAGCTCTTAGTTTTATTAGATTGGTGATGACGGTACTAGCCTCATCGTAAGTATCGTTGGTACTGAAGCTCCACCATCTGGTTGGCCAAATAGGATCGCAGGTTTCAAACCAGCCATTAAAACGGTTTTCCGGAAGTTTACCTTCAGAATCTCCATAATCGCCAGCCCCATTGTTTCTGCGGTTAAGTACAATGCCGGGCTGGAGCTTACGTACCTCATCGTTACTTATTTCGCCTGTTCCACCATCAAACCAAAGCAGGTCGATTTTCCCATAATTAGTCAGCAGTTCGCGAACCTGGTTAGCTACCATCTCTTTTCTTTTGATGTCGTGGTCTGCAGGTTTTTGAGGTAATGAGGCGATGGGTTGATGGTTCATATCTAATAAACTACCACTGTAGCTCCAGCTGCGATATTTTCTGTCAAACCACCAATCGGGTGGGGAGTAGTACAGACCAACTTTTAGACCGTATTTCCTACAGGCTTCAATAAACGGCTTTACAAAGTCTCTACCATTTAGCTTGGTTTGAGTGCCCAAGTCACCATATTTGGATGGCCAGAGTGTATAACCATCGTGGTGCTTGGTTGTCAATACCGCGTATTCAAAACCTGCATTTTTAGCCTGTTTGATTATTTCGTCGGGATTATATTTTTGTGGATTCCATTTATCCATCAGGCTATAATAAAAATTGGGTGTTACCGTACCATCATCTGGCCAGGACTTATTGGCCAACATACACCAGGAAATATCTCCACCTCCATAAGTAGATATAGCACCCCAGTGAATAAAAAGTCCTAATCCCGCCTTAGGAAACCACGCTGCCAATGGATCTGGGTTAAACTTTTTAGTTCCTGCTAAGGGATCTGCAGGCATATTTAGCAATTGATGCTGGGCTCTTGCTGCATCATTATTTTGTGCATTAGAAACTGTAATACAAGTAAAAAGGAGGACTGAAAAGCATAGTTCTTTTAAAAGCATATTGATTTTTAAGAAGTTTATTTCTGTTATTTGGACTTGGCTCAACTTAGGTTTTAAACGAATTTACACTAACGTAAGCATACATGAAATATTTTTGTTTATTTATATTAAACTTTGTTTAGTATTTGTTTGGTGTTGAAGAATATTTTATCCCAGGATCAGAAGAAGCAGGAGCGGTAATAAAATTTAAATACGTTTCATAACCCATTTTATATTGGCTCAACAGTGAATTTGGTTAATCTACTTTATTCTGAGTATTTTTGCTTCCTATGCTTCGTAAATAAGCATTCTACCTAATGGAATCTATTGCCCTTACCAAACCACAAGCACGGAAGATCATTCTTACCGCTGCCGGACTCGCCCAAAAGGCACAGTTCGGTACAGGAATTGAGGCTGTTTACCGGGTGATTGACCATCTGGGGTTTGTACAGCTGGATACGAATTATGTTGTAGAGCGTGCACACCACCATGTCATGGCTGCGCGTGTGCCAGATTATCAAACGGAATGGCTGGCTGATCTTTGTGAAGATGGCCGAATTTATGAGTATTTCACTTCTGATGCCGGTTATCTCCCTATGTGCGATTTTCGTTTTTCATTGCCTGTGAAAAAGGCTTTTGAAACACATGGCAAACCGCTCACCAAACCGGAGATCAATTTAATGAAACAGATTTTGGACCGGGTGGAAAGGGAAGGGCCACTCATGGTTGGGGATTTTGAGAACGACCGCCAGGAAGCGAGCTCAGGCTGGTGGGACTGGCGGCCTGCCAAGGTTGCGCTCGAAAGGCTTTACCTCAATGGGGACCTGATGATCAGCCGTACCAAGGCCTTTCAGAAAGTTTATGACTTGCCACTCAATTTAGTGCCTCAGGAAACAGACTTCAACATGCCCACAGAAGAAGAGTATGCCCGTTTCGTCATTTTTCGCACTTTAGGGGCACTAGGTATTGCCTCTGTTAAGGAAATGGCCTGGCGTGCCCGTCGTGTGAAAGGTAACCTGATCAAAAAGGAACTGGAAAAAATGATGCAGACTGGCGAAATAAAAATAGTAGTTGTTGACGGACTGAAAGGTCCATTCTATATGCTCCCTGATCAAAAAGTTGGTCTTGAGTTATCCAATGAGGTCTTCATTCTGTCGCCTTTCGATATCCTCAACGTCTTCCGTCACCGCCTAAAGGATTTCTTTAATTTTGACTACCAGATCGAATGCTTTGTACCTGCCCCCAAACGCCTGTACGGTTATTTTTCACTACCTGTACTCGCTGGAGAAATCTTTATTGCAAGGATAGATGCAAAAGCTGACCGCAAACAAAAAGTCCTGATCGTTCATAACATCCATTTTGAACCGGTTGATCTCGTGCCAGTCATTATTGAAAGGTTTACTCAAGCCTTAAAAGAATTTGTTCAATTCAACCAATGCCGGGACATTGTCTTCAAGCGATCCAATAATGAAATTTACCTGGAAGCGATTCGCAAAGGTTTTCTCAATAAATAAAAAACCGCCCCACTAAGAAGTGATGGCGGTCGTTCTGGTTGGTTAGCTGTCGGGATTAATTTGGCATTAATACGGTATCCACTACATGGATCACCCCGTTTTTCTGGTAAACATCTGCTATGGTCACCATGCTTGTTCCACCTTTCTCATCTTTCAACATTAATTTCTTTCCTTCCATCCAGGCCCAGAGTTTACCGCCTTCAACAGTAGTTAATTCTGCTTTGCCCTTTCCTTCTTTAATTGCTTTAGCAATCATTTTGGAGTCCATCTTCCCAGCTACAACGTGGTAAGTTAAGATTTTGGTCAGCATCTCTTTGTTTTCTGGTTTTACAAGTGTTGCTACAGTTCCCTCTGGCAATTTGTCGAAAGCCTCATTGGTCGGTGCAAAAACTGTAAATGGACCAGGCCCTTTAAGGGTTTCTACTAAGCCAGCTGCTTTAACAGCTGCAACCAACGTGGTGTGGTCCTTTGAGTTCACAGCGTTGTCTACAATGTCTTTGGTTGAGTACATTGCTGCACCGCCCACCATTGGATTTTTCTGAGCGTAAACTTGTGTTGACAATGCCATAACTATTAGGGCTGCAACGGATAAAATAATTTTTTTCATAATCAGATCTTTTCGTTTGGATGCATGTACGCAAAAGATAACCAGCTTGGTTTTTTAGCTTACAAATATTTTAATTGTAAGCGAATTGTCTTTTCTCAGCTAAAAGACAAAAAACGAAACCCAAGCATCCTTTTTTTACGTTTATTGGATAAATAAAACAAATCTTAAAAAGATGAGAAAGATAGTTTGCTATATGGTCTTATACACCTTAACGATCTGCTCTGCATTTGCAGTATCGTCCAATGGCCCTGGTGTAACGAATGTTAAAAAAGAGAAACAGCCATCTCAAAAAATAAAATTAGATACTGCCACTTTTGCTACAGGTTGTTTTTGGTGTACGGAAGCTAAATTTAAAGAGCTCAGAGGCGTGGAAAAAGTAGTTTCCGGTTTTAGCGGGGGGAATGTGGCCAATCCAAGTTACAGAGAGGTATGTACAGGAACTACCGGTCACGCAGAAGCTTGCAACATTATCTACAATCCTTCGGTGATTTCTTTCGATGAACTGTTGCAGGCCTTTTTTGTAGCCCATGATCCAACACAACTGAACAGGCAAGGGAATGATGTAGGAACACAATATCGTTCTGCTATTTTCTATCACAATGCAGCCCAGAAAGACAAAGCCATCTATTATGTGAATAAACTCAATGCCGAAAAAGTCTATAAAAACAAAATTGTAACCCAGGTGGTGCCTTTCAAGGTATTTTATAAGGCGGAAGATTATCATCAGGACTATTTTAGCCAAAATGGCAATGAGCCTTATTGTAAATATGTAATACAGCCCGAACTTGAAAAATTCAAAAAGGTGTTTAAAGATAAAATCAAAAATAAATGATCAGGCGATGAAAACATTCATTTTAATAGCAATCGTGTGCTTATTTTCTTTTACGCGGGGAAATGCACAGCATCTGAAGTCTGTCAAAGGTCACGAAAATAATCCTTATTACTCTAATACAGATACGAAACCAGTAAAGATTTCCAATGCAGTATGGAAAAAGATCCTCTCGCCTGAGTTGTATGCTGTTGCCCGGGAACAGGCAACAGAACAGCCCTTTACCGGGCAGTACTGGAATCAGGATGCTAAAGGAACTTACTACTGTGCAGTTTGCGGAAATGTATTGTTTAAATCGGATGCTAAATTTTCCAGTACTTGTGGCTGGCCCAGTTTTTTTGAACCCATAGGAAAGAAAAGTGTGATTTACAGAGAAGACAATTCGCATGGTATGCAGAGAACTGAAGTGATTTGTGCCAGATGTGGATCTCATCTCGGACATATCTTTGATGATGGGCCTCCGCCAACCGGCAAAAGATTTTGTATGAATTCTGTTTCGCTGGATTTTGAGCCAGACAGATAAGATTTGCGAATTAGCCTGGTTTATTTTTAATGCTTAGGAAAGCCATCAATGCAGCTAGAAAGGCCAGCCCTGCGGCTACTTTCATGATCTTCCCATAGGCATTGATAAAACTGTTGTGATAAACTGTTTTTATTTGTTTTTTAACGGATGGGGGGAGATCTGCTGGTACTTTAGCATCTCCCAGATTAATGGCCTGGCTGAGTATGACCTGCTTCTGTTGTGGGTGCAGAGGAAGACTGGTCAGTTCTTTTTGTAATGCTCCTGTAAAGAACAAAACGGCCAGCGCGCCAAGAATTGCATTGGCAAACACGCCTGATATCCTTGAAATGGCATTATTTATGCCGGATGCGGTTCCGGAAAATTGATCACTTACCGCACCCATTACTGCTGCGGTAAGTGGAGCAACAGTAAGCGACATGCCAAATCCAAAAACAAGTATTCCGGGGAAAAAAGTGATCCAGTAATCTGAGGCACCTCGGGTCTGCTCTACAAAAGACAACATCAATAATCCCGCCCCTGCAAGAAAAGGTCCGAAAATCAGAAATAACCGGGGGCCATATTTATCTGCCAGACTACCAGCAAAGCGAGCATTCACGACCATGAAAATAGTGAATGGCAGAAAGGTTAGTCCGGATTGAAGCTGGGTATAGCCTTGTATCTGAACCATGTTTAAAGAAAGGAATAACATTCCTGCACCAAGTCCGGCATAAAGGAAAAAAGTGAGCAGGTTGGTTCCGCTAAAAATCTTATTTTGGAAGAGGCGCAATGGCATCATCGGTTGAGGACTTTTGTATTCTATAAAAAGAAAGACCAAAAGTAGTATAAGGCCCGCTGCGATAGAGCCGTAGCCCTGGATGTGATTAAAACCAACAGCGGGGATACGCAGGAATCCGAAAGTGAGCAGGGCCAGGCCAAAAGCAATCGCTATTGCGCCTTCAAAATCGAGTCTTTTTGGACTGGCCATGTCTCTTGTTTCCCGTACTTTAAATGCTAAAATAAGCAGTACAAGAACCCCAATAGGTACATTGATGAAAAATATATAACGCCATAAACCGGCATCAGCCAACGCTCCTCCAAGTGCAGGTCCACCCATAGTAACCAGTGTAGTTGCAGCAGACCAGGTTCCAATGGCTTTGCCTCTTTCTTTTTCCTGGATAGAAGAGGATATCAGGGATAAGCTCCCGGGAATCATAAATGCACCGCCTATGCCTTGCACAACCCTCAGGACGATCAGCATAGGCGCTGAAGAGGAAATTCCACAGGCTGCTGAGCCAAGAATGAAAATAAAAATTCCGGCCATGAAGATCTTCTTACGGCCAAAATGATCTCCCATTGTACCGCCAATCAGGATCAGTGCGGCAAGCATAAGCAAGTATGCGTTCAATATCCAGAATAAATCAGGGCCGGATGCATGCAGGCTCTGCTGCAGGGAAGGTAAAACCACATTTAAGGCAGTAGCATCTATAAAGGCCATAGCAGAGGCCATTATGGTAGAAGCCATTATCCATTTGCCTTCTGTGCTTTGAAGTGCTACTGTTGCCATAACCAATTGTATGATTTCATTTACTAAATATACCTAATTATCCAGATCTTTAGACCACCAAGGAACGGACGAGATGGATAGCAACCTCATACCAGATTCGCAGCATGTTCGCAAAACAGGTGCCCTTTTGCGAACATGCTGCGAATCTGGTATGCATTTAGTGTACAGTAGCCCATAACCTGTTATAAGTATGAGCTGTATCAAGATGCTGTTGCTGTAAAATAGCATCCTGTTTTAAGTCCTATTTTTATTAAATTCTTGTTAAATTGGTTACGGATACGTAACTTTGCAATCTCAAAACTGAGAAAAGCCTAACTGCGGATGGCAGAAAGGCTTTTAAATTTTTAAAGACAACCCAAATGCTGAATTTTGTTCTCTTTGGCCCACCGGGTGCAGGCAAAGGCACCCAATCTGAAAAATTAATTGATAAATATCAATTAATCCACATCTCTACCGGTGACCTTTTTAGGGCACATATTAAAAATCAATCTCCGCTAGGCCAAAAAGTGAGTCAGCTTATTGCAGACGGACAACTTGTTCCGGATGAAATTACGATTGCAATGCTGGAAGAAGAAGTGGATAAGAACCCTGATGCAAAAGGATTCATTTTTGATGGTTTTCCGCGGACGGTTCCGCAGGCACAGGCCCTGGATGAATTTTTAGAAAGCAAGGGCAGTAGTATTGCAGGTGTAATTGCCCTGGATGTAGATCAGGATGAATTGACCAAAAGGATTGCCCAGCGTCAAAAAGAGACGGGTAGAGTGGATGACCAGGCGGATAAACTGCAGAAACGTATTGAAGAGTATTTCAATAAGACCATTCATGTTTTGCCTTATTATGAGGCGCAGGGAAAATTGAGCAAAGTAAATGGTATCGGAAAAATTGATGATATCTTTGCAAACCTGTCTACTGTTATTGATCAGTATTAATAAAAATATTTGTTTAAATAGCGGGACAGATCTAAGTTCTTCCCGCTATTTTTATTTATAATGAAATTTTCAGAAGAGATTCTGATTCAAATAAAAAGATTATGTCGCAAGGTTCGAATTTTGTAGATTATGTTAAAATATGCTGCCGTTCTGGTAAGGGAGGAGCAGGTTCTGCACATTTACACCGCGATAAAAAGACGGCGATGGGTGGACCGGATGGTGGTGATGGTGGTCGTGGAGGACATATTATCTTAAGGGGTAATACGCAATTCTGGACCTTGTTACACTTAAAATACCGTAAACATATCATTGCTGAAGATGGAGGATGTGGTTCCAGCGGACTTTCGTCTGGTAAATTTGGAAAGGATGAAATTTTGGATGTTCCTCTGGGAACGATCGCAAAAGACGCGGAAACGGGAGAGGTGTTATTTGAGATTACCGAAGAAGGTGAAACCAAGATTCTGACTCCGGGAGGTCGTGGCGGATTGGGTAACTGGCATTTTAAAACACCTACACTGCAAACACCGCGTTTTGCACAGCCGGGCGAACTGGGAATTGAGAGATGGATGGTGTTAGAATTGAAAGTTTTAGCTGATGTAGGTTTGGTGGGTTTTCCAAATGCAGGTAAATCGACCTTGCTTTCTGTGTTGTCTGCTGCTAAACCGGAAATTGCTGATTATCCTTTTACGACATTGGTGCCTAATCTGGGAATTGTTTCTTACAGAGGCGGTAAATCTTTCGTCATGGCAGATATTCCTGGAATTATTGAAGGTGCCTCTAAAGGAAAAGGTTTAGGCTATCGTTTTTTACGCCATATTGAGCGTAACTCTGTTCTACTATTTATGGTACCTGCGGATACCACCCGTTCCATTAAGGAAGAGTATGAGATCCTGAAAAAAGAATTGCAGGAATACAATCCTGAATTGATGCAAAAACCTCATTTGCTGGCAGTAACTAAGGCAGATATGCTGGACGAGGAGCTGGTGGCAGAGATGAAAAAAGAGTTACCAGAGCATATTCCATCTATATTTATTTCTTCTGTAGCACAAAAGGGGCTTACAGAACTCAAGGATATGCTTTGGAAGGCAATAGATCCCGAATAGTATAATTTATTTCCAATATGAAATAATCCACCCCATTTTGATAGGGTGGATTTTTTTTTCGAAAATTCTGAATAAAATAATTCAGCCTTTTAGCCCGTTTGACCGTGTTTTTCCAGATTTAACCTATTGCGGGCATTTCTTTTGAATGGCGCAGAAGATCAAATTATATTCAAATGGAAAATCAATTGATCTTTGTACGGATCGCAACCATAAACGACATCAGGTATATTGATGAAATCATACAAGAAACCGAAGCCTCTGCTCTGGCCAGAGGGACTGGAATTGCTAAACGTTCACCTGAATCTATTGCTAAGAAAATCTGTGAAGGCAAAGCGGTCATTGCTGTAACAAGCAGAGGCGTCTGGGCAGGCTTTGCCTATTTTGAGGTTTGGGATGGAGGAAGATTTGTATCCAACTCCGGCTTGATTGTCGCGCCGGCTTTTAGAAATTGCGGCGTGGCGCGCGCCATTAAGGAAAGGGTATTTCTGGTTTCCAGAAGAACTTATCCTGAAGCAAGGATTTTTAGCATTACATCAGGATTAACCGTTATGAAAATGAACTCCAGTCTGGGTTTTCAACCTGTTACCTTTTCAGAAATTGCGCAAGCGCCTGGTTTCTGGGAAGGTTGTAAGAGTTGCGTTAACTACGATGTTCTGGAAAGGAAGGGGAAATGCAATTGTATCTGTACGGCGATACTGTTTGATCCGATGTTGCCTGCAAATCAGTCAGTTGCTGCGCAAAATGTATCTGTTCAACGCTAATTTTTATGGACTTAAGAAAAAATCAAACGAATCTAATGGAAAATGAATCCTGCTTGGTTCTGAAAGAAGAAGATATAGAAAAACCTGTGTTTTTAAATTCTATGGTCTTAAGCTGCACGTCGGATGGATGCAGGCGGCAGGGTACCGAAAATAAAGATAATCATGTAATTTGTGAAGCTATAGAAGATATTCATTGGTTTTGTAGCTATATCTTCCCTATAGAAGGAAATTTGATGAATCCGGTGAAAATGACCGTTTTGGAAATTGAAACCTTGCCATTGGATCATGGGGTACCATGTACCTGTACTTTTAGAGTGGAGATCAGATTTACCTCTAGTTATAATCGTAAAGAAATTTTGAATACGGTCAGAAACCATGTTTTCTGCCAGTTTATAGTGGAGCAAGAAAGATAATAACCGGGCTTCAGCTTTAAATTCAAATTATATTTTGATAAAATATTAATGCTTAATATTGCTTAAATTATCAGTTTATGCAGAATACCGTTCTAATTATAGACGATGAAAAGAAGATTTGCAGTCTTTTGGCGCGCATTATAGAATTGGAAGGTTTTAAGGTTTTTCAGGCTGGTACCGGGAAGGAAGGCTTGAAACTTCTTGCCAATCAGGAAATTGATGTGGTGATCAGTGATGTGAAATTACCAGATATTAATGGCGTAGAGCTGGTTAAACAGATCAAGAAATTAAAGCCTTATACTGAGGTAATCAATCTGACAGCTTTTGGTACTATCCAGGATGGGGTAATGGCCATGAGGAATGGGGCCTTTGACTATATTACCAAAGGAGATGATAACGATAAGATCATTCCATTGGTGTATAAAGCTATGGATAAGGCCAAATTGCAGCTCAGGGTATACGAGCTGGAAAATAAGGTGAGCCGGCAATACAGTTTTGATGCAATTCTGGGACAGTCAAAAGCCATCAAAGAGGCTTTGGAACTGGCCAGGAAGGTAGCATCAACTGATACCACAGTATTGCTCCTTGGGGAAACGGGTACAGGTAAGGAGGTGTTTGCGCAGGCTATTCATTACGAAAGTTTACGGAGCCTGAAACCTTTTGTAGCTGTAAACTGCAGCGGCTTTAACCCCGAACTGCTGGAAAGCGAGCTTTTCGGCTATAAGGAGGGTGCTTTTACCGGTGCACTAAAAGACAAAAAGGGCTTACTGGAAGAGGCTAATGAAGGAACGCTGTTTTTGGATGAAATTGGGGAAATGAACCTGGACCTGCAAGCCAAATTGCTTCGGGTACTGGAGAACCAGACCTATATTAAAGTGGGTGATACACAAACTAAAAAAGTAAATGTCAGGATTATTGCGGCAACCAACCGGGATCTGAAAGAAGAAGCAGAGGCAGGAAAATTCCGGCTGGATCTGTATTACAGACTTTCTGTTTTTTCTATCGAACTGCCGCCTTTAAATGCGCGCAAGATCGATATCCCTTTGATAGCCAAACATTATTTGAAAGAATTTGCGGCCAAGGTAAATAAACCTGATTTTACGATGGAAGAAGATTTTGCCCATCTTTTACAAGAGCATTCCTGGAAAGGCAATATCAGAGAGCTCAAAAATGTAATGGAACGGGTGGTGATTCTGGCCGATACTCAGGTATTAACAGCGAGCCTGCTGCCTTATGAATTTCATGTGCATAGTGCCAAAGATGATTCCATGAGTATGGAAGCCATAGAAAAACAACACATCATCAAAGTACTCAAATTTACCAGGGGTAATAAAACGGAGACTTCGCGCTTGCTGGGGATAGGATTGACTACACTTTACCGAAAGATGGAAGAATATAAAATCAGTTAATTCTTATCCTCTTTTTCAATATGATAAAAACCCTTCCATTTTGGAAGGGTTTTTTGCGTTTAAAAAAATGCTAAAAATAAATATTTGCTGTTTTATGTCTGATAATCAGTGTATTGTGTGTGCTTCTCTTGAGTGTGGTATACAGATTGGTTATTGGTATTAAAAATATACAACTATGGTCACATTTATTCTTCTTTTAGCCCTGCTTGCCTTTTGCTGGGTGTTTTATAAATCAATCGACTGGTTCGAAAAAATCTAAATCACATGATCGCATTATTCATTATCGCAATTGCCGTATTCCTGTATATGGTGTACGTCTTAATCAAACCCGAAAAATTTTAAAATCGCTTTTCAACAATTAAAAAATGAACACTGAATTATTTGGAATCATAGCAACCTACCTGCTAACGGTAGTTTTGGCTATCCCTCTGGGAATTTACCTTTCCAAGGTATTTGCCGGAGAAAAGGTCTGGACAGACTTTCTAAAACCCCTGGAGAACGGGATATATAAACTTTCGGGCATCAATGTTAAGGAGCAGATGAACTGGAAACAGCATATGAAAGCCTTGATGACCATTAACCTGGTTTGGCTGGTGTATGGTTTCTTTGTTTTGCTTCAGCAGGATAAACTGCCGCTAAATCCGGATGGTAATCCAGGAATGTCACCTGATCTAGCCTTTAATACCATCATCAGTTTTGTGGTGAACTGTAACCTGCAGCACTACTCTGGGGAGTCTGGCGTAAGTTACCTCACGCAGCATTTTGTATTGATGTTCCTGCAATTTGTGAGTGCAGCCACCGGGATTGCAGCAGCTGTGGTTTTCTTTAAAGCATTCAGAGACAAAACAACGACCTCTCTTGGTAACTTCTGGGAATTCTTTGTAAAATCTATTACCCGTTTATTGCTTCCGCTTTCTGTTTTAATGGGGCTTATAATGGCGTTTAGTGGTACACCAACCAGTTACCAGGGCAAAGACCAGTTTATTTCCCTGCAGGGAGATACTGTACATGTGTCAAGAGGACCTGCTGCCGGATTTATTGCCATTAAACATTTAGGCACCAATGGTGGTGGATGGTTTGGTGCCAACTCTGCACATCCTTTGGAAAACCCAAATTACCTGACCAATATGGTGGAATTGATTGCTCAGGTGATTATTCCTATAGCTATGGTGATTGCCTTTGGGTATTTTATCCGCCGCAAAAAGCTGGCCTGGATGATCTTTGGAGTAATGACCATTGGTATGTTAATGCTGTTGTTACCGACGATGAGCAGCGAGCTTGGTGGTAATCCTGCTATTGCCAAAATGGGCGTGTCGCAGGCCACTGGTGCCATGGAAGGCAAAGAGGTGCGTTTTGGACCTACTGTGTCGGCCTACTGGAGTACGGTGACTACCATTATTTCTACAGGTTCTGTAAACAGTATGCACGATAGCGGGATGCCTTTGACCGGTTTATGGCAATTGCTGGGTATGATGATCAACTCTTTTTATGGAGGTTGTGGCGTCGGTATGCTGAACTATTTTATTTATCTGATTATAGCCGTGTTTATTTCTGGTTTAATGGTAGGCCGCACGCCGGAATTTCTGGGCCATAAGGTCGAAGCCAGAGAGGTGAAGATTGCGGCGTTGATTACCTTGCTGAGCCCTTTTCTGATTCTTGCAGGTACGGCTATTGCCGCTTATGTATTTACCAATCATGGTGGTGCAGCCTGGGCTGTTCAGCCTAAGACCTGGTTAAACAATCCTGGTTTCCATGGCTTCTCAGAGATGTTGTATGAAATGACCTCTTCGAATGCCAATAACGGTTCTGGTTTTGAAGGACTGGGCGACGGTAATACATTCTGGAATGTTTCTACTGGTTTTGTATTGTTGCTGGGCAGATTCCTTCCTATTATAGGTCCTGTAGCGATTGCTGGCTTACTGGGTGCCAAGAAATTTATCCCTGAATCAGCGGGTACTTTAAAAACCGATACGTTGACATTTAGCCTGATGACCTTTGCGGTGATCCTGGTTTTGAATGCCCTTTCATATTTCCCTGCATTGGCTTTAGGTCCTTTGGCAGAGTATTTTACCTTATTTAAATAATAAAAATGAAAACTTCAAATAAATTATTTGAACCTGCATTGGTGCAAACCGCATTAAAACAATCATTTATTAAGCTGGATCCGCGGGTAATGGTTCGTAACCCGGTTATGTTTACGGTGGAAATAGGCACGATCGTGATGGCTTATGTCACTGTCTACTCCATAAGCCATAGTGGACAAGGATCTGCATTATATAATTTTATCATATTTCTGGTGTTACTGCTGACGGTACTGTTTGCAAATTTTGCAGAGGCTATTGCAGAAGCCAGGGGTAAAGCACAAGCAGATAGTCTTCGTAAAACCCGCGAAGAAACTCCTGCTAAACTGGTATTGGCCAATGGTTCTATTGAAATGCGTTCGTCCAGCCAGTTGAGAAAAGGCGATGTGTTCTTTTGCGAAACAGGTGATATCATTCCAACAGATGGAGAGATCATCGAAGGGATAGCTACGATTGATGAATCTGCTATTACCGGAGAGTCTGCACCTGTGATCCGGGAGTCGGGGGGAGATAAATCTTCTGTGACTGGTGGAACCAAGGTCTTGTCTGATGAAATCAAGGTAAAGGTAAGTACCGAGCCAGGTGAAAGCTTTTTGGATAAGATGATTGCTTTGGTGGAAGGAGCTTCCCGTCAAAAAACGCCAAATGAGATTGCTCTGACCATTTTGCTGGCAAGTTTTACATTGGTGTTTATCATTGTCTGTGTAACGCTGAAGCCGTTTGCTGATTATGCCAATACACCGATTACCATTGCGGCTTTAATTTCTTTATTCGTATGTCTGATCCCAACCACAATCGGTGGTTTACTGTCAGCCATAGGTATTGCGGGAATGGACAGGGCGCTGAGGGCTAATGTGATCACCAAGTCTGGTAAAGCTGTGGAAACCGCAGGTGATATTGATGTATTGTTGCTGGATAAAACAGGTACCATTACGATCGGTAACCGTAAAGCAACTAACTTTCATCCCACTGAGGGAATAAGCCCGAATACTTTTGTGGAGGCTTGTGTATTGAGTTCTCTTGCAGATGAAACTCCGGAAGGTAAATCTATTATCGAACTGGCCAGTGCAGATGGAAGGCCGGCTTTACGCAAAGCACCTGAGGGCGCTCAGTTCATTAAATTTACGGCTGAAACACGATCAAGTGGAATAGATACACCTGATGGCAGAAGAATTCGTAAAGGGGCATTTGATTCGATACGTAATATTGTAGAGAAAGCTGGGAATCATTTTCCTGCTGATATTGAAACCGAGGTAAAAAATATTGCTTCCAACGGGGGAACACCTTTAGTGGTTTCTGAAAATGAAAAAGCCCTTGGAGTGATTGAATTACAGGATATTATTAAACCAGGAATTAGCGAGCGTTTTGAACGTCTGCGCAAAATGGGGGTTAAAACCGTAATGGTTACTGGCGATAATCCTTTAACGGCAAAATATATTGCAGAAAAAGCGGGGGTGGATGATTTTATTGCTGAGGCGAAGCCGGAAGATAAAATGAACTATATCAAAGAGGAACAAATGCAGGGGAAACTGGTGGCCATGATGGGAGACGGTACCAATGATGCGCCGGCTTTGGCCCAGGCAGATGTAGGTGTAGCGATGAATAGTGGAACACAGGCTGCTAAAGAGGCGGGGAATATGGTGGATTTGGATAATGACCCAACCAAACTGATCGAGATTGTTGAAATTGGTAAACAATTACTGATCACCAGGGGTACTTTAACCACTTTCTCTATTGCAAATGATGTGGCCAAATACTTTGCTATTGTACCGGCTTTGTTTATCGCTTCTATTCCGGCTTTAGAAAGCCTGAATATTATGGGACTGCATAGTCCGGAAAGTGCGATCCTGTCGGCAGTGATCTTTAATGCGATCATTATTCCGATTTTGATCCCACTGGCTCTAAAGGGTGTGGCCTACAAACCGATCGGTGCAAGTGCCTTGCTGAGAAGAAATTTATTCATTTATGGTTTGGGTGGTGTTATCGCTCCATTTATAGGAATTAAACTCATTGATTTGGCTGTTGGCCTGTTCGTTTAAAAATTATATATCATGAAAAAGTACTTATTACAATCTATACGTCTCACTGTGGTACTGTTGGTATTGCTATGCGGAGCTTATCCTTTATTTCTTTCTTTTGCCGGTGGATTCTCCAAAGGCAAAGGAGAGGGAGAGAAGATCATGTCGAATGGAAAGGTGGTTGGTTACGCGCTGATTGGCCAATCCTTTACCAAACCCCAGTATTTCTGGGGCCGTCCTTCTGCAGTTTCCTATAATGCGGCTGGTTCTGGGGGTTCTAACAAAGCGGCTTCCAATCCTGATTATGAAAAGGATGTTCAAAATAGACTGGATACTTTAGTGAAGTATCATCCTTACCTGAAAAAAGGGGAGATTCCTGCGGATATGGTTACGGCTTCAGGTAGTGGACTGGATCCAAATATTTCGGAGCAGGGGGCTGCTATCCAGATCAAACGGGTAGCTGAATTTAGAAAGCTTGATGAAAAAACAGTGGCTGATCTGGTGGCCCAAAATACGGAACATCCTTTATTTGGTCTTTTTGGGCCAAGTAAAGTGAATGTATTGAAATTAAATGTTGCACTGGATAACTTAAAGAAATAGAAACAATCCCAAGAGTTACCCGATCCTACGCGTTTGCCAAGTTGCAGGATCTGGGTAGCTCCACAGGACTTACACAACAATATTAATGAAACCATCCTGAGCTTCCAAATAAAATAACAACAGCTCCTGATCGCTTCATTACCATTGAAAGACAATAATATTAATGAAAAAAATAATCACATTAATTGCAGGATTAGCTGCAAGCGTCAATTTATTCGCACAAGAAGATTCAAAAGTTAAATTTTCGGGCTATGTAGAAGCCTATTATGGATACGATTTTAACAAACCTTCGGACAACAACAGACCGGGGTTTATTTATTCACATAACAGAAGTAATGAAGTGAATGTCAATTTAGCCTATCTTAAAGGAGCCTATGACGACGGTAATATCCGGGCAAATATTGCAGTAATGGCGGGTACATACGCCAATGCAAATATGAGTGCGGAATCTGGTGTGCTGAAAAACATTTACGAAGCCAATGCTGGTATTAAACTATCTAAAAAGGCAAATTTGTGGCTAGATGCGGGGGTATTCTCTTCACATATTGGATTTGAAAGTGCGATCTCAAAGGATTGCTGGGTATTGACCAGGAATATTTCTTCTGAGAATACACCTTATTTTGAAACAGGAGCAAAGTTAAGTTATGCAACTGCTGATGGCCAGTTCAGTGCATCGGTATTGTATTTGAATGGCTGGCAACGGATCAGCAGACAGGACGGTAACAGCAAGCCTGCTGGTGGTGTGCAACTGACCTGGAAGCCAACAGAAAAAATCACCGTAAACTATAGTAATTATTTAGGAAAGGAAGGTGCCGATTCTGTGAGTGTGAGGAGGTTTTATCATAATTTATATGGAATCTTTCAATTGGATGAACAATTTGGTGTGACCCTGGGTGTTGATTATGGTACACAACAAACATCAAAGGGAAGCAGTACTTATCATCATGTTTTTGCACCAGTAGCAATTGCTCAGTATAAATTTGATCCTAAATGGGCTGTTGCAGGTAGAATAGAATATTATAACGATAAAAATGGAGTATTCATAGCGACAGGAACGCCTCAAGGCTTCAAGACAACGGGGTATTCGCTAAACCTGGATTATGCACCTGTTAAAAATGCGGTGCTGAGACTGGAAGGAAAATTATACAACAGTAAAGATAAGGTGTTTAAAAGGGATCAGGATTTGGTAAATTACAATGGTCTGATTACGGGAAGTATTGCGGTATCGTTCTAATAAATAAAAAAATGACAGCATAAAGAAGCAAAATCTTCTTTGTGCTGTTTTTGAATAAGAAGTAACATGGAAGACAACAAAGAAGATTCTGTACGAAAGTTCCTTGAACTGGTGAAAAAATCGAGACGGGGAAAATTGAAGATCTATATTGGCATGAGTGCTGGTGTGGGGAAGACATTTCGTATGCTGCAGGAAGCTCATGCTTTGTTGAGGGGGGGAGTAAATGTTCAGATTGGATATATCGAAACGCACAGGCGGGAAGAAACCCATGCTTTGCTGGAGGGCCTGCCGCTGATTCCAAGAAGAAAGATTTTTTACCGGGGTAAGGAGCTGGAGGAAATGGACTTGAATTCCATTTTGAGCATCCACCCGGATGTTGTTATTGTAGATGAGCTGGCCCATACCAATGCAGAGGGTAGCAAGAATGCAAAGCGCTGGCAGGATGTATTCGATTTACTGGATGCGGGCATCAGTGTGATTTCTGCGGTGAATATCCAGCACCTGGAAAGTATTAATGAAGAGATAGAACATATTACCGGAGTTGCCGTTACAGAAAGGATACCAGATAAAATTCTGGAAATTGCTGATGAAATTGTCAATATAGATTTAACAGCTGATGAGCTGGTTACCCGTTTAAAAGAAGGTAAAATCTATGATAAGAGCAAGATTGCCACAGCGCTTGGAAATTTCTTCCAGCCGGAAAGAATTTTGCAGCTTAGGGAGCTGGCGCTGAAGGAAGTGGCCCACCAGGTAGAGCGCAAGGTAAGTTTGGAAGTGCCGAAGCAAATTAAATTAAGATCGGAACGCTTTCTGGCCTGTATTTCTTCGAATGCAGATACGGCCAAAGTGGTGATCCGTAAAACGGCAAGGCTGGCTTCGTATTATCGTTCTCCATGGATTGTATTATATGTGCAGAGCAGCAGTGAAAGCGGGGATAAAATCAAACTGGATAAGCAACGCCATTTGATCAATAACCTGAAGCTGGCCACTGAACTTGGGGCAGAGGTTTTGAAAATAAAAAGTGACCAGGTGACACAGACAATTATAAAAGTTGCAGAAGAAAAAGAAATTACAACAATATGTATCGGAAAGCCGCATTTGAATCTCTTTCAGGTGATGATGCGAACGGCTATCTTTAACCAGCTTTTGAGAAGTCTGGCCATGCGGGATACCGATCTGGTGATTTTGAGTTAGCAAAGAATAATTAATATCTATAATAATGAAGATCAAAACAAAACTCCGTCTCGGATTTGGATTCCTGTTCGTGATGGTACTCTTCTTCGGTTCCATTTCACTTTTCTATTTGAATGAGATCTCCGGCAGTGCAAAGGTCATCCTGAAGGACAATTACAAAACACTGAAGTTTACCGGGGCCATGAGAACGCTGCTTGATGAGCACGATTTGCCGCTTACACCTGTTGTACAACAGGATTTTGAGCAGCAGTTGCAAGGAGAAGAAAAGAATATAACGGAGGTTGGTGAAGGCACTGCTGTAAAAGCATTAAAACAGGCTTATCAGGAAATGACGGTAACCGGGGTAGCTGCAGTTGCGCAACAAACGGCTTTAAGAAAGGTGCGTGCGCAGCTGAGAACGATTGAAGACGTGAACATGAGGGCAATTGTGAGGAAGAATGATGCCGCACAAGCATCTGTTTCTAAAGCTACGTTATACCTGGTTTTTGCAGCTTCCATCAGCTTTTTGATTTTATTTAGTTTTATAGTGAATTTTCCTGGTTTTGTGGCCAATCCGCTCCAGGAATTTACAGAGGCCATACGCGAAATCAGTAAGAAGAATTATAAACAGCGTCTGGAATTTCATAATAATGATGAGTTTTCTGAATTGGCTGCAGCCTTTAATGGAATGGCTTTGCAGCTCAATAAATGGGAGAACAGCAATCTGGCGGAGCTGAAGTCAGAGAAGCTGCGGATAGAGGCCATTATTGAACAAATGGATGATGCGATTATAGGTTTGAATGATAAACAGGATGTTTTGTTTATCAATAAAGTTGCTGCACAACTGATCAGTCTTTCTCCGGCCCAGGTGGTTGGTCAGAATGCAACTGATCTGCAAAAAAAGAATGAACTTTTGAACCGGATCTTAAACGGTCAGGGGAAAGACCAGAACCTAAAGATTTATGCCAATGAGAAGGAATCTCATTTCCAACTGGAGAGCAGGGAAATTGTGATCCCTAATTTTGAGGACCAGGAGAATAATGTGATTTTCGCTTCCGGGAAATCGGCGGGTAAGGTTTATATCCTCAAAAATATCACAGAATTTAAGGAACTGGACCAGGCAAAGACAAATTTTATTGCTACGGTATCCCATGAGCTGAAAACTCCGCTTTCTTCAATTAAAATGAGCCTTAAATTGCTTAAGGATGAAAGGGTAGGCGATATGAATAAGGAGCAGAAAGAGCTGGTGGAGCACATTAATGAAGATAGTGATCGCTTGCTTAAAATTACCAGCGAATTGCTGGATCTTGCACAGGTAGAAACGGGAAACCTGCAGTTGAATTTTGTGAAATCTGATCCCCGACAAATTGTGGATTATGCAATAGAATCTGTGAAATTGCAGGCCGACCAGAAACACATACACTTAGAGCTGGTGAGTAAAAATTCTTTACCCATGGTAAATGCTGATGTAGAGAAGACCGCCTGGGTACTGATTAATTTTCTTTCCAATGCGCTTCGGTACAGTCCGGAGAAATCTAAACTGGTGATCCAGGTTTTAGAAAAGAATAGTGAGGTTGAGTTTTCGGTTCGTGATTTTGGAAAGGGAATTGAAGAACAATATCAGCAAAGATTGTTTGATCGCTATTTTCAGGTGCCTACTGATGGAAACAATAAATCCGGATCCGGGCTTGGACTGGCCATCTCGAAAGATTTTATTGAGGCTGAACAAGGCAGGATCTGGGTTGAAAGTGCTTTAGGTGAGGGGAGTCGCTTTTGTTTTGCTTTGCCTGTGGCAGGTTAAATCATCTTATAAGAGATCCAGTACTTCTATAATCGTTTTACAAACTGTATGGATTTCCTCTTCTTTAATGATCAAGGGAGGGGCGATCCGCATGGCGGTTTCACAATGTAAAAACCAGTCTATTACGACACCGCGTTCCCTGCATAGGGCACTTACTTTTTCTACCTGGTCAAAACTATCCAGCTGAATACTGAGCATTAAACCTTTACCGCGAACTTCTTTAATTAGCGGGTGGACAAGAAGCCTGCGAAAAAGTTCTCCTTTTTTATTGACGTCTTTAACGAGTTCTTCTTCCAGTATCACCTCCAGACTGGCCAGACCTGCGCTACAGGAAACCGGGTGGCCGCCAAATGTAGTGATATGTCCCAGGATCGGATTTTCTTTAAGTACCCCCATAACTTCTCTATTGGCAATAAAGGCACCGATTGGCATACCTCCTCCAAGGGCTTTGGCTAGCAATAGAATATCAGGAACAATATCAAAATTTTCAAAGGCAAATAATTTTCCGGTACGACCAAATGCGGCCTGAATCTCATCAAGGATCAGTAAAGCACCAACTTCGGTGCAGCGGTTGCGGAGTTTGGTCATGTAATTTTCAGAGGGAACACGGATGCCGGCTTCTCCCTGGACGGTTTCCATGATCACGCAAGCGGTTTCCTCTGTGATCATGGAGAGCTCTGCTTCTTCATTGAAGTGGATAAATTGCACATCAGGAAGGAGTGGGCGGTAGGCTTGCTTGTAATGCTCATTTCCCATAACGCTTAATGCACCGTGGGTACTGCCATGATAGGAATTGAAACAGGAAATGATACCGCTTCTGCCGGTATATCTTTTGGCGAGTTTTAAGGCGCCTTCTGTCGCTTCGGCACCTGAATTGACAAAGTAAACATTGTTCAATGTCTCTGGTAAGACCGAGATGAGTTTTTGCGCGAAAAGGATCATCGGGCTTTGTACATATTCTCCGTAGACCGTGAGGTGCATGTATTTGTCCAGTTGTGCTTTTATGGCATCGATTACTCTTGGATGTCGGTGTCCGATATTGCTTACTGCAAATCCGGAAACCAAATCAATATAGGATTTCTTTTGTTTATCGTATAGATAGATTCCTTCTGCATAATCGATTTCCAGTAAATTAGGACTGGTAGAAGTTTGTGCATTGTTGAGAAGGAAAAGTTGTTTGTTACTGATCATAAATTCTAAAAATATTAGCCCTTTTTGGGAGCAGGTGTTCTTTTGAGGGCGATGGTGCCTAAAATGCCGGCAACAACGGAAGCGAGCAGAATACCATATTTGGCCTGATTGATCATGGTTTCACTGGTGAAGGCGAGGTTGCTGATAAACAGAGACATGGTAAAGCCTACACCAGCCAATAAGGCGACACCTGTAATGTGGGTCCAGTTGGCCTGATCTGGAAGACGAGAGATTTTTAACTTCACCATGAGCCAGGTAAAGAGTAAAATACCCGTAAATTTGCCCACGATGAGGCCAGAGGTTACGCCCATACTCACTGGGTTTAGCAGTGCAGTAAAAAAATCGGACTTAATGACCATGCCTGAGTTGGCAAGTGCAAATAAGGGCATAATAATAAAAGCCACCCAGGGATGAAGGGCATATTCAATTTTCTGTAATGGGGTTTCTGCAGCGGTACTTAATTTCTTAATCTCTTCAATGGTTTGGTGCTGTTGAGGCGTGGTCAATGTGCTATTATTGGGTATTTCCTGCTCAAAATCTGTGGCGAGTTTTTTGATTTTTTTTGCATACATCATTTCGTCGATCTTTGTAGAGGCCGGAATGGTAAAGGCAACCAATACACCGGCGATCGTGGCATGAACCCCCGAAAGCAGGAAGCCCATCCAGACGACTAGTCCCATGATCAGATAAAATGCGCTGCTTCTGATGCCCAGGAGATTTCCAATCATCATGATGACCAGAAAAAGTCCGGCTATACCAAGTGGAATGAAATTTAAGTCTGAACTGTAAAAAAAAGCAATGACCAAGACTGCTCCAAGATCATCGGCTACAGCAAGGGCAGATAAAAATACTTTTACAGAAGAAGGGATATGTTTTCCTGCCATGGATAGCAAAGCAAGGGCAAAGGCGATATCTGTAGCCATGGGAATCCCCCATCCGTGTTCAGATTCCATTCCTTTATTCATGAAAAAATAAATCAGTGCGGGAACGATCATTCCGCCCAGAGCGGCCATCATGGGTAAGGAGGCTTTTTTCATACTGGAAAGTTCTCCATCCATAAATTCCCTTTTGAGTTCCAGTCCAATGACAAAAAAGAAAATAGCCATTAAGCCATCGTTGATCCAGATGTGCAGGGGTTGGTTGAACACATGTTTATCAAAGCCTACTGACAAATGGAGATCCCAGACCTGGTGGTAAGAATCATGATAAGGTGAATTTGCCCAAATAATAGCTGCAATGACACTGAGCAGTAAAACAATTCCACTGGTATACTCCAGATGAATAAATTTGCTAACCGGGGCTATAATTTTATCAATAGGAGATTTCTGCATAGGGTATTTATTTAGGGCGTATGACAAAAATAGGGTTTTATATTAAAATAAGATTTTTAATCTTGGACAGTCGGTAAACAATTAAAACCAGATGGCTGGTTTATTGTTCTTATTTTTACAATTCTAAATTAGAGTACGATGGCAAATTTTTCAGAAATTATAAAATCGGATAAACCTGTTTTGGTTGATTTTTCTGCCGAATGGTGCGGCCCTTGTAAAATGATGGCGCCAATACTAGATCAGCTTAAAGGGATGATCGGAGATAAGGCAACGATACTTAAAGTAGATGTGGATAAGAACCCTTCCGTTTCCAGGATCTACCAGATTCAGGGTGTACCTACCTTAATTTTATTTAAGGGAGGACAGATTAAATGGAGGCAATCCGGGGTTATACAGGCCAGTCAGTTGAAAACTATTATTGAGGGGGCAATAAACAGCTGATGCCGGCTACTTAATTATTCTTTCCTTGATTTTAACGGCCGGGTTTCCTGAATAAATTGTAAATGTATCCAAATTAGACGTGGCTACTGAACTTACCGTCAATACCGCGTGCGCTCCTACAGTAACACCGGGGCATACGGTCGCCCCAGTTCCGATCCATGCACCATCTTCTACTGTTATTCCTGCATTGCGCAGGTCAAAGGTGCTTTTTGTGTAATCGTGATTTCCGGTGAGCAATATCGCTTTTTGCGAGATACAAACGTTCCTTCCTATGCGAACCTCTTCCAGGTTTTCTATATAACAGTCTGCTAGCCAGGAATGGTTGCCTAATGACAACTTCCATGGATATTTAATGTGGATAAAGGGTTTGATGCGTACGTCACTTCCGATTTTTGCGCCAAATAATTGGAGTATGCCAACGAGCAGGGTACTGCTTGGAAGCAGTCCGGACCTGAACAACAATAAGCTGGTTAAATACCAGAGGCTGAGTTTAAGCTTACTGGCTCCCGGATGATAGGATCCTTTGTTAAAGGCTTTTCTTAGTTTTGTTTCCATATTGATTCTTAGAACGTACCCATATCATGATCAGGAACCCCATGATACTGTAGGTAAGAAGGTTGAATAGAAAATGTAGGTTTATCCTATAATCTGGCCGCCAATAAATTGTAATAAGCAACAGACGAAGTAAATTGAGGCTTTGGAAGCTTGCTGCCCCCAGCAGCAGGAATAGGAGTTTCGATTTAAGGGATTTAGAATAAGCCATAACGAAGGCTGTAAATACGCTCATGACCCCATAACCGAGACAAGAGTAGACCAGACGAAAACCAGATCTGCCAATAACATGGAGATTAAACAGGCTTTTTTTTACTTCGTAGCCCATCAGGTTCAACAGGGCTGCGGAAGAGGAAATATTAAATTCACGCCAGAATCTGATATAGTTGAGGTGCTGGTCCAGCCATTGATTGTAGAACCTTCCGGGTGTTGTTATTCCTATAAAGGTCAGGTTGCCGAGATAGAGGAGCAGAAAAAACAGAAGAAACCTGAAAGCAAATTTCCTGCCGATAGACGGCTGCGGTTGTATGCCTTTTAGTCTGAACTGCTCTTCAATTTTTATGTCAACAATTAACCTGAACCAGAATGCCTGTAGGAAATGGTATAAGAGGCCGGTTGCTCCGTCCAATATCCCTTTTTGAAAAAAGAGGCGAAATAAAAAGTAAAGATAGGGCCTCAGGTATCTTGGAAGGGTATTCCACAATTGTTTTAACCTGGCTATACGTTCGTTGGGGCTACCCCACAGGTTGGCCCTGCATACTTTCTTAGGGTGTTGTAAAAATCGGTTGACTTCTTCTTCTGCCAGAAGATCACTGTACCTGTTGTGTTTTTCCAGCCAGAAGGAGATGTGGTTTTCTTTTAGATTTTCTTCAATCAGGTATCCTTTTCTCCATATTTGCGTTGGTCCGGAAACCAGGAAACGATGATCCATATTTTGACTGAGATCGGAATAGCCGATGTTGTACCGGAACATCTTGAGCATATATTTAGGGAAGTAGCCTCCATGTTTGATCCACTTACCCCTGAAAAGGTACTTTCTGTTGAAATAGATTCCGGTTAAGTGATGATGATCCTGGTGTCTGAAATTTTTGAGTTGCCTGTACAGTTCCGGACTGAGTACTTGATCGGCATCAAGTCCAATCACCCAGGGCGTGCGTATAGGGAAGATGTTGAGGGCGTAGTGCCATTGTTTAGGGTGGTTGTCAAAAGGACGGCAGGTATATTGGACCTGATAGGTGCTGCAAATATCAAGGGTCTTGTCTGTACTGCCAGAATCTAAAATGAAAATAGGGGCTTGAAGTCCCTTGATAGAGTTCAGTAGTTTGGGAAGATGTATTTCTTCGTTGAAAGTGAGGATGATAAAGGTATAGTCAGTTTGCATTTTTTAGGGTTTGCTGGTACATGTCCTGATAAAGAATGGTCAGACGGGGGGCGGAGAAATCGGTCAGAATTTGTTTTGGTGCACATTTCCTGATTTCACTCCTTTTACGGATGTCCTTATAGGCCTTGTAAAGGGTGTGTGTTAAATCTGCAACATTGGATCTGCAGATCCAGCCAAGATTATGTTGCAGTACATAGGTTGCCAGTCCAACTTCCCTGGTGAGTAGAACAGGTGTGCCGCTGGCGAGACTTTCTATGATCACGTTGGCGAAATTTTCATTTTGGGAAGGTAAAACCAGCAAGTCGTGTTTTTGGATAAAATCAAATTTCTCCTGTTCGTTGTGGTAACCTGTCCAGTTGATGTGCTGATGGATGTTTAAATGAAAACTTAGATTCTTTAATGACCAGATATAGTCCGGACAACCTTGACCGGCTATAGATAGGGTCCATGCAAATTTAGTTCTGCTTAAGGCCTTAAACAGGAGATCTATTCCCTTTTTTTCTTCTATCCTGGAAAGAAATAGAAGTCGAAATACATTCTTTTCTGTTGTAATACCAGATTTTTCAGGGGTCAGGTCCTGGTGAAAAAGTGAGCTTGGGCAATTGATGAAATTGGGAATAATATAAATGTCTTTTGGATGGAGTCGGATTTTGTAAAGATCTTCCATTTCCTTTTCTGAGGTGGCATGTATAATACATCGTTTAAGCAGCCAGCTTCCAATGGTCTTATGAAAAAGTTTCTTGAGCAATGATTTCCTGTTTTGCAATGTATAAGGAGTGAGCATTCCTCTGGGTGAAAGAATTACAGGTATGCGGTACCATATAGCCAGTAGGATAGAAAAAATGGCGACCATGTTCCACCAGGAGTGAATGTGGATGATCAAATGCTGTTTATGATGGCTTTTGATCTGCTTTCTAAGATACCAGAGCAAAGCCGGTGAAAGATGACTGTGATCTTTTGTAAGGCGTTTAAAATACCAGATCTTGACATTGTCTACAAGACAAGGGAGATTTGTCGGAGTTTCCAGAACAGACTGTCCGTTGGCATTAGTGGTCAGGACTTCTATTTCTAAATTGCTTTTGACGAGTTCTTCGCATAATTTGGAAATGGAGGTGGTGGTTCCGCCATAGACATAAGCGGGCTTATAAGAGGGGGTGATCTGGAGGATTTTTAGCATCGTTTAGTTTTTGAAGTATTTGAAAATGTTTGAGCAAATGGAACAGCAGGAGCATCAGGACAAAGCCATATATAATGTTGTTGATTAGAAATTCCCAGTTGTTCCCGCGCCAAAGTGGTTGAAAAAAACCATTGAAGATAGTGATGCATCCTAGTGGATAACCGCCAAATATGGTTTCAGCTTTATTGCAAAGCCACTGGGCAATCAGACCATAAAAGAACATAGCTAAAAAGACAATCGTGGCTCCTCCACTCAGATAGGCATCGGTTACAGGGCGGGTTTTGGCGGAGGCTGCCGATAAACGGTTTACTGCCCCGCAGGTATATACCCTTTCCATAGAGACTTTTTCAGTATTGGGTTTTTGACTCCAGAAAGTTCTTGGAATTAAGGCGTAAAAAGAATTCCTTAAAATTTTGAAGCCATAATAGGGTTGCTGATCCGGTACAGCTTTGATATACTGACAAAACATTTCTGTCTCACTGAAACGGTGCGTTAGGAAATTCCAGTTGTTGTCACTGATCTTGGTTCCTTCGGATTCACTAAGCAGGGATTCAAGGGCTTCCTGACGGACTTCTTTTGCTGGTTTATGATTCTTCCAGGAGGAGGCTCTGATCATTAGGGTGAGGGTAGGTAGGGTGTAGAATACGAGGTAAAGCAGAGGGAGGAAGAAGATTAGAACCGTTTTCCTGAAGTAGGGGAAAGAGATGAGACCGATCAGCAGCAGACTGACAAGGAGATTTTCTTTGTAACCGCTGAGGCTGGCATTTAAGAGTTGTAAGCCGAGGGCTATGCCGGCTGGTATTGCCTGTCGTAATTTCCTGTGGAGAATACCGGAGACGAACAGGTAAGACACGCAGCAGGCGGATAAATGAAGTAAATAATATTTGATCTGCAGACATGAGGGATAGTGATCCAGTATTAAAGTACAGAGGAAAGAAATGAAATACAGGCGGGTCAATAGTGGAGCCAAAGGCATTGTACATTGGTATTTCTGAAGCAGGGCTTTGGTTTGGTACTGAATACCTGTAACTAATCCGATATGCGCAAGAAGGGCTATCTGTTGGGATTTGGCAATTAAAAAGGTTTGTGAACTGATGGTGAAATTGCCTTTTACTGATTCAAAGTATTTGTAGCCCAGGTGATCTGCGAAGTAGAAGATAGAGGTGCAGCACATGAAACCTGCAAAAATGAGTTGTATAAGAACAATGGGTCGCATGATCTGCAAGCCCGGTGTTTCATCTCTATTTGTGTATTTCCACGGTGAAAAAAGTGTGTAGTAAAAGATGAACCAGGACCCTGAAAAGGCAATTAGATAGGAGAGGACCGGGTGATGTGCCAATACGACGGAAATAAGCCAGGGGAGGCCAATTGTAAGCAGGTTCTGGATTTTAATATGGGGCATTAAAGGCATTTTAGGATACTTTTAACTTGTTCATAAAAATTCCATGTAGAGATGAGTTTCGCTGAGGCAATCCCTGCCTTTTCAAGTTTTTCTTTACATTGAAGAAGCAGATCAAGTTTTGTGGTGAGGTCATCCAGATGATTACTTTTAAAGATCATTCCATTAGTTGTTGTAACAAGATCAGTGGCGGCGCCACATTGGTCGGATACCAGTACTGCTTTCCCGCAAGCCATGGCTTCATTAATGCTAAGACCCCAGGTATCCTGTAAGGAGGGTAAGCAAAAAAGATTGCAGGCTTTATAAAAACACGGCATGATTTTCTGATTTTGAAAAGGAAGGATATGGATATTCGTGTGTGTTTTCGCTTCTTTTTTTATAAGGGTTTCCAGTGGTCCGGAACCAATGTAAAGGAGGTGGTGGTTCTTTTTACTGATTTTTTTGAAGGCTTTTAAAAGCAATATTGGGTTTTTTCCTTTGTTGAATTTTCCAGCGAAAAGGAGGAGGATGTCGGTCTCCTTTAGCCCCAGACTTTTGCGGATCAATTTACCGGAGCCTGTTGAGCCAAAACGTTCATTGTCTATACTGTGTGGTAGAAAAAGGAGTTTTTCATCCTTTACACCATAATGTTTAAAATAAGTCTTGTTGTTTGTTCCGGCATATAATATGATATCTGTGTAAGTAAATAGCCAGGTGAGGAAGATTTTTTTGAAAGGTCTTTTCCATAATGAAAGTTTATTTGATAAAATGGAGTCTCCCCTGAAAATGGTTTTGACTTTGCCTTTAAAATGCTTTAGGATCTTGAAATGGCTAAGGTTTGACCAGCCATAAATCAACAGGTACCTGGGATTAAATTCTTCGATCTGCTGGCAGGCATCTGGATTGATGATTCCCCAAAAATGATGTGTCCCCGGGTATTTGGCTGTATTGGTTAAGAAAGTGTAATCATATCCCTCCAATAGTGGAATGTCCCAATTGATCTGACAAAGAAAATTTCTGTCGTAAAGAGCGGTTGTTCCGCAAGTGTAAAACACTTTAAGTGTGATGCTTTTTGCCAGTAATTGGAAAAGTGGGGCATAGTATTGAATGGGGTGACTGATTAATACGGCCAGTTTCATTTGCGGTTCCTTAGTCATGGCCTAATAAGTTTTTAAGGTGATACTTGTATTGAGGATAATTGAAATAGATAAGACATAAGTTTTGTCTTGCATAGGCCATTTCTAATCTTGCTGATTCTTTGAGCTGGGTAAGAATTGCCTGATAAAGAGCTTCCAGGTCTTCCGGGTCTATTAATGTGCCCAAAATGCCATTTGCTATTGCTTCTTTACTGCCATCTTTGTTGCCGCAGATAATTCTGCAACCCGTGGCAGCAGCTTCTGTAAATACGAGGCCGAACCCTTCTTTTTTACTTGGAAGGACAAAAATGTCGCATAATAAATAGTGATCTGTGAGTACGGCTTCGGGAATAAAGCCAATTAATTTGATATGGTTTTCCAGGTTTTCTTTCCTGATCAGTTCCTGCAGGAAAGCCTTTTCTTCTTTGTCAGGTAACCCGCCCAGGAGATAACATATATTTGGAAATCTTTCTCTTAATCTTTTTAGGATCCGAATCACCTGTAAATAACCTTTATCACGGTCGTTTGAACTGAGCCTGCAGATGCTTAATAGTATGGGTTGTGTAGGCTGTAAACTATAGTACGAAAGCAGGTAGTCCGGTTTATGAAGTATTCCTGGAATATTGAAATGAGGATCCAGGCAGTTGTTCAATACGAAGGCATTTTGTCCTTTGATGCCATGCTTTTTTTCGATCGTTTCTGCTGTAAAATGACTTACACACCAAATTTGAATGTGTTGTTTTATGAACCATACTTTCCATCTAGAAAGCTTTCCCCAGATTTCGATGCCATGTGCGAGAAGGATAATTCTGCTGTTTGGTCTTAAAATCTTGATCATTAAAGCTATAGGCAGTAGGTGGATATGGCTTATAAGGACATTTGGGTGTAATGAACTCTTTTTAATAGCATGAAAGGTGAACAATAGTTTTTGATTGTTAAATCCCCTGAACTGTTCGGAAGATATATATCTGGAGTCTGCTTGTATGGTTTGGTCTTTTAAGGCAAAGACCTGCAGTGCGGAGTTCCTTTCTGTAGAAATATCTGACAGGGCTTTACTCATTGTCCGGCATACTTTCTGAATTCCTCCGGTGTCACAAAAACTGCTTAAGGTAAGGAATAGAACATCATGTTTTTTTTTCATAGGTCTTTGCTGTAATTGTCGGGCAGATTATAATATTCTTGTTGAAAATGGTCTTTTTCGAAGCCGTTCAGTATGAGGGAAATATTGGGTAGTCTGAATTCTTTAAGTAGCTTTTCTGGCAGGGCGGCAGAATATTTTTTAGACATACCGTATCTGAGGATAAAGAGGTTAATGTCTGATATTTTTAACAGCGGTACGGTATCTGAGACAAGGCCAACAGGAGCTGAATCGAGAAGGATGTAATCGTGGGTCTTCTTTAGTTCAGCAATCAGTTCCTCCATTCTGGGGTGTTGCAGCAATTCGGAGGGATTAGGTGGAATAGGTCCGGAGGGAATGAAACTGAGGTTACTGATAAAGGTCTTGTGGCAGATTTGAGAGATTGTATGCTGTCCGGAAAGATAATTGCTCAGGCCGTAATGATTGTTGATGGATAGATCGATATGCAGCGCTGACTTTCTCAGATCAGTAGCAATCAGACATACTTTTTTATCAATTAAGCTTAAAGAAGCAGCGAGGTTCAGTGAAACAAATGACTTGCCTTCGCCCGAATTACCTGAAGTTATACAAATCACTTTGCTGCTGCTCTCTATACAGAGGTAGTTGAGATTGATACGGAGTGCTTTTATAGATTCTGAGAAGTGGGATCTGGGTTCTTCTATAGAGAGGACAGATGTAAGGGCTCTTTTTTTGGTATCTGTTCTTATATAGCCAATTATTGCCACAGAACTGATTTCTTTGATTAAAGAGGTATCATATAACCTGGTGTTTAATTTGTATTGCAGGAAGATGAGCAGCAGGCCAGTAAGAACACCTCCAAGCGCGAAGTCGGTGTAGATCTGACCTGGGATAGGGTATACAGGCTCATCAGGAAGGGTTGCATGATCAATAATCTGTATCCCTGATATAATTGCAGCTGCGGAGATTCCGGCTTCCAGCTTTTTTTCAGAAAGGTAATTGTAAACTTTCTGATTTACTTCAAAGCGGGACTGTAGTTCTATAAATTCTTTTTCTGTTTTTGGAAATGAACTCATTGTTTTGCAGAGGTCAGCAATTTGATGAGAGAAGTAAGCCATCAGTTTTCCATTTTGTTGTTCCTGATTTTTTAAGGTGGACTGAATAGATTGTTTGATATTGCCGATTTGGTTGTCTACATACATAACGGGAGATGCGTCAGGCTTGTAGAAGAGTAGAAGCTCGGTTTTTTTCTGTAGAAGGGAGTTGTAATTTTGCAGAAGTGCGATGAGCTGGGGATCTTGAATACCTTGTAAATTATAATTCAATTTATCTGTGGAAATTGGCTCGCTCAGGCTCCTGAGTAGCTCTTTGTTGATTAGGTTCAGGATGGATAATTGCCTTTTTTCTTTTTCAAGATCAGATAATCTGGTGATCATTTCTTTTGTGCTGGAAGAGATATCTGAAAAACCGCGGGCAGTTTTAAAGTTTTGTATTTCCGACGAGGAACGAAAAAGCACGAAAGCCATTTTTTTTAGCAAGGTGTCAATGAAGAGTGCGGTTTGTTTGCTGGGGGCAATACGTTGTGATTTGTCGTACTTTTGATATTCATGGAGGACTGCGTTTAAAATATCTCTGGCAAGGAAAGGATTCGGATCGCTGAATTGAAGTTTAAGGATATTTGTGTTTGGGTTGTCGTCAATTTTCAATTTTTCGATGATGTATTTAAGGAAGTTGGTTTCGTCATTGAATTTGAAGAGACAGCCTTCCAGAATATTTTTCTGTGGAGTAAGGATCCTGAAGAGCAGGCCTGGAAGTATGATTATTGAATTATACGGGAACTTTCTGATGGTTTTCTTTCCTGCCCATATGTAGGAGAGCTGGAAGATTTTTCTGTTGAAGGGTTCAAATTTAAAAAGCACTTTATTTTCGTTTTTTCCGCTCAACTCCAGGATTTGTATATCGAGGGGCTTGGCCGGATAGAGATTGATCATCCGGAAGGGATGCGATTCAAAAAAGGAAATTTTGTAATTCAAGGCAGTTATAGCCTTCCCAATTACATTTCTTGAGGCCAATATTGTCTTTTCAGCTTCACTTTTGCTATTTCGGTCATAAATGTTTCTGATGGTGATGAGTTCAGAAAGTTCAGATCTTCGATCTTCCAGTTTCAATGATGCATTGGCACAGTAGATAGGGGTACTTGTGTAGAGGAACAGATATGCTAACCCTATTGATACGGTGGTAATCGTTGTGATATAGCTCCACTTTTTCAGGATCAAACTCCATATTTTTAAATAATGATTTTTATTTTCCATGTAGTTAATATTTAACTTCATTAATACGTTTTTATGTATTTATTTTAATTGTAAAGTTTTAATATTTATATTTAAAGCAAAACTATTAATAATAAATGAAAGTTAGTATAGTAAGTGTTGTTTTAAATTGTAGAGATTACATTGGCGATTGTATTCTATCCGTTATCGGACAGGATTATTCTGAAATCGAGTATGTTGTCATAGATGGGGGCTCTACGGATGGTACATTGGATGTTATTCAACAGTACCAGGATCGTATTCACGTCTTTGTCAGCCAAAAAGATCAGGGGTTCTATGACGGGCTTAATAAGGGGATTGCCCTGGCTACGGGAGATATTATAGGGATACTGAATGCGGACGATATTATTGCAGAACCTGGAACGATCTCCATGGTTGTTCATTATTTTGCGGCAACATCGTGTGATGGGGTATATGGGAATTTAAAGTATACGGACAGGAAAAATATCGAAAGAGTAGTCAGAAGCTGGAGACCCGGAGATTTTAGCCTGCAAAAACTCAAAAGAGGATGGATGCCTCCACATCCTACTTTATACCTGTACAAAGAACTGTATGGTCGGTGCGGCAATTATTCGATGGATTTTGGTACTTCAGCAGACTATGAATTTATTCTGAGGTTGTTTTCTACCTATGGAACGAGTATGGTGTATATTGATCATTTACTGGTGAAAATGCGTAAAGGAGGAATGAGTAATGCAGGGATGATGCCGTTCTTATTGGCTTGTATTTACGACTACAGATCACTGTTACTGCATAGATTTCGCTGGCCTGTACTGGTTACAATTTGTAAAAAGCTTAGAAAAATTAAGCAGTTTTTCTACTAAAAAGACATAATTAGAAATAACTAACCTACCTAGGTAGAATATAGGTACTTTTGCGGAAAAATTAACTGTATTCATGAAGATAGCGATAAATGGTTTTGGTAGGATCGGGCGTATTTTCCTACGTACGGCAATAGAAAGGGGCGTTGACATTGCCGCGATCAATGACCTGGCAGACCCTGCAACCCTTGCTCATCTGTTTAAGTATGACACTGTACACCGTGGGTTTAAAGGTGAAGTGTCTTTTGACAAAGAGGCACTGATCATTAATGGTAAAAGAATTCTTGTCTATTCCAATCCCAACGCAAAAGAGCTGCCTTGGGCTGAATTGGAGATAGATCTGGTTTTGGAGTCTACTGGCAAACATACTTCCAGGGCAACGGCTTCATTGCACTTGCAGGCTGGGGCAAAACAGGTATTGATTTCAGCACCTGCCTCAGATAAAGACATTCCAATGGTGATACTTGGTGTAAATGATCAGGAAATTGATCTGCGGGCAGAAGTGCTTTCTAATGCCTCCTGTACGACCAATAATGTAGCGCCAATGGTGAAAGTGCTGGACGATAATTGGGGAATATTAGATGGCTATATTACAACCGTACATTCGATGACGGGGGATCAGAATTTACATGATGCGCCTCATAAAGATTTAAGAAGGGCACGTGCAGCTTCTGCTTCTATCATACCGACTTCTACAGGGGCAGCGAAGGCGATTACGCATATTTTTCCGCATTTGGATGGAAAGCTCGGTGGCGCTGGGATCAGAGTACCGGTTTTAAATGGTTCTTTGACTGATTTTACTTGTATTTTAAAAAATCCTACAACTATTGAAGAAATTAATGCAGCTTTCAGGAAGGTTTCTGAAAATGAGATGAGTGCTATTCTGGAATATACAGAGGATCCGATCGTTTCGGTTGATATTTTAGATAATCCTCATTCCTGTATTTTTGATGCCCAGTTGACTTCCATTGTTGGGGATCTGGTTAAGGTTGTTGGTTGGTACGATAATGAATCTGGTTATTCTGCGAGACTGGTGGATCTGGTTTTAAAAATGGCTGAACTTTATGATTAAATTAATTACCGATAGAGATACGCTATCGCTAAGGAGTACTGTGCTTAGAAATGGCGCGCCTGAGGTTGAATGCATTTTTCCTACTGATGGCGAAGGGTTTCATCTTGGGAAATTTGTGATGGAAAAGTTGGTGTGTATTGCCACGTTCTTTCCTGAAGATTATCCGGATCAGGGGCCGGGTGGCCATCGCTTGCGAGGAATGGCAACAGATCCTGATTTTGCAGGTAAGGGTTATGGCGCTCAAATTATAAATTTTGCAATAGATAAGCTAATAGCTGAGAATGCTTCTTATATTTGGTGCAACGCACGCAGTTCTGCGGTTGGCTTCTATAAAAAACAGGGATTTGAATTGATCTCTGATGAATTTGAGGTCCCGGGAATAGGTATGCACTTTAATATGATGTACAACTTAAATAGGATATGAAGACAATAGACCAATGTGATTTTAATGATAAAAAGGCTCTTGTAAGGGTGGATTTCAATGTGCCTTTGGATAAGGATTTTAATATTACAGATGATAAAAGGATGCGTGCCGCATTGCCTACTATTAACAAAATTCTAAATGATGGTGGCGCTGTGATATTGATGTCTCATTTGGGCAGACCAAAGGGTGGTCCTGAGGATAAATATTCTTTAAAGCATATTCTTGGCGATCTTTCCAGGATGCTTGATCTGGAAGTGAAATTTGCCGATGATTGCATTGGTGAATCGGCTATTCAGAAAGCAAAAAATCTGGAGCCGGGGCAAGTGTTGTTATTGGAAAACCTTCGTTTTTATAAAGAAGAAGAAAAAGGAGATCGTGATTTTGCCGGGAAATTAGCTAAGCTAGGTGATGTTTATGTGAATGACGCTTTTGGTACAGCTCATCGTGCTCATGCTTCTACAGCAATTGTTGCTGAGTTTTTTCCTCATGCGAAGTACTTTGGTTACCTGATGGCTGAAGAGTTGAAAAATGCCGAGAAAGTAAATCACGGAGCTGTTAAGCCCTTTACCGCTATTATGGGTGGTGCTAAAGTTTCAGATAAAATCCTGTTGATTGAGAGTTTGCTGGAAAAGGTTGATAACCTGATTATTGGTGGCGGTATGGCTTATACTTTTGCTAAAGCGCAGGGTGGTGAGATCGGTACCTCACTTCTTGAAGAAGACCGGATGGCATTGTGTTTAGAATTGATGGAAAAAGCGAAGGCAAAGGGTGTTAATCTTGTTTTGCCTGTGGATACTGTTATTGCGGATAAGTTTGATAATGAGGCTCAAAAGAAAGATGTAGATTCTGGACAGATTCCTCAGGATTGGATGGGCTTGGATATTGGTCCAAAAACCATTGCATTGTTTTCTGAAATCGTAAAAAACTCTAAGACATTGCTTTGGAATGGTCCTATGGGTGTTTTTGAAATGGATAATTTTGCTCATGGAACACGTGCTATTGCGGATGCAGTTGTTGCTGCAACGCAGGATAATGGTGCTTTTTCTCTAATAGGGGGTGGCGACTCTGCTGCTGCAATTGCCAAATTTAATCTGGAAGATCAGGTGAGTTATGTGTCTACTGGTGGTGGTGCACTGCTGGAATATATGGAAGGAAAGGAATTGCCTGGTGTAAAGGCAATTAATTCTTAACCTGTCAAGATATACTTTTTGTTAAATTGATCTGATGGTCAGAGATATTTATTACAGGCATTTCGGAAAAACCGGAATGCCTGTTTGTTTTTACCACTTGCTATATGGCCTTGTAAGGGGCTAAAATAGAAGAAAATGGTAAAAAACACCTATGTTGAAAACTTTTTGTGGTAGAATGTGGTAAAAAGTGGTAGAAGTACCTATTTTTACACTACATAAAAAGTGTACATATTATAATGGTTCAATTGTTAGGAGAATTTGATTGTAAGTTAGATGCGAAAGGCCGGCTGATGGTCCCTTCGAATCTAAAGAAACAATTGCCTAATGTTGAGCAGGAGGGATTGGTTGTTAACAGAGGTTTTGAAAAACACCTGGTGATCTATCCGAAAAAAGTGTGGGAGGGAATAGTGGAAGATTTGAGTAGATTAAATCCTTATGAGCAGAAAAACAGGGAGTTTATCCGTTACTTCACCAGAGGGGCGACAGAACTAAACCTGGATGCGACAGGAAGAGTAAACCTTCCAAAGTCATTACTGGAATCAGTAGGGATTTCTATCAATACAGAATTGGTGCTGGCTTGCCAGTTTGATAAGATAGAGGTTTGGTCTAAAACAGCTTACGATGCTTTATTTGATCAGGAACCGGAAAATTTTGCAAGTCTGGCTGAAGAAGTGATGGGCAATAAGAATAGGAGGGATGATGGAAAGTAATTATCATGTTCCTGTAATGCTGGAGGCTTGCCTTGATGGTTTAAATATTAAGCCTGATGGGGTTTATGTAGATGTTACTTTTGGTGGTGGTGGGCATTCCAGGGCAATCCTTGAAAAGTTAGGAAAAAATGGGGTATTGATTGCATTTGATCAGGATCCTGATGCTCAAAGGAATAAAATTGATGATCCAAGGTTTTTGTTTGTGGATCAGAACTTTGCTTTTTTGAAAAATAATCTGAGATTGTTGGGGTACAGACAGGTGGACGGCATTCTTGCAGATCTTGGTGTTTCTTCCCATCAATTCAACGAGCCTGAAAGAGGTTTTTCTACCCGTTTTGATTCTTCTCTGGATATGAGGATGGATAAGCAGGGAAAGTTGACGGCAGCGGATGTTCTGAATACTTATGCAGAGGAAGATTTGCATAAAATATTTGGAATCTATGGTGAGGTGAAAAATGCAAAATCCTTAGCCAGGACTATTGTTACTGCAAGGGCATCGGCGCCAATTATAACTCTTGCTGAATTTAAAAAAGCGATTTCGGCTCACATTCCTAAAGGGAAAGAGCATAAATATATGGCACAGGTTTTTCAGGCCTTGCGTATTGAAGTGAATGGAGAGATTGATGTGTTGGAGCGTTTTCTGGAGCAAACGGCAGATGTCATAAAGCCTGGCGGCCGCCTGGTGGTGATGTCATACCATTCGCTGGAAGACAGGCCTGTAAAGAATTTTATTGCAAAAGGGAAGTTTAGAGGGGAGGTAGAAAAGGACTTTTATGGAAATCAGCAAAAGCCTTTTAATGTGATTACCCGAAAAGCGATTATGGCAGATGAAGAAGAGTTGATCAGGAATACCAGATCCAGAAGTGCAAAACTTAGAATCGGAGAAAGAATATGAGTAACCGCTTCAGAGAAGATATAGAGGAAGAAGAGCCAGAACCGGAAGAAGAGCCGGTGTTGAAGGTGAAAAAGGAAAAGGTAAAAAATCCGGAAAGTGGAAGGACGTTTTTTACAAAGCTTTTTACCGAAGGCGTAGTGACCAAGGAAGCTGCAACGGAGATGTTGCCGTTTTTGTTGTTTATATCCTTTTTGTGTATGCTGTACATAGCAAACAGTCATATGGCTGTGAAGAATATAAGAAGTATAGATAAATTAAATAAAGAAGTAAAAGAATTAAGCTGGGAGTATAAGTCTTTAAAAGCAGATCTGATGTTTAAAAGTAAACTGACGGAAGTTGCTAAAAAGGTAGATACTCTTGGTATAAAAGAATTAACGGCGCCGCCGAAAAAAATTGTAGTAGGTAACGATGAACATTAGAGCGAACATATTATTGCGTGTTTATCTGGCTTTTGGCCTGATTGTACTGTTTGCCGTGGCAGTACTGATCAGGCTATGCGATGTACAGTTTGTGGAGGGACATAAGTGGCGTGCCATGGCCGACAGTCTCTCTACAAAGTATGTCAATGTGGAGGCGGCACGAGGTAATATTTATTCTAATGACGGGAGCTTGCTGGCTACCTCTGTTCCTGAATACGAACTTAGAATGGACCTGTATGCCGGGGGGATAGAAGACCGGGATGTTTTTAATGGAAAGGTGGATTCACTGGCCTTGCGACTGTCACAGTTTTTTGGCGATAAAACGCCTAAAGAATATTCAAGATACCTGCGGTCAGCGAGACAGGATAGTGTTCGTTATCTTTTGATTAAACGTAAGGTGAATTATCAGGATCTAAAGACCATCCGGACATTTCCTCTATTTAATATAGGTAAATATAGCGGTGGATTGATCGCTATTCAGCAGAACAAAAGGATTCTGCCGTTTAAATCTCTCGCTGCAAGAACTATTGGATATAAGAATGAGAATGTAGCCAATGGTGTTGGTCTGGAGGGGACTTTTGGCAATTATATAAATGGAGAAAGTGGAAAGAGATTAGTGCAGCGTATTGCCGGAGGGGTTTGGATGCCTGTGAACGATGAGGCAGAGATCGCACCGAAAGAAGGCGCGGATATTATATCTACTATAGATATTAATATGCAGGATCTTGCTCAAAGTGCTTTGGAAAAGCAATTGATTGCGAGCGATGCAGATCACGGTTGTGTGATCTTAATGGAGGTAGCTACAGGTGAAGTACGTGCAGTAGCTAATTTCACCAGAGTAGCTAAAGGAGAGTACAAGGAAACTTTTAATTATGCCATTGCTGGAAACCAGGATCCGGGTTCGACATTTAAAGTGGCATCCTATATGGCCTTGCTGGAAGATAAAAAAGTAGATACCAATACGCTTGTGGCTACTGGTAACTATAAAGTTCCGGGACATTTGATTAAGGACTCCCATGGTAGTATTGGTGTAGTTACGGTGAAAAAGGCATTTGAAGAATCTTCTAATGCGGCTATTGCTCAAATGGTGGATCAACATTACAAGGAGAATCAGGCTCAGTTTACGGATCATTTGTATGACTGGCACTTAAATGAGAAATTACGCCTTCAGATTCCTGGAGAAGCGCAGCCTGTAGTTAAAAATCCGAAAAACAAAAGCTGGAATAAGAATTTGACCTTGCCTCAGATGGCTTACGGTTATGAAATGCAGTTAACACCTTTAAAGATGCTTTCTTTCTACAATGCTATTGCTAATAATGGAAAATACGTTGCGCCAATCTTTGTGAAAGAGATCAGGAGGCTAGGAAATCCTATAGAGCAGTTTAAAGCCCGTGTTGTTAATCCCAAGATTTGTTCTGATGAAACCCTGGAAAAAATGCATGCATTGCTGGAAGGTGTGTTTACAGAGGGAACCGGAAAGAGTTTAGCTTCTCCTTTTTTTAGAATTGCGGGTAAAACAGGTACTGCACAGGTAGCAGACGGCAATAAAGGTTATAAAGCTAAAAAGCAATATCAATCTTCTTTTTGTGGTTATTTCCCGGCAGATCATCCTAAGTATTCTTTAATTGTAGTCATTAATGATCCTAAAGGCAGCTATTATGCGGCATTGGTTGCAGGTCCTCCTTTCAGAGAAATTGCAGACCGGATTTATGCCAGTGACATGCAAATGTATAATGAAGTTTCAGATCGGTTGGTTGGCAATACAAAAAGTCCGGAAGCAAAGTCAGGACAGACCAAAGATGTTAAAAGGGTATATAATGCTTTTGGTATTAAGGCCTTGTACGCTGCCAAATCAGACTATTTCAATAGTGTTGATACCAGTAATGGGGTTGTTTATGAGGAATACAGTGCGGTTAAGGGTGCAATGCCTAATGTAAATGGCATGGGCTTAAAGGATGCATTATACTTAATTGGTAATGCTGGATTGAAGGCTCAGGTTAAGGGCAGTGGAAAAGTGGTGAGTCAATCGATTCCCGCGGGAAGTAAAATTGGAAAAGGATTATCAGTACAAATAGAATTGAAATAAAATGCAGTTGCAGGAAATATTATATGGAGTAGCTATAACAGAACTGGTTGGATTAACCAACAGGGAAGTTAGTGCGCTAACATTTGATTCCCGTCAGGTGGCGAAAGGATCTGTATTCTTCGCTATTAAAGGAACATTGTCTGACGGACATTCCTATATTGCCCAAACTGTTGAGGCAGGTGCAGAGGTGATTGTTTGCGAGGAGATGCCATCGGAATTAAAAGAAGGAATAACCTATATACAGGTAGAGGATTCGCATATTGCTTTAGGCAAAGCGGCATCTAATTTTTATGAGCATCCTTCAGCCGGATTAAAGCTGATTGGAATTACAGGGACGAATGGCAAGACAACCATTGCTACATTGTTGTTTAAATTGTTCAGGGCTTCGGGCTATAATGTAGGCCTGATTTCAACTGTTCAGAACCAGATTAACGAGGAGATTATTCCGGCGACACATACCACGCCGAATCCAATTGCATTGAATGAGTTGTTGCAGAAGATGGTGCGTAGCGGATGTGACTTTTGCTTTATGGAAGTAAGTTCTCATGCAGTTGCTCAACATAGAATTGAAGGCCTGGACTTTACAGGCGGAGTGTTCTCTAATATTACACATGATCATCTGGATTTTCATAAAACATTTGAGAATTATCTGAAGGCCAAAAAGGCATTTTTCGATGCTTTGCCTAAATCGGCCTTCGCATTAACCAACGCCGATGATAAAAATGGGATGGTTATGCTGCAAAACACCAAAGCTTTAAAGAAAACATATGCTTTAAAGCAATTGGCCGATTTTAAAGCAAGAATTATTGAAAATAAATTTAGCGGGTTAAATCTGGATATTGATCATGTAGATGTTTTCTTTAAGCTCGTAGGTTCTTTTAATGCTTACAACTTATTGGCTGTATATGGAACGGCTGTTTTGTTGGGTGAGGACAAATTTAATGTTTTGACACTGTTAAGTAATCTTACCGGTGCTGAGGGACGTTTTGACTATGTGAGCAATAAACTCAATATTATTGGCATTGTGGATTATGCGCATACCCCTGATGCTGTACAGAATGTATTGAGTACCATTCACGACATTAGAAAGGGGACAGAGCAGGTCATTACTGTTATTGGCTGTGGTGGCGACAGGGATAAAACCAAACGTCCGATTATGGCGCAGGTGGCTTGTGACTGGAGCGATAAAGTAATTCTGACTTCTGATAATCCGAGAACTGAGGATCCGCTTTCTATTGTGCAGGATATGGAGGCCGGCGTTTCACCAACAAACAGACGTAAAACACTGACTATAGTTGATAGAAAAGAAGCCATAAAAACAGCCTGTCATTTGGCTAAGCCAGGAGATATCATCCTGCTTGCTGGAAAAGGCCATGAAAAATACCAGGAAATAAATGGTGTTAGACATCATTTTGATGATAAGGAAATATTATTGGAACAACTAAACCTCATTAGCTAATGTTATACCATTTATCAGAATATCTTCGTCAGCATTATGATATCCCCGGATTAAGGTTGTTTCAATACATTACCTTCAGGACTTCGCTTGCCATTATTATTTCCCTGATCATTACGACTGTGTATGGTAGAAGGCTGATCAATTACCTGCAAAAAAAGCAGGTAGGGGAAACGGTCAGAAACCTTGGGTTGGAAGGTCAAATGCAAAAGCAGGGCACACCAACGATGGGGGGGCTTATTATTTTATTAGGTATTTTAGTTCCTACATTGTTATTGGCTAATTTGACCAACGTATATGTCATTTTAATGATTGTAACCACAGTCTGGATGGGAGCTGTAGGTTTTCTGGATGATTATATTAAAGTCTTCAGAAAAAACAAAGAAGGGCTTGCCGGCAAGTTTAAGATTGTTGGACAAGTTGGCTTGGGGTTAATTATTGGTTATACCATGTATTTTAATCCAAATATTGTGGTCCGTCAAACCGTTTCAGATACTGAAAAACCAACTTCTACTGCTCCAATTATATTAAGAGAAAAAGGTGGGAGTTACTATTATACCCAGGATGTAAAATCTACAAAGACGAACGTTCCTTTCTATAAAAAGAATGAATTTGATTATGCCAAAGTATTGAAATTCACAGGAAAGGGTTATGAGAAATATGCACTAGCTGTATTTTTGTTGTTTACTGTGGTGATCATTACCGGCGTATCTAATGGTGCCAATATTACAGATGGAATTGATGGTCTGGCCACGGGGACCTCTGCCATTATAGGTATTACGCTTGGTTTATTGGCTTATGTTTCTGGTAATACAGTAATTGCAGATTACCTGAATATTATGTATATCCCGAATTCGGGAGAGCTGATGATTTTTGCCGGTGCTTTTGTGGGCGCCTGTGTTGGCTTCTTGTGGTACAATTCTTATCCTGCCCAGGTATTTATGGGAGATACAGGAAGTTTGGCTATCGGTGGCATCATAGCAGCCTTTGCTATTATGATCAGAAAAGAATGGCTGATCCCTGTGCTTTGTGGTGTGTTTCTGATTGAAATACTCTCTGTGATGATACAGGTTAGTTATTTTAAATATACAAAAAGGCGTTTTGGGGAAGGCCGAAGGGTCTTTTTAATGTCTCCTTTACATCACCATTACCAGAAAAAAGGCTATCATGAAGCTAAGATTGTAACCCGTTTCTGGATCATCAGTATTTTGCTGGCTATTATCACTATTGTAACCTTAAAAGTAAGATAATGGAAAAGCAAAGGATCGTAATTTTAGGGGCAGGAGAAAGTGGAGTAGGTGCAGCAATCCTTGCCAGGAAGCAGGGGTTTGACGTTTTTGTATCTGATCTTGGACCTATTGCCGAGCGCTACAAAACGATGCTGGAGGATCTGGGCGTGTCCTATGAAGAGAAACAACATACGGAAGAGTTGATACTGAATGCTGCAGAGGTGATCAAGAGTCCCGGTATTCCAGGAACAGTACCTCTGGTAAAGCAACTAAGGGCTAAGGGGGTTCCGGTAATTTCTGAAATAGAGTTTGCAAAACGGTATACACAGGCTAAAACTGTTTGTATAACGGGCTCTAATGGAAAGACAACAACGACTATGCTTACCTATCATATTCTGAAGAAGGCCGGATTAAATGTTGGACTCGCTGGTAATATTGGCAATAGCTTCGCAGCGCAGGTAGCGACAGAAAATTTTGACTGGTATGTACTGGAGATTTCTAGTTTTATGCTCGACGACATGTACCAGTTTAAAGCAGATATCGCTGTGCTGCTAAATATTACTCCGGATCATCTGGATCGCTATGAGTATAAACTGGCTAATTATGCTGCATCTAAAATGAGGATCGTTCGGAATCAGACTGCTGAGGATTACTTCATTTATTGTGCAGATGATGAGGAAACCCTGAAAGTTTTAAAAAACACAAAGGTCGAGTCCAGACAATACCCTTTTTCTATCCGTAAAAAAATTGAGGAGGGTGCCTACTTAGAAGGGAACAACTTACACATCAATATAAACCAAGAGGATCAACTAACCATGTCTATTTCAGATTTAGCCTTGCAAGGCAAGCACAACATCTACAACTCTATGGCTTCAGGAATCGTAGCCAAAGTGCTGGATATCCGGAATGCAACCATTCGCGAAAGTATGGGCGATATCAAGAATATCGAACATCGGCTGGAGCATGTGGCCAAGATCTCTGGTGTTGATTATATCAACGATTCAAAGGCAACCAATGTAAACTCTACGTGGTATGCCCTTGAAAGTGTGAATCCGCAGGTAATTCTTATCATGGGGGGCGTAGACAAAGGTAATGACTATGAAATGCTTCGGGAATTGGTGCAGGATAAAGTTAAGGCAATTATATGCCTGGGTAAAGACAATAAACGTATACACGAGGCTTTTGAAGGTGAGGTTGAAGTGATTGTTAATACATTTTCTGCACACGAGGCTGTGCAGGTGGCCTATCACCTGGCTAAAAAGGGAGATACTGTATTGTTGTCTCCTGCATGTGCAAGTTTTGATTTGTTTAAAAATTATGAAGACCGTGGAAATCAATTTAAGATGGCCGTGAAAGAACTATAAAGATATGACTGCTGTTCAGACGCTTTTAGAAAAAACCAAGGGAGACAGATGGATCTGGCTGATCATTATCCTGTTGTCGCTGATCTCTATACTTGCCGTTTATAGTGCAACAGGTACACTGGCCTATAAACAAGGGAAGACTGTGGAGAAACTCCTGCTCACCAAGCACCTGATCTTTGTGGTGATGGGGATTGGTATGATCTATATTGCGCATTTGCTGGACTATAAATATTATGCGGGAATTTCTAAAGTATTGATGATCATAACTATTCCGCTGCTGTTTTATACCCTTATTTTCGGAACAAATCTGAATGATGCCTCCAGATGGGTAAAGATTCCGATTATTGGTTTGACTTTTCAGACTTCCGATTTAGCGAAATTGGCATTGATTACTTTTCTGGCGCGTATGCTCACCAGAAAACAGGAGAATATAAAAGACGTTAAAAAGGCTTTTATGCCTATTATGGCTTCTGTTTGCGTAGTTTTTGTGCTCATCGCGCTTGCTAACCTTTCTACTGCACTTATGTTGTTTGGGGTAAGTATATTGTTGCTGATCATTGGAAGAATAAGTATTAAACAAATCTCCATTGTATGTGCAGGTGGCTTTGTTTTATTGTTGCTTGTGGCATTTTTAGGCCCAAGAAGAGAAACCTACAAATCAAGGATCAATACCTTTTTACATCCCGAGATGCAGCATTCTGATAAAACTTATCAGGCTGATCAGGCAAAAATTGCACTGGCTGCAGGAGGTGTATTTGGAAAGGGACCAGGAAACAGTACACAACGTAACTTTTTACCACATCCTTATTCGGATTTTATTTTTGCCATCATTGTTGAAGAATATGGTCTTTTTGGTGCAATGATCATTATTGTGCTTTATCTGATCCTGCTTTACCGGTGTATACGGATTGTCACGCAAAGCCCTAAAGCATTTGGTGCTTTACTGGCAGCAGGGCTGAGTTTTAGTTTAACTATTCAGGCTTTTGCCAATATGGCTGTTGCGGTTGGTTTAGGTCCTGTTACGGGTGTTCCGTTGCCATTAGTGAGTATGGGGGGAACATCCATGATCTTCACCAGTATTGCATTTGGTATTATTTTAAGTGTAAGCAGGGATATTGAGGAAAATGGTAAAAAGGGCAAGGATATTGAAGAAGAAATTAATAACAAAGTTATTGTAGGTGAGATTCCTGCAATGTAATATTTAGAGAGATGGAACCAACAAGAATAATTATTTCAGGTGGCGGAACCGGAGGACATATCTTCCCGGCGATTGCGATTGCCAATGCGCTTAAGCATATGGAGGAAGGCTGTGAAATTTTATTTGTTGGCGCAGCAGGCCGTATGGAGATGGAGAAAGTTCCGGCTGCCGGATATAAGATCGTAGGCTTGAATATTAGTGGCATGCAGCGGGGCTCGATACTTAAAAATCTTTCTTTGCCTTTTAAGATGATCGGAAGTTTAAATAAAGCTTTAAAACTGATTTCTGAATTTAGACCAGATGTTGTAGTTGGGGTCGGGGGATATGCTTCGGGACCGTTATTATATGCAGCATCTCTAAAGGGTATTCCTTATTTGATACAAGAACAAAATTCTTATGCAGGAATAACCAATAAATGGCTTGGAAAAAAGGCTGCAAAAATATGTGTGGCATTTGACCATATGGATCAGTTCTTCCCTGCATCGAAGATCCTTAAAACAGGAAATCCGGTGAGAAAAGAAGCCGTTGATGTTTTTAATAAACATTTTGCAGGAGCAGAGTTGCTGAAGTTGGATCCTTTAAAGAAAACCATTCTGGTTACGGGTGGGAGCCTTGGTGCGGGAACACTGAATAAAAGTATAGAAAAACATATACAGGAAATCCTGGATCAGGATGTTCAGCTGATCTGGCAAACGGGTAAATACTATTATAAAGGAATTATTGAGCGTTTGGGCGAGAATACCTATCCTCAGGTTCGGATCCTGGAATTTTTAAATAGAATGGACCTGGCTTACGCTGCGGCAGATGTGATCATTTCCAGGGCTGGGGCAGGAACTATTGCAGAGCTTTGTCTTGTAAAAAAGCCGGTCATCCTGGTGCCTTCGCCAAATGTAGCAGAAGACCATCAGACTAAAAATGCACTGGCGCTTGCAAAAAACAACGCGGCAATTATTATTACCGATCACTCAGCAGAAGACACCCTGGTTGATGAGGCGCTGTCTTTATTGAAGAATACAGAGAAGTGTGCCGAATTATCGCTGAACATAGGAAAAATGGCTTTGGCAGAAGCGGATGAACAAATCGCGGGAGAAGTTTTAAAGTTAGCAGGAAGGAGAACGAATTAAATGGAACTGGAAGCAATAAAAAGGGTATATTTTGTAGGGATCGGAGGAATTGGAATGAGTGCGCTTGCCCGTTATTTTGCTAAGCGTGGCTGCCTGGTTTGCGGCTATGACAAAACCAGGACCAATCTCACTATCGATCTGGAGCGGGAAGGGATCTTAATTTCTTACATGGATGATGATTCTGCTTTGCCGGTCAGTTTCCATGAAAAACATGAAGATACTTTAATTGTATATACTCCTGCCATTCCTAAGAATTCTGTGTTGATGCATTATTTCAAACAACGAGGATTCGCATTAAAGAAACGTTCCGAAGTATTGGGAATCATCAGTAAAGGACAATTCTGCATTGCAGTAGCGGGTACACATGGTAAAACTACAACCTCTTCTATTGTTGCTCACATTCTGACTCATAGCGGCTTTGGGTGTACGGCTTTTTTGGGGGGAATAGCGACCAACTATAACAGTAACTTTCTTTTAGGAGATAATCATGTGGTTGTGGTTGAGGCGGATGAGTATGACAGATCATTTTTAACCCTTCATCCTGACCTTGCAGTAATTACTTCTATGGACGCTGATCATCTTGATATTTATGGAGATTCTTCAAGCTTGCAAGAGTCCTTCCATTTATTTGCAAGTCAGCTTAAACCAGAGGGAACTTTATTTGTAAAAGCAGGTCTGCCTATTACTGATGGAATTACCTATAGTCTGGATAAATATGCTGATGTAAGCGGATTAAACATCAGGGTTGAGCAGGCACATTTTGTGTTTGATTATCATTCTGAGGCGCAGAATATCAATGGCCTGAGTTTGATGTTGCCTGGTAAACACAATGTGGAGAATGCGGTTGCGGCCATTTCTATTGCTTTAAAACTAGGGATTGACCCTGAGAAAATAAAAGAGGCGGTGGCTACTTTTAAAGGCGTGAAAAGAAGGTTTGAATATATTGTGAATTCTCCTGAGCATATTTATATTGATGATTATGCGCATCACCCGGAAGAATTAAGGGCCTGTTTTGATGCAGTTAGACAATTGTACCCGGAAAAGAAGCTAACCGTTATTTTTCAGCCACATTTATTTACCCGTACCAGAGATTTTGCAGACGATTTTGCTCAGGTTCTTGGTACCGCTGATGATTTGATACTATTGGATATATATCCGGCAAGGGAGCTTCCTTTGGAGGGGATAGATTCACAAATGTTGCTGGATAAAATTGACCTGGGATCAAAAGCACTTTATCGAAAAGCTGAGGTGCTGGATGTGATTAAAAATAAACAGCCCGAATTGCTTTTGACTGTCGGAGCCGGAGATATAGATACGATCATACAACCTCTAAAAACAATATTGAGCCATGCTTAAAAGGATCAATTGGACATCGGTTTTGAAGGGGCTGGCCTGGGTAGTTTGCCTGGCCGGGGTAGTTGTACTGATGAGTTTTGTGGGGGTAAAGAAGCATACCGTGAAATGCACCAATGTGAAGATCTTAATTCCAGGTGCTGATAACTTTATAGAACGTGAAGAAATTGATGCGATCCTGAAGCAAAGTCAGGGAACATTAATTGGCAGAAAGCTGGAAGGCATTAACCTGAACGATATTGAGCAAAAAATTAAATCCAATCCTTATATCGCTTTTGCTAAAATTTACGCGGACATGGATGGGGTGATTCACATCGAAATCAAGCAACGACAACCTATTTTGAGAGTGATCAATGCAGGTAGTCAGGATTTTTATATTGATAGAAATGGCCTTAAAATGCCGGTATCTGCAAACTTCACGGCAAATGTACTGGCTGCTAATGGTAATATAAGTGAACCTTTTGGTGGTAGGTTGGATACCTTGAAAACACAATTGGCCCAGGATTTGTACAGGACGGCTTTGTTCATTAAAAGTGATACACTTTGGGATGCACAGATTGAGCAGATTTTTGTAGATGAGAAGAAAGATATTGAACTGGTACCAAGGGTGGGCAATCAACGTATTATTTTAGGAAATGCAGATTCGCTGGAAGTGAAGATGCGAAATTTGCTCACATTTTATAAGAAAGCCATGCCTAAGGTAGGCTGGGATACCTATAAAACAATTAATATTAAATACACGAATCAAATTGTGTGCGAAAGGAATAAGCTGGATTCACTCGCTCCAAAAGTATATAAAGCACCCGAAATACGGAGAGATAGTGCTCCTGCAACCAAGAAAGTTATTGATTCTATGGTGTTGGACGCTATTCTTCAGGAAGAAGGGGCAAAACCACCTCCGGCAGTAAAAGCAAAAGTTAAAACAGATACCAAGAAAAACAAATAGTAATAAACTCAACAATCAATAATATAGTTATGGGCAAAGAAAAATCTACCATGCAGTCTCCAATAGTAGTAGGCCTTGACATTGGTACTACTAAGATCTGTGTGATCGTCGGTCGCAGGACGCAACACGGTAAAATTGAAGTACTGGGTATAGGGAAAGCAGAATCTGCGGGCGTAACACGCGGTGTGGTCTCCAATATTCAAAAGACAGTCCAGGGCATTTCTCAAGCTGTTGAGGTAGCCAGCGGACAGTCCAACGTAGAGATACGTGTGGTGAATGTTGGTATTGCAGGTCAGCACATCAAGAGCCTTCAGCACCGCGGAATCCTTACAAGAAGAGAGTTAAATAATGAAATAGGTAAAAAAGATATCGACAAGCTGATCGATGATATGTTCAAACTGGTTATGCCCCCGGGAGAAGAGATCATCCATGTTTTGCCGCAAGAGTTTACCATTGACAATGAACCGGGGGTTAAAGATCCGATCGGTATGGCGGGAGTGCGTTTGGAGGCGAATTTCCACATCATATCCGGACAGGTGACTGCGGTTAAAAATATTATGCGATGTGTGTCCAATGCGGGGCTGCAAACACAGGAATTAATTTTAGAGCCTCTGGCTTCTTCTGAATCGGTGTTGAGCGAAGAGGAAAAAGAAGCCGGTATAGCTCTGGTCGATATTGGCGGTGGTACAACAGATATTGCGATCTTCCATGAAGGTATCATTCGTCATACGGCAGTGATTCCATTTGGTGGAAACAGTGTAACAGAGGATATACGTGAAGGTTGTTCTGTAATGAGGAACCAGGCAGAACTGTTAAAAACCAGGTTCGGTTCTTCGCTTGCAGAAGAAAACAAAGAAAACGAGATCATCTGTGTGCCGGGATTAAGAGGCCGGGAACCGAAAGAGATTTCTGTAAAAAACCTTGCTTATGTGATCCAGGCCCGTATGGAAGAAATCATAGAGCATGTTTATTATGAAATCAAGTCATCTGGTTATGAGAAGAAACTGATTGGTGGGGTTGTGATTACCGGGGGCGGTGCTCTATTGAAGCATTTATCTCAGTTGGTGGAATATGTAACCGGATTGGACTGCCGAGTAGGCTATCCAAACGAGCATTTGTCCAAATATGAAGATATGCCGAAGACGATTTATGATGATCTGAAAAGTCCAATGTATGCAACTAGTGTGGGTTTACTGATCAAAGGAATTCAAAAGGCTGAAGAGCTGATTGAGGAAATGAAACAGCCGGGTGTTTACGTAGAAAAGCAACAGGAAGTAAAAGAGAAAAGTAAGCGGAGCGGTGGTGGACTTTTTGATAAGTTATTGGCTAAGACTAAAGACTTTATCAAAGATGATATGAACGTGAGCGATGAAGATTATATTAAACCGTAATATTTTTCCACAAAACATGATTTTTCCACATTTCTAACAATTGTGGAAAACGCCTGTTAAAAAAGTGTTAATATTACAAGGAGAGATGAACAGGTACAGCTAATTTTTAAATAACTGATTCATAAAGATATGCAGTTCGAAATGTTAAAAGATAAGTCATCAATCATCAAGGTTATTGGTGTTGGTGGCGGTGGTGGTAATGCGGTAAACCATATGTACCGTCAAGGAATTACTGGAGTGGACTTTATTATTTGTAATACCGATGCTCAGGCATTGGAATTTAGTCCTATCCCAAACAAGGTGCAACTGGGCGCAAGTTTGACGGAGGGAATGGGTGCAGGCTCTATTCCTGAAGTGGGCAAAAACTCTGCTATTGAGAATATAGACGACATCAAGCAGATGTTGGGCAGCACAACCAAAATGTTGTTCATCACAGCAGGAATGGGTGGAGGTACCGGTACAGGTGCGAGCCCTATTATTGCTCAGGCTGCTAAAGAATTGGATATACTTACCGTTGCGATTATTACAACGCCTTTCTCTTTTGAAGGAAAGCGTCGTAAAATGCAGGCGGAAGATGGATTGGATGAGCTGAAGAAATACGTGGATTCCTACTTGGTCATCTCTAACGACAGGCTGCGCGAAATCTTTGGTAACCTGACTCTGGGGTCTGCATTTGCCCAGGCAGATGATATTTTAACGACTGCGGCCAAAGGGATTGCTGAGATCATTACTGTTCCGGGATACATTAACGTGGATTTTAAAGATGTGCGTACCGTAATGAAGGACAGTGGCGTTTGTATCATGGGTAGTTTTGCCTGCGATGGTGAGAACAGGGCTCTTACAGCTGTGGAAGGCGCTTTAGCTTCTCCATTATTGAAGGATAATGAAATTGAGGGGGCAAGATATATCTTGTTAAATATCAGTTCTGGTGTTCGTGAAGTAACCATGGACGAAGTGACTATTATTACAGACTATATTCAGGACAAAGCGGGTCTTTCTGCTGATCTGATTTGGGGTAACTGTATTGATGAGAGTCTGGAAGATAAATTATCTGTAACTATTATTGCCACTGGTTTCCAAACTACAGAACAACGTGCGCACGATAAGAAGAATGTGAAGAAGATTTCTCTTCTGACACCAGAAGAGGCACCTCTGATCAAACCGGTAGAACCTGTAAATTCTTTTATTGAGCCTAGGGTCCAGCCGGTTTCCAGCGAACCCGTTTTAAAGGCTAAAGAGGAAATTAAACAATCTGACCTTTTTGGAGATTTGTTTAATGGAAACAGGACCAGAAAGACTGAAGAACCCGAAAATGCCGTAATCAGACATACGCTTGTTGAAGAAGAAAAACCTTCGGCAGAAACACAGCAGGAATCAGGTTTTGAGTTTGAAATAAAGCTTGCCGAAACAGATTTTGTTTTTGAAACCCCTGCGGCAAATTTTGGGACACCGGTTTCTCAGCAACAGCCTGAACCTGTACAGGAAGTAGGTTTGGATGATGATAAAAATGATGAATCTATAGAAGACCAGTTAAAGAAATCCAAAGAGAGGATTTTGAGGTTAAAGGATTTAAGTATGAAACTGCGTACCACCAATGGTTTACAGGAGCTGGAGAATGAACCAGCTTATAAACGTAAACAGATGCAGTTACAACAGGTTCAGCACTCTTCAGAGTCCCAGGTTTCCAGATTTACCTTAAGTAATGATGAGGATGGAACTACAGAGATCAGACCAAACAATTCGTTTCTGCACGATAATGTTGATTAATACACAACTGAAATAAAAGAAAGCCTTAGCAAAACCACTGTTAAGGCTTTTCTCGTAAAAATGATTTGAGTAAATTTGCAGCAAAAAAAATAAGTTAACTTAACAACATATAGAATTGGATATTTTTGAAAAGATAGCGAAGCATATGGGCCCCATCGGGCAGCACCAAAAATGGTCACATGGCTATTTCTCTTTCCCTAAATTAGAGGGAGAGATTGCGCCGCATATGAACTTCAGGGGGAAAGAACATTTGGTATGGAGCCTGAATAATTACCTTGGTCTGGCCAACCATCCTGAGGTAAGGGAGGCCGATCAGAAAGGAGCAACGGATTTTGGAATGGCCTATCCAATGGGTGCCAGAATGATGTCTGGTAATTCTAAATACCATGAACAACTGGAACAGGAACTGGCAGCTTTTGTTGGTAAACCCGATGCTTTCTTGTTGAACTTTGGTTACCAGGGAATGGTATCTATAATTGATAGCCTGGTAGACCGTAATGACGTTATCGTTTATGATGGGGAATCGCATGCCTGCATTATTGATGGTTTGAGACTCCATATGGGGAAACGTTTTGTTTATAAACATAACGATATTGAAAGTGCAAGAAAGCAACTGGAGCGTGCTACAAAACTGGTTGAACAAAGTGGAGGAGGAATTCTGCTGATCACTGAAGGTGTTTTTGGTATGTCTGGTGCTCAGGGGAAACTTAAAGAGCTTGTAGATCTTAAAAAAGAATTTGATTTCAGATTGCTGATTGATGATGCACATGGTTTTGGTACTATGGGTAAAACGGGTGCAGGAACTCATGAAGAGCAAGATTGTATTGAAGGAGTGGATGTTTATTTTGGGACCTTTGCAAAGGCTATGGCTGGCATCGGGGCTTTTGTAGCTTCTACAGAAGAAATCACCAATTTCCTGCGCTATAATATGCGGTCACAGACTTTCGCAAAAGCCTTACCTATGCCTATGGTTATTGGTTTATTGAAACGTCTGGAATTGCTTAAAGGAAAATCTGAACTCAGAGAGAAACTCTGGAATATAGCTACTACACTACAAAAGGGCTTACGTGACCGTGGTTTCGACTTGGGGATTACCAATACAATGGTGACGCCTGTATTTTTAAAGGGTGAACTATTGGAAGCAACCGCTTTAACAATGGACTTAAGAGAAAACCACGGTATCTTTTGTTCAATTGTTGTTTATCCGGTTATCCCTAAAGGATTAATCGAGCTCAGACTTATTCCTACAGCCGTTCACACACTGGAGGATGTACAGCGGACGCTTGATGCCTTTAGTGAAGTTGCCGAGAAATTGAAAAGCGGATATTATAAGGAAAATCAATTTGAAATGTAACCCGTTTCTAACAACATACAAGAAAGGCCTTTAAATACGTTTAAAGGCCTTTCTTGTATCTATTAGTTTTGTAATGTATTGATTTTTAGATTGTTGGTTGTTGATTTTGTGAGGCTATATGTGAATAACCGCCTTGATTGTGGAAAAAAAGCGCATTTTGGTGATTTATTTCTTGTGCCAAAAGTTTTTTTATTAAAATAAACATGCTACTTTAGTAATAGAGTATAAACCTAACCTTAAAAACCTAAAAGAAGAATTAAAAATGGCAAAGATCGAGAAATTCAATGAATTGAAAGACCTTATTAACGGTCTTGAAGCAGACGCTGACAAGTTTTATAACAAAGCAAACAGTGCTGCAGGTACACGCGTGAGAAAAGGATTACAAGACGTTAAAAACCTTGCTCAGGCCATCCGTTTAGAAATTCAGGCAGCTAAGAACAAAGAAGCATAAGAATTGCGGATTTGTATCTCATAAAAAAGGCCTTCAAATTGTTGAAGGCCTTTTTTATACGGTTTATTTTTTAAGCCATCAGTTTTTTAACCTGGGCAATTATTTGTTCTTCCAATCCGGTAGAAACGCCAACCAGAGGCAATCTTACTTTGTCTCCGCAAATATCAAGATATTTTAAAGCTGTTTTTACGCCAGCTGGATTACCTTCTGCGAACACGAGACGAGTAAACTCTATCAAGCTTAAATGTGCAGGAGTAGCCTGGGCAAATTCGCCTTGAAGGCATAGTCTGATCATATCAGAAAGAGCCTTCGGTAGCGCATTTCCGATGACCGAAATAACTCCAACTGCTCCGAGTGCCATCATAGGCAGAGCAACAGGATCATCACCGGAGATCAGCATAAAACCTTCAGGTTTGTCACGGAGGATTTGATTAAATTGATCAAAACTGCCGGAAGCTTCTTTAGTACCAATGATATTCTTAAAATCTGAAGCCAGTCTGCAAGTCGTTTCAGGACTGACATTACTACCTGTTCTCCCTGGTACATTATAGAGCAAAACTGGTAAAGCGCTGGCTTCACTAATTGCTTTATAATGTTGGTAAATGCCTTCCTGAGTAGGTTTGTTATAATATGGGCTGGCAGATAAGATGGCATCATAACCATTAACTTCAAATGTTCTGATGCTTTCGGTTACTTCTGCAGTATCATTACCGCCAATGCCAGCAACAAGCGGAAGGCGACCGTTATTAATTTCAGCAGTATATTCCCAGATCTTCTTCTTTTCGTTCTTATTGAGTGTTGATGCTTCTCCTGTAGTACCTAAAGATACCAGATAGTCTACCTTTCCGTGAACCATATAGTTGATCAGGTTTTTCAACCCTTCAAAATCTACTGATCCATCTGCATTAAATGGTGTAACCAATGCCACACCGGTTCCATGAAATTTTTTCATTTTTAAATTATTATTTCAACATCTCTAATAAATCGTCCTCTGAGATCAGGGGAACATTTAGCTTTTGAGCCTTTTCCAGTTTGGAAGGGCCCATATTATCTCCGGCAACCAGATAGTTCAACTTTGCAGAAATACTGCTCAGGATCTTACCTCCATTACTTTCAATTAAATCCTTAAGTTCCTCGCGGCTGAATTTCTCGAAAACGCCCGAAATTACAAATGTTTTTCCAGTTAATTTCTCACTTTGCAGGGTAATTTCAATTTCTTTTGCCTGAAACTGCAATCCGGCAATTTTTAAGAGCTCAATTTGCTGTAAATGCTCTGTTTTACTAAAATATTCTATGATGCTTTCGGCAATCCGCTGGCCAATTTCATCTATGGCTATCAGCTCTTCCAGGGTGGCTGAGGCGAGGCGGTCGATATTTTTGGTGCCAAATGCGAGTTTTCTTGCTACAGTTTCTCCAACATACCGGATCCCTAAACCAAAAAGTACCTTTTCGAATGGCATTTCTTTAGATTGCTCAATTCCTTTGAGCATATTTTCAATCGACTTTTCTCCAAAGCGTTCTATGCCTTTCAATTCATCCGATTTTTCATGGAGCGTATAGATATCGCTAATATGTCTTAGTAAGCCTCTCTGGTAAAAGTTTTCGATGGTTTCATCGCCTAATCCATCAATGTTCATTGCCTTTCTGCCAATAAAATGCTGTATTTTTCCAACGATCTGAGGTGGACAGCCTTCATCATTCGGGCAGTAAAAAGCCACTTCACCTTCTTTTCTGATCAAACTGGTCCCGCATTCAGGACAAACTGTAGGATAGATGATCTTTAAGGCGTCCGGTTTTCTTTTAGCAAGGTTTACATTAATGATCTTTGGGATGATCTCGCCTCCTTTTTCTACAAATACACTGTCTCCCTGATGTAGGTCCAGCCGTTCAATCTCATTGGCATTGTGTAATGTGGCCCTTTTAACTGTTGTACCTGCCAGTAAAACTGGTTTTAGATTTGCAACAGGCGTAACTGCCCCTGTTCTTCCCACCTGATAAGTGACCTGGTCAAGTATGGTTTCTACTTCTTCAGCTTTGAATTTGTAAGAAATAGCCCAGCGTGGGGATTTTGCAGTAAAGCCAAGTTCCTGTTGCTGGCCATAGCTGTTTACTTTAATTACAATACCATCAATATCATAGCCCAGGTTGAAACGTTCTTCTTCCCAGTATTTAATGAAATCAAATACTCCGGTAATGGAATTGACCAGTTTGCTGTGTTCACTCACATGGAAGCCCCAGGATTTTAGTGTCTGCAAACTTTCCCAATGTGTCTTAAAATAGGTTTTGTCAGTATTCAGAGAATACAAAAAGCAATCGAGCGGACGTCTGGCCACTTCTTTAGAATCCTGCATTTTTACCGTACCGGCAGCAAAATTTCTGGGATTTGCATAAGTGACTTCGCCTAATTCTTCCCGTTCTTTATTGAGGCGCTCAAAAGCCGCCCGGTGCATGAAGATCTCCCCTCTGATCTCAAAAAGTTCCGGGGCCTGTGTTGTCTTTAATTGATGGGGAATGGTGTGGATGGTTTTAACGTTTGAAGTAACATCATCACCTTTTGCTCCGTCACCCCGGGTTACAGCTCTGGAAAGTTTGTTGTTTTCGTAAGTTAGGCTGATGGATAGTCCATCAAATTTAAGTTCGCAAACGTATTGAAAATCATCTCCAATTGCTTTTTTGATCCTTTCATCAAAGTCGAGGAGATCTTGCTCGTTGTACGTATTGCCCAAAGAAAGCATGGGCCATTTATGTGGAACTGTGACAAAATTTTTAGTGATATCACCACCAACTTTCTGAGTAGGGGAATCAGGATCTGCAAATTCCGGGTTTTCCCGTTCCAGCTTTTGCAGGGCTTCTAATTTTTGATCAAATTCATAATCGCCAATAGTTGGCATAGCGAGTACATAGTAATTGTAGGTGTGCTGGTTAAGCTCTTTAACCAGGGCATCCATCGTGTCTTTTATAGCTGATTTCGACATACAGCGAAGATACGAATGATTATAATTTACTTTCGATTTCTTTAAAAATACTCAGGTAATCTTTTTGGAGTTGATCGCGAAATAATAAAAGACTTTTAGTTACTTGTTCAAGTTGCTCTTTCTGAAAAGGATTTTCCCATAAGCGCATACAGATGCGGTTCAATGCATAGGTAATATTTTCGATTTTCTGGTAACTCAGCAAATATCTGCTGGAGATGAAGTTATTCAGAAAACGAAGGAAATGATCCAGGTCTTTGATTCCAGCTAAAGTGAGAAAAGACTGTAGTTCGTGCGTATTGGCTTGCTGAAGCTGTTCATAGAATCGGTTGATGTTGATCCGGCCTTCAATGGTCAGCAAGTGGTCCAGCATCAGTTCCAAACCAATATGTGCCAGGAAGAAAGGTTTTACAGGGCCGGATTGTAAAGAAGGCAGTAATAATTGTTTTAGTGTTGCAGTCCGGGTGATGAAAAAATCTGAAGAATGGAATAATTTATCAACCTCAAGATGCCTTTCCCATCCGCAAAGTAAGGATTCATGGGCCAGATCGTCTGAAAATAAATGTGCTTCTTTTTGAGGGTTAAGGTTCCAGTCTTTATGCGCATTTTTAACAAAATCAGGCAATACAACACCAATTACAATGTTGTGGTCAGGATTATGTCTTTCAAAATAATAATGCGATAAGAAGTTCATCGCTTTAAATGTAATGAAAATTGTTTGGAAAGCGGATGATCTTCAGGTCAATTTAGGGCGAAGAAGAATTCAATTTAACAGATAACATAGCTTTTCCTATATTTGCCGCAAAAGGATAGAAACAATGACCAATTTTGTAGAGGAACTAAGATGGAGAGGCATGTTGCAGGACATGATGCCTGGTACCGAGGAAAAATTAAATGAGGGCATGACATCCGGGTATATAGGTTTTGACCCAACCGCGGATTCATTGCACGTGGGGCATTTGACCCAGATCATGACACTTATTCATTTCCAGCGCGCCGGACATAAACCCTATGCCCTTGTTGGGGGAGCTACAGGAATGGTAGGAGATCCATCCGGTAAATCTGATGAAAGAAATCTTCAGACAGAGGCCATGGTAGAACATAACCTGGCCGGGATGAAAAAGCAACTTTCTAAATTTTTGAAATTTGAGGAAGCAGGGAACGGTGCGGTAATGGTGAACAATAATGACTGGTTTAAGGATATGAACCTGTTTACTTTTATCAGAGACGTGGGCAAGCACATTACTGTTAATTATATGATGGCCAAGGACAGTGTAAAAAGACGTTTGGAAGGCGATTCCGGATTGTCGTTTACCGAGTTCTGCTACCAGCTGATCCAGGGTTTTGATTTTTATTACCTCTGGAAACACCACAATTGTCTGGTACAAATGGGGGGCTCAGATCAATGGGGTAATATTGTTACAGGTACTGAACTGATCAGACGCAAAGATGCTGGTACGGCCTTCGCGATCACCACGCAACTTATAAAGAAAGCTGACGGCACCAAATTTGGTAAAACGGAAAGTGGGGCGGTTTGGCTAGACCCGGAAAAAACCTCTCCGTATAAATTCTACCAGTTTTGGCTAAATGCTTCTGATGATGATACGAAGAAATGGATCAGGATCTTTACACTGAAAACTCAAGCAGAAATTGAAGCTTTGGAGAAAGAGCATGATGCTGCACCTCATCTGCGTATTTTGCAGAAAGCATTGGCCGAAGATATTACGGTTAGGACCCATTCAGAAGAGGCCTTAGAGACTGCCATCAAGACTTCAGAGTTTTTGTTTGGTAACGGCGCTCTGGACTTTTTTGCAACCCTAAATGATACGCAGGTACTGGAGATTTTTGAAGGTGTGCCTCAATATACAATTTCTAAAGTGGAGTTAGAGGGTGGAATTGACGCTTCAACTTTACTGGCTGAAAAAACAAGTGTATTCCCTTCAAAAGGCGAAGCGAAAAAGACCATACAGGGTGGTGGGGTTTCTCTAAATAAAGAAAAGATTAAAGAGGCTTCTGCTGTATTCAATGCAGAGCATCTGTTAAATGGCAAGTATATTATCATCCAAAAAGGGAAAAAGAATTATTTTCTTTTAACTGCAGAATAGCCTAAGGCCTTTCATAAAAAAACCGTTAGAGTGTAAGCTTTAACGGTTTTTTTATGAAAGAACTGGATCTGAAATTTAATGCAGCTACTGTACCAGTAAATTACAGCCCCTGATGTCTGCATTATCGAAACGGCCCAGTACTTCGAAAGAACCATTCGGATATATTTTTCCTAAATCCTGCGTAGCAATAAAAGAGCAGGAATTTATATTAGCGAGGTCAATGACATTGATGCCGCCGGTTTGCTGATTCTGAATTAAACTCAAAGGGTCATTGGTATCTCGCAGTACAATTTTCATCCATGCAGGACAGTGAAAAACGCCTTCTCCAAAAGAATAAGCCTGCGAAAGGAGCTCCGTCATTCCATATTCGCTGTGGATGGCACTTACACCAAAACCAGCCTGAAGCAAATTATGAAGTTCTTCTCTCACCATTTCCTTCCTTTTGCCTTTCATTCCCCCGGTTTCCATGACAATCAATTCAGGGAAATCCAGCTGATATTGCTCGATAAAATCAAGCAAAGCATAAGTTACACCGATTAAAATGGTTCTTTGTTTGTTCTTTTGCAGCTTTTTTAGCCTATGGAACAGTTCATCATGGTTGTGCAGGAAATAGCCGCTGTCTGGATGTTTGCTCTGTTTTAGTAAAGCATCCACCATGTAAATTAAAGAAGAGCCATCTCTTTCCAGATAAGACGGCAATAATGCCAGAAGGCAGGTATCCTCTATCTTCCCGTAGAACTGCTCAAAAGCCTTGTTAAAACTAGTTTCATAGATGCCAACGTCTGTAACCAGATGACGGCTTTGCACCATTCCTGTTGTACCCGAACTGCTGAAAACAATTTCCGGGGTTTTCGCATCACTCAGTACTTCATGCGTTTTAAAAAAGGAAATGGGTAAATAAGGGATATCCTTCACGCTGCTGATACGAGCAGGGGAAATGTTGAGGTGTTGGATATAAGATGCATATACTGCACAATGTTTTGCCTGATGTTTAAAAACGGCCAGTGCCATCTCATCAAACTCAAAATCATTATTTATAGAAAATATTTGCTGGATCGGATTCACCTTGCAAAAATACACAAGATTTTTGTTTTAGAATGCCCTTTAGCCAGCATGCTGTCCTGATTTCGTTTTTTTACACAATACTGCCTTGCGAAAATGATATCCGCAAATGCCACTGATTGCAGCAACAAAACCACCAAGAACTCCCGTTAGTATCAACACCAATATCCATGATTTTACAGCCAGCATTTCTGCTATACGTCCTGCTAGTATATTGTGGTTTGGAATGCTCTTAAACAGAGCCATGCCAATCCACAGCAGAAATATGGCTGCAAAAGGAAACCATAATGATATTTTAGCCGTTTTTCCGATCAGGCCGCAGGTAACGAAACTGATGATCACAATGACCCACCATGGAAAGATGATCTGTAATAGAAATGAAGCGATTAGTATAACGATAAAGACCATAATCTATTTGTTGGAGATGTGCAGGTTAGAAATTATTTTGGCGGATGGGTCGTTTGGTGTCTGCATAAAATATAAATCATACAGCTCACCCCTTGACCAGGTTCCGATCATATTGTCGTAGAAGGGGCTGCCAGGGTTACCAGACTGCCCCCCTGGAAATACCCCATGTCCTTTAGGATTTTTACCGAGTTCAACCACCATTCTCCATGATGGTCCGTTCTTTTCACCAAGGGCATTAATGGTGCTTTTTGCACCACCCATCATTAGGGTCTTTGAGCCTAGACCCGGTATATTAGCTAAATGCGGAACATGGGTTTGTTTCACCCTGGCCCATTCCCAGTTCTTCCCGATAAGACCAAATTTTCTCTCCAGACTGTCGCATGTATATTTAAACGATTCATTAACCAGATCGGTCAAGGTTTCCTTTTTGGAAGTCTGAACATTATCAAACCACTTGGAGTTTGGATCTTTCAGAATGAGCTCTATTGTCCGGTCCCGGGAAGGATAGCGCATTGGAATTCCCTTAATCGTGAAATCGTCATCCCAGATATCAAAGAACAAACGTGTAGACCATAAATCAAAGACGCTGGCACCAATTTCTTTTGCGTTATAATATTTATTCCATTTGCTGATGATGTTAAAGGCTTCCTTCTGTGTTGCGTTCAGGGCGTTGTTGTCTACCCGGCTGAGGAGAGCAGGAAGCAGGTTCTCCGCAAAAATGCTGTATGCATCACTTTGCATGAGGCGTATACTGTCGGCTGTCGCATTGGTCATTTTGCTTAGACGATCGTTAATGCGCTTTCCCCGTTCGTAAGAACTGAATTCCCAGTTGATATAGTATGGATAAGTTTGATCGGTGGAGCTCTGGTTGGCGGAGCTCACAAAATGACGGGGTGGATTTTTAACTGTCGGATTTTGAGAAGCAGGTATCCAGCCTTGCCAGTCACTTTTAGGATCACTGCCATCCAGAATAAATTTTCCCTGGTCTTTCCATTTTAAAGGAAATTTACCATTTGGCGTAATGGCAATATCATTATCTGCTGAAGCAAAAATGAAATTTTGTGCGGGAGCAGTATAATAGGTGAGTGCTTTTCGGTAGTCGCTATAGTTTTTGCCCCTGTTGAGGTAATAGAAAGTCATGAGTTCGTTTGACTTTTCATGAGCTATCCACCTCAAAGCATGACCTAATGGGATATTGTCTGCCCTGGAAAGCTTCTCTGGCCTCTGGAAATAGACCACCGGGCCATGATGCGTGTAAATTACCGTATCTGTTTCTGTGTGGCCTCCCCTGATCTTAATTTTTTCCAGCCTTTCAGTGGTCTTGTTCCATTTGTTGTTGTACCAGTATTCTTTATGACTGTTGTCTTTAAATTTAATTTGATAGAAATCCAGCACATCGGCGGCCACATTCGTTACACCCCAGGCAATACGCTGATTAAATCCTATAGTAATACCAGGAGCACCGGGAAGGGAAACACCATAGGCATTTAAACCCGGGGCATGCAATTGTATCTGATACCAGATCGAAGGTAAGGTTAGATCCAGGTGCGGGTCATTTTCCAGAATGGGTGATCCGGAAGCTGTTTTTTCCCCCGAGAGCGCCCAATTGTTGCTGCCAATTCCGTCTATTTTTTGCTTCGTCCTGATGTCGCCGGTAACCATCTGGTTAAAAGCCAACGGCGCTGCTGGAACAGGGAGTGGTTTAAAATCCCATTTTGTGCCTTTAGGGATGATAGGGTCTTCTCTGAATGGATAATCCGGAAAGAGATCGCCGGTTACCTCAGGGCCATATTTTTTAAGGATATTTGACATGTAAAATTCGTCGGAACCCATGGCCAGCACGGCCGACATTTGTTTGAGAAGCAAAGCACATTTAAGTGGAGTCCAGTCTTCAGGTACAAAATCCAGGATCTTATACTCCAAAGGCAGGTTCGCCTTGGAAAGAGAATGGATGTAGGCATTGATTCCTTCGGTATAAGCGGTCATCATCTCCTTGGATTTTGGATCCTGCATCATGCCTTTCAGAGAATTTTCAGCGCCATAAACCATTCCCATACGGCGTTGATAACGGTCAAGCTCTATAGCTTTACTACCTACGACCTCGGATAAGCGACCGGCAGCAAATCGGGTCTGGAAATCCATTTGCCATAAGCGGTGCATAGCGGTAACATAACCTTGAGTATAATACACGTCATAATCATTATTCGCAAAAATATGAGGGATCATCCGGTCATCAAAGACCACTTCAACACGGTCGTGGGTGCCTTTAAGCACAACCTTGTGATTCAGGCCAATACCAGATGGCTCTGCATTTTGCCAGAATCCGGTAAAAGGGTTCAGGAATTTAAGCAAAGGAGGGACAGCGCCAAATTTGGTGTTGAAAATATAAACTAACAAAAGAGGGATGACGACACAGAATGTAGCTTTAACTTTATTCATTGTAGTTTAGTTAATAAATCGTCGTGTTGGAACAAGCAATCTATTTGGTTTTCTAAGGCAATTTAATAAAACTTAGATCAATTTTCACCCAATCCAAATTTTCTGATCTTAATGTGGCTTAAAAATGAATTTGTTAGTTTCATTAATTGTGTTAAATTTATGTACACTAAGTTAAACCCAAATCTAAATTACAGCGTATGATGAGAAATTTTACAAAAATTGTGTTGATCCTTCTGGTCTGTTGTTCTGCTGTGCTATCGGTACATGCACAATCCATTGCGATTAGTGGAACAGTTACAGATAAGCTCAGCCATGAACCTATACCGGGTGTAGGGATCACTGTTAAAGGAACTACAGCAGGTACTTCAACAGACCAAAACGGAAAATTTTCATTCAGTACCACGGAAAAAAGGCCACTTACTTTAGTCATTTCCTATATTGGGTATGCCTCTGTAGAAAGGACAATTACAGGCCCCGCTGCAGCACTGAATATAGAACTCGAACAGACAGGGATATTAGGGCAGGAAGTCGTTATTTCAGCCTCAAGAACACCGGAGCGAATTTTGGAATCACCAGTTTCTATTGAAAGGATGGGGCAGAGCACGCTTAAAGAACTGCCGGCACCTTCTTTTTATGATGCGCTGACCAATATGAAAGGTGTAGAGGTAAGTACACAGAGTTTGACTTTTAAATCCATTAATACAAGAGGATTTAATTCCAACGGAAACAACAGGTTCAACCAGTATGTAGATGGCATGGATAACCAGGCACCAGGGTTGAATTTTTCGGTGGGTAATATTGTGGGTATAAATGATCTGGATGTGGACAATGTGGAACTCCTGCCAGGAGCATCTTCGGCTTTATATGGAGCCGGGGGAATTAACGGTACAATGCTCATGACTTCAAAAAGTCCTTTTGAATATCAGGGACCAAGTTTTCAGTTCAAGTCTGGAATTAACCACGTAAATGACAACAACAGCAGTACCCAGCCATTTAATCAGTTGGATGTAAGGGTAGCTAAAGCCTGGAACAATAAATTTGCCGCCAAGGCGACTTTCTCTTTTTTGCAAGCCCAGGACTGGCAGGCGGATAATTATAATAACTTTAACCGCGCTTCAAGGACGGTCATTCCGGGAGACAGAAATTCAGACCCCAATTATGATGGGGTAAACGTGTACGGAGACGAAGTTAGCCAGAACATGAGAAATGTGGCTCAGTCGGTTTTGAATGCAGGAACTTCTGCTTTTGTGAAAGGGGCATTGGGTTTGCAGACAGATCCTAGTGCAGCCCAGATTGCAGCTTTTAAAGCCAACCCTGTTACTCAAGGTTATCTGACGAATTTTTTAAGTACCAATGCACAAATGAGGCCTTTTTTTGCGGGGCTGAATACCCCCGGATTACTGCCCAACCAGAATGTGTCCAGAACCGGTTACAATGAGCGGGACCTGGTAGATTATAAGACACAATCTCTAAAGATATCCGGAGCACTGCATTATAAATTTACGCCTACTATAGAGGCTATCGCTCAGGCCAACTGGGGAACTGGTACATCTGTATATACAGGTTCTGATAGATATTCTTTGAGAAATTTTAGTATCGGTCAATACAAACTGGAATTAAAAGGGCAGGATTTCTTTGTGAGGGCTTATACCACGCAGGAGCGTTCAGGTGATTCTTATATCTCTTCTATTTTAGGAAGTTATATCAATGAGGTCTCTAAGTCTTCTACGCAATGGTTTCCAGAGTACGTAGGTACTTATGTCGGAGCTAAAGCACAGGGCGCAAGTGACGCAGCCGCGAATGCTGCTGCCAGAGCAGCTGCAAACCAGGGGCGATTTGAGCCAGGCTCACCAGCCTTTGAGACGGCGAAAGATCAGATTATGAACACTACCATCGCCAGTACAGACTTTGCTAAAGGTAAATATGGTGCTAAATTTGATGATAAAACCAATTTGTACCACTATGAAGGTATGTATAACTTCAGCAATGCATTTAATAATGTGGTAGAATTTCAGGTTGGTGCATCCTACCGGCTTTTCCAGCTCCGTTCAGGAGGTACTATATTCGATGATTTAAACAGGGATATTGATATTAAAGAATACGGAAGTTTTGCTCAGTTGGGTAAGAAATTTCTGGACGATAAATTAAAACTTACTTTTTCTGGGCGCTATGATAAAAGCAAGAACTTTGATGGTCGTTTTACGCCAAGGATTACCGGGGTACTTACTGTCGCGCCGAACAATAATATCCGGGTTTCTTATCAGACAGGGTATCGGAACCCAACTACGCAGAATCAGTACATAGATCTATCTGTTGGTGGAGGGTCACAAAGACTAATTGGTGGTTTGCCTGAAATTCTTAATAAATACAACTTGTTTACCAATCAGGCTTTTACGGATGTGAGTTATCGCGCATTTTTGAATTCCGCGGCAACCGGAACGCCTAATCCTGCTTTATTAATGCCTTATACCTTTGATTCGAGAGGGGTAAGGCCGGAAAGTGTTCAGGCCTATGAAGTGGGGTATAAAGGTTTGCTTGGGCCTAAATTTTTGATTGACGCTTATGCTTACTATAATATCTATAAAGATTTTATTACCGCAGTAGATGTTTACCAAAGCAACGGGGCCGGGTCCTTTACCAAATTTGGCGTTCCGGTGAATGCAACTGGAAAAGTAACCTCGTATGGTGCAGCTTTAGGTATAGATTATCTTTTGGGCAAATACAATCTGAGCGGTAATATATCCTTTAATAAGATAGGCGATATTCCAGCTGATTACATCAATGATTTTAATACACCCGAAATCCGTTATAATTTAGGCTTTGGAAATAAAGAAATCATAAAAAATATTGGCTTTAATGTAAACTATCGCTGGCAGGGTAGCTTCTATTGGAATTCCTCTTTTTCTTCAGGAGAAGTTCCTGCTTTTGGAACGATGGATGCCCAGGTTAACCTGAAGATCCGGTCCGTAAACTCTATGATTAAGATCGGAGGGTCAAATATTTTGAACAAATACTATATTACCTCCTATGGTAATCCGGCTGCAGGCGCCATATATTATGTGGCCTATGCTTTTAATCTTTAGGAACTATTCTTTATTCTTACGAGCCCCGGTATTTTTTACCGGGGCTTTTTTTATAATCATCATTCCAACTTTGCAAAGCCCTCCTTTTAAATAAGCCCCAAAAATGAACATCAGAAAAATCAGAAAACTTGGTTAAAGTGTCAAATGCAAATAATTGGTGCTAATTATATATCTAATTATCCTTTGCTTTTAATATAAAAATTAACACTTTAGATGTATAAAGTACACGATCTCAGGATTTCCAATTTTTATACAAACGATTTCATGGAAGAAAGAAACGAACAAGGAAAAGAAATAAAAGACAACGAAAATATTCAGGAAATAGTTGAAGAAACCATCCAACATTTAAACAATCCGGTTACTGTTCTTAAACCTATAGTAAAGAAATACCTTTCATCTGTAACTAAAGTGGTTACAGAAGGAAATAAATTTTTCTTCTCTGATGGCGATGCCAGGGTCGAAGTTCGTGTGGTAAGCGATGAAATTATTCGCGTAAGGCTTGCACCGCACGGTGTTTTTCTGGATGATTTTTCTTATGCAGTAAAAACTGTAGATCAGAAGGTTACAACTTTTGGAATGGTGGAATTTGAAGACCGTTATTCTATCTCTACGAACACGATTACCTGTAATATCAGGAAGTCAGATTTCCTGATTTCATTTGTAGAAAACAGTTCGCAAATGGTGATGAGCGAAGACGAATCACCTATGCACTGGGAAGAAAATGTTGAATTCGGCGGCTACTATGTGTATGCTACCAAAAAATGTTTACCCCAAGAGAACTTTTTTGGCTTGGGAGACAAGTCTGGTAATTTAAATTTAAGAGGCAGGCACTTTCAGAACTGGAACACAGATGCCTACTCCTTTGGATGGGATCAGGATCCTTTGTACAGAACTATACCTTTTTATAGTGGCTTGCATGATCAGGCTGCCTATGGAATATTTTTCGACAATACCTTCCGTTCCTATTTTGACTTTGGTAAGGAAGATGTTTCCAAGACGAGTTTCTGGGCAGACGGAGGTGAGTTACAGTATTATTATATCCATGGCCCTCATTTAATGGATGTAGTGAAACGCTATCAAACCTTAACCGGGACACACCCGATGCCACCAAAATGGGCTTTAGGCTATCATCAGTGTCGCTGGAGTTATTATCCTGAAAGTAAGGTGAAAGAAATTGCAGAAGGATTCCGCTCCCGGGATATTCCATGTGATGCCATTTACCTGGATATCGATTATATGGATGGCTATCGCTGTTTCACCTGGAATAAGAAATATTTTCCTGATCCCAAAAGAATGATCAAAGAACTGCTCAATATCGGGATGAAAACGGTAGTGATGATTGATCCGGGAATTAAAGTGGATGATAATTACTGGGTATTTAAAGAAGGCAAAGAGAACAATTACTTTTGCCGCAGGAGTGACGATTATTTTATGGAAGGACATGTCTGGCCTGGACGTTGCCAGTTCCCTGACTTTACCAATCCTGCTGTTCGTGAATGGTGGGGTGGATTGTACAAAGAATTGGTAGATATGGGCGTGGCCGGTGTTTGGAATGATATGAATGAGCCCGCTGTTTTTGGTTCAGGAACTTTTCCTAATGATGTGAGGCATAATTTTGATGGCTACCGCGGATCGCACCGAAAAGCTCATAATGTTTATGGCATGCAGATGGTTCGTTCTACTTACGATGGACTGAAGAAACTGATGCGTAATAAACGTCCTTTCACCATCACCAGGGCTGGTTATTCGGGTATGCAGCGTTATGGTTGTGTATGGACTGGTGATAATGTGGCCACATGGGAACATTTAAAAATGGGAAATATTCAATGCCAGAGAATGTCCGTATCCGGAGTTCCATTCTGTGGAACAGATATTGGTGGTTTTAGCGGCGAACCCGACGGAGAATTGTTTACCCGGTGGATACAGATGGGAACCTTCTCTCCCTTTATGCGGGCCCACTCTGCGGGTGATACTTCTGAAAGAGAGCCCTGGAGCTTTGGGGAACCTTTTACCAGCATCAACCGAAAATTCATAGAACTAAGGTATAAACTGATGCCTTATATTTATTCGGTATTCTGGGAACACCACCGTTATGGTTTCCCAATTTTGAGGCCTTTGGTGATGCTGGAGCAGGATAAGATAACTAACCATTACAGACAGGATGAATTTACTTTTGGCGACAAGATCATGGTTTGTCCGGTTTTAGAACAAGGGGCTATATCCAGGATCGTTTATCTGCCAAAAGGAAAGTGGTATAATTTCTGGACTAACGAATTGCTTGAAGGAGAAAAAGAACATGATGTTGAAGCTCCGATAGAAAGTATGCCACTGTTTGTGAAGGCCGGATCTGTAATACCGGAATATCCTGTGATGCAATATGTTGGTGAAAAACATATTGATGAGGTGATGTTAAACGTTTATTATAGTGACTACGAAGTAAATTCTTTCTTCTTTGAAGATCATGGGGATACTTTTGCATATGAACAAGATATTTATTCAGAAAAGAAGTTCAGCGTAAGAGGTGATGCCGTATCTTTACTGATAGAGCAAACCACAGATGGACTGTATACTCCAAATTATGAGTTGTACAGCTATCAGGTCATTGGTATTCCGTTTCAGGTGAAAAGGATTATTATTGACGACCGGGAGCTAACCGATTTTACCTTGGATGAAAATGGTCAGCTTTGCTTTAAGTCCAATAAGAATTTTGGCGATATTAGAATATTTACCATATAACCTTATATAAACCCAGTTTCAATCCGATATCATGAGCAAGTCCTCAAAAAGTGTTTCTAAAAAACAAAGTACCCCGGTTTGGATCTATAGTTTATTTACCGATTTTGATACTTCCTTGTTCATATCTGGTAAACATTTCCGCCTGTATGAGAAATTAGGCGCTCATGTGATGGAGGTTGATGGAACACCAGGTACTTTTTTTGCAGTGTGGGCACCTAATGCCCGGGAAGTTGGTGTTACGGGTAACTTTAACCAATGGAGCAAAACAGCCCATCTCTTGTACCGGAGACTGGACAGTTCAGGGATCTGGGAAGGGTTTATTCCAGGAATAGGAAAAGGTGAAGTCTATAAATATGCCATAAAGGGTTTTGATGGTGCTGATATAGAAAAGGGAGATCCCTTTGCCAGCCGCTGGGAGCAGCCCCCACGTACAGCTTCCGTAGTTTGGGACACAGATTATACCTGGAAGGATAAGAACTGGCTGAGCAAACGGCCTAAATTAAATACATTGAGTCAGCCTGTTTCTGTATATGAATTGCATTTGGGCTCCTGGCAAAGGGATCCAAGTGATCCTGATCGTATTCTGACCTATAAGGAAATTGCGAATACACTGGTGCCCTATATACTTGAAATGGGTTTTACTCATGTAGAGCTTATGCCCGTTATGGAATATCCTTATTTTCCATCATGGGGCTACCAGATCACCGGGTATTTTGCCGCAAGTTCCCGGCATGGAACACCACAGGAGCTGATGTACCTTATTGAGCAGCTTCATAAAAGTAATATTGCTGTGATCCTGGATTGGGTACCTTCTCATTTTCCGGGTGATGCACATGGTCTGTATAAATTTGATGGAACACATTTATATGAGCATGCAGATATGAGAAAAGGTTTTCATCCGGACTGGAAGTCTTATATCTTTAATTATGACAGGAATGAGATCAGGTCTTTCCTGATCAGCAATGCCTTGTTCTGGATGGATAAATTTCACGTAGATGGACTCAGAGTAGATGCAGTAGCATCTATGTTGTATTTCGATTTTTCCAGGAAGGACGGAGAGGCAGGTACTAACGAGTATGGAGGGAGCGACAATCTTGGCGCTATCCAGTTCCTGAAAGATATGAATGAAGCTGTATATGGAAATTATGACGGTGTACTAACCATTGCAGAAGAAAGTAGTACCTTTCCTGGGGTTACACATCCGGTTTCAGAAGGAGGGCTTGGTTTTGGCTTAAAGTGGATGATGGGCTGGATGAACGATACGCTCAAGTATTTTAAAAATGATCCGATCAACAGAAAACACCATCACCATCAATTGACTTTTAGCATTACCTATGCTTTTTCCGAGAAATTCATGATGCCTTTTTCCCACGATGAGGTGGTGCATGGCAAATCTTCTATGATTTATAAAATGCCGGGCGATGAATGGCAGAAATTTGCAAACCTGAGGACTTTGTATACCTATATGTTTACCCAGCCGGGAAGTAAACTATTGTTCATGGGCAATGAAATTGCACAAAACGGAGAATGGAATTTTACCAAATCTCTGGATTGGGACTTGTTACAGTATGATTCTCATAAAGGGATGCAGAATACTGTAAAGGCACTGAACCATTTGTATAGGACAGAACCAGCATTATATGCCAATAACTATTCTTATGAAAGTTTTGAATGGATCAATGCTGATGACGCGCAACAATCCGTTTATGTGTACATCAGAAAGGGATTGAAAGCTAAGGATACGCTGATTGTCATCTTAAATCTGACACCCGTTTTCAGGGAAAATTATAGGATTGGTTTGCCTTTTAAAGCAGAATGGAAGGAAATTTTTAATTCTGACGCTGTTGAATTTTTTGGAAGTGGGAAAATCAATGAGGGAATTTATCTGCCGGAGCACGTCGGTTGTCATTTCAGAGAATATTCTATAAGTATGGATATTCCGCCCTTGGGGGCCATTGTTTTAAAACAGGCAAAATAATTTAGAGAGGTGAATTGTGCGGAAAATTCTGTACAACTGCTTCAAGACTGACGATATCAGGCGGGCTGAAGAAGCCCGCAGATCTCTGAGGTCTTTCCGCAGCGTACGAGAATTTTCCGTAGCAAATTGCAAAGGACGGAGGTGATCCGGGCTTGGTGGTAGATTTCATTCAGGCTGGACAAAATGCGCTAAAATGACAGCTATAGGCTGTGTGTGGAGATATTCTGTGAAAATCCAATTGATCTGGACGTTATCGTCATTTGTCCGGTTAAGCACCTAGAAAAAAAGAATATATCTGCAGAGAATACCTTTTAAGGTTTGCGGACTTTTTCAGTCCGCCTAAGCTTAAGCAGTATTCGAGCAGATGTATTCTTTTTTTAAGCTATTTAAAATTTAGGCGATTTAAAAATTACAGAAAATGACGTCCTTTTACATGACGCTGGTACTGTCTTTTTTCATCGTTTTCATACGTTTTTTCATCATTTTCATAGAGTGCATTTTACCCTCCATATTGATCATGTCGCCATTTTTCATCATGGAAGTTTTACCGTCGGCCATTTTTACAGTGCCATCGGTCATCACCATAGTTCCATTTTTGAGTGTCATGGTTTCTTTCATTTCCATATGTTTCCCATCTTTCATGACCCACATTTTTCCATCTTTCATCATAATGTGATCATGCATTTTACCCATTTTTTGGGTATGCATTTTTTTGTGCATGGTTGTGTCTTGTGCCATTGCAGCGCTGCAGGTCAGCATAACTAATGCTGTAAATGCCAATAATAGTTTTTTCATTTTTGTTGTTGTTTGTGTTGATGATATTTTGTGTTTTGTTTGTTGCTTGGAATAATATTTTTGTTTATTAAACAATTGCAGTTTAAATAGGTTTTAAATGATTGGTGTATTTTTCCGGTAAAGAAGCAGGTTGGGGATGACTATAGCCGGCCGGAGATTGTTGCACAGTGGTCATAATTAAAATTGATCCTAAATTCATTGCGGTTAATTAAATTAGAATGCGATATTTACTTTTATGTTTTTAAACCTGTTTAAGGGAATAGTTATGAAGTCTATGAAATCTTTGTTTTTTATGCTGATATGTTCTGTATTCTGTTTTAGTGTTGCTGCTCAGGTTCCAGCAACCATGCCTGATTTTAAATTTTATACTTCCGGTCAGACAGGGTTTACAAAAAACAATATTCCAGCCGGAAAACAGTCATTGATAGTTTTTTTTGATGCAACCTGCCCGCATTGCCAAAAAGTAGCGGGAGAACTTTCTAAAAAGACAAAAGAACTGAGTAAAATCAATATCTATATGGTTTCTCTGGATGAATTCAGGACCATAAATTATTTTATGGAACATTATGCAAAATCTTTAATCGGATTAAAAAACGTCACCCTTCTGCAAGATCGGGATCATGTATTTATACCACTGTTTTCACCTTCTAAATATCCTTCAGTGTATCTGTATGCTGCGGACAAAAAGTTAAAATTCAATAATTCTGGAGAGATAGAGGTTTCGAAGATCCTGAACAAACTTTAAATACTCTAAGATCCCGCTGGCAGCCATGGTTTTGTTTTTCTGTTAATTTACCCTATCTTTATTAAAATGCGGTGCTGTTTATATGGCCGCTTTTAAGATTCAATGGAAAAATTAAGTGCATTTTATTTAGACAGTTTATTGTGTTTCGCCTGCAAATCGCGGCGAGCCTACTTGTCTTATGCACGTGTAAATAGCTTCCATTCTCCCTTTGGATTTTCTTTCCAGCAGAGCAGTAAAGACTTTCTAGTTTAAGCCCCAATCCATTTAGCTTCAAGGTTTGGGGCAAATACATGGAAAATTTTACGGGTGATTTTGTGCATGTAAGGGAATTTCTCCTCTCCTACTCTTTGTCGCAAACCTTTAATTTTCATTTGTAGAATAAGCCCTCCGGGTCGGGAAGCAGCATGCGGTTTTACATAAACCGCGAAATTCATTCATCACAAATAGATATTAAAACAATCATCATGGAAAAGAACCAATTGATCATTACCAAAAGAGAATACGAATTGTTATCCAATCATTTAAAATTAAGCAGCAGATTGTCTGATTTCAACAAGGATAAATTACATCATGAACTCAAGTCTGCAAAGATTGTTACAAAGGATAACTTGCCTGAGAATGCTATTGTCCTGGATTCCCTGGTCACTATAAAGGATGAGGAAACGGCACAGGAATTTACTTTTCATCTGGTTACACCTGAAGAGGCAAATATGAGGCTGAATAAACTTTCGGTCCTGGCGCCAATTGGAATTGCATTATTGGGATATACCAGCGGAGCACGTGTAGACTGGGAGATGCCAACAGGCGTTAAAAAATTTAAAGTAATCAAAGTAAATCGATATGTAAATGAAAATGACAAGGAGATCGCATAATAGAGGGTGATTTCGAAGAGTACTGAGCAATTTTTGGTAGCTTTGTGAATCATCTTAAATTTAAATTTTATGTCAGTAAGTACAGAAGAAGAATTTATAGGAATGCAGGAGGTAAGCCAGGCTGTAGCGTCTACGCTAAAACAAATGCGTGAATTTGCTAAGCCCGGAATGTCAACAAAAGAACTGGATGATTTTGGTGGTCAGATGCTGGAAAGCTTTGGAGCTAAATCTGCACCGAGACTCACTTATGACTTTCCCGGATGGACTTGTATCAGCATAAATAACGAAGCAGCACATGGTATCCCTTCTGAGGAGAAAATTCTTTTGGATGGTGATTTGATCAATATAGATGTTTCTGCTGAGTTGAATGGTTTCTGGGCAGACAATGGTGGTTCTTTTGTTCTTGGCGAGGATATTCATCATCACTTGCGGCTGGTTAATGCTTCTAAGGAAATTCTATACAAGGCTATTGGTAAAATAAGAGGTGGTGTCAAAATTTCAGAAATTGGCAGACTGATAGAAACAGAAGCAAAAAAGCAAGGTTATACGGTGATCAGAAATCTGGCCGGACATGGTGTTGGAAGAAGTCTTCATGAGGCTCCCGAAGGGATCTTGAATTGTTATGATAAATACAATACGGAGCGGTTCCGGAAGAATTCTACAGTAGCTATAGAAACTTTCATTTCTACAAAATCAACATATGCAGTTGAACAGGAAGACGGTTGGACACTGAAGGGGAATAAAGGCGGCTTTGTGGCTCAACATGAACATACTATTCTGGTTACAGATGGAGAGCCACAAATTCTGACCATTTCCAATGGGATATTTGATTAAGTCCTGTTTGGTGTAGGCTTGTATCTTTTTATAAACCATTGTAAAGCTTCCTGATTGTTGTTGTTCCTGTAGGCCAGCACAACTTCTGTGTAGATAGACAGATTTTTCAGATCGGCAAAGTTAATTTGCAGGTATTTATAGTGCTCTTTTAAGGAGTGGGGTAAAATGGATACTCCCGCTCCGCTTTCCACCAGTCGTAATATAGAATGTACATTGTTTGCCTCATGGGAGAGTTGGGGGCTAAAACCTAGTCTATTGCAGATTTCAACTAACTTCTGATGATAGGCAGGTGCATAATCACGGTTGAAAAATATAAAAGGTTTTTCGGCCAGGTATTTTCCAAGTGTCTCGTTAGACGAAAACCGAGGGCTACCTGCAGGTAAGACTGCAATAAAGGGATCGTAAAAAAGTGTATTCAGGGTAAGTTGTGTTGAGGCTATAGGCGCGCGCATAATTCCTATATCCAGTTTTCCTTCCTCAAGGGCATGAATTTGCTTCTGAGTGGGAAGTTCATAAAGTTGTATAGACAGATAGGGGAAATGTATCCGCATTTCCTTTAATACCTCCATCAGCAGGGGATGATAGGTGGAACTGATATAACCTATCCTGAATTCTCCGTTCAAATGATCGTGGATCTGTTTAACGGTATTTTTTGTTTCATTGATCCTCGTTAAAATCTCATCTACTTCTTTTTTAAAATAGAGCCCGGCACTGGTCAATGTAACACGCTTATTGTTGCGGGTGAAGAGCTGGGCACCCAGTTCTTCTTCCAACTCTCTAATCTGCCGGCTAAGCGGGGGTTGGGAAATGAACAGTTTTTCTGCCGCTTTTCTGAAATGAAGTTCTTCGGCAACCATTTTGAAGTAAATTAAATGTCTAAGTTCCATTGATAGCTATTGGGTATCATTAATAGGAGTAATTGATATTTTTAAACTATCAATTATAAAGATAGTTTTGGTTAAATAAAAATGAAAAGATATGAATCATCAAGACAATAAGAAATCTTCTTTGGACGAGATCAGAGAGCGCTTTGATCATGATGTGGAGCGGTTTTCTAATCTGGAGACAGGGCAGCAGACCACAATAGATGCTCCGGTTACCCTTGAGCTCACTACAAGTGCTGCACTTTTTGTAAACCCAGATGCTAAAGCCCTGCTTGATATAGGCTGTGGAGCAGGTAACTACAGCCTGAAAATGCTGGAGAAAATCCCGGGTCTGGATTGTACACTAGTGGATTTGAGCAGGCCCATGCTGGATAGAGCAAAAGAAAGAGTTTCGGCAGCAACATCTGGTACCGTGGAAATCTTGCAGCAGGATATCCTTGAGGCGGAATTTCCTGTAGAACATTTTGATATTATACTTGCGGCAGCCGTGTTGCACCACCTGCGTGAAGATGCAGACTGGGAACGGGTATTTTCAAAATTGTACCAGTCGCTTAAGCCAGGAGGAAGTTTTTGGATTTCAGACCTTATTGTACACGATGCCGTGCATTTAAATCAATTGTTTACACAAAGTTACGCTGAATACCTCGAAGAATTGGGTGGTTCGGAATACAGACAAAAGGTATTTGATTATATAGAAAAAGAAGATACGCCGCGATCTGTTAATTTCCAACTGGATTTAATGAAAAAAGTTGGTTTCAGGGATACTGAAGTATTACATAAAAACGGATGCTTTGCAGCATTTGGTGGCATAAAATGAAGGTAAAAAGAAAGGGATGTCGCATCCACGCACATCCCTTTTCTAACCAAATATAAACCTGTATGAACGGGTTTTACTTTAAGTTTCCGTAATATTCTACGAATTTAGCTAATGCAGAAGAATAGCCCCATTCGTTATCATACCAGGAAACAACTTTAACAAAGTTATCATTTAAGGAGATACCAGCTTTTGCATCGAAAATAGAAGCGTGGTCATCACCAATAAAGTCAGAAGAAACAACTTCTTCGTCTGTATAGGCCAGCACACCTTTTAACTCGCCTTCAGAAGCTGCTTTCATTGCCGCTTTGATCTGCTCGTAAGTAGCTGGTTTTTCTAAACGTGCAGTTAAATCTACTACAGAAACGTCTGCAACAGGCACGCGGAACGACATACCAGTTAATTTTCCTTTTAATTCAGGAAGAACCATTCCTACCGCTTTAGCAGCACCAGTTGAAGAAGGGATGATGTTAGAGAAACCACCACGGCCACCTCTCCAGTCTTTTGCAGAAGGACCATCAACTGTTTTTTGAGTTGCAGTCACAGCGTGGATGGTGCTCATTAAACCTTCAACGATACCGAAATTATCATTTAATACTTTAGCGATTGGTGCCAAGCAGTTTGTTGTACAAGAAGCGTTAGAAACGATAGTTTGATCTGCCGTTAATTTATGGTGGTTAACACCCATTACATAAGTTGGAATGTCGCTGTCTTTAGCAGGAGCAGAGAAAACTACTCTTTTAGCACCAGCAGCAATATGTTTTTCAGCGTCAACACGTGTTAAAAATAAACCAGTAGATTCAATTACGGTTTCTACGCCAACTTCATTCCATTTTAAGTTTGCAGGGTCTCTCTCTGCTGTAATACGGATGGTTTTTCCGTTCACTACTAAATGTCCGTTTTCTACTTCAATAGTTCCGTCGAAACGTCCGTGAGTAGAATCATATTTTAACATATAAGCCATATAATCCGGCTCAACAAGATCGTTGATGGCAACAATATCTAATCCTCTTTTTAATGCAGCTCTGAAAACCAGTCTGCCGATACGGCCAAAGCCGTTTATTCCAATTTTGCTCATATTATTTAATTTGAATAGTAGTTAAGTAAATTATATATTGGTTCTTTAGTAATGGTGGTAATTTCGATACCGTACTTTTTGGTAATGGCTCTTAACCTGTCCTGAAAATGTCCGGCAACAATACCTACAAAATGAATTTCTTTGCCAGGATGCTGTGTGATCACAGGCAGCAGGTAAATATTAACATAGCGTTCAAAGGCATCATCTACACATTTCTGTATAAAACTATGATTTCTGTTGTCTACGAAAAAATCAAAAAAAGAACTTAGAAACTGCTGTGCAAGTGGTTTCTTGTAAATTCTGTCAAGAACCTGTGCACGGTCCAGATTGTATTTGTTGTCTAGCTGGCTGGATAATTCTTCAGGAAGTTTCTCTGTCATAAAACTTTTTAGAAGCATTTTTCCTAAATAGTTTGAAGAGCCTTCATCTCCAAGAATAAAACCTAAACCAAAATTATTGGCTTCCAGATTCTTTCCGTCGAAATAAGCACAGTTGGCTCCGCTACCCAAAATTCCTATAATTCCGCTATTGGTATAACAAGCAGATATGGCTGCACCATATAAATCATCTTTAACCGAGATTTTACTATATTTAAAGAACATCGACAGCGTTTCAGTCAGCTCGTTGATCCTTTGTTCTGAAGTCGCCCCAGCTGCAAAAACATACATCTTCTTTATGCTTTCTGCATAATTGATCAATGTTGTTTTTTTGTTTAGCATTTGAAGAATAGACTTCTGATCATTAAAACAAGGATTAATGCCGGGCATACTACATTCTGCGATGGTTTTTCCATCCTTAGCTATTTTCCAAAAAGCTGTTTTAGAACCACTGTATACTACCGCTACCATATGTTATATTGATAAAACCTTTGTCATCTCCAACAGATCACTTTCCAACTTAAAAGTATGATTGCTTAAAGCATCATCTATGCTGGTTGTTTTAATGTCATTTCCACGTAAACCAACCATTTGTCTGGTATTGCCCTTCAACATTTCATTAATAGCAGCAAATCCTAAACGGCTGCCTAAAATCCTGTCAAAACTGCTTGGACTACCACCGCGCTGCAAGTGTCCCAATATGGTTACCTTGGTGTCGTAATGGTTGAATTTCTCTTTCACTTTTTTTGCAATATCATAAGCTCCGCCAGCTTTATGGCCTTCGGATACAATAACGATACTGGAAGATTTTTTAGTACTTGCACCTGAAGCCAACTGGGCAACAAGTTCATCTATACTGGTGTGGCGTTCTGGCAACAAGACGGCTTCAGCACCGCTTGCTACGGCGCTTCTTAATGCGATACATCCTGAATCACGGCCCATAACTTCTATAAAGAATAAACGGTCGTGAGAATCGGCAGTATCCCTGATCTTGTCAATAGCTTCTATAACGGTATTAATAGCTGTGTCGTAACCCAAGGTAAAGTCTGAACCGTAAAGATCATTGTCGATGGTACCTGGAATACCCATTACTTTAATGTCATATTTTTTGGAAAAATTACGGGCTCCGGTAAATGTGCCATCACCACCAATTACGATTAATCCATCAATATCACGGGCTTTTAAATTTTGGAAGGCTGTTTCCATTCCTTCTTCTGTTTTAAATGCTAAACAACGGGCTGTTTTTAAGATTGTACCACCAAGATGAATGATATTACTTACAGAGCGAGCATCCATCGGATTAATATTATTATTAATTAACCCCTGATAACCTTGTAAAACTCCAAACATATTAATACCATTGTATATGCCAGTTCGAACAACAGCTCTTATGCAAGCATTCATCCCCGGAGCGTCTCCTCCAGAGGTAAGTACAGCGATATTTTTTATATTTGGTCTCATCTTAATTATATTACGAATATAGTGTGTATTTACTACACTAAGTAATTTATTTTTATTTTTTTTATGTAATATTGCATCAAGTACATTTATTTGCTTCTGTATTTAAAAATTTAATGGTTTGAAAGAAGATTTACCACAGTTTAATTCAACGTTCTCTATTGATTGTGTTGTATTCGGATTTGATGAAGGAGAATTAAAAGTTCTGCTGATTGAAAGAAATGAAGAACCATTTAAAGACTGGTGTGCATTGCCAGGAAATTTGGTTAGGGTAGACGAGAGTCTGGATCAGTCCGCTTCGCGGATTTTGAAGGAACTTACTGGTCTGGGTGATATTTTTATGGAGCAATATTACACCTTTGGAGATGTGCAGCGCCACCCTCAGGGTAGGGTAATCAGTATTGCCTATTATGCATTGCTGAGACTCGGCGGAGACAAAGCCTTAAAACCCCTTACAAGTTATGCGAAAAAGGCTTTCTGGAAAAATGTAAGCGATCTTCCGAAACTGGCTTTTGATCACCAGATGATCTTTGAAAAGGGCCTGGAAAAAATTAAACGAAGGATTAAACATCAGCCCATTGCTTTTGAGCTGTTACCAGAGAAATTTACACTAACCCAGTTGCAAAATGTATATGAACTGATCATTGGCAAGAAGCTGGACAAGAGGAATTTTAGAAAAAAGATGCTGAGTTTTGGCGTACTGAAAGAACTGGATGAAAAGCAAAAGGGGGTTTCTTTCAGAGCGGCTATGCTGTATAAATTTGACCGGAGGAAATACGCTAAATTATTTGGTAAAGAGATCTCTTTTTAAGACCGGTTTCTCTAATAAAAAAAAATCCCCGGAATTTAAGTTCCGGGGATTTTTTTATGCTTTTGATTTACTCAAATGATAATCTACCAGATCATCTATAGGTGAGCGAATAATTTTTCCAACACCCATTTCATACCGGTCGGCCACAATGCTTAGGATATCTCTGAAGCTATATCCTACAGAACCCACACAGTTTAATTTGTACGATTTGTAGTTTGGATAATGGATCACCAGATTCTCAAAGAAGGCTGTGAAAGCATATTCTATCGTAGAGAAAGTATAGTCTTCATAGTTATCTTTGTAGTCATATAAGAATTTACTGAAACTTGCGCAAAAACGGTTTGGCAGGGGTTTGTTGTAGATATGATCATAAATATCCTCATTGGTCAAGGCAAAGTTATCATAGAAACTCTCTCTTAAGCCTTTTGGCATATAGCCTTTCATGTAATCACTTAAAATGCGTTTTCCAATAAAACACCCACTTCCCTCATCGCCTAGGAAATAACCAAGAGAATCAATATTCAGGGTAATGTCGGTGCCATCATAAAGGCAACTGTTTGTTCCAGTTCCAAGAATGGCAGCAAATCCTTCTTCATCACCAAGTAAAGCTCTGCACGATGCCATCAAATCATGGCCTATGCTTATTTTTGCATTAGGAAATACCTGTTGCATAGCGTCTTCAACAATTTTTCTTTTGGCATCTGTTGAGCAGCCCGCACCGTAGTAATAAACTTCAGTCAGTTTATCTGCTTCCACATGGTCTGGAAGAGTTTTTCTTAACGAATCAATGATATACTCTGTGCTTGAAAAGTAAGGATTGTATCCTTCTGTATTAAAATGAATTTTTCTACCTGCTTCATTAATTAAGCACCAATTGGTTTTGGTTGAACCACCGTCTGCAATAACTATCATCTTAATTTGTTTTTGTGGTGATAAAAGTAAAAAATACGACCACTTCTGAGTGATTTTTTTTCATTAGAATCTATTTGTTTTTTTATTCGTATAAAAGAGGCTTCATCAGATCATTTTTTTAATTTGATTTATGCCTTTTTTATTCAATTTAATTTATATTGTTTCAAGGTTGCTCGTCTCAATTTCTGTCGTTTAATTGCCTTAAAAAGAAACAAAATTCTCACCTTAAATCCGGAGGATTTTGACTCGAAAAATGGGGTCTTTTATGGGGTCTTAAATTACAGAATTAAGATATTGTTAAAAAAACACTAAGCCTAAATTACATTTGTTATTTTGAATTCCAAATTTTAATAGCTGATTTCTGTTTTTTTGACAAATGGCGAGGTGTTTTTTTTAGTGCTTTTTGCCGTATTAATTCGTTGTTTTATAGTTATTAAGGTGTTTTTTTTGGTGGTATTTGAGGCGTTTTCCGGAATTCAGTTTTTTGAGTCAAAAATTGTAAAAAAAAAGTAATGGTGGGAAACTAAAGTAATAAAAAGCTAATATTTGTGTTCATGTATTTTAAGAAATAGGATGGTAAAGATTGACCTTAGAAGTGATACGGTAACCAAGCCAACAGCGGGCATGCTGGAGGCAATGATGACAGCCAGAATTGGCGATGATGTTTTTGGCGAAGATGAGAGCGTTTCCGAATTGGAACATAAACTTGCTGCATTGTTTAATATGGAGGCAGGATTGTTCTGTCCCTCTGGTACAATGACCAACCAGATTGCTATTAAATGTTTTACACAACCGATGGATGAGGTGATTTGTGATCAGACGGCACATGTGTACCGTTATGAAGGTGGTGGAATTGCCTATCACTCTATGGCTTCTGTCCGGTTACTAAATGGGACAAGGGGGATTTTGACAGCAGAAATGATTGAGCGGGAAATCAATGAGGAAAATATACACTATCCCAATTCGAGCCTTGTTGTTTTGGAAAATACGGTAAATAAGGGGGGAGGCGCTTGTTATACATTGAAGGATATTGAGCCTATTTACCAGCTTTGTAAAGCCCGCGGCTTGAAACTTCACCTGGACGGTGCACGAATTTTTAATGCTTTGGAAGCCACAGGAGATCAAGCCTATGCATACGGTTCCTGTTTTGATGGAATATCAGTTTGTTTATCGAAAGGGCTGGGGGCTCCCGTGGGCTCTGTGCTGTTAGGTTCAAAAGAAATGATACAAAAGGCCAGAAAGATCAGGAAGGTTTTTGGAGGTGGTATGCGGCAGGCTGGGTTTTTAGCTGCTGCAGGTATTTATGCCCTGGACCATCAGGTTAGCCGCTTGTCCCTGGACCATGCACATGCAAAAGTGTTAGGTAAGGTCCTTTCACAAACAAAATATGTTTCCGGTGTTATGCCAGTGGAGACCAATATTGTCCTTTTTGATGTTGATGAGTCATTTTCTACGGCAGGATTAATCAATGAATTGAACAAAAGAGGGATTTTATGTAACGCTACTGGGCCAAAAACTATTAGATTTGTTACGCATTTGGATGTTTCCGCGGAAATGATTGAGCAGGCAGCAGACATTCTGAAGAATTTGATTCCATAATTATATAAAGATTATTAATGAATAAAATCTTAATAGCCAATAGAGGAGAGATCGCTTTGCGTATTATGCGTTCTGCTAAAGAAATGGGGATTAAAACCGTTGCTGTTTTTTCGGAAGCAGACCGGGAAGCTTTGCATGTAAGATATGCCGATGAAGCTATTTGTATCGGCCCTGCGGCCTCCAACCAGTCTTATCTGGTTGCTGAGAACATTATCGAGGCCTGCAGGAGATCGGGGGCGGAGGCCATCCACCCTGGATATGGTTTTCTGTCTGAAAATGCAGATTTTGCTAAAAAAGTAAAAGCGGCGGGGCTAATACTCATTGGACCAACACCAGAAGCCATGGAAATTATGGGAAATAAGTTATCTGCTAAAGCAGCGGCTTTGAAGTACAATATTCCAATGGTGCCGGGAACTGAAGAAGCGATAACCAATGTGGCCGAAGCAAAACTTCGTGCAGTAGAGGTTGGTTTTCCGATTTTGATCAAAGCTGCTGCAGGTGGGGGTGGAAAAGGAATGAGGGTTGTAAACCAGGTAGAGGATTTTGAAGAACAAATGCAGCTTGCAGTGAGCGAGGCCACCTCTGCATTTGGTGATGGTTCGGTATTTATTGAAAGATATGTTTCTTCGCCAAGACATATTGAGATACAGGTGCTGGGTGATACGCATGGTCATATTGTGCATCTCTTTGAACGGGAGTGTTCTATTCAGAGAAGACATCAAAAGGTCATTGAAGAGGCGCCTTCTTCTGTCCTGACAGAAGAGATCAGGCAAAAAATGGGTAAATGTGCAGTAGATGTAGCACGGGCTGTGAATTATGTAGGGGCCGGAACTGTAGAGTTTATCCTGGACGAGAATCTGGATTTTTTCTTTCTGGAGATGAATACACGCTTACAGGTTGAGCATCCGGTTACAGAGATGATCACCGGACTGGATCTGGTGAAAGAGCAAATCAAAATTGCCAGGGGCGAGGCATTGTCTTATACCCAGCAAGATTTGAAAATTAGCGGACATGCTATAGAACTCAGGGTATATGCAGAAGATCCGGAAAATAATTTCCTTCCGGATATCGGTTTGCTAAAGACTTATCGCACACCCAAAGGCAACGGGGTACGGGTAGATGATGGATTTGAAGAAGGCATGGAAATTCCGATATACTACGATCCGATGATTGCCAAGCTGATCACTTATGGTAAAGACAGAGAGGAAGCAATAGACAGGATGGTCAGGGCGATTGATGAATATGACATTACGGGCATACAAACGACATTAGCATTTGGTAAATTTGTGATGCAGCATGAGATGTTTAGAACAGGAGATTTCAATACACATTTTGTGAATAAATATTTTCACGCCGATAGCCTTAAGGCAGAAGACGAACAAGAGGCGTTTATAGCCGCGCTTAGTGCAGTACTGGCCCTAAAAAAACAGCATGTGGTCCATCTATCTGATGAAACGAGCGTAAAGGACACAAACTGGAGGAGAAACAGAAGTTAATATTAAAGATTTTTATGTTTACAGGAATTATAGAAACACTTGGTGAGGTTAAAGAAATTGTTAAAGAAGGAACAAACCTTCATTTCAAGATCCAGTCTGATATTAGCCGGGAATTTAAGATAGACCAAAGTGTTGCGCACAACGGAGTTTGTTTAACCGTGGTGGAATTGAATGAAGGCACTTATACCGTTACAGCCATACAGGAAACGCTTGAAAAAAGCAATTTAGGAAGTTTGGAGGTGGGTAGAAAAGTTAACCTTGAGCGTTGTATGTTGATGAATGGAAGGCTCGACGGGCATATTGTTCAGGGACATGTAGACCAGACCGCAGTATGTATTAAAAGAGAAAGTCTTGATGGGAGCTCAGAATATAGATTTCGTTATGACGCCTCAAGAGGGAATGTTACCGTGGAAAAGGGATCCGTTTGTGTAAACGGAATCAGCTTAACGGTTGTTCATTCCGAGCTCAATGAATTCTCTGTGTTTATCATTCCCTACACGCTTGAACATACCAATTTGCATGAAGTCAATGTTGGGGACACAGTGAACCTGGAGTTTGACATCATTGGGAAATATGTAGCCAGACTGATCAATAGATAAATTATCTCTTCAGGTCATCTATTTTACTTTTGATAAAGGCTGCAAGTTTAGGATTTTTATCCATTTCCTTGAAGTTTTTCAGGTATAGATTGTAATAGGTGACTGCATTTTTTTTGTCGTTTAACTTGTTCTCATAGAGAAGGGCAATATTGTAATACAAGCTGCCATTGTTTTCGAACAACAAACCTCGTTTGTAAGCGCTGAGTGCTTCATCATTTTGATGATTGGACTCATAGGCCTCCCCAAGCAGACCATAATAAGAGGCGGTTTTTGGAGAAATACCTTGAGTGACAGTCTTATTGAAGAATTTTATGCCATTTTTAGCGTCTCTTAAACCTCTGTAACATAAAGCAATGGAGTAGGAGAGGTTTTCGTTATTGGTGCCTTCTCCTTTGATTTTTAAGAAATAATTCAATGCATTTTTATAATCCAGAAGATCAAAATAAGATTTAGCAAGATGGTTTAATGTCAAAGTTGAGCTGTCTCCAAAGCTCAGGAGCTTTAAGCCGGTTTGAATCGCTTCCGGATATTGTTTTAAAGCCCTTGCAACAGGTAATTTGATTCTTAACAAATGAAGGTTGGCACTGTCTGCCTGTATTGCAGGCTTTAATACCTCATCAGCTTTGTTGAAGCTGTTAAATTTGAAATAAGCCTCCGAAAGCGTCGCCGCAATCTCCGAATCGCCAGGGTTTAGTTTATTTGCCTGTATCAGGTATTTAAGTTGCTCCTCTGCTTTACCAGTTTCAAAGTCCAGATTTTCCTTACTTAGGAGGGCAAGTTGTTTGTTTGCATCGAAATTTGCACTATCTATGCTGAGAATTTCTCTATAATAATTACCTGCCTTTTCAAAATTTCCTCTTTTTAAATTTACTGTACCAAGGTTGTAAAGCAAGGCTGTGTTTTTTGGTTCCAAGGCATTTAAATTAAGATAAATCCGTTCGGCGTTAGAGAGATCCCCTGTCATCATATAGCAATAAGCAAGCGGTCTCCATATTTTAATTTCCTTACCATCCTCTTTGTAAAAGTTTTGAAGATAATTTGCTGCATCAGTATATTGCTGGTTTTCATAATATTCTGCTAGTTTGACAGGATCGGGAAGCGACTTTTTTTGGGCATGCAATATAATGGGTAAAAGAAGGAACAGGAACAAGGAGAGTATGTTTTTTTGTAAACGCATAGCGGCAGAATATAGGATTTAGTAATTTTCTTTAAAACTAAAGTATTAGGTATTGTTGAATAAACCAAAACTTATTGTCTTTGTTTTCTCTACTCAGACATTATTGATCAAACATAACGGGGATATCGTTTGTTGTTTATTCAATAGGATTGATTTTTAATTTAAAAAACAAAATATGGATACTTTAAAGAAGTTTGAGTTGATGGAAAAGATAGTAAGGGAATTGGAAGACTTACAGCACTCACAGCAGGCGCTTATCCAGAAGCTAGGTAAAATAGAAGTGGATAACATAGAACTGGGTGATAAAAGACTGGATAAAGATTTGCCTGATATGCATCAAAGGGTTTCCGATAACCTGGATACTATTAAAGGAATATTGGAATATTTCGCGGAGAAAACCCAGAATTTTGGCGATAAGAATAATGTTGATGCCCTAAAAGAAAAGCAAGCCATTAACAACGCCAACGGTTAATCAAAAAGGTGCCCAAATTTGAATTTGGGCACCTTTATTCTTTTACTGGGTCAACAGGTATTTTAATCGTAAAAATAGTACCCTTTTCTGGCTCACTTTCTACGGTGATGTCACCATCATTCCTTTGCATAAATTCTTTACAGATCATAAGTCCCAGGCCTGTTCCTTTTTCATGCATGGTACCCCTTGTAGATATATTGGCGCCACCAAAGACATTTTGAAAGACTTCAGCCGGCATTCCAATACCTTTATCTTCAATCAACAGATGAACGAAGCCGGTGCGCTGATAACTGGCAGATATATCAATGATGCCTCCCTCATTACTGAACTTAATAGCATTGTTGATGATATTTCTAACCACAATCTGTATCATAAGCATATCAGCAAACACGATCACATTGGGGAAAACGTTATGTACAATTTTGATTTCTTTAATAGATGCAGGAGGCTGATGATAGTCTATTTCATTGATAATGAGATTTCGGAGGTTAAAATATTCTTTATTAATTCCGTAACCCTTAAGCTGGCTCCTGGACCAATGCAGTATGTTTTCCAGAAGATCAGTGGTATAGATAATGTCTTTACTTAAAATAGGTGCAAGCATTTTGAATTCTTCAGGAGTAATGATGTCATTCGAAATCATTTTAAGCACTTCGGATAAATTGACAAGTGGTGCCCTTAGGTCGTGTGCTATAATGGAAAAGATTCTATCCTTTAGCTGGTTTAACTTTTGAAGTTCGACCGCCTGATCTTTTATCTTTAAAGATTCTTTTTTAATAGCAGTCTGGTCCTGAAATTTGACAATAGTGAGATCGCTGTTCAAATTATCTTCGATCATATGTGTGATGTCTGCTTCAAGATCCAATACTCCCCCGGAGGTGTCAATCTTCAGATCTAATTTTCCTGAAGTTTTACTTTGCAGATAGTGCATAAAGTTTAGCTGCGTTCCAAACAATTCGCTGGCATGTTTACCTATAATCTTTTCATTAATGATGAAATACTTGCGAAATGCATCATTATAGTCTATAATCCTTTGGTACTGATCAAGGATTATAAAGCCATCTTGCATCAATTCCAATACTTTTTCTCTGGCAACCGGCAAAATATCAAAGAGTCTGAACCTGTAAATCCCAATGGAGACCAGAAAAATGGTCACGATAAATGCAAAGGGAGTGACATCGAGATTCCCAAGTGGCCTGTATCCAAGAAGGTAAGAGATATTGGCCATCCAGGGGATCAGTGCACCCACAAGTATACTGTAATTTTGCTTTTTATAGACGGGGTCTGCCTTTCTGAATTTGCTGATGAGCAAATAGCTTCCTGTTCCCAGTAAAAGATAAAAATAGATGGTGAAAATCCTGTATCCTATTCCAGGAACGATTACAGCCATTGGGAAATCACTATTGTAGCTGATATATAGGTCTTTGTAATGTATGTGATGGTGGGTATTAGACCAAACCAGAATCAAAGTTGCAGCGGGAATGAATAAGGTCATCAGGAGATTAACTGGCTTTTTGAACCAGTGGTCTTTCCCTGTCATTTTTAAACAAAAGAAGAACCAGGTCAGGGGTAGGGTAACAATTCCAATATATTCAATATTGATGAATGTCTTGATTTGTGCTAGTGTGGAACTGGCCAGTTCAAAGCCGTAACCAAGTGACCATATCGCGTTGGCGAGCATCATTAACCCGAACCATCGAACGGCACCCCGGTCCCTGTTATATACATAATAGGAGATAAAGAGCGTTATAGTTCCGCAATAGATTAACGTTAGGGAGTAAGAATTAAAGGTAAATTCCATTTAATAACTGACCATAAAAATAACTTCTCATGAATAAAACAATTGATTTTAAACTAGTACAGAATAGTACATAAATTTACATAATATACTTCGAATTAAAAATATTCTTAGTTTTACATAAATTTAAATACTTTACATTAACACTGATTATGAAAAAAATATTACTTTCTGCATTATTTCTTTTTGTTGGCGCAGCAGCATTCAGTCAAGTATTACCAAGTTTCCAGTTTGGTATTAAAGGAGGGGCGAATCTTTCCAAGTTTAGTACCAGCAATACATTTGACAGCGATAACCGCGCTGGTTACTACGCAGGTTTCTGGGCCCGTATAGGCGCCGCAGGAATACATTTACAACCTGAGCTTTACTTAAGCGGTAAAAACGCCACGCTAACCAATGATGCTGGCGGAGAAAATAAAGTGAAATTTACCAGCTTGGATGTTCCGGTACTGATTGGAACCAAGATTGGTGCTGCTGGTATTGGAGTACGTCTAAATACTGGTCCGGTGGTGTCCTTTATCCTGGATGATAAGCAATCTTTTGGTGCCGCTGCAGGAAACGTGTTTAAAGGAGACTTTAAAGGACAGAACTTTGCATGGCAATTTGGTGCAGGCCTGGATATAGGTGGTTTGGGCATAGATCTTAGATATGAGAAAGGACTTTCTAAAATAGGAAGAGACGGATACAATGACACGAAGTTGAATTTGTTTACTTTTGGTCTGGCTTACAAATTATTCTAGAAAAACTATTTATCCACATTTTTTCAACAGAAATATTGTCTTTCTGGCGAATAACAGTGATTAAAGCCTTTAGGCTTTTATAGATTATATAAAAGGGTAGCTTTTAATAAGTTACCCTTTTATTTTGGCGTTAAAATTGCTATTGAAAACCGCTAACTAAATCTATTCAAAAAAACTGTAAGGCCATGAAAATTAAAGAACTATTGCTCAACGGCAGGAGCTTCTCTGAACTGCTGAAACAATTTTCTATCGAAGCAAAAGATGTTAAGATTCAGGATGAAGATACCATCCTCCAGGACAGTAACCGACAACATAAAGACATTGTTAAAGAGAGCATTTGCATTGAGGGCAAAAATAAAGACGGGATTGTTAACTTCTTCGGTACCCTACATTACAACTTACTGGATCAGCTTGCAGTTTTTGAAGTTCAGGGTTATGAACAGGTACAGCAAGCAGGCTAAACCTCTTTAAGTTCATAATTGAAAGCGCCTTTTATAGGCCTTATGGGAGTTTTGCGGGCCTCACTTAATACTTTTACAAAGCAAGCACCAAAGTAGAAGATAAAGGACGAATAAAATACAAATAACATAATGAGTACTATAGAGCCCGAAGCGCCATATATGTTTCCTATATTGCTTAATGGCAGCATGATGCGTAATATGTAACGGCCAATTGCAAAAAAAACACCGGTCAAAATTCCTCCTCTGATTGAAGTAGCCCAGGTAGGTCTTCCATTGGTTAAGAAGCGAAAAAGCACCGTAAACCAAATGGTTACAATAGCGATAAACAACAGTTGGTTGAGACCCAAAAGAAGGAACTTGCTAAATGTTGGTGCTGCGGTTTTGATATAGGCTCCTATAAATACCTGAATACTATCTGTAAGAAGCCCCACAAAAAACAACAGACCTGCAAGAAGTATAATCACCATTGATCTGGCCCTTAATTTAAGTTTAAAGTAGAAGGAAGACTTATCTTTGATACCAATAGACCAAATCTGGTCCATGGAATTCTTGATCACGCTGAATAAGGTAGTGGCGACAAACAAAAAGAAAATAAAGCTAAATAACGTTGCGTACCAGTTCTGATCCAGCCCCCGTATATTCCTTAAAGTTTGCCTTATTTGTTTAATGCTGCTGTCATCCAGTAGATTGGCAAGCCTTTCGAAAAGACGGTTAACCAGGACTTTTTTGTCAATAAAAAAACCAAATAATCTGATCAGGATAATCAGGATTGGAGGAAGAGCAAAATTTGCAAAAAATGCAGTGGCTCCGGCCAGACGTAAAGGGTCGTTTTTTTGAAATAATTTGAATGCAAGTCTAAAATGTATTACAAATCTCTTTATTTCATGTGTCCAGTTCTTAAGCATTCCCCTTTTTATCGCCTTTTTTTGAACCGAAAGTACTTATTTTTTATGATAATCCATGTTCATAGACCAGAGCTTTGTAAATGAAACAAGAATGTTATGAATGAGGTGTTAAAAGAAAAGCCGGGAAATATTCACCGGCCTTCTCAGTTTTCACTATGAATAAGTATTTTTAAATAGAACTATAGATTTCCTCTCAGTTCCTGTTCGCGTTCAAGTGATTCAAACAGGGCTTTAAAATTCCCCGCACCAAAAGACTGAGCCCCTTTTCTTTGTATAATCTCAAAGAACAAAGTCGGCCTGTCTTCTACAGGTTTAGTGAAGATCTGTAATAAATACCCCTCTTCATCGCAATCCACCAGTATGCCCAATGCTTTCAGTTTTTCAATTTCTTCATCGATTTCGCCTACGCGTTCCGGCATCATATTATAATAGGCTTCCGGAGGTGCACTTAAAAATTCTACCCCTCTGGATTTTAATTCAGAGACAGTTTTAAGAATATCTTTAGTGGCTACAGCAATATGTTGAACCCCTTCACCTTCATAGAACTCCAGGTATTCTTCAATTTGCGATTTCTTTTTTCCTTCTGCAGGCTCATTGATCGGGAATTTAGAGAAGCCATTGCCGTTGCTCATCACTTTGCTCATCAGTGCCGAATATTCTGTATTGATCTGTTTGTCATCAAAAGAAAGGATGTTCACAAATCCCATAACATCTTCATACCATTTCACCGTATCATTCATTCTGTGCCAGCCTACATTTCCAACGCAGTGGTCAATATATAACAGACCTGCATCTGAAGGATTGTAATCACTTTTCCATTCCTGATAGCCAGGTATAAATATACCTTCATAGGCCTTCCGCTCTACAAACATGTGGATGGTCTCGCCATAGGTATAAATCCCGGACATACGAACTTCGCCATGCTCGTCAGTCAGGGTAACAGGCTCCAAATATGGTTTTGCACCGCGTTTGGTCGTTTCTTCAAAAGCGCTATAAGCATCATCTACCCATAGAGCAAGTACTTTAACCCCATCTCCATGTTTTTTAACATGTTCTGCAATTGGACTTTCTGATTTTAGAGCTGTGGTTAAGACCAAACGAATCTTTCCTTGCTTGAGTACATAAGACGCCCGGTCGCGAACGCCGGTTTCCGGTCCTGCATAAGCCAGGGATTGAAATCCAAATGCTGTTTTGTAGTAATGTGCAGCTTGTTTAGCATTTCCTACATAGAACTCGATGTAATCGGTTCCATTAATGGGCAGGAAATCCTGTGCTTTAGAGATCTTTTCTGCAAATGTTTGTGTTGACATTGTTTTTTTATTTAATAGAGTTAGTTTCGTTTCATTGCTGTTTGTGAGTATTCGCTCGTGTTGGCTTTTATTCTACGTTGATCTGCCAGCTTTTATGATAACTTTCATCCTCAATGCTCAGGGCATCTTCAGTTAGCATCAATGGACGGAAAGGATCGATCATCACCGCTAGCTCTTCTGTCTTTTCTTTTCCAATAGATTTTTCTACTGTACCTGGATGAGGGCCATGGGGAATTCCCCCCGGATGGAGTGTGATTTGCCCCTTCACTACGCTTTTTCGGCTCATAAAATCGCCATCTACATAATACAGAACTTCATCGCTGTCTACATTGCTGTGGTTATAAGGAGCTGGAATAGATAAAGGATGATAATCGTATTTCCGGGGTACAAAAGAACAGATCACGAAATTATGTCCTTCAAAAGTTTGATGTACCGGCGGTGGTTGATGTAAACGCCCGGTTATAGGTTCGAAATCGTGAATGGAGAAAGCCCATGGGTAATGAAATCCGTCCCAGCCAATAAAATCAAAAGGATGGGTGCCATAGGTATAAGGATAGATCAATCCTTGTTTTTTAATGAGTACTTTAAAATCACCAAACTCATCTATAGTTTCCAGATCGGTCGGTTTTCTAATATCTCTTTCACAATAAGGTGAATGTTCCATTAACTGACCATATTCATTGCGATAACGTTTTGGACTGCGTATCGGACTAAAACTTTCTATGATAAACAGGCGATTGTTTTCTCCATTGAATTCCATCTGGTAAATAGTGCCGCGGGGAACCACAACGTAATCGCCATATTCAAATTTGATCTTTCCAAAACCTGTTTTTAGCGTTCCACTGCCTTCGTGGATAAAGATCACTTCATCCGCCTGACTGTTCTTGTAAAAGTAATCCGTCATGGATTTTCTTGGCGCAGCCAGAGAGATATGCAGGTCACTGTTGACCAATACAGGCTTTCTGCTTTTCAGGTAATCATCTTCCGGTTTGATATTGAAGCCGATCAGACTGGTATGTTTCAGGTGTTTTTCCCGTGCAATTTTCGGTTCCACGGAGTAAGGTTCTCCCAGTGATTTTACAATAGTAGGGGGATGGCAGTGATAAACAAGCGAATACAAGCTTGAAAACCCTTCGGTAGACACCAATTCTTCGGCATAAAGTTCACCGTCAGGTTTACGGAAAACGGTATGACGTTTTGCAGGAATGGATCCTAAAGTATGATATATAGGCATATCGTTAGATATTTGGTTAACGTAAGTAAGTTTGTTAAAAACAGATAAAAACGGGAAACGTTTTATAAATCAGAGCGTAAGCGTACGTCCTAAAGAAATGTTACAGGAAAGAATATTGAGCAAAGATGAGCTTGGACAGCATAGCATACCTGAAAGCCGCCAGGATCTGGCTGGAAATCTGTTTCTGATAGGTAAGATTACTGTCTGTCATAATTGTAGTGCTAAGTTAATGAATTTATATTTAACCATACAAGTCCATCACTTCTATTTATTTCTGTAAGTTTTTATAACCAGGATTGGACTAATTTTTTCTAGCTTTGGCTGTCAAAATCAAATAACCGTATGAAATGTACCAGGAAATGCTGGTCCTTACAGATCGTACCTAAATGTAAAAAGTATGAAACTAGTATCTTATAAGACAGAAGACACAGAACATCTTGGTGTATTCGTAAACGGACACATTTACAATTTAAATTCCTGTGATAAACAATTACCGGATGAAATGAATGCTTTTTTGCAGGGTGGAGAGGTTTTGATGGAAAGGGCAAAGAAAGTTGATGCTCAGATCAAAGCAGGTGAAATAGCGCCTAAAGAAGAGGTCTTTTTCGAACTTCTGGCACCAGTGCCTCATCCAACGTCCTGCCGCGACGGCTATGCCTTTCGCCAGCATGTGGCAGCAGCCAGGCGCAATAGAAAAGTGGAGATGATTGCAGAATTTGATCAGTATCCTATTTTTTATTTTACCAATCACAATGCGATCCAGGGACCTGGTGAGATAGAATGCATGCCTGATCATTTTCAAAAATTGGATTTTGAACTTGAGGTTGCCATTGTTATTGGAAGAAAAGGAAGAAATATTACGGCTGCAGAAGCAGACGACTATATAGCAGGTTACATGGTGATGAACGACATGAGCGCAAGAACACTGCAGATGGAAGAAATGCTGCTGAACCTTGGCCCGGCTAAGGGAAAGGATTTCTCTACAGTGATCGGCCCTTGGCTGGTTACTCCAGATGAACTGGAAGCTTATAAAACGGAGGCAAAACCAGGTCATACAGGTAATACCTATAATCTTAAAATGATTTGTACCGTAAATGGAGTGGAAGTTTCTGCCGGAAATATGGCGGATATGGACTGGACATTTGCGGAAATTATAGAACGTTGTGCCTACGGTGTGGATATTTTACCTGGGGATGTGATTGGTTCAGGAACGGTCGGAACCGGTTGTTTCCTGGAACTGAACGGTACTGGCTTGTTAAATAATCCGGATTTCAAACCACAATGGCTGCAAGATGGTGACGAGGTTGAAATGGAAATTACCGGTTTGGGCAGGCTGATCAATACCATTAAAAAGGCAGATTCCGATTTTTCTATACTTGCCCTTAAAAAATAATGCTGACGATAAAAACATCTGATCTGAGCCCGGCGCAATTGCAGAATTATTTACAATATGCGATTGCACCGAGGCCCATTTGTTTTGCAACAACAATAGATCTGGAAGGAAATATCAATCTCAGTCCTTTTAGTTTCTTTAATATGTTTAGTACCAACCCGCCCTTGTGTATCTTTTCACCTGCCAGGAGGGTTAGAGACAATACGACCAAACATACTTTGGAAAATGTGCTGGAAGTGAAGGAGTGTGTGATCAATATTGTGAATTACGCCATGGTTCAGCAAACCAGTCTGGCCAGTACGGAATATGGTAAAGGGATTAATGAATTTGAGAAGGCCGGTTTTACCATGCTGCCTTCTCAGCTGGTTCAACCTCCCAGGGTGGCTGAGGCACCTGTTCAAATGGAATGTGTCATTACAGAGGTGATCCATTTAGGCGAAAATCCCGGTGCAGGTAACCTTGTCCTTGCGGAAATTAAACTTATCCATATCAAGGAAGAGATTCTGGATGAAGAGGGCAAAATAGACCAGGCTAAAATAGATCTGGTTGCCCGTTTGGGAGGGGATTGGTATTGCCGGGTTACGCCAGAAAACTTATTTAAAGTAGCCAAACCACTAACCACACTGGGAATAGGAGTTGATGCTTTACCTCATGCGGTCAGAAACTCGTTTGTACTGACTGGTAATGATCTTGGGATGTTAGGAAATGTAGAAATACTGCCCGAAGCGGAAGAAATAGAGCTGATCCGGTTCCATCCAGCGGTAAAAGAAGTCCTGGATGCGACCATCGGAGATGCGGGTACCCGTGAACGGGAACTCCATGAACTCGCGCAACAATTACTGCATGGAGGATACATTCAGGAGGCCCTGAAAGTAGTGCTTCTGGAAACTTAGATGATACTAACTGCTTTAAGGAATCTGCTTCGGTAATAATCATCCATTTGGGTAATCGTTACACCGTGAGCCTTACCAGAAGTAGAGTGGATAAACTTGATCTCATCACCATTAATAGAATAAATGATCCCTACGTGCCCGATTTTTCGGACGCGTGGGTTCGTTCCCGTAAAGATCAGAACGTCTCCAACTTTTGCATTTTCCAGCGACACGGGCGTTCCGGCATCAGGGAATTCCCTGGAAGAGCGTGGTACACTGAACCCGAAATTTTCAAATACATAACTCACAAAACCTGAACAATCGAAACCTCTTTTTGGGTTACGGGAAGCATAGTGGTAAGGACTCCCGATCAGGGTCTTTGCAAAGCTGATCAATTGACCTGCAGTTTGCTGTGCGGGTAATTGCAAAACCAGTTTCTGAACAATTTGCTGAAATTTTAAAGGAACAACAGTTTGTGACTTGCCTTGCAGAGCGAAAAAGAACACAAAACAAAAAAGTGTAAGGGTTTTCTTCATATACAGCCAAAGATATTAAAATATTTATGGCATGGTTATAATGTTGATAACTTGATGATTATCACCCTTACACCCTAATTTAAGGGGTCGTTACGGCAACTGGAATAATTTTTCCGTTAAAAAATTTGTGTCCGGTCTTTGCAAAATCGGCAATATATTTACCCATTTCAAAGGCCATAACAGGAGACTGGTAACCTGGAAAAGCTTGTTCCAGCATCTCTGTCTGAGCGGATCCGAGGGCCAGGCAATTGACCTTGATCCCAGTTTCGGCCAGTTCGAAAGCGAGACATTCTGTTAAGGTATGAAGTGCAGCCTTACTGGAAGAGTAGGCAGACAGGCCTGGAAATTTAACACTGCCCTGAAATCCTCCCATACTACCTATATTGACAATATGGCTGCCGCTTTTCATCAGGGGTAAAACATGCTTGATCATATTAAAATGGCCCAGTACGTTACTTTGCAGCATTTCTGCGAAATCCTGTGCACTGGTATCTTTAAAGGCCTTATTGATCAAAGCACCCGCGTTGTTGATCAGGATGTCCACATGCCCGAGTCTCTCCGTTAAGAAGGGGATAAGGGCCGCGTAGTCGTCATTTACAATGTCAAATTCTACCGGAAGCAGATTGCAATCCGGATTGATACCTTTTGCTATTTCCAGTAGTTTTCTCAGTTTATCTGCAGAGCGGGCGATGCAAACGATATGGTTTTCTGTTCTTAAGCTAAATTCTAAAGCAGCTTCAAAACCAACTCCGCTGCTGGCACCTGTAAGTACTATATTCATGTGTTAATCTTCTTCTGTAATTAATTGGTTAACGGGATTCTCAATAACATTAAGACCGTCGGTAATCAGTTTTTTGTAATCCGATTTTATTGTTGCTTTGTGGGTAAGATAGCTGCGCAATTCCAGTTCCAGTTCCGGAAACAGCTTTTTATGGTAAACAATTTCAAGAATTTCCAGGGCACAAAGCCAGTCTTCAGGATATTCGTTTTTCAGAAACAGAAACAGTGCAGGCAGTTCTTCAGTATAGGTATTTTCTTCCCTGATAGAGCGTACGCGGGCATACAATTGATGCAGATGCTGCGTATGTTCATCACAGGTGATTTGGTGTGTTTTCTTCTGGCTAACGTGGATGATTTCGTCAAAAGCTTCTTTATCTGCCGATCCGTTAAATACGGAAATGATTTTTTCTCCCACAGCCATATCGTACGTGCCCCACTCTGGCTGGAATAAGATGTTTCCGGAGGCCTCTTTCACCGTACAATTCACCAGGCTGATCAGGATATTTTTGTCTTCATGCTGAAGTACCCGGGTAACCTCTCCCTTTACCTGGATTCCACTTTCAAAAATAAGGTCTGTGTGCTGTCCTGCATTTATACCATGTTTCTCCAATTCAGTAGTATCCATGTCTTCAATAGGGGTGCTTATCCCTTTTAATTTTCCTACTGGTGAAGAAAATCCATCTTTGTGATAGTGTTTGCTATGACCTTCCAACTGTTTGTTTGTAACAGCCAGTGCGGTACCTCCTGTAGTCCTGATGAAACTCAATTCGCCCTTCTCATTTGTGCCCATATCGGTAAATATACCTGTTACCTGCAAACCAGAGCTGTACACAGCAGTTGCAGGGTTTTTGCATTCTATGGCTTTATGAATGCTTTCTGCCCCGCCACGTCTGAAAGACATGGTATCTGCAAATTGTTCCAGTACATCAATTAGATTCTGGAAGGTTTCTGTGACAAACAATTGAGGCTGCGGTTTGGTAATATCGTACTGATAGTTGATGGTGTCAATGGTATACCACAGCTTTTCAACATCTTCTTTCATACAGGTTGAACTCTCTCCGATAGAGGAAAGCAAGCCTGCACCATAGATTTTTGGATTTTCTAAAGTGCCAATCAGGCCATACTCTACAGTCCACCAGTGCAGGCGGCCAAGTAAGGCCATTTCTGATGGTTCGCCCATATTGTCTGCAATTTTCCGTAAGTGTTTTTCTGCTTTCTCTATTTCGGTCTCATTGGCGTCTACAGCTTCTTTTAAAATGGAAAGATGACGTATGGCCTCATAGAGTTCAAAATCTTTGGACGAAAACATTGCTTTCGCACCAATAGAGCCGAAATAGCTTAAATAGCTGTTGTAATCTGCATCTGCAATAATAGGAGCATGTCCAGCCGATTCGTGAATGATATCGGGGGCAGGTGTATATTCTATATGATTGATCTGACGGATATCGGCGGCGATAACCAATACATGATAAGCCTGATATTCCATAAAAGCAGCCGGGGGGATAAAACCATCTACGGTTACAGCACCCCAGCCAAGCTTGCCCAGGTTGTCATTCATGGTCTGAAGATCAGGTATGCGTTCTATACTTAAGCCTGCGCGCTGTAATCCTTTTATATATGGATAATAGGCAACGTGTTTCAGGTAGCTGTAATTCTGGCGCATCACATAGCGCCACACCGCCTGGTCTATTGGAGTGTATTTTTTATAGTGCTGTTCCACAATGAATTGCCTTAGATGTTTTGGCAGTTTAGCCACTTGTGGATTGTTAAAGTCGTTGAAATCGGACATCACAGTTTTTTATAATCTGGTTAGTTAAATCAGTTGGGTAAAGTTAAACAAATAAAATCTAGAGGAGTTAATGTTGTTGCCTGGTTTGGAAAAGGAATATATATGGCTCAGGCCTAAAAGGGTATTGCAAAATTTTTAAATTATTTATTTTGCTGATGGTGATTAAAATATTTTTTGAATCTACATTGGTGGGTTATTAACTAAAACTTTACTGATTAAGAAATGTATGATGGAAACTATTTTGAAAAAAATTTCAGCCCTGAGAATTAGAAAGGGAATGCCGCAAAAGAATGTTGCGGAAGTTTTGCATGTTACCGCTTCTACTTATTATAAAATGGAGATGGGGGTCATCAAAATTACGTTGTCGAAATTGCTGTTGATTGCACAGGCACTTGGAGTTGATTGTGCTGCATTGCTGGATCAGGAAGATCCTGAGCAGGATCCTCTTGAGGCTGAATTAGAAGAAGATGAACGTCTGTTGAGCCAGTATCGCAGCCGGATTATTGAAGAACAGGGGAAATTAATCAGTTTGTTGGAGAAAAATATGGAGTATACAAATGAAACAAAATAGAGAGAACGTGGCCTCAGAAAATGTAGTAAACTTATTGAGCGGAACCAGTGCCAAAGAAAGAAAAAACATCGCTCTTGCACTTGGAATCGCAGTTAGAACCTACCAGAAGATTGAAAATGGACAAAAGGAGATCAACTTACAACAATTGTGCAAGATTGCAGAAATATTTAAAGTAAGAAGGGGAGCCCTGGTTACACCAGATCATCTGCGCCCCCATTTATCCAGTCCCGAAAAACTATTGATGCTACAAAAAATGAAAGATGCAGAAGATACCCTATGCATTTTGAAGGAAAGAATAGAAAGCTTCAGAGACGAGTCATAAAATAAGGACTATTTTCTGACTTTGAAGGAGAAGTGTTTTTGTGCAAAATAACTGAAAATAGCCAGGATAATGGTCGTAACGGCCTTAGCTATGGTTGGATAAAAGCCAAATGCCTCAATGAGGACTTTTATAAAACCGTAGTTAAGGCCAACATTTATGGCCACTACAAAGCCGTAACGGAACAACTGAATCCGGCCTTTTAAATTAGAATGTGTAAAAACCAGGTATTTGTTTAATGCAAAACCAATCAGGAAAGTAATAATGGATTCAATAGCCAATGCAGCTATAGGTGCGGTAACCAGCAAACCATCCATCTGCACATCTTTTTGGTGGAGAATGAGATTGTAAACGATAAAATAGACAACAATTCCAGACGCAGCGGTTGTTCCTCCAGAAGCCATATACCTGAAAGTATGCAGGGATATCCAGCGGGAAAAGAGCGGATAAAAGAAATCTATGATCTTTAATAGTGCTTTGCGCATGTTTTAAATTTGGGCGAAGTTAAATCTTAAGATTTGGAATACCAACAAAATCTATAACAGCGGCGTATTTATACCTGGGGTGTTGACGGATGCTGATCCCAACAATATTCAGTCCATAGGTACTGTTCAGGATATTCTTGCGGTGGCCCAGATCGGGAACACCCTTATCGATCAGCAACACACATACATTTGCCAGACCATTAGAAAAGCCAAATGCCAGATTTTCGGCCATAGACCTATTGGGATAGTATTTTGTAATCCTGTCCTTCATCGTTCGGCCGTCGTAGGAATTATGTCCTGCAAGATTATGATTGTTCATATCTTTTGCGTGCTGCAGCGAAACATAGGTTAATGTTTCATCGGGATAAAACAGCCCAAGATTTTTGATTTTTTTCAGATCAGCTTCCAGACTTTTGTAGTATCGGTCATTTTTTACGATTTTAAGTTCGTTATAATTGCTGTACTGCTGCATCCTTTGGTTATAATCAGCTATAAAATCCTGTAAATAGGTATTGAAGAATCGTGTACCATCCAGCCGGACCAGATTCATATAGAGAATAATGTCCTTTTCCTCCTGGGAGAGATAAGGTGTATTTTTTGCTGTGTTCGCCATATCCAGTTCTTCTTTAGACCAGGAGTTCTCCGGATGGACAGGCTTTTTCCCCGCAAGGGCAATCAGAGGGAAAACTAGAAATAAGGCTATAATGGTAGATTTCATGGTAAGATAAACGTCCTGATTTTCATTTTATGTATACAGGTTACATTTTGGCATGGTTCTGGTCTGTATTTAGCTGAATAAGAAGAAGAAGAAAGGGCCTGTAAAAAATACAAGCCCTTTTTAGTTTTTATCTCAGCAGGTTCTTCCAGCTTACTTTGCTCTCAATGATCGACTGAAGATCTTTGATCTCAATTCGCTGTTGCTCCATCGTATCGCGGTGACGGATGGTTACCGTATTATCTTCCAACGTTTGATGATCAATAGTTAAGCAAAATGGCGTTCCTATAGCATCTTGTCTGCGGTAACGTTTTCCAATCGCATCTTTTTCTTCGTAAGCACAGTTGAAATCGTATTTTAAACTGTTCATTACTTCTTTGGCCTTTTCCGGTAGACCATCTTTTTTGGTTAATGGGAAAATCGCAACTTTAACCGGCGCCAAAGCAGGATGCAAACGTAAAAGAGTTCTGCTGTCCTGTTTATCCCCTTCACTTAAATCTTCTATTTCAAAGGCATTGATCATGGTTAATAAGAACATACGATCTAAACCAATAGAAGTTTCAATAACATAAGGAACATAGTTTCCATAAGGTTTGCCTTCCTCGTTCAGGTCGTTGTCAAAATATTGCATCTTTTTACCTGAAAATTCCTGGTGCTGCGTCAGGTCAAAATCTGTACGGCTGTGTATACCTTCTACTTCTTTAAAGCCAAAAGGGAATTCAAATTCAATATCAGTAGCTGCATTAGCATAATGCGCTAGTTTAACGTGATCATGGTAACGGTATTTTGCCGGATCCGTGCCCAGAGCGGTATGCCATTTTAAACGGGCCTCTTTCCAGTAAGCAAACCACTTCTGATCCTCTCCCGGACGAACAAAGAATTGCATCTCCATTTGTTCAAATTCACGCATCCTCATAATGAACTGACGGGCAATAACCTCATTTCTAAACGCTTTTCCAATTTGAGCAATTCCGAAAGGAATTTTCATTCTTCCAGACTTTTGTACGTTTAAAAAGTTGACAAAAATTCCTTGTGCAGTTTCAGGGCGAAGATAAACCTCTTCAGAACCTTCGGCCATTGCGCCAAACTGGGTACTGAACATCAGGTTGAACTGGCGTACTTCTGTCCAGTTCTTTGTACCACTAACCGGACAAACAATATCGTGTTCTTCGATGATCGCTTTTAAACGGGGCAGGTCTTCTGCTTTCAATGCATCATCCATTGCAGCCTGGAGTTTGGCCGCTTTATCTGTTTTGCCGTCTTTTTCATAACGGGCAATTTTATCTTCAATTAACTGGTCTGCGCGATAACGTTTCTTTGAATCTTTGTTATCGATCATCGGGTCGTTAAAACCATCTACGTGACCGCTGGCTTTCCATACTTTAGGGTGCATGAAAATAGCAGAATCAATACCCACAATGTTTTCGTGCATCTGTACCATGGCCTTCCACCAGTACGTTTTAATATTGTTTTTTAATTCAGCACCAAGCTGTCCGTAATCATATACAGCACTCAGCCCGTCATAAATTTCACTGCTTTGAAATACAAAACCATATTCCTTGGCATGAGATATTACATTTTTAAATTGTTCGTCGTTATTGTTTTTGGCCATAATACTGCAAATATATAAAGTTGGGCATAAAAAATATTGTTATTTTTGACGGGAGGAGATTAATCTGATGCATTTCGTTAGGAGGGTATATAATAATACGGCCGTCATCCTGAATTTATTTCAGGACCCCGCACCTGCTATTCAAACCTTGCTTAAACGAGATCCTGAAATTAAAAAGATCAAAAATTGAGTGTAGAAGTAGAATCTTTATCTAAACATTATGGATCGCAGATAGCGGTAAATGCGATCAGTTTTAAAGCGGTACCTGGCAGGGTCATGGGATTCTTGGGTCCAAATGGTGCAGGTAAATCCACAACGATGAAAATGCTCACCGGATATCTGCAACCCAGTTCAGGAAAAGTACATGTAGGCGGATTTGATGTATTGACCCAAGGTCTGGAGGTAAAGCGTATTATGGGATATTTGCCTGAAAATACGCCTCTATACACGGATATGTATGTGAAAGAGTTTTTAAGTTTTGCAGGTCAAACCTATCAGCTTAGCAATTTGAACAGAATCGTTGCAGAGGTGATTGAAAGAGTGGGATTGGGCCCGGAACAGCATAAAAAAATAGGACAGTTATCTAAAGGTTATCGTCAGCGGGTTGGCCTTGCCCAAGCTATTGTTCATGATCCAAGCGTTTTAATTCTGGATGAGCCTACTTCCGGACTGGATCCAAATCAGCTGGCGGGTATCCGTAAGCTGATCAAGGAATTAGGAGGGGATAAAACGGTGATACTTTCCACCCACATCATGCAGGAAGCAGAAGCTGTTTGTGATGATGTTGTTATTATTAACAAGGGTAATATCGTCGCAAATTCGTCTCTGGCCGATTTGAAGAAGGATCAGGATTCAGAAGTGCTGGAGGATATTTTTAGAAAGTTAACCTTATAAAATTTTCTTTAAAGCGCTAAAAAACTGAATTGGCAAAATATTTGCTAACGGTGGAGGTAGAGAAATGTTTCTCTTTAAATTAAACGAACTTTATGAAAAAATTATTTTTACTTACAGCAATCGCAGGTGTTTTAGCTTTTTCCAGTGCTTCTGCACAGAATAGAAAAGATCCTGCTATGGGTGGGGCTAAATTAAGCGTTGGTGCGGAATTTGGATTACCTACTGGTAACTTTGGAGACTTTTATAAATTGGGTGTTGGTGGATCATTGGTTTATATCGCACCGATTGCAGAAAACTTGAAAGTTACCGGAAGTGCAGGTTATATAAGTTATTCACCTAAAGAAGTTTTAGGTTATAAAGGACCTAGTTCTTCTTTCATTCCGGTTAAAGCTGGTTTAAGATACTATTTCGTTGAAAATTTCTATGGAGCTGCTGAATTAGGTGCTGTATTTGCAGGTAAAAATGCAAACGGAACTGCCTTCGCTTATTCGCCAGGTATTGGTGTTGAATTCCCGGTGGCTGATAAAGCTTCTATTGATCTGGGCGCTCGTTATGAAGGATGGTCTAATAACGGAACCTTATCTTTCTTCGGAATCAGGGCCGCAATTAACTTCGGTTTGTAGATTTTAAAATACATCAAAGAGAAGGCTTTCCATATTTTGGGAAGCCTTCTTCATTTAGACGATATTTTTCTAACTTCGGCGTCATTATATAAATGCATGTACGCAGTTTTTAAAAGAGAATTATTTGCTTTACTGAATTCCCTGATGGCCTATATCACCATCGGTGTCTTTTTACTGGCAGCAGGGTTATTGCTGTGGGTTTTTCCAGACACTTCGATTCTGGATTATGGCTATGCAGAGCTTAATGGCTTTTTTAGCCTGATTCCATTCCTCTTTATTTTTCTGATCCCGGCCATGACCATGCGTTCCTTTGCCGAAGAACGGAGAGAAGGTACATATGTATTATTGGTTATACGGCCCATTACCGACTGGCAGATTATCCTGGCTAAATATTTTGCCTGCCTGACCCTGGTGTTGTTTTCACTGCTGCCAACGCTGATCTATTATTTTTCTGTATATCAGCTTGGATTGCCTTCCGGAAATATTGATACCGGTGCGGTTATCGGATCCTATATTGGTTTGTTGCTGTTGGGCAGTTCGTTTACTTCAGTAGGTGTCTTTGCTTCTTCATTAAGTAAAAACCAGGTTATTGCTTTTGCCATAGCTGCTTTTATATGTTTTTTTTGCTACACCGGCATTGATGCGATGGGAAAGATCTTTTCCTTACAATCATTTGAAACGCTATTGAACAACCTGAGCGTAAATGCACATTATCAGTCATTAGGCAGGGGAGTACTGGATACCCGTGACGTGCTCTATTTTCTCACGTTTGATGTGCTTTTCCTAAGTCTAACCCGTTTTGTGATCGGAGGCAGAAAATGGTAAGATCGAGAGGTGTTCAGTTAATTGCCGTAATTGCAGTACTGATTGGTCTGAATATAACTGGTCAATACTTATACACCCGGTTTGATTTTACCAAAGAACACCGGTTTACATTGAGTCCTAAAACCCAGGAAGTTTTAAATAAGCCGGTCAAAGAAATTAAAGTGACTGTTTTCCTGGATGGGGATTTGCCTCCTGCATTTAAAAGACTAAAAAATGCCGTTCAGGATCTGCTGGCGGATTATAAAGCCAACTCCAAAACAGACTTAAAAATTGTTTTTGCAGATCCGATATCAGGTTTACCGCAAAATGAACAAGATACAGTGATCAGCCATTTGTATCGTATAGGTGTAGAACCCACAAGCCTTAATATCAAAACGGATAACGGATTTACACAAAAAACGATCTTCCCTATGGCGGTTGTCCAATGTGATAACCGGCAAATTCCTATAAAGCTGTTACAGAATCAGGCCGCTGCAGGGGGATATGAAGAAAATATCAATAATTCCATTCAGAACCTCGAGTACGCCTTCACTTCAGCTATAAAAAAGGTTGTTACGGGTGAAAACCCCAGAATTGGTTTTACCGAATCCAATGGAGAACCATCAGACGCCTATTTGGATGATGCCATAAAAAGCCTCTCTGAAAGTTATGAAACTGGAAGGGTCAATTTAAAACTCATTGATCAGGCAGGCCTGGATAAGCTGAAAGTCCTTTTTATCGTCAAACCCCGCGAAGAATTCTCAGAGGCTGAAAAATATAAGATCAATTATTTTGTGATGAAAGGGGGCAGGGTGGTCTGGAGTCTAGATCAGGTGAGTGCAGATCTGGATAGTTTGAAAGGAAAAGGAGAACAACTGGCTTTTAACAATAAACTGAGGCTGGACGATCAACTTTTTACTTATGGTGCAAGGATCAATTATAACCTGGTGGCAGATGCCAATTGTGTTGAAATCCCCCTGGCTATGGGTAATACACAACAAATCCAGTTGGCACCCTGGGTTTATTATCCTTTGATGCTCCCGGATTCTGCCAGTGATCTGGTTAAAAATATAGATGCTATAAGAAGCGAATTTTCCAGTACGGTAGATACCATTGGGGTTAAGGGCATTAAAAAACAAGTGATCCTCAAAAGTTCTGCATTCAATAAAGTGCACAACACGCCTATGCTGCTGGCATTGCAGACCGTGGCCGAACGTCCGGATCCCAGAGAATATGCCAGTACACCTAAAACTCTGGGGGTATTATTGGAAGGCCGGTTTCCTTCTCTTTTCCTGAACCGGGGCGTACCCGAAGGAATACCTGTTCCGTTTGAAACCCCCGATCTGAGCCAGGCTACTAAAATGGTGGTGATTGGAGACGGAGATATTTTTAAGAACCAGGTTAGTGCAAAAGACGGGTCGGCCTTTCCCCTTGGATTTGACCGGTACACCCAACAGAATTTCGGAAATAAATCATTATTATTAAATATTGCAGATTACCTGGCTCATGATGATAATTTAATTGAATTGAGAAATAAAGAGGTTAAGATCAGGTTGTTGGATAAAACTAAAGTACATGCAGAAAGGCTGAAATGGCAAGTCCTGAATGTTGTTTTCCCAATATTGGTGTTGATATCGTTCGCAATTTTTCAACATTATTACCGTAAACGTAAGTATGCAAGGTAATTTTTATATTTTTGAGAATTGACAAGATCATATTATGAGATTTATAGTTTCCACTTCAACATTATTAAAACATTTACAAACGGTTAATGGTGCGTCCAGCAGCAGTACTGTTTTGCCTATATTGGAGAACTTCCTTTTTGAAATTAAAGAAGGCAACTTAACCATTTCAGCTACGGATCTGCAAACCAGTATGACCACTTCTCTCCCTGTAGAGTCAAAAGAAGGCGGTAAAGTAGCCGTACCGGCCAGAATTTTACTGGATACTTTGAAAACCCTTCCGGATCAACCTATTTCTTTTAATATTGATGACAACTCTTTCTCTATTGAAATCAGTGCGGGTGATGGTAAATATAAATTAAGCGGAGAAAATGGAGATGATTTCCCTAAAATACCGGTTGTAGAGAATGCCTCCTCTGTAAATTTACCGGCATCAGTATTAACTGAGGCTATTACCAAAACCATTTTTGCAGTAAGTAACGATGAATTGCGTCCAGCAATGACAGGTGTATTCTGTCAGTTATCTGATCAGCATATCACCTTTGTGGCAACTGATGCCCATAAATTGGTGAGATACAGAAGAATGGATAGTAAAGCGGATAAAACCACTTCCTTCATTTTGCCTAAAAAAGCTTTGACCTTGTTAAAAGCTGCATTACCAAACGGAGATATTAACGTATCTGTTGACTACAATGCAACCAGTGCCTTTTTCAAATTTGAGAACATTAACCTGGTTTGTCGTCTGATTGATGAGCGTTATCCGGATTACGAAGCCGTTATTCCTGCCAACAATCCAAATAAACTGGTCATTGATCGTGCTTTGTTCCTGAATACCTTAAGAAGGGTAGTTATTTTTGCTAATAAAACCACACACCAGGTTCGTTTGAAGATCAGCGGAAGTGAGCTGAATATTTCTTCGGAAGACCTTGATTTTGCAAATGAAGCGCATGAGCGTTTAAGTTGCCAGTACGAAGGAGAAGATCTTGAAATTGGTTTCAATGCAAAATTCTTAATTGAGATGCTGAGCAATCTTTCTGGTGAGGAAGTAACTTTGGAACTTTCTACACCAAACCGTGCAGGACTGTTGATCCCGCAAACCAATGATGAAAATGAAGATGTTTTGATGCTGGTGATGCCAGTCATGCTGAACAGCTATAACTAATTATATTTATTTCAGTTATAAAAAAAATGGCTTGTATTAAATAAGCCATTTTTTTATAATGATCATGGTAAATACCCTGATATTCCTATTTTTGGATTTAATTATACTGCCTTGGAACTTTTCTCACAATTATTAGACTTTATTCTCCACATTGATAAACACCTGGAGGAGATCATCAGGGATTACCAAACCTGGACTTATCTTATCCTTTTTCTGATCATTTTTGCAGAGACAGGATTCGTTGTTACTCCATTTCTGCCTGGAGATTCCCTGTTGTTTGCTATGGGTACTTTAATTGCTGGAGAAAATACAGGGTTAAATATCTGGGTCATGTTGCTGATTCTTATTGCAGCCGCTATTCTTGGTAATAGTTTAAACTACAAACTGGGTAGTATTCTGGGGATAAGGGTATTTAGCGAAAAGAACAAAATACTGAAACTCGAATATTATCATCAATCACACGAGTTTTTTGAAAAGCACGGTGGTAAAGCAATCATTTTTAGCCGTTTTCTGCCCATTTTCAGAACAATAGCCCCATTTGTTGCCGGAGTTGCCAAGATGCCATTTGGCAGGTTCACTTTTTACAATGTAATAGGAGGTGTGGCCTGGATTGCAAGTTTATTACTGGCTGGTTATTTCATTGGTCAGATTCCAGTTGTGAAAAAGAATTTCGACATCGTGATCATCGTGATTGCTGTAGTTACATTCCTTCCCGCAATACTGGCAGCAGTTAAATCAAAATTGAAAAAGAAGGAAAATAAAGCGGTCTAGTATTCACGTCCGATAATTGATCCCTTTTCGTATTTTAAGTTTTCCAAGGTTTCTGCTTGCCTTTCTTCTGAGGTAAGGTCAGTTCTTTTGAGTTGCTCCATATCCGGCTGGCCTGCGTCAACCCAAGCAGAATACCAGAAGGAACCGATATATAGGATAGCCAAACGCATCTGACGTTCTACCATATGGTTCATGGCCTCATGATAAGCTTTGGAATAATCTTCGGAGTATTGCCTGGTCAACAAGCCTTTTCTTTTGGAAAAACTATATTTTCTATAATGGGGAAAGCTCAGACTTAACCTGGCTTCCAGTTTCAAAACAGAATCCACTAAGGTGTGCGTATGGCTGACCATATTCCAGGCTTCCTGCAATGGCTGGTTAACGTAGAAGGCCTTACCAACCCGGTAATTATAACGATCCGCATAGAGCTCCGGCAACCTGCTTTCCCAGAAGGCATGGATGCCCACCTGGTTTGTAAGTTGTCCATTGTGGTTGTTGGTTGTATGCAGTGGTACATGTGCATCGGCAATGTAATGCCCCAATTGGGCAGAACAGACCAGTATTTTAACAGAATCCTTTTGTTTAAAGGCATTAACCAGTTTCAGATAGCTTCGCTGAATATGCCAGGGGAGTATTCCATTTTCCTGTAACATTTTCCTACCATATTTTTTTAAAGCAAGATCCCACTTTCTTGGAATACTGTCTATGCAATTTTCATAAGCTTCCACATCGAGGTAATGTCTTGGGGCTTCTGCGGTGTCTGCATATCTTCTCTTATCCGGATCAACCGCGTGATCTGATAAATAAGTAATGTTGGATTTGTAAAAGCGGCTGATGCCCTTAGGTAGGGTAAATACAGCCAGGCGATTGATTTGCCTATGGGCATAAAATCCCCAGGATCCGAAAACGAGCAGTGTTCCCGTCAACGTTACGTAAATAAAGACTTGCTTCATTTACGTAAAATTAAAGATCGGGAACGGAATATTTGCTATGCCTTAAATAGATTTACCTTTCATGGCCTGGGCCACAGCGAGGTCCATCAGGCGCTCAGCAAATGGTCTGGTAAATTCATTCAGCTCATCTGCTTTTTTAAGGATCTCATCTTTACCACCAGTCTGTAATGCAGATTTCAAAGCCTCAATATGGGTCAAAGTATCTTTTCTTTCTTCTTCAGTCAGCACCTGCCCATTCTTTTCTACAAAACGGTCTGCGGTATAAACCAGTTGTTCTCCCTCGCCCTTAGCTTCAATCAGCATACGCTGTTCTACATCACTCTTTGCATAGGTAATGCTGTCAATCAGCATTTTTTCTACGGCATCATCCGTTAAACCATAAGAAGGAATGACTTCAATCTCCTGTTTAACTCCTGAGCGCAGTTCAATGGCTTGAACAGTTAAAATACCATCCGCATTTAAGACGAAATTAATATCCACTTTAGGTAATCCCGCAGGCATGGAAGGAATCCCTTTTAAATCAAATTCGGCTAGTTTTCTGTTCTCCTGCACCAGGTCACGTTCGCCCTGGAAGACTGATATTTTCATGTTGACCTGACCATCGATAGAGGTGGTATATTGTCTGCCTGCTTTTGTAGGTACTTTTGCATTTCTGGGGATGATCACATCCATTAAGCCGCCCATGGTCTCTATACCTAAGGAAAGTGGGGTTACATCGAGTAAGAGGATGTCAGAGCGATTTCCCGCAAGGATGTCGGCCTGTATCGCAGCACCAAGAGCAACTACTTCATCCGGATTGATCTGGTCATGAGGTTCGCGGTTAAAGAAAGTACTGACTTGTTTTTTAACAAATGGTGTTCTCGTAGAGCCACCCACCAGGACCACTTCATCAATATCAGCAGCATTGAGTTTGGCATCTTTAAGGGCTTGCTTACAAGAGTCCAGCGTTTGCTCAACTTTGGAAGAAATCAAGTCTTCAAATGTATTTTTATCTATGCTGCACCAGATATCACCCAGCTTCTCATTAAATAAATTCTGTGTAGACAGGGCTTTTTTTGCCTCTTCGGCCTTAAGACGAAGTTGTTGCATCAGGCCAGCATTCTCTTTCAGTTGTTGCTGGTCCAGTTTATTCTTTTCAATCCAGTAATGGACAATAGCCCGGTCAAAATCATCTCCACCCAGGAAGGTATTGCCGTTCGTTGCCAGAACTTCGAAGATTCCATTTTGAATGGATAAAATAGAAACATCAAATGTGCCTCCACCCAAATCATATACGGCAATGGTTTTCTGCTGAGCAGGATCTAAACCCAGTCCATAGGCCAGGCTTGCCGCTGTTGGTTCATTTACAATTCTTAAAACATCCAGACCAGCCAGTTTACCCGCATCACGGGTGGCCTGGCGCTGGCTATCGTTAAAATAGGCCGGAACTGTAATTACAGCCCGGTTTACAGGTGTTTTTAAAGCATGTTCTGCCCGGCCCTTAAGTTCCTTTAAGATCTCTGCAGACAACTCGATGGGCGTATAAAAGCGATTTCCAGCTTTGATCTTGACCAATGCATCCTGATCATCATCAATGATTTTGTACGAAAAGGTATCCTGATGGCTGGCTACATCCTTATAAGAACGACCAAGTAAGCGTTTTACAGAAAAAATGGTGTTTTCCGGATCTGTAATTAAAAATTCTTTGGCATCATTTCCAACAAGGGCATCGCCCTGGGCATTAAAATGAACCACTGAGGGTACCAGAAGACCTTTGCCCAGGTCATTGATCACTTGCGGATGTTTCTCAGGATTGATAAAAGCAACCAAACTGTTTGTTGTTCCTAAATCAATTCCAACGATGATCTCTTCTTGTTGTAAAGAACCCGTTGCCAGGTTAATGGATATTTTTGCCATAGTCTGGCAAATTTAGGAATGTTTTTAATGCTTTTCTTATTTAAACCGCTAATTTGATGTTTTGGTGATGAAAGCCTGCTGTCTTATTTTAATTCTTTCTCATGGAAATTATATACCCAGAGTACAATATCCTGGTAGCTGTTTAATCCTTTCTTTTGATTGTTTAATTTTAAAAAATTATCAAAGGCTGCTCCAAAATAATCGACCATCTCGCCATTATATTTTCTCCAGAACTCCCGGTCTTTTTTGTAGTTCAGAAGTACGGCGGGATGAATGGTTTTATATAATACTTTATAATCCTCCGGAGATTTCATGCGGATTTCGAACAATACGTTTCTTAATATAGAATAATAGCCGGAATAGCGAAAGTCAGGATCAGCACTGCTCGTTGAAACCAGGTAGCCCACCAGGTTGGCCTCATCTTCTCTTGCTACCCCAATCTGATGAGCAATTTCGTGGCAGGCGATAAAAGGCAATTCGGCAGGAGGAATGCGCATATTCACATTGGCCTCTCCGGAAAGCGGGCTGTAATAACCTTCAATTCCAATCTTAGTGATGACCCAACTGTTCAGTACAGGTTTTACTGAAGGTCGGGTATAATCGAAAAATGCTTGTTTCTGCGCCATCAGATCATAGGCCTGTTTGGCGCCTTGCCGAAGCTCTGCAATAGTGTAAGCCGTTTTTTGATCGGCAGGCCGTTGGTCTTTCAGCTGCTGTAATTCATTGATCCGGCCAATCAAAAAATTTCCAAGCATCACCAGTTCTTTTACGTTGTATTTTTTATGGCCGATGGCCAGAGTAGAAGATACAGATGGTCTGGAATAATTCAGGCCCCAAAGAAGTTTAAAAGCGATATAAAGGATCAGTAGAAAGTTCAAGAGCTGTAAGGGAATCAATACGCGGTGTTTACGCTCAAGTCCTTTTTTGTATAGCACTTTACTGAAAAGCCACAGCTTCCAGATCATATAGCCGATCAGCAGCAGGTACAAAAAATCGCCCAGTGCAAACGGAAACAGAAAACTGACCGACCTTAAGGCTACAGAAATAAGCGGATAAAGACCATCGTAATACCAGCTTTCGGTTAAACTGCTGCTCAGCCCCCAGGCAAAAATTAAACCTGCCAGGACAAGTTCGATGAGGAATTGCCTTAAAGCAGGTTTATAAGTTTTGTTCATTATCTGTTAAAGGTTAAGCGGCGTCCTTTCTCATTCGTGGTGAATTTTCCTTTATGGTAGGCAAGGTTACCGGACACAAAGGTATGGGTAATGTCTGATTGGAATACCTGACCTTCAAAAGGTGACCAACCGCATTTGTACCAAATGTTTGCGCGGGTTACCTTAACAGGGTCATTTAGGTTAACCAACACGAGATCTGCCCAGTAACCCTCCCTGATAAAGCCTCGCCGGTCAATATTGAAACAAGTAGCCACATTGTGTGCTGTCTTTTCAGCGATCTGTTCCAGGGTTATTTTTTTCTGATGATACATCTCTAATAAAGCGGAGAGCGCATGTTGTACCAGGGGGCCACCAGAAGGTGCCTGCAGATAGGGCTGTTCTTTTTCTTCAATGGTATGAGGAGCATGGTCTGTTGCAATGATGTCAATATGGCCATCCAGTACACCTTTTAAAATGGCATCTTTGTCCTGCTCTGTTTTTACAGCCGGATTCCATTTAATCCAGTTTCCTTTTTCAGCATAATCCCGGTCATCAAACCAAAGGTGATGTACACAGGCTTCTGCAGTAATTCTTTTATCCTTCAAAGCGGTTTTGCTGTCGAACAGCGCAACTTCTCTGGCTGTGGAGATGTGTAAGATGTGTAAGCGGGTATTGTGCTTTTTAGCGAGCTCAACAGCCATAGAAGAGGAGGTATAACAAGCCTCAGCACTTCTGATCAGCGGATGCATGTCGATGGTGATTTGATCCCCGTATTTTTCCTTATAAATGGCCATGTTGCGGCGTATGGTCTGTTCATCTTCGCAGTGCGTGGCAATCAGCATAGGCGCTTCCTTAAAAAGGTTCTCTAAAACTTTTGCATTGTCAACCAGCATATTGCCGGTTGAAGACCCCATAAATACCTTAATGCCGCATACATTTTTAGGATCTGTTTTAAGAACCTCTTCCAGGTTGTCATTAGATGCCCCCATAAAGAAGGAGTAATTGGCCAGTGATACATCAGAAGCAATTTTATACTTGTCCTGCAGCAGTTCCTGGGTTAATGTATTTGGAACAGTGTTGGGCATTTCCATAAAGGAGGTTATGCCTCCTGCAACAGCAGCCATGCTTTCCGAAAAAATGTCCGCTTTATGCGTCAATCCGGGTTCCCTGAAATGTACCTGGTCATCAATCATTCCAGGAAACAGATGTAGCCCTTCGGCATTGATCTCCAGATCGGCGCTTTGGCTGATCGAAGGAGCGATCTTTTCAATAAATCCGTCTTTGATCAGGACATCGGCAATAAATATCTGGCCCTCATTGACCAAAGAAGCAGCTTTTATCAGAATAGTATTCATAGGCTTCAAAATTAGGAAAAAAATTAAAATCAATTCTATAAATTCAGGCTGATGATGAGTATACAGTTTTCTCAGCCACTAAATAAATTTTGACTATTTTTGCAAAATGCCCAAAAAATTCGAAGAGTTTAACCTCAACCGACAGATCCTAAACGCCGTAGAGGACGCGGGGTTTACTGTTGCCACCCCAATACAAGAAAAAGCCATTGCGCCGGTACTCTCCGGACAGGATATTTTTGGAATTGCTGAAACAGGAACCGGGAAAACTGCTGCCTATGTTTTACCTATGCTTATGCAGTTGAAATATGCACAGGGCGATTCCGCAAGGGCTTTAATTCTTGCTCCGACCAGGGAACTTGCTATGCAGATTGCAGAACAGGTACAGCTGTTTTCTAAATATACGGACCTCCGCTCTGTAGTGATCTTTGGCGGAATAGGCCCTAAAACTCAGATCGAGAAGCTCAAAGGAGGTGCCGATTTGATCATTGCCACACCAGGAAGATTTTTAGATCTTTATCTGGCCGGACATATCAATACCCAATACCTGAAATTCTTAGTGCTGGATGAAGCCGATAAAATGATGGATATGGGCTTTATTGGTTCCATCCACCGGATACTAGAGGTAGTTCCCCGCAGAAGACAAAACTTGCTGTTCTCGGCCACTATGAGTGATCTGGTGCAGAAAATTGCAGGAGATTTTCTAAAACACCCAACTATTATTGAAGCCTCAGCACAGGCTACGCCGGCTTCTACGGTCACCCAGTCTCTGTACGAGGTGCCCAATTTTAAAACCAAGATCAATCTGCTGCAGTTCTTGCTTAAAAATGATGAGGAAGTAAAAAGGCTCATCATCTTCTGCAAAACTAAAACTGTGGCCGATAATATTTTTAGCTTTATTGAGCGCAGGTTTGGACCGGAAGCAGTTCGGGTCATCCATGCCAACAAAGGACAAAATACGAGGATCAACTCTATCAACAGTTTCAAGGAAGGAAATATTCGTGTGCTGGTAGCCACCGATGTTGCCTCACGGGGAATTGATGTCAGTGAGGTCAGCCATGTGATCAATTTTGATGTACCTATTATTATCGAAGATTATGTACACCGTATCGGACGTACAGGAAGAGCCTTCGCAACAGGTGAGGCACTCACTTTTTGTACAGAAGCTGAAAAATATTACATCAGGAAGATAGAAAAATTGATCAGACAACAAATTCCTGTTGTAGCTTTGCCGCCTGAAGTTTTTGTGGAAGAAACACCATATGACGAAAGACAAGCCATTGCAAAGGAAATAGATCTTCAAAAGAGAAAGGATGATCCCGATTTTAAAGGAGCATTCCATGAAAAGAAGAAAACATTTCCACCGGCCGGAAAGAAAAACGACAGGACACCTCCATGGAAGAAAAAGAAGTTCAAAAAGTAAAGCAATCTGCCATCCGGCTTACACCGCTTAATATACTTGCTGCGGGAAGTCTGGTTGCTGCTTATTTTTTTCTGACAGGAGATGCCTCAGGAGCAGGGATCGAAAAGAAAGTAAACTGGCTGTTTGCTGTACTTTGTTTATTTGCCTGCCTGGTGGCCATCATTTCAGATCTGATCTTCCGGAAAGCCATTCCCTCGCTGAAAAAGCTTTGGGTAGTGGAATGTACCCTGATCTTGTTTACCCTAGTTTTGATACTTATTATAAAAACCATCATATTTTAAAATGAAGAAAGCTGAAATAAAAATCACTGTAGAACTGGATGATAATAACGTGCCCGAAAATCTGTTGTGGGAATCAACTGATTCAGAAACTAAAGAGCAAGTTGCGGTAAAATCTATGATGCTTGCCCTGTGGGACCACAATTACAAAAACTCTTTGAGGATTGATCTCTGGACTAAGGATATGCCGGTAGATGAAATGAAAAGATTTTTTTATGAAACGCTGCAAACCATGGGAGATAGCTTTCTGAAAGCAACCGGCGAAAAATTAATTGTAGAAGACCTGCGGGATTACTGCGCTCATTTTGCAGATAAAATGGGGATTACACAACAATAAAAAATGAGGATTCAGGGAATTTTAGGTGCAGTAATTATGGCTGCTGGTGGGTTATGTCCACTCATCAGGGTACCCATTATGGGCAACTGGAACTATTTTGATATTGATCAGACGCTGGCTACAGTATTCTATTGCCTGGTGACCATAGCGCTGATTGGAGCTTTGCTCCAGAAAGCGGGGTTAATCCGTTTTGCCGGATGGGCTGGTATAGGGCTGGTGCTCCTTACGCTGGCGGGGGTATATTTCAAGTCTCATGATTATTTCAGCTTTGTGCATTTCAAGAAGGTCATCAATTTTGCGGCCGGTATGGTCAAATACAAATGGGGATGGCTGGTTATTTTTGCAGGTACCTTATGCCTGATCAGTGTCAGGAAACCCAAAGTATTTAATACAGAACAGGCGCCAGTAATCTAGCGCCTGTTCCTAATTTAAGCCACCCAGGGCTTTTCTCTTTTTCTTTCTTTTATACTGCGTATGTTTCAGTGAACCTTCTCCACTGATGATGCTGATATTGCCATCGGCCTCCAGGATAGCCAGTTTAACATCCTTATAACGGTCAACACCATGTTCCCTGCAGGCTTCCTGTAATTCTTCATTGGTAATGTCCAGTGCACTCAACTTGTCAAAATCTAATTTTCCATCGTGGATCAGGATCTCTGGTTTTTGCAGGACCAGGTCACGAAGGCGTTTGTTTTTGAACATGAACTTCTTTAAAACATAGTTGAGCAGGAACAGCACAGCAGCAGCACAAAGCCCACCCAGCAGACTCGAATCTGAGCCGACCATCGCATTTTGAACCGCATTACTAATTAAAAGAATCAGGACAACATCTGTAGTGTTTAATTGCGAAAGTTCTTTTTTTCCGGTCAGACGGATGGCCACCAGCATAAACGCATATACAGCCAGGCTTCGCAGTGCAATATCTAAATAAGGGTTCATTGCTTCATGTTTTTGTGCGCTGCCATATTTTATCACGGCAATACAATATTATTGATATTTAAATTACAAACGGCGCTAATGAATTAAAAATAAGTGATTAAAAATTATCTTTGCCCCAAGATGCATTTATTAAACCAGGTAAAATACCTCATTAAAAAAGAAATACTACTGGAATGGCGGTCAAAATACGCCATAAATGGTGTTTTATTGTATGTAGTCTCTTCCGTATTTGTATGTTTTCTGTCTTTTATTACCATTGACAACAAAATCACCTGGAATGCCTTATTTTGGATCATTATCCTTTTTTCATCTATTAATGGTGTTTCCAAAGGCTTTTTGCAGGAAACCAAGGGGCAGCAGCTGTACAGCTATATAGTGGCCAGCCCTATAGCAATTATCCTGGCCAAAACGATTTATAATATTCTGCTGATGCTGGTCCTGACCACCATAGCCCTGGCAGTATATACAACTGTTTTTAGTTATGTACCTGTCGACTTTTTGATGTTCTATGTGGCTGTTGTATTGGGGAGTTTAAGTTTTTCTACCATTTTTACTATGGTTTCGGCTATCGCAAGTAAGGCTGGCAATGGCGGAATGCTGATGGCTATCCTAAGTTTTCCGGTCATTATTCCTGTACTTATTGTATTGATCCGGCTGGCAAAGAATGCCATTGACGGGCTGGACAGAAGTGTGAGCCTGGATGAGATCGGTATCTTGCTGATGATTAATGTAATGGCCATTTGTGCATCTTTATTGTTATTTCCTTACCTTTGGCGCGATTAAATATGAACGGATTTATGTACAAAAGCTGGTGGAAGATCTTAGGATCTGTAATTGTTATATATACAACAGTGGCCGGTTTACTGTTGGGCGTGCCCCATCTGCCAATTTTAAATGAGACCATCAGGAACCTCTATTTTCATGTGCCTATGTGGTTTGCCATGCTGACACTTTTTTCCATATCCGTTTTTTATAGCATTAAACATTTACTGACCGGCGACCAGGCCGATGACCTGCGGGCAGTGGAGAGTGTGAATGTCGGTGTGGTTTTCAGTTTACTTGGGCTGGTCACCGGCTCTCTTTGGGCCAAATATACCTGGGGCCAGTACTGGAGTTTTGACGTTAAACAGAATTTTACCGCTGTGGCCATCCTTTTGTATTTTGCCTATCTGATTTTAAGGAACGCGATTGATGAGCAGCAAAAAAGGGCCAAGATCTCCGCTATTTATAATATTTTCGCTTTCCCAATGATGATTGTACTGATCCTGGTTTTACCAAGGCTATCAGATTCTCTGCATCCGGGTAATGGCGGAAATCCGGGATTTAATAAGTATGATCTCGATGAGAGAATGCGGATGGTATTGTATCCGGCCTTTATTGGCTGGTCCATCATCGGTTACTGGATTTATACAATTCGTTTTAGAATCCGTTCCATAGAAAACCAACAAAACTCATAACATGAAGAAGTTTATAGTGGCTTTTGCCCTTTTGTTCAGTTCAGTACAGCTGTTTGCTCAGACAGATAGTGTAGAGATGGCTGATGTACTGCGTAGCAATGGAAAAATATACGTTGTCGTGCTCTGTATCGTGATTATCCTGGTAGGATTGTTGTTTTATCTGTTTTCGCTGGATCGCAGATTAAAAAAAATTGAAAAAAAATCTACTGGTAAAAACTAATTTTAAACTGTTTAAGGCCAGTTTTTGCTGCATCTTAGCTGTGGTGTTGTGCATACACTAAGTCGTTTTTTATTTGCATTAATCACTTTTTTTAATGCAATTTTGCACCAAAGAATAAGAACTTATTTCAAATTCATAAAAAACAAATAATGGCTAATACAGCAAACGAGACCAATTTTTTTACAGATGTTTGTAAAAATTTTGACAGTGCCGCACAATTCACCTCCCATCCGGAAGGTTTACTTACCCAAATCAAAGCTTGTAACAGTGTGTATCGTTTCCAGTTTCCAATTCGCAGAGGAAACGGATTTGAAGTTATTGACGCCTGGCGTGTAGAGCACTCTCACCATATGAGCCCAACCAAAGGTGGTATCCGTTACAGCGATATGGTAAACGAAGATGAGGTAATGGCACTGGCGGCTTTAATGACCTACAAATGCGCCATCGTTAACGTACCTTTTGGAGGCGCAAAAGGAGGGATCAAAATCAACCCAAAAAACTATACAACAGGGGAACTGGAGAACATTACCCGTCGTTATACTACAGAATTAATTAAAAAGAACTTTATCGGTCCTGGTATCGACGTTCCTGCTCCAGATTATGGATCCGGTGAGCGTGAAATGAGCTGGATCGCAGATACCTATATGACCATGAATCCGGGACAGCTGGATGCCTTAGGTTGCGTTACCGGTAAGCCTATTGCTTTACACGGAATCAGAGGCCGTAAAGAGGCCACCGGCCGTGGTGTAGCTTATGCCGTAAGAGAATGTGTAAGTGTAGCGGAAGACATGAAGAAAATCGGTCTGAAGGCAGGCCTAGGCGATAAAAAAGTAATTATCCAGGGTTTAGGTAACGTAGGTTACCATTCCGGTAAATTCCTTGCAGAATTTGGTGCAACCATCGTTGGACTTTGCGAATTCGAAGGTGCCATCTACAACGAAAATGGAATAAACATTGACGAAGTATTTGCACACCGTAAGCTGACAGGATCCATCCTTGGTTTCCCTGGTGCCAAAGAATTTAAAAATTCAATGGAAGGTTTGGAACAACCTTGCGATATTTTGGTTCCTGCTGCTTTAGAGAACCAGATCACAGAAGAAAATATCAGAAATATCAAAGCTAAAATCATTGCAGAAGGCGCGAACGGACCAACTACTCCGGAAGCAGAAGCCATCTTCACTGAAATGGGCGGTATCATCATCCCGGATATGTATTGCAACGCGGGTGGTGTAACTGTATCTTACTTTGAATGGTTGAAAAACCTTTCTCACGTCGCTTTTGGACGTATGGAAAACCGTTATGCAGAAAATTCCAATGCCAACCTGATCAATACACTGGAAACATTAACTGGAAAAAGCATCCCTGCGGAACACCGTTCTATGCTGGTTAAAGGTGCTTCTGAGTTAGAGCTGGTGAATTCAGGTTTGGAGGATACCATGATCCATTCTTACCATGAGATCAGAGAGACTTTAATGATTAAACCAGGTGTTCAAACTTTAAGAACAGCTGCTTTTGTTGGTTCAATCGACAAAATTGCTGTTTCTTATATGAATTTAGGTATCTGGCCATAATCAGGTCTTGAACCGATAGAAAAAGCCGTAGCGGAATCCCGCTACGGCTTTTTTTTTATTACACAAGTATGAGGATCTTCCCCTGTCAGCTTTCGTATATTTAAGAAACATGAGACCAGACTTCCTTTTTATGATTGCTGCCTTGCTTTTTCTGGGAGGCTGCACCTCAGATACTCAACATTTGCAAAGCCGCAACGGGTTTGCCGTCCTCCCGGCACCTCAGAGAAATGAAAAGGTAGCCGATTTTGCCGGAGGTTGTTTCTGGGCAATGCAGGAATGCATGCTGGAACTCAAAGGTGTACATAAAGTGATTAGCGGATATGCAGGTGGGCAGACCAGAAATCCGGATTATACTGCTGTTTCCGCAAAAAATACCGGTCATGCAGAAAGTGTGCAGGTCTATTACGATCCTTCTGTAATTAGTTATGAGCAATTGGTTTCCGCTTTTTTTTACGCGCATGACCCAACTCAAATGGACGGGCAGGGCCCAGATCTTGGCTCTGATTACCGGTCAATTGCCTTTTACCGTTCCCCACAAGAATATAAGACCATCAGAGTTGTGATGGATAAAGTAGAGCAAAGCCATTACTATGCAGATCCATTGGTTACCGAATTAAAACCTTTTGAGGTATTTTATCCTGCAGAAATGGCGCACCAGGATTATTACAGAGCACATTCCTGGGAACCCTATATCCGCCGTGTTTCCAAACCTAAAGTCTTAAAAATGAGAAGCCATGTGCCTTCTTTGGTCCGGTCTGAATACCTTCATTGAAGCGGCATTGTTTTTTATTGTTTACTTTTTGTCAGAGAACTATCAATAAAATGTCATCAATTGGAATAGAGGGCTTTCCAAAGTGATTAGGCGGGTATATTTTTTATATTTGTGGTTATTCTTTTAACAGGTAAGTATCCATGAGAAAAAGTGCAATTATAGGCTTAATCACAATCGCAATTTGTGTGGGGTTTTTGGTAAGCTTAAATGCTGACACCAGTAATTATTCGACCTTTACAGAAGCCGCTAAAGATGCCAGAGAATTCCATGTAATGGGCTACTGGGAAAAAAACAAAGGCATGTACTATGATGCACAAAAAGATGCCAATCACTTTGCTTTTTATATGAAAGATTCTAAAGGACAGGTGAATAAAGTAGTTTATAATGGTGCCAAACCTCAGGATTTTGAAAGATCCGAAAAACTTGTCCTCATCGGGGAAATGAAGAACGATACTTTTTACGCTTCTAAAATATTGATGAAATGTCCTTCCAAATACAATGATAACCTTGTGGAAGTGAAGCGGGACGGACAAGTAAAACAATACAACTAACACATTTAATGGATATACAATTTGTTGGAGAAAACCTCCTTCCCGGCAAGATCGGGCAGTTTCTTATTGTTCTGGCGTTTTCAGCCTCTTTGCTTTCAGCATTATCTTATTTCTTTGCCGTAAAAAATAAAGAACCAGAAGAGCAAAAATCCTGGCAACGTTTAGGAAGGATTGCTTTTGTCATCAACTGGCTGAGTGTTATTGGTATAGGTTCAACTTTGTTTTATCTGATCCTGAATCATTTTAATGAATATTATTACGTTTATTTCCATTCTTCAAAAGCTTTACCTGTTTATTATATTGTTTCTGCCTTTTGGGAAGGACAGGAGGGAAGCTTCTGGCTTTGGGCATTCTGGCAATCTCTGCTGGGTGTTATACTGATCAGGAAAGCTAAAAACTGGGAAAATGGGGTGATGACTGTGGTGGCTTTTTCTCAGGCCTTTTTAACATCTATGTTGTTGGGGGTAGAGATTTTCGGTGAACGTATCGGAAGTTCACCTTTCATCCTGCTCAGGGATGCGGTGAACCTGAAAGACATGGCACCAGTTGTTTTTGCTAACCCTGAAAATTTCAAGAATTACCTTAAATTCATTACCGACGGGCGCGGTTTAAATCCATTGCTGCAAAATTACTGGATGGTCATCCATCCGCCAACCCTTTTTCTTGGTTTTGCGAGTATGGTAGTTCCTTTTGCTTATGCCGTTGCCGGACTATGGCAGCGTAAATATAAAGACTGGGTTAAACCAGCTATGCCATGGGCTTTATTTGCCTGTATGATCCTTGGAACAGGTATTATCATGGGGTCTTTCTGGGCCTATGAGGCACTGAATTTTGGCGGCTTCTGGGCTTGGGATCCTGTAGAAAATGCTTCGATGATTCCATGGCTCATGCTCATCGGTGGTGTACACGTGATGATCGCTTACAAGAATACCGGACATGCCTTTTTTACAGCAATAGTTCTGGTCCTGCTGAGCTTTATTCTCGTATTGTATGCCTCCTTCTTAACCAGAAGTGGTATTTTGGGTGAAACCTCGGTGCACTCCTTCACTGACCTGGGCATGTTTGGACATCTGATCCTGTATAACGTGGTTTTCCTGGCCATTCCCGTCTACCTGCTGATCTCCAGATGGAAAGAATTGCCGATCACCAATAAAGATGAGGAAACCTATTCCAGGGAGTTCTGGATGTTTATCGGTGCCCTGGTTGTTACAGTAGCTTGTATCCAGGTGATTTTCTCTACCTCAGTTCCCGTATTCAATAAAGCTTTTGGAACCAATTTCGCACCTCCAATAGACGCTATTAAATATTATAACCAATGGCAGGCACCTTTTGCCATTCTGGTGACTATTATATCTGGTTTCTCACAGTTCCTGAAGTACAAGCGAACAGATACCCGTAAATTCTACAGCAGCCTGATTGCATCCATCATCATTTCCCTGGTGGTGACCGCGTTGTTTGTTTGGGTAACAAATGTTTATAATAATCTGATGTATATTCTGCTGAGCTTTAGCTGTGTATTTGCCATCTTGTCTAATGCCCGTGTCGTTGTGCAGGGCTTTGGAGGTAAGGGTAAACTGGTTGGAGCTGCGGTGGCCCATGTGGGATTTGCCTTATTGCTGCTTGGGGCTTTAGTTGCTGCTGCGACCAGCAAACCGATCTCGATCAACGATACGAATTTCATTCCGGTAAAGGACTTTGAAAAAGTAGAGAAACCGGGTCAGAACATTGTTTTGTATAGAAATGAGCCTAAAAAGATGGGCCGGTATACGGTTACCTATGTAAGTGATACAACCGTTGCGCCCAATACTTTTTATAAGCTGAATTTTAAAGTGATGGACGAAAAGACCGGAGCCATTAAAGAAGATTTCGACTTGAACCCACATGTTCAGGTGAATGAAAAGATGGGATTGATTGCCTCTCCGGATACCAAACACTACCTGACTTTTGATATCTACACCCATATTACCAGTGCGCCAGATAAACAGGCAGCGCATGCAGGTCACGACGGACATTCAGAGGAAGAAAACTATAAAGCACCACGGGTACTGAACGTAAGTACCGGTGATACGATCCATACCAGTAGTGGGGTAATTACCGTTCAGAACCTGAACTTTAAACCTGTGGCTAAAGATCTTAAACTGGATGCCAAAGACGTAGCTGTTGGTTTGCCACTGGAAATTAACCTGAACGGAAAAATCTATAAAACAGAGCCGCTGTTCCTGGTGAAAGGTAATAATACTTTCGATTTTGCAAGGAATATTGATGAACTTGGCCTTCGTGTCAGGTTTACCAAAATCATTCCTGATCAGAAGAAAGTAGAACTTCAGGTGTACGAAAAACCACAACAAGCTAAAGACTGGGTCGTATTTAAATCTATAGAGTTCCCATATATCAATTTATATTGGGTGGGAACTATTGTGATGGTTGTCGGATTCTTTATTTCTATTTTAAGGAGGAAAAAAGAACTAAAACCTTTAAGATGAGAATAGTCTGTCTGGGATCCGGAAATGTAGCCACACATATGGCTCTGGCTTTTAAATCGGCGGGTGCCGAACTTCTGCAGATCTGGAGTAAGACTTTAAGCCATGCAGAGGTACTTGCCGTGCAAACAGGAGCAACAGCAACAGACAAGCTTAAAGATGTAGACAGGAACGCAGATCTATATATCATTGCTGTTAAGGACGATGCTATTGCTGAAATAGCAGACAGTTTAAAAGGTGTCTGGGGGCTTATTGTCCATACCTCCGGGGCAACCTCCATCGATGTATTTAAACCCGCTGCGACCAAGCATTTTGGGGTGCTTTATCCACTGCAAACTTTTTCTAAAAGTAAAGCTGTCGACTTTAGCAAAATACCCTTATGTATTGAAGCCGGAACAGCGGAGAGCCAGGTTTTGCTCAAAGAAATTGCAAAAGCCATCAGCCCCCTGATATACGAAGTGAGCAGTGCAGACCGGAAGCTGCTGCACCTGGCGGCAGTATTTGCCTGTAACTTTACCAATCATCTTTACCATCTGGGGCAGCAAATCCTGCAGCAGAACGAACTGAGTTTTGATTTGCTGAGGCCATTGATCCTGGAAACAGCGGAAAAAGTACAGACAGCTTTGCCTTATGATGTACAGACAGGACCGGCCGTTCGTGACGACAAACAAACCCTGGAAAAACACCTGGAATTACTGCAGAACATGCCTGAACTGGCAGAAATTTATAAAACACTAAGCAAAAGCATTAAAAAAACATATCTATAACCGAATTGCCGTTTTTGCTTCTTATTTTTGACACACATTATGAGTATTTTTAAATTAAGAATAAATTTTGAAGAACAAGGTAAAGATCCAATTGAACTTCCTATTACCGGTGGAGAATCGGTACTGGATGCTTGCCTTGACCATGGAATAGAATTACAGCACAATTGCGGTGGGGTATGCGGTTGCAGTACCTGCCACGTGTATGTGACCAAAGGAATGGACAATATCCAGGAAATCTCTGATAAAGAAGAAGATTTCATTGACAGGGCTGTTCGTCCAAGGATCACCTCAAGGCTGGGCTGCCAATGTGTAGTCATTGATGGAGATATAGAGGTAACCATACCAGACCAATCAGAGTTTTTAGGCCATTAATCAAATAGAAACAACCATTTATGCAAGATAAATTTGCGCTTCCGATTTACTGGAACGACCATGAAGATATAGCTCAGGAGCTGTATGAAAAGTTTGGTGATGATTTTAACGAGGCGAAAATCTACCGCATCCGCTTTACAGAATTGATAGAGTGGGTACTGGAACTGCCTAATTTTAAAGGAACCAGAGAAGAAAGTAATGAAGGCCATCTGGAGCAAATCCAGTCTGCCTGGGTTTATGAATGGAGAGATAACCAGGATTAAACGATGTTTCTGCAAAAACTCAAAGAGATCAGCACCTTCATCTTCGATGTAGATGGTGTATTAACCAACGGCGATATCTTAGCAACTGATAGCGGAGAGTTTTTGCGCACATTTAATATAAAAGATGGTTATGCCCTGCAATTGGCCGTCAAAAAAGGCTATCAGGTTTGTATCATTTCCGGTGGCAGCGGTGCAGCCATGCAAAAACGCTTTGATGGCCTCGGAATTAAACATGTTCATTTGGGGGTATCCGATAAAGTTAAAGTCTACGAGGATTTCCTTCATCAGCATCAGATCACAGATGCTGAGGTGCTTTATATGGGTGATGATATCCCTGATTATAAAGTGATGAAAAGGGTTGGCCTGCCCACCTGTCCGGCAGATGCTGTTGAAGAGATCAAATCCATATCTATGTATATATCTCCGCAAAAGGGCGGGCGCATGGCTGTTCGGGATGTCATAGAAAAAGTACTTCGGGTACAAGAGAAGTGGTTTGATGAAAATCCTTCTGCCGTCGATTCCGGCAAATAAAATCAGTCAACATCTTTCTTTTTTTTCTGCAACAAATTAATTACAATTTGGGATTAAACCCTGTGTATCTTTTTTCCTCTAAACAATTACAAAACACATACATTGGGAATCCCGATAAGGAGATTTCAGCAACATTAAAACTAAAAAAAAGAAAAATTATGAAAAAGTTATTGATGATCTTCTGTTTGTTATTTAGTGTAATCACTTTTGCAAACGCACAAGGCGGCCGTAAAATGGCGGATCCGGCTGAAAGAGCTAAAAAATCTACAGACAGACTGGCTGAAAAATTGAGTCTGAATGACGATCAGAAAACAAAAGTACTGGCCATTTACACTGATCAGGCTACACAAATGAACAAAGCTTGGGAAGACAGTAAAGAAGACAAGGGCGCAATGAAAACCAAAGTTGCAGGTATCATGTCAGACAGTGATGCTAAAATTACGGCCTTATTAACTGATGATCAGAAAAAAGCTTATGATGCTTTAAAAGCAGAAAGAAAAGCCGCGATGGAAAAAAGGAGAGGAAACGGAGATAACGGCGGTGGTAGTCAATAATTTTTTTTAGTAAAATAAT
>NZ_JAVTSQ010000010.1:0-372499 GCF_032678445.1 Pedobacter nutrimenti
TTGATTGACAGGATATTCCTTATAGCATAAAATGTATTTTTAACACACACAAATAAAACATGAATTATTTTAATTTAAAGAAACCGGTGCCCAAATTTTTATTGCTTTTGCTCTTATTATCTTCTTTTTTCAGTCCGGCTGGTGCAGCCGGACTGAAAAGGAATGGGATTAATGATACCTTAAAAGGTGCTGCGGTACCCCGTGAGATAGAAGATCCGGAATGTTTGGGCATCAACAAAGAAAAGGCACATGCTACCTTAATGCCATATGGCGACTTAAAAGAAGCATTGACTGGTAACCGTTATGCTTCGACATGGAGTAAAAGTCTGAATGGGCCCTGGAAATTTAATTGGGTATCATGGCCACAGCAACGTCCTGAAGATTTTTATAAACCTTCTTATGATGTTTCCGGATGGAAAGATATTCCAGTTCCATCTAACTGGCAGGTGGAAGGGTATGGTACGCCTTACTATAGTAATTATACCTATATCTTCAAAAAGGACTTTCCTAAGGTAATGAGCACGCCACCGGTAAGGTATACGGCTTATAATGAGAGGAATCCTGTTGGGAGTTACCGCAGGGATTTTATAGTGCCTGATGATTGGAAGGGAAGAAGGGTGTTCATCACTTTTGATGGAGTTGATGCTGGTTTCTTTATTTGGGTAAATGGAGTGAAGGTGGGATATAGTGTGAACAGCCGTAATGCCGCAGAATTTGACATTACTAAATATGTAAAGCCTGGAAAAAATATGGTGGCCGTAGAGGTATACCGTTTTACAACAGGCAGTTACTTGGAGGACCAGGACATGTGGCGTTTGAGCGGTATTTTCCGTAATGTTACGCTTTGGAGCAGCCCCGATGAACATATTCGCGACTATTTTATCAAAGCAGACCTGGATAAAAATTTTAAGAATGCACAGGTGTCTGTTGCTGCTAAAATTAAAAATTATGGCAGCACTGCCATTAAAGCGAGACAATTGGTTGCTACGCTTTACAATGGAACTGCTGCGGTTGGTGGATCAGAAGGCATGGGAGTGATTCCGGCCTTACAACCTGGGGAAGAAGTTACTGTGCATGTGAATTTTCCAGTTAGCAATCCAGTGAAATGGACTGCCGAAACGCCGAAGCTTTATACAACTGTTGTGAACATTAAAGGAAATGGTGAGGTGCTGGAAACTATTTCTTCCCGTACAGGGTTTCGAAACATTGAAATTAAAGGTCGTTTATTCACTATAAATGGTGTAGCTGTTAAGTTAAAAGGGGTGAACCGTCATGAGCATTGGCCAGAGGTTGGCCATGCGATTACCAAAGAGCAAATGATCAGAGATATTGAACTGATTAAACAGGCGAATTGTAATCATGTGCGTACCTGCCATTATTCGGATGATCCGCTTTGGTATGAGCTATGTGACCAATACGGCCTTTATGTACTTGCAGAAGCCAATTTAGAGTGTCACGGCGCCTGGGATCAGTTTAATGAAGAACCTAGAATGAAAGCCGCTATTATTGACAGGAATGTTGCGAATGTGGAGAGTTTTAAAAACCATCCTTCTGTAATCATCTGGTCTTTAGGAAACGAATGTGGAAGTGGTGGGTCTAACTTTAGGGCCGCATTGCAAACGGTTAGGTCTATTGATTCCAGTCGTCCCGTTCATTATGAAGGATTTGGTATAGGAAATGATAATCCTGCTGATATTGACAGTCGGATGTATACTGATATCTATGAATTGGAGAACAATGCGAAAGATCAGAGCTTAACCAAACCATTTTACCTTTGTGAATATGCACATGCTATGTTTAACTCGATGGGGGCGGTAGATGAGTATAATGATCTATTCGATAAATATCCTTCACTTTTGGGTGGGTGTATCTGGGAGTGGCAGGATCAGGGTTTATGGAACAGGCGTGATCCTAGTCATCCGATCATTGCATACGGGGGTGGTTTTGGTGAGGTTCCTAATGATAAGTATTTTATTCATAAAGGGGTTATTTTTTCTGATCGCTCTCCCAAGCCAAATTTTGTTCAGTTGAAGCATGCTTATCAATGGATTACGATTAAAGGTGTTGATCTTGAAAAGGGGATTATCAGTATAAAAAACAGATATCAGTTTATTGATCTCAGTGGTTTTCAGGGCAACTGGAAACTTTACGAAAATGGAAATATCATTTCTTCGGGTTTGCTTGGCTCAATTAGGTTGAAACCAGGGGAGGAAGCTAATGTTAAACTGCCTTATCATGTGGGCCGTCCGAAGGCAGGGGCAGAGTATTTTCTTAGGGTTGCTTTTGCTACAACGACTGATGAGTTATGGGCTAAAAAAGGTTTTGAAATTGCTGATAAACAATTGCAATTGCCTGTTAAATCACCAGTTCTTGCTGCGGATCCGTCTGAATTACAGCCGGTGAATTATGTGGATGCAGAAAAAACAATCACAATAGGTGGTAATAATTTTAAGATTGAATTTGACAAGGAAATTGGTACTTTTTCAAAACTCGAAAAAGACCATGTTAATATCCTGCAAAAGGATGGGGGCCCAAGACTTCACTTATGGAGGGCGCCGCATCGAATTGATGATATGTGGGCTGATGAAATCTGGGAGAAAAATGGTCTTAAAGAAATCAAGTGGAAGACGGATGATGTAAAATCTAAACAATTATCTCCAGGCAAGATTGAAATTAAAGTGGTTCTGACCGGTACCAGCAAAACAAAATTTTTAATACATCAGGAAACGGTTTATACAATTTCTGGTAATGGATCAATCAAAGCGATAAACAGTGTTTCGTTTAGTGATCCCAGTGTTGTGCTTGCCAGAATGGGCGTAAGGATGTTTCTTGATGAGAGTTTTGATCAGCTTAAGTACTTTGGACGTGGGCCTATGGAAAACTATGCGGATAGAAAGAGTGCTTTTGATATTGGTTATTATTCCAGCACGGTTAAAGAGCAGCTTACTCCTTATGAAAAACCAATGGAATGTGGGAATCATGAGGATATCCGTTGGGCTGAACTAAGGACAAAAAACAATACAATGCTGACCATCAAAAGGGATACTGGTTTACTCCAGGTTTCGGCGCTTCCTTATAGTGATGAAGAGATGCAAAATGTTGAATATCGGATTGACTTACCTAAAAGTAAGGGTACTGTATTGTGCATTAGTGATAAAACTTTAGGTGTAGGCTCCTGGGGCTGTGGTCCTAAGCCACTTGAGCAATACATTGTTTATGCTAAGCCTACAGTTTTTACTTATCTGATTCAATTGTCTTCAATAGAAGGAAAACGATAGAAAATCATTGGGGTTCATTTTTAAAAGAACCCCAATGATTTTGTTGATTGCATTCAATGGGAGCGGCTGGTAGAAAAAGACTGATGAATTTTATAATAGAGGGGATGGCTTTGAAAAAAAGGAAATTTGGTTTTGTCGTTTATATATCTATAAATTTATAGCGTAAGACTATATTGCTATGGCACCAAAGCCCATTGAACATGAAAATAGATTGTTGGTTGAAATTGCCGGGGGGGATCAGCGTGCTTTTACTGAAATTTTTGATTTTTATCAGCGGTATGTTTATTTATATGGAAAGAAACTTACTAGATCAGATGATCTTGCCGGAGAAATTGTTCAGGATGTTTTTTTAAAGATTTGGATTGGGCGGGAAAAGCTGAGTGAAATAGAGAGTTTTGGAGCTTATCTTAATCGGGTTGTCCGCAATCATTCCTTAAATGTGATCAGAAAACTTGCGCAGGATGCAAAATCAACTCATGAGCTTAAAGTTCATGCTAGAGAATCGGATGAATCTACGACTGAACTTTTGGATTATAATGACAGTAACAGAATATTAAATCAGGCCATAGAAAATCTTCCACCTCAGCAGCGTATGGTATACACCTTGTGTCATGTTGAGGGGATGAAATATGAGGAGGCTGCTGCTAAATTAAATATATCGAGCCGTACTGTTCAAGCGCATATGGGACAGGCTTTAAAAAATATCAGGGAGCATTTTAAGAAAAATGCATTGGCTTATCCAATTTTATTTTCAGTTTTGTTTAAATAATATTGTTGATTATCAGTGCTTTAGTTTTATTTTGGTATTTAATAAGAATTGAACTAAGCGTATTCTTTTTTATTGGTGTCAATGTGATTAAATAGTTAGGAAAATCTTAATTAAAAATTAACACTGATGGGAAAATCAAAGGAAAGGCTGGAAATATTACTTCTGGGTTATTTCGATCAATCTATTACAAAAGAGGAGAACGAAGAGCTATGGTCTTATGTTTTGGACCCAGCTTATCAAATTGAACTGGAGCGATCATTTCCGAATGCCTATGATAGTGAGATTCTTATTCCTAATGACGAGCTTAACCTGGTAAGAAAACAAAATATCCTCAATCATATTTTTGATCATCAAAAAAGTCAATCAAGGAAAATTATTAAAAAGCTTTGGCCTCGCCGTATTGCTGTAGCAGCTGCGATTCTTCTGGTGATCAGTGTCGGTTTGATATTTTTCAAATATAAGCTGGCTAATCCGTCATCGATGGAGGGCTACAATGCGGTAACTCCTGGAAAAGTTGGAGCAACCCTTACGCTTGCCAGTGGAAAAAAAATTAAGTTATCTGAAGTTGTAAATGGAAAACTCGCACAGGAGGCTGGTGTAGTTATTACAAAATCTGCAAATGGTCAATTGGTGTATGAAGTTAAGGGATCGGCTCTTAACCTGGATAAAATGAATACATTATCTACTGCTAATGGAGAAAATTATCAGGTGCATTTGCCCGATGGTTCCCTGATTTATTTAAACGCTGCTTCGAGTTTGACCTACTCTGTTGGTCTGATGGCACGTGGAGAACGCAGGGTGAGGCTCGAAGGCGAAGCTTATTTTGAAATTTCAAAGGATAACGCACATCCTTTTATTGTGGAAAGTAAAGGGCAGGAAGTAAAAGTATTGGGTACACATTTTAATGTGAATTCTTATGCAGATGAAGAAGTAGCAAAAACTACTTTGCTTGAGGGCTCTGTTCGTATAGGTACAGCTGATGAGCAAAAGATTCTTAAACCTGGAGAACAGGCAATTGTTCGTGCCAGCAGAATAAAACTTGCAAAAGCTGACCTTGAAGCTGCGGTGGCCTGGAAAAACGGTGAGTTTATTTTTAATGGCGAGTCTATAACAGAAGTTATGAGAATTTTGTCAAGATGGTATAACGTAGAAATTGAGTACCAAGGGCCAATAACGAAAGAGCGTTTTGAAGGAAATGTTTTGAAGGAAAAAGATATAACAGAAGTTCTTGAACTTCTGGAGTTAACGAGTGCTGTTCACTTTAAAATAGAAGGGAGGAAAATTATTGTAACAAAATAAACCAAGAATGTTGTAGACTTAAATGAGTCAGTCCAGAAGGCCATCGGAACTGACTAAGGTTTGAGAAATCAATAAATTATTACGCTAACAACTATTAATCAACCAAACCAAACTCAAATGTACACAAAATACATAAAAAGGAAGCGTATACCACTGAGCTATATCCAGGTTTTATTGTTCATGATCTTTCTTCATGTCCATACGGCCAGTTTTGCTCAACAGAAGAAAATCACGCTTAATGAAACCAGTGCTCCGTTAAAGCAGGTTTTGAAAAAGATCAAGGCACAAACAGGGGTAAGCTTTATTGTAACCTCAAGTATGCTTGCTGATTCGAAACCCGTGACGGTTAAAGTAACCAATGCCGATTTAACAGAAGTGCTCCCGCTGATTTTTCGGCAGCAGCCATTAACTTATACCATTCGTAAAAATTCAGTGGGTATAACCAGGAAGATAACAACTACTGATATACCAGGTAACGGAAATAGCTCCTCTATTGAAATTAGTGGTAGTATTAGAGATGATCAAGGTAAGCCTGTTGCAGGGGCATCTGTTTCTTTGGAAGGCACAGGAATCCAAGCCCGATCTGATGCATATGGTAATTTCGCTTTAGGCTGGATTCCAGTTGATGGCTGGCTTGTTGTATCCTATGTTGGATATCAGAAAAAAATGGTTCCGGTAAATGGTAAAAGAGAATTTCAAATCACGTTATCAACACAAGTTAACAAACTTGATGAAATTTCAATAGTATCCACTGGTTATCAGAATATAGAAAAAGAACGGGCAACAGGTTCATTTTCTAAGCCGGATATGCAAACCTTTAAAAGCAGGACAGGAACAATGGATATTATTACCCGTTTAGAGGGCTTGGTGCCAGGACTGGTGATTAAAAACGGGCCAGGCTCAGATCTGAGTGAAAATGGGTTTATGCCAAATGGAAAAACGACACGTAAAAGTACGATAAGGGGTGAATCAAGTATCACATTGGATACTTCTCCGTTGTATGTAGTAGATGGTGTACCTGTGACCAATATCAACCAGTTTAATCCAGATGATATTGAAGATATTACGGTGTTGAAGGATGCGGCGGCGGCGGCAATTTGGGGTGCGAGAGCTTCTAATGGTGTTATTGTGGTCAATACCAAAAAAGCTAAGAAGAACGGGACACTAAATATCAATTACAGCGGTTCTTTTAATTTTCAGGGTAAACCTGATCTAAAGTCTGGAAAACAGATGAATAGTGCACAATATATACAATCTGTTAAAGAAATTTTTGATCCGGTTCAATACCCCCTTCAATCTTTATCTTATTCTGGTATTGCACCACATGAACAGATTTTATATAATAAGTTTTACGGGAAAATTACGGAGGGCCAGTTTAATAAAAGTATGGATAGCTTGGCTTCTATAAATAATACAGGCCAAATTCTTGATTTATTGTACCAGAACGGGGTGACACAAAACCATACAATTTCTATATCCGGAGGCACGAACTTATATTCTTTTTATACTTCCGCTGCGTATGCCGATACGAAGTCTTCTACCATTGGAAAAGGAGACAAGACTTATCGTATTACCCTAAACCAGGAGTATAACCCGATTAAACGCCTTAAGCTGTCTCTTTCAGCAACCCTTGGCACGAGTAAATCCACTGAATTGAATAGTTTGAATGTAACCAGCAATTTTCTTCCATATCAGTTGTTCAAAGATAGTAATGGTAATAATATCTCTATGCCCTATATTCAGTCTCTTTCTGAATCGATACGTAAAGATTATGAGCAAAGAAGCCAGATCAGTCTAGACTACAATCCGTTAGATGAGCTCAATTCTAGAAATATCAAGCTGAGTAACCTTCACATCAATTTGTCAGGTTCAGTTCAGTTGCAACTGTTTAAGGGACTAAGTTTTATTGGGAACTATGGTCTTCAGAAAGCCCCAGGCAGTCTTAAAGATTATACTGATCACAGTAATTATAACTTACGGACAAACCTTGTTAATCTTACTGTTGCGCCTACTGTGGGTTCAGTACCAATTTATTATCTCCCTGTCGATGGTGGAACTTATGTGGAGGCTAACTATGAGGACCAAAACTGGACATTGCGAAATCAATTGGCTTATACCACTTCTTTAAGATCTGGAAAAGATCAGCTGAACCTACAGTTTGGACAGGAAGCAAGAGAACAGGTTAGCAGAAGTACTTCTACTACTTTTCTTGGATATGATGAGCATTTGCTAACCTACTTTACGCCACCAACTACAAATATATATATACCTGATACGGTAACTGGTGGCGGCTATCTTTCTGGGGGTAATAGTACTGCTTTTTATGAAAATACAAGTCGTTTTACTTCTTATTTTGCTTTGCTTAATTATACCATGAACGGGAAATATAGTATTGATGGTAGCTGGAGAGTTGATCACAGTGCACTGTTTGGATCTGATAAATCTGCACAAAACAAACCAACATGGAGTTTGGGGGGGAAATGGAATCTTCATCGAGAAGATTTTCTGAATAAAACAAGTTGGATAGATGCTTTGGCTGTAAGAGCAACCTATGGAATAACCGGAAATTCTCCTTTTACCGGTAGCGGCACGCAATGGGACGTTCTTACATCGCCTTATTTTTATCAGTTGCCATTGGCCGGTAATTATTTAGATGTATTGCCAAAAAATAATAAACTGAGCTGGGAGTCAACGGCGACGATAAATCTGGGGCTTGATTTTTCAATTTTAAAGTCGAGACTGAGCGGTAGTATTGATGTTTATAGCAAGAAAACTACTGATATGCTTGGCGATGTAAATGTTGACCCTCTAACTGGGTTTAACAGGACACAGGGTAACATTGGAAGACTTGATAATAAGGGAATAGAATTGTCACTTCGCAGTGTGAACATGCAAAAGAGGGATTTCAGTTGGTCATCGAGCTTTAGTTTTGCTCATAATAAGAGCATGCTGGTTTCTTATAGCCAGGCAGACCCACGGTCAAATACCCCTAATTCCTGGCTGTTAGGTATGCCATTTCTGATTGGATATAAAATCCAGCCTTTATTTTCTTATGTGTATGCAGGCTTAAACGAGAAAGGCGACCCAATGATTAAGCTTGCAAATGGCACAATTAATAGTACTCCATACGCTGAGAAAGTAGAAGATCTGGTCTATAGCGGTTCTACTATTCCATCTTTTAGCGGTGGCTTGGGGAATACATTTAATTATAAAGCTCTTTCCCTTTCGGTCAATATGATCTATAACCTGGGGCATGTGATGCGTGCAGATGTCAATCAAGTCTATACGGGTAGGGTGACCCAGTCGCTGAGCTCTTTTGGTGGGAATCTGACTACAGATTTTTTAAACCGATGGAAACAACCAGGAGATGAGAAATTCACCAATATACCTTCTTATGTAGCAGGTTTTGATTCCTTTAGAAGGAATACGGACTATTATACCAAGGCTGATATTAATGTTGTCAGCGCATCTTATGCTAAGATCCGTGACATAACTTTATCGTATAGCCTGCCAGAAAACTTATTGAGAAAGGTTAAAATAAAATCGGCAAGTCTTTCTTTCCAGGTTACCAATTTTATGGTCTGGAAGGCAAATGACAGAGGTATTGATCCCGAAGCTATAGATTTGAATTCGGGGATTGTTACCAAACCTCCATTTCGTCATTCTTATAATATTAGTACCAATATTACTTTTTAAAACTTAAGAATATGAGAACAAATTTATATAAGGTATCAGGATTACTCTTAATGGTGTTTTTCTTTGTTTCCTGCAAAAAGAACTTTCTTGAAGTAGTTCCCAAAGGGAAGTTAATTGCCAGCAGTTTGAAAGACTATGATCTGTTAATGAACAATGCGAGTTTCTACCAGATGACTGATGGGGACCTGACTATGTTGATGGGAGATGAGCTGGCGGCTGAACAGTCTTATTTTCAAAACTCAAACATTTCAAATCTAAGGGCTTTTGCCTGGGAGGATGTGATTTATAACCCGGGAGATGTGGTTATGTACGTGGATAACCGGCTAAAGAATCTCTATATCTGCAATAAGATCATCAATGAAGTAAATGGTGTTTCTGATGGCACCGCTTCTCAAAGGATGGCTTTGCAGGCAGAAGCTTTGGCTACGCGTGCCTGGATCAATTTGGGTATGGTTAATTATTTTGGAAATCCATATAAAGAAACGACTGCGGCGGCGGATCCTGGGTTTCCTATCATTACAGAAGCCAATATTAATGCGAAAAATTTTAAAAGGAGTTCGGTAAAAGAGGTATATGAATCTATCATTAATGATTTGAAAACCTCAATTGTTAATTTACCGCTTAAAGGTGCTTTTGCCACGCGTATGTCCCGTCCGGCTGCTAAAGGCTTGCTGGGCAAGGTCTATCTTTACATGGGCCAGTATCAGGATGCACTTGCTCAGTTTAATGAAGCTTTTACTGATTTGGGTAATGACCCTTCAGCGGCCAGTTTATATGATTACAATATAGCATTTGCGCCAGGAGGTGACTTTTTGCCATTTGGCCGCTCTGGACCAGATTATCCGGGTAGCAATTACCTGAAATATAAGGAATCGGTATTGCTGAAAACAAATAGTATGGCTGGAATTAATAGTGGGATTGTGTTGAGACCAGAAACAATGGCACTTTATACTGCCTCAGATTTGAGAAGGCAGCTTTATAGCAACACACATGTAGATTTAACACCTATACCGGGGGGCTTATTGCGTAAGTATACCCAGTATGCACATCTTGGTATAGAGTTGTCGGACCTGATACTCATGCGTGCGGAAACAAGGGCACGTACCCAGGATCTGGCAGGTGCAAAAGCTGATCTGAAATTGCTTCGTATCAACAGAATGTCTGCTGCTGATGCTGAGGTACCAGCCAATGTTAGTACCCAGGTGGATCTAATAAAGTTTATTATAGACGAACGTGTCCGCGAATTTGCGGGCGAAGGTCAGCGCTGGTTTGACATGCGTAGACTTTCAACAGACCCAATTTTTTCTACTCAGCACTATAAGCATTATATGTATGCTGCTGATGGGGTAACTATAGCCAAATCGTATGATTTAAAACCGGTACGGTTTACCCTCAGACTGCCTCAAGCTATACTTGATGCAAATCCTGGAATGTCAGATAATCCTTAGTATTTAATTTTTTATTATAAAACGATGAACTTAAAACAATTATTAAAAAGCAGCGTATTATTCGTTGTATTTCTAACTGCATCTTTGGGGCTTTTGGCCCAGAACCCATTTTCTATTGCTGGCCAGATTGGAAAGGACCAGCAGGGAATGATGACGATAAGATATTATATGAGCCATACAGATATGGTAGATTCCTGTAAGGTTGTAGATGGTAAATTTTCATTAAAGGGACAAATACTTGAACCTATATTTGCTTCCCTGACATTTATTCCTTCTAACAAGGAGATTAAAGGTGAATACAGGGAAATTTTCCTTGATCCAACGGGTATAACAGTTATCGGAAATTCATCGCTTTTAACTGCCGATATTAAAGGTGGGCCTTCGATGGCTGACTTTATGGCTTTAATGGAGCTGTATAAACCCATCGGCAAGAAAGGAGGTGAATTGGATGAACTTGTAAAAAAAGCAAGGGAAGAAGAGGATCAGGTTAAGTTAAAGGAATTAAGTGGTTTGCAAAGGCAATTAATGGCTGAAAAAATGAGTATTCAGACTGCTTTTATTAAATCTCATCCGGATAGTTATGTTGCTTTTAACTTGTGGTCAAGGAAAAAGAATGGAATTGTAGACCCGAATGTAGTAGAGCCGGAGTTTAACTCCTTTTCTAACAAGTTGAAAAATAGCATAGAGGGGAAAAGAATGACCAGCCGATTGCCTGTCGCCAAAAAACTCCTTCCAGGTAATACGGCTCCTGATTTTACTTTAAATGATCTATCAGGAAAACCAGTTTCTCTTTCTTCATTAAAAGGTAAGCATGTTTTCCTCTTCTTTTGGTCAAGGAACTTTATACCATTTGACCCGCTTGTTTTTGCAATGACAAAAATCAGCAGGCAGTTTAAAGATCAAAATCTGGTTATTTTATCTGTTTACTACGATACGCCTAATACACAATATGTATGGAAGGATGTATTGGAAGAATCTGCTTTGATAACTGGCAATATCATAAATGTAAAGGACACAATGCCTTTGGTGCCTTATGATTCTAATGAAAAGAGTTCACTGATGAAAGCTTATGATGTGTCTCTGGATGCCGGACCTCATGCTTACCTGATTTCACCAGAAGGAAAAATTTTAATCCGTGCGGTTGATCTGGTAAAAGATCCTGTTGGTGATATTAAGAAGGCCATGGGTAGGTAGTGGTGGATTGGCCGGGTAATTATTGCTAGTAACGACAGTTAAAATTTGAATAATGAAACTAAAAAAAATAACCTTTTTGATCATGTTATGTAGCGCATTTGGAACCGTCCATGCGCAAAAAATCAATTGGCAAAATCAGGATTTGCAAACAAACGGTGTTTTTGGAATAAGTACCGAACGCGCCTATACTGAGTTGTTGAAAGGCAAGAAAGGTAAAGAGGTGATTGTAGCTGTGATTGACGGTGGGGTAGACACGAATCATGTTGATCTTAAACCGAATTTATGGCGTACATCTAAGAAGTGGGGGTGGAGTTTTCTAGGCTCAGCCAAAGGAAATGTGAATAATGAAACTCTTGAAATTACTCGTATAATCAGGTCTGGCCAGAAACGGTTTCCCGATTTGAATAATTTACCTACTGATACTAATGGTCTGACTGTATACAAAAAGTTATTGCCTCTTTTTCGTAAGCAATTTCAGCAAGCTAGAGATGGTTTTAATTATATGAACGGCTATAAATTGGCTTCAGATACGATATTTGAAGAGATTGGAAAATCTAAGCCAACGCTCCATGATTTAAAGTCCTATGTTCCACTAACAGAACTTCAAAGCTCTATTAAAGCGATGATTTTGAATGAATTTAAAAAAGATTCTACGCTTACCCTGGAAGGTTTTAGAACTCAATTGAGTGATGTTATAAAACACCAGAAAGAGCAGTACGACTATGCTTTAAATTTGTCTTTTGATCCAAGAGATTTGGTTGGAGACCACATTAGCGATATTAAAGAAAATACCTATGGGAGTACGGATGTGATGGGGCCTGATGCAAGTCATGGTTCGCATGTTTCTGGAATTATTGGTGCGGTAAGGCATAATGGTATCGGGATTGATGGGGTAGCTGATCATGTTAAAATCATTAATGTAAGGGCAATTCCAAATGGAGATGAAAGAGATAAAGACGTGGCGAATGCAATTATCTATGCGGTAGACCAGGGAGCGAGGATTATTAACATGAGCTTTGGGAAGCGTTACTCTCCAAATAAGGACCGGGTGGATGAGGCGGTACGGTATGCGATGTCTAAGGATGTTTTATTGATCCATGCAGCCGGTAATGATGGATTGGATTTAGATAATGAGGGTGATTATTTTCCTAATAAATTTTATTCCAATAGCAGGGACACTGCACAGGCTTGGTTAAATGTTGGCGCAAGTAATGCTCAAGATGATGAAAAGCTTGTTGCCTCATTTTCTAATTTTGGAAAGACGAGGGTGGATGTATTTGCTCCGGGTGTTGGTATTTATTCTACAATGCCTGGATCAAATTATAAAGCGCTTGATGGCACAAGTATGGCTGCGCCTGTGGTTAGCGGACTTGCTGCACTGATCAGATCTTATTATCCAAAATTAACCGCCGTTCAGGTGAAGGAAATCATTATGAAATCTGTGGTTAAGGTTGGTCATGATGTTCAAGTGAAAAAGAAAAAGGTTAGCGTGATTGTGCCGTTTACGGAGGTATGTATAAGTGGTGGAATTGTGAATGCTTATGAGGCTTTAAAATTGGCTGCCAGATATTGAAAAAATGAAAACTAAAAAATTAAACATGAAAACAATAACTAAAGTGACTGGAACAGTGCTCTTTCTTTTATTCTGTGCCTTTAATAGTTCTGCCCAGGTTGCCTATTTGGATGTGAATGAAAAAGTGGACCAGTATCCAACGGTGGAGTGGCTTAAGGGAGCGCCTGTTACGAAATTTGAAAAGGATAAGATTTATTTAATTGAGCTTTGGGCTACTTGGTGCAAGCCCTGTATTGCAGCCATGCCGCATTTGAGTGAACTGAACTCCAAATTTAAAAATAAGATTATTTTTATTGCTCAAGACGTGTGGGAAGATGACCTTGATAAAGTGAAGGAATTCATTGCCGAAAATGAAAAAATGATGGATTTCCGCATTGGATATTCAGGAGGTAAAGTGACAAGCGATTTCCATAAAAACTGGATTAAGCCATCTGGTACATTTGGCATTCCAAGAACATTTATTATTCAAAATAATACGCTGGTCTGGATGACTACACCAGATAATTTAAATGAAGAGATTCTGCAATTGCTTGTTGATCATAAATTTAGCGTAGAAGCGGCAGAAAAATTGGCTAAAAATAATAAGCCGTAAAATCGAACTTAATTATAAGAGCGCGTAAACAAGCTGTGTCGAAGCAATTGATAGTTTAGAATTGTTCCTCGACACAGTTTGTTTTACTTATTGATCAATGATAATTGTCTTTTAGTAACAAGTTGAGCACATGCAAGGTTTTGACCTGTAACTAAATGGCCATCCTCTACTAGGTTCCAACCCAGAAGACCCACATTGGGCCTGATCCACCAAGATAGAATATCGCTTTGCAGTAATCCTTAAGCAGAAGATATGGGGCTGAAAAAGCCATTCCAAGATTTTTCTGGAATGGCTTTTATGGCCTAATGTGATCGTGATGTTAATCCGCTCCACCACCGAGTGCTCGGAATAACTCTACATAAGCTGTTGCTTGTTGTTTTTTTAGCTGCGCCAGACTAAGTTCATTTTCTAAGAGATTCTGTTGAACGGTTATCACCTCCAGGTAATTGGCCATTCCGTTGGTAAATAATAGTCCGGCATCGGATATGGCTTTATGTAATATTTTATTTTTTGATTGTGCTATAGTAATTTTTTCTTTTAGCTTTTGGGTCTTAAACAGACTACCTGAAACTTCTCCTATTGCTTGTAAAACAGTGTTTCTGAATTCATTCGTTTTTTGTTCATAAGATATTTTACTCACATTAAGTGCAGTTTTTAATTTTCTCCTGTTCATCAGTGGTTGTATCAGGTTTCCGGTTAGATTTCCAAAAACAGATGCGGGTATATTTAACCAGTTTGCTGATTGAAATGAGTTTAAGCCACCAGCGGCAGTTATGTTCAGGCTGGGGTATAGGCTGGCCTGATGATAACCAATCCTGGCATTGGCGGCTTGTAATTCATATTCTTTGCTCTTGATATCGGGTCTGTTTCTTAGCAGGGAAGCAGGTACACCACTGAAAAACCCTGCTGGCGCCTCAAAATCTTTTGTAATAGGGAGAGTTGGTATTGTAGCGGGTTGATTTGCCATGAGAAAGTTGAGTGCATTTTCCTGAATAAATAGGGTTTCTTCCAGATCAGGAATGATGGCTTCAATTGATTTACGTTGTACCTCTGCTTGCTGTAGTGCGAGAGACGTTGCTGCTCCATTTATTTGTTGCAAACAAATAAGGTGTACAATGCTGTCACTTAAAGCCAGGTTTTTACGGGTTATTCCCAACTGTTCCTTTAGCATAATAATGTTGTAGTAGGCAATAGCGGTAGAGGCAATTAAACGGGTTTGTAACGCTCTTTTTGCTTGTTGGCTTTGTAGCCATCCTGCAAGTGCTTCTGCCTTTTGATTTTTTAATTTTCCCCATATATCTGCTTCCCAGCTTATTTCTGATCCGATGGTGTAGTCATCTATGTGCCGAACACCTATAGTATTGTTCAGATTGAAGCCATTACTTCCGTTAAGTGAATTATCTGAAAAGTAATTTGAGCCGGCATTGATGTTCATTGAGATTGAAGGTTGCCATGCCGCTCTGGATTGTTTAAGGTACTGTTGGTTTATTCTGATATTATCCATAGCCTGAGCCAGATCGTAGTTTCTTTGTAGTACAATATTGATCATGTTTTGAAGGATATTGTCTGAAAAGAATGTCTTCCACGAAATTAAGTTGTTTTCATTTTCATCTTGTGCCTGGACTTTAGCGCCTCTAAAGTTGGTGGGAACATCTAAGTCTGGACGAGAGTATTCTTTTACTGTCTGGCAAGCGGATAACAATAATAGAAAAACTGCGCTGTATATTAATTTATTCATCTTTAATGGTTAAGTGATGAGTTGGTTATTCTTCTTCTGGAGCGAGATGCTTTATACCAAAGAGTTTTTCATGAATGGACTGGAATATGATAAACAGAACGGGTATGATGAAAATGCCCAGAGCAACACCAAAGGCCATTCCTCCAATGGCACTGGATGCGATTGACCGGTTTCCTTGTTCTGTTGCTCCGCCGGCAAAGAGTAATGGCAATAAGCCTGCGATAAAGGCAAACGAGGTCATTAGTATGGGGCGTAGTCTTAAAGCAGCAGCCTGCATAGCCGATTCAACCAGTGATTTTCCTTTGTGTCTGATCTGAACAGCGAACTCAACAATAAGGATGGCATTTTTTGCAAGTAAGCCTATGAGCATGATCATCCCGATCTGTACATAGATGTTATTGGTTACACCCATCATATTGATGAAAGCAAACACCCCAAATATCCCGGTAGGTAAGGAAAGGATGACGGCAAGTGGCAACAAATAGCTCTCGTATTGGGCAGACAACAAAAAGTATACGAAAATGATGCAAATGCCAAATATGAATACGGTTTGATTACCGGATTGCTGTTCTTCTCTTGCCATTCCTGTATATTCGTGTGAATAACCTGTAGGTAAAGATTTGGCGACTTCATTGATTGCCTTCATGGCATCTCCGGTAGAAAACCCTTTTTTTGCTTGTACATTAAGGTTAATCGAGGTTGCTTGATTGAGGTGGGTAACTACTTCGGGGCCAAAAACCCGCTTTAACTGGATAACAGATTTTAATGGAACCATGTTTCCTGAGTTGTTTTTTGCATATACCTCGTTTAAAGCTTGTTCATCTGCTCTGAACGGTGCCTCTGCTTGTACCACTACGCGGTAGTATTTTCCGAACCTGTTGAAATCGGAAGAGTAAATACCTCCAAAATAAGCCTGCATGGTTTGTAATACGTCGCTAACTTCCAAGCCTAATTGTTTTGCTTTAATGGCATCTACTTCTAACATATATTGAGGGAATTTTGCGTTAAAAGAAGTGAAAGTGGCTGCGATCTCTTTTCTCTTTCGGAGTGATTCCATAAAGTTATCATTAACACTCGCCAGTTTATTTATGGAACCACCTGTGTTATCCTTTAATACTACGTCCAAGGCATCGACATTACCAAAACCAGGTACTGTTGGCATGGAGTAGGTAAAAGAGTTTCCTTCGGGAAGTGCATCAAAGACTGATTTTACGGAGTCCATAATCTGATTGATGTCTTTAATGTTTCCTCTGTCTTTTGGTTGTTTTAAAATTGTATAAGACGCTGCATAGGAGGGAGATACTGTGTTGGCCAATAGGTTGCTGCCATTCACAATAGCATTGAAGTAGACCCCATCGAATTTTCTCAATTTCTCGCTTGCCTGCTTGGTTAATGTTTTGGTGTGTTCTAATGAAGTTCCGGGAGGCATACTCATTGCAGTCATCACAAAGCTCTGGTCTTCGGTAGGGATAAAGGCCTGAGGGGTGCGCTTGGCTAAAAAAACTGTGGCGATGGTGATGATAATGAGTCCGGCAATTGCAAACCATTTGCGCTTGATTAAGAAATAAATGGTGTTTTTGTATTTTTTAGTTGCTGCATTAAATCCTGTATTAAACAGATGATAAAACCTTTGAATGCCGGTTTTATTTTTATTTTCGTGGAGCTCGTTGTGCATGTTTTTCAGTAGTATTGCACACAAGGCCGGACTCAATGTAAGTGCATTTATTGCAGAAAGAACGATGGCAATGGCTAAAGTAAAGGCGAATTGCCGGTAGAATACTCCAACTGGCCCTTCAATTAATCCAATGGGCAGGAATACAGCTGACATCACCAAGGTAATGGATAGGATGGCACCGGTTATTTCGCTCATTGCACTTGTTGTTGCTTTTTTGGCGTTGGTAGAGTGACTTTGCAGCTTATGATGTACTGCCTCTACGACGACAATTGCATCATCTACCACGACACCTATTGCCAGTACAAGGGCGAACAATGTGAGCAGGTTAATGGTAATTCCAAACAAATTCATAAAAAAGAACGTGCCGATTATTGCGACGGGTACGGATATTGCCGGAATAAGTGTGGAACGGAAATCCTGTAGGAAAATAAATACGACGATAAAGACCAGGATAAATGCTTCAATTAGTGTATGCTCTACCTGGCTGATTGAAGCGTCCAAAAAGCGCTTGGTACTGTATGTGGCCCTGTAATTAATTCCTCCTGGGAAATTCTTTTTAGCCTGCTCCATAAAATCGAGAATTGCAATCTGGATGTCGTTTGCATTAGAGCCAGGCGTCTGAAAAATTGCAACTCCAATACCTGGGTGTCCGTTGAGCGTTTGTGCAGAGGCATAAACATGGTCAAGTGAACCCAGTTCTATTTTTGCAACATCTTTTAGCTTTAATAATGAGCCGTCTGGATTGGCCCGGATTACAATGTCTTCGTAATCGGGTTCTTCATTCAGCTTTCCCTTGTATTTAATGGTATATTCAAAGGCTGTTGTGCTGCCTTCTCCTAATTTTCCTGGTGCTGCCTCCAGATTCTGGTTGTTAATTGCAGTCATGACTTCCTGAGGTGTCATGTTATAAGAAGCCAGCTTGCTGGGGTTTAGCCATATACGCATGGCATAATCTTTACTGCCAAATACTTGCGCTTTTCCAACACCTTGGATGCGCTGGATGGCTGGTATGATATTGATCAGATCGTAGTTATTCAAAAATGCTGCATCGTATTTGGGATTGGTACTTTCCAGATCGATGATCATGATCATACTGTTGTTCTGTTTGGAGGTGTTAATTCCAGTGCGGACAACTTCTTGAGGCAATTGGTTAACGGCCTGTGAAACCCTGTTCTGAACATTTATGGCTGCTTGATCTGGATTTGTACCCAGTTTGAAATATACCGTAATATTCAAGACTCCATCATTTGAAGAAGAGGAAGTCATGTAAATCATGTTCTCTACTCCATTGATCATTTGTTCTAAGGGCGTGGCTACCGATCTGGCGACGGCCTCTGCACTGGCACCAGGATAGCGTGCTGATACGACAACCGAAGGGGGGGCGATTTCGGGAAAGGTTTCCATGGGAAGCTTTTGGAGTGCCAGAAAACCCAGAATAACCAATATGAGAGAGATAACAGTTGCAGTAACCGGCCTGTTAATTATTTTTTTAAGCATAATTCTATTTGATAAGATAAATTAGGGGTTCAGCGGCTTAACTGTAATACCTTCTTGAAGTCGCTCCAGGCCTTTTGCAACGATCCGGTCGCCGGCTTTTAAGCCGTCTGAAATGATATAGTTTAGGGCATCTTTCTCTGCTATTTTTAGAGAAACGCTCCGTAGTTTATTGTCTTTACCAATGAGGTAAGCCATGACCTTATTCTGTAGTTCGAAGGTTGCTACTTGAGGAATTTGAATTACATCGGTATTGTTTTGAGAGAGTGTAATCCTACCTGTGTTTCCTGAACGTAAAAGGCCTCCCGGGTTAGGAAATGATGCCCGGAATGTAATGGCTGCTGTAGATTTGTCAAACTGTCCCTGAACAAGATCAACTTTTCCTTTTTCGTTGTAGATGGAATTATCTGGAAGCAGCAAGGTTACCGGTGGGATTCGTTTAATTTTTTCATCAATGGTATTACCTGGGTATTTTTGCTTGAACTGAAGAAAAGCTTCCTCGCTCATGGAAAAATAGGCATAAATGGTACTGATGTCTGAAAGGACAGTGAGTGGTTGTGTTTCGTTATGCCCCACCAGACTTCCAACACGGTATGGTAGTTTCCCTATATAACCACTTACCGGCGCCTTGATTAAGGTGAAATCTTTATTAATAATTGCTCTTTTTTTGGCAGCTTCGGATTGCAGTATACTTGCTTTAACGGCATTGAGCTCTGCTCTGGCATTTTTGAGCTGTACTTCTGAAATTACTTTTCCATTTACCAGCTTTTCCAGACGTTCAACTTCAATCTGTGCTTTTTCCAGATTGGCCTGGGCAGTTTGCAGAGATGCGGATGCCTGATTGAGTTGTTCGGTATAGGGCTTGTCATTGATTAGAAATAATGGCTGTCCTTTTTGTATGTAAGCTCCTTCATCTACAAAGATTTTTTCCAGATATCCTTCTGCCTGTGGTCTGATTTCGATATTATTTATCCCCTCAAGCATACCAGAATACTTCTGTTCTGTTTGAGGGGAGGTTTTTTCGATGGTGATCACAGATACAGCCTGTACATTTGTTTTTTCTTTTTCTTGCTTGGGTGAACAGGCTTGTAAGAGAATTATAAAGCTTATGATCAGCAGCCGGATTTTTATCTTTTGAAACAATTTTATATGGTTCAACATATTTGATTTAGTTAGAATTAATGGGTAAGAAATGATAACTTTTATAGGGTGGCTAATCTTGGTTTACTGTTCTTTATTGGATAGAATCCATTTTATGATAGATTGCCTGTGAGGTGTCCAGTTTAATTGTTCCCTGGCATTTACGGCCCGGACACGACTATTTGAGCCCAGAGCATAGCGTGCCCAATCGCCGAGTTCTGTCAGTGCATCTTCAGCTTTCCAGGAGATGGTTTCACCGGAGAAACCTAATGAGATACTGATCGCTGCAGCGAGATTGTGATAGGGCTCTTCACCGTTTTCGGCATAGAAGTAAGATCCGGGCTCTGCTTTTTCCAAGGCAAGGGAATATAGATCAACCAAATCCTCAATATGTACATTGGACCAGCGGTTTATTCCTTTTCCTAAATATACTCCTTTTTTTAATTCTTTTGATTTGCGGTAAATTACTGGTAGCTGGTCACTTTGGACATTAAGCCCTACACTGTTTCCATAGATCATGGAGGGAACGATCACAATAGTGCGTATCTGTTTTTCTGTGCTGGCATTGATCACCATATTGTTAATGGCTACGCGACCAACTCGTACATCCATAGGAGTGAACAGGGTTTTTTCATTAAATATCAACTGGTTTTCATAATTTCCCATAACATCGTCGCCTACAACACTGGAACCTGATGTATGAATAAATGTCTTACCACTTCCTTCCATTGCGGCAAGCATGGTTTCAATGGCTGATCTATGGTCTGCGTCTGCTGTGTGTATGACTATGTCAGAACTTTTGGAGTATGCTGAGATCAATTCATTGTCTTCGAGCGTGCCAATAACGGGGATAATGCCCAGTTGTTTTACTTCTTCTTCTTTAGCTGCGTTTCGTAGTAATCCGTAAACTGTATTACCTTTAGCTGCAAGAAATTTTGCGACGGAGCTGCCAATATAACCTGTTGCTCCTGTTAAAAAAATCTTCATATCTGTGATTTAATTGTTAATATTTAATGAACTGGAAACTTCTCTTATAAGTAGAGTTATTGGAAGTTCATCTTTTAGATTTGACAGGACAAAGATGAATAGAGAGAAATGATAAATGAAATAGCTTGATTTATGGTTATCTATAAAATAACTTATGTCAAATGCTCTTTGAAAAATAAATAACCATGTATTTTTGAATTATGGTAGATATGGAATGGTACAGGACTTTCAAAGCTATATATCAGGCTGGTACGCTGACGGGCGCAGCTCAAGAGTTACTCATTTCGCAGCCTAATGTGAGCCAGCATTTGTCTGCTTTGGAGGCTCATGTAGGTAAGCAATTATTTGAGCGAAAGCCACGGAGAATGGTACCTACTGACTATGGTAAGTTGTTTTATACGCAGATCATAGAAGCCGTAGAGAAATTGGAATATATCGAAGCAGAGTTTCGTTATACCCGTTCTTCAAATATTCCACTTACTTGCATTGGTACACCGAAGGAGTTTTTTTATACTGTTTTAGCTCCGAGAATCAACAAAGCGCCTGCAAACCTGGTCTTTGAATTTGATTTGACTCAGGAGCTTATGCAGAAGCTGATTAATGGGAAGTTATATTTTGTGATAGCTACCCACCGTGCCGATGGACAGGACATTATTTATGAACCTATTTTTCAGGAAAATTTTTTACTGGTTGGTAATAATGGTTTTGATACTTCTGCATTTGATGAGATGATTGACAACAAAGAATATGATAGCGCAGAAAAGTGGTTGTGTAATCAGGACTGGTTGGCATATAGCAGTGATCTAGCAATCATCAGGCGGTTTTGGCTGGAAAACTTTAAAAAGAGGCCAACCATTAAACCTCGGTTTATTATTCCTGATTTTAATTCTATTCTTAAAGGACTTAGTTTTACTTCGGGAGTAACCATTGTAGCTGACTATCTTGCTGAAGATTTTATTGCTAAGAAGCAATTAAAAGAAATCTGGAAGGGACGACAACCTACTCAGAATACTATTTACCTCGCTTACAATAAAAATAATGTTACAACGGAGCAAATTCAAATGGTAAAGGGCTTGCTTAGGATAATTTAATTGATACAGTTTTAGGTTAGGGGGCATTGGATAATGATGTTCTAAAATCTGGAGTTCTGTTTACGGACCCCCAGATTCTAGATTCATTTAGTTAGGATAGGACTTATTTACTATTTAATATTCCCAATGCACACATATTTAATTTCAGTATAATCTTCTATCCCATATTTGGAGCCTTCTCTGCCAGAACCCGAGTACTTTATGCCACCGAAAGGAGCTACTTCTGTAGAAATTAACCCCTCGTTTATTCCGACTATACCATATTCCAGCGCTTCGCTGATCTTCCAGCTTCTTGTTAAATCGTTAGTGTAAAAGTATGCCGCCAAGCCGTATATAGTATCATTAGCCAACTGTATGGCTTCTTCGTCGGAGGAAAATTTGAAAATTGGAGCAAGTGGACCGAAAATCTCTTCTTTAGAGAAATTCATCTCTTTAGTAGCGTCTCTAATCACTGTTGGTGGAAAGAATTGCTGATCAATGCGTTTACCGCCAGTTAGAATTGTTCCACCTTTACTGAGGGCATCGTCAATAAATGATTCGACTCTTTCTATTGCTTTTTTGTTAATTAGTGGTCCAATATTTACTTCTTCCTCCATTCCATTTCCTAACTTTAATTTTGAAACAGCTAATACAAATTTGTCTATGAATTCTTCATATATCCGCTGATGAACGAGAATGCGGTTTACACAGACGCATGTTTGACCAGAGAATCTAAACTTACCAGCAATTGCACCTTTTACTGCGGTGTCGATATCTGCATCTTCAAAAACAATAAAAGGTGCATTTCCTCCAAGCTCCAGACTTAATTTTTTCAATGTTGATACACTTTGTGAACTTAGAATTTGACCCACACGAGTAGAACCGGTAAAGGATATTTTAGATACTAGTGGGCTTTCACATAGTGTTTTGCCTATTGATGAAGCATCTGTTCCTGCTATGACATTGAATACTCCTTTTGGAAATCCAGCTTTTTCGGCAAGATGAGCAATGGCTAAGGCGGTGAGAGGTGTTTCTTCACTGGGCCTTACTACAACCGTACAGCCGGCTGCCAATGCTGGTGATACTTTTCTTGTAATCATTGCAAGTGGAAAATTCCATGGTGTTATGGCGCCAACAACGCCAATGGGTTGTTTAATTACAATGATTCTTCTATCGACTGTATAGCCGGGTATCACATCTCCATATAGTCGTTTTGCTTCTTCTGCAAACCACTGGATAAAGGCTGCTCCATAGTCTACTTCTCCTCGGCTTTCGTTAATAGGTTTGCCGCTTTCCAAAGTCATGATCCTTGCTAAGGATTCTTTGTTTTCGACAATCAGTGAATACCATTTTAGTAAGATAGCTGACCTTTCTTTCGCTGAACTTTTACTCCATGTTCTGAATGCCAAATGAGCGCTATTTATGGCTTGTTCAACGTCCTCTTTATTCGCGTTACTTACACTGGCTAGAATGCTGCCATCTGCTGGATTTAGGACATCGAAGGTTTCCTCGTTTCCTTTCCATCCTCCATTTAAGTATGACCTGGTAAATATTAGTTGTTTATATGCTTCCATTACGTATTAATTTTTTTTAATCAAAAATGATTACCTGCCTTATTGCTTCTCCAGTGGCGAGACGTTCAAAACCTTCATTGATGTCTTCAAGTTTTATTCTGTGAGTAATTAGTTTATCTACTGGTAATTGGCCATTATGATATAGTTCAAGAAAAGCAGGTATATCTCTTAATGGTACGCTACTGCCCAGATAGCATCCTTTTAATGTTTTTTCTTGCCCAACTAATGCTAATGGGTCCAGGCTTAATTTTGCATCTGGGGGAGGTAAAGCTCCGGTTACAGTGGTGCCGCCTCTTTTTGTAGCGTTAAAGGCATAATTTAATGCGGGCATGGCACCTGCAAATTCAACCGAAATGTCGACTCCTCCGCCAGTAAGGTCCTTTATTTGCTCTAACGCATTGGTAGAAGAAGAATCAATGACATCGGTGGCTCCAAATTCTAGTGCTGTGTTAAGTTTGTATTGACTGATATCTGCTGCTATGATTTTTGAGGCACCTGCAGCTTTCGCACCTAGAATTGCGGATAAACCAACCCCACCAAGACCTACAACAAGTACGGAATCTCCGAATTTCATTTTCGCTGTATTTACAAGGGCTCCTACACCTGTCATTACGGCGCAACCAAACAATGCTGCAATTTCAAAAGGATAGTGCTTATCAATTTTGACTAGGGAGTGGATGGAAGCTACTGCGTAGTCTGCAAATCCAGAAACGCCTAAATGATGGAAGTAGTACTGGTTTCCCTTATGTATTCTTTTGTGCCCTCCCAATAGCGTTCCATCACTGTTTGCTTTAGCTCCTGGTTCGCATAATGCGGTGCGCCCAGTTTGGCAATAGATACAATGGCCGCAGGAAGGAAGAAATGCGAAGACAACATGGTCTCCTACTTGAAAGTTTTTTACATGATCACCTATCTGAACAATTTCTCCCGCGGCTTCATGGCCAAGGGCCATGGGTAAAGGACGTGGACGGTCGCCGTTGATCACTGATAAATCTGAGTGACATAGCCCTGCGGCTTTTATTTTTACTAATACCTCCTCAACACCTGGAGGATCGAGTTCAACTTCTTCAATATGTAATGGTTTGGATATTTGATAGGGACGGGGCAAACCCATGCTTTTTAATACTGCAACTCTAGTTTTCATGTTCTTTTGGGTTAATCATAAAATAATTCTGGTCCTTTCTTAAATGTTGGCCATGCAGATGGGTCATGCCCTGTTACTACAAGTGCGTTTTGCTGTTGTGCAATGAACCGGAGTTTTTCTACTGATCTTACTGAATCAACTGCTGAGGCAAGGAATCCGGGTAGTGCTTTTTGGTCCCAATGATCCATGGTATAGGCTGCATCTACTGCCAATAGTATAGAGCCTGAATTTGGAAGTGTGATTAAAAAACTGCAATGTCCTGGTGAATGGCCTGGTGTGGATATGATTTTAATAGTTCCATCCCCGTAAACATCATAGAAATCGTCTGCCTCTCCGTTAAGGAAATGCCATTTTAATCCTGGTCTGTCAAAGTCTTTTTTTATATAACCTGGTGCTGCAAACCAATCTGCTGTATAGGCATACTCGTATTCTTTTCTTTGTACAATATGTACCGCGTTTGGAAATCGTCCGGTGGCTCCTGTATGGTCAAGGTGTAAATGGCTTTGTATGACGTATTTAATGCTTTCTGGATCTATATGCATGTTTTTTAGAACGTTTACACATCCTTCTTCTTCCTTCATAACAGGCCAGTATACATTGGTGATGATTTCTCCCCAATGTCCAATTGGGTCAGTGGCGCATTCCATTGCAGTACCACCGTCGATTATAATGTTTCCTTTAGGATGGGTAATCAGATATCATGGAACTGGTATTTCGTATGGATTAAGGGAGGCATTCATTTTTATATTATTCTCCCTGCATTTTAGTGTACCTGTTTGTAACATATACAGGCGGATTTCATTTATCATAATAAAGTGATTTAGGTTTAATTATTTTGGTTAGTTGAAAGTGGTAGATCTTAAAATTGTCTTTGTTCTATACAAACTTCATTAAGAAAATTCTATAATCATAATAATTTGAATTATGGATTTGTATTATAAAAATGATAGTTTATGGTTGTTTTATTGGTAAAGGGGTAAAACAAACTCTCCGATTTCCTGGATGACTTCATCAATTGGTCTGGATGAATGACGTAGCTGAAGTGCCATATGGTTTACGCCTACTCTTTGGTATCCTTGTAATAAAGTGACTAATCCATTTCTTCCTACTGTTCCTCCAAATCTGTGTGGAGTAAAGGGGGCATTGGGATCTTCTACCAGGTTAAGATGGAAAGCGGTGATGTATGGTTTATGTCCAAGTTCTAACCTTTCCGTTTCTTTATTCCATTCTGTTGTTAGTCTTTCTGTATCCATTACACTTCTTGGGTAATTGAACCAAGCTTGCATATTGGTGGCAATCCACTCGAGGCTTTGTTGCCCATGGCCAGCCATAACAAGTGGTATGTTCTCCTCTGGTGGCTTTGGATATATCTCTATGTTGGTGTTTACTGTTTTGTATATTTGATTTAAAGAGCTGTCTTTTTTCCAGGCATGTTTCATTAAAGTAACTCCATCCCTGAAGCGCTGGCTACGGTTTTCATAGTCATAGCCAAACAAAGGAAATTCTATTGCCCTATCACCTAAGCCTAAGCCCAGTAATAATCTGCCTTCCGACAATATATCGATGCTTGCTGCGGATTTGGCAACAAGTATTGGCTCTCTTAATGGGAGCACAATGGCTGCTGTACCCAGTAGGATATCTTTTGTTATGCCTGAGAGGTAACCTAAATAGGAAAAGGCTTCAAATTGTTGGGCCGCATCTCCAAAGGCTGGATCATAAATGGGTACATCTCGTATCCATAATGCGGCAAATCTCAGTTGGTCTGCTATTTGCGCATACTTTTTATGATTGGTGATATCGGGTACACCAAATGGCCTTCCGTCTTGTTTGCGTTTTGCATCTCCTTTTGCAGACCAATCATTATCTAATGGAAGCTCTAAACCGAGAGTCAGCTTACCCTGCCGACCTATTTTATCTATTCTGTTCATGTGATTCTTGTTTTTAAAATAAGGTTGCGCCTATAACAATGCCTCCAGTTTTTCTGAGTGGATTCCAGGTTGGTGCCATTGAAATGGGAAAAGCATATTTTCCTATGTTTATTTTCTTATTTGCGGCCACTCCTAATGTGGCGATTCCAGGTTTATTGGCGTAGAAACTGTTTTGTTGTCCAATGAGTGTAAAGACACCTCCAACAAAGAAATCCAGGCGTATATCATTTAAAGCTACTGGGTAGGTTAGTTGTACGTAAGTTGAATAACGGTTTTTTCCTTTTCTTAAGGGGTCTTTTCCACCAACTGCTATGGAATCTCCAGATAATACATCTCTATCTCTACCAGCTACAATGGTGCTCCATGCAATATCTAGCGGAAATCTCTTTGAAACTGTATATCCAATTGTTGCATCTATAAAGTGCCTTGTTGTGGTTGAATTGTAATCGAATAAATTGGTGCTGAGAGGTAGGTTTTTCGAATAATTATAAATGTCATAAATTACTATTCTTGCATTTTTGTATTGATAAGAGGTAAAATAATCTATCTGTCTATATTCACCATTCCAGCCCGAGCTTCCACGTGCTCCAATTTTAAAATTTCCGCTTTTGTCTGTAAAATTAACAATGCCTAGTAAATAGGGTGATGTAGTAATTTCAAGACCTCTCCACAGATGCATGCTTTTAATCTGCAGATGTGTTTCAATAGGTTTGTAAGTGGTATCTCTTGATTGCGCAGATGCCTTAAATGTGAGTTGTGAAAGAACAAACAGAAGAATAATTGCCTGTAATTTGATTTTCATGATTTTAATATTTTAAAGGTTCACCACGCCGTGTGGATATGGTGAACCTTAATGACATTTTATTTTATTTTGATTCGCAATACATAGTAGGGAGGATTACTAACGTCCTTGTTGTTGTTTAACCAGGCTGTGTTGTGGAGTTGATTTGCTACTATATACAGGTATCCATCTTTGGATAATGCCAGGCCATCGGGCCATGATAGTAATTTTTCGTCCTGTGCAAGAATGGTGTAGCCTTTAGGCGTAGCAATACCAACCGCATTTTGCTCAATGTCTGTTACGTAGACTTCTCCGTTATTGCCTACCTTGAATCCATCTGTTTTTGGCTTTTTTGCGTAAGATTCAATTTGTGCGGCCAATAGTTCATTGTTTAATCTTTCGTCTGCAACAGCTGCTGCCGGAATGCGGTAGATCTGATGACCTCCCATAGCGCCATAGTAAATCCATTTCATTTCCTTGTCGATAGATATTGGGTTTAGTGGATACTTTGGCTCATATATACTTCCATCAGGATAGGTATGGCTTACTTTGCGGCCGTTGATGATGGCTGGTTCATCTAGTGACTGGAATGTGGTATGGTTTTCTAGCACCCTTCTGCCGTAACCTGTCTTTAGATCAATAACTACGAAAGCCGGGAATGGGGGAGTTATAAGTCCATCGAGGGACATGTCGGCAATTACTGCCACATTATTTTTCTCATCAATCACAAAATCCTGAAGAAATGAGGTTGGACGAAGTACAGCATCTGGTAATGGAAAGGCGTGGGCAAGTTTACGCGTTTTGATATACCAGCCTACTAGTTTGGGTGCTTGTTTAGGGGTTGCACCCTTGTTCCCCATATCCAATACCCACAGAATGTTGTCTGAAGAAACATTGATACCTATGGTGGAGTTGATCCCTTTGTAAGATTGACCTGTTGGTTTTTTGATCCATGTGGTATCTGGAAAGTTTACAGCTTCTCCGCTTGACAGGATTTCTTTTACCATGTATTTGTTTTCACCCAGGGCACTCATGGTTACAAATACCCTGCCTTCGGGGGAAACGGCAACATTACCTGGGCGTTCGGAAGGAAATGTTGAGACAATTTCCAGTTTGGCTTTTGATTGTGCGAAAGTGTTTGTGGCTTGCAATAAACCTAGTATGGCAGCAAATGTTAATGCTAATTTTTTCATGGTGTAATTATTATTTATAGATATCGAAATTGTTTACAAGATTTAGATTCATGGGGCTGGTGGTAAGACCCTCGATTATTTACGGCTGATTCTGGAACTGTATAGCGTAACAAGGATAGCTAGCAGAACAAATATGGCTCCTACCCAGGGTGTTGCGCCAAGGCCTAGTGATGAGGATACAATAAGTCCACCAATGTAGGCACCTATAGCAATGCCTATATTGAATGCTGCGATGTTGAATGCTGAGGCAACATCTTCTGTTCCTGGTAGGTGTTTTTCTGCAGTTTGAACTACGAGTAACTGTAACCCGGGTACAGTTGCGAAGGAAAGTGCCCCCATGATAAATAGAGTAATGAGACCAAAAATGGTGTTGTGGACAGAAAAGGTAAAGATTAACAGCACGATAGCTTCTAATGCAAACATCCAGAGCAGCACTTTTAGTGGATTTTTGTTGGCCACTTTTCCTCCTACAAGATTGCCAATTGCAATGGCGATTCCATATAGTAGTAGAATGAGACTTACCATAGATTGTGTTAGGCCTGTGATTTCCTGAAGAATAGGAGATAGGTAGGTGAAGACAACAAAAGTACCGCCATAACCCAATGCGGTCATTAAGTATACCAACAATAAACGTTTATTTGTTACAACTTTTAACTGCGTTTTTAGTGAAGCCGCTTTTTCATTTTTTAGATTTGAAGGTACAAGGATCATACTTGAAATAAGGCCGACAATGCCTAGTAATGCAACTCCAATAAATGTTGCTCTCCAGCCAAAATGTTGACCTATAAAAGTGCCTAAAGGAACTCCTGTAACGATGGCGACTGTTAGTCCTGCAAACATAATGGAGATTGCGGATGCTCTTTTTTCTACAGGCACCAGCGCCGCTGCAATTGTAGATCCAATAGAGAAGAATACCCCATGCGCAAAACCTGTAACGATTCTGGCGATAACCAGTGTGTAGAAACCTGGTGCAAATGAGGCAAGGGCATTTCCTACGATAAATAAGATCATAATTCCTATTAAGAGTCTTTTACGTGGAATACCGCTGGTTAGTGCAGTTAGGATTGGTGCACCGATGGCAACACCAATGGCATATAGACTGACCAGTAGCCCTGCCGAAGGAATGGTGATGCTTAAATCGGTTGCTACTGTTGGCAGTAAGCCGACAATAACGAATTCTGTGGTTCCGATGCCAAAGGCACTAATGGTTAATGCCCATAAGGCTGCAGGTAGTCCTTTCTTTTTTTGATCATAAACGGCTTGACTTTCAGTGGCCGGAATGGATTTAGTTACTGTATTCATACCTTTTTGTTTTTATGTTATCTTATTGATTTCTTTTATTTAAATCGACAACACAAAGGTACTTTCAGCAGCAGGGGGTAGGCTAGGATAGATTTCGGAGAAACCGGTACTTTACATGGGGTTTTCTTGATTTCTCTGCTCCTTAGGGCTGATTCCTGAATTTTTTCTATAGAACCTGGCGAAATAAGAAGGATCTTCAAACTGAAGCAGAAATGCAATTTCGGTGATGCTAAGGGTAGTATGGCATAACAATAACCTTGCTTCTTTCAGTATTCTTTCCCGGATCAGTTCTCCGGGTGTTTTTCCGGTAATTACTTTGACCGAATCATTTAGATGGTTCTGTGTCATGAAAAGTTGGTCGGCGTATTCTGCCAGGCTTTTAACTGTGGTTAAATTGCGGGAAAGGATAGGAGTAAAATCCTTGTTTAACAACCGGATGAAATCCTTTGTGATTCGCTGGGCTGCATTTCCTGCTTCTACCAGACAACGGCCATTGTCGTGATCAACTAGTTTTAATGTTTTTTGAAATAGTACATTTATTAACGCTCTTAATAAATCTGCTTTATAGGTGTTGTTTGCAGTGTACTCAGTTTCAATTTCAATAAATAGGTTGTTAAAATATTGGGTTTGTTCCTGATCTAGATTGAGCACTGCACTGCCATTGCTTTGAAAGAATGGATAATGGGAAAGTGCTTCCTGATCAATTAGACCAACCTGGAAGAAATCGGAGGTAAATGCACAAAAATAACCGGCATGATCGTCTACTGTCGTTTGCCACGATGTGATTAGTCCTGGGGAGACAAAACATAGCATTCCAGGTTTTAAGTAATATTCCTGGTCTCCGAAAGTATGGATGCCTTCGCCACCAGTGACGATAAAAACCAGGTAAAAATCCAATCGGTTAGAGGCGATTGTTTCTTTACATTTATAACGGAAATCATCTCTTCTGTGAATTTCAAAATGAGATACGCTTTCCCGTATTGCTGCCTGACGATCAATTTCAGTGCTCCCCTGGAAATAAGCATCTCGAAAAGAATGCGAAGTAAGAACTGGTATTTCATTTTTCTTTCTCATAATAGGTTTCATTAATGGTTTTTGGCAACTAGAAAAGGGCAGTGTTTGCTGCCCTGGATTAAATTACTAAATCAATTCTTTTTTGCGAAGGGATAATCTGTGTAGCCTTGAGAAGTTCCTCCAAAATACTTACTGTTATCGGGGATATTTAAGGGAAGGTCGTTTGCCAATCTATACGGAAGATCGGGGTTTGCTATAAAAGGTCGGCCAAAAGCAATTAAATCTGCCCAATCATTTTTTCTTGCTTCCTCGGCACGATCTTTTGTATATTTTCCGGCGTAGATTAAGGTTCCGTTAAAAGTTTTTCGATAGGCCTCTTTAAAAGTTATAGGCATTACTGGTGCATTTTCCCAATCGGCTTCTGCAATATGGATGTACGCAATGCCGATCTCGTTCAGAATTTTGGCAGCAGCAATATAGGTTTCTTCGGGATTGTCATCCGTTGCCCCCATTAATGTGGTGAGTGGTGCCTGACGTACGCCCACTTTGTCTTTTCCTATTGCGCCGGCCACTGCGGTTACAACTTCCTTCAAGAAGCGTAGACGGTTTTCAAGGGAGCCTCCATATTGATCTGTGCGCTTGTTGGTCTGTGAATCGGTAAATTGTTCTATAAGATAGCCATTTGCTCCGTGAAGTTCAATTCCATCAAATCCTGCCTGAATTGCATTTTTAGCTGCTTTTGTAAAGTCTTGTATAATTTCCTCGATTTCAGGAATGGTGAGTTCTCTTGGAGCTGAATGTTGTATCATTTCTCCTGCACCACCTTCAGGACCTTTCCCTTTAGGATCAACAAATACTTTTACGCCTTCTGCTATGATGGCCGATGGTGCAACCGGCGACTGGCCGTTTTGTTGAAGAGATGTATGTGAGACGCGACCTACATGCCATAGTTGGGCGAATATTACTCCGCCTTTTGCATGAACAGCATCAGTAACTTTCTTCCATCCTTCAATTTGTACTGAGGAATAGATTCCCGGGGTCCAGGCATAACCTTGTCCTTGCCTGCTGATCTGGGTTCCTTCAGAAATGATCAATCCTGCAGACGCCCTTTGGCTATAATATTCTGCCATCAGTTCTGTTGCTACTTCACCGTTTCCAGCACGGGAACGGGTCATAGGTGGCATAACAATTCTGTTTTTTAAATTTAGGTTTCCTAGTTTATATGGTGTAAATAACATAGATTTTTTTAATTTATTACTGGATATTCCTGTTTTTATTGTCGCTGCTAAATTTTTGAAAGATGATAATTGATCATCTGTATTTCATCGGCTGTAAGGTTTATATTTAAAGCCTGTGCATTGGCAATGGCCTGATCTGCGTTTCTAGCTCCCGCAAGAACCGTTGAGATTCCTGGTTGTAAGCTGGTCCATCGTAGTACAAGTTGCGAAAGGGATACATTTTTGTCTTTTGTAATTGGTGTGATGGCTTCCAAAAATGTTTTTACTTTATCCAGATCAAACTGACCGAAATAATCATTTCCGTGGTCATCAACTTGTAATTTTTCGTTTTGGAAATATTTACCGGAAAGAAGTCCTCTTTCCATTGGGCTATACGCAATAACACCTATGTTATTCTCAATTGTGTAAGGAAGCATCTCATTTTCGATACTTCGGTTTAGCATGCTATAATAGAGTTGGTTAGAGGCTGGGATTAAGGTTTTTGAAGCTTCTTTTAATTGATTAAGGTTATAATTGCAAACTCCGGCCGCACGGATCTTACCCTGCTGGATCAATATTTCCATGGCTTCCATTGTTTCACAGATATGAGTGGTTGCTTCAGGCCAATGCTGTTGTAAAAGATCAATATAGTCTGTGTTTAATCTCTTTAAACTTTCTTCTACTTCTTTGATGATATTGGCTTTAGATGAATATTTATAGATTTTGATATTTATTCCATTGTCCTCTATGTCGAAGAAATGCTCTCCTTTATCCTGATTACTTTTATCCCAGACTAGCCCGAACTTGGTAAGTATTTGTACTTTGGTTCTGTCTTTTCCTTTTAGGGCTTCGCCAATTATTTCCTCGCTTAAGCCAAAGCCATAGAAAGGTGCGGTATCAAGTGTTGTTACTCCATGATCTAGAGAGGCATGAATGGCTTCAATAGAATCTTTTTTTTCGTTGCCACCCCACATGGTACCGCCAATAGCAAATGCACCATAAGCAATTGCTGATAGTTCTAATTCTGTATTTCCTAATTTTCTGTATTCCATTTTTTTAGTCGTTATTGTGAGGGCAAAAATCTTCAAAAAGTAATTATTATTATAATAATTTAAATGATATTTTTGTATTATAATAATGATAGTTTAACTGAAATGAATCGGATTTAGGGTATCAGTTTATTGATCTTAGTGGTTTTCAGGGCAATTGGAAACTTTATGAAAATGGGAATATCATTTCTTCGGGTTTGCTTGGCTCAGTTAGGTTGAAACCAGGGGAGGAAGCGAATGTTAAACTGCCTTATAATGTGGGCCGTCCGAAGGCAGGGGCAGAGTATTTTCTTAGGGTTGCTTTTGCTACGACGACTGATGAGTTGTGGGCTAAAAAAGGTTTTGAAATGGCTAATAAACAATTACAATTGCCTGTTAAATCACCAGCTCTTGCTGCGGATCCGGATGAATTGCAACCGATGAATTATGTGGACGCAGAAAAAACAATCACAATAGGTGGTAATAGTTTTAAGATTGAATTTGACAAGGAAATTGGTACTTTTTCAAAACTCGATAAAGACCATGTTAATATCCTGCAAAGGATGGCGGCCCAAGACTTCACTTATGGAGGGCGCCGCATCGTATTGATGATATGTGGGCTGATGAAATCTGGGAGAAAAATGGTCTTAAAGAAATCAAGTGGAAGACGGATGATGTAAAATCGAACCAATTATCTCCAGATAAGGTTGAAATTAAAGTGGTTCTGACCGGTACCAGCAAAACAAAATTTTTAATACATCAGGAAACGGTTTATACGATACGATATTTGAAGAGATTGGAAAATCTAAGCCAACGCTCCATGATTTAAAGTCCTATGTTCCACTAACAGAACTTCAAAGCTCTATTAAAGCGATGATTTTGAATGAATTTAAAAAAGATTCTACGCTTACCCTGGAAGGTTTTAGAACTCAATTGAGTGATGTTATAAAACACCAGAAAGAGCAGTACGACTATGCTTTAAATTTGTCTTTTGATCCAAGAGATTTGGTTGGAGACCACATTAGCGATATTAAAGAAAATACCTATGGGAGTACGGATGTGATGGGGCCTGATGCAAGTCATGGTTCGCATGTTTCTGGAATTATTGGTGCGGTAAGGCATAATGGTATCGGGATTGATGGGGTAGCTGATCATGTTAAAATCATTAATGTAAGGGCAATTCCAAATGGAGATGAAAGAGATAAAGACGTGGCGAATGCAATTATCTATGCGGTAGACCAGGGAGCGAGGATTATTAACATGAGCTTTGGGAAGCGTTACTCTCCAAATAAGGACCGGGTGGATGAGGCGGTACGGTATGCGATGTCTAAGGATGTTTTATTGATCCATGCAGCCGGTAATGATGGATTGGATTTAGATAATGAGGGTGATTATTTTCCTAATAAATTTTATTCCAATAGCAGGGACACTGCACAGGCTTGGTTAAATGTTGGCGCAAGTAATGCTCAAGATGATGAAAAGCTTGTTGCCTCATTTTCTAATTTTGGAAAGACGAGGGTGGATGTATTTGCTCCGGGTGTTGGTATTTATTCTACAATGCCTGGATCAAATTATAAAGCGCTTGATGGCACAAGTATGGCTGCGCCTGTGGTTAGCGGACTTGCTGCACTGATCAGATCTTATTATCCAAAATTAACCGCCGTTCAGGTGAAGGAAATCATTATGAAATCTGTGGTTAAGGTTGGTCATGATGTTCAAGTGAAAAAGAAAAAGGTTAGCGTGATTGTGCCGTTTACGGAGGTATGTATAAGTGGTGGAATTGTGAATGCTTATGAGGCTTTAAAATTGGCTGCCAGATATTGAAAAAATGAAAACTAAAAAATTAAACATGAAAACAATAACTAAAGTGACTGGAACAGTGCTCTTTCTTTTATTCTGTGCCTTTAATAGTTCTGCCCAGGTTGCCTATTTGGATGTGAATGAAAAAGTGGACCAGTATCCAACGGTGGAGTGGCTTAAGGGAGCGCCTGTTACGAAATTTGAAAAGGATAAGATTTATTTAATTGAGCTTTGGGCTACTTGGTGCAAGCCCTGTATTGCAGCCATGCCGCATTTGAGTGAACTGAACTCCAAATTTAAAAATAAGATTATTTTTATTGCTCAAGACGTGTGGGAAGATGACCTTGATAAAGTGAAGGAATTCATTGCCGAAAATGAAAAAATGATGGATTTCCGCATTGGATATTCAGGAGGTAAAGTGACAAGCGATTTCCATAAAAACTGGATTAAGCCATCTGGTACATTTGGCATTCCAAGAACTTTTATTGTTCAAAATAATACATTGGTTTGGATGACCTCGCCGGACAACTTAAACGAAGAGATTTTGCAATTGCTTGTTGATCATAAATTTAGTATAGAAGCGGCAGAGAAACTAGCTGAAAAGAATAAGCTGTAATATCTTGTTAAGTATAAGAGTGCGTAAACAAACGCTCCGTCTAAACTTAATCATATACACCTAATAAAATCAGGTGTTTTTCAAAGAGATAGTAACGTAGTTGCTATCTCTTTATTCTTTGTAAGAATTTGATAGTGGTTTCTGTCTAAGTGATTGTTGTACAAGTTATAAGTTGAACAGGACAGAGCAGGTTGCCACTGCAAATAGTTTGCTTTATTATTGTTATAACCAACCAAATATTTAACCCTTTTGATCGCTCAAAGCCAGTGAATCAGGCTTCTCAATTATGGCTCGAATACTCTATTCTTTTTATTTCTCGAAATCCAGAAAATGTTCAAAAAAACAAGTTGAAAGGAGGGTGTATATGAAATAATCACCTACCTAGAAAGAATGTCTTTTTATGCTCCCCTTATTTTGGGTAAGGGGAACTATAAAAAGATCTATTCAAATGCAGATAATTTTATAGCAGTACAGAAAACGCGGATGGTACCAGGAATTCTGTGACTGCGGTCTATTCACATTTAAACAGGAGTAAAAGTATGAAAAAAATGCTTATGCTCTTCTTTTCCTTGGTCTTCAGTACTGCAGTGTTTGCAGAGAGAGAGAATGGGAAAACGGAGGGTATTGATATAAAACAACAGCAAAGGGTAATTACCGGTGTTGTCTTCGACGAATCAGGAGGTGTATTGCCTGGAGTAACAATTAAGATACAGGGTACAGAAAGGGGAACGATCACAAATTCGGATGGAAAGTATACCATCAAGATTGATAAAAATACGGATGTACTCCTTTTTTCCTTTATTGGTTATATTAGTCATAAGGTTGTTATTGGAGAGAGAAGTGTACTGGACATTAAGCTTCTGCCAGATCCTAAAAATGCGCTCGATGAAGTTGCTGTAGTTGCTTTTGGAACTCAAAAGAAAACGGATCTTGTTGGTGCAGTTACTTCTGTTAAGATCTCAGAGCTTAAAATTCCATCCAGTAATTTGACTACTGCTTTGGCAGGACGAGTAGCAGGGTTAATTGCTTTCCAACGTAGTGGAGAACCAGGGAGAGATAATGCAGACTTTTTTATTCGCGGGGTAACTACTTTTGGTTATAAGAATTCGCCATTGATCCTGATTGACGGGATGGAGTTGACGACTACAGACCTTGCGCGTTTACAACCCGATGATATTGCCAGTTTCTCCATCATGAAAGATGCAACCTCAACCGCTTTATATGGCGCACGAGGGGCCAATGGGGTGATCCTTGTGACCACCAAACAGGGGAAAGTAGGTAAAGCTGAAATTACTTTGCGCTTGGAAAATTCAATTTCCACTTCGGCAAAAGATATTGAACTTGCAGATCCAATTACTTATATGAGGCAGTCGAATGAAGCTATTCTGACGCGTAATCCTTTGGGGACCACATTGTATAGTGATGAAAAAATAGCAAATACAGCAGCTGGCATTAATCCAATTATTTATCCGGCCAACGATTGGAGAAAACTGGTTTTTAAGGATTATACGATGAATCAGCGTGCAAACCTGAACGTAACTGGAGGGGGTGAAGTAGCCAAATATTTTGTTTCGGGCTCCTTAAACAAAGACAACGGAATGTTAAAGGTAGATGGGAGGAATAATTTTAACAATAATATTGACCTGACCAGTTATTCGCTTCGTTCCAATGTAACTATCAATCTAACCAAATCAACAGAGATGATTGTTCGGTTGAGCGGAAATTTTGACGACTACACTGGTCCACTAGACGGGGGAGCAGAAATGTACCGCAAAGTGATGCGTACTAATCCAGTATTATTTCCCGAGTATTATCCTGTGGATGCAGCTCATTCTTATGTGAAACACATCATGTATGGTAATTATGAGGGCGGGGGATACACCAATCCTTATGCCGATCTGACCCGTGGTTATATGAATTCTTCAAGGTCTTTAATGTTGGCACAATTAGAACTGAAACAGGACTTATCTTTCTTTGCTAAAGGTCTCTCTTTTCGGACCATGATGAACACCAATCGCTCCTCTTATTTTGATGTAAGACGAGCCTACAATCCTTATTTCTATACACTTTCAGGATATGATCCAGCTGCTAACACCTATTCTATAACTAACATAAATGAAAATTCTGCTACAGAATACCTGGATTACTCGGAAGGAGGAAAAACGCTCAATTCTACTTTTTATATGGAATCGATGTTAAATTACAGTACCAGCTATAAAAAGCATGGATTTAGTGGCTTGCTGGTTTATATGTTGCAAAACAATATCAATGCAAATGCTGGTGACCTCCAGCAATCACTTCCATTCAGAAACATTGGTGTGTCTGGTAGGGCTACCTATAACTTCGACAGTCGTTATTATCTTGAGTATAACTTTGGTTACAATGGTTCAGAAAGATTCGCGGCGAAAAACCGCTTTGGGTTCTTTCCTTCAGTGGGGCTGGCCTGGAGTATATCTAATGAGAAATTCTTTGAAAAAATTAAACCGGTTGTTAATAACCTCAGGCTAAGGGCAACGTATGGTTTTGTTGGAAATGATGCTATTGGGTCGCCATCGGATCGGTTTTTCTACCTCTCTAATGTGAACATGAACGCAGGAGGAAGATACGCTGTTTTTGGAAACGGGCAGGGAGAATCATTTGGACTAAACGGTGTAAATATATCTCGATATGCAAATAACGATATCACCTGGGAAAGGTCAACTAAAACGAACCTTGCTCTTGAACTGGGCTTGTTCAATAAATTGAAACTAACGGCTGATGTGTATTCTGAGCAGCGTAAAAATATTCTCATGTCTCGGGCCTCTATTCCTGTTACTATGGGTTTAACTGCCGATGTGAGGTCAAATGTAGGTGAAGCTTCGGGCAAGGGAATAGATGTTTCCATTGATTATCAACAGAATATTAATAAGGATTTATGGTTTTCTGCGACGGGAAATTTTACCTATGCAAAAAGTAAATTCACGGTTTACGAGGAGCCCGTATTTGATGAAAAATACCGCAGCCGTATTGGCCACTCAATTTATCAGGAATACGGATATATCGCAGAACGTCTTTTTGTAGATAATGCAGAAGCTTTGAACTCCCCTAAACAGAATTTCGGACCTTATGGCGGTGGTGATATCAAATATACTGATGTTAATGGTGACGGACAGATTACAGAAGCAGATAAAGTACCAATCGGAAATCCTAGATTACCGGAAATTGTATATGGTTTTGGTTTCTCTGCTGGCTATAAAAATTTTGATCTTTCTGCTTTTTTTCAGGGCCTGGCTAACGAATCATTTTGGATAGACCCGGTGGCTACATCGCCCTTCAACAATCAAACCCAATTGCTTAAGGCTTATGCCGATAGCCATTGGTCGGAAGACTCGAGGGATGTTTATGCCCTTTGGCCAAGGTTAAGCCCAGACATCAATAGTAACAATAGTCAAACCAGTACCTGGTTTATGCGTGATGGTTCTTTTTTACGTTTGAAGCAGGTTGAACTGGGATACAGAATTCCAGATAGAATTCAAAAAAGGCTCCGCACCTCAAGTTTTAGGATTTATGTGAACGCTAGCAACCTGCTCAATTTTAGCAAGTTTAAGTTGTGGGATGTGGAAATGGGTGGAGATGGTCTTGGCTATCCTATCCAGCGGGTATTTAACATTGGTTTAAGTGTTTCATTGAAGTAAATCAGATATTTATGAGAAAATATATTCTATTCTGGACCTTATTTCTAGCCTTTGCAGCTGGGTTTAGTTCCTGTAAAAAATTCCTGGATGTTGTGCCAGACAACGTAGCCACCATTGATAATGCTTTTACAATGCGTTCTCAGGCGATGAAATTTTTATTTACCTGTTACTCCTTTATGCCTAAAAGTGGGCAGTTAAGTGATGATCCAGCTATGGTAGGTGGTGATGAGCTTTGGGAGATTCCTGAACGTGGTGCATATCTGAATATGGCTAAAGGTTTTCAAAGTAAAGTAGGGCCATTGGGAGATCGCTGGACGCCGTTTTACCAAGGGATCAGAGACTGTAATATTTTCCTGGAGAATATTAGACAGGTACCTGATATGCAGGAAACAGAAAGAGAGCGTTGGATTGCAGAGGTCAAATTTCTTAAAGCATTTTATCATTTTAGTTTGGTACGGATGTATGGCCCAATTCCTTTAATCAAAAATAACTTGCCCATATCAGCCAATGTAAATGAGGTTAAAGTATTCCGCGATCCTGTGGATTCTTGTTTTAATTACATCGCACAGCTTCTTGATGAGGCTGGTCCAGGACTTCCCAATACGATTATTAGTCCTTCAACCGAAGCAGGGCGCATTACCAGGCCAATTGCCATGGCTTTAAAGGCCAAGGTGCTTGTTACCGCTGCGAGTCCATTATTCAACGGCAATATGGATCAGACGGGTTTGAAAAATTCGAATGGAACGGCACTCTTTAATTTAACCTATTCCAAAACCAAATGGGAGCTTGCAGCAAGGGCTTGCAAAACAGCTATAGATCTCTGTGAATCACAAGGGATGATGCTGTATGTTTACAATCCATCTTTTCAGCAATATAACCTTACTGATACCATCAGAACGCAATTGAGCATTAGAAATAGTGTTACTGAAAAGTGGAACAAAGAAATTATTTGGGCTAATACACAATCTAATACTGCCAATTTGCAAAAATTGATCTCCACTTGGTGGGATGCCAGGTATCTTGACGGGGTAGTTACCGGAGGGGAGCTTTCACCTCCTCTAAAAATCGCAGAAATGTTTTATACCGATAAAGGAGTACCTATTAATGAAGATAAAACCTGGGATTATGCAGGGAGGTATGCCTTAAAAACAGCTGGGAATAGTGATAAATTATATATCCACAACGGGTATGTGACTGCAGGACTTCATTTTAACAGGGAACCCAGATTTTATGCCGATCTCGGTTTTGATGGCGGGATTTACTACGGACAGGGACGTTATGATGACAAAGACAATATGAATTTGTTTTTTCTTGAAGGAAAGTTCAAACAGAAAAATGGAAAAGGGAAGTACGGCTTTAATACTGTAACGGGATACTACCTTAAGAAATTGATCCATTTTCAAAATGTGGTAACCTCCTCTAATGATTACTCTGTAACCGATTATCCATATCCTTTATTTCGCCTGTCTGATTTGTATCTTTTATATTCAGAAGCGCTAAATGAAGCGCAGGGACCTGGTCCTGAAGTTAATAAATATATTGATCTGGTTAGAAAACGTGCCGGTTTAAATGGTGTTGCTGTATCCTGGTCCAATTACTCTACTAATCCTTCAAAGTATACAAATCAGGAAGGAATGCGAGCCATTATACATCAGGAAAGACTGATTGAACTGGCCTTTGAATCTCAGCGTTTGTGGGACTTACGCCGCTGGAAGGAATCAGTGAAAGAACTCAACAGTCCTATTAAGGGTTGGGACTTGTCGCAAACTACAGCTGATGCATTTTACCGGACTACTGTAGTTTTCAACCAGAGCTTTGGAACGAAAGACTATTTCTGGCCTATAGCCGAAAGCAATATCACAACAAACAGAAATCTGGTTCAAAACCTGGGGTGGTAGTTATATCATTTAAACATTGATCATTTATTTAAAATAGAAAATGAAAAGAATATATTTTATCGGAGGTTTACTGCTGGCCTTTTTCTGGTACAGCTGTTCGAAAGAAGGAAGGTTGGATTTTGTTGATTCCAATTTACCTGCACCTGCTCAAATTAGTGGCGTGAAGGTTGATCCAACACCTGGGGGAGCAATACTGACCTATAAACTTCCTGCAGACCAGAACCTTGCTTATGTAAAAGCAGTATATGAAATACAGCCAGGGGTGTTTAGAGAGGCTAAATCATCAAGATATACAGATACACTTCGATTGGTTGGCTTTGGTGATACCTTAAATCATACAGTTCAGCTGTTTAGCATTGGCAAGAATGAAAAAAGTTCAGAACCCATTCTGGTGGGTGTAGCGCCCAAAACACCACCTGTAAGGTCTGTGTTTAAAACTGCAGATTTTACAGCAACTTTTGGGGGGGTAAACGTTTCATTTAAAAATCCGGATAAGGCAGATCTGGCTATTGTAGTGATGAGAGATACAACGGGTAATGGCAAATTGGTTACCGTTGCAACTTTTTATACTGCAGCTGTTTCGGGTAATTTTGCAGCACGTGGTTTTGAATCAAAACCACAAAAATTTGCCTTATTTATCAGAGACCGATGGAATAACAAGTCGGATACTTTGGTCAAGTCGCTCACGCCTAAGTTTGAGATCGAGATTCCAAAGTCAACTTGGAAGCCATTGGTTCTCCCAACGGATCAGACTGCAATAGCAGACCCTGGTTATAGTATACCAAACCTCTGGAATGGTTTAGCTGACAAAAGGCTTTATGCTTCGTCGAATGCATCGTCTTTACCTCAGTGGATTACGATTGATCTTGGAAAAAAAGTCTTATTGAGCAGGTTTAAACAATATATGGAACAGAATTTTCACTGTTATATCGGATCAGGGTTAAAAACTTTTGAACTCTGGGGGTCTAATTCTCCGGATCCGGATGGGGGCTGGACGCAATGGACGAAGTTGGGAACGTTTAATACATTAAAACCCTCTGGCCTGCCTTTGGGCCAGAAAACGGCAGAGGATATCAATTATGCTGTTAATCTTGGTGCAGATTTTAACTTCGAAACACAACCTCCTCCCGTACGCTACCTTCGCTTGAAATCTTTGGAAACCTATAGCAGTTCGGGGCAGGTAGTGATTATGGAGCTCACTCTATGGGGGCAGATCGTCGAATAAATTAAAACCAGTTATTCAGTGTAAAAACAAATATGATGAAAAAAATATTGTACAATGTGATGTTATTGTTTATAATAACCACTGTTTTATCAGCCTGTACAAAAATGGATGATACTTATAAAGAATTTGTGGTTCCGGGAGGTTTGGTCTATGCTGGAAAGGCAACTTCACCTAGAGTTTATCCAGGGCTGAACAGGGTAAAGGTTACTTGGCTCAGGGGGGCCGATCCTGACGTGGTTAAAGCCAAAATATTCTGGAATAATTTTATGGATTCTGTAGTGGTTGCTATTCCACCTATTGGTGATACGATTGGTGTAATTATAGATCATTTAGCTGAAAGAAGCTATTCTTTTGTGATAAGGACTTATAATACAAGAGGCAATTCTTCTATACCGGTAGAGGTTGTTGGTGGGGCTTATGGCGAAAATTACCAGTCACAGTTGCTAACGCGACCTGTGAATTCTACTCTGGTAGATGCAAAAGGTAAGATCATCATCAATTGGGGCAGTGCAGATATTTCAAATGGTGCATTTGCATCAGAAGTTAAATACTTGGATGTTAACGGGAATGTCAAAATTAAATCGTTCCCTACAAATTTACCCACCTCTGAAATTACAGATATTAAGCCCAGAACGGGTTATCAGTTTAGGACAATGTTTAAGCCAGATTCATTAAGTATTGATAATTTTTATACTGGGTATTCTGAAAGTGGCTTCTTCAATTTTGATAAAAAGGATTGGAGCGTAATTAGTTATTCAGATCAATATTCAGACGGAAGTAATGCCGCTAAAAATGTTATTGACGGTACTGATGCGACGCGCTGGCATACTAATGGGTCACCTTATCCTCATTACGTTACTATTGATATGGGGGTAGTTAGGACTATCTCGCGTTTTGGTGTATGGAGAACACTTTTTGATACTCCTAATGGAGATGACCGGGCGCCTACACGGATTCAGTTTCTTCTCAGTACAGACAATCAAAACTGGACCAGCCTGGGCGAATTTAACTTCAATAACTTAATTAATGGAGAGCAGATTTTTCAGATGCCAAGTGCCCCAGTGGGCCGGTATTTAAAATTTGTGGGCCTTGCGGGTAATAACCAGTATATGACTCTTGGTGAAATCAGCGCCTATGGTTTTTAGGAAGAAAAGCATTCAGATGCGATCTATGATTGAAAATTAAGTTTGGTATGCCAGCGGGTGGTTCCCGTTGGTGTATGGTTCATTTGGTCAACAGAGTAAATCCGTAGGTAATTCAATAACCGACGGATTTACTTTTGTTAGAAGAAAACGCTCTATTTATTTCGATAGTATGGAAATTATTTTTTTTGGCAACGACTTCAGCAGAAGTGGGATTTTGACCTGTAATCAAAAGGCCATCCTGTACGACAAAAGGTTCCCAATTCTTACCTTTTACGTATTTAGCTCCTCTATCTTTGAGCATATTCTCTAGCGAAAAGGGAACCAAATTAGTAGATTGACCTGCCTCTTCTTCGCTATTTGTAAAACCGGCAACAATTTTATCTTTAATTAGGTATTCACCATCTTTTCATTTTTCATTTTTTTATGCAAATTTCCCTAATTGAATCCTATTTATTCAAGGATTCAGATCACAAAATTAATGTGCGTTTGGTCACACTTGTATTATAATTTTATATATTCGTATGCAGCTAAACCAGGTATAATATGTCTTCTTCAGAGAAGGACGAGCAGGAACAAGAACTCATTTCCGCATTAATTTCGGGAAGTGAATCTGCCTTTACGAAGATTTACGATCATTACTGGTTGAAACTCCTGTCTCTTGCTTATAGCCATGTTAAAAATAAAGAAGTTGCTGAAGGTATTGTTCAGGATGTCTTTATTAGTGTGTGGAAGAGAAGGAAGGATATTTCTATTCACTCCCTTTCTGGCTACTTTGCTATTGCAGTTAAATTTTCAGTGTATAAGTATAAACAGCGGGAGCAACGGCGTAAGCAAATAGAAATGGAGAACTATCAGCAAGATATTTTAATTGCTGACGATGAACGGATCGAGGTGCGGTTTCTTGAAGAATATTTCAGAGGCGTGGTAGAACAGTTACCGGAGAAATGCCGGATGGTGTTTAACTACAGCAGGGTTCAGGGCTTAAATAATCCTGAAATTGCCAGAGAAATGAACATCTCTGAAAAAACGGTAGAGGCGCACCTTACCAAAGCATTAAAAACCTTAAAGGGATCACTTAAAGATGCTGGTTTTCTGTTTTTACTTTAGCCTATAGCTAAAACGATTAATTAATCATTTTTTTTCATCTGGACTAAGGGATAACTGCTCTTTATGGTACTTCCATTATATAAGCCAGATATAAATAATGAATGAGGATAAGCTGAACACTCTTATACAAAAGTATTTAAACGGGTCCATAAGTGAGCCGGAGCGTAAGGAACTTCAGGAAGAATATGATCGCCAATCCAATCAGCAAACAGAATGGTTGGCTGAACATATGGATGAAAGTAACCTGGTTAAAGAACGAATCCGCACCAATATCAAAAAGGAAATTTTTGCCGGACAAGTCCAAAATCCCAAGGTGAAATATCTATATCGCATCTTTTCTGCTGCTGCTGTTCTTTTTATTGCCATTGGAACTGGCTGGTTTATGATGAACAAATCAACAAAAACCGAATTAACAGCTTCTACTCACAAGGAACGGACAAACCTTATAAAACCTGGCACGGATAAAGCCTTATTGACACTGGCTGATGGAAAACAAATTGTGTTGGATAATGCAAAGCCGGGAAAAATTATTAACGGCTCTGGTATACAAATTATCAAAACTAAAGATGGGCAACTGGTTTATTCTGCCGGTGGCCAAAAAGCTGTAAGCAGATCTCTTATAAATACGCTTAGTACACCCCGGGGGGGGCAGTATAAAATTTTGCTGCCCGACGGTACACAGGTTTGGCTAAATGCATTGTCCTCGCTGAAATTTCCATCCGAGTTCTCGGGTAACGAAAGACGTGTGGAGCTTGCGGGTGAAGCTTATTTCGAGGTTGCAAAGGACAGAAAGCATCCATTTAAAGTAAAGACTGTGCTTCAGGAAGTTGAAGTGCTAGGTACTCATTTTAACGTTATGGCTTATGAAAATGAAAGTGCAATCAGTACAACCTTACTGGAGGGGGCGGTACGCGTTCACTACAACGGACAAGAATCTTTACTGCATCCAGGACAACAATCTGTGTTGGAAAAGGAAAGGGGAGATATCATTGTAAAAAATGTACCTGTTGAGGAAGCGATTGCCTGGAAAAATGGCTTCTTCATGTTCGTTCATGAAGATATCCACTCTATTTTAAATAAAATATCCAGATGGTATGACGTAGACATTGTTTATCAAAGCCAGCAACTGGATAACCGCTATAGCGGTACGATCTCAAAGTTCGGTGAGGTAACAGAAGTATTAAAGACCATGGAAATGACTGGAACAGTGCATTTCAAGATTCAGGGAAGGAGGATATACGTTATGGACTAAAATCTTACCAAATCAATAAAAGCTAAAAAAGACCCGGAGATTGAGCCCTCCGGATCTTCAGGCCAATTGGCCAATAGCAAGCATTATCAACCCATTTCATATAACAAGTCATTAAATCTTACTAACCAAATGTATAAATTATTTAACACAACTGCATGGGGTGTATCTGGATCCTTGCGTTTTAAATTTCTGCTGAGAATGAAATTTATTTGTATGTTTCTGCTGGTCATCATATTTCAAAGCAGGGCAAGTACTTTTGCCCAAAAAGTGACCCTGAATGCGAACCGTATGCCTATAGAAAAGGTTCTCGAATCTTTGAAGAAGCAAACGGATTATAATTTTTATTTTAACGATGCTCTCCTTGGAAAAGCAAAGGCCATTACTTTAGACGTTAAAGACGAGCCTTTTATGGAGGTCTTGAAGAAGTGTTTTGCCGAGCAGCCTTTTACTTATTCAATTAACAAGAATGTGGTTGTACTCCGGCCCTATACAGCTGCAGAGCTGGCCGAGAAGCAAGTTATTGTTGTATCTGGTAAGGTAACTGATGAAAAGGGACAGGGCATACCGGGTGCAGGCATTAAAGTAAAGGGAAGTCAACAGGCAGTTACTACAAATACTGAAGGGAATTTTTCAATCCGGACATCTGAAAATGCCATTCTGGTGGTTTCTTATGTCGGTTATACTTCGGAAGAGGTAGCTGTTAATGGTAGAACAACAATCAATATCTCACTGAAACAAAGCGAGCAGATACTGGCTGATGTTGTAGTGGTCGGTTACGGTACCCGTAAAAAATCTGATGTTACGGGTTCTGTTTCTTCTATTAGTGAAAAACAGCTCAGGGAAATCCCTGCGGGGAATATTGCTACAGCTTTGCAAGGCAGCGCGCCAGGTCTGTCTATTCAAAAAAGTGGAGGAAATAGCCAGCCCGGTGCTGCACCAACCATACGGATCAGAGGTGAAAGATCCTTGGGCGCGGGAAATGATCCTCTTATTATTTTGGACGGGATACCTTTTAATGGTAATCTGAACGACATCAGTCAGGACGATATCGTTTCTGCATCTATTTTAAAGGATGCTTCTTCTACTGCAATTTATGGTTCGAGAGGAGCTAACGGGGTTGTACTGATCAATACAAGAAGGGGTAAGAATGGAAAACCTGTTATTAATTACAGTGGTTATGTAGGTTTTAACCAATCATTAGGACAGTACGATGTGATGGATGCCAATCAGTTTCTACAAATGAGGAAATGGGCAAAGATCAATGGTTCTGCTCCAGGTTCCTATACCGGAATTGATGATCCCGCGTTAGTTTCTGATGATGCCAATAAAACGGTTTTTTCAGATAAAACGGAATATGCCCTTTACAAAGCGGGAACAAATACCAACTGGCAGGATTTATTGTATAAGACTGCCTTACTGACCAATCATCAAGTTGGAGTTTCCGGAGGAACAGATCTTACCCAGTATGATGTTTCTCTGGGCTATTATAGTGCAGGAGGGATCTATCCTGGCCAAAGCATGAACCGCTATACGGCAAAACTCAGTATTGACCATAAACTTGGGCGCTTTGTTAAGGTTGGTTTGAGTTCACTGAACAGTTATAATCTTACAAAAGGCTCGAATCTAAATCCGGTGAGCCAGTTCTTACAGGCCAGCCCTTTCTCTAAACCTTATCTGGATAATGGTACGCTTTCCACTTATTTGCCGGGAAGTAATCAAAACGTCTGGAACCCGCTATCTGATTTTGTGCCTGGTGCATTGGCAGACGATGTGAAACGCTTGAGTACATTTACTACGGCCTATATTGATGTTGACTTTACACATGGTTTTAAATACAAATTAAATACTGGAATAGAGATCAGCCCGGAAACACAGGGTAAATTTTATGCCAGCAATACCACTAAACAGCTGGGAACCCAAAACTATGGTTACAACAGACATTACACAGGCTACAATTATACCATTGAAAATATTTTGACCTATGATAAAACTATAGCGGAAGATCATGTGATTAATTTTACTGGTTTATATAGTTTACAGAAAAACCGTTCTGAAGTGAGCGACGTGAGCTACCGGGACATACCAGCAGATTATCTTCAATACTATAATCCAAAATATGCTTCCAGCATCACCAGTAGCGGTGATTTTACCAAGAATGCCATTCTTTCTTATATGGGGCGTTTGAATTATACTTATAAAGATAAGTATTTGTTAACCGTGACCATGCGTTCGGATGGGTCTTCCAGACTTGCTGCCGGAAATAAATGGCATTCCTTTCCTTCGGCAGCTGTGGCATGGAACCTGGGCCGTGAAAGCTTTTTGGAAAATAGCAAGTCTGTTTCTGCACTTAAACTCAGGGCGAGCTATGGAAGGGTAGGAAATCAGGCCATTGGGGCGTATGAAACTATGGGCTGGCTAACCAATATCTATTACAATTATGGAGGCACGAATGTTCAGGGTACCTATCCCGATGCTGATCATCCGGCAAATCCAAGCCTGGGCTGGGAATATACCAGCACGCTAAACTTCGGACTGGATTATGGCTTGTTTAAAAACCGTATTACTGGATCGATAGAATATTATCAGCAGAAAACAAGTGACATCCTTCTTTATCAAAGCCTTCCAAGAACCTCAGGTTACAGACAAATCCGGAACAATATAGGCAATACCCAAAACAACGGGATGGAGTTTAACCTTAGTACGGTTAATTTTGAAGGTGATGGACATCAACAGTTCAGCTGGACAACGGATGTGAATGTTTTCTTTAACAGGAACAAAATCACTTCTTTAGCTTCAGGGGTTACTAAAGATCTGGCCAACTCGTGGTTTGTAGGCTCTCCAAATGGAGTTTTCTTTGATTATCAGCGTGTTGGTTTATGGCAAAATACACCCGAAGATATTGGCTTGGCTTTAAAATATGGTCTGGTGGGTAGTGCAGATGCTTATTTAAAAGGCACCAATTCACTGGTGGGTACTGTCAAAGTAGCGGATACGAATGGCGACGGAAAAATAACGGCAGATGACAGGGTGATCTTAGGTGCCAGACAACCTAATTTTGAAGGGGGAGTAACCAACAGATTTGCCTACAAAAATTTTGATTTTTCTTTTGTAACCTATTTCAAATCAGGAGGAAAATTAAAATCAGGAATTCATGGGGGCTGGTCAAATACCTTGCAAGGTGGTTATAATAATCTTAATGTAGACTATTGGACGCCAGACAACGTGGTTAACTATTGGCCTAAGCCCAATTCATCTCTGCAAACCCCGGCATACCGGTCTACATTAGACTTGTTTGACGCTTCCTATCTAAAAATCAGAACCATTACCCTTGGGTATACGCTCCAACCGGATGTGTTAAAGAAGATTGGTGCGAGATCGGCCAGGATATATGCCACGGCATCTAACCCTTTTACATTCTTTTCTCCCTATAAGAAAGATGCACATGGCCTGGATCCGGAAACAAATAATGCCATCGATGAGATTACCCCATCCTTGTATTCCGTGTTATTCGGAATCAATGTTTCATTTTAATACAGATAGATCATGAAAAAGATAATATATAGTATAGCCGCAATCATCGTTATTTTGGTTTATGCAGGTTGTAAAAAAGAACTTATAGAAGAAAATCACTCCAAATTAACAGAAGATTTTTTCTCTACCCCGCAGGGTATTGAGAGTGGCTTAAATGCTGCGTATGGAGGATTAAGAGGTTTATATGGTCCAGAAGAAGGGTTAGAAGCTTTTACCAACATTGGTACAGATGAACTGAGGATTGCCAATGGTAACAGGACCACTAATGTGGCCAATTACAACGTATCTTTTAATTCTGCCAATGAATTCTCCAATTCTATTTGGAACAATTGCTATCAGTGGATCAATACCTGTAATGGATTGGTAGACTTTGGTGCCAATCTTACCGGAATAACTGAGGCGGCAAAAAAGCAAAAGATTGCAGAAGCAAAGTTCCTGCGCTCTTTCTATTATTTTACGTTGGTTCAGTTGTTTGGTGATGTAACACTCAATAAAAACTATTCCAGCGGCCCAACCAGTGCAGCAGTTCGTAACAGCAAAGCTGATGTATACAACTTTATCATTTCAGATTTAAAATCTTGTATCACCGACCTTTCGCCGAGCCCGCAGCTTAATGCATTACAGCAGGGTAGGGCCTCCGTAGCCGCGGCAAAACATCTTTTGGCTAAAGTTTATTTGACCAGGGGATATTCCAGTGCGGCTGTTGCAACGGATTTTCAGGATGCACTGGATATGGCTAAGGGTTTAATAGACCAGTCTTCTGCTCTAAACCTAGGACTGCTTCCTGATTTCGGGGATGTTTTTAAACCGACCAATGAGAACAATAAAGAAGTGCTATTTAATGTACAATATTCCCGTGATCTCACCTACGGCGGTAGCCATACCTGGAACCACCTATATGTGTGTCCATATGATGCTTATTTAGGTGAACGTAACCTGAATGACGGCCGTTCTTATGCCTGGTTCAGAGCAACCAAATGGGTTTATGAAACTGCCTTTGCCGATAAAGTAAATGACGTACGTTATTATAAGACCTTCCAGTCTGTCTGGAAAGCTTCTAAGCCAATAAACCCAAACGGGACGGGGACCTATGTAGTTAAAGTAAACGGTGTTTCATATACTTTACCTAACCCTGTAGTTAAAACTGGTGATACAGCTTTGTTTATGCCTGGTTACAATATGACGATAGAAGAAATCAAGAAGAAAAAGTTCTATGTATTTACCCCGGAGAACTACAGCGACAGCCGTATATTTCCAACAATGACGAAATATCTGGATCCTAACCGTCTCACTGTAAACGAAAATTCGCACCGTCCGATTATGGTTTTCAGACTTGCAGAGACCTATCTGGTGGCGGCAGAAGCAGCCTTTAAACTTGGTCAAAATGAAGCGGCGGCCGGTTATGTCAATACCTTAAGAACAAGGGCGTCGGCCGCTGGAAAACAGGCACAAATGCAGATCTCTGCATCAGACATCAACATTGATTTTATACTCGACGAAAGATCAAGGGAATTGTTTGCAGAGAACGTGAGATGGTTTGATTTAGTGAGAACAGGAAAACTATTGGAAAGGGTACGAAAATATGATGATTTTGAGGCTAAAAACAATATTAAGGATTTCCATGTGTTAAGGCCAATTCCGTTGTCCCAAATCAATGCAGTAACCGCCGGTGCTCCATATCCACAGAACTTAGGTTGGTAATCAAGTTTAGAAAGTATGAAAATTTTAGAATTATTGAGCTTTTTACTCTTCCTGACGCCCTTTCAAATTTCAGCTGCACCTCCGGGTACAGCTGAAATTTATAGTTATCCCATGCCTGGCATTTACCATGCCTCCAGTTTTTTTACATTGGAGGTCAATGGCAAAAAAATACCTGTAGTAAACTATAACAGTAAATATGATTATGCTCATTTTTCTCTGTCGGCTGGGAAGGCAGAAGCCTTGGTGGCCTTAGAACCAGGGCAGGTAGTGATCAGTTATCGCATTAGCCCTGAAAAAAAGGAAATCAAAGGTATTCTATCTGGAAATCAACTGAAGTTTTACTTGAAAGAAGGAGATTATTTGATCGTTAAAATTAACAATTTAAGGGAGTTGGTTATTGCAGCTGATGCTGTTGAGAAAGATCGACCAGCTTCGTCAGGAAAAACAATCTTTAATATTACCAGCAAACCTTATGGTGTTAAACCAAATCAGGAAGGGCTGGCTACGAAAGAAATCCAGAAGGCAATAGATGATGCTTCAAAGGCACCGGGTGGAAAGGGAACTGTATATGTTCCGGCCGGAGTTTATCCTATTGGAAACCTGCAATTGAAAAGTAATACTTCTTTATACCTTGAAGGTGGTGCGGTTTTGTTATTTAGTGGAAAAAAGGAAGATTTTACGGTAAATGCTTATAAGGCTTCTCAGAAACGAGATCTCACCTGGTGGATCTATACAGGCAGTGGTACGCATGATGTTAAAATATACGGACGAGGCACCCTGGATGGTAATGGGAAATATGCTACCGAGCATCTGAATATCGGAAGTAATATTCTCGCTGTTATGCATTCAGAAAATGTTGTTCTGGACGGTCTGCTGATCAGGGATTCGGGATCCTGGGCCATTATTCCAACAAGATCTAAAAATCTTGTTTTTAGGAATTTCAAGCTTTTTAACCGTTTTGATATGGGTGAGAACGATGGTATTGACGTCATGGAATCTGATCATGTGAAGGTAGAACATGCCATAGGCATTGCCTTGGACGATCCATTTTCTACTAAGACCTGGACCCAAAATACAGATCTGTGCCGTAATTGGCCAGGTACGGCTAAGCCTCAAACCAATATTACATTTGACAATCTGTTGTCCTGGACCTATTGTTATGCTTATAAAATTGGCCAGGGTGTGATGCAGGACCAAAGTAACATTACTTTTAAGAACTGCGTAGTCTATGATGCTGCCGTTGCGATAGGTATCCATCATAAATGGGGCACGGCAGGGGTGAACAATGTTATCTTTGATGATATAGATGTAGAGCATTTAAGTTACCAGAACGACGATCACCGTACCTGGGCAGTTTTCTTTATGCAAAATGGAGACCATAAGGGAAGTGGCCCTGTTTCGGGCGTTCAGGTCAAAAATGTTAACATCAGGGATGCAGGTCAGTCTCCTGGAAAGCTTAAAGGACTCAACTCAGCTCATCAATTCAGGGATATACATTTTGAGCACATCAGGATGCCTGGCAACCCGAATTCAGCTTCAAGTCTTAAAGAGATGAACATCACAGACATTTCATTTGCAGAAAACATCAGCATTTCACCTTAAGCAATAACCGGTAAAATATAATTATCAGACATGTTTAAACTACAATATACAATCATTTTGACTTTCATTTTTTGTGGTATGGCTTATGTTGCCAGGGCGCAGAAAGATTTTTTCAGGGACATGCCAGAGCATAGTGATCCCCGTAAGGTTGGAATGGTCTTAACAAATCATTACCTGGAGAGCCAGTTTAGCAATTTTGGATTATCAACACCGCCCGGTGCTATCACATATTCTGAAGTTTGCACCTGGTATGGAGCCTTGAAATTTACAGGTGTTGCAAAGGAAACTAAATTGAGCCAGCTGCTGGATCTGAGGTTCAGACCACTTCTCTATGAAAAGAAGAATCTTCAACCGCGTCCCGACCATGTTGATCCTTCCATCTTCGGTTCTATCCCTTTGGAACTGTATATGCAATTTAAAAATCCGGTATATATGGATATGGGCAGATGGTTTGCGGACCAGCAATGGACAATGCCACAGAATCCTAAACAAACCTATCAAAACTTGTTGGACAGTGGCCTTAGCTGGCAAACTAGGATGTGGATTGATGACATGTATATGATCACCAATCTGCAGGCACAAGCCTACCGTTCCACAGGAGATGTGAAATACATTAACCGGGCGGCGCATGAAATGGTGGTTTATCTCCGGCAACTGCAACGTCCAAATGGTTTGTTTTACCATGCACCTGATGTACCTTTTTTTTGGGGAAGGGGAAATGGCTGGATGGCTGCTGGAATGACGGAATTACTAAAGTCATTACCTGAAAATAATCCGGATTACAGGACGATACTTTTGGCCTATCAGAAAATGATGAACAGTCTGAAAAAGTATCAAACCGGCGATGGAATGTGGCGGCAACTGATTGACGATAAAGAGGCATGGCCGGAAACTTCTGGTAGCGGAATGTTTACCTATGCATTGATCACAGGAGTAAAACGTGGTTGGCTGGATGGAAAAATCTATGGGCCTATAGCCAGGAAAGCCTGGATTGCCTTAACATCCTACATTGATGCGAACGGCGATGTTAAAGAGGTTTGCCAGGGAACAAATAAGGAAAACAGCAGAGATTACTACTTAAACAGAAAAAGAATCACAGGTGATATGCATGGACAGGCTCCGGTCTTATGGAGTGCTGTTGCTTTAATTGAATGAATATGAAGAAATACTTATTCTCCTTATTTTTTATTTCCTTTTGCTTTTGCAGTTATGCAGAGAGCGGCTACGATCTGTGGCTCAGGTATAAATTCATCGAGAACCCCGTTATAAAACAGAGATACCTGTCTGAATTGAAGCACCTGGTCGTACTTAACAACTCCGCTACTTTAAAGGCAGCTTATCAGGAGTTAAATATTGGCATCCATGGCATGCTTGGACTAAACCTGAAAAGGGAATCTTCAGTAACTAAAGGTGGAAGCCTGGTTATAGGAACGGAGTCTGCAATGGACGTTGGAACCGAAGGCTATAAAATTACATCTATACAGATCCATAACAAAAATTGCATCCGTATTTCCGGAAATACGGATGTGGGCGTGCTTTACGGAGTTTATCATTTTTTAAGGCTCATGCAGACGCAGCAAGACATCCGTAATCTTAAGCTCAGGGAGCAACCTAAGATTAAACTGCGGGTACTTAACCACTGGGACAATCTGAATGGTACGATTGAGAGAGGTTATGCAGGCTATACCATTTGGGATTGGCAACGTTTGCCTGGCTACCTTGACCAGCGTTATACGGATTATGCGCGTGCAAATGCGTCTATAGGAATTAATGGGACTGTGTTGAATAATGTGAATGCAAGTGCCAAAAGCCTAACCAGAGAATATCTGATAAAAGCAGCGGCACTGGCTGATGTATTCAGACCCTACGGAATCAAGGTTTATCTTACAGCGAGGTTTAGTGCTCCAATTGAAATAGGTGGTCTTAAAACAGCAGATCCTCTGGATGCAGCAGTGATCAAGTGGTGGAGAGACAAAGCAGACGAGATTTACCAGTATATTCCTGATTTTGGAGGGTTCCTTGTGAAAGCCAATTCAGAAGGCCAGCCTGGTCCGCAAGATTATAAAAGAACACATGCAGACGGGGCAAATTTACTTGCTGATGCCCTGGCACCTCATGGGGGGGTTGTGATGTGGCGTGCCTTTGTTTATGAGAACATAAAAGGTGAGGACAGGTCTAAACAAGCGTATACTGAATTTAAAAAACTGGATGGGATGTTCAAAAAGAATGTACTTCTGCAGCCAAAAAATGGCCCGATTGATTTCCAACCTCGTGAACCTTTTCACCCGTTGTTTGGTGCTATGCCAAAAACACAGCTCATGATGGAGTTCCAGATTACTCAGGAATACCTTGGTTTTGCAACGCACCTGGTTTATCTTGCACCATTATTCAAAGAGACACTTACTTCAGATACTTATGCTGCGGGCAAAGGTACCACTGTAGCTAAAATTGTAGAAGGTACGCAAGAGCAACATCAATTGTCGGGAATTGCAGGTGTAGCAAATATAGGTAGCGACCTGAACTGGACCGGGCACCCTTTTGCACAGGCCAACTGGTATGCTTTTGGACGTCTGGCATGGAATTCTGACCAGAGTTCTGCCAGTATTGCAATAGACTGGTTAAAAATGACATTTACCTTGGACCGGTCATTTATTGCCCCGACCTTGCAATATATGCTCAACTCCAGGCAGAATACGGTGAAGTATATGATGCCTTTAGGTTTAAATCATATTATGAACCTGGGAACCCATTATGGACCCGGGCCATGGGATAAAATACCAGGATGGAATGCCCACGACTATCACCAGGCTGATGCCATTGGAATCGGCGTAGACAGAACAAGTATGGGGAGTAATGCTGTTAGTCAATATTTTCCATCCGTTGCACAGAGGTTCAATGACCTTAAAACTTGTCCATCTGATTTTTTGCTTTGGTTTCATCATGTACCCTGGAATTATAAAATGCCATCAGGGAGGATACTTTGGGAGGAGCTGGTACATGAATACTATTCTGGTGTAGATTCTGTACAAAAGATGCAGCGGACATGGGACCAGCTATCCGGAAAAATTGATCAGGAGCGCTTTGGACAGATTAAACAACTTTTGGCAGAACAAGAGAGGGAAGCTGCCTGGTGGCGTGACGGTTCGGTATTGTATTTTCAGAGTTTCTCCAAAGGGGCCATACCAAGCGGATTGAAGCCGCCTTCTAAAACACTTAAACATTACCAATCTATTCCATTTCCAGATCGGACTGAAGAATAGTAATTTAACACTCACATATAAATGATAACCTATAACACTTTATGAACAAATTAAGATTAATCCTGTTTACCTTACTCTCGCTGTCTGTTGCCGTACAGGCACAGGAAAAGCAAATTGCTTTGCAATCTCCTGGTGGAACGATCCAGGTTTCAGTGTCACTTTCAGATAAAATCTATTATTCTGTAGCCATCAATAAGGAAAGCCTGATGCAGAAGAATTATCTGAGCTTAAAACTAAATGAGGGCACACTTGGACAAAACCCCAAGCTACAGAGCATCAAAAAAGGCAATGGAACAGATGTCTTGAAACCGGATGTGCCTTTGAAATTCAATGCGGTCAATAATTCTTACAATTCTCTGGTGTTGAATTTTAAGGGCGACTATTCTGTAGAATTTCGTGCCTTTGATGATGGGCTTGCGTATCGGTTTTTAACGCGTAAAAAAGGACAAATTGATGTTATAAACGAAGATTTCGTGGTGAATTTCTCTGAGGATTATTTACTCCATGTACAGCAGCCGGGAGGTTTTAAAACCTCCTATGAAGAAGCTTACAGCCAGGTGAATTCAAAAGATTGGAAAGCCACAGACAAGATGTCGAATTTACCAATGCTGGTAGACACAAGGAAAGCCTATAAGATCCTGATCAGTGAATCAGATCTTTCTGACTATCCAGGAATGTTCCTTAAAGGGACTGGAAATAACGGCTTACTGTCTGCCTTTCCAAAAGTACCTTTGGAGTTTGGTGAAGATGGAGACCGTAGTCAAAAGATCCTGAAGGAAGCTGGTTATATTGCCAAAACAACAGGCACAAGGAGTTTTCCATGGAGATATTTTGTGATTACCTCTAGCGACAAACAATTAATAGAGAATACAATGACGTTTAAACTGGCCTCCGCGTCTCAGATTAAAGATCCAAGCTGGATCAAGCCAGGACAAGCCAGCTGGGAATGGTGGAATGATGCCGCTCCTTATGGTCCTGATGTGAATTTTGTATCGGGATATAACCTGGAGACCTATAAATATTATATAGATTTTGCGGCCAAATTTGGATTGAAATATATCGTTATGGACGAAGGTTGGGCTAAAAGTACAACAGATCCTTTTACCCCTAATCCAAAGGTTGATGTCCATGAGCTGATCCGTTATGGAAAAGAAAAAGGTGTGGGAATTGTATTGTGGCTAACCTGGCTCACCGTCCACAACCATATGGATGTATTTAAGACTTTCCAGGAGTGGGGAATTAAAGGGGTGAAAATCGATTTTATGGACAGAAGCGACCAGTGGATGGTGAATTACTATGAAAGTGTAGCTAAGGAAGCGGCAAAACACCAGTTGCTGGTCGATTTTCATGGTGCCTTTAAGCCTTCGGGTTTAGAATACAAGTATCCAAATGTGATTTCTTACGAAGGGGTGAGGGGAATGGAACAGATGGGCGGTACGCTTCCTGACAACAGTTTGTATTTGCCTTTTATGCGAAATGCGGTTGGCCCAATGGATTATACACCTGGCGCCATGCTGAGCATGCAGCCGGAAGTATATAAGGCGGAAAGGCCTAATGCGGCAAGTATTGGAACCCGTGCTTATCAAATGGCTTTGTTTGTGGTTTTTGAAAGTGGGATCCAAATGCTTGCAGATAACCCGACTTTATATTACAGAAATCTGGATTGTACGGAGTTTATTACGCAGGTACCTACCACCTGGGATGAAACTAAAGCACTGGAAGCCGAGGCTGGAGTAGTTGCAGTGGTTGCCAAACGTAAAGGGCAAACCTGGTTTATTGGCGGGATTACCAATGGCAAAATGAAGGAACGGAATGTGGAGTTGAATTTTGATTTTCTGGAGAAGGGTAAAACTTATACGATGACTTATTTTGAAGATGGGATCAATGCGGACCGTCAGGCCATGGACTACAGAAAGAAAACCATAGAGGTTAAATCTGGCGATCGTTTTCCGGTGAAGATGGCCAGGAATGGTGGGTTTGCTGCGGTCATCAAATAAGTAGTGATGTGATGATTTGAAAATGGCTGAATAAATAAAAGTTTCACTGATGATGTGCTTTGTTAAATTAGTTTTAATGCTTTAGACCTATTTTTAACCCCCACGCCGCCAGTTATTTGGCTAGTGGGGGCTATTTAATTTTATTCTATTAACCTTTTATTCCTTTAATCCAGTCTTTGAATCTGTTTACTTGCTCTGCTAAAAAGGACTCGTGTTCTTCTGCATCTTCCGTTCCTGCGGGTAAAATATGCTCAAAATAGGTTCCTTTCAATACCCTACGCAATATGCCTTCGCCTAAAAACGATTCATTGTCATTCAGTGTTTTCGCTGCTTTGAGCAAATGACGGATGTCGTATTGAAGAGGGTTGATATCGGGTACTTGTTTATTCAGGTTCAATAACTCATAAACAGCAATCCTTGCTGTTCTCACAGAACTTTCCATGGTGAACACCACATCATTGTTGGTTTCTACGAACTGCCCAATTAAGCCTAGATTTTTGCAGCCTTCGGGAACTACCCTTGGGCGGTCACCTTTGGCTCTTGGCATGAACATCGAAGTAATGTATGGCATAAAAGCGGTACGCACAATGGTGTTTTTAATTACATTATCCAGTTGATCAATGATACCTGTATGGTAACACAATTCGGCAAGGATCTCATCTCCTGTACATTTAGGCATTGGCTTTTTGATATAATTACCTTCTTTGTCCATGAATAGTGAATAGACCCAAAGAACCAGGATATCATCTGGCTGTTCTGGAAAATGGGGTTGCCTGTTACAGGTAAAGCTCATTAACCAGTTTGAATCTGTAATGGTAACAATTCCCCCTGTAGCTGTTTTTCCAGAATAGGGATCATTGACGCAGTATTCTTTTAATTTGTCTACCAGTACGGAAGGTCTGCAGGTTAAAGTGACCGATTCCCATGATGATTTTTCGATATTGCTGCAGAATTTTTCTGGTTTGCCGAAAACAGCCGATTTAGCTGCAAGGTTTTTCCATAGTTTCCAGCCTCCGCTTTTTCCACTGGTGCTGTTGTCAATTTCTATAATAGGGGCTGTTTTGTTATCCCCATAGAAAGTATCTTCGGTCATGGATCCGGTGGTTACGATTACAAAATCTTCTTTTCCTACCTGTATCCTTGCTTCTTTACCGTCTTTTTCTGTGATCATACCTTCTACCACTTTCCCTTCTGTATTGATGTGGATGTCCAAATCGTTAATGAGGGTATTGAGTTGAATACTTACTCCTTTTTCTTTTAGGTAATTGCGTAAGGGTGTTACAAAAGTATCGTATTGGTTGTATTTTGGGAAAACCAGTGAGGAGAGGTCATTCAGCCCATCTATGGCGTGGAGAAAGCGGTGCATGTACAGCTTTAATTCGAGCAGGCTGTGCCAGTTTTCGAAGGCAAACATAGTACGCCAGAAGGTCCAGAAATTGCTGCTTAAAAAGGACTCGCTAAAATAGTCTTCAATGGTCAAATCGTCCAGGTCTTCCTTTTTCTTCAGTAAGAGTTTAACGATGGCCAGCTGGTCTAATTTGTTCAGACCAAATTTGCTGAAGTCTTTGATTTCTCCCTGGTTATGAATAAGCCGTGCTTTGGAGTAATTGGAATCATTGTCATTCACTAAACGGTATTCATCCAACACGGTATAGGGTGCGGGCAATTCCAGCGCAGGAATGTCCTGAAATATGTCCCAAAGGTTCTCATAGGTCATGTCCATTTCCCGGCCACCGCGGATAATGTAACCGTCTTTTGGATTGCCAGCTCCGTCCAGAGATCCTCCATCGATGTGTAGTTGTTCTAAGAATATGATGTTTTTAGCCGGGATATGTCCGTCGCGAATGAAATAATAGGCAGTAGCCATTCCAGCGATGCCACTTCCTATGATATAGACTTTACTGTCTTTATAAGATTTATGAGAAATCCCTATATTACGCTGATAATTTCCAATCTGATCCGAAAAGGGCATAGATTTTTGTGGGGTATTGCGTTGTTGTTCTTTACTTGAATCGGGTTCGTGATCCACATTTCCAACGTTTGAGGAAGCATTTAGAATTTTGTCGAATTTTGCGGTAATTGATTTCATTATTTATTGTTTTAATGATAAAATGACAGTTAAGACATTTTCTTAGCTTATATGGAGTAACAATCTACCTTGAACTATGTTCTGTTCATCGCTAATCCTTCCTGGTTTTAAATGACTTAACCATATAGAACAAAGGTAGAGGTAAGGGCAGAGCTTTTAAATGCAGGGCATCATGGAAAATGATGATGTATATCACATAATCAAAATAAAAAATTTTCTGAGCAGGCCTGAAGTTAACATGGTAAATTAAATTTATTCAAAACTTTAGTGGATGGAGGATGTTCTGTAGGGACAAAAATCTAAAATACCTATGGAAACAAATAATGAGATCATTAGCGACCTGAAAGGATTGGTCAATATTGTAAATGATGGAAAAGAAGGTTATGAATCTGCAAGTGAAGCTACTGATAGCATTGAGCTGAAAGCAGTGTTTTTAAAGTATGCTGCGCAGCGGGCAGGTTATGCTGTGGAGTTGAAAGACCATATTGCCCAGCATGGTGGAAGCTCTGACAATGATGAAGGTGGAGTATTGGGTGCTTTGCATCGTACCTGGATTGACATTAAACAAGCACTTAGCAGTAAAGAGGATGTTTCCATTCTCGGAGCTATAGAAACCGGAGAAAAAGCCGCGATTGAAAAGTATGACAAGGCACTGGAAGATTACCAATCACATGCGGATCATATTGAGTTGTTACAACGCCAGCGCACGGGTATACTTGAGGCATTAAAAGAAATCGAAACCTACCATCAGCGTTTAGCGAAATAGATCTCAGTAGCGTTAATGGTTAGGAATTATAAAGAGCCCGGTTTAAGCCGGGCTTTTGTTTGAAAAGATCGCTTTAAGAAACTTGTTACATCATAATGAAGAGAAGAAATTTTATCAGGTTATCAGCTACCGCGGGGGCAGGTTTGTTGTTTTCAGATGTTTTAGCTGCTCAATTTGAAGAGGAGAATGAAATCATATACGTAGATCATCTCATTATAGGTTCGGGTTATGGAGGCGCTGTGGCAGCTTTGAGACTCACTCAAGCCGGGCACAAAGTGACTATGCTGGAAATGGGATTGGATTGGGATAAACACGCAGGTCAGTATAAACCTTTCTCTAATCTGATTACTCCAAAAAGAAATTCTACCTGGCTTCGTACAAAAACGGTTGCACCAATGATGAATATCTCTCACTTTAATAAGAAATTTACGGGAGTTCTGGACCGGATGGATTTTGAACATGTAAAAATATATGCAGGAAGGGGCGTGGGAGGAGGTTCTTTGGTGAATGGTGGAATGGCTGTGCAGCCGAAAAAGGACTACTTTAAAGAGATTTTCCCTCAATTAGATGCCGATCTGTTCTGGCAAAAATATTTTCCGATGGCCAAAAAGCAACTTGAGGTAAATGAAATTCCTGAGGGATTTTACAAGCAGTCGCCCTATTATAAATTTGCGAGGATAGGTGAAAAGGAAGCGCAAAAAGCTGGATTTAAAGTGGTTAAAGTACCAAATGTTTATAGTTTTAAGTATATGGAACAGGAGCAGGAGGGGAAAGTTCCTAAATCGGCATTGGCAAAGGAAGTAATCTATGGCAATAATCATGGCAAACAAAGCTTAGACAAAACATATCTGCATAAAGCAAGGCAAACTGAACTATTGACTATACTTGATCTGCATCAGGCGGTTTCCATTGAAAAACTCAGTTCTGGTCAATATGAGGTAAGAGTAAATGTGACAGATACAGATGGAACAGTCATCAAAAAGAAAAGGATCTGCTGCAAAAAGCTCTTTCTTAACGCTGGAAGTATTGGCTCAACTAAATTGTTGCTCCAATCGGCTTCTCTTGGATTGTTACCAGGAATGGAAAATGTGGGACAGTTTTGGGGGAATAATGGAAACATCATGACAGGGCGGAATATGGTGAATACCTTGTTTAACCGGGTGGATAAAAAGAATCCTGATTTTGGGTTGGGTACCGGAGTTAAACAATCTACTATACCTGTTGCAGGTGTTGATCATTGGGAGGACAAGAAAAATCCTTTTTTTGCTGAAATTTCTCCTCTTCCAATGGGAATGGAAGTATATACAGCTTTATATCTGGTCATTAATAAAGTCCCCCATCCGGGAAGTATTGTTTATGACCCTGGTATAAAAGACATTCGCATCAATTGGGAAATGAAGAATTTTGAGCATACTATAGAAAATGCAAAGTTTTTTGTTAAAAAAATGAATGAAGCAAATGGTGGTACTCCTGCTGGCTTGCTGTTTGACAAAGGGTTTGGTGCTGATATATGTTATCATCCCCTTGGCGGAATTGCTTTGGGTAAAGCAACGGATAATTACGGACGTGTTAAAGGATATAAGGGTTTGTATGTAACAGATGGGGCACTGGTTCCTGGCAGCATTGGAGTTAATCCTTTTCTAACAATTACCGCTTTGGCAGAACATTGTATGAATGATATACTTGAAAAGGATTTTTATTAAAATGCACCATTTGATTCGGCCTGGTGAAACTTTTCCAGTTTTAAAAGTATACTGATCAGGTTCATCTTCTCGCTGTAGGATAATGGTTCTGTAACGCTGCTGGAGGCTTTTCTAATATTTTGCATGCTTTGATCCAGAAGTTCCTTTCCTTTTTGGGTGATATGAATCATTTTATTCCTTTTGTCGCTATCTAAAGCGTGTTGTTCTACCAATCCGTTTTTGATCAGTCGGTTAATGATTTGTATTCCCGCTGATTTTTCATGAATGTTTAGCTTGATGAGCGAAGTTTTGGTCATACTGCCAAATGAAACCAGGCTGATTAAATAAATAAAGTCGTCGGGGGTTGAAAAGGATGTATTGGCTATAGCTGCTTTAGCATGCAATTTGGCATACCTGTACAGATGTACCAGAGAAGTATTGATCACACTATCTGCAGTACGTCCGTTCGATTTTCCTTCCCATTCAGGTTCCGGAACTGAATCATTGTCTTTAGCATGTTGATTGAGCCAATGCCGAAAGGTATGGAGATCATGTGCCGTATGAACGGATTCCTTTTCATAGGTTTTTACCAGGGTAACCAGTTCATTAATTAAATTGTATAACATGATTCGGCGAATTTTGGTGTAATAGTAAATAATTTGATTTAGATTCTAAAAGGTTTTAAGGTTCGATTCAGTAAGGCGCGCGCAAACTCCTTTTTATTTAAGGTTTTAAAAATGTGGAGTTCTTCGATTAAAGTGGTTTCATTATCCAGAAATTTTAGAATTTGTGTTGTTTTGTTTTTCTGAAACATCGTAGAGAAGATTTCCTCACCGGAAACACGGCCACTGGCCAATAAATGCAGAAGCGTAGCATCATAGGTCCTGAATCGTTTTGGAAATATGGGGGAAATATTCGGCGTTCCGGATTTTAGGAGTTGTTCAACGATTGCAGCGGTATGTTTTTGTATAAAACGAAAGGTATAGCCAGTAGAGCCTTTTGTAAATCCTCCGGCAGTGCCGAGATAAATAACGCGCCCTTTTTGACCTTGGACAGGATGATCAGACATAGGAATTATTCCGTATTCCTGTTCTTTAATAGTATAATTTTTACACTGTAGTTGTTGTGTTATATATTCTTTTAACGCGTCGGTATAATCTTTTCCTGTTAATAGTTGTTCAGAAAAGACGGTATATTCTACCAAAGCGCGTCTGGAAGTAAGAGGAAGCACATAAACGAATGAAGGACCTGCTTCCTGGGAAGTTCTAAAATCCATCAGGGTGGCCCGTTCAGCATCGAAAACGGTATCTTCTGTTTCTATAACCCAGCCCAGGAAGTGCTGCAGCAGATATTGATAACATTCTGTTTTTTTTATTTGAACCTGAGGAATACTGGAAAATATATAATCGGAATTGTATTGGTTTCCATCAATGACTGAACAAGCCATTTCATTTTCTGTAGAGAGGGTTTCTACAGTTCCGGTTAACATTGTGACGTGATGATTCCCCGCTAATATTTTGTCTGTATAGGCATAGAAATCTGCTGAACGGATCATCTTGTATTGGTAAGGATATATATCGGATTCCTGATGAGTAAAGGAGCTGGAAAAAGATAAATGCTTCCATTTTTTACAGACTACAGCTTCAAAAAGATCCGGTTTTTCTTCCCAGAAGCACCAGGTTTTATCGTTCGCTTTTTTAACAATGTTGTCTACAAGCAACACCTGTTTATTGGCAGCCTTGAGGTAAGGCAACAGGCGGACAGCTAAACTTCGCCCTGAACACCCTCCTCCTGCAATAATATAGTCAAAGTGTTTCATATTCATTTTTTTTGACTCTGCTGCCAATATTTTCTGGCGGCGAATAACATCCCGAAGGATTCCCCATGGTGTCTGTCCAAGTGTTTATGGTGCATTTTATGCGCCCTCTTAATGGTTTTAATATAGCTATTGTTACTCCTGGAAAACCATTTGAAGCGTTGGTGGATTACGATATCATGTATGATAAAATAAGCTATGCCGTATAGGAGTATGCCCAGTCCCATATAAAACATCCAGTTGAATCCTGCCTTGGCTCCAAAAAAAAACAACAGAATACTTGGGGTGGCAAAGATTAAAAAGAAGGCATCATTTTTTTCAAAGAAATGTGGTTTTTTCTGGTGATGGTCTTTGTGTAAAATCCATAACAATCCGTGCATCACAAATTTATGTGCAAACCAGGCAACTCCCTCCATAAAAATAAAGGTACCTGTTGTAATGAGTAAATAAGTAATCCAGCTGTTCATTTTAATGCAGTTTTGAAGAAGACAAATATTTTAAGAAGTCTTGTTTTAGTTTTTTGTCTTTAGTGGTTTGAAGGTTGCTTAGTAAATACTTTTTATCCTCATTAATATGTTCACTGTAATTTAGAAAAGCAGGAAGATTGGTTTGGATAATAAATCTCAGAAAACGGATTTCCGGGTTGTCTGGTTCTTTTTTTATGGCTTCTTCTATCAGATTTTTACCTCTTTTAAACCTTCTGAATTTGTTGACTGGGTTAAACCCATATTTGGCCTGCATCATTTCAGCAACTCCCTTGTAGCAAATCAAGACTGGAGGAGAGGAGTGATCTACTTTGGAGAGTAGTTTTAACAGGCGGTCTGCAGAAGATCTGCTATAGGCAGAAGCTTCAAACAGCGTTTTTACTTCTTCCATATCAGGTTCTGTTGCGCAAACTTTTGTTGCAAACAGCAGAAGGAGGAAAAAAGTAGGTCCTTTCATATGGTGTTTGTTTTATACCTGATGATAGAGTCAAACATCAAACCAAATTTGTGGGCATTGGAAATTCGGATTCTTCCTGACATGACTTTTTCGGCCGTACTGCTTTTAATTTTATTAAATAACTTTTTATAATAGACATATGCAAGGTAGACGCCATTTCTCGACGAGGCAGGCAATTGCCTGATTCCAATTATGGCACGTTGAAATTCGGCTTCTATTTCTTCTTCTATGATTTTTTTCTCCGTGTTAGAAAATGCTGATAAGTTCACATTTGGAAAATAGCTGCGGCTTAAGGTAAAGTAGTCTGCATTTACATCTCTGAGAAAATTTACTTTTTGGAAGGCAGAACCCAATTGCATTGCTGAATCTTTTAACTTTTCATATTGCTGCCTATCACCTTCTGTGAAGACCTGTAAGCACATCAATCCGACCACCTGGGCAGAACCGAGGATATACTGATTGTACTTTTCAGGGGTATACAGTTCTTGCTGCAGGTCCATTTCCATGCTTTGAAGGAACAACTCTATCAGCTCTTTGTCTATATGGTAGGTGTTAACGACTTGTTGAAAGGTGTTGAGCACCGGGTTGAGACTGATCCCGTCTTCTATGGCCTCAAAACAATCTCTTTTAAATTTAGAAAGTAAAATGGCCTTGTTGTAATCATGAAAGCTGTCTACAATTTCGTCTGCCAGCCTGACAAAACCATAAATAGAATAAATGGGTTGGCGAAGTCTTTCGTTTAAAAAATAGATACCTAAGGAAAAGCTTGTACTGTAACGCTTGGTGATCATTTCGCTGCACTGGGCCGATAACTTGTCAAATATTTCTTTCATGATTTATTGATTTAGGTACTTTATGAGCTGTTGCGCTGAGACATTTCCTGAGATGATAGATGGCGGAACTCCAGGCCCGGGTACAGTAAGTTGCCCGGCATAAAACAGATTGCTTATTTTTTTATTTTTTAAGGAGGGTTTTAGATTTGCGGTTTGCATCAAAGTGTTGGCTAATCCGTAGGCATTTCCTTTATAGGAGTTGTAATCTGCAATGAAATCACTCACACAATAGCTCTTTTTATAATCCAGGTGCTCCCGTATGGAAGTTCCTGTATAGGCTTCCAGTCTATCCATGATCAATCGAAAATATTTCTCCCGTACCGTTTCAGGATCTTTTACATCTGGGGCAAGTGGCATTAAAATAAACAGGTTCTCATGACCCTTTGGTGCAACTGTTGGGTCGGTGATACTTGGACAACACACATAGAACAGGGGTTTTGATGGCCATTGGGCATCTTTATATATTTCGTGCGAATGTTGTTTTAAATCTTCATCAAAGAATAAGGTATGGTGGTTTAAGCGGTCTACTTTGGTATTTACTCCAACGTAGAAGATGAGGCAGGAGGGAGCGAGGACTCTGTTTTGCCAATATTGCTCCGAATAATTTCTGTGTAGGTGACCGAGCAGTTTTTCTTCTATGTGATGGTAATCGGCTGCAGCAATAACGCCATCATAGGCTTTAACTCCCTTTTCTGTATTTAGTTTTATAATGTGTTTTCCTTGTACCTCTAGTCCTGTTACTGCTGCACTGGTGTGAAATTGAACACCTTGCTTTTCTGCAACCGTTTTCATAGCCTGAATTACTTTTCCAAAACCGCCCTTTGGGTACCAGGTGCCTAGTTTAAGGCCAGCATAGTTCATCAGACTGTATAGAGCCGGTGTATCTTCGGGCATAGCGCCAAGAAACAATACCGGGAACTCCATTAATGCAATAAGCCTGGGATCTTTAAAGTGTTTTTTTACATGTGAACTGAAAGAAGTAAATACCTGCAATTTAAACAGGCCCTTGATCAGATCCTTATCTGCAAATTCAAATATAGATAGCCCTGGTTTATAGACCAGTTTTTCCATACCTATTTTATACTTATATTCTGCTTCAGCTAAAAAATTCTTCAAATTTTCTGCGCTTCCGCTTTCTATAGACTCAAATAACTGGCACAATTTTTCAAAATTTGCAGGAATGTTCAATACATCGCCTGCACCAAAAACTACACTGAATCCCGGGTCGAGTAATTGCAGCTCGTAGAAATCTTCTGCTTTATAGCCAAAATCATTGAAGAACTTTTCGAATACTTCAGGCATCCAATACCAACTTGGCCCCATGTCAAAAATGTAACCATTGTCTGTTTGTAGCTGACGTGCCCGGCCTCCAATTTCGGCGTTTTTTTCATAAACATCTACATGATAACCTCTTTTAGCCAGGTAAGCTGCAGCACTTATTCCTGCAAATCCAGAACCGATAACGGCTATTTGTAATGTTTTTTGTTTCGAATTATTTGGCATTCAGAAGCTTGATTCTAATGGTGTGTTAAATCAAATCGTTTTGTAATATAATACAAATATATACTAATATAGTTTATATTTGTACTAATATGTTGTTTGTGCCTGACAGAAATTTGAGATTAAGAAAGAAAACAAAACATTGATGGTATTGTATATACTGCTGACGGGTTCAACCGGTTAATCTGTAAATCCTATGAAAAAGATACTCGCTATTGCTAACAGCGTCGCTTTAATTCTCACTATTTTGGTCAATTACCTTTCAAATGCCGGGATGTTGAATGGCAATACCATGAAAACGATATCTGATAAATATTTCAATTATTTTACCCCGGCAGGTTATGCCTTTTCTATATGGGGCCTTATTTATATTGGTTTATTGGGTTTTGTTTTTTATTCTTTTCGCGACATTGTTAAAAATAAGGACGAGGACTCGGTACTTCTGAAGATTGGATGGTGGTTTGTACTTTCCTGCTGCGCAAATTCTCTTTGGGTTGTTGCATGGCTGTCGGACTATATAGGGGTATCGGTGCTCTTGATGATGTTTTTATTGTTCTGTCTGCTAAAAATTATTTTGAACACACATATGGAACTAGATGCACATCCCTTTAAGGTGTACCTTTTTGTATTTTGGCCGTTTGCATTATATTCCGGATGGATTTCTGTGGCTTTAATAGCGAATATTGCTACTTTTCTTATTAAAATCCACTGGAGTGGCTGGGGAATTTCCAGTGTTATATGGACGATGGTTATGATCTGTGTTGCAGGACTGATCAATATATTCATGATCAGGGTTCGCAATCTTCGTGAATATGGAATAGTTGGGATTTGGGCGCTTGTAGCAATTTCGGTGTCGAATAAGCATGCAAATGGCAGTACTGGCGTCGTGTATACTTGCTATACTGTGGCCGCTATTTTGTTGATCTTTATCGCAATTAGTGGTTTGAAAAACCGGAACAGTTCGTTAGAAAACATGTAGTGTTGAATGAGCTGTCAAATCTTGGAGTGGATTTTTTGTAATATTTCAAGTATAATATTTTTAAAATTTACTGAGGTTATTTAAACCTCAGTAAATTTTAAAAATATTCTTATTTCATACCATCATGAATTTTATTGATCATATCCAAATGGGACTGAACAATAGGAGCTGTTTTGGAGGCGAATGCTTTAAGATCTGCATCTTTTCCGTCCTTAGCTTCGTCCTGCATGAGTTTAAGCGTAGATTTGTGGCCATCTATCATGGTCTGAACATAATCTTTATCAAAGTCAGCACCTGATTTTTTATTCAGGTCGTCCATTTTTTTCTGGTGATCTGCATCTAAAGTGCCGGGTAGAGTGATGTTTTTCATTTTAGCAATAGCTTTCAGTTCTTCATTCGCTTTACCGTGGTCGTTGACCATCATGGTCGCAAATTCTTTGATTTTAGCATTGCTGCTTTTACTTAAGGCTAATTTTCCAAGCTCTACTTCTGCCATACCTCCGGCTGCTGCTTTAGTAGAGAATTCAGCATCCGATTTATCCACAGCAATTCCGCCAGTCATTGCAGCATTTGAGGTGGTGTCTTTTACTTTGTTTAAACTGTCGGCCGTATCTTTAGCATCGTGGTTGCCATTTCCGCATCCCTGAAACGCAAATGCAGCTGCAGAGAAGGACAATAGATAAAATAATTTTTTCATAGATTTAAGATTTTGTTTCTCTCTTAACAAATGAAAACAGAAATGGTTTAGATCGAACTAACTGCGTTCTGCATTTTTAACTATTTCTCGTACCCCCAGATCTAAATCCTCTGCTGATATGCAGAGATAATTAACCAACTGTTTTTGTCCATCAGTTAAAAATTCTTCGTCTTTTAATAGCTCTACCAAGCCCATGATCCGGGTTAGGGAATCTCTTACTTTATGAGATTGTGTCCAGGCAATTTCTTTAAGCTGTTTATTTTGCATTTGAATTTTATTTAAGCTGTGTTTTTGTGCGGTAATATCACGAAATGCACCAACAGCTCTTATGGCTTTTCCTTCTTCATTTCTCAGAAAAATGCCACGGTATTGAATAATAGCCACTTCTTTGTTGGCTTTGAAAAACCGATATTCTGAATAGAGAATAGGAATGGAAGGGTCTTCCAGGGTTTCTTTCATTTCCTGCAATACCGCTTCTTTATCATCGGGATAGATATTTTCTGACCACAAATTATTGTTATAAACGCTTAGATCATAGCCGAAAATTTCTTGAAAACCAATTCCCCAATCCACATGATCATTTGCGATATCCCAGTCGCAAATTGCTTCATCGGCTGCCTTTAACACAAGCTTATAACGTTCATTGCTTAAACGAAGTTCATTATTGACATTGATGACATCTGTGATGTCTTTAGAATTGGTTACAATACCTGAGATTACGGGATCATCAAGAAGATTGGTTGCTGCTGTACTGATCCATCTCCACTGTCCGTAGCCATCGCGAAAACGAAAGGGGTCGATCATTACACGTTTCATATCTATGAGTTTTGATAAAGTTTGGGCTACTCGTTCTGCATCTTCCGGATGAATGTAATCAAACGCGGTTTTGCCCATTAACTGTGCTGGTTCAATACCCAAAAGAGGTCCGCAGCTTTCACTTACAAATTTGTAAATCCCATTCAGATCTATAATGGCTGTTAAATCTGAACCTCCCTGTACCAGTGCTTTGTACCTTTGTTCTCTTCGGATCAATTCCCGCTGGGCCATTTCAAAAGCGATTTCGATTTTAATCTGTTCGGTAATGTCAGTTACAGCTACAAACTCGTTTATGACCCCATTCGATTCGTATGCACTACTTTTAAGTTCTACATTGATGAGGTTCCTTTGCTTTGTTAAATGGCGCGAGCGATTAACTATGATGCTGTTTGAGGTCTTTTTTAAATTTTTAATGGCTTCTTCAAGTTCGGGGAGATCTTCTTGTGGGGTGATGTCCTGAATAGTCATCTCTAAAAAATCTTCTCTGGAATAACCGTACAGATGGAGTGCGGCTTCATTTACATCTACGAACTTAAAAGTTTCTGTATTTAGAGTCCATAAAGGTTGTGGATTAAACTGGAAAAGATTTTTATATATGTTTTGCAGATCTTCCATATAGCCAGCTGAGTTGATGTTCAAATTAAAAAATTATTTCATTTCTGTATTGGTGGTTATGGTATTATTCTTTTTATACGAAAATATTTTTTAGGAAACTTGTTAGGCTTCGGTCTGTTTAGTAATTAAAATACACTACTTTCTCTATATTGTTTGCCTACGTATAAACTATTTATACATTAAAGTTATGGTTTAACTTTTGATCGTTATTTTTAATCTGTCACAGATATAGTTTTTGACAGATCAGGCAATAAAATGTTCGTCTTTTGGTTTTTCCTAAATATTCCTTTTTTAAAGGATGTCCAAGCGGGCAGATTTTTCTGGTGTTGACCAGCCAGTGCTTTTTAAGCGTAAAAGCTTTTTTCCATTCCAGAAAATCAAAACTATATTGCCGGGCTTCTGTGATTATAAGCTTGAGTTTAGACAATGGTATAGCATGTATTTTACTCTGTGGCTGATGGTCCTTCGGGCATAAAAAATAGAGTTTGTAAAGTAATGAAGAACAGGTTTTTAGCAAATAAGTTTTGTTTAAAAAAAGATTTAATTTTTTAAACAATCGGCAGTTGCAAAGGTTAGTAGGGTACATCGAACTAAAAAACAAAAATTATGGCAACTACAACAAAAGTAACAAGCAAAAAAGGATCGAAAGTATCCGGAATGACTGGCAAGATGAAAGATTCTGAATTTCACGAATTTTTTGTTGATGAGTTAAAAGACATTTATTGGGCAGAGAAGCATCTGGTAAAAGCCTTGCCTAAAATGAAAAAAGCGGCGACCAGCCCTGAGTTGGCAGCTGCATTTGACAAACATACTGCAGAAACCCAGACGCATATTGAAACGCTGGAGAAAGTGTTTGAATTATTGGAGGAAAAGCCTGTGGCTAAAAAATGCGATGCCATGGCTGGATTGTTGGAGGAAGCCAACAGTATCATTGAGGATACGGATGAAGGCACCATGATAAGAGATGCCGGGTTGATTCTTGCTGCTCAAAAAGTTGAACATTATGAGATAGGTACCTATGGTACGTTAAGGACGTTTGCAGAGTGTATGGGACACACGGAAGTGGTTGACTTATTGCAGCAGACCTTAGATAATGAAAAGGCAACCGATGAAGATTTGACGCAAGTAGCTGAAGCTTCTATTAATGCTGCTGCCGTAGCAGAATAATTATTTATCTATCCTTATCGAAAAGAGACATCAAAAGATGTCTCTTTTTATTTTTTGAAATAATTATTAACGGTTTCAATAAGGAATTGGATATCAAAAGGTTTTGAAATCATTCCATCCGGTTTACAATATTTTTCATCCATCTTACCGAGGTCGTGAGAAGCGGAGATCATGATAATGCCTATATGTGCAGTTTGAGGATTACTTTTGATTTCATGGCAGATTTCCCGGCCGTCACGATCTCCAAGCATCACATCGAGCAAAATGAGTTCCGGCTGAAAACTACTGATCTTGTCGGGCACATCGGTACCATTAAATATGCCGTCTACTTCATAACCTTCCAAATCAAGAATTATGGTCGTAATCTCAACGATATCACGATTGTCATCTACAACGAGTATTTTCTTTAAAGGATCTTCTTTCATGAAACTGGAGTTAAAAGGGAGCCGCTAAATGATAACGGCTCCTTTAATAAAAACAAATTATACACTCACGAAGAAATAACATGATCTGTAAGAAAAAGTTTTTGGATAATAATAGGATGTATTGCCGATGCCAACATCAGGTGAAAATACGCTGCAAGAAAGCGTAGAAATACTCGTGTCTCTGTTTGAGCGAATGGAGAGATTTGAATCTGATGATTAACCTTCAATCTATTTAAAATTTAAATCTTATGAAAAAGATCAATTACTTATTAACAGGCCTTGCGATGATTGGATTATTTGCACTGTCCTGCAGTAAAGATGGTGCACAAGGGCCTGAAGGGCCAGTAGGGCAAAACGGGCAGCAAGGAGCGGTTGGTCCCGCAGGCCCTACTGGTCCTAACGGAAAAGCAGGAAGCATGATTTATAGCGGAACGACGTTGCCTGATGGTACACTGGGCGCAGTTGGTGATTATTATCTGAATAGTTCTACGAGCCTGCTTTATGGACCTAAAACTGCTTCTGGATGGGGAACTGGCTTTTCTCTTAAGGGAAGTACAGGGGCAACAGGTGCTACTGGAGCCACTGGTGCTACTGGAGCAACTGGGGCTACCGGCGCAACCGGCGCAGCAGGAATTCCAGGAAGTAAAATATTAAGTGGTTCAGGTATACCAGCGGCATCACTAGGCGCTCAAGGAGATTATTATCTGGATAAAATTAATTTTATGCTTTATGGGCCTAAAATAGCATCGGGATGGGGGCCGGCAGTATCTTTACAAGGACCAGCCGGGACAGCAAATGTATTGTATTCGGGTTGGAACTATGCCACAAATTTCAGGGATACTATAGCTGACAATACGAATATGCATGCCGCAGACTTATCTGCGCCTGCATTAAGTGCTGATTATTTGGAAAATGCGGTTTATCAGGTTTACTTTACTTTTGGTGGTGGAGTTTATACTTTACCTTATACCAGTTATGCGGGTGGAAAGCTAAATACTATGTCTTATTTTCCAAGGCTCAAGCATTTTGTTATCACCCGGTTTACTGCCGATAATTCAAGTGGTATAAATAGTGTAGCATTATCTACTATTTTGCAATATCGCTATGTTATTATACCAGGAGGAACGAAGTTAATGACGTCGAAACACATCGATATCAATAATTATGAAGAGGTAAGGAAGTTCTTCAGGATACCAGACTAGTTTGGTTTAGAGGAATTGAAAGGAGGTAACTACGATGCGCATCGTAGTTACCTCCTTTTTCTATTTTTCATTCAGGGCTATCTCATTGTTTTTAGAAAGCAGTTTTGCACTTTCTGCCAGGGTAATAAATTCAGTACGATAGCCTTCATCATCTTTTCCTCTTGCCGCTTTTGCCCTTGAAATAAGGCTGCTGAAATCAGATTGCTGTTTATATTCTGAATTTCGGAGCAGCATCCCAAATTCTGCAACAGCACTGGCAAATCTGAAGTCATCACTTGTTTTAGAAAGAGGTGTTGGGGCATCATTTAAAGTGGCCAGCTGCATATGGCTCTTTTTAGAATCAGGATTTTTATATCTGAATTTAACGGTAACAATCTCCGATGAAGTATTGTTAAAGATGCCATCCTTTGGTTTTTGATATTTAAGCGGGTCAACACTACTACTGAAATTATCTTTCAGGCCTGCCGGTATAATTTCATAAAGGGCCGTTATACTGTGGCCAGCCCCCATATCTCCGCCCATTTTCTCGTCGTTATTAAAGTCTTCTTTGGCAAGGAGTCTGTTTTCATAACCAATTAAACGATAGGCCTGTACTTTTCCGGGATTAAACTCTACCTGTATTTTTACATCCTTTGCGACGGTAAAAAGTGTACTGCCAAACTCGGTAACCATGGCTTTCCTGGCTTGGGATATGTTATCTATATAGGCATAGTTTCCATGCCCTTTATCTGCAATAGTCTCCATTTTACTATCTTTCAGATTACCCATTCCAAAGCCGAGGACCGATAAACTGATCCCACTGTTTTTTTCATTAGCGACCAGTTTTTCCATATCCTCATCGCTTGAAGCACCCACATTAAAATCTCCGTCGGTGGCTAATATAATCCGGTTGTTTCCCTGTTTGATGAAATGTTCCCTGGCAATTTGATAGGCCATTTTTATGCCATCTCCACCAGCAGTTGAACCAGAGGCTTCCAATTGGTCAATCGCTTCTTTGAGTTTCGTTTTCTGATCACCAGCTGTACTGCCTAGTTTTAAGCCCGCTGTACCGGCATAGGTTACAATAGCTACATGATCTTCTGGCCTCAGCTGGTCTGCCAGCATTTTCATGGAAGCTTTGACCAGCGGAAGCCGGTTGGGCCCTTCCATAGAACCGGATACATCCAGTAGAAAAACCAGATTAGAAGGAGGTAGCTGCTCTGTTTTAAGTGCTTTTGCTTTTAAGGCGATGCGCAGTAAGCGGTGCCGGGGATTCCATGGAGCAGAAGATAACTCCGTATGTATCGCAACAGGATCCTGGTTAAGAGGACCTTGAAGGTCATAGTGAAAATAATTTAATAACTCTTCGGTACGCACCGCATCCTTTGGAGGCAACTGGCCCTGGTTGATCAACCTGCGTACATTACTATAGGAAGCCTGATCTACATCTATTGCAAAAGTAGATAAGGGCTCTTTTACAGGATTTAAAAAACCATTTTCTACAATACCTTTATAGCTTTCTCTGTCCTGAGGAACAGTTGCTAAACCACGGATTTGAACACCTGCGACTCGACCTGCCATTGCAGATCCAGATAGAATACTGACTGATCCAGTGAGTAACTGTTTTCTTTGTGTCTGATAACCCATTACCACGACTTCCTGTAGAGAAGTTTTGGCGGGCTGCAGCCAGACGTCGATTGTATTGGACTTTTTTACTTCTACCTGCTGGAATTCGTAACCAATCATGGAAAAGAGCAGTACAATTTTTTCCTCTTTAGTGACCACCGCATATTGCCCATTGAGATCTGTTGATGTGAGAATATTCGTACCCTTTACGAGAACAGCGACACCAGGTATCGGTTTTTTGTCGTCTGTGCCATATACACTTCCGCGAATGGTGCGGGCGGTGCTGTTGAAGGTCGTCAGACCTAAGAGCAGCATGATCAAATAAATAATTCTTTTCATATTATGGATTTTTGCAGGGGGATGCATCCCTTTTAAAATTTCCATAAACGATTAGAAAAAAAAGTATTTTTACAGGAATGAATTGGCTCAAACGCTCTAAAGATACAGATCCGCTCAACGATGCAGCCTTGCTGAAGCTTTACCTGGAAACAGGTGATCTTGCCCCGCTTGGTGAATTGTTTCGTGCCCATTCTTCTATGGTCTATTATGTTTGCTACCGTTATTTGCAGGATAGTGAACAAAGTAAAGATGCGGTGATGCAGATTTTTGAAGAGCTGATTGTGAAAGTGAAAAAACAGGAGATCCGTCAGTTTGGAAGCTGGCTTTATGTGCTGAGTAAAAACTATTGTTTAATGCAGCTGCGGTCTTCAAAAAACAGGCAGCATGTGGCTATTGATGATTTTGTGGAATTTCCTTTGAAACCGCATCAGGAAGATTTGGAAGATAAAGAACGTCAGTTGATAGCTATGGAGAAGTGTCTGGAAAGGCTGCCGGAAAAACAAAAGCAGAGCATCAGTTTGTTTTTTCTTAAAGAAAGGTGCTATAAGGAAATTGTGGATTTTACAGGGTTTAGCCTAAATGATGTTAAGAGCTATATACAGAATGGGAAAAGGAATTTGAAAATTTGCATGGAGAAAAATCGTGAGTAGCCAGAATGACATAGTATTGATCAGGCAGTATCTGAGAGGAGAGCTGGATGAACGTGCAATGTACGCGTTGGAAAGACGCGCACAGCATGATCCTGAGCTTATGGATTTGATGATGGGGATGGAACTGGCTGAAGGACGATTACATCAGGATAATTTAACGGAAATAGATCAATTGATTTCCATGCGTACGGGGGGAGCTAAAACCAGGAAAATAATTTCATGGAAAATACTCGCTGCAGCGGCCTCGTTATTTATAGTTATGGGGATAGCGGTTTTCTGGATGACCCGTACGCAGGAAATGAAGCCTGTGCTGCGGCCTTCTGTTTCTGCAAAAGTGCAGCCTGTTTTGCCGCCAGATTCTGCAAGAAATCAACAGCAGCTTCTTACACAAATACAACCTGAAAAGCATCTGCGGGAGCTTCGAAGAAATAGATTGGCGGCAAAACGCAGGCATTCGGATACTTTATCTCCTAAGGTCGTTGGTATTGAAAATAAGAAAGATGATTCGCTGTATACAGCGAAGACAAGCCTTGCTGAAGTGGCGGTTGTAGGTTACGAAGCTGCAAGGAAAAAAGCTGTTACTGGATCTTCTCAGATCATATTACGTGGTACAGATTCATTGGCTTCGGCTTTACAAGGGAGGCTGGCTGGTGTACGTATAGAATCTGGCCATTCCGATGCGTCTGTATTAATGAAAGGGGTTGTTAAAGATAAACAAGACAGTTCTCCTCTGTCTGGTGCTGTAATCATGATCAGGGGGGCGTCATCCATAACAACTGTGACAGATGTCAAAGGTGAGTTTACATTGTCTGTTCCTTCAAAATTAAAAAATAAAAATCTGGTGGTGTCGGCCTTAGGTTATGATCAGGAACAAATAAAGTTTAAAGGAAAGGACAGTTTAGATGTTGCCTTAAATCCAAGTACGAGTAGTTTAAATGAGGTTGTTGTTGTGGGCTATGGAGCGAAAAGGAAAACCCATTCTTTTGAGCCTCTTATTGGATGGACAGCTTACCAAAAGTATCTTAAGGATGAGGCTGTTCTCCCGGATGGTCAGTCAGGAACAGTGAAATTAGAGTTTAAGTTAGATGCTCATGGAAATCCTGTTCATGTGAGGATCAAAAAAGGTTTGTCTGAAAAAAACAATCAAAAAGCGGTTGATATACTGATGAAAGGCTCAAAATGGACCACTGGTTCTCAGGATTCAACACAGGTTATTCGTCTTAAAATTAAATTTCAAAAGTAAGATTAGCTTAACGGAAGTGCTGGTGTTAGCTTCCAAGCTGTTTTATATGCTTTCAATTTTCTTAATCCTATGGTAACATTCTTTTTATAAATTTATGTATTCATAATGAATGCTTTTTTGATTTAAACAACCCCTATTTATAGTAATCAATTGCCATGAGATCAATACGTTTATTTAGCATCTTTACTTTTGTTGTATTGCTGACTGGTATAAGAACAACAGTCTTATCCCAAGAGAATAAAAGCAACGACTGGTACAATTCTACCAATCGCCATAAGGACAAGAAAGCCCCGGTTAAGGAGGATAACAGTAAGACAGTAATCCATAACACTGACAGTCTCCATGGAAACCAAGCCTGGCAGAAATTACCTGTTGGAAGCATACTTTCTTCTGCCGGGCATATTGTAAAACCAGAAGGGATTGCTATCCCATTTGAGTCAAGGGAGAGGATATTGAATGTAGCCCTGGCACGAAACGAGAAATTTGTTGTGGTAAAATCAGATAGACATTTATCTGTTGTGGATGCAGATAATTTTAAGCTGAACAATAAAAATAAGTTCGCCGATAAAGATGATGGGGGATCAATGAATGGACTTGTTGTAGCCAGCGACGATTCTACCGTTTATTATACCGGGCAACAAAAGAACATGTACATTGGCACAATTAGTAAAAGTGGAACTTTTACCTACAAAATGGCCATTGACCTTTCTATTGATAATAAACAAACAAATCCTCTTGGGATTGGTTTGTGCAACAGATCTCAAACAGCCTTGGTAGCCTTGGCTATTGCCAATCGGATTGCTGTGGTTGATTTGAAAACGAAAAAGGTCTTGCGAAATATCCCGGTTGGGATATGCCCATATGCAGTTGTGGTAACACAGGATGAATCCACGGCCTTTATCAGTAATTTTGGTGGATCTGTTCCCGGTAAAGGGGATAAAACGGAGAAGTCGGCGGGGTCGGATGTTGCTGTAGATGAGTCTTCAATTGCTTTGCGTGGCTCGGTTTCGGTGATCGATATTAAGACCCAAAAGGTTGTTGCCGAAATTAGTACCCGTATCCATCCTGAATCGATGGTGCTATCGCCCAACGGTAAACTCCTATATGTTACGGATGCCAGTGGAGATGGAATCAGCGTGATCGATGTGAAAACCAACAAAATTATCCATACCATCGATACGAAACCTAATCCAAATCTACCTTACGGAAGTTTGACCAATGCGCTGGAATTTAGTGCAGATGGAAACATCTTGTTTGCTGCAAATGCCGGCAACAATGCTATTGCACTGATCAATCCAAAGAAACCACAAGAAGGACCCTATGGATTTATTGCTGCTGGCGGTTTCCCAGGAGCACTTTGTGTTAAGAACAATCACCTTTTTATTGGTAATGTAGTACCATTAAAAGGTGCATTACAAAAGGTAACATTGCCGGGCAGCAAGGCAGAGCTGGACATGTATACTCAAAAAGCTGAAAGTGGCTTTCACTTGTTTGATATTATCAGGGCACAGGCCGAAGCAAAATCTGGAGTGGTACCACAGCCTATTCCAAATAACCCGGGTGAGCCTTCTGTGATAAAGCATGTAGTTTATATTATCAAGGAGAATAAAAAGTTTGATCAGGTATTGGGTGACTTTGGGAAAGGGAATTGTGACCCTAGCCTGGTTGAATTTGGAAAGTTGACAACGCCAAACACACATGCCATTGCCAGCCAATTTGTATTGTTGGACAATTACTATTGTAACGGCGTTCAATCCAACGATGGGCATCAATGGGCTGTACAGGGTATAACAACACCGTACCGCGAAAAGGATTATGCATCTGTGCATTGTGCGTATGACTTTGGAACAGATCCCTTATGCTATGCAGCAAGTGGTTTCATTTGGGATCACCTGTTGCGCAAGGGGATTTCTTTCAGAAACTTTGGTGAACTGGATTATCCTGAATTGGTTAAAGGAAAGAGCTGGACAGATTTTTATACCTCATGGGCCAACAAAGCAAATGATGCAGAGTTCAAATGTGTGTATACATCCGACTTGTTGCGTAAATACAGTGACCCTCGATTTCCCGGATGGCAAATGAGTATTCCGGACCAGGTAAGGGCCGATGCTTTTATTAATGCATTATCTGAATATGAAAAGCAGGGAAGTTTGCCTCAATTTATTGTGATCTACCTGCCAAATGATCATACCAGCGGACACAGTACAACAGTACCAACTCCCAGGGCATATGTGGCTGACAACGATCTGGCTACAGGAAGAGTGGTTGATGCGCTATCAAAAAGCCCATTCTGGAAAGATATGGCCGTATTTATTAATGAGGATGATCCACAAACAGGCACCGATCATGTTGACGGGCACCGTTCGTATTGTTTAGTGGCGGGTCCACACGTTAAACGTGACGCGATAGTGAGCACTTTCTATAATCAATCGTCAGTGTTGCACACCATATGCCAAATTTTTGGAGTGCAGCCTATGAACCAATTGGTTGCCTTGGCTCCGCTAATGACCGAATGTTTCCAGGCTACACCAGATTATACAGGTTATACCAGCCTTCCAACCAATATCGCCCTGAACGAGATGAATCCGAGCAAGAAGGACATGAAATCGAAGGCTGAAATCAGATTGGCCCCCAAAACTGAGAAACTCGATTTCTCCCGTCCAGATAGAATAGATGATGATGCCCTAATGTTCAGCAAATATGTATGGTCAACCATCCATGGAGATAAGCCTTTCCCTGCCCAATACTTTGGAGCACATGGAAAAGGTTTAAAACAGCTAGGTTTAAAGATTGACCCCAATGTTAAAAAGGATCAGGATTGATGATTGATAAGAAAATAATTTTAAAGTTACAGAGGTTTTCGATTACAGGGTGAGATTTTCCGGGCTGCATTTGCTGATGACATATCTGTACATAAGCAAAAAGACCTGCTCGAAGTAGAGCAGGTCTTTTTTGAGATCGATAGGATCCCATTTAGCGGAGGAAGAGGGATTCGAACCCTCGGTACCGTTGCCAGTACGACAGTTTAGCAAACTGTTCCTTTCGGCCACTCAGGCATCCCTCCGATTTACTCAGCGTATCCGTGCTGAGGGAGTGCAAATATAGCAATTCATTGATACTTGCAAAAGAAATTTACACATTTTGTAGATAATCTATTCGCACATGATAGATGCTCATGAGCATCGTCTTGAAAATCAACTTTATAGTTTCAAGGTCTTTTAAAGTTAAATCGCAATTATCTAATTGATTTTGTTCCAATTTGTAGTCAATGATACGTTCAACGAGGTCATTTATACTTTGAGCATCTGGATTTTTTAGACTTCTTGAGGCAGCTTCGACAGAATCCGCGAGCATTAATACTCCGGTTTCTTTAGAAAAAGGAATAGGACCGGGGTATCTGAAAATGTTTTCATCCACAAATTTCTCAGGTGAATTTTTTAAAAAGGACTGATAAAAATAATCTACCCTGGTGTTTCCGTGGTGGGTTCTGATAAAATCAATTACACTCTCCGGCAATTGGTGCTTACGGGTAATTTCTATTCCTTTATGAACGTGCTTGATAATGATCTGGGCACTTTGTTCATAAGGGAGTTTATCATGGGGGCTGATGCCGGTATTCTGGTTCTCTATAAAATATTGTGGGTTTTCTATTTTTCCAATATCATGGTATAAAGCGCCAGCCCGAACCAGTAAAGAGTTTCCGCCAATCTTAAAAATAGCGGCTTCTGCAAGATTGGCTACTTGTAATGAATGCTGAAAAGTTCCGGGTGCTTTGAAAGCTAGTTCTCTCAGCAGTTTATTATTGGTATTGGTTAGCTCAATCAAGGCCACATCAGAGGTAATTCCAAATACCCTCTCAAATGCATAGATCAGAGGATAAGCAAGAAGAGATAGTAATACACTTACAATAAAGGGTACAAAATTTATCCATTCAATTTCCTGAAATGAACCCTCTCTTAACAGGCCAATGCCTACAAAACAAATGAAATAGGCGGTTAAGATGAATAAAGCAGATAAAAGCAATTGCTCTCTCTTGATCAGGTTCCTGATGCTGTAAATGGCTACCATCCCGGCAGTGGTCTGGTAAAAAACAAATTCGAAGCTGTTGGGTACAAAGAAGCCAGCTATTAGGATCACCAGCAGGTGAAGATAAAGCGCCAGTCTCGTATCAAACAGAATCCGGATAATAATAGGCACAATACAGAATGGGATATAATAAAGGCTGGGCAGGTTCAGTTTAATTGCCCAGGTCAGTGCCAAGAGCATCGTAGTGATCACCAGTAGCAATAAAGACAATTGCCTGTTGTCTGCAAAAATATCTTTGCGAAACATGAACAGAAATACCATTTGTAAGGTTAGTGCAAAACCCACTAATAAGATCTGGCCTAAATAAACCAGCCTGCTATCGCCAATGGTCTTTGTTTGTGCCTCGTAAGTTGCTTTGAAAGACTGTAATTTTTGATAAGTATCTTCATCGATCACGTTGTTTCTGGCAATGATCAGTTCTCCTTTCTGTACCATTCCGTGAGTAGTAGATAAGCTGTTTACCGTGCTGTTTTGCACTATGGTCGTCAGTTTTTCGTCAAAGACCAGATTTGGCTGTAAGTGGTCTTCTACCAGATTTTCTATGGCCTCCTTGATTTTTATGTTGGGGGCTTTAAAATTGCTTTTAAAATAGTCCAGTGCAGATTGTACGGTAAAAAGATCCTGGGTACTGACTGGCCTGGTTACGTTGTTGTTCAGTAAAGAAATATCGTAGTTCTTTCCATTGCCCTGATGTTTTGGATTAAGGGCAATGATCCCCTTGGTATAAATAGATTTAAGCAGGTTATAAGAAGCAGTTTTATAGGTTTGTTTTTCTTTTTCCGGAAAGGAATTGGTTTGCCATTTTACATCAAACTCATTTAAATAAGCCTCCTGTACACCATTAAACAAATCATTGTTATATCTGTAAATAGGTAAAACATTTTCCAGCGCATCTTTTTTGTCAATAATTACCTGGGGCAAGGTCTTCAGGATAGCAAAACTAAAGGGAGAGACCAGGTCTTTATTCAACCATACTTTACCTTTCTCGAATTCGTATCTGAACCGTGGTTGTTTGGGTAAAAAGTAGGTAATGATCAATACTGTAAGTACCATCATAATATATTTAATATTAGATGAATACTTTCTGTAAAGTACCTTATGGGAATTTTTTTTGATCTTGGCCAAAATTATGAAGATTGATTTCTTTCAAAATTAACATAATTAAACCAATAAAATCAATTCTTGACCCTATTCTGTTCAGCCTCAGCGCCGGTCGTATCGTGTTTCCTCAAATTGTTCATCGCTTTTCCGAACCGATAACTAAAACTCAGTACCGCTGTTCTGGAATCGTTGCGGTTTCTCCAGCTGGCATCTGTAAGGTTTAAATGGTCAATGACACCAGTGAAAATCTTTGTGCGGAAAATGTCATTTACTGCGAGTTTCAGAGTGGTGCTGGGAGATAATTTCTTTTGTACAGCGGCTCCGGTTGCCTGTAATTTCCCAATAATAAATTGTGCATCGGAGAATCGGTTATTGTACATGTAATTTAGTTCAGCATTCCAATCCTTGCCCAGTTTAAACTGAGCGGTAGCTTGTGTGCCAAAATAATTTCCGGTTGTTTGCAGGAAGCCAGTATAAAAATTTGTGGCAAACTGCGTGTTTTGGTAGTCGGCATGCAGGTGAATATTTAACCATTTGGTCAGGTCTCGTCCTCCGTCGACAGAAATACTTTTGGCTGTTTTTTTGCCAAGGTTTCCTGGTCTGCTGTAGTAAATGCCATCTACAATCTCAATAGTCTCATTTACATCGTCTTTGGTTTTGCTGTAACCCAGTGTTATCGTAAACATGTTCTTAAAGGTGTAAGAGAGTTCCAGACTTTGCGTAAAAGCCGGTTTCAAAAAAGGATTACCTACATAATAGGTGAATTTATCCAACGGGGAAAAGAAAGGGTTTAAGTCCTGATAATATGGTCGGTCAATGCGTCTGCCGTAGTTTAGATCGATAAGGTTTGTTCCGGCAGTATCTAGTTTGTAAGAGAGATACAGGGTTGGGAAAAGACTGGTATAGCTGCGTTTAAAACTGGAATCGGGTTTCATGATATTCCCAAGTTGGTGTCCGTTCGAAACTGTGTTTTCCAGTCTTAGACCGGCTTGTAGAGAAAGCCTTTTGCCTTCTCTTGAAAGGTTGAGGTAGGCTGCATTGATATTCTCTTTGTAAATGAAATGATTACTTTTTTCGTAATCCGGAGTGGTAGTTTGGTTAATCGTATATAGGTAGTCAGCGGTATTGTTGGTTTTAATGTAACTGGCCTTTACACCTGCATCAAGCTTCCAGTTTTTGTCGAGAGGGTGCGAGTAATCAGATTTCGCGGTATAAATATCAAGATGAGAAGGTAAGTTTCCGTTTAGTCTGTCTTGAGCAGTAAGGCTTTGATCGGGCGCGTAGGTGTCGTTGTAATAGACCTGGTCGGTTTGGTTTCTGTAAACCAGGTAGTCCAGATCTACAGTCAGTTCTTTTCCTGTCTGGTCAAATTTATGCCTGTAATTCAGGTTTACCGCTCCGTTTTTATAATGAATATCGTCCAGATTTTTTGCCTTGATAATGGAATAAGGTTGACGGTCTGGATTCAGAAGGTTGCTCACATTGTCATTTACACTACTGGATACTCTGTTCATTCCAGTCAGTACCATGCCCCAGGTGGTTTTTTCAGAAGCGTAATAGTCAAAGCCTGTTTTCAGGTTAAAGGTATTTCCATGTCTTTTGAAATAGGAATTCTGGTTAAAATAGGACTTCACGCTTTCATCATCGTTTTTGTAAGTCCGGTTTAGGTCAAGGTCAGTAAAACTGTTGTTCAGGTTATAGCTAAACGTGCTAAAAAAATTGATCTTGTTTTTAAAATAGTTAAAATTTGCACTGTTGTTTGACCTGCTCAGTTCACCTTGGTTCAGGCTTAAATTCAACCCACCATTAAAGCCCGCTTGTTTGCTCTTTTTTGTTTTGATGTTGATGACTCCAGAAGTACCTGCAGCGTCGTATTTTGCAGGAGGATTGGTCATAATCTCTATCTGGTTTAAAGTAGAGGAGGGAAGTGAACGCAGATAGTTTTCCAGATCGGCGCCGGATAGATAGGTGGGTTTATCGTCTATAAATATCGCTACGCCCTGCTTTCCTTTAAGACTGATCACCCCGTTTTGATCCACGCTAATTCCTGGCGAATTACTCAGTACATCCAGGGCAGTCGAACCTGCATTAGAGATCAAAGCATCTACGTTAACCACCGTCCGGTCTATTTTACGTTCAACAAAAGCTTTTTGTGCAGTGATACTTACCTCTTTCAGGTTTTTAGAGGCAGGAAGCAATTGAACTTCCTTTATCTGTAATGCTGGAGAGCTTGAGCTTAAGCTCAAGTTTTCGCTGCGGTAATTTACGTATCCCATAGCAGATACTCTGATCTGGTACTGCCCAGGTTTGAGGTGGTCAAAATTAAACTTCCCGTCCCGTTCAGTAAAGGTTGTTTTAACAAGCACGGAGTCTGTAGAGGTAAATAAAGATACCGTAGCCAGGTCAAAAGGCTTACCTTCCACATCGTTGATCAGGCCAGAAACAGAGAGGTTGGTTTGTTGTGTATATGCTGGAGTTTGGGCAATAATAAGCCATATGGCAAATAAAGCCATCAATTTTCTGATCATTTGAAGAGATTTAGCGTTGTTTAATTTGACCCGGACTGTCTAGTTGCTGCTGACCGTAGTTTCAATTTTTCTGTTAAGATTGTCTTTTAAAAATCTGTTTACATACTTTCTATGAACAGCCTCTGGTTGTGTTACCCCGTTAACTTCCAGTTCATCTTTACTAAGTTTATAGGAGAGATTTTTGGCTTGATTGATCAGGCCATCTTTCAGTAATGATTCTGTGATTTGCTGAGAGGTTGACGAACTTTTGCTTCCATTAGGAACATATCTGGCAGGACTTGGTGGAGTAGGCGGTACAGGTGGTGTAGGGGGAACTGAAATCTCACCTCTGCTGTATTTTACCTGGTCATTGGCATATCTGGTTGCTGCTGCCGCATATTTCTTTGCTTCCACAGCATATCTGGCCGAGTTTTTTGAAACCTGCTGGCTGTATCGCGCCATTTCTTTATTGTAACGTTCCGTTTCTTTATTGAAACGGGCATTCTCTGCAGCGTTTTGAGATTGATCTTTAATGGCCCGGGCTCTGTCTTTGACAGCTTCCAGTTCATGCTCTACTCTTCTAGCATCGGCAAGCCTGGCTTTTCGTTCCTCTTCAATATAGTCTTTATCGTTCGTTGTTGTAGTTTGATGGGCTTCAGTTTTGGTTGTTGTTTTTTTAACGAGCGTTCTTTTGGTGGTATCTTGAACAACAACTTCTTGATGTTTCTTTATCAGTGTTTTAGTGGCAGGAGCCAAAAGCGGTTTAGATTCTTCTTTTTTTCTGAAGGCAGCTGTTAAGATCAGTGAAGAGATCAATACTATCGTGAGTATGGCCTTTTCAATTTTATTCAGTGAAGTCGTTTTATTGAAAACCATGCGGCTTACCCTTTCCAGCAACTGATTTTTACGCCCTGTAAAAGCCATTGCGTAGGCAGGAGTGTTATTTTGAAATTCTTCACAGGAAATCAGCGCTTTAATATAGTCATGTTTGCTGCCCGTGCAGGTCAGTGCCAGGTCATCACAGCAATTCTCTCTTTCTTCACGGATCAGTTTAGATACCCATAATACTGCAGGATTGAAGAAGAAAACAATTTCGATCAGACTTTGCAGGAGGTTGACCAAATAATCCCGACGCTTAATATGCGCAAGCTCATGGCTTAAAATAGCTTCTACTTCTGTGGTTGACAAGCCGTTCAGCATGCCTAAAGGCAGTAAAATAACAGGTTTTAAATGACCTGCAGCCATAGGTACCTTAGCCAGGCCCGATTGTAAAAGCTGTACATGCTTGCGAATACCAAGAGTTGCAGAAAGACTGGCTACTTTGTTCTCCCAAAAGCTACCGGCGTCAAAAACACTCGTTCTTTTGAGGTAAAAAACGGTATGCAGGCCAATCATCATCTGGATGCTTTTTGCACAGATGATCAAAAACCAAACCAGTACAATCTGTGAAGAATAAGAAGTCCATAGGTTTAGAAAAGTATTAAATTGATCTGAAATACCTGTTTGCGTAAAATTCTGGTATGTAGATGGTCCTGCTGTCAGGATCCCATGCTCAGTGGCGGTGGCAATAGGGGCGCTTTCGGAACTAAGTCCCAGCGACTGATAAAACAAAAGAAGCATTCCTGCTACAAATAAGCAAAGGGCTCCAGTAAGCAAGTTGTAACGCAGGGCAGCTGAACTTTTTTTGGTAGATACAATGATCAGACTGGTTAAAACAGCCAGAAAAACACCCACCCAGAGTGAGTGAAAAAGGGTGGCACACAACGCGTGCATCCAGTTGGAGGGCAATAAGTTTGTGAATTGAAATTCCATAATTGTGGTTCTTAATTATTTTGAATTTTCGTTATTTATCCAGTTTTTTTAGCAATTCTTTAATGGTGTCTAAATCTTCCTTTGAAGTTTTTTTATTGCCCATCAATTGCATCATGAGTTTTCCCGCAGAACCGTTGTACATCGTATCAATAAATTTCTCTAATAAGAAGTCTTTTGTTTTTTGCTCTTTTTCTGCCACATGATAAATATGCTTCATTTGGCTTTCGTCTCTTGTAAGAATGCCTTTATCAGCCATGATCTGCATCAGTTTAAGGGTAGAGGTATAGTTCACTTCCCGGTTTTCGTTCAGTTTATCATTAACAAACCTTACCGTTGAAGCGCCAAACGACCAAAGCACCTGGAGGATTTCCAGTTCTGCTTTGGTCGGCTCAATATTTCTGGGTTCTTCTGTTTTAAGATCTTTCATACAATAAAGGTAGGAAACTTTTCGTACGAAACAATACCTAAGATGAAATATTTTTTTTAGAATTGATTCAATGCCTTTAAAATGGCTTTGTAGATATCATCAAGGTCTTTATCAGAGATACAATAGGGAGGCAGAAGATAGATGATATTACCAAGTGGACGGAGTAAAATGCCTTCACCCAGGAAATAATGATAAAGCTTGTCCCGAAGATCGCTAAAATAGGAACTGGCTGTTCCGGTTTGCCATTCAATAGCCAGAATAGTCCCGGTTTGCCGGATGGCTTTTATTCTGGGGTGGTGCTGGTGGCTGAGCAGAAAATCCTGATGTCTTTTACAGATGCGTTCAATATTTTCCTGAGTCTGCTGTTGAAGCAAGAGATCTATACTTGCCAGTGCAGCTGTACAAGCCAGTGGATTTGCTGTAAACGAATGTCCATGAAATAAGGCCTTGTGGCGGTCGTCAGAAAGGAAGGCTTCATAAATGAGGTTCGTACAGGTGGTTGCACCCAAAGGCATTGTTCCCCCTGTGAGCCCTTTCGAAAAACACATCACATCTGGAGCAGCGGTTAAATGATCGCAGGCAAAATTTTTACCTGTTCTGCCAAAACCTGTGAATACTTCATCCTGGATCAGAAGGATTTCTTGTTCCCTGCAATACGACATCAGCTGGTCAAGCGCTGCCGCACTGTGCATCAGCATACCCGCGGAGCCTTGAACCAGAGGTTCATAGATAAAGCAGGCAATCTCGGGGGCAACGAGCGAGATGTAAGTCTTGAGCTCCTGGAGATTATCTTCTGATGGCGGATCGATCACCACTACATCAAACAGCAAAGTGTCAAACGGTTTGGTCCAGGGACTTCTTCCACTTACAGACATTGCCCCAAAAGTATCTCCGTGATAAGCATTGGTGAAAGCCAGTATCTTTTGCTTTTTCTTGCCTTTATTGCTCCAATACTGAAGACACATTTTTAAAGCGACTTCAATAGCTGTAGAGCCATTATCCGTATAAAATACCTTTTGTTGATTTCCAGGAAGTAAATCCAACAGGGCCTCTGCCAGTTCAATGGCCGGCCGGTGTGTAAAACCGGCAAAAATGACCTGTTCCAGCTGGAGCAATTGTGCGGCAACTTTCTCTGCAATATAGGGGTGGGCATGACCATGAAGGGTTACCCACCAGGAAGAGACCGCATCCAGATAGCGTTTTCCCTGCTCATCAAACAAGTATGCACCTTTGCCCTTTACAATAGGAATTGCGGGAGATGCGGTTAACATTTGAGTATAGGGGTGCCATATGACCTGCTGATCTCTTTCTGTGAGGCTTTTCATCTTATGCTTCTTGTTTTTTTCTTACCATAGGTTTTAAACCCAGAGCGTCAAACATTTTTTTATCTTGCTGTAAGCCTGGGTTTGGGGTAACCAACAGGGTTTCACTCTCACTGGTGAAGATCGAATTTGCACCTGCCATAAAACACCAGGCTTGTTCTTCCTCATTCATTTCTGCGCGGCCGGCGCTAAGCCTAACTACAGATGCAGGCATTAATATCCTGGCCGTAGCAATCATCCTTACCATTTCCCAGGTGTCGATTTTGGGCAAATCGGCAAGTGGTGTTCCTTTTACTCTTGCTAAGGCATTAACAGGTACCGATTCCGGATGTTTGGGCATAGTGGCCAGCGTCAGCAGCATCCCAATCCGGTCTTTATGAGTTTCCCCTAAGCCAATAATCCCTCCGGAGCAAACGGTGATCCCGGCCTTTCTTACATTGCCAATCGTATTCAGGCGGTCATTATAGGTCCTGGTGGTGATGATCTCCTCGTAATAATTTTCAGAAGAATCCAGGTTGTGGTTATAAGCATATAAGCCTGCTTCCTGTAAACGCCTGGCTTGATCTTCGGTCAACATCCCAAGGGTGCAACAAACCTCCAGCCCTAAATCATTGACCCCTTCTACCATTTCCAGAATACGGTCAAAGTCCCGGTTGTCTCTGACTTCTCTCCATGCTGCCGCCATACAGAAACGGGATGAGCCCGCATCTTTTGCCCTTTGAGCAATAGAAACCACTTCCTCCTTTGTCATCAGAGCCTTTACTTTAATATCGGTATGGTATCTTGCGGCTTGCCCGCAATAAGAACAGTCTTCCGGGCATCCGCCTGTTTTAACCGAGAGCAAGGTGCATACTTGAACTTCAGATGCCGGATGCCAGTTGCGGTGAACTGTAGCTGCCTGGTAGACAAGATCTAAAAGGGGTTGATGGTAGATGTTATTTACTTCTTCTAAAGTCCAGTCGTTCCGAACTGTTTTTTCTGTTGTCATATATCTTGGTTTTGATTTAATTTTTATGTTGAAGGAAGGAGAATACTTTTGCTGTGTTTCGTATATTTTGCTGGCTGAGCTCTCCGAACTGGGGAACTTTTGCATAGGGTACACCTGGAGGAAAATGCTTTAGCAGTACTTGCTCGGTAGCAAGATCCATTTCTCCGTTGAAAACGATCTGCCGGATCGGAATGTTCCGGTGTTTCAGAAGTTCCAGAGAAAGGAGGGTGTGGTTAATACAGCCCAGGTAGTTGCGAATGACAAGGATCACTTCTGCTTCCAGCTGTTGGATCAGATCAATCATCAGGAAAGTTTCCGAAAGTGGAACCATTAAACCTCCGGCGCCCTCAATAATCAGTTGTTTATTGGTTTCAGGTAGTTTGAAATCTTCTGGTAAGATCTCTAGTTGTTCTGCTGCAGCAGCTTTATGGGGGGAGGCGGCCATCTTTAGACGAAAGGCCTCAGGATGGATAATACTGTATGTATTAGAAATTAAACTGCGTACTTTCATGCTGTCGCTTTGTTCCAGGTCGCCTGCCTGCACTGGTTTCCAGTAATCGGCTTGTAATTGTTCTGTAATTAATGCCGATACGATGGTTTTTCCTATACCGGTTCCAATACCGGTTACAAATAAAGGTATATTCATATGTGTAATGTGTGTTGCAGAAACTGACAGAGTTGCTCGATTTCCTGATCTGTATTATAAGTATGAAGGCAGATTCTTAGTCTTTCCGTACCTGGAGCGACGGTAGGGCTCACAATTGGATAGACTTTTATATTCAGGGCTTCCAGTTCCAGGCTGGCTTTGCGAACTGCTGTCTGCCCTGGAATTAAAATGGATTGAACAGGGCCTTCCATGGTTTGAATATGGGTTATTGGTGAAAGTTGTTCTTGAAACAGACGGATCTTCTTTTTCAACAATAAAGGTAATTCTTCGTGGTCCTGCAGGTATTTATAGGCCAGTCGGATATGGAGCAACTGCGCAAAAGGCATAGCTGTACTGTATATAAAGGGTCGGGCAAAATTGATCAGGTAATTGCGGAGTAACAGGCTACCTGTTACCGCTGCGCCATGCGCACCAAGTGCCTTTCCAAAGGTAAAAAGTGTTGCGAAAATCTGATTGCTCAGGCCGTTTTGCGCAACAAGACCCTTCCCGAAGGCACCAAAAGCATGTGCTTCATCTACAATCAGCAGGGCATTGTATGTTGAACATAGATACTGAATAGCGCTTAAAGGCGCCTGATCCCCATCCATGGAATACAAACTTTCTACTGCTACGTAACAAATACCGGTAGCCACTTTTAACTTTTCTTCCAGGCTCTCCAGGTTATTGTGCTTAAATTTCAGCCGCTTGCCCAAACCCATTCTGCTGCCGTCAATGACAGAGGCATGGATCATTTCGTCCATGATGATGGTATCACCTCGCCGTGCAAGGCTGGAAAAAAGTGCGAGATTGGCAGAATAACCTGAATTAAACAACAGCGCGGCTTCCATACCATGAAATGCGGCAATGTCCTGTTCCAATTTCTCTGCGAATTCTGAATTTCCAGATAATAGCCTGGAGCCTGTGGAACCTAAAATTGCATCAGGGTATAAATTCACTGCTTTTTGCAGCTGCTGACCTAATTCTTTGCATCTTGCCAGACCCAGATAATCATTGGAAGAAAAATCAACCAGATCCTTTGTCTGGCTTAGTTTTCTGAATAAACCATTTTGCTTGCGTTCTTCCAGGCGTTCAATCAGGAAAGCTTCTGCAAACAATTTCGTGCTCATGAATTTATGACCTTTGTCATGGAAGAGATCCACTTTATGAAAAGATCATTTTCTATGGCTACAATTTTAGCGGCATGTAATTCCCATTCGGGAGAAAAATGTTCCAGCTGAGCGATCATTTCCTCCAGGTGGCCGGCTTCTTCCAGGATGATGGATTTTACAGTTACTTTATGTCCGGCCTGTTTCAGTGCATTCTGGTAGACCGGATACAATTCATCTGCCCGGAGCTCTATAGCATAGGTTACAAACAAATAGGCCGCATATTGGAGGGCTGTTCCGCTTAAACTCAATGTTTGTTTTAAGTACCGACAGGTAAAAAGATCCAATTTGTTTAAGTAAAACCAGCTTTCTGAAGGTGCTATGAGTTCATTTTGGGTATAAGTGGGGCAAATTCCTGCGGTAATTTTGTCCAGCTGTTTTTTTAAATAATAGGCATGCCGGTGCTCTTCTGCCGCATGTTTTAGGATCATGGTGGTTACCGTCTGAGGGTGCTCACTTGCCGAGATCTTGCGGGCACCCGCGTTCTCCATAAAGGAAAGTGTATTCAAAAACCGGGCGTGGTGCTGATCATTATTTATAATCCGGGAAAGTAGCTGTTGAAGAGGCATATTTCTTTTTTTGTTCAAAATTACTACCTTGCCGGGTAGTCAAAATGATCCAGTTTTTAGTTTATGAGTAGTCCGGTTGAAATACCTTTTAAGAGCTTGGTCCATATCGACCGACAGTCTGATACGGCAGTGTATCTGCAAATTGCTTACCAGTTGATCAATGCGATGCAAAGGGGCGTTATTGTTCCGGGAATCCAGTTGCCTGGTTCCAGACAACTGGCTGAGCTGTTAGAGGTACACCGTAAAACAGTCATTGCGGCTTATGATGAGCTGGATACCCAGGGCTGGACAGAGATCAGGCCCAACAGAGGCACTTTTGTGGGGTCTATAGCTGCGGCAAAGGAAACCGATCCATTGAAGTACAATAAGGAGTTTCTGGCCAGCTATCCTGCCAGTACTGGTTATGCTTTTAAAAAAAGCATGTTGCTGGACCTTCCAGCTATAGGCAGTGAGAGCGAACTGGAATTTACAGATGGACTGCCAGATGTGCGACTGGCCCCTCTGGATCAGCTGTCTCGTGTTTACAGCACCAATCTTAAACGCAAGAGCAACCGTCGTTACCTGGGCTTTGCCCATAATGAGGGGAGTGAATATTTTAAGGAAATGCTGGTGAATTATCTGAACAATACCAGGGGATTACATATTTCTAAACAGAATGTGATGATCACCAGAGGGGTTGATATGGGGATTTATCTTGCTGCAGATTTATTGCTGGAAGCAGATGATTTGGTGTTGGTTGGCGATTTGAGTTATTATGTGGCCAATATGATCTTTCAAAAAGTTGGAGCAAGGATCATTTCTGTTCCGGTAGATGAAGAGGGAATCAGTGCAGAGGCTGTTAAGTCACTATGTGAAAAGCACCGGATCCGGATGCTGTATTTAACACCGCACCATCATTATCCTACTACGGTTACCTTGAGTGCACAACGCAGGATTGAATTGCTTGGTCTTTCTGTAAAATATGGTTTTGTGATCCTGGAAGATGATTACGATTATGACTTTCATTACAACAGTAGCCCGGTACTGCCGCTGGCCAGCGCAGACGGGCATGGTATGGTGGTTTATATCGGATCTTTCTGCAAGTCTCTTGCGCCTGGTTTTCGTTCGGGTTATCTGGTTGCACCAGAGAACTTAATTGCGGAGCTTGGAAAGTTGAGAGGGATTGTAGACCGGCAGGGTGATATTTTAATGGAACAGGTGCTGGCTGAGCTATTGCAGGAAGGGGAGATCCAGCGACATTTAAAGAAGGCGCTGAAAGTATATCATGAAAGGCGGGATGTGTTTTGTGAGTTACTGAAATCGCATTTGGGCGAATTTGTTACTTTTTCTGCTCCTCCCGGAGGATTGGCCATATGGACCAAATGGAATGCTTCTCTGAATTTAATGCGGATCAGTAAGCAATGTGGTTTAAAAGGACTGCACTTGCCGCAGACACTGTTGTATCAGACTGAAAGTTTAACGGCCATGAGACTTGGCTTTGGGAATCAGACAGTGGAAGAGCTTTCCAGGTCAGTTGAGATATTGGAAACTGTAGTTAAAGGTTTTTAGGGAGGTGAATTTTTAGAAAATTCTGTACAGCTGCTTCAAGACTAACGATATCAGGCGGCTGAAGAAGCCGCATATCTCTGAGGTCTTTCCGCAGCGTACGAGAATTTTCCGTAGCAAATTGCAGAGGAGGGGGTGATCTGTGGAGTTAAAAAAAAAGAGGGTGCTAAAAATCAGCTACGGCCGATTTTTAGCACCCTCTTTTTAGCGAGTTGCGGAGTTGGAAAGCTATTTGGCTTCTTTGAGCATTTCCTTAACTGCTGTTTCTATTTGCGTATCTGTGCCGTTTAAGAAAGCTTCATAAGGAACATTCACTTTAATGTCTGGTTCTACCTGCAAATTCTCTGTAGGCCGGTTTTCTTTGCCAATTGTGGCAACCATCGGAATTCCGAATACCAGGGTTGGGTCGATTTGTCGTTCCCACCAAACTGCGGTACCAGTACCTGCAACAGGCATACCAATCAGTTTACCTACACGGTTTTGCTTATAGATGTACGGGAAGATAAAAGCATCACTGTAATTGCCTTCACTCATCACTACACAGCTCGGTTTTTGCCAGCGGTTGGAAGGTTCGGCATCTAGCGTGCGGTTACCTTGAGGGGCAAATTCCAGGTACTTGCTGCCTGTTAAAAATGTATTCAGGTCATCGTGTAGCCAGCCACCGCCATTGAAACGGGTATCTACAATTAAAGCTTTTTTATCTGCATTTTTGCCCATAACCACATCGTATACTTCACGGAAACTATCATCGTTCATGCCTTGAACGTGTACATAGCCTACTTTTCCATTGCTTAAACGATCTACCATTTGAGCCATTTGTTTCGTCCATCTTTTGTACATCAATCCGCTTTCTTCGCCAACACTAATCGGTTTTACCCTTTCAGACCAGCGTGTTTTCGTGTTTTCATTGTAAAAGCTAAGGAGGATGTTCTTGCCTGTTTTATTGTTCAGGTATTTAGCCCAGTCTGTGTCGGCAGTCAGCGTTTCATTATCTATTTTCTCCAGAATGTCTCCGGCTTTTACTTTGCTGGTTTTGATATCCAGCGGGCCACCGGCAATTACTTCGGTAATTTTAAGTCCGTCAGAAGGAGCGCTTTCGTCGTACAATAAACCAAGGGCAGCAGTGTTGTCTGCATTGGCAATATTAGGGGAATACCTTCCTCCGGTATGGGAGGCATTGAGTTCACCTAACATTTCGCTTAGAAGTTCCTGGAAATCAAAATTATTATTGATATAAGGCAAGAATTTTGCATACACCTCTTTATAGCGTTCCCAGTCTACGCCTTCCATTTTTGGATCATAGAATTTCTCTTTTACCTGTCTCCATGCATGTTCAAAAACATAAGCCCGTTCTGCGGCGGCGTCAATGGTAATATCTCCGCTGATCGAAACCGGAGTTACTTTTCCGCTTTCTGCATCTACTTTTACCAAACGGCCACGGTTGCTCGCGAATAGGTTTTTACCATCCTTGCTCATTTCTATACCGCTTGGACTGCCGCCCATTTTAGCCAGTATTTTAGTCTCGTGGGTACGGGTATCTGTTACCCAAAGATCATAGCCGCTTTCAAATGAAGCCAGATAATACAGTTTGCTGGCATCCTCGTTCAAGGCATAATCACTAATGGAACTGCTGTTGATGGTCAGCTTTACTCTTCTGTTATCCAGATTATTAAAGTCTGGCTCAAATTTTACTTTGGCAGAATCTGCTTTAGCTACCTTTTTATCTTTTGCCTTATCCTTCTTAGTCGATACAGTGTCTTTCGGTGTCAGTTTTTCTTTATCTTCACGTTCCTTAAGCAGGGCAAAATCATCCTTGCTCATGTTGGCCCGGTCATAAGCATCCTGGTCAAAGAAAACTCCGTAAACATCCACTTCGGCGTTTCCGGAAATGGCCAGTGATTTAAGTCCGTTTCTGCTGCTCAGCCAGGTCATCATTTTGCCTTTTAGTGCCCATTTGTTGTTGCCTTCACCAAAACCACTGTTTACCGGGTGAATGATTTCGCCAGTGCCGTCTGCTTTGATTAGTGCGGCATGGCTCATAAACATGTGTCCGTTCTGATCGTCCGCCAAAATCCATTTTCCGTCAGGGCTCCATTCAAAACTCCAGTCGCCATCACTATAAGAATGGTTTCTTCCTTCTGGAAGCAGTGTCTTGGTCTTCTTTGAAGCGATATTGTATACTTTCAGGATATTTCTGTTTTCAATATAAGCGATCTCTTTTCCATCAGGAGAATAAAGCGGTTGGAACTCTTCAGCAGCACTATTGATTAAAGGTTCATCTTTGATCACGGTCGCGGCATAGAAATATGGCTCATCTTTTTGCTGTATAGTACTTCTGTAGATATCCCAGCTGTTGTTACGCTCTGTGGCATAGATTAAGCTCTTGCCGTCAGGCGACCACTGTACAGATCTTTCCTGAGCAGGTGTTTTGGTGATTTGTTTGGTCTGTCCACTTTCTACCGCAGTAACGAAAATCTCGCCGCGGTTTACAAAAGCGATTTCTTTACCGTTTGGACTTAAGCTAAATTCAGAAACATTTCCGCTTACAGCTTCTGTTTTAGCAATATTGTCGCGACCGTCATTTAATATACTCACCTTTAATTTCTGAGGTGTTCCGTTTTCCTTTAGCGTATAAATTTCACCATCCTGGGTAAAGCAAATTGTATTGTCGGCCGAACGGCTTAAATGACGTACCGGATTTTCTTTGAATGTAGTCAGTTGTTTAGATTCGCCCGGAGCATTAGAAGGCATTCTAAAGAGATTTTGATTTCCCGCTTTTTCACTTAAATAATAAACCCATTTGTCGTCGTTGCTGTAAACAGGTTCCCGATCTTCACCTTCAAAGGAGGTTAGTTTAGTATAGGTGTTCTTTTTGACATCCATCGTCCAGATATCGCGGGTTACAGAAGAAGTATGGTGTTTACGCCAGGCATCTTCATATCCCTTGCGGTCTTCAAATACAATCGAGCTTCCATCATTATTATAATGTGCCCTTTCCATTCCGGCTGCACTCACTAAAAGGGGCTTTCCACCCGATGTTTTTACACTGTATACATTCTGAAAAATTCGGGTAGCGAAGCGTACATTCTTAGCAGGTGCATTACGTGCACTGCCAAAAATCACAGATTTTCCATCGGGAGAGAAATCATAAGGATAATCATTCGCACTATTATAGGTTAACCGGGTAGGAGTTCCACCGCTTACCGGAATGGTAAATACATCGAAATTTCCATAACGGTTACTGGCAAAAGCAATGGTTTTACTGTCCCTGCTCCATACAGGCATCATATCCTGTGCTTCATTTAAGGTCAGCGGAACGGCTTGCCCTCCTGAGCTACTCACCAGGTAGATATCACCTTTGTACCCAAAAGCAATGTTTTTCCCATCAGGAGAAATGGCCGGGTACCGGAGCCACAAAGGATTGGTTTGCGCTTTCCCGACCCATGCTGAAAGGCAGAAAATAGCAGATACGAAGAATTTTTTCATAATGAAATATAAGTTAAGCTGTATTAAATTTAGGTGTTGTAGTATTGGATATAGGTTTTATATTGAATATTGGCTTTGCTTCTAATAGACATATAAATATCGTAAATTGTTACAAGTTTTTGAATAAAAAGTGGTCTTTGTTGCAATATTGTTGCAAATAATAACTTCTCTCACCACCCTTCCCTCTGCACTATGCTAAGGAAAAAGAGGTGCTGTCCTGAGAGGCCTCAGAGATCTGCGAGCTTTTTCAGCTGATATCGTTAGCCTTGAAGGATAACACCTCTTTTTCCAAACCTATGCCTCCAACCATAACTTTCTACGAAAAATCACTGTAACAAAAGCATCGACATCTAAATTATATTCTACTAAATTAGTAGTATTTAATTATTGTTCTTATATTTGACCCGTAGCCCGTAAAAAGGCATATTTCATACAGTCATGTGGCCGAGAGGATAGGTAGGGGTCTGCAAAACCTTCCACGGTGGTTCGAATCCACCCATGACGTCATTTTCATTCTGAAGCCGGAAAATGATTTATCATCTCAGCAATAGAATTGTCAGATTTATAGATATTTATGCTTGCAGGTTTATAGATATAACGGCATTGCTTCTATTTAAAATATTGTGAAATTATTCAAAAAAAAAGTCCTAGGAATAACTTTTCTATTTTATACCTTTGGCCACTTTAAAAAAAAGACTCATGTCAAATCATAAAGATGTCAATAAACTATCTGCCGCTGGTTTATTAATTAGCCTGGGTATCATCTACGGCGATATTGGAACTTCCCCTTTATATGTATTCAAAGCAATAATCGGAGAAAGACTTATCACAGCTGACCTTATTCTCGGGGGCTTATCGTGTATCTTCTGGACTTTAACCCTGCAAACCACTATTAAATATGTAGTGATTACCCTGCAAGCAGACAACAAAGGAGAGGGAGGGATTTTTTCCCTTTATTCTCTGGTAAAGCGAAAAGCCAAATGGCTGATCATTCCCGCAATGATTGGCGGAGCTGCATTGTTGGCCGACGGGATCATGACTCCAGCTGTAACCGTTTCTTCAGCTATTGAAGGTCTGGGAATTATCTATCATGACCTGCCAACCGTGCCTATTGTATTGGCCATTATCCTCTTGCTTTTTATACTACAGCAATTTGGAACTTCCCTGGTGGGGAAAGCCTTTGGCCCGGTAATGTGGCTTTGGTTTACCATGATTGCCGTATTGGGTGTTGTATGGGTAGGTCATTTTCCGCAGATACTCAAAGCAGTTAATCCTTATTATGCTTATCACATTTTAACCACCAATCCGGAAGCTTTCCTGATTATTGGTGCTGTTTTCTTGTGTACAACAGGAGCAGAAGCACTGTATTCCGATCTTGGACATTGCGGACGTTCTAATATCCGGATCAGCTGGATCTATGTAAAGATCTGTTTGGTGCTGAATTATATGGGGCAGGGGGTATGGTTGTGGAAATTACAAGGTACACACCTTAGTGATGTCAATCCATTTTATCACCTGATGCCAGACTGGTTCCTGATTTACGGAATTTCCATTGCTACAGTAGCTGCAGCAATTGCAAGTCAGGCACTGATCTCCGGCTCATTTACCCTGATCTCTGAGGCCGTTCGTTTGAACTTATGGCCAAAAGTGAAGATCAATTATCCAAGTAATCAGAAAGGACAATTGTATGTGCCTTCTATGAACTGGGTGCTTTGCGTAGGTTGTATCATTGTGGTGTTGATCTTTCAGAAATCGACCAATATGGAGGCGGCGTATGGTCTTTCCATTACGGTGGCCATGTTGATGACAACGATACTGGTCTCCATCTTCCTGATGCGTAAACGGGTACCTAAATATTTAATCTTTATTTTTCTAACCATATATGGTATTATCGAGTTGACTTTTCTTGTCGGTAACGCTGCCAAAATCCTTCATGGAGGCTGGTTTACGGTGTTACTGGGAATGTCCTTATTTTCGATTATGTATGCCTGGGCAAATGGCCGCAGGATACGCAACCGCTATATGAAATTTGTGGATATTGAAAAATACTATCCGATCATCGAGAAGATCAGTGAAGATACTTCTATTCCAAAATATGCATCGCAACTGGTGTATTTGACCAGTGCGAATTTCAATTCTGAGATTGAGTCTTCTATCATGTACTCCATTATTCAAAAACTGCCTAAACGCGCAGATGTATATTGGTTACTGCATGTGGATGTAACTGATGAGCCTTATACCATGGAATACAAAGTAGATCCATTGATTGATAAAAAATTGATCCGTGTTGATTTTAAACTAGGTTTCAGGGTGGAGCAACGCATCAATGTATTGTTCAGAAAAGTAGTGGAAGATATGGTGAAGAATTCTGAGATCGATATCACCAGCAAGTATGAATCATTAAGGGAACATAAAATTGCTGGTGATTTCAGGTTTGTCGTGGTAGAAAAAGTGATGTCTACTTCTTACAGTCTGAAATTTATAGAAAGATGTACCATGGTGTATTATCAGATCCTTAAAAATTTCAGCGTACCTGAAGAAAAGGGTTTTGGCTTGGATCTGAGCTTCGTAACCGTTGAAAAGGTGCCGCTTGTAGTGGATATTCCTACAGATTTTGAGCTGAAAAGAATACAATAGTTTTATTTTAAAAGGATACATTCTGTCGAAGACTGCATGATTTGCCCTGAAGAAGGACAAAAAACGCTGAGGTCTTCTCTCAGAATGTATCCTTTTTTTTGGCGCATAGCCTGTATAGTATTCATTTTCTTTTTCAAACCAATTTTGCCATTACTTTTATCCAATTCGTTTTTGGTTTATACTTTTCCGAAGTCAGAGGGCCGGATATTGGTGAGCTGGTAAAAAGCCTTGCTAAAGGCGGCCAAACTATTATATCCGGTAGCATAGGCAATTTCACTGGTCGATTTATTGGTTTGAAGCATCATTTCAATGGCCCGCACCATCCGGAGTAATTTTAGATATTGCAAAAAGGAAATACTCATAGCCGATTGAAAAAGACGGGATATGCTCCTCTCGGCTATACCAAACCTCTTGCTGATTTCTTCCAGGCTCTGCTGTTTGTGAAAGTTCTGTGAAAGATATAACAAAATGGGTTTTAGGCGCTCATTGGAAGTGGTTGGTAAAGCGATTGGAAATACTTTATGACTAAGTTGTGGAAGGAGATTTTTAATCGACGACAGGAATTGAAAAGGAACGGTATTTTCGGGCTGAATGTCTCCGATCCATCTTTCCGTATAAATAATCATTTCCAACAGCAGATTGTTGACAGGATAAATACCCAGTTTAGTATAAAAGGGATCTTTGTGGTCCTCTTTGCTATAATAATAGATATTCCTGGTTACGGTAGCTAAATGTCTCACCTCAAGAAAATGCTCCAGCCCGGCGGGTACCCATACATAATGCCTGGCTGGAATAATATAACTTACATTTTGGATATGGATATAGGCAATACCTCCTTGCACATAGGTGAGCTGTCCTTTGGTATGGGAGTGAGTCGGGAGCTTTCGTTCTACTTTTTCATGCAGAACAAATACACCATCGGGACTTTTTTCAATGGCAGAAAGATACTCTGTAGTCTGAGAAATGTTCATTGGCTGGAATGGACAAATAATTGGCAATATAGATAAAATAACAGAAATGTTGCATAGGTACCTTTGCGTATTCTAATAATAATATGTACCCCTATAAAAAACAAAATGCTCTTATCTGGCTTTTTATTTTTGCAAGCAACATTGCATTTGCACAGCAAAAAACAGCTGCAGTCCATCTTTCCTTAAGCGAAGTTTGGAACAGAGCAGAAATCAACAACAAAACCATAAAAATGCAGGACCTAAAGGTGGCTGGGTCAGAAGAAGCCATCAAAGACGCTAAAGCAGAACGTTTGCCAGATATTGAAGCTGAGGGAGAATATGCCCGGGTGAGCAATATGCCGGTATACGATAATGGATTGTTTCATGCGCACTCTCAGTTTGAAGTGGTTCATACTTCGTATAGTTTTGGAGGAAATGCGTATCTAAACCTCTATAATGGCAACAAGACCAACCTGAAGATCGCTGAAGAGAAAGAGAAAAAAGGACTTGCTGTAGAGCAACTCAATCTGACAACTTCTGAAGTCAGGCTGCGTACTGCAGCTTATTACCTGGATTTACAGAGAAGCCGGATTTTTAAGGCACTGATGTTGAAAGATATCAATGATCAGGAAAAACAACTTGAAGAAATTCGGCAGCTCTTGAAAAACGGGGTGGTGCTGAAGAGCGATGTTTTACGTGCAGAATTGAAATTGTCGCGCCAAAAGATGTCACTTATCCAGATTGACAATGACATTGCAATAGCCAACCAGAAACTGGCTATTCTCATTGGGGAAACAGACCAATTTACCATTGAGACAGACTCTACTGCAATAGCAGAGCCAAAGATTAAAACCTATCCGGAATACCTGGAAGATGCGATTGATCATTCTTATGAATTTAAGATTTCGGAAAAGGAAACTGAATTGAGTAAGCTGGAGTTGAAAAGTGTAAAAGCAAATGTTTCTTTTAAATTGGGCCTGTTTGCCAATTACGCCTATTCCTATCCACAAATCCAGTTTTATCCTTATTCAATAGCCATGTACGGATTGGGCTTGAGTGGAATTAAAGCCAGTTTCCCTATTTCTGCTTTTTACCACAATAAACATAAGGCCAAAGCTGCAGAAATTGCGCTGCAAAGACAAGAAGTGGAACATGAAGCGACTTCTGATAAAGTAAGACAAGAGGTTAATGAAGCCTATTTGAGATATAAAGAAGCTCTGACCAGGATTGATGTGGCCAAACAAAACATTAAACAGGCTACAGAAAACCTAAGGATCGTAAACAATACCTATTTCAATCAACTTTCTTTGCTTACCGATCTATTAGATGCAGATACCCAATTGCTGCAAACCCGTTTCGACCTTGCTGCGGCACAAATTGCTGCCCAGTTACAATATTTTCAATTACAAAAAGCTATAGGCAATCTTTAAAATGGAAATCAAGAATAAAAATTATACCACTACAGATCAGTTAATCACCAAAGTCACGGCCTGGATTGCCGGTATTATTGTGCTTTGTCTCGTGATTTGGGGCGGCATCTCCCTTTGGGATCTTTATAAAAATGAAGAAACCAATGATGCACAGGTAGAAGAATATATTAACCCTGTCACCTCGCGGGTAACCGGTTACATCAGGGAAATCAAATATGAAGAGAACCAGGATGTTAAAAAAGGAGATACCCTGCTGGTGATCGATAACAGCGAATATAAACTGGGTGAACAGGAAGCGGAGGCTGCATTGCTCAATGCACAGGCGCAGATCAAAGTGATGGAAAGTAATGAGCAGACCACCTCTAAGATCGCCAGTGTAAGCCAGTCACAGATTGCCTCGGCCAAAGCCAAACTCTTAAAACAGCAGCAGGACTACGATCGTTATTCCAAATTATTTAAGGTAGAATCGGCAACCCTTCAGCAACTGGAAAATAGTAAAGCCGCTCTGGACGTGGCCAATGCAGAATATAAATCTGCGCTGAACAACTATGAAGCTTCTATGTCTAAAGTGAACGATATTAAATCTCAAAAAGATGTTTACCTGGCTGAAATTAAACGAAGAGAAGCTTTGCTGAACAGGAATAAACTCGATGTGGGTTATACCGTGATTACTGCACCATACAATGGAAAAATGGGTAGAAGGACCATACAGGAGGGGCAGCTGATTCAGGCCGGACAAACCCTGGCCTTTATCGTAGATCAGGAAGCCGGAAAATGGGTGATTGCTAATTTTAAAGAAACTCAAATCGCCGGGATGCATTTAAACGGCCGTGTCACTATTGAAACAGATGCTTTTCCCGGAGAGAAATTTGAGGGCAGGATCGTATCTCTTTCTCCGGCAACAGGAGCCAGGTTTTCACTGCTTCCTCCAGACAATTCTACCGGAAATTTTGTAAAGGTGGTACAGCGTATTCCAGTAAAAATCAAATTAACAGATCCACCTTCTGTAACCGATAAACTCAGGGCGGGTATGAATGCCAACGTCGTGATTGCGAAAAACCAATGAGCCAGGTCATCCCCGTATTTAAACCATGGGTGCCAGACTGGTTGGTGAAAGTTACCATATTTTTGGTCATTTTGCCTTGTTTGCTGCTCTTCGGGTTGTCAACCGCAAATGCAGGTGCAGCTGCAGGTTTCTATGGAATCGAACCCGCTGACGTGCAGTATTCGATGATCATCTTCTATGCTGCTGTAGCAAGCTTCTTTGCCCTGGAAAGACGTTTCTTTGTGTATATCGCCAGCCGGGAATACTTTATTGTTGGAGTAGGCCTGCAAATATTAACCTCTTATATTTGCTTTCATACTCATAGTTTACCGGTATTGTTCATCTTCAGGTTTATACAGGGGATGGCCAATTGTATGACCACCAGTATTTGTATTACCCTCATTTTTAGCAGGCTGCAAGGCGAAAGAGCAAGGGAAATTGGCTACTCCGTTTTTTATGGCATGCTGCTTTGCATTACACCCATTTCCATCCTGTTAACTGCCCCGGTAGTCGATAACTACGACTATAATTTCTTGTACAAAGGAATTATGTTCTGCTATATCCCCGGAGCAATTCTTTTGCTTTGCATGATGAATGCGGTGAGGCTCAACAAAAAAATCCCATTGTACCAGATTGACTGGCCCAGTTTTGTAATCTATGCTGCCGTACTCTGTCTTATTGGATATGTGCTCGCCTATGGGCAGCAGTATTACTGGCTGCAGGATAACCGGATCTGGAAAAGCTGCATCGCTATTGTGGTGCTCCTTGTTATTCATGTGTACCGCCAGTTGAATTTAAAAAGACCCAGTCAGAACATGACCGTGTTTAAATATCGTAATTATGTGGTAGGAATGTGTCTGATCTTTGTGTTGTACATCGTTAGGGGCGCCCTTGGTGTAACTAACCTGTATTTTTCTAATGTACTCGGCATGGACCCATATCATATTTCCTATATCATGCTGGCCAATATCATCGGTATCATAGTGAGTATCCTGATATCCTCCAGACTACTGATTCTTAAAAGGCCTGTGCGGCTGATCTGGATTTACGGTTTCGTATTGCTACTGATCTACCATGCCTGGATGGTCTTCCTTTTTAATACACAGGCCGATGCACCCACATTTATCATTCCTTTAATCTTACAGGGCATGGGTGCAGGTATGCTGATGACACCAATCATCGTATTTGCAATATCTTCTGTTCCTGAACACCTGGGAGGAACAGCATCAGCAGTCGGTGTATTTTTTAGGTTTCTTGGATTTTGCAGCAGTATAGCCTTGGTTAACTTTTACCAATTGTACAACAAAACGAATCACGTTAACCGTTTTCAGGAGCAACTGACCAATCTTAACCCCGTAGCCGTAGACCGTTTAGCAACTTATAAGAGAATGTTAATGGCGAAAGGCGTCCCTGCAGATCAGGCAACAAAAATTGCTACTGGTTTACTCAGTAGATCAGTTGATGTTCAGGCACAAATCAGGTCTGCAGTGGATTATTATACCCTAATCAGCATTCTGTTAGTCGTAGTTGTTTTAGTCATCGCATTAATTCCATACATCAACCGTACCATTATCAACGTAAGATCTAAACAGCCTGCACCGATTTCTTACTAAGGTCAATCTTAATGGACTCCTCAAGCTAAGCGCCCGGAAAAAAATCAATATTACTCGTCGAGGACTGGACTCCTTGCCTTGCTGCGCTCTTGTGGCAAGGCGTCCAGTCCTCGACGAGTAATATTGATTTTTTATATTAATTTGCAAGTACTAAACCTTGCCAATGGACCGTAAACATTTTCTATCCTCAGCACTCCTTGCCGGAGCTTCAATATCCACAGTAAAGAGCTGGGCAATAAGCCCAAATCCTTCTGATGAGCCCCTGAACGCCGGCAAATACCGTATTCCACCTTATCTTAAACCCGGCGACACCATCGGAATTACATGTCCGGCCGGTTTTATTACCCAGGAGGAAATTGCGCCATCGGTTAAACTGATGGAAAGCTGGGGATACAACATCAAAATTGGAAAAACAGTAGGTGCCAGAGATTTTACCTACGGAGGGACAGACCAGGAAAGGGCCACAGATCTGCAGCAGATGCTCGACGATATACAAGTAAAGGCCATCATGTGTGCCAGGGGAGGTTACGGAGCAGTGCGGATTATCGATAAGATCGATTTTAAAAGCTTTACAGAACATCCCAAATGGATCATTGGATTTAGCGACATCACGGTATTACATTGCCATTTGAGCAGAAATTTTAAAATCGCCTCCCTGCATTCCAAAATGTGCAACAGCTTTCCAGCCGACTGGAGCCTGGCTGAGCCCATACAAATCGAAACCATTCTGTCTATCCGGCAAGCCCTAGCTGGAGAAGCCCTGAAATATACCAGTCCTGCACACGAAAAGAACAGACCTGGAAGAGCTGAAGCTATGATAGTGGGAGGCAACCTAAGCATCATCGAAACCCTGACTGGAAGCCAGTCCGATTTAGATACCGACGGAAAAATCCTTTTCGTAGAAGATACCGGCGAATACCTTTATGGAATAGACCGTATGTTCTGGAATTTGAAAAGGACTGGAAAACTCGCAAAGCTAAAAGGACTTATCATAGGCGGTTTTAAATTGAAACCAGATGACCCGGGAGAAGAATTTGGCAGAACCGTTGTTGATATCGTACTGGAAAAAATTGCAGAATACAACTATCCGGTCTGCTTTGACTTTCCAGTAGGCCATCAGAGAAATAACTTTGCTCTTAAATGTGGCGTGAACCATGTCTTTACAGTAGATCAGAATGGATCAAGTCTGACATCCATTGGCTAATCCAGCCAACACTTCTCGCTGTAAAGGAGCACATTCAAGGCAAGTTTAGCCGGAAACGTTTCCGTAAATATTTAAGATTTAGACCTTCAGCGCAGTCAAAATTTGATTAATATTGAGTTTCAAAAGAACATATGGCAACTCAACCACATAAATTACTACAAACCTGGCGCTGGTATGGTCCGGCAGACCCGGTAAGTCTTCAGGATGTAAAACAAGCAGGCGCAACTGGCATCGTGACGGCACTGCATCATATTCCGCACGGCGAAGTATGGCCGGTAAAAGATATTGAAGAAAGAAAATCCATCATAGAAGCAGCAGGATTACAGTGGTCTGTTGTAGAAAGCGTACCCGTTCATGAAGCCATTAAAACACGTAGTGCAGACGCCGGGCAGTTTATAGAGAATTATAAAACGACCTTAAAAAACCTGGCTGCCTGCGGTATCAAAACCGTTTGTTATAATTTTATGCCTGTTTTAGACTGGACCCGTACACAACTGGACCTGGAAATGACCGATGGATCTAAAGCCTTATACTTCAACTGGACAGATCTTGCCGTATTTGACCTTTTCATTTTGGAACGAGCAGGAGCAGAGCAAGATTATGATCCGGCCATCGTTACCAAAGCCCGGACCCGTTTTAAGGAAATGGATCAAAAGGCATTAGAAGAACTGCGGATCAATGTGCTCATGGGTATTCCCAATGAGAAGGAAATTGAACTTTCTGCATTGCAAAACAGCATTGATGAATATAAAGTAATTGGAACCGAGGGTTTAAAGCAAAACCTCTGCTGGTTTTTGAATTCTATAGCTGAAGTCTGTACAGAAACAGGCATAAAAATGACCATTCATCCAGATGATCCTCCCTATCCGATCCTGGGCCTGCCAAGAATAGCCAGTACCAGGGCCGATTTTGAATATATCCTGACAAGCGTAGACCAGCCTTTTAATGGCGTATGTTTTTGTACGGGTTCTTTAGGCGCTGGCGTATCGAACAATCTGCTGGAGATTTTTGATGTAGTGAAAGATCGGGTATACTTTCTGCACTTAAGGAATGTAACCAAAGACACCGAAGGTAATTTTTATGAAGCAGATCACTTGGGCGGAGACGTCAATATGTACGAAATCATGAAGGCTGTAACGAACGAGAATCACTTGAGGGACACACCAATTCCTTTCCGTCCGGATCATGGCCACCAGATGCTGGACGATCTGAATAAAGTGACAAATCCAGGGTATTCTGCGATAGGAAGACTGCGGGGTTTAGCAGAACTAAGAGGACTGGAATTGGGCGTAACCGGAAATTATTAAGTGTTTACTGGCTTTTTACCATGTAAAGAATCATCATTTTCGGGGGTAGAAGGGCTACTGCTGGCTTTTTTAGAAGCATTGATCAGATTTTTTTTATCATTTTCCTGATTTAAATTTTCGATCTGTGGCAGCTCCTCACAGCTTCTATGCTCACTGGTCCTGTTGAATTGAGGTTGGGTAAGATCTTGTGGTCTGTTGGGGTTATGGTCTTTATTATCAGGTGTTTTGCTTTTATTGTTCTGGTCTTTGCTTTTCATGACTGGTCCATGGAAAGATGTGAACTATTAAACAAACACAAAAGGCAATGGTTTTTAAATTCAAAAGTCCGTATACATAAATTCAGATCAAAAGCGTTATTGATTTGTTTGAAAACCAATAATTATTATCTTTAAACCCATAATTTATTTTATAATTAAACAAAATCCGATGGAAAAATTTTCAAAATTCAAAGAACTGGTTGCCGGAGTTGAGGCAGATGTAGAAAAGTTTTATAACGCAGGAAATGGTGCTGCTGGTACCAGAGTGCGTAAAGCAATGCAAGACTTAAAAGTACTTGCTCAAGAAATTCGTACTGAAGTAACTGAGAAAAAAAATACAACTAAGTAAGATCTTCAAGAATTCAAAAAAAAGGTCCGCAGTAGTGGACCTTTTTTTGTGGATTTAATTTTTGTTCACCCAAACACTAAAAAATAAGTCCTTCCGAAATGGAGCCTGCTGAAGAAAAGCTATACCGCAAGATCATTCACATTGACATGGATGCCTTTTATGCCTCTGTAGAGCAAAGGGACCATCCGGAATATCGTGGAAAAGCAATTGCTGTTGGCGGCTCACCAGAAGGCAGGGGAGGCGTAGTGGCCACTGCCAGTTATGAGGCCCGTAAATATGGAGTGCATTCCGCCATGCCTTCAAAAAAGGCACAGCAACTCTGCCCGCACCTGATCTTTGTTCGCCCGCGGTTTCCTGCCTATAAAGAAGTTTCCATCCATATCCGTGAAATTTTCAGCCGTTTTACCGATGAGATACAACCGCTTTCCCTGGATGAGGCCTATCTTGATGTTACAGACGATAAGCTTGGTATTGGATCAGCTATAGAAATTGCCAGGCAGATCAAGCAAATGATCAGTGATGAACTACAGCTCACCGCATCCGCAGGCGTATCTATCAACAAGTTTGTAGCAAAAATCGCCTCGGATATGAATAAACCCGATGGATTGACCTTTATCGGTCCTTCTAAAATTGAACGTTTCATGGAAAAACTGCCTGTAGAAAAATTCCATGGGGTAGGCAAGGTAACCGCCGAAAAAATGAAAATGCGTGGGCTCCATACTGGTGGCGACCTTAAGAAACTCAGTGAACTGGAGCTGGTTAACCTCTTTGGGAAATCCGGCCATTTCTTCTATAAGATCGTAAGAGGCATAGACTACAGAAAAGTGGAAGCCAACCAGGAAACTAAATCTGTTGGCGCTGAAGACACTTTTCCGGAAGATCTGATCACCATTCCCGAAATGGCAGCTGAACTGGAAAAGATCTCCCGGATTGTTTCAGATCGTATAAAAAGAAATCAATTGAAGGGAAGAACAGTAACCGTTAAGATCAAATTCAGCGACTTTAAGACCATTACCCGCAGTAAATCTTATCCCACAGCTGTGGCAGAACAAGAACTCATTCTTACCGCTGCTATGGCCCTTTTGGAATCCGTAGATTTCACCAACCGCCCCGTACGCTTACTGGGTATTACCGTTTCTAGTTTCGGAGAAGACGTATTGCAATTTGAAAAAAACGGCTATCAGGGCAGATTATTTCCCTGATGCCTGTTTCTTTCTATAATGATTTCACCGCAACAGAACGACCCCGCCTTCCCGAAGCATTAAATAGTGCAAATTTCAGAACACCTTTAAGCGACACCGGCTGCTGATAAACAGGGCTGGATGCGTTCGGTTCAGTACCATTAGTGGTATAACGTATGAGCAGTCCAGGGTAGGACGTATTCGCCATGGCATAACCATTTTCTTTTACTACTCCAGGCGTCGGTATCCGGTATAAATATCCACCATTGTAAGCACTCAGACGTGGAAGTTCACGTTTGCCCAGTACATGAACAAAAGCCGACCAGGCCCCCTGGTACAATTGTTTGCTTTTAAGCGTATCCTTTTCTATTGCCCAGGAAGGATCCTTCGCCCAGGCCCGCTCTGCAAGCCCCAGAAGTTTAGGGAGCAGCATATATTCCAATCTTTCCGGACTTTTTATCGTTTCACTCCAAAGTGGCGCCTGTATGCCAATAATGTTCGCTTTTCCAAAATCCGTTAAGCGTTCTTTAGCCGTAAAAATAGCCGGGTTAACCGGATGTCCGTTCACGTCCTCCCTCGAAGACTTGTAATCATCATAGGGAATGAAATAAAAGGGTTTATCTGTATCCACATAACCGCCCCAGTACTGCCCGGGTTCCTCAAAATCTGTATTCGCTGCCAAATCAAAATAGAGATGCGTTACACAAGTCAGCGTAACCTTGTAGCCTGCATTAGCCAGCTTATAAGGCAAATCTTCATTGCCATCCACATTGTTCCAAACCTCGGTATGGAAGTTGTCGTTTACAAACGTGCTGTTGAGGATCATCTTATGACGCCCGTCCAGCAACGTTTTTCTCAATCCGATCTCCTCCCAGCCCGTGAGATAAAGTCCGCGGGCTTTGAGCAAGGCGTTTACTTTAGTAAAATAATAATACCAAAGATCATCTGGTCCTTTTACCGTAGAATCCTGTTTAATCAAATCGGCTACCGCAGGCGATCGGGTCCATACGCCAGCGGGAACTTCATCACCCCCAAAGTGGACGGTGCTCAGGTTTAAACCAGCCTCTTTATACATCGATCCGATCTCGTCCACTACTTTTTCTATAAAATGATAAACAGATGGAAGGGCAGGATTGAGCACATTGTCATTCCAGCCTTGTACGGAGCGGTAAACTGACTGGTCATTCCTGTCGCGCAGCAGGTATTCTTCGGCTGCAGCCTGTTGTCCCAGTTTCATCAGCTTGTCGTATCTGGCATCCATAGATTTGATGGCTGCACGCGCATGGCCAGGTGTTTCAATCTCCGGAATTACCCGGATATGCCGCAGGGCGGCATATTTCAGAATTTCTATGAAATCGGCTTTTGTATAGAAACCGCTACCAGAATTTGCACCGGTAAAAGGACCTGAACCATAAGAGGGCAGGATGTTTTTCTTATCGTCAACCGTATGTCCCCGCTGAGAACCCACTTCAGTAAGTTCAGGCAAGGCAGGTATTTCCAGCCGCCAACCTTCATCATCGTTTAAATGGAAGTGAAGTACATTGAGCTTATACAAAGCCATGGCATCGAGTACCTTCAGTACCTCTGCTTTAGACTGAAAATTCCGGGCTACTTCAAGCATAAATCCACGAAATTTAAAACGTGGGGCATCCTGCACCTCAGCACAGGGAATTTTTGCGGATTTTAAATGACCAAACCATAAATCCGGCGGTAACATGGTTTTCAAAGACTGGATGGCATAAAATGCACCGGCAGGATCTGAAGCATGAATCAAGATCTGCTGTGGGCTGATGCTCAATTTATAGTCTTCTGTGCCAAGGCCCTTTTCTTTTTTAAATATGATGGCCGGCCTGGTATTGTTTTGATTTAGCGGAACAGTCTTCCCGAAAAGCCTGGAAAGCTCTTCTGCAAATAACTGTGCTTCCCGCAGGAAATCTGCATCTGCAGATAGTTTAACCTGAGCACTGAACTCAAACGTTCCGGTTTGTGGCTGATAATTCGCAGGGCTGGGAAATATCGCCGGGATTTCTTCGTCTGTAAGTGGCTTGATCAACTGATTCTGATGATATATTTTGGCAGCAAGAACGGCCTCCTCCTGATCTCTGTTGAGGAGAGAGGTAGCCGTAAACTTTTTAAAGGAATAGCCTTTTTCCGGTTGCCTGTCCCAGACCAGGTAAAACCCAGTGGGAAAATCAGAGATGTTTTTGGCTTCTTCTGCCAGTATCTGGATCTTTTTACTGCTACCGGGGCCTACAGGAAGATTACCTGCTTTGGGGGTCAGACGAAACAGGTCACCATTGACCTGTTGGATCTGAATGGCAGCGGTATCTGTATCCGCTACGATTAATCTCCCGGAATTGAAATAAATGCTCCATCCATTTGCCGGAAGGCTTTCTTTTCCTTCGTTGATCAGTGTCAGGCTGGAAAGGGCCAGCCCCGTGTTCTTGTATTTATTACTCAGCAATTCCCATTTCAATTGAACATCAGCAGGATTGAGCTGTTTCAACGTCTGGGTAAAGGACATAAGAAAGGTATTTAACAGCAAAACTGTTATTAAAAGATGTTTCATAACCCTTAATGTTAAAGAAGTAAATTCTGTTTAATTCCGGGTTTAAACCCTTACATATATTTTACGTTTATCTAAAATGTAACCCACCAGCCAGCAAATCAGCATAAAACAGAGGGCAAAGAAGAGAGAACCTACCGGTCCTGGTGCAATGACCTGGAAAAAGGATTCGTTGATCCATTTATAGAAATGCAATTTCGGAAAAATAAGGTCTATAACGGTCAGCAATACTTCTGAAACCAGGTAAATGAACAGAGGGTTCTTACCGAAAACGGTAAAGAACTTTGTCCATTTATCCCAGGACAGGACCTCTATAATATAGATCAATGCACCAATCAGGATCAGATCAAGGCCGCAGGTGACCAGTACAAAAGAGCTGGTCCATAGTTTTTTGTTGATTGGAAATACCGCATTCCAGCATATAGCTACCAGTACCAACAAAGCCCCGGTTAACAGGAGTTTTGCTATGGTTTCATATCCTTTACCTTTCTTTTGTATAAAAACCCCGGTCAGGTAACCGATAATCACGTTGACACAGGAAGGAATTGTACTTAATATGCCTTCCGGATCAAAGGCCACACCTTCTCCATGATACAGGTGATGTTCTCCCAGAACCGCTGTATCCAGGTATTGCCCGGCATTGCCCAACATACTGAAGGGATCTGAAGGATCTCCGTAAACCAGCAGCACGATCCAGTAACCCAAGAGCATGACCACACTGGTGATGATCACCGTACGGGTAGACAGAAAATGAACCATCAAGGAGGCGATGCAGTAACATAGCGCTATTCTCTGCAGCACACCCAGGATACGGGTGTGGCTGAAAGGAGAGAAAACCATATGCCCTGCTTTATCATAACTGAAAAAAGGGAACCAATAGAGCAGAAAACCCAGGAGGAAAATAATACAGGTTCGTTTAAATACTTTGAGCAGTACGTCGCTCGTCTGCATTTCGGCAAATTTCCTCATGGTAAAACTCATGGCATTTCCAACCGCAAACAAAAAGGAAGGGAAGACCAGGTCGGTAGGAGTAAAACCATGCCAGCTGGCATGTTCCAGGATACCAAATGGGGTAGCGCCCCGTCCTGGAGTGTTGACAATGATCATAAAGCAAACGGTCATTCCCCGGAATACATCCAGGGAAAGAAATCGTTGTGGAGATGGGTTCATGTAATGTTTTTGATTTAAATCCTGGTAATTAATTGTAGCCTGGGTTTTGTTTTAAAACTGGAGCACCTCCTGCCTGACTGAGGTCAATCTGCCGCTGAGGAATAGGGTAATAGCTGTTCCTTGCTGCATTAAATTTGCCTCTGCTCACATCTTGTGTCAATTTTCCCTGGAAACTAAAGTAAGCATTTAATTCCTGATCTGCTATGCCCCATCTCACCAAATCAAAAAAGCGGTGACCTTCCATAGCCAGCTCTATTTTACGCTCGTAATAGATGGCACTTAGTGCATAGTTTTTGCCTTTGGAAGCAAAATCTCCGGCAGGATAAGCACCTACTTTATAATTGGCTGCGGGTTCATCCGAAAAGCCTTTTAAAGGATTGTCGTCATCAATATATTTGTAAACCCAGCTTTTTGGACTTGCAGCTCTTGCTCTGACCAAATTGACATATTCCTGCGCCTTGTCCGGGCTGCCCACCTGTGCCTCACATTCTGCTGCCATCAGCAGAACATCTGCAAAGCGGATCACCAGGTAATTGATGGAAGAACCCGGTGCCCAGGTACTAAAATCACCATCAGTGGCCTGGGTAGCCTGCCAGAAAATGTTCTTTTTAGGGCCGTAAGGACCACCATACAACTGGCTTCTGATCCAGGGTTTGCCAGGGTAATTGCCCCAGTCCAGGTAAGGAACACCGCGTCTTCCGGCGGTCCAGTCCAGGCGCGGGTCAATAGTGCCCTGATCCGGATCAAAATTCTGATCACCGCTGATGTTCATGTCGTTTTTGATCGGATGGCTGTTGTAATCGGTCAGATAAGGCAATCCAGTGGTTTCATTGGTGCGGAAATGGTTCACCAGGTCTATAGAAGGCTGGAAGAAACCACAACATCCAAATGGACTCTCTCCGTATGGGAAATTGAGCATGTCTCCATTGTTTCCTTTAGAAGGACCATTTGGATCGGCATTTGCAGCCATTTGTATAGCGAAAACCACTTCAGGGTTGTCTTCTTTACTTGGTGTAAAATTATCTGCGAATGCTTCATTTAAGGCATATTTTTTTCCACTGGTGGTGGTGCCTTGTGGAATCACCACATCAAAAATAGCCTTGGCTTGTGCAAACTTATGCTGATAAAGATAGGCCTTGGCCAGATAGGTGCCTGCGGCCCATTTATTGGCCCGGCCTATTTCAGATTGTGTTCCCGGAAGGTTTTCATAGGCGAACTTCAGGTCTGCCTCAATTTTTGGCCAGATGTCGGTATTGTTGGGCTGGTTGAAATCTGTAGTAGTCTCGTCGGTATAAGGCACCATGTTCCACATTTTTTTAAGTTCAAAATAAAAATGTGCACGCAGAAAACGAGCCTGTCCTTCAATATTGCTATGGTCTGCAGCCTGGATATCCGTAGCACGGCCCAGAAATTTCAATACATTGTTGGTTCTGAAAACTCCTTCGTATAGCGCTTTCCATTTGCCATTATAAAAGGCATTGGTGCCGTCTGAATAGAAGTTGGCGATTGGGTCAATAGCAGGCTGATCACTGCCATCACTACCTTTGGAGGCATCCCCGCCGGCAATGGCTCCAAATACCCAGTTGCTTGGTGAGGCTTGCCATGCATCTGTACCGCCAAAACCCTGGTCTTTGCCTTGCATGCCGTATAAGCCTGCATAAGCACCAATCAGGAGTCCGTTTACCCCATTTTTATTTGCTATGATGGTTTCTGATAAAGAACCCAGGGGTGGTTGTTCCAATGCTTTTTTACAAGACCAGAAGGATCCGGTCAGCAACAGGATTGGGAAGAGTATATAGCTTAATCTTTTCATTTTGTCTAAACCGTTAATGATTAAAAATGTAAATTAACACCTAGTAAAAAGGTACGCTGGCTTGGGTAGGAGCCATCGTCTATACCATAGGCAGTTTGCGCGCCAGATTTGGAGTCATTTTCGCTGGAGGTACCAATCTCCGGATCAACCCCAGAGTATTTGGTAATGGTGAACAGGTTGGCACCCGAGGCATAGACCCTCAGTTTTTTGATGCCTACCTTTTGCAGCATACCCGTTGGAAAAGTATAGCCAATCTGTACATTTTTTAACCGTAAATAAGAACCATTCTCCACAAAATAGGAGTTGGGTACACTGTTGGTACTAAAAGACTGCGTCGTTTCCTGAATAGGTGCGCGGGCGTTATGGTTGCCTGGTGTCCAGGAGTCATATAAGGCCGTATAGCTTTTGGCGCCGTTAAAAGAAGGCATAAAATCTGTCCACCACCTGACCTGGTTCCAGATGGAATTTCCCTGGGTACCGTAAAAGAAAGCGCTGAAATCAAAATTCTTGTAAGTAGCACCGATATTTAAGCCGTAACTGAAATCCGGATTCGCATTACCAAGAAAAGTCCGGTCATCAGGTGTTACATAACCATCTCCGCTAACATCTGCATATTTAAAACGGCCCACACCCATATCTGTTTGATATACCGCTTCGGGATTTTTAGTCGCCTTCTGTGCAGCCAGATTTGCCGCATCAATTTCAGCCTGAGAGTTCCAGAAACCGTCTATCTTGTAGCCAAAGAACTGGCTAACGGAATGACCTACTGCATTTCTGATGATGCTGCTGCCATCAAAGCGCCTGCCATCAATATCGTAGTATTTAGCGCCGTCTGAGATCTTAATGATGGTGTTCTTATACGTAGTCAGTGTTGCGGTTACATTTAATTTAAGGTCGCTTGTGATGTTTTTATGGCCGGTTACTGCAATATCAAAACCAGTGTTTTTCATTTGAGCAATATTGATGAAAGGAGGTTTTGCAGAACTTCCGCCTGTAGCAATTACCTCAGGGTTGTACAGCAGATCCTTAATGTCTTTGCGGTAATAGTCGGCAGAGATTTCCAGTTCACCTGCCCAAAGGGTCGCGTCAAAACCAATATTGGAGTTGATGTCTTTTTCCCATTTAGCGCCAGGATTACCGGTCTGGTCCTGGTAAAAGCCGGAAACCAGGTTATTACCGCCACCCAACGCATAATAAGACTGGCCTATAGAGCTGCCGAAAGTGGTATAAGAGTTGCCTCCCGACACATTCAGCTGATTCCCCATGATACCCCAGCCACCCCTGATTTTCAGGTCGGTCAGCCATTTCACATCATTGAGAAAGCTTTCTTTTGAAAGTCTCCATCCCGCACTTACCGAAGGAAACCAGCCATATACATTCTGGAGAAATTTAGAGGAACCGTCCCTGCGGATGGTTGCACCCAGGAGGTATTTGTCATTAAAGGTATAGTCTGCCCGGCCAATGAGAGAAAACAGCGCATCCGCTTCGCGGTAACTATTGGCGTCTTTTGGTCCGCTTCCGGTAGAGAGTGTGGTGTAATCAGGGTCAAAGGAGAAATAGCCTTTGTTGCTGCCACTCATATTGTTGTACCGGTTTTTATAATATTCCGTTCCGACCAGTACTTTTAAGGTATGCTTGTCAAATACTTTGTTGTAGGCCAGCGTATTGGTCCAGGTGTAATTCAATCCGGAATAAGATACCTCTGCATAGCTATTGGTGGTGTTATTTTCCGCATTCTCATATTGAGGATAAGTAAATGTTCTGGATATTCCTGAGTAAGATTCGCCCCCTAAACTTGTTCTTAGGGTAAAATCATTAAATAGGTCAACTTCAGCAAATACATTTCCGAAAAGCCTGTTGTCTGAAGAGCGGTTGTTGTCGTTTCTCCGGAGCATGGCTACCGGGTTAAAAGCATCACCAAGCTGGCCACCGTAACCACCAGCAAAATTACCCATAATGTCGTAAACCGGAATGATTGGCTGTTCGCGGAAGGCATGTCCTATCGCATTGTCTCCGCTAAGCCCACCAATTTTTGGGTTATTGGTAATAGAGTAGGAGAGATTTTCCCCAATCCTGAAGTGTTTACTAATATTATACTGCGTATTGGCCCTTACCGTATATCTTTTCAGATAAGTTTCCAGCAGGGTTCCTTTCTGGTCAAAATAATTGGCCGAAAAGAGATAGCTTCCCTGTTCAGAACCATTGCTTACAGATAAGTTCTGGCTGTGGATAGGCGCTGGCTGAAAGATCTCATTGTTCCAGTTGGTGCCCGTTTTATTGGCCGGATTGATGCGGTAAAAAGAATTGTATTCATCCTGACTGGTGAAAAAAGGCTTTACATAATATTTAGAGGGATCAACAGAAGGATCACCGGGTTTAGCCTGAAATGGGTAAATGTAGTCTGGTACCGTGTAAGGATAATTTTTTCCATAAACTTCATTGACCGTCGTATCGTTTGAATTTTGTTTTGCCGTTTGCAGGAGGGTAGCCATTTCCTGCGGATTTAAAATGTGCCATACATTTCCTTTTTTAGGACGCTGGGTACCATAGTAAGCATCATAGTTTACCTGCACGCCATTCTTTCCTTTTTTTGTGGTGATCACAATGACCCCATTGGAAGCCCTGGAACCATAAATAGAAGCCGAACCTGCATCTTTCAGTACCTGTAGATTTTCAACATCATTAGGGTTCAGGTCTGAAATGTTTTGCGTAGGTACACCATCTACCACATATAAGGGGTTGTTGTTGCCAAAAGTATTGATCCCCCTTATCCTCACCTGAGGTTCATCTCCCGGCTGGCCTGATCCCAGTACCGTTACTCCCGAGGCTTGTCCCTGGAGCAGGTTGTTTACCGAAGAGGTAGGCTGTTTGATCATGTCTGAAACGTTGACCACCGAAACCGCACCTGTTAAATCTTTCTTCCGCTGTGTGGAATACCCCACAACCACCACTTCTCCCAGTGCCTGCGCAGATTCCTCCAATTGTACATTTAAAGTCTTCTGACCATGCACCGCTACTTCTTTAGTGACGTAACCAATATAGGTAAAGACCAGTATGGCCTCAGCCGATGGAATACTGATGCTGTAGTTTCCGTTCACATCTGTCATGGCCCCAGTAGCAGTTCCTTTTACTTTGACACTGACGCCGGGTATAGGTTCACCTTTAATTGTACTCACTTTACCTTTAAGGCCATTCTGTTCCAGTTCGGTTAATTCTGGCCAGTTTGCTTTGTCCATATGCTCCTTATCATAGAGCAGGATGGTATTGTCTACTACCCTGTAAAAGATTTTCAAGGGCACCAGGGTTTCGTCCAGTACATCGCCCAGCCGTCTTTTTACTGCATTTACCGAGGTTTGACGATCTGCCTTGATCATCGATGCACTATATACAAAATTGACATTGATTTCTGCCTGGATCTTATTGAGCAGTTGTTTGATATTTCCCTGGCTGATATTTATAGAAATCTCCTTGTTGAGTACTTCCTGCGCGCCAACATCCTTGGCGAATGTTCCGCAGGTAAATAAAATCCCAAGAAAAATTTGTGTAATAGATATCCTCATCGCTGTTGTTATTAAAGCAACAAATCGCTTTTTTTTCATACCTTTAGAAGTTTTGTTCGTTAATGTGAAATTTTTCGTACAGAATTGTTAGCTGGCATCGTCCCCCAACGTTGTCAGCTTTTTTTTATTCGAATGATTTGGTTAGAGAGTTCTGTTTTTAGGCATAGGCTGTTTGTTTTTAGTTTTGTTAGTTGATCTTGTTTCTTGATTTGATGACTATCGTGGTTCCGGATAGCTGGTAACTGGCATTGATAGACTGGCAAAGGAAATCAATCTTATTGTACAGGTTCTGTTCTGACAGATTTCCGGTAAAGGTGTTGTTCTTCAATGCTTCGTCTTGAATAAAGATTTTTATACCGTAAGTCGTCTCCAGCTGGCTGAGGACCTCACTTACCGGGGTTTCATTAAATTTATAATCTGCATTTTTTGGCTGGTCTTTTACCTGAACAGGTATTGGATTATCAGCCAGAGTAGTGGTAAAGTGCCCGGCATCGGGCAGAAATATAGTTTTCTGGTTCGGTACCAGTACAACTTCCGGGGTGGTTTGGAATAGTTTTCTTAAACTGAAGGCCCTTTTTTCCTCTTTCGCAGTTACAATGACTTTCCCTGTCTTTACAGTAACCTCAGTTTCATTGTTGCTGGCATTGGTTCTTATCGTAAAGCTGGTACCCACTACCCGGGTTATCGTGTTTTTATTGTAGACCAGGAAAGGCCTCGAAGGATTTTTACTCACCTGAAAGAAGGCATTTCCTGTAAGCTCTACCTCGCGGACTGCTGCCGAAAAATGTTCAGGGTACTGGACATTGGAATGTGGCCCTAAAAATATAGTACTGCCATCCTCCAGGTCTATCTTTAAATCTGTTTCAGTACTGTTCGCTTTGATGAGCAGAGATTTGACCTTAGAGAATAGCTGTTTAGATGGTTTTGTGTAATCCTGATAAAAGTAAAACGCTGTGCTGATCAAAAGTACAGCTCCAAAAGCGGCAGCTATAGTAAACGCAGGTTGGAGAAAATGGAAGACGTAGTTTTTGCGGAATTTCTGAACTGGCGGTTTTTCCTGAATGTCGCCCTTGATCTTGTCCCAGAGTTTTTGTTCCAGGTTATTGAATTCATCAGGATGATCAGGAATTTCTTCTGCATCCAGCATTTCATACCATTGTTCCACAAGGCGCTGTTCCTCGGGGCTGCAGTTGCCTTGCTGGTATTTTTCTAACAATTGATGGAATGACGCTCTGCTCATTACAATGGCTTTTAACTATATGTAAGCTGAGCGGGGCCTATCCCTAAAAAAAAAATAAAATATCTTAAATTAAAACAACAAGCCAAGAATAAGAGCCAGAACAAAGTATTCTTTTAAATGAAACCTCATGGTTTTCAGACTTTGGGTAATGTGGTATTCTACGGCCTTTTCAGAAATGTTCAATTGTCTGGATATGTCTTTGACAGAATAGTTGTGGATGCGGCTGAGTTTAAAAACTTCACCAGTTTTTTTGGGAAGCAGGGCAATGCCTTTGTTGATGGCTTCTGAAAGGTCATTTAACAAAGCCAGGTGGTCAGCGCTGTTGCTGGCATAGGGTTGCTCTGTAGTTTGAAGATGGAGGTGATAATTTTCCTGGACGATCAATGATTTGAAGTAGTTAATGATCGCATATTTAAGGGCACCAAAAAGATAAGCACTCAAGGACTGGATCACTGCCGTTTCCCGGCGTTTCCAAAGGTCAACAAAAAGGTTTTGAGTAAGTTCTTCGGCCAGCTCCCGGTCATGTATTTTTTTAAAAGCAACTTTGTAAACCTCTTTCCAGTAACGCAGGTAGATCTCCTTAAAGGCAGATTCATCACTTCCTTTAAAGAGGTTCAGTAATTCCTGGTCAGAGAGGGTAGAGTAGTTCATTTGTCAATACAAGGTCATAACAAATTTAATAATATAATTGATATTTTTACCGGGTCTACACGTTTTACAGATTAATAGGATACTATGTCGCGTTTTTTGCTGATTGAAGATGATTACAGGATTGCCGAACTGATCAAGAGAGGGCTGGAAGAAGCAGGCTTTGAAATTGAACTGGCTTCAGATGGTCTGGAGGGGAAAAGACGTGCCCTAAATAATGCCTATAGCCTGATCATCACGGACATTATTTTACCGGGTATCAGCGGTCTGGATCTTTGCAAGCAGATCAGGCAGGTCAATCCGGATGTGCCTATTATTATGCTAACCGCTTTGGGAACCACAGATGATAAAGTAGAAGGTTTTGACGCCGGAGCAGACGATTACCTGGTCAAGCCTTTTGAAATGCGAGAATTGCTGGTGCGAATCCGGTCACTGATGAAGAGGAACCGGGTTAATGAACGTACGGATGGCTTTATCCTGAAACTGGCAGATCTGGAAATGAACCTGTACACCAAAACGGTGAAAAGGAGTCAGGTAGAGATCTCTCTGACGCCAAAGGAGTTTAAATTGCTGGAATATATGATGCAGAATCAGGGGAAGGTACTTTCGAGAGTGGAGATTGCAGAAAATGTATGGGAAACACATTTTGATACAGGCACCAACTTTATTGACGTCTATATCAATTACCTAAGGAAAAAGGTAGATAAAGAGTTCTCTGAGAAACTGATCCATACCAAATCTGGAATGGGATTTATTTTAAAAGAAGAATAGCAAATATAAACCGAGTATGAAGATAAGGGTTTGGCTAACGATATTGTTTACACTGATTACGGCTGCTATTTTGCTGGTGTTCGCCTCTTATATTTATATCTCGGCAAAAAAAAGCAGAGAAAGAGAGTATTATAACCTGCTCACCAAGGAAGCGGTAACCAAGGCCAATCTTTTTTTAGATGCAAATGTAGACGCAAAGACCCTGCACACCATTTATCGCAATAACCGAAAAATTCTGAACGAGGTAGAAGTGGCTATTTATACCACTTCTTTCCAGCTGTTGTATCATGATGCCGCAGACATCGATTTTGTAAAGGAAACCCGGAAAATGATCGATGATATTGTGAAGCAGCGGGAAATTCATTTTTATCAGTCGGACTGGCAGGTAGTGGGCATTTCATATCGCTTTAAGAACACCAACTATGTCATCACAGCAGCTGGTTTTGATCAGTATGGATATAATAAACTGGCCAGCCTGCGGACCAATATCTGTATTGTATTTTTGATCTCTGTGCTTGTGATTTATTTTGCCGGGCGCTTTTTTGTGAAGAAAGCTTTTTCTCCTGTTACCGAGATCACCAGGAAAGTAAACCGGATTTCTGCAACCAACCTGGACCTGCGCCTGGATCCACAGCACAGTAAGGATGAGTTGGCCGAACTGTCCAATACCTTCAATGAGATGCTGGACCGGCTCGAAGATTCCTTTGATGCACAGAAGAGTTTTGTAGCCAACATCTCTCATGAACTACGTACACCTTTATCCGCTATTATTACCGAACTTGAACTTTCCCAAAATAAGGAAAGAAGCCTGGAAGCCTATAAAGTGGCCATCAGTCAGGCACTTTCAGACGCCAGGAAACTGGCGCGTTTGTCTAACAGTTTGCTGGATTTTGCTAAAGCCAGTTACGACTCTTCAGAGATTCATTTTAAAGAAGTACGCCTGGATGAGCTCTTACTAGATGCACAGCTGCAGCTGCAAAAAACGAATCCGGATTATGATATTGACATTCTTTTTGAAAAAGAATTTGATGATGATGACCTGATTTCTGTAAACGGAAATGCCTACTTACTACAAACCGCTTTTGTGAACCTGATTGAAAATGCCTGTAAGTTTTCTGCAGACCGCCAATGTGTAGTGGCAATTTCCTATCAGGAAAAGAATGTAGTGCTTAATTTTTCTGATCATGGGATTGGTATTAATGCAGAAGACCTTCCCCATATTTTTAATGCCTTTTATCGTGGGCTCAATCAAAAAGTAGCAAACGGCAATGGAATAGGGCTTTCCCTGACTAAAAAGATTGTTTTACTACACAAAGGGAGTATTTCTGTGCAGACCGAGCCAGGTAGGGGAACTGTTTTTACCATAGAGATTCCACATCTGTAATACGGTCGTATAAAGGGATTCATATCCTTCTAATGAAATTCTAATTTTTTTCTAATATCTTTCTAATCGTTTCCCGATTTGGGCTATTTTACCTTTGCGTCCCGTTTGAATACGTACAAAACAAGATGAATATGAAGAAAATTTCTACTATAGGTATACTGGTGCTATCTGCACAAATGGCCTGGGCGCAGCAGGCAGATACGGTAAAGCAAAGCAACTGGAGTTATCACTTTCAGTTTACGGCCATTTCGCAATACCATTCCGCCTTTAAGGCACCTTACAAAGGCCGGAACAGTTTGGCTGATACTGCTGAAATTGCAGCTACCAGTGCAACTTCGACCATGTTTCTTGGAAGAAAATTATGGAAAGGCGCAGCTGTTTATTTTAATCCGGAGATCTCCGGAGGAAGAGGATTGAGTTCTGCAGTTGGTGTGGCAGGTGCTTTGAATGGAGAAACTTACCGGGTAGGGAATGCGGCGCCCGCGATCTTTATTGCCCGGGCTTATTTCCAACAGCAGTTTGCGTTGGGCAATACCGGATACGAGTATGTGGCTGATGATGTAAACCAAGTGGGCGGAATGGTTCCTAAAGATCGGATTACTATTACAGCCGGTAAATTTGCAGCAAGTGACTTTTATGATGATAATAAATACAGTCATGATCCAAGAAGCCAGTTTCTCAATTGGTCACTGATGGGTAACGGTGCCTGGGATTATCCTGCAAATACCCGGGGTTATACTATGGGGCTGGTGGTGGAACTGGTAAAGGCAGATTGGGTATTTCGTTTGTCCAGCGTGGCAGTTCCCCGCATTGCAAATGCACCTAAATTAGAATATAAATTAGATAAAGCACATTCAGAGACTTTGGAAATTGAAAGGAAGAACCTTTTCAAAAGGCCCGGTTCCCTTCGTTTACTGTTCACCAATACCTATTCCAAATCTCCTTCTTATGCACAAGGTATACAAGCCCTGGCAGACAACAATACTCAGATTCTGGATGTCATTTCAGGACAGGCAGAGGGCACCACTTACGGCGGACGTAAATACGGAATTGGTTTTAGTGGTGACCAGGAACTGACCGACGACCTGGGGATTTTTGCACGTGCAGGATGGAATGATGGTAAAGATGTGACCTGGGCATTTACTGAAATTGACCGGACGGCCAGTCTGGGCTTGTCTCTCAAAGGAGCCAGATGGAAAAGAGCTAATGATGTTTTTGGTCTGGCCGCAGTGGTTAACGGACTTTCCAGTGGGCACCGCACTTTTATTGCAGATGGAGGTTATGGATTTATTATTGGAGACGGCAAACTCAATTACGGGAAAGAAATGATCCTGGAGACTTATTACAATGCAAAACTGACCAAGACTTTCTGGCTTACGGCAGATTACCAGTTTGTCAATCATCCAGCTTACAATAAAGACAGAGGACCAGTCAATGTATTTGCCATAAGAGGGCATATAGAGTTCTAAGGCTGTTTCTGGGCTGAAGTCCAGTACCATAAGTTATTTAAGGCAATCCTTTTGGATTGCCTTTTTTTTGCCTTGTTAGTTAATCTTAACATTTCTTAGTAAAAATTAACATACTTGAAACTTATTCACAATAATTTTTTTTTAGTGCTTATATGTTTTTGCAAATGAATCAATTAAAAAAAAGACAAGATTTTACTAGTCAATGTTAGTAAAATTTATGATCTTCGCATCCCCAAACAACGGGGCAGACCTAGCGTCTCATAAGGACTAAATCAAAAAAATTAAAGAATAAATATGCATAACACTTGTACACAGGTATGGAATGACTGTCTCCAAATTATTAAGGATAATATCCCGGCCCAGAGCTTCAAAACCTGGTTCGAGCCTATTGTTCCGCTTAAACTGGAGGAGAAGGTCCTGACTATACAAGTGCCTAGTTTGTTCTTTTATGAGTGGCTGGAAGAGCATTATGTAAGCTTACTGCGCAGAACGGTGAAATTGCAAATGGGAGATGAAGGCAGACTGGAATACAATATCGTAGTGGATCAGTCTTCCAATGGTGGCTTACCTTATACCACTAAAATGCCTTCAAGCGGTAATGGCTCTGAAAATAAAAAACAAAGTATGCCTGTTCCGGTAAACATCAACAGGGACATTAAAAACCCTTTTATCATTCCTGGTTTAAAAAAGATCCAGGTTGATCCGCAACTGAACCCGCAATATACTTTTGAGAATTATGTAGAAGGAGACTGTAACAGACTGGCCCGCTCGGCCGGACATGCAGTAGCCGCTAAACCAGGAGCAACTTCTTTTAACCCTTTAATGATCTATGGTCCTTCGGGAATGGGAAAAACGCATCTTGCCCAGGCCATAGGCAACCAGATCCGTCAAACTTTACCAGATAAACTGGTGATCTATGTTTCCTGTGAGAAATTCTGCCAGCAATTTGTTGAATCTTTAAAGAACAACACCATTAATGATTTTGTGAATTTTTACCAGGCCATGGATGTGATCATTATGGATGACGTACATAATTTTGCCGGGAAAGAAAAAACGCAGGATATCTTCTTCCATATTTTTAACCACCTTCACCAGTCGGGTAAGCAAATCATCATCACCTCAGATAAGGCACCAAAAGACTTATCTGGGCTGGAAGAACGTTTGCTGAGCAGGTTCAAATGGGGACTTTCAGCTGATCTGCAGTTGCCAGGTCTGCAAACCAGAATTGAGATCCTGAAAAAGAAAATGTATGTTGATGGTATAGAGCTGCCAGAAGAAGTGATAGAATATGTGGCCAACAACATCAATAACAATGTAAGGGAACTGGAAGGTGCAATGGTTTCTTTGCTGGCACAATCTACACTCAATAAGAAAGAAATTGATCTTCATCTGGCTAAATCCATGCTGAAGAACTTTATAAAGAACACCAGCAAAGAAATTTCTATGGAGGTGATCCAAAAGAAAGTTTGTGAGTATTTTGAAGTGCCAATGGATTTGCTGAAAGCTTCTACCCGTAAAAGAGAAGTGGTTCAGGCCCGCCAGATCTCCATGTATTTATCCAAGTCTATGACCAGGTCTTCTTTGAAAACCATTGGCGCATTTTTTGGAGGTAGAGACCACTCTACAGTTATCTATGCTTGTCAGACTGTTGAAGACCTGATCCAGACAGATAAGAAATTCAGAACCTATGTTAGCGACATCGAAAAGAAGCTGAAAATGAACTAAATTAAATGGGAGCTTGTAGCAGTTTCTATTAAAATTGTTACATTCGTAGTAGAGTTAAATACATTTCCTATGAATTTATATACTACGCTTACCATACCTTTTCTTTTCTTTACTTTTCAAGGTCAGGCAGTTCCGGTAAAAGGAGCACCTGTAGCTTATCATCAAAAAGTCGCCGCAACTAAAGTTAATTTTGGCCATGGTGTGGATCTGATCGTGAAAGGATTGGGCTTGAATATAGATGCCATTCGCTTTGTTAAAGAGCCAAAGGCCACAGATTATTTCGTCTATGCCAACAATAAGGCAGTCTATGCAAAGTCACTAATTATTGCTGCAAATAATGGGATCAAACTGGACCGTAAAGTTAAACTGGAGAATCCAATGACCCGGGAACAATTTGCCACAAATCTAAATGAGGCCATCCAGGCTACCGGAAATTATCCCGTTAATATGATGTTTATTGTGATCAAAGACGAGGCCGCTTTTTCTAAAGGATCTGCTGCAGTTCAAAACCTGATCAAATTTAATGTGCTTGCCCTGGAGAAAGGAAATTTCAGGCCCAAGGCTTTCATTACAGAGTCAGAAGCTGTAAAAATGGTACAGAAAGCGGCTGAATTTGTTCGTGCCCACAAAGAAAAAGAAGACACATCAGTAAGAGAAGAAGTGACGATGGTTTCTACAGCAGTAAATCCTGATGTGAACCGGATCACGATTTCCAGAGGTACCAAGCCGAATTCTGGCTATCAGATCATGATCAACAGGATTGATTTTTCTGCAAAAGGAGAAGCAGTTGTTCATTACAGCCTGGTTAATCCAACAGCGGGCCATTCCTACCTTCAAGTCATCACGGAGCCACGTGCGGAGACCTATATCTCCTCCTTCTATAAAGCAAGCTTAAAGAAAGATTAATATAATTGAAACTGATCTGGTTCTGCACTGTTTCATAAGATATATAAAGAGTGTTGTTATGAAAACCAATCAGAATAAACCAGGTCATGATGAGGATAAAGATTTAGCAAAAGCTGCAGCGGCGAAACCTAAAAAAACCGGACATTCTAAAGAGGAATCTCCAGAAACAGATTTTCCACTCTCGGAAAAAGATGAAGTAAAACAGGCTGAAGAACGGCAGCGTAAAAGAGCTGAGAAGAAATAGTTACATGAGTAATACACAAATCACTGCGGTTACAGAACTGGACAGATCGCATTATAAAACCAAAGTATATTCAGGAGGTCATTTTATCTATTCAGATGAACCAGAGGCTATAGGTGGTACAGACGAAGGTATGCCGCCTGCAGCCTTGTTATTGGCCAGCCTGGGCAGCTGTACAGCGATCACCATACGGATGTATGCAGACAGAAAACTGTACAAGCTCGATACCATTAAAATAGATCTGGCCATTTGCAGCGAAGATCAAATGGATAAAAGCACGACCATTACACGGACTATAGAATTTACCGGACAGCTTTCAGAAGAAGAAAAAGCCAGGTTAATGCAAATTGCAGACAAATGTCCAATTCACAAAATTCTGTCTAATCCTATTAAAATCGAAACATCTGCTAAAAATTAGAGCAAAGAGATGCTAAATAAATTAGTACATTTACCGCAAATTTAATTCTCATGCAATTTGCTGTTGTCGATATAGAAACTACCGGAGGCTATGCATCAGGAAATGGGATCACAGAGATCTCCATACAAATCCATGATGGGACTAGCGTAACAGAACGTTTTGATACCTTGATCAATCCTGAGCATTCTATTCCTGCTTATATTGAATCTTTAACGGGTATAAGCGACGAGATGGTGGCTTCTGCGCCGAAATTTGAAGAGGTTGCAGAACGGATTTACAATTTGCTGCACGATAAAATCTTTGTTGCACACAATGTTAATTTTGACTTTTCTTTTGTACGCCACCAACTGGAAGTGGCGGGCTACAATTTGCAATGCAAAAAATTGTGTACGGTTAGAATGAGCAGAAAGGTGTTTCCGGGCTTTCCTTCTTATAGCCTTGGGAAATTGTGCAACTCGCTCGGTATTACTTTAAATGACCGGCACCGTGCAGGAGGGGATGCAGAGGCAACAGCAATTCTGTTGGGAATGTTGCTGGAGGCCGATCAGGAAGGACATATTAAACAAGCTTTAAATAAGGGTTCTAAAGAACAGGCCTTGCCGCCTAACCTGCCCAAAGCTGCTGTTGATGCGCTCCCTCAAAACCCTGGAGTTTATTATTTTAAAGACCAGAAGGGCAATGTGATTTATATTGGTAAAGCCAAGAACCTCAAAAAGCGTGTTTGCTCGCATTTTACCGGAAATAACCTGGGGCCTCAGCGTCAGGATTTTCTAAAGAATATCCATCATGTAGAGTTTGAAGTTTGCGGCACAGAGCTGATGGCTTTTATCCTTGAAGCGGTCGAAATTAAAAGGCTCTGGCCTGAAAATAACCGGGCGATGAAACGCTTTGAACAGAAATATTCCCTGTTTTCTTTTATAGATCAGAATGGGTACATACGTTTGGGTATTGATAAGTTTAAAAAACAAGGACCTTCTTTATATAATTTCAATAGTCTTTCTGAAGGGCATAGTTTGTTGCGGATGCTGATTAAGGAGCATTTGCTTTGTGAGCGGCTATGTTTTATACAGAAGAACCGAATTGGCTGTGTTGGGCATGAAGATGGTAAATGCAGTGGAGCCTGTGTAGGTAAAGAATCTGCTGCGGCCTATAATGTAAGGGTGAAGTATGCGATCCAGGAACTTCACCAGATGCTGCCTTCTTTTGCAGTGATTGATCAGGGGAGGACAGAAGATGAGCAAAGTTGCCTTTGGGTAGAGAAGGGGCAGTTTTATGGAATGGGGTATATTTCACAGTATACTGATGTAAAGGATATGAGCGAGGTTAAATCTGCGTTAAAACAGCTTCCTTCTAACGATTACATCCTCCATTTGATCCTTTCTTATGCGGATGCGCATCCTGGGAAGAAATTAAGTATAGAATTTTAGCCTTATTATCAATTCCTTATAAAGAATTTGTTAAATAGATTTGCTGTTTTAAGGCTTTAATCCTATCTTTGGCGCTCCAAGAAAAAGGAAATGCCTTGGTAGCTCAGTTGGATAGAGCAACGGTTTTCTAAACCGTGGGTCAGGGGTTCGAATCCCTTCCAGGGTACTGCGAAAAGCTTCTAGTGAAAACTAGGAGCTTTTTTGTTTTTAGATATTTTCTGTGCTGGAGATTGAACAGGCTTTTATTGGGATCTTGAGGGGGGGGGTGAAAATATGTTTTCTGATCGCGCTGAACCTTACAGGTTCTGAGGCTTGATCATGAAATCATATTTTCCTGGGTGCAGACCGGGGAGGGTGAAGAAAGGGTTTTTGCAATTGGCTAATAAACAGCTTTCGGTAGGAACTTCCTGAAGTTTCTGTAATTTAAATCTATTTAACTGACGTTAAGGCGACTCAAATCCCGCACCTTTCTATTGACCGGTTTCAGTATGTTCGTGCTGACTTGTATAACAGAGACTTGCTTCCTGTAAAATAGTTCTTGGTTTTTTGCAGGTGCCGGTGGTTCTGGTGTCTGCTCACATTACATTCCGGAACAAATTTTTGTCGTGTTTGAAGCTTACTTCTTTTAATATGAAATCAGCATCGGGCTGGTTTCCATTGGAGCCGTTAACTATTCCTTTAGCGGTGAGGTTGATCAGGATTTCGTTTTCTTTTATATCTATGATTTCAATGCGCAATTCTTCTACACTCTCATGTTCAAAATAATAGATATTGGACAATATCTCTTCGCGCTGTTCATCGTAGCCTTCTTCCTGATAAATAATCCTGCCTTTACGTAATTCAAGATCATCGGAGGGGAGGATTGCTGTGGCTTCAAAATTTGGTTTTGCATTGATGACCTCCTGCAATTTATCGGCCCTTTTAATGGCTGCGCTGGTCTCGAAACTTAGGGTTAATTCCCAGATGTCATCTTCAGCTTTGTATACATTGTATTTGGCGTCTTTTATCTGGAATTCTTCTGTGCCGAACTCTGAGTGGACAATAGTAAAGAGGTCTTTTTTCATTTTAGCAGTAGGTTGATATTCGAAATTACGTATTATGCGGATTATCTTTGATAAATTTGGTTAAAAAGGCTATTTAGCTTTGGAGAAAAACATATTTTCCTGAGTGTAAACTGGGTTGGGTAGTAGTTATTGCAACATTAATTACCTCCGGTTGATAAAGCCGCTTGCGACATGGTTTATACCTTTTTCGATGTTGGTTGTTCGATGATCCGGCCTTTTAGCGCCGATTGTTCGGTAAAAGTACCTGTTTACCTAAGTTACGGCGCAGAAGCGGCGGAGAAGCGACGAACCAAGTCGAAGCCTGTCTACAGCTTGGAGCTGTTTTACATAGGTTTTGTCGTTTTATAATCCGGTTAAAACCGGGCATCGTTATTTTTTAATCCTGAATTGGTTTAACAGTTGAAATATGTTTTCTGATCGCTGAATCTCACAGATTCTGAGGCTCGAGTCAGTAAAACATATTTTCTTGAGTGCAGACTGGGGAGGGGGAGAGTTGAGTTGTGGTGAATAAAAGGATGTTTTTGTAACATTTAAGCTGATTTTATATCTTAATTGTATACATAGATTTGGTTGCCCAAACATTACTGATCGTTGTTTTTTAGACATAAACCATATCTTAAATTATATGTACTCATTAACAGGGAAACCGTTAGCAATGCTTAGCAAGTTACCTTGGAGCTGAAGAAATTTAAAAATGTAATTATACTGGGTGAAACAAGTAACGGTACCATAACCTATGGGAGTAATTATGGTACAACAGTAGATTTACCTGGTAAGAAATATAAATTTTATCCATCCGACATGACTGATAGTGGGAATTGTTTACCTTACGAAGAAATAGGTATTACTCCAGATATTCTTTTAAACAAAGATACTGAATGGATAAAACAGGTAAGGGTTTTGATTAATAAAAGTTAGCTGTAAATACTTCTTTTTAATGGTAACCTAAGAGCATGTCTGCTAGGAGTCCGTTGTGCTTAATGCTTTATTCGGGCTCGTACATAAATCGGCATGAGCATCTGAAAATTCTAGTGTGAAGGTTGTCCCATTGCCAGGTGCGCTGTTAAAGCTGATCCGGCCTTTCTGCATCTCTGTATACTCTTTACATAAGATCAAGCCCAGCCCAATGCCTTTTTCATTGCTTGTGCCATAGGTAGATGCTGCATTCAGTTTGAAAAGTTCCTGCTGCCTTTCGGGTGGTATACCCACACCATTATCTGCAATATGCAACCTGATATGGCCGGGAACATAAGAATTGTATATCTGTATTTCCCCGCCTGTGGGCGTAAATTTTATTGCATTATTGATCAGGTTTCTGATCACAAGCTTAAGCATATCAAGATCCGCATTGAGTTCAGTTGACGGATCAATATTCACGCTGATTGCGATAGCTTTTATATCTGCTGATGCCTGTTGTACAAGCAGGCAAGTCGATACCACTTCAGACAGATTTAATCGCACCATATTTACAGTGGTGCCGCCATCCATTTGCGATTTTGTCCAGTTCAATAAATTATGTAGCATTACCTGTGTGTTTTTTGTCTCATTGAGCAAACTTTTCTCTAAAAAGCGGCGCTCCTCTGTCGATAATCCATATTCATGGAGTATTTCGAGAAAACTCGCAATAGAATTAAGCGGAGAACGAAGGTCATGAGATAAAATAGATAACAGCCGGGTCTTGGAGTCATTGGCTTCTTTTAACGCGAGAGAAGCTGTTAATGCATTGTTCTTTTCTCGCTGATAGCTGCTGATGAGGTAGGATAGTACCGCACCTATACATACAACCACAGAGAAATAGGTTGTTGCTGTGTCCAAAAACAAATCGCTGCGCTTTGCATAGGTGATTTTAACATAGTCGCTGTTGTAATACTCAATCAGTAATAAGCCGCCAACGAAAGTTACATTGATCAGTATCCAAAATATATACTGCCGGGTAGGCATTACAGACAGGGTAAAAACCAGGGAGAGGAGGAAAAGTATTAAGGTAGGACCATGTATTCCTGAATTGATAAAGTAGTTAAAAACCAGCAGGACAGCTGTACCGGCGCTAAATAAAATAAAGCTAAGCCTTAAACGTCCAAAATACCTGGAATTAATGTACATCGCTACAATTACAATCCAGGCCACAGAAAGTGCTGCGTTAACCAATGGTACTTTTATAATGATATTTACCAGTAACGCTAAAGGCAGGCCGATCATAGCAATTACACTTATTTCATGAAATATCCTGGCCTGGAGCGTTGTGCAAGCATTACTACCGATCAATTTGGCATGTAGTTGTCTAATAGATTTAATCATCAAAAAGAATTGCCCATCTAAAAGTAGTAAATTTAAAGAAAAATCTAATCAGTGTTGCTTAACATTAATGTCTGAATTGAGTTCTAATATAAGGGGTTGAATATTATTTTAAGTTGCAGCTTTGAATAAACTTGCGCTACCTTTTCTCAAAGGAGTAATTTAAGTCTCTTATAACACTAAGTCGAGGTTCTCCTCAATAAAATGGCCTGTAGATTGTCATATTGTATCCGGCTCGACCATATTGAGTTTTGTAACTCAGATCTAATTCTACCCATTTTCTTATAAGTTCCGTTACCCCAGGTATCACTTTGAAAAGTAACATCTTTCTTGAGTGTTAGTTTGTCACCCTGTTGGGGGCCTTCTGGGCCACTTAAGGTAAAACGGTAAGCGTATTCCCCAGAAATTATCCCAGTTGTATAGAGATTGTCGTATAGGATGGAAATAGTAATTAAGATAATCAAGAATAGTATACTGAGCTTTTTTATATTCATTTAGCTTTAACTTGAATTGATATAGAGACTTCATCGGCAATATTTCCGAAGGTATTAAAATAGAAAAAGAGGCCAAATCTTTCAACCGGCCCCTTTTTATTAAATTAACGCTCTCAATGTAAACGTATAAAATTTTTCTGATATTCTGTTAATCAACTTTTTGATGAGTCGCTTTTTTCCAATTGAGTACGACATTAGTTACCTTAGCTATAATAAATAAATCAAAAATCATGAGCAAAATTATCTTTGATTGCGCAATATCACTTGACGGCTTTTTTGCAGGCGATGACAGGAGCCCAAGCAATCCAATGGGTGGAATTTCACCAAAAATCCATGGATGGATGTTTAAACAGAAAGCATTTTGGAAACACATCAATATGGAAGGAGGTGAAGAGTATGGTGCAGATAGTAAATTAATTGATGATGTGTTTGAAAGAACGGGTGCTTACATTATGGGAAAACGAATGTTTGAGGAGGGGGAGGTTCATTGGAAAGAAGATTTATATAAAGCGGATGTGTATGTTCTGACACATGAAAAACGCGAGCCCTGGGTTCAAAAGGGTACAACAACTTTTTATTTTATCAATGACGGAGTGCAAAGTGCATTAGAAAAGGCAAAGCAATCTGCTAAGGGAAAGGACATCAGGATACAAGGTGGGGCGAATACTATTCAACAATATCTTAATGCAGGACTTGTGGACGAATTTTTTATTCATATTGCTCCTGTTTTTTTAGGAAGCGGAATCCGGTTGTTTGACGGCATTGACAGAGATAAATATGATCTTCAGATTGTTGAAGTCATACCTTCAGATTTGACAACTCATTTAAGATATAAACTGACAAAGAAATAAGAAAAATTGCCGCTAATAAAGCCTATCGAGGTCAAGAAAGGGAAAATATGTTTTCTGATGTCGCTGGACCTTTTAGGCCCTGAGGCTCATCAGTAAAAAATATTTTCTTGGGTGCAGACCGGATTGGATGGTGAAAGGATATTATTTGGCGTAAACGAAAGAGATACTGTCTTTAACGATAAGGCCGCTCATGTTTTGACCAACATAAATAATGGTGTATTTGGCAGGTTTGGTGATGTCATATCCTTTTAAAAGATCAACAGTAGTGGAAATGCTGTCTTTAGAGTTTACAGTCATATAGCTGCTGGCCGGTGGTGGCATTACTCGTTTTGCCATTGCGCCTTTATAGTTCACTTCTTCGCCAGACTCTGATTTGACGTCCAGGTATTTACTTATGAATGGCTCAAAAGGCGTGTGCCATTTGCAAAAATGCTGTGTAGTATCGGCATTGTTGTAGACTGTGAATTTCAGCTGTACCGAGTCGCCAGCCTTAATGGTGTCTTTCACCGACATCTTTGCAAATAACCCTTTTTCAATTGTGCTATTTACAACTGCGGCGGCCGAAGAATCCGCAGCAGCTGTGCTATTTTGTGCAACATTGTTGTTCATCCCGCATGATGAAAGAGCTAATATAACGGCGGCAGATAGTAATGAGCTAAAGTTTTTCATGGAGTAAAAATATCTTTTTTGGCTGACTTCTGCATTAATTTAATACAGGCCAAGGGGAGCGCGTTTGATGCGAAGACCTCGGCCGGACTTGGAACGGATATGGCAGAGCTCATATTAAATCACTATTTTGTGGTATGATTTTTATTTTAGCTTTTGCGTATATTTTGCTAACTGATAAGAGGTCAGTAAGCTATGAAGAGTTAAAGCCAGAACCAGAAGAATAGTAGAGTTTTTAAAAAAAGTTTAGGGTAGTTTATATAATTAAAATTAATTCAGATGAAACTTAAAATATGTATTGCTAAAAAAACACTTATCTTTTATTCTATTATAGCTCCTTTTATCATTTACGGTTCAGCTTACAACTTGATCTGGGGTATAATTTTGCACAAAACTCCAACTATTAGACTTGGCGCTTTCAGTTTGCTAGGTTTTATAATATTTCCAGTGCTACTGATTTACACTTATATAAACAATAAATGTATTATTACAGCAGACAGTATGCGCATTGGAAAAACTGAATATAAATTTGCTGACTACGATTTTCAAATAACATCTAAAGAACTTGCATTTAAGGATAGGCCAATTAATTCATTGTTCAAAAAGAATTATAATTATTTTTTGATACAGGAAATGGCTACAGACAGAATAGTATTTGAAAAGGATTTAGATGTCTTCGAAAAAGATATTGAGAAGATTAAAAATGCATTTCCCGTAGGTAAATTAACTATTGATAATTGACTGGTTGGCAAAATATTCATAAGTTGGGAAGTAGAAATTAGAATATATATGACAAGGATTATTGAAACGGAACGGCTTTATTTTAGGGAATTATTGGACACCGATGTTGCGGGTATTTTTAGTTTAGATTCGGATCCTGAGGTGCATCAATATCTGGGTAATAATCCAATTAACACGATTCAACAGGCAGAAGATGCTATAAAGTTTATTAGACAACAATATATTGACAATGGTGTTGGTCGTTTGGCGATCATTGAAAAGGAAACAAATGATTTTGTAGGATGGGGCGGTTTTAAATTGATCACTGATGTAACGAATGGCCGTAAAGACTATTATGATCTGGGCTATAGATTTGTAAAAAAGGCTTGGGGAAAGGGTTATGCTACTGAGTCTTCAAAAGCTGTAGTGGAGTATGGTTTTAATAAGCTTAAACTTCCTGTAATTTATGCAATAGCGGATACTGGTAATTTGCAATCTCAGAAAGTGCTGAAAAAATGTGGTTTTGTGGAAAGGGAGGTGTTTGATTATGGTGCTGTTCCACATTATTGGTATGAACTTTTAAATATTGAGTAACATTTGTTGGGTTAAATGGTCATAGTATATGATTCATTCATAAACCTAACAAATTATATTCCAGATGAAAAAAACCATTACTCTGCTATCGCTGGTTCTGTTTTTGGCCAGTGGGGCTTTTGCCCAAAAGAAGAAAAAGGCATTAGCGGCTGATTCTTTAAAGAAGGTTCAGGCAACGCCCCCTAAACCTAGTATTAAGGAAAAGATCAAATCCAGTAAGAAAATTGATGGTCTTTTTGCAATGTACAGAGATACTATAACAGGTAGTGTTCAGATGTATGTTAAAAAAGATCAGTTGGGTAAAGATTATATTTATCAGAGCTTTTCTATGGGCGGGCCAACCACTTTGTTCCTGAATCAGAATATGATCAGAACCACCTGGTTATTTTATATTCAGAAATCTGATGATAAAATTGAGCTTCTGCAAAGAAATACAAACTTTTATCATGATAAGACAAACCCTGTAAGTAAAGCGGCCAATGTTGACGTTTCGGATGCTGTTTTTTATAGTGATAAAGTTGCGGCACAGGATTCTCTTGGGTATTTAATATCGGTTGATGGTCTTTTTCTCGGAGACAAATTAGATCCGGTTAAGCCGGTTTTCCCTCCAACATTGCCTCCAGGCGCCATGTTTAATCTGGGGAATTTAAATCCCTCTAAGTCGAAATATCAAAAGATACGTTCATTTCCAGGAAATACAGATGTAGTGGTAGAGCTTGCTTATGACAATCCGATGCCTCTGAATGGTGGGGGAAAGGACATTACTGATGCCCGTTATGTAAGGGTTAAAATGCAGCATTCTTTTCTGGAAGTACCTAAAAATGATTTCCGTCCACGTCGTGATGATCCAAGGGTAGGTTATTTTGGTAGTGAAGTAGATAACCTGACCTCTTTATCTTCAACGCCATATAAAGATTTTATCAGTCGCTGGAATCTTAAAAAGAAAGATCCGTCGGCTGCATTGAGCGAGCCGGTTGAACCGATTGTTTTCTGGATTGAAAATACGACTCCATTGGAGTATCGCCCGATTATAAAAGAGGCAGGTGAGAAATGGAATGAAGCATTTGAGAAAGCTGGTTTTAAAAATGCAGTGGTTATGAAACAGATGTCTGATACGGCTACCTGGGACCCGGCTGATATTGCCTATAATGTAATCCGTTGGGTATCCTCAGCTTATCCTTCTTATGGTGCTATCGGTCCAAGTTTTTATAACCCTTTAACCGGCCAGATTTTAGGTGCTGATATTACTGTAGAGTGGCGTTCTGGTGCTGGTACAGTGGTTACTGATGATTTGTTTAATGGTGGTAATTCGGCTTTAAAACTGCCTTGGGAAAATCCTGCTGAAGCTGTTTCTGGAAAGCCGGTGCAGATGAATGGCTTTGATAAGAACCATATGGCTTCTTGTGCATTGGCGCAGGAATTAAGTATGCAGTATCAGGCTGGTTTAACGGCTATTGAAGCGCTTGATGCAGACATGCCTGAGGCTAAAAGAGCGGAGACTGTGCGTGAAATGCACAAACAGTTTTTGTATTACCTGATCATGCATGAAATGGGGCATACACTGGGACTTAATCATAATATGAAAGCCAGTCAAATGCTAAGCCCTGCGCAGATGAATGATGTTGCACTTACCCGTAAAATTGGATTACAAGGATCTGTAATGGATTATCCGGCTGTAAATGTAAGCAGTGATCGCAGCAAACAGGGTGATTATTATACCACTAAAGCGGGGCCTTATGATTTATGGGCTATTGAATATGGTTATACTCCATTTAGTGAGGCAGAGGAAGAAGCTGGATTAAATAAAATTCTAAGCCGTAGTACTGATCCGCAACTTGCTTTTGGTAATGATGCTGATGATATGCGTAGCCCAGGTGGGGGTATAGATCCACGGGTAAATGTGAACGACCAGACCAATGATATGGTTGCTTATGGCGAAGACAGGTTTAAGTTGGTGAACACGATGATGCCAAAGCTGAAATCGCGCTTTAGTAAAACAGGTCAAAGTTACCAGGAGTTGCGTCAGCGTTATCTGCAGCTTAACAATCAGCGTTTAGGTATGGCTACTGCAGTAAGTCGTTATATTGGTGGGGTTTATGTGGACAGAAGTTTTGTTGGACAAAAGACAACGACTGCACCGTTTACTCCTGTTCCTGTGGCTTATCAGAAAAAAGCAATGGCGCTATTGGGTAAATATGTATTTGCTCCAGATGCTTTTGATGCGGATAAAACACTATTTCCTTATCTTCAGGTTCAAAGACGTGGGTTTGGATTTTTTGGTACTACTGAAGACGTTAAACCTCAGAATATTTTCGTCTCTATACAGTTGAATACGCTTGCTCAGCTCTTGCATCCAACAACTTTGAGCAGAATCAACAACAGTGGACTTTATGGTAATACGTATTCTGTGGCAAACGTAATGAGTGATTTGTCTAATGATATTTTTGCGGCAGATCTTAAAACAAATGTGAACTTGTTTCGCCAAAATCTGCAAACTGAATTTGTAAAGGCTTCTGCAAGTATTGTTTCTGCTCCAGCAGGATATGATAATGCAAGTAAAGCAGCGGCACTTTATACATTGAGAAAGATAAAAACTCAGCTTGGTGGTGCTGTTTCGACAAATGAGCAAACCAAGGCTCACCGTGCAAACCTGGCTTTCTTAATTGATAAAGCTTTAGTGGTTAGATAAAATTGCGATCTTTCATAAAGAAGCCCGATCCCTCATATGGGGTCGGGCTTCTTTATGATCTGCAGTGACAGAAATCAGTAAAAATGGTTAGATTATCCGTAATTTGTATAATTATTCGCAACTTATTGTTTTCGAAATTTGTTGTGTAATTAGAAGAAACAAGGATTTAAATATGGAAACAACAAACAATCAAAATAGCACCTCTATTTTCCCATTGGGAAATGCGGGACCTGCAGAATGGTTCAGCGGTGAAGTGCATGTTCAAACTTTGGTAAGCCCCGATCAGATGGAGGGTCTGTATACCGTTGGGCAGGTTACATTTAGTGCTGGCGGAAGAACACATTGGCATACGCACCCTATAGGTCAGGTATTACTGGTTACGGAGGGAAAGGGCTGGTATCAGGAGCGGGGCAAACCTGCACAAATATTAACAAAAGGAACAACAGTGGCTATTCCCAAAGATGTAGAGCATTGGCACGGTGCAGCGGCTGACAGCAAATTGGTACATATTGCTATTTCCAATTTCACTGGTGGGAGCAGTGTAACTTGGATGACGCCTGTTACCGATGAGGAATATGCGGCGGTGAATAAGAAATAGCATTCGAAGTTTTTAGTTGTGATCTGCGAGTGTTTGTGACATTTCTTTTAGTTTTTTTATACTGAAAGCATGCCTGCCATTTAGCCACCTGGAAATTTCGTCGTGATTGATATCTACTATGGCCGAAAGATCGGTTGAATTGAGCCCTTTCTCCGATAAAAAGCTTGCTGTTTTATCAGCAACTTCCTGATTCACTCTGGTTAATTCTTCTATTGCAGGGTTTCCACTTTCCTCCAGCCAAATCGAAACAAAATCGTTTTCTTCCATTTATTTTATATTTTTTAATTTGATCGTATTGAATGCCCTGATTTTATAGGGTATCAATTTTTCTAACGCGGGCCAAATTTAGTAATTATGGACCTGTTCAACAACAGATAGTAGGATAAATATGCCTGTTAAAGATTAGAGTATTACTGAGGGCGTTTGCTCAAGATTATATCTTATTCTTTGTTGTTGTAGAGTGGTATCGGTACTGTGCTACAATAATGGGATTATTCTAGCGGGCTGAAGTTTTTAAATCTGGTATATGGGTCAAAAGTATTTTTCTTGTTTCTTATTAAATATCTTCTGTTTCCATTTTTGTCTATAAGCTGGACATTTATTTTATCATCTAAATTTACACTGGCAAACTCTCTAAGAGTATCTTTTTCGATTTTTAAAAATACAGTAGTTGAGCCTCCATGAACTAAAAAGGCATCTATGCAGTTTAATTTTTTGTTGTACATTAAGTTAGGGTAGTTCTCGGAATTTTTGATGTAGATCAGCTGATCTTTCCTGGCGTCATAAATAAAAAGTCTTCTGACATCATTAGCTCCTCTCGCTGCAATTGCCGATTTATAGGTAACATCTTTAAAACCATCATTGTTGAAGTCGGATAGTTCTGTAAAACAACCTGAGATATCATCTGCAGAGAAATTAAATTTTTGCTTTAGCAACCATTTGTTTTGATTCGATTTCACATAGAAATGAAGAATAACATAGCTGCTGTCGGAATTTCTAAAAAGTGAGAGTTCGAATTTGTTTTTTTTGGGTTTTCCGATATTTGTGCTGTCTACAAAATGTTCAAGAAGTTCTGCTTCTTTTTTTATGACAAGTTTTGTTTCTTTTTTTGAAGCTGTACCAATATCTGGTTTAGAAGATTGACCTTGTTTGGTCTGCCATGAAAATAGCAGTAATGAAATTATGAATAGATATTGTCCCATGTCAAGTAAATATAATAAATAACAGTATATAGTTATTTAAGCTTAAGCTGTGGTAATTAGGTTTTGCAGGCCATTAAAGGTAATTCTGGTAAATCGTAAAATAATCCATTGATTTCATAAGATTGTCTATTCCGAATTAAATTTCATTAGTTTCTTTTTACAGGAATATTTTACGCTGTCATTTTTTTATAACCTTTAAGGTTCTTTATAAATGAATAATATGTTCACGCAAATCATATTGATGGATGAAGAGTTGCTTTCTTTATTGGAAACAGACAATGAAAGGGGACTTAAACTTATCTATGATCAATATTGGGAACAATTGTACCTGGCTGCATTTAGCATCTTAAGAGATGCAGATGCTTGTAAGGATATTGTGCAAGATGTGCTTTTACAATTATGGATTAGACGGTCGGAGGTAAAAATTGATTCGTTAAAATCTTATCTGTTTACTGCTGTTCGTTATAAAGTACTAACCTATATCAAGTCGGCAAATCATAGAAAGGTATTTATTGAGCCTGATGAATTGGAAAGATTGGCGGGTTTCAACTTAATGAAAGATCGTCTGAATGAGCAAGATATCGAAAAGTTGCTTGAGCAGGGAGTTGCTTTGCTTCCTAAACGTTGTCAGGAAGTTTTTATGCTAAGCAGGACTGAACATCTGAGCAATAAGGAGATTGCAAGCAGAATGGGAATCAGTGTAAAAACTGTCGAAGCTCAAATGTCTATTGCTTTAAGGCAACTACGAATCGTTATGGGGGAAGTCCTTTTTTTAGTCTGCATGTGCGCCCTCTTCTTAAAATAATTTTTTTTTAATTCTTTTAGGGGTTAGCCCTTTTTATTTAGACGTAGTTATATGAAGCCCTCAATGACAGATATAGAGTTAAGAGTATTGGCAGGAAAATGCCAGGAAGGAATTGCTACCGAAGATGAAAGAAAAGCTTTTGATGAGGCTTATCAATTACTTCTTACTAGACATTCTTTCTGGGATGCTGAGCTTATGGGGGAGAAAGATGCAGTACATAAGGAAATACGCAAGAGCCTTTTTGATCAGGTAAGTAGATACAAAACAAAACATAAGGTGTATTCGATAGGGCGGTATCTATCGGCTGCGGTAATCGTTATCACTATTGGAATCGCAGCTTACTTTTTCCTGAATAAAGCTGACAGGAAAGTTCAAGCCTTAGCTACCCGTATTGTTCCGGGATCAAATACGGCAACTTTAACTTTGGCGGATGGGCGGAAAATTAATTTAAATAATGCCGAAAATGGAGCCTTGGTAAAGCAGACCGGAATTGAGATTACAAAGTCGGCTGATGGCCAGTTGCTCTATAAAGTACAGGGTACTGAGGAAAAAGCAGATCATTCATTAGCTTATAATACTGTCGAAACGCCGAAAGGGGGGCAATACCAGATTATCTTACCCGATGGTACCAAGGTATGGCTTAATGCAGCTTCTTCTTTGAGGTTCCCTTTATCCTTTGCTTCCTTGAAAGACCGAAGGGTAGAGTTGAATGGAGAGGCTTACTTCGAAGTATCAAAAGATAAAGCTCATCCGTTTAAGGTCATCAATGAAGGACAGGAAGTGAGCGTATTGGGTACTCATTTTAATATCAATGGCTACAGGGACGAAGGGGTAATTAAAACGACCTTATTGGAAGGAAGTGTGAGTGTATTATCTACCTATGCCGGGAGTAAATTGAAGCCTGCTGAAGTTATCATAAGGCCGGGAGAACAGGCTATATTAAATAGGCAGGGGATAGAAGTTATTAAAAAAGATGTCGATCAGGTGATTGACTGGAAAAACGGTGACTTTATATTTGAAAAGGAGCGCCTAAGGGATGTAATGAACAAAATTGGGCGATGGTATAACGTGAAGGTGATTTATGATAAAGATGTAAATATAGACTTGACTTTTAGCGGACAGATGTCAAGGTCTAAGGATATCTCTGAAATTCTGAAGAGCTTAGCCTCAACCGGTGAAATAAAATTTGAAGTCAAGGAATCAACAATACGAGTAATAAATAGCCAATAAAGAACTACAAAAACCTATATAACCTAAACTAACCGAACTATTTACCCTAAACCAAACTTAAATGCGAAAATGTTTTGCTGGCATATGTTGGTGTAAAAAAAACATGAGTATGAGAAAGAATACCTAGCCCATTTTACGAAAATGTAGCTTAAAATAAGCCAAGAGTGGTGGAACACTCCTGGCTGGTTATTTTAATGCTATTCATATTTCCCAAATATGCTTGGGAATTGCCTAAACAATTAATTATGAATAACCGCGGAATGCCGAGTACTTCTCAGGCAAAGGCATTGACGCATTTAAACTAAACCAAATGTATGAATTTTTACTTTAAAAGTCTATGCAAGCCACCGGCTGGCGTAGCTAAAATATTGTTGGTAATGAAATTGACTATTGTGTTATTAACAGCTGGATTTTTGCAATTGAGTGCAAGCACTTATAGCCAAAGTGTCACATTGAAAAAGAAGAAAGCTACCCTGGTGAGCGTATTTAAAGAAATCCGGAAACAGACTGGTTATGATTTTGTGTATAGCGACCGAATGATGGACAATGCCGGACTTATTGATGTAGACTTCAATAATATTTCGGTAATTGAAGCTTTAAATAAGGCATTTTCTGATCAACCCTTTCTCTACGAGATTGATAAGAAAACTATTGTAGTGAAGGCCATGCCGATTGTTCAACAGCAACGTATTGTTACAGGTAAAGTAACTGACGACAATGGAGATATTTTGGTTGGTGTGTCTGTGAAAAATCAAAAATCGAATATCGTTACAAAAACGGATAAAGATGGAAAATACGCCATTAGAATAGTTGACAATACGGATGCACTGACCTTTTCTTATATAGGGTATGAGCCAAAAACCATACAGGTCTCCAGTAAAAATGTCGTCAACGTTGAACTTAAATCACGTACCAGTAGCCTTAATGATGTAGTGGTTACAGGTACTGGTATAGACAGAAAGAAAGACAGCTTTACAGGGGCGGCTGCTACATTTTCCGGAGCTGAATTGAAAGCAATTGGTAATAACAACATTATCGCGAGTTTAAAATCGCTGGACCCTTCTTTTTTACAAATTGATAATGACTTAAAAGGATCCAATCCTAATGTGCTGCCTACGCTTGAACTTAGAGGTAAGACAACTGTTAGCCAGCTTTCACTAAAAGATCAATTTGGAACAGATCCGAATCAACCATTGTTCATTTTAGATGGTTTTGAAACCACATTGCAGGTGATTATTGATTTGGATATGAACCGTGTTGCGTCAGTCATCATCCTTAAAGATGCAGCTTCGACAGCTTTATATGGGTCAAAAGCTGCAAATGGTGTTATTGTTGTAGAAACCGTTAAACCTGTGCCGGGAAAATTACGCTTTTCTTATACGAATGATTTAAGAATAGATGCGCCAGATTTGACCGTATACAACATGATGAATTCGACAGAAAAACTGGAGTTTGAAAGACTTTCTGGAAGGTATAAGATTGATGATCCCTTGCAACAAATTGTATTGGATTCTATTTACAACAAAAATAAGGCTGCTATCGCCCGAGGGGTTGATACCTATTGGTTGGCAGAACCTCTTCGCAATGTTATATCTGAAAATCATTCTATTAATGCGAGTGGGGGCGATGAGGTTTTTAGATATGGGGTGAATTTCAATTATAAAACGAATCCTGGGGTAATGAAAGGTTCTGCCCGTAATTCATGGGGAGGAAACATCAACATGATCTATAGAAAGGGGAAATTTAATATTAACAATTCATTCTCCGTAAATGGTCAGCAAAGTTCGGAATCACCTTATGGTAATTTTTCTGATTTTGTAAATGCAAATCCTTATTACGAAAAAAGTACGACCAATCCCTTTTTAGATCAGACAAAAACTTTCTCCAGTGTTTTGACTACCACTGGATTAAATGTTTCTAACCCACTTTACAATGCATCATTGCCTTCGAAAAATGCGTCAAATGGGATGACCATTACCAATAATCTTTCTGTTCAATATAACATCCTTCCAAAATTAAGGTTGAATGGTGGTTTAAGTTTGTCTAAGGGGAGTAACCAAACAGATGTGTTCATATCGCCAGATAATACCACTCAGTTATCCCTAATCCCTACCCTGCGCGGTACTTATACCAGTTCTAAATCTCAAAATTTCTCTTATACCACAAATGCCTTATTGACCTACGGTAATGTGATGGGAAAACATTCCATTACGGCCAATTTGAGGGGCCAGATGAGTAATAATGAATCCAATTCGCAATCTTTTGTAGCTCAAGGTTTCCCGACCGGAACAGGGCCTATTTTGGGATTTGCCTATGGTTATGCAAATAATGGTATACCGACTAGTAATGTTAGTGCTTTCCGGAGTATGAATTTTACAGGATCCGCAAACTACTCTTATGCTTCGCGTTATCTGCTTGATGCTTCGTACCGTTTAGATGGATCGACTTCTTTTGGTCATAATGATCCCTGGTCTCCATATTGGTCTACAGGTATTGGTTGGAACGTGCATAAAGAAAGTTTCTTAAAAGACAGTAAAATCATTAACCGGATTAAGCTTTATACGAATATTGGTGTAACTGGAAATCAGACTATGGGTACCTCGGTTTCCACGTCGATTTATCAATATTTAAAGGCTTATAACCAGGCGGGTTTAGGGATTAACCTTCTTACCCTTGGTAACTCCAATCTTTTACCAACAAAAACAACTCAACTTAGCAGTGGCGTTGATTTTGGTTTGTTTGGTAATCGTTTGTCTGGTGCTGTGAATGTGTATACAAAAACGACAAATAATCAGATTGTTTCTGTGGCCTACCCAACATCTTCTGGCGTTTCAAGTTATAGTTTTAATGCGGGTAAAATGATTACAACGGGTTATGAGTTAAACTTGAGTGTTCTTGTTCTTAGTAATGTTGCCAGACGTATTTCATGGAGGGTCGGCATAACGGGTGCTTCAAGTGATGGTAAATATGAAAATTTTGGAACAGCCTTAGCGAAACTCAATGCGCAGAGTATTTCTTCTGGTTCCTTAAGTCGTTTCCAGGATGGCGCCAGTCCAAATGATTTATTTACTGTTCGGTCTTTAGGTATTGATCCGGCAACTGGCCGCGAAATGTTCTTAATGGCAAACGGCGAACATACACTTGATTATGCACAGGCAGATATGCCTAAAGTTGGCAGTTCGAAGCCACTTCTGGAAGGTGTTCTTTCCAATCAAGTCAGCTTTAAGAATTTATCATTGTCTATTATGATGCGTTATAGAGCTAAGGCAGATGTTTTCAATCAAGCTTTATTAAGCAAAGTTGAAAATATCAGTTGGAATGATATTGTGAACAATCAAGATAAACGTGCTTTGTATGATCGTTGGAAAAATCCAGGGGATATTTCTCAATTCAAGAGCATTTCTTTGACGGATGTAACTGGAATGTCTACTCGTTTTCTTCAGGAAGAAAATACACTGTCATTGGAATCGGTTAGTCTGAGTTATATGTTCAGCAATCAAAAATGGATGAAAACAATGGGGCTAGAAAACTTAAGCCTATCCGGCTATACCAATGATATATTCCGTTTTTCAACGGTTAAACGCGAGAGAGGTATTGAATATCCATATGCACGCTCCGTAGCATTCACTTTAAGAGCTTCATTCTAAATAAATAAAATTATGAAAAAGATATATAGATATTTAATTATTGCCTTCAGCTCTGCGGCTTTATTCTCTTCTTGTACTAAGTATTTGGATTTGCAACCAGAAGATAAACTGCTTGAAAACCAGGTTTTTAGTTCTGCAAAAAATGTTAACGCCTATTTAAATGGTTTATATGTAAAATTAGGTGGGAGTACTTTATACGGCGAAAACCTTACCCTAACGATTCCGGATGTGCTTGCACAGCGGTATAATATTGGTGCCTCACATATCATGTTTGGTTACTCACAACAAAGGTACACTGATGGGGGAGTTGCGGCTAAAATGGCTGAAATTTGGGGAAATGCCTACAGTCTTATTTTTAACATTAATGGATTTTTGGCTAATCTGGATAAAGCGCCTGGAGTTCTGGACTCCAAAACTGATTCTACAAGCCGGGGTGAAGCATTAGCGATGCGTGCTTCAATGCATTTTGATCTTTTGCGTTTATTTGGTCCTATGTATAGTACTGCAGATTCTACACTGCAAAGCATTCCTTACAATACGCAAAGTGCAGTGACTATACTTCCTTTTTTGCCGGCTAATGAGGTGATGAATCGAATCATGGCTGATTTAAGTAAAGCGGAAAGCCTGCTTTCGTCAGACAAGACAATGAATGCTAGTAAAAAATACCGTTTTACTTTTTATTCAGTAAAGGCAATGCAGGCGAGGGTGAATTTGTATAGGGGCAATAAGGCAGAGGCTCTGGCGGCGGCAATGGTTCTGATTCAGAATTCAGCTAAATTTCCTTGGGTAACCCTTGCTAATATGAATGATAGAGCAAACTGCGATAGGATTTTCTCTTCTGAAATGATTTTGGGGGCCTATAATGCCGACTTATATACGACTACAGGTACTCAAGCCAAGTATTTCAGTTCTAGTTTGGCCGATAATAGTATTCTGGCTCCACTTGATGCTCGTTTGATCGCTATGTTTCCGGAAACAACTGATTTTAGATATGGATTTGATCAGCTTTGGGGAAAACCGGCAACTAAAAATTATAAAACATTTTTAAAGTACGCTGACATTGAGGACAAATCTAAAGCCTACAGGAATACCATCCCAATGTTAAAACTGAGCGAAATGTATTATATCGCGGCCGAATGTGAACCAGATCCGACTACAGCTATTGGTTATTTAAATACGGTTCGATACAACAGAAACCTGGGTACTCCTGTAAATGCTGCTCAGTTAACCACAGAAATTACAAAGGAGTACCAAAAGGAATTTTTTGGGGAGGGTCAGTTATTCTTTTATTATAAACGGAACAAGTTTACTACAATTCCAGCTGGAAATTCGGCTACAGCGAACTATACTATGGGAACTGAGGCCACCATGAGAGTTAAATATGTTGTTCCAATTCCAACCTCAGAAACTGATCCTCGTAAATAATTAAAAAATCATGAACAAACTTATATATAGAATCGCTTTATTATTTATAGCAGTTTCATTGGTGTCATGTCAAAAAGATTTAATGACTTTTGATAATAAACAAGCTGACGTTTATTTCTCGGATGCTGGTAAGGCGCTGCCCACTTTAGCTTACGACTCTTTATACGTGTCTTTTGCCTATTCCAAGTCGCAAGATTCTGTAAGGAATATTGTGGTCGCAGCAACTGGTAGCAAGGTGGATCACGACAGAACGTATCAGGTTGCGGTAGACCCATCATCGACTGCTATTGCCGGGACTCATTTTGCAGTACTTTCTCAAAAATTTGTGATCAAAGCGAATACTCAGGCCGATACCATCAAGTTAAAGCTGGTCCGAACTCCGGAAATGCAGACCACCAGCTATTTTGTTGTCCTTAATTTATTGCCTAATGAGAATTTTGGCACGAGCTTTAAATCCAGATTGGTGTCGAGTAAAAGCATAAAAACGATTTCCACCAAAATTCTTTTTAATGATATTGTAAGAAAGCCGGGAAAATGGAGTGATGCTTATTTCGGTGCTTTCTCTCGAAAGAAACTGTTTTTTATGTGCGACTTTTTGGAGATTACGCCACAATATATCGATACAGATATTACCATTTCAGAAATTACTGCGCTCAGCAAATTGGTACAACGTCATTTGAACCAATTAGGCGCAGCAGGTAATCCAGTTTATGAGGACGATGGTGTTACGTTAATAAAAATGGGGGCTAGCGCTCAATAATTATATGTTTCAAATCACTGAGAATATTATGTTGAAAAAATATATATATGCCTGCTTACTGATGGCATTAACTTTATTGAATTATTCATGTAAGAAAGATATAGGTAATTATGATTACCACGCTATTAATGAGGTCGTCTTTCCTACTGAACTAAATGGAAAGATAACAGGTTTTGTGCTTACAAATTTGACCATTAGCCCAAAGCTTACTTTTACTCAGGATGGCGCTGGAACGGATCAAAACCGTTATACCTATGAATGGGCTTATATCATCCCCACTGGTCAAACTAATGCTGGTTTGAGAACATTGGCTACCACCAAAGACCTCAATATATTGGTGAATATTGCTCCGGGTACCTATACCAGTCTTTATAAAGTTACAGATAACATTACCGGAGTTCAATTTGTAAAGAAGTTTTCGCTAGAGATTAGAAATGTATACAATGAGGGTTGGTTGTTGATGACGGATGTAAATGGTAAAGCACAGTTCGATATGCTTTCTAAACAGGTTGATGGTCAATTTGTGACCATTAATGATTTATTGACACAAACAAAATCCGATCTCCAGTTGAAGGGCAAACCTCGATTGGTGTACAGCTATAATACCGGAAAGCTAAACGGCTATGGTATCAATTTATCTTATGGGCTTTACCTTGGGACTGATCAAAGTATTGACCGGATAGACCCGGAAACTTTTGCATGGCAGGCTAATTATAATGTGAAAAGAGAGATATTAAACCCTGATCTTCCTCAAGATTTTCATATTGATGCGCTTAAACAGGCAAGAGGTGATAACCAGGCCTATATGATCAGTTCGAGCGGAGATGTCTATTTTACGGCTCCATCACAACAGGTAAAATACAGCCAGCCTTTAAATTATAATAATGGACAGGTGTATAGAGTGGCGCCATTTATTGCAGTGAACGAAGCTTTTGTTACGGGTAATCCGCAGGCCTATTTTTATGATGTGGAGCATAGGCGCTTTTATAAGCATTTGAGTGCTTTCGACTCTAAATTGATAGCTGTTCCAGATCCTACCAGATCTACAGCCCAGTTGTTTTTGTTTAGTAATACGGGAAATGATTTAATGTATATGAATTTTGTGTCTAAGGCAACTGAAGTATATGCTATGTTAAAGGATCCTGCTACAGCTAAGGTATACCTTGCTCGTTTTAGTGCTATTGATGCCACACAAACAGATTACAGAGAAATGGTTTCTACTGATGTAGATAAGGCCGAAAATTTTGCGGTTAGCCCCGATCAGGGATATATCTATTATAATGTTGGTGGCAAGTTGTACCAGTATGATTATACGACGACTCCGACGACAAGTAAGCTGGTTAAAGACTATGGTGCAGCAAAAATTAGTTTGCTGAAGTTCCAGAGCTATCAAAGCGCGGTTAAATATCCGGACGGAGGTAAGCTGATGGTTTGTAGTTATGATCCGTCATTGCCCGAAGGTCAAAACGGAAAAATAGAACAATATAATATCCTGCTTGGTGCCACGGGTATAAGTTTAGATAAAACCTATACGGGCTTTGGTAAAGTAGTGAGTTTACACTATAGAGAAAGATAAAGGAATCACATATGAGAAAAATATTTGCGATTGCCGCTATATTGTGTGGCCTAACAATGTCATGTTCTGTTTTTGCAGAAGAGGGCATTAAAACCCTTGTTAAAGGAGACATGACGGTGCAACAAGGGGGGGCTTCTCTTTTTATTGAAGGCTATGCTATGGTCCAGAAGGGGAAAGCTAATTTTACAAGGGGAAGTTTTATTATGGAAACTACCTTAAAAGAGCCTTCATTCTGCATTTTAACCACGACTGATCCGATAGTAAAGGGCTTTTATGTATACCTGAAACCGGGCGACGACTTATCGGTCAGTGTAAAAGACAATCAAGTGGTATTTAGTGGAAAGGGAAGTGAGTTGAATCAATTTTATGTGACTCTTTCCAGAAAATATGACTTCAAAAATAAGCAATATACCGCTAAAGAGGCCTACATCAATAGGGTAAAAGCTATTAATGCATCTGCCATTGATGAAGTTAAAAATAGTAAAGCAGTTTTATTAGGTTTTACTCAGGGAGAGTACTTGAATGCGGTTTATGGTCCTTATATGGAAGAGAAGCTAAGTGGTGTAGCAGATGCCATAAATAAACCCAGGTTTGATGATTTAAATCTTCAACTGGTTCCTGAGGTTGTTCAATATTACAACTGGTATAGAACCATCAATGAGATGATGTATGCGAAAATGGAGACGGGCCAACTTAAAGTACGCAATTCAAATACCTGGCTTGCAGATTTTGCCGGGACTATTGACAATCAGAAATTAAGGGAAGCTTATATTGTTCAGTTAACAGATTTGGCTTTTATGGACAATGATTTTATTAAAATAAAGGATATAGCCAAAGCGGCCCTGCCATTGTTGAAAGATCCAGCCAGTATTGCAAAAATCAATGGCATTTTAGCTAGAGTAGATCAACAGACACTTTTAAATAAAGCGCTGCCTGGAACTGATTTTGGTAGTTATAGTTTTCAAAAGCCAGATGGTACTACAGCGAAAATCAGTGATTATAAAGGTAAATATATTTTAATTGATATCTGGAGTACCTGGTGCCATCCTTGCGTTGCAGAAATGCCATTCCTTAAAAAATTAGAGAATGATATGCTGGGGAAAGATGTGGTTTTTTTATCGCTTAACGGAGATATCAAAGAGGAATACTGGCAAGATTTTATGAAAAAAAGGAATCTGACAGGGAATCAGGTAAAGATGCCCAAGGGCCTTGCAGAAGATCCTTTCTTTAATCAGATTGGCAGAACAGGTATTCCAAGATTTGTAATCATAGATAGAGAAGGTAAGATGGTGAATGCAAAATGTTGCGAGCGCCCATCCAATCCGATACTCAAAGTTTACCTGAATGAATTACTAAGCAAATAATTATAAACCAAATAGAGAATTAAGATGAGAATATTATTAACGCTGGTAACCTTGTTCCTGGCTAGAGTTTCTTTTGCTCAGATGAGTGAGATCCGTGGGGTAATGAAAAATGGTACACAAAAGGATATTTCACTTTTTAATGTTGTAGATGGTAAACCGGAGTTCATGGCCAATACGCAACTAGGTGAAGATGGTTCATTCGGGTTTCTTTTTACACCTCCGAATGAAGGGTTTTATGCAGTGGGTTATACAAAATTGGAAAAAGGCTCTTTGTTCCCTTTATATATGAAAAAAGGGGATAAGGCTGAGCTGGCAATTGATAAGAGATGGATGCAATTTGTGGGAAAGCAGACTCCAGAAAATACTATTCTCTCCTCATGGACCAATCTGACTCAGGATTTAAAAGTTAAATCTTTGTATTTTATCGAGCCGCCCTTAAGTACTTTTAAAGATTTCTTTCCTGAATTGACCAAAGTTGCGGCAGAAACAGATGCGTTTAGAAAAACCATCAAAACCAAGAATGAAAATTTCAACAGGTTGATGACTTCGTTAACCTATTTTGATCTGGATTATTATGCCTTGCACTTCTTACGAACTCCACGTAAAGAGCATCCAAAGAAAGAGGATTATGTGCCTTATTATAACAGTATTGTAGTTGGGAATAAGTTCAAAAATGATGACGTTTTATCTAGCTTATTTGGTGAACTGTTGTTAAATGAGTATGCAGATTATGCAGAAGGCAGGCAGACCAATATTGATGAAAGATTGAAATTATTTTCTACGGATAAACAAAAGGGAATATACACCTTATTTAAAATGGTTCCCCAAATACAATCTTATCCTCAGTATGAGGGCTTAGTTAAAAGTTTTGGCCAATATTTTACTTCGCCAGATTTAAAGAAAAGGGTTGATGAACTGGGTGCCAAGCTCTACATCACCACAGCGGGAGGTAAAGCTGTTGATTTCACCTTTTCGGACCAGAACGGTAAAATGGTTTCTTTAAGTGATTTTAAGGGTAAAGTAGTGCTGATGGATGTTTGGGCAACCTGGTGTGCTCCATGTAAAAAGGAAATACCTTATTTGAAAAAGTTAGAAGAAGAATTGCATGGTAAAGATGTAGTTTTTATCAGTATTTCTACGGATGAGCAAAAGGACAAAGATAAATGGTTGAAGATGGTTGATGATATGAAGCTCACTGGAGTGCAGCTCTATGCTGGCGGCTTTGCAAATAAAGTAACAGATTTTTATAAAATTGAAACTATTCCTCGTTTTATTGTGATTGATCGTGAAGGGAAATTAGTTAGCCCTAACTCGGCCCGGCCTTCTGATCCTAAATTAAAAGCTTTGCTTGAAGCTGAATTGGCAAAAACGAAATAAATATTGGTTTATGAGAAAAATAACACTTGTTTTAGTGGGTTTATTTTTGAGTCTTTGTGCTTCGGCACAAATGACTCAAATTTGGGGAACAGTGAAATCTGAAGGTTTTGACGATAAGGATATTACACTTTATGCTATCAAAGATGGAGAAACTGAAGAAATTACAAAAACCCATTTGGCAAAAGATGGTTCTTTTGGCTTTATGTTCAATCCTGCCCAAGAAGGCTTCTATGCAATTGGTTGGGGGGAGTTTATCAGAGGAAAATTTCCGGTTTATTTAAAAAAGGGGGATAAGGCAGAGGTTGCCATCAATACGAGAACGATTGATTTTGTTGGGATTCAAACACCAGAGAATGCCATTTTATATAAGTGGCTTCAAATGAGTGACTCTGTTAAATATAACTCCTTATATGCAATGAAAAGCTATAAAGAATTCTTTCCATTGTTAACAAAAGTTGCATCCCAAGCCGAAACATTTAAAAAATCTATTCTCACAAAAAACGAGGTATTCAATAAGGCAATGAAACAAGTGGTTGGATATGACCTGGATTTATATGCTTTGAATTTCCTTGCTGTGCCCAGAGGAGGAGTATTTGTAAAGAGAGAGGAGTTGGCTCCCTATTATAATACCATTGTAAATCCAAAAAAATTTAATACGGATGTTGTGCTGGATATGCTTTATGGAAAACGCTTTCTAGGGATGTATGCGAACTTTGCGTTATCGGGTGGTAAGGAAACCTATGCTAACTCAGCTATACTCAGCAAAGCTTCAGTTGATGAAAAAATCGTGGCATTCAATAATGATCACATCAAAGGTGCGATGATTTTAAATGAAAGTAGAATGCCAGGCAATTATGCCGCATATCAAAACTTTATAAAGAATTACGGAAAATATTTTCAATCGCCATACCATCAATTGGTTGTGGAAGAATTGGGGACAAAATTATACAATAGTGTAGTTGGGCCTAAACCTGCCATCAATTTCACTTATCCAGATCAAAAGGGCAAAAGTGTTTCATTGAGTGATTTTAATGGTAAAGTGGTTGTGGTTGATGTGTGGGCAACTTGGTGTGCACCTTGTAAACAACAAATCCCTTTTCTAAAAAAGATGGAAGAAGAGTTCAAAGGAAAAGATGTAGCCTTTATATCCGTAACTGTTGATTATGAAAAAGATAAACAAAAATGGTTAGCCATGCTTAAAGACCTGGATTTGCATGGCATACAATTGTTTGCTGGTGGCTGGACTAAAATAACTAAGGATTATGCGATTAGCGCAATTCCACGATTTATGGTTTTTGGAAAAGATGGCAATGTAGTGTCTGTTGATGCCCCTCGACCATCTGATCCAAAACTGAAGGATATGGTTGAAAAGGAATTGTCGAAGGTTAATTAATAAAAAGATGAAGAAGAATTTGATAAGTATTTTGTTTTTATTCGGTTTCCTGAATGTTTCTGGTCAGGGCATTGAATTTGAGCATAGCTCCTGGAGCGAGGTGGTCAAAAAAGCGAAGGTGCTTCATAAGCCTATTTTTGTAGACATATATACCAGTTGGTGCGGTCCATGCAAAGTAATGGCCGCTCAAGTATTTACCAGACCCGAAGTAGGAGCCAAGTATAATAAAGGCTTTGTTAACGTAAAAATTGATGCAGAAAAGGGAGAAGGCATTGCAATTGCAAAAAAGTACGAGGTAAAATCTTATCCTACATATTTATTCATCAACCCCGCTGATGAATCTTTAATAGACAGGTCTAAGAGCTCAATGGCTGCTGCGGATTTTAATGACGTAGGCGATAAAATGCTTTTTAAATTTACGGGTAGGGATCAGATCGGTCTTGCCGATTTAGATGCAAAGTATAACACTAGTAATTATGATGAGGCTTTTGCTAAAGCTTATATCAAAAGGCTTAAGGCAGAAGGAAAGTCTACAGGACAGGTACTAAGCAGCTACATTACCAAATTTGTAAGCAAAATACCATCGGCAGATCAATTATATTTCATCGGATTAAATTTTGCAAAAGGCGCCGACGCAAACCTTTATAAGTATATGATTAATAACTATAAAGCAATTGATGCAGTTTTATGCAAAAGAGATGGGGTTGCAGGAGCCTCTCTTTATTTCAATCTTCGTGGTGAAACAATTGCTAAGATTGAAGATGCGCTTACACTTAAAAATGAAACGCAATTGGATCGGCTTTTTGCAGACCTTAATACAGTTGAAATCGATGAAAGAAAAAATAAAAAAGTTCTTGAGTTTAAAATACGACTATACACTGCAAATAGGGATACACTCCAGCTTTTACAGGCATATAGAGCATATATAAGTGGGTTTTTATTGCCGTCAAATAAAACAGCTTCTATAGGCAGAGAGAGCTTTGTACTTAATAAGAATGAGCCTGTAGCTGTGCTTCCGATTGATTCGGTTAGTGCTTCAGATTGGTGCTCAAATTATGCAATTAAGCTTTCTAAAATTTCTAAAGATGTTCAAGATAAAAAGTTAACAAATAGCTTGTTTGAAAAGGCAATAACCTTAAATAATTCATCAGTACTCAAAAATAACAGGAATGTGATTGCTTATAATTTTGGTGATAAAGTGCTTGCAATTAAACAACAAGCAGAATTGGTTGGCGAAATGAAGAATAGTAATGACGAATCTTTGAAAGATGCAGAAGCAACGTTTTTGAAAATGCAGAATAACGAGTCTAATCTTCCAATTTTACTGTACAGAAGGAAGATTGTAAAAAAACATTAAAGTAAAGCGTAACCATGAAAAAACTATTAAACCTTGCTGTATTACTGTTCTTCACCATCTGGGCATCTGCGCAAACGGCCGAAGTGAAAGGAACCCTCAAGCCTAATATCAATAAAGTTGTATATCTATTCCAAGTGGTAGATGGAGAAACGAAGCTAGTTAAGTCTTGTAGTTTAGCTGATGATGGATCTTTTTTATTTTCTATTGATCAGCCCAATGAGGGCTTTTATATGATAGGTGGTTTCACGGCGGCGGCCGGACAATTTCCGATCTATCTAAAAAAAGGCGACAAGGCACAATTATCGATTGATAATCGCCAAATGGAATTTACAGGTAAGCAAACCGATGAAAATAAATTATATTCTAATGAAAATGCCGTTTTAAATGAATGGATTAAGTTAACTAGGGAGCTAAAAAGCCAAATTGTAATTCTTGCCGGACCTAAGCGTGCTGTAAATCCTCAGGCAGAATTTGCAGCTGTTAATCAAAAGACTGCAGATTTTCAAAAAAATATCAATACCAAGAATACCAAGTTTAATCTGCTGATGAAGCAGATTGTTAATTATGAAATGGATTTTTATGCGCTTAGTCTGATCAAAAAAAATAATGGGATAATTCCAGAAAGCTTGGCTGAATATGGTAAAACTCTTTTCCAGAAAGATAAATTTAAAAGTGACGATGTATTTCTTTATACCAATGGGAAAGCATTAATAACCCTCTATGCCGATTATGCTGCAAGTATAAGTAAAATGGAAGAAGGTACTAATTTTCTTTCTACCGATCGTCAGAAAGGTACTTACATTTTTGATAGGATGAGTCCGAAAGTTAAAACCTATCCTGAGTTTGAGGCAATGCTTAAGGCACAGGGAAAATACTTTAATTATGCTAGCTTGAAAACCAAAGTTGATGCATTTGGCACCAAGTTGTATAAAGCTACGCCTGGTAGAAAAGCCGCTAATTTTAGCTTTCCTGATCAAGATGGAAAAATGGTTTCTTTGAGCGATTTTAAAGGTAAAGTTGTTTTGGTTGATGTTTGGGCTACTTTTTGTGGTCCTTGTAAAGAGCTTATACCTGCATTAAATCAACTGGAAGCAGATTTGCATGATCATAAAGATCTTGTTTTTGTTGGTGTTGCACAGGATGGACCCAGAGCCAGGAATACCTGGTTAAAAATCATTAAAGAGAAACAAATGGGGGGGATTCAACTGTTCGCAGGTGGTGGTAACAATATATTGGCAAGCGATTATAAAATCAAAGTGATGCCCCGTTATCTGATTTTTGATCGACAAGGCAACGTAGTGACTACAGAAGCACCGCTTCCAAGTAATCCGGGATTGAAGAAAATGTTGCTTGTAGAATTAGCTAAATAACAATGAAGAAAATAATTATATTTTTAATTTGCTTGCAAATTATTAGCCCTGTTTTTGCTCAGGATAAGAATTTTAGTGCAGGTCAATTAGAGAATGAAATTAAGCAGAATATCCAAAAGGCTTATGCCGCATCAGTTCGCATTATTAATTTGGATCGAGCTGGACAGAAAATAGGTTCGTACTTTAGTGGTGTTGTCATTGATGCCGAAGGACATATTCTTACGGCCGGCCATGCAATTAATCCAAACAGCTTATACGTTGTTACTTTTCCAGATGGCCGTGAATTTAAAGCAAAAGGCTTAGGTGTTATCCACACTATTGATGCCGCCATGATAGTTATTACGGATAAAGGAAAATGGCCTGTTGCAAAAATGGGATGGTCATCGCTGCTAGAACCAAATATGCCCTGTCTCAGTATTTCTTATCCAGGGAGTTTAACGGCTACAAAACCAACAATCAGACTTGGCTACATTGCCGAGTTGAAGTATGAAACTGGATTTATGCGTACTACTTGTTTAATGGAACCAGGTGATTCAGGCGGTCCAGTTTTTGATTTGAAGGGAAGGGTAATTGGAACACATAGTAGGATAAGTTTTCGAACAGACGTTAATTTGGAAGTTCCGGTAGACAATTTCAGAAAATACTGGACGGCTTTAACAACACCTGCTATTCATACTGCATTTATAACAGAAGATAAATTTAAGGTAGATAAGAAAGTTGAACAGGTGGCACCAATTCAACAAATGGAGCGGTTGATTTCCAGTTTTGAAACTCAAGATTTAGCATTTAGAAAAGATGTGTTTATGGTTAAGGACTCGATGAATGCGAGCATTTTAAGCACGTTAGTAGATTTGAAAGGTTTAGTTCCTGAATCAAACTTAAAAGGTAAAAGTTTTTTCGTCAGTAAAAGCTCGATGATTGGATCAAATCCAAGAGTTGAAATGGCAGATGGAGGTATGGTTAGTGCTAAGATACTAAGCCGCGATGAAGCAAATGATCTAGTTCTTCTTCAAATACCGCAAGAAATAGAAGGTGGAATAAATTTAAGCACCATAAAGATTGATTATACGTTCGACAAATTGGGTAGTATTTTAATCTCACCAAAACCACATGCCGAAGGTGAGTTAAGCGTCTTAGGAAATATGCAAGTAAAGATTCCTAAATCTGCTGCTGCCTATTTGGGTGTTGGAATAAGCTTTATGACCGAGGATCATACCATTGTTGCATCTGGGCTGTATCCTTTAGTAAGTCAAAAAACTACAAAGCCAAATGATATCGCAGTAATGGATGTATTGAAGAAGATTAATAATCGACCTATTTTAACTGTCGAAGATGTTCCTGATGAATTGTCGAAATATCAGACAAACGATTCAGTTACGTTTCAATATGCCAAAAAATCGGGCGCACTTTATACACAGTCTTTCATACTTAAACGTCGTAGTGTAAGAACGAGTTCACAAGACGACAAATTTATGGACGGTGTAAGCCTTAGACGAGATGATTTTAAAGAAGTGCTGGTTCATGATGGTCAACTAAAACCATCAGAATGTGGAGGGCCGTTATTGGATACAAAAGGTAACTTTTACGGAATTAATATTGCCCGATTGAGTCGTACGAGCAGCTTGGCCATCCCTGCGCCAATGGTTGTACGTTTTGTGAAAGGAATATTATAACTAACCTTTTATACTATGATTGAAAAGAAATCCACGGGAAACAATACCCCTTGAGTGAGTGTATTCATGTACCCTTACCAGTTATCTATTCATGATTGCTTTTTGCTGCCCAGTTTCTAACAAAACTTTCCTCCAGCTCATTCTGTCCTTCTTTTACAGTTGGTTCTCCTTTACCTGTGGTGATTAGGCTTTGAAGACTATCCTGTACGTAGTGAGTCCAGGCATTGGAACAAATATCATAACATTCATATTCGGGAGTGAGACCTATTTGCGTAAATTTCAATTCTGTTTGATTGTCTTTTCTGTTGATCTCAAAAATTATTTGGTCACCTGTCCATTCGTGCTTGTCCTTGGTGAATTTAAAACTGTTCTTGATGATGTGCCAAACAATTTTTTTGTTTGGAATCACTTCTGTAAGCTTGATTTTTGAAATGTGCACATCTTCATAATGATAAAGGAATTCATCATTCAATTGCCCTGTGTTGCCTTCAATATTCTCTGACCACCATCCGCGGACATTTTTGATGGCGTTAAAGACTTCTTCAGGAGTCTGATAGACCAATAACGTCGTCATAAAGTTTTGATTGTTCATATGCTTTAGTTTTCAATGATATAGTAACAAAATTACAGTCTTTAATGAATAGTTTTGTGGTGTTAAATAGACTTTATAGGGGGTTGATTTAGACATGCATTCTGCTTATTTTTACTTAAAACGAACGTGATGAAACATATTACCATCCTTATTCCGAATGGCCATACCAACTTAAGTACCATGGCTTGCATTATAGGTGCTTATGAAATATTGGTAAGAGCCAACGATTATTGGCAAGAAAATGGAAAGCAGTCTTTGTATGAAATTGAAATGGCTGGAGTTTCATTAAATACAAAGTTTATGCAGGGTCTGTTGGAATTAAAGACGCAGAAACATGTTTCTGCTGTTAAAAAAACAGATCTTATTATTATTCCCTCCATAGTGTTTGATTATGACGAAAATAATAAAGAGAATCTGGAGCTGGTTGATTGGATAATGCGCAATTATCGTAATGGTTGTGAAATAGCCAGCATGTGCAGCGGTGCTTTTATGCTGGCATCGACAGGTTTATTGGATGGAAAAAAATGTTCTACGCATTGGTGTTTTGCTGATGTTTTTAAGAAAAAGTTTCCAAAAGTGGATTTACAAGTGGAGAAACTGATTACTGATGAGCATCGCATTTACACCAATGGTGGGGGCTATTCATTTCTGAATCTGATGATTTACCTGGTTGAAAAATATTATGACCGGCAAACAGCGATCTATTGTTCCAAGATCTTTCAGATCGAAATGGATAGACAAAGTCAATCTGCATTTGTCATATTTACCGGACAGAAGCAGCATGGCGACGAGATGATAAAGAAAGCACAAGAGTATATTGAGAGTAAAATACATGAGAAAATTTCTGTAGAAACTCTATCCTCTAAATTTGCTGTTGGAAGAAGAAGCTTTGACCGGCGATTCATCAAAGCAACAGGGAATACTCCAGTTGAATATACCCAGCGGGCAAAAATTGAATCGGCAAAAAAAGCATTTGAAACGACCAGGAAAACCATTCATGAAGTGATGTATGCGGTTGGTTATTCCGATACGAAGGCATTCCGCGAAGTATTTAGGAAAATTACAGGAATGTCTCCATTGGAGTATCGTGGGAGGTATAACAAAGAAGCTGCAAATTAATTTAATGGATAAAAAGGCTTATATTTATAAATTATGCGTTTGCAATTTTATGATATAATTCCAAGTCTTCAACCCTATATCAAGCTGATCTGTTCCATGGACTGCGATGGAGAAACAGACAGGCAGCATATTCGCGTATTGCCGGATGCTTGTGTGGAACTTTTTGTGAATTATACAAATTCGCCTGTCGCAATCATTGATAATGAGCAGCACAAGCGAAGTATTGTTACCTTTCGTATGAGTCGTCCTATGGATGTGCAGATGCGTAAGGGTACTGGTTGTCTTGCCATTTGTTTTTATCCAGGGATTGCGCATCATTTTTTTCCGCTTCCGATGCATGCGCTAAGTGATTTGAATGTATCTCTGTCTGATCTATGGAATGATATGGCAGCGGAGATAGAGGAAAAGCTGGCTGGTATTTGTAATGATGAAGGACGTGTAAATCTGGTACAAAAATATTTATTACAACAGTTAATCTTGGACAAACAAGATCCGCAGGTAGCTTATTGTCTGAATCAGGTGCAACTTTCGAGAGGACTGATCACATTGAGTAAGCTCACAAATGATCTTGGGCTCAGCCAGCGACATCTTTCGCGGAAGTTTCAGCAATATGTAGGCTTATCGACAAAGGAATATCTGCGTGTGAGCAGGTTCATTTATTCACTGGATCATCTAAAAAAATATCCGGCGCTCTCCCTTACAGAAGTTGCCCATGAAAGTGGTTATTACGACCAGGCGCATTTTAATCGTGATTATAAGGCTTATACCGGACATTCTCCTGGTCAGGTAGTGCATTCGCAGCATATTCTATATTAGTGTCCGTTTTGTACAATTTTTAATAGTTGGATCTACGCAATTTTGTAATATAAAAACACAAAAGATATGCGAAAGATAATATTAGGATTGGCTGTAACACTAGATGGATATATTGAAGGCCCCAACGGAGAATATGATTGGTGCTTTACGGATCAGGATTATGGTCTGAATGAATTCTTTACTCGTGTAGATGCCATTTTTATCGGCCGCAAGAGCTATGAGATGACTCTGCAATATGCTGATGACAATAATGGAGAAATGGTGCCCGGTATGCCGGTAATGACTGAATATGTTTTTTCAAGAACGCTGAAATCTGTTAAAAAAGGGGCTGAATTGATATCAGAAAACAGTATTGCTGAGGTAAGAAGGATAAAAGAGTTGCCTGGTAAAGACATCTGGTTATTTGGTGGTGCTTCGCTTGCGGATACTTTGCTAAAGGCAGGTCTGGTTGATGAATTGTGGATGTCGGTGCATCCAATACTTCTTGGAAGTGGCAAATCTCTATTTTATGAACACAGCAGCCGTATAGAGTTAACTCTTTTGGAAAGCAAGACTTACGAAACTGGTTTGATATCGCTTCGCTATAGCATGGATAAGGAGTAAAACGCGATTGGATGAGGTGGTTAGTTATCATTGCTAATTAGGTTGTGAACTTTTTAATATCTTTACTTTTATCATTTCATGATTGTCAAACCATATTTATTGCTCGCTTATGAATAATTTTGATTGGACCTCGTTTACCAAAACTATCGCAATTAAGGCTCCTATAGCAGAAATTTATAGTGCCTGGACCAAAGCCAGCGAGTTGGAGAGATGGTTTCTTGAACAAGTCGTCTTTACCGATGATAAAGGAGCCGATATTGGCCCTGAGGTAAGTGTTACAGAAGGGTGTACTTATAAATGGTTTTGGTATTTATATGAAGACCCGATGCCAGGGCTGATTAAAAATGCAAATGGCAAAGATTTTTTTCAGTTCAGTTTTGAAGGGGAATGCTGTGTAGATGTGACTTTGACCGAGAAACCGGGGTATACCATTATTGAGCTAAAGCATTATAATATACCTACTGATGATCATTCCAAACAGTACATCAGGCTAGGCTGTGCAAGTGGATGGGCTTTTTATCTGGTTAATCTAAAGTCTGTTTACGAGGGTGGGCTCGATCTTAGAAATAAGGATGGGAGCTTGCCGCCTATGATTAATAATTAAGTTAATCATACTACTATTTCTAAAGAACTAACACGCTTGCAGTGGATGTTAAAGGAGAAATGATTGTTTTGTAACATTTCAACATTTTCTGTTTGATTGTCTAAAAAATATTTAATTTTACGGCGATAAAACTTTTCATACATGTCGGCAAGCAATTCTACCAAGGAAGATTTAATGCAGGAACAGATCCTGACGGCGGCTAAAGGCCTGTTTCAGCTATACGGCTTGGCCAAGGTGACAATGGATGATGTGGCTAAAGCAATTGGGAAAGGCCGGAGTTCACTTTATTACTACTATAAAAGTAAGGATGAAATTTTTGATGCGGTTATCATGATTGAAATCCGTGAAATGTTATTGGCTATGACCAATGCGGTTGATCGGGTTTCTGGTGTTGAGCAAAAGTTTCGCGTCTTCTTTTTGACTAAACTTGAAGTACTTCATGAAAAAAGAGCATTTTTTAAGATGCTCGATGTAGGTATGGATGCGAATACTTTATCTGATTTCAATAAAACCAAGATTGTTCATCATCATCTGATTATAAGACAGGAAAGTAAGCTGTTGGAAGCTTTGCTTACTGAGGGTATGGACAAAGGTGAAGTGCGTAATATGTCGGCTTCGGAATTGGAGATGCTTATTTATGTGCTGCTAAGCTGCCTGCGCGGATTAAAACGGGAACTGGACTTGGACAATGATGCGCAAAGACTGGTGTCTGCAGTGGATATGTTTACCCATATGGCTATGCGCGGATTATATAAATAAAAAAATTTACCTGTTATTAGACAAAAGGACGAAAAGTGTCAAATTGATTAAAAATACATTAAATGAACATAGACGTAACCCATAGTACCTTCCGTGCTTTTCGCAATCGTAATTACGCGTTGTTTTTTGCGGGGCAATCCGTTTCGCAAATTGGCACATGGATGCAACGGACGGCGGTTATATGGGTGATTTACTCACTAACCCATTCCGCTTCAATGATTGGTTTTGCTGTATTCGCTCAGCAATTTCCTTCTTTTTTACTTTCCTTGTTTGGGGGAGTGATTGCCGACCGGTACAACCGGCATAAAATACTGCTGGTTACCCAGACAGCGTCAATGATACAGGCGATATTGCTAACGGTATTGATTTTAACCGGACATTATATTATCTGGGAGATTTTGACACTTAGTGCGGTATTGGGAATCATTAACGCTTTTGATACACCAGCCAGACAGCCAATGGTGCATGATATGGTTAATGACAAAGCTGATGTGGCTAATGCCATCTCGTTGAATTCGGCGATGGTGAATATGGCCAGATTGATTGGCCCTGCTTTATCTGGTATGGTACTGCAGCAATTTGGTGCGGGGATTTGCTTTAGTATTAATGCAGTGAGTTTTATTGCAGTTATCATTTCTCTCTTGCTAATGAAATTTCCGGAATTTGAGCGACCGGCTATCCGGAAGAAGATTTCTTCTGAACTGGCCGAGGGTCTCCGTTATCTGAAACAAACTCCATCCATCAGTATGCTTGTCTTCCTGATCATTTGTCTGAGCTTGCTTGTGATCCCTTATGATACCATGGAGCCGGTTTTTGCTAAGGTTATTTTTAAGGGAAATGCGGCTACTTATGGTTATCTGAGTGGTTGCATTGGTTTGGGTGCATTGATTGGTAGCTTTTTGTTGGCTTCGGCAAAAAAGGGGACTAATTTCAGGATGATCATGCTGATGAGCATTGTTGTATTGGGTATGGGGCTGATTTTGTTTTCCCGGATGAGTCATTTTGCATTTGCATTGCCCTTTGCGGTGATATTAGGATTGGGGTCAATCACACCAATGTCTACCAGTATTACCATTATACAGATGGAAGCGGCTACTCACATGAGAGGAAGAGTAATGAGTTATGTGGCGATGGCTTATTTTGGTATGCTGCCTCTGGGGAGTTTACTGATCGGCACGGTTTCACAAAAAATAGGCGCTCCGCTCACCATGCTTTGTCAGGGAATTATTGCGCTTTTAATTGCTGCGTTGTTTTATAAATTAATACCAAAAATTACACCTGATCATAGTGATAAAGTACAAGGATAACGATGAATAAATAAAATAGAAAATGGAACAAAACACCTCAAACACGGCGCTTCTTGTCATGGACATGCAGGCCGGTATCGTAGCGATGCTGCCTCAGGCAGCGACTATTGTGAATAATACAGCTAAAGCTATTGCCAAAGCACGCGATCAGAAGATTCCTGTGATCTATGTAGTAGTGGGTTTTCGTCAAGGTTCACCGGAAATCAGTATGAATAATAAATCTTTTGCTGCTAGTAAGGAACGCTTTGAAAGTGTTGACATGGCTGAATTTGTTAAGGTTCACGAAGGTTTAAAACCACAGGATAATGAAGTTGTGGTCACCAAGAGACGCTTTAGTTCATTTACGGGAAGTGATTTGGAGGTGGTATTAAGGGCTTATGGTGTGCAACATTTGGTGCTAGCTGGTATTTCTACCAGTGGTGTGGTTTTATCTACTTTGCGGGAGGCTGCGGATAAGGATTATCGCTTAACTGTATTAGCCGACTGCTGTGCAGATGGCGATGAAGAAGTGCACCAGGTATTGATGACCAAAGTATTCCCACGCCAGGCCGATGTGCTGATGGTAGGGGGATGGTAAACCCAGGCTATTTTAGGGGTTAAAAGGTTTTGTAGCAAGCATTCGCACTACAGAACCTTTTCCTATGTGGTATTTTCCTTCATTCAAATCAATGATGGCTTCCTCGAGGATCAGGAATTTGTAATCTTTAAAATCTGCAGCCAGTTCTTCAGTGGAGAAGAGTTGGTTGATGTCCTTTGGTCCACCAACTTTAGGATTTTGCAAGACCAGGCTTAAATGATTTTTACTGAAGGCTTCAAATAGGATATAACCACCTGGTTTGAGAGATTGCGCCAGCTTCTGATGAAATAGGGATTTTTTTTCTCCTGCAAAATGAGCATAGATCAATCCAATGGCATTAAAGCACTCTGGCATAAATTCCAGGGCATGTACATCTCCAACCAGGTAGTTGAGTTTGACTTTCTGTGATGCAGCGAGCTCAAGTGCCTTTGTTTTTCCTGCGGAGCTCAGGTCAAATGAAGTCACTTCCCAGCCTGACTTTGCAGCGAATACTCCATTTCTTCCTTCACCATCTGCTGGCATCAGTAGGGTTCCTGGTTTGAGCTTTTGCAAACAGGTTGCAAAAAAATTATTCGGTTCTTTTCCGTAAGCATATTCTTCTGTTTTATAACGGTCATCCCACATTTGCTTGTAGGCTTCGTTCCATGTATTGTCCATCTGTTTTTTCTATTGTTTTGATGAATCAAAGGTAGTTTCAGGACTGGGGTAATGAGTAGGACAGAAATGAAAATGTATGGGACTTAATTGAATTTGTGTCTGAAAACTTCAGGAGTATACCCGGTCTGTTTTTTAAAGAAGCGGATAAAATAGGATACATCTTCATAGCCAAGGCTATAGGCTATACGGCTGATCTGATGAGTTGTGGCAAGCAGATTTCTTTTTGCCTCCAGAATGATCTGTTCATTAATGAGTGCTGAACTGGTTTTGCCTAGCAGTGTTTTAGTAATCGCGTTTAGCTGGTAGGCAGATAAGCATAACAATTCTGCATATTGGGAGACTTGTTTATGGACCGAAATATGGCTTTCCAATAGTTCCAGGAATCTCTCCAGTTGTTCTTGAGCATAATGGTTGTTGCCGGAGATATTGGTGGTATTTTGTCTGATCAGTTCGATGAGTAAAATGGAGATATTTGCTTGTATGATACTTTCAAAACCGGGAAATTTGGCCTCAGATTCCTGGTAGATATAGTCTAGCAGGCTTATGATCTTTTTGCTTCCAATTACATTCATCTGATCGTAATTTATACGGCTTGCTTTTGCCAGTGATTGTTTTGCTGCTTTATCTTGAGGGCGATAAAATTCATTGCTGAATTGTAAAAGGTATCCTGTGCTTCCTGTTTTTAAATGAAGAGAATGTACCTGACCTGGCCGCATAATGAATATGGAGTAATCTGCAATGGTATAAAAAGAAAAGTCAATGTTGTGATGTCCTGAGCCCTTTTCTAAAGCAAGAAGATAGAAATAGTCATGACGATGAAGTTCCTGCAGCATGTCCTGATCCTGGAGTAATTCTTCTATTTTTCTGATGCTAAAATTTTCTGGGAACCCCGGTTCTTTTACTGGTGCTGCAATATGTCTGACTGGTATGCTTTTCTTTTTATCGCCATTGCCTGTTCCGGTCATGCTGGATATAGATTTTAATTTTTATAAATGTAAGCTGATTTAGCAGAAGGCGCAAGCAGCGGGAATAAATTGCTTATTAACAATAACTTGTTGTGTGCTTAAGATTATTTAAACATTTTAACACGAGCTTTGTTATACACTTCCACTAGCCTTATATAAATATGTTAAGTAATTATCTAAATTTCGATTTTGATGTTCAGGGTAAGCCTGTAAAAGGTTTCTGTATGAGAATCCAGGATGATTTTCATGAAACATACGCTGTAATTGTGGAAGGGTATCATTCCTTCTGTGTATGGCTCGATTCAACGTCCACCTGGAGATCTTCCAAATATACGAATGTAGAACCAGGAATACTGGAGCGTATCATAGGACAATTATCCCGAGAGGAAAAAACGGAGGTTTAGAAAAAGATCTATCCGAAAAATAAGTACGCGAGTAAGATGGCTGTAATGACCCCAACCAGGTCTGCCAAGAGCATTGCGCCAATTGCATACCGGGTATTCTTAATGTTTACAGAGCCAAAATAAACTGCAATTACATAGAAAGTTGTATCAGAAGCTCCCTGGAATATTCCTGATAGTCTGCTGGCAAAAGAATCCGGCCCATAGGTTTGCATCGTGCTGACCATCATTCCTCTTGCTGCACCGCCACTTAGAGGGCGGATTAATGCGGTTGGTAAACCTTCAACAAATCTGGTGTCTGCTCCGAGGTAGGCAAAACCGCTTTTAATTCCGCTGATCACGACATCAAAGGTTCCGCTGGTACGTAGCAAGGAAATGGCTACAAGCATTCCTACTAAATAGGGGATGATCTTTATAGCGGTATCAAATCCACTTTTTGCCCCTTCAATAAAAGCATCGAAGACATCTATTTTTTTATAAAGTCCACCTAAAACAATCAGAAGGAATATAAGGAGTATTAAGCCGTTACTGAGTAGTCCTGAAAAGGACTTAATGCCATCGGCATTTAAAGAGGTAATATAAAGGACAAGAAGGGCGATTACGACAGAAAGACAGAGTACCCATGTAATAATAATGGGTTGCAGAATGTTGATCTTTTGTTTGAAAGAGACAATCAGCATGGCTGCTAGTGTACCCATGAAAGTAACAATTAGACATGGAATAAATATGTCTGTTGGGTTTGATGCATTTTGGGAGGCACGAATGGCAATTACACTAACGGGAATTAAGTTGAGTCCTGCTGCGTGCAGACATAAAAACATGATTTGTGCATTGGATGCAACGTCTTTACTTGGATTTAATTCCTGCAAACTTTCCATAGCTTTTAATCCAAAAGGGGTTGCGGCATTGTCTAATCCCAATAAGTTAGCGGAGAAATTCATGATCATATGGCCCATTGAAGGGTGTCCTTTTGGGATGTCAGGAAAAAGTTTGGAGAAAAATGGCCCAACGATTCTTGACAGCAAACGAATACCGCCGGCTTTTTCTGCAATGCTCATCAAGCCCATAAATAAGGCTAAAATACCAATGAGTTTTAAGCAAAGCTCCACTGAAACCCAGCAGGTTTGAATAATGCCATCCAGTTTTAAAGGGTTAGCTGGATCATCGGCCTTGCCAATCACCATCCAGTTAAAGATATCGCTTTGTCCGAAGAAAAAGCACTTGATACTGGCGACTACTATTGCTATAATGATAAAGGCGGACCAAATTCTGCTTAATGCCATTTGTTGGATGTATTTTGAGTGCCTAAGATAAAATTATTTTTTCTTATCGCATCTGGGAGGTATTAAAAAAGGGAGTTGCTGTGTTGGCAACTCCCTTTTTGGGTAGCAGATATGTTGAAATCAATTCAGCATGCCGGCCGACTATGGTTTTTCGTCTGTTAGTTCAAAGCCCCACGTTTTGCCTTTTTCTGTTGCTGGTACACCACCGGTCATCCATATTGGTGCTTTGGCACCTTTCAGGTAATAATCAAAGAATTGTTGTTCTCTGATCTGGATGTCTTTTCTGTTCTGGCGGAGCATCAGATTGTGTGCTTCGTTGTTGTAATTGAGTAACCAGGCCGGTTTGCCTAAACGTTTCAGCCCTGTAAACATTTCAACACCTTGATACCATGGTACTGCACCATCAGCGTCATTGGCCATAATCACTACTGGTGTATTTACTTTTGGCAAGGAGAATAATGGAGAGTTTTCTATATAGAGTTCTGGTTTTTCCCAAAGGGTTGCACCAATTCTGCTCTGCGTTTTTTCATATTGAAACTGTCTGTTCATTCCACTTTCCCAACGGATCCCACCATAAGCTGATGTCATGTTGGCTACTGGTGCGCCTGCCCAGGCTGCTGCATACATATTGGTTTGGGTGATCAGGTAAGCCACCTGATATCCGCCCCAGCTTTGACCCTGGATGCCGATTTTAGATCCATCAACCCAGCTGTTTTTCTTTAAGGATTCAACACCAGAATTGATGTATTCCATTGCAGACTGACCTGGATGACCTGTCTGGTAACTGATATCTGGTGCAAACACCAGGTAGCCATTGCTCACAAAGAACGGAATGTTTAATCTTGATGGTGTAGGAGCTGGTGCATTATAGCTGTAAAGACCCTCAGAGAGTTTCTCATAGAAATAAACAATCATAGGATATTTCTTATTGGGATCGAAGTTCTCGGGTTTATAAAGGATACCCTCAGATTTAAAGCCCTTAGGTGTTGTCCATTTCACCAACTCTGCAGTACCCCAGTTGTAATTTTGTTGCTGTGGATTGGTATTGCTGAGTTTGGTTTCTGTTTTCAGATCTGTTGAAACATACACGTTTGGAGAAGTGGCGTAATTGCCTTTGTCGTAGATATAGCGTTCTGCGTCTTTTGCTTTAACCAGTATAGAATATTTGAAAGGCGCCATGACAACAAGCTGCGGATTTTTGGTATCTCCAAGGTTGCTGCGGTAAAAGCCGTTTTCTTTAGTGTTGTTGTTGAAAGCACTTAGCCAAACGTCTTCTTTTTTGCTGATGAAACGGGCTGCAGTATCGGTAGCCTGATAACGGAACGTGATTCCGTTTTGTCTTCCAAAACCATTGGTAGCATTTTTTGCCGGAGATTTTCCGTCCGGAGAGAAAGACCAGATGTCGTAGCGGTCATAGAGAAGTACGGCTTTGTCTTCTTCTGTCCATCCGGCCAGTCCGTAGGCTTCCGGATCATCTGGTACATCGTTTTCTTCGTCTGCAAATTTTATGTTCAGACCAGTATTGAGTTGAACGGTTTTTTCAGTTGTGGTATTGTAGCTGTACCAGTTTGATGTTTTTTTATCAAAATAAAGGACGTAGTTGCCGGCAGGAGAGGCCATCGCACGTCCGTTCAGGTTTTCTATGATCTTTTTTCTGGTACCGTTTTTTGTGTCTACCAGGTAATAGGTCCTGGTGGTACCGCCGGTCCATTGTGAAGGGATTCTGTTTCCATAATCCGTAGAAGCGAGTACATACCTTGAGGTACCTTCGTTAATGATGCTAGCGTCTGGAAGTTTCAGGTCGGTTAGTGGTACAATTTTAGGGTCGCTATTGAAGATATCGATATAGGTCAGATAGCTTCTTTTAGATTCCTTATCTGCATTTTTCAATTGCATAGGCTGCAGGTAATCATCTTTATACCCCCAGATGTCTAATTTTGCATGTTCAAAATCTACGAGTGTTGTATCTTTTTCTTTTTTAACCGGTGCGATACCGAAGAATAACTTATCTCCATCTTTACTGAAAGTCAATTTTCCATCACCGCTGATGGCCCATTTGGCTGGCATACCTGGAAAAACATTCTCCACCAGTACTTGTGCAGTGTCGAGTGTCAGGGAATTGTAGTAGATGTTATAATCTTTAATTTCTTTCTTTTCCGGGCTGTTTTCCCCCAGGAAAACCAAGTGTTCACTTTCTTCATCAAAGATGAAACCTTTATAGTTGCCTTTTTTTGAAACTAAGGTTTTCAGGCTGCCTTTTTCTGTATTCAGAAGGAATACACCAACAGGGGCCGTTTTGTCTTTTTTAGATCCTGAACAGGCAATAGCCAGTTGTTTGCCATTTTTACTGAAGGCATACTCCGTTACAAATTTGAAAGAGCGTTCTGTACCGGTAACCAGGTTTTTGAAGATCAGTTCTGATCCTTCTTTTGTTCCTTTATCTGCTTTTTCATCTTCCGCAAAGAAATCAGCGGCATCTTTTTTCTGCTCTAGTTCCGTTTTTCCTTTTTTTACTGTATCAAGCGGTTTTTCCAATTGGTAAGCTACTAAGGCTGCTCCGTTTTCAGGAAAACTGAATGATTTAACTCTTGGTACCTTGGTAATGGCCAGGCTGCTTAGGTTAATTAAGCCTAAACTGTCTTTAGGCATCTCTTCGGGTTTTTTCTTCTTGATTTTAGCTAGCCTGGTTTCTTTGAACTGTGGTTTGATTAAAAAAGCAGCAAATTTAGAGTCTGTACTGAATTTGAGCGAGGAACCTCTGGGTATTACTTTTTTACTATTATTTAACAGGTTGTTGAAGCATAAATTTGCGTTACCTTCTTGCTGCAGGATACTGAAGCCTGCCCATTGGCCATTATTGGAAAGTTGTTTAGGTCCAACGCTTTCCCAGGTATCATAAACAGTATGATCAAGTGGTCTTTTTTGTGCATAAGTAACACTGGCAGCTAGGAGGAAAAAAAGGGTAAGTTTTTTTTGCATAGTCTGGTCTTAATTAATGAATAACTTTATGAGTTGAAGGCTATATACTTACACCAATATGGAAAGTAATACCATGAGGGTTAACATCGAGGTCGTTGAAGGAGTTCTGAAATCCTTTAAGGCCCATACCTACAAAGGGTTTAAACCATTTACATACCTCATAACGAAGTCCAAGGCCACCATATAGATATAAGCCGTTTTCCTTGATTTTTGTGGTTTTAAGTGGCTCTTCATCGGTGGCCTCATCATACCTGGTAAAAGAAAGACCTGCAGAAGCTTCAGCATAAGGCATCAGTTTTCCCTTTTTTGCTAATTCGTATTTTACGTTGGCATACACAGGAAGAAATTTAACATGGTAAAGAACATAGCCGTTATCATGATGAACGGCTGAAGAGGAATATTCAATACCCAGTCCCAGTTTAAAGCGGGAGGTGGAATTGTAATTTACCTTAAGTGAAGGGCCGTTAAAGAAGTTCCCGTGGGTGGAGCGTAAGAACTCATAAGCGGGGGAAAAAGTAAAGCGCTGGGATCCGGATGTTGCCGGGTCGGTTTGGGCTTTTAAAGAAACACTGCTACCTACCAGTAGTGCTGCGCATAATACATTACGAAATTTCATTTGTGTGTTTTTTAAATGGCTGCATCATCATTTGCAGATCAAAATTAATATTATAATTAATAGAGTGGCAGATTTAAAAAGAAAAGGTGCCTTTTTGGGGCACCTTTTAAAAATATTACATTAAACTCAGATTATTTCTTTTTATCCTGAGCTTTTATTTGTTGTTGACGCATATAATCATCTAATCTAGACTGGAACTTTGATTTTTTCTTTGGTTCCTGAGGTTTGGTTTTGTTTTCTTTTAAGATGGCGTGAATCTTTTCATCGTTTACCATTTTCTTAATTAAGAACTGTTGACCGAAAGTAAGCATGTTGGCCAGGAAGTAATAATAGTTCAAACCAGCAGGATAATCGTTCAGTACACCAAGGAAAATGATTGGCATAATGTAACCAATGTATTTCATTTGGCCCGTTGCTCCAGAGATCTGATTATTGAAATAGGTATAGATCAATGTAGATATCGTCATCAGGATACACATTAAACTTAGGTGATCACCAATAAATGGTAAATGGAAACCGAATTTAATGAAATCATCGTAGGTTGAAAGATCATGCATCCAAAGGAAGCTCTGTCCTCTAAGTTCGAACAAGTTCGGGAAGAAGAAGAAGAAAGCCATAACGATTGGCAATTGCAACAACATTGGCAAACAACCTCCAAGGGGGTTAACACCAACTTGTTTGTACAGTTTTAAGTATTCCTGCTGCAATAGGGTAGGGTTGTCTTCACCAACTTTGGCTTTGATCTCATCCATCTCTGGTTTAAGAATACGCATTTTTGCCATTGAAACGTAAGACTTGTATGTCAGTGGTGAAAGAACCAGTTTCAGCATAATGGTTAATACCAAAATGATCAGACCGTAATTCCATCCAAATCCTTCCAGAAAGTTGAACACTGGCAATACAACAAACCTGTTGATGTATTTTAATGGCCAGTAACCCATTTCTACCAGTTTCTCTATTTCATGGCCTTGTTTTTTAAGTTCAGAGAACTTGTTGTTGCCGAAATAGAATTCCATGGCATAGTTTTGAGCAGCCAATTGGTTAAACGGTAGTACCATGTTTGCACCATACCATTTAACTTCTCCTGGCTCTGTACTAACTTTAACTTCCAGGTTTCCTTTTTCAAAGCCGTCTTTAGGAATCAGGACACCTGAAAAGAAATGTTGTTTGAAAGCAATCCATTCTACTTTACCCTTAGTCAGGTCTTCTTTAACATCTTTGGCAATGTTTAAGTGATCTGGTGTGTTGTCTACATATTTGTAATATGGTGCAGAATAACGTTGTTCATTTTTAAGTGATTTTTCCTGTTCCAGCAAGGTTGCTTCCCAGTTCAGGGAAATGTTGTTGCTTTGGATCACCTGGTTTAAACCGTTCAGGTTAATGTTGAAGGCAACATTACTGCTGTTGGGTTTTAAATCATATAAAAATTCAATGTACTTGCCTTCGCCATAAGTTGCCCGCATGGTTAGTGAAGTACCTGCGGTTTTGGCTGAAGAAAAATAAAGATCATTTGTACTTACAATTTTACCACCGATGTTTAGATTGAGGCCAAATTTATTGGCATTTCCATCATACAATACAACAGGTTGTCCTTTGTATGTTTTTTCGTTCTTGATTTCAACTGATAATATTTTACCACCTTTATTAGTGAATGTGAGTTTTAACTTTTCATTCTCTAATACACTTTTCGCTTCAGTACCGGTAAGGTTTGCTCCAAAAGGACCTTTTAAGGCTGCTGAATCTAAAGCCGGGGCAGCAGCCGGAGCCATTGCAGCCGGAGTCTTAACGCCCGCTTTTTTAGCCGAATCTGCAGTGATCCTAGCTTGTTCTTTTTTTAATTCAGCATCACTTGGCTTAAAAAAGTAAAAAGAACCGGCCAACACGATCATAATCAGGAACAGCCCTGTAAATGTATTTCTATCCATTATTGTTATTTAAACGCTTATTTTTTTATTTTTTTCTTCGCATACTCCATCGCAGCGGCGACAAATTTAACAAAAAGTGGGTGAGGATTAGCAACTGTTGACTTTAATTCGGGATGAAATTGTCCTCCAACGAAAAAAGGGTGATTTTTTAGCTCTACAATTTCAACAAGATGGCTGTCCGGATTGGTTCCTGAAGCAATCATTCCAGCTTCTTCATACTGTTTCAAATATTCGTTGTTGAATTCGTAACGGTGTCTGTGGCGTTCGGAAATATGACTCTTTCCATAGGCTGCAAACGCTTTTGTGCCTTTTTTAACATCACAAGGATAAGCACCTAATCTCATGGTACCGCCTTTTGTGGTGATGTTCTTTTGATCCTCCATCATATTGATGACAGGGAATTTGGTTTCTTCATCAATCTCAACGGTATTGGCACCTTCCAATCCTAAAACATTCCGTCCAAATTCGATCACTGCGCATTGCATACCCAAACAGATACCAAAGAAAGGAACTTCATTTTCCCTAACATATTTTATAGTATCGATTTTTCCTTCAATCCCACGGCTTCCAAATCCCGGAGCAACCAATACACCATCTAAATGTGAAAGTTTTTCTTTCGCGTTATCCTCATAAAGGCTTTCGGAATGAATATATTCTACTCTTACTTTACATTCATTTTTAGCACCTGCATGAATAAAAGCCTCGGTAATTGATTTATAAGCATCAGGTAGTTCTATGTATTTACCTACAAGACCGATTTTTACTTCGGCAGTTGGGTTTTTAAGGCGACCGAGGAAATCTTTCCAGCTTTCCATATCTGGTTCGTTCTTTTGAGGTAATTTAAGTTTGCTCAATACAGTTTTATCCAGTTGCTCTTTCATCATCAGTAACGGTACTGAATAGATAGAAGAGGCATCAATAGATTCCACTACAGCATTGATATTCACATTGCAGAATAAAGCGATCTTTTTACGTATATCAGGAGTAATGTGGTGCTCGGTACGGCAAACCAAGATATCTGGCTGTATTCCGTATTCTAAAAGTGCTTTTACTGAGTGCTGGGTCGGTTTTGTTTTCAATTCACCGGCAGCAGCTAAAAATGGAATTAAAGTAAGGTGGATCACGATGGCATTGTTTGCACCTTCTTCCCACTTAAACTGGCGTACAGCTTCAATGAAGGGTAGGGATTCAATATCTCCTACGGTTCCGCCAAGTTCTGTGATTACAATATCGTATTGCCCGCTTTCACCCAGGATACGCATATTCCTTTTGATCTCATCAGTGATGTGAGGAACTACCTGGACTGTTTTACCTAAGTATTCACCCTGACGCTCTTTATTGATTACATTCTGGTAGATACGTCCTGTGGTAATATTGTTGGCCTGGGAAGTTGGAACATTCAGGAAACGTTCGTAGTGACCTAAGTCCAAATCTGTTTCTGCGCCGTCTTCGGTTACATAGCATTCGCCATGTTCATAAGGGTTGAGTGTTCCTGGATCAATATTGATATAAGGATCAAATTTTTGGATGGTTACCCTGTAACCCCGTGCTTGTAAAAGTTTGGCCAATGAAGCGGAGATGATGCCCTTTCCTAATGAGGAAGTAACACCGCCCGTAACAAAAATATACTTAGTCATGTTTGTGAATTTGTGTAATAAGAGGCAGTTTTATTGCTTTCTTATCGTTTTTGTACGGGATACAAAGTTAGTAAATAAATGCGGATTCAACTCTATTCTTTTTGAAATATATCTGAACAGGGTATGGAAGAATGGTTGAAAAACGGGCAAAAAAAAGGCCTGGATAACTCCAGGCACTCTTTTATTTTATATTTGGTTAGAATATGCGGTTTAGGTAATTATGATTATTTATGGTTGGTTTCTTTGTTACACTAAGGTAAAACTAATATAATTTTTTGAACATATTTTGACATTCGTATAACAATGCCTTGTTTTTTATTTAACTACCTGTATTTCAGATAGATTAATTTTTATTTTAAATAAATTTATGATAAATTCTAAGTGTTTTTAGGTTAATATTATGCTAACATAATATATTTTAAAAAAAATAAAACTCCTGATGGTCTTTTATATTGCTTACACTAAGCTTTGCCGGTTAACAGCATTTATAATATATTTTTACTTTTTTTTCCAAGGCAGACCAGGCAATGTACACTTTGGTTTCTTTGCTAATCCTGTATTTAAAACCGTTGAGATTGGAGCGTTTCAATTCTTCATAAAAAGCTTTATCAGCGGTATACTGATCCGGAGTTTCTTCAGCTGTGACTGCGGGTTCCAGGAAATTCTCATCATCCAGGAAAAAGTTAAATTCGTCAGTCATGAAATTACGTTGACTTTTTTCCTTACTCAGGTCTACTGTTTCTTTATAGTTATCCAGCAGATCGGTTGCTTTTAATATTTTTTGATAGATTTCTTTTCCGTCAAATGAAATAATATGGAAAGTGAGCAGCATCTCTTTTGGTTTATTGCCACTAAGAGAAACCTTGAATGTATCCATCTTCGTGGAATCACTAAATGGCTTTAAAACTGTTTTTACATTATTTTCCGTTGCTCCAGCCTTTTTGTCTGTATCAGAATTACAGGCTGAAAGGAAGAGGCCGAGCATTAAGATAGATGCGATAATCTTCATTGGAATTGGAGTTTTATAAACCTAAGATAAGATTTAAGACTTAAAGATTCTATTCAAATCGTCTGGTGTGTCTATAGCTAATGTTTCTAATGTGGTTATTTTGGTCTGAATTTTATACCCATTTTCAAGCCACCTTAGTTGTTCGAGATTTTCTGCACGTTCCAGGCTGGAGGATGGAAGTTGAGTAATCTCGTTTAAAACGGTTGTAGTATAACCGTAAATGCCGATATGTTTATAAAAGATATGGGCTTTAAGCCAATCTTTTTCTGGAGAGCTTCTGATATAGGGTATGGTCTGCCTACTGAAATAAAGAGCTTCTCCCGCTGCATTTAACACTACTTTTGGAGTGTTGGTGTTCAATAGCTCTTCCTGGTTGGTGATTACCTTAACCAGGGTTGCTAATTGTACATTCTGCTCCTGAAAACAGGAGGCAAGCAGATCAATTTGCTCCGGGTTGATGTAAGGTTCATCTCCCTGTATATTGATAACGTGATCGAAGTCTTTTAGCTGGGCTACTACTTCTGCGCAACGGTCTGTGCCGCTTTGGTGAGTATCCCTGGTCATAACATATAATCCTCCAAAACGTTGTACTTCCTCCGCAATACGCACATCGTCTGTTGCCACTATAACCTGATCCAGAGATTTGGACAGTGATGCCTGTTCATAGACTCTCTGGATCATACTTTTTCCATCTATTTGCACCAGGGGTTTTCCTGGGAACCTGGTGGACGCGTACCGGGATGGTATAATGCCAAGGGTCTTCATCTTAGAAAAGGCCGTGGATTTCTGCTTCTATCGATTGGATCACAGCGCCAAGGTCTTCGGGATTGCTGGTGAAATCGAGCTTGTCCTTGTCCAGGATGAGTAGTTTTCCCAGTTTATAGTCCTGGATCCAGGCTTCATATTTTTCATTCAGTTTGGACAGGTAATCGATACGAATGCTGGCTTCGTATTCTCTTCCGCGGCGCTGGATGTTGTTTACAAGTGTGGGAACAGATGCTCTTAGGTAAACCAGCAGGTCGGGTGGTTTAATAAATGAGGTAATGTTGTCAAATATGGCTCTATAGTTCTGATGGTCCCGGGTGGTCATCAAACCCATCTCATGCAGGTTTTCTGCGAAAATATGTGCATCTTCATAAATGGTTCTATCCTGGATCACATTTCTTTGATTGGTTTCAATTTCTGCAAGCTGTTGGAAACGGCTGTTGAGAAAATAGATTTGAAGGTTGAAACTCCAGCGTTTCATGTCGCTGTAAAAATCTTCAAGATAGGGATTGTTATCCACTGCTTCGTACAAAGCTTCCCACCCGTAATTTTTAGCCAGCAAACCAGTTAGGGTTGTTTTGCCGGCACCAATATTTCCAACTATTGCTATATGCATATGTATTTTTTTGAAGTAGTGAGATTTGATTCGTTCAGGGTATTGTTGTTGAGTTAAAAAGGTTTAAAACCGATCAGCTGCCTTACTTCCTTAATGGTTTTCTGTGCGCTCTCTCTGGCTTTTAAGGCACCGTGCTTAGCTACCTGTCTTAGGTACAGCGTGTCTTTCGAAATTTCTTCAATCTTTTCACGGATTGGTGTGTTTGTAATGATCATATCTTCGGCCAGTTGTTTCTTGAAATCACCATATCGGATGGCCATTTTATTGTACTGGTCCTCGAAATGACTAAGAGTGTCTGCACTAGATACGATTTTCATCAGGTCAAAAAGATTCTGGATTGCTTCTGGCTTCTGCTGGTTTTCTTCTGTCGGACCACCATCGGTTACCGCACGTGAAACTTTTTTACGGATATCTTCAGGGCTGTCTGACAGGTAAATACAGGTATTCTCTCCATTTGATTTACTCATTTTTCCTTTTCCATCAAGGCCTGGAATCTTAACCAGGTTTTCTGAGTAGCTGAAAGCGAATGATTCGGGGAAGAAATCGGTATTATATAATCTATTGAAGCGGTTTCCGAAGGTACGGGTCATCTCAAGGTGTTGTTCCTGGTCCTTTCCAACCGGAACTTTCGTCGCTCTATGGATCAGAATATCTGCAGCCATTAAGGTTGGGTAGGTTAATAAGCCTGCATTAACATTGTCGGGCTGTGAACGTACTTTATCTTTAAATGATGTACTTCGCTCCAGTTCGCCCATATAGGCATTCATATTTAAATATAAATACAATTCTGCTACTTCAGGAACATCAGACTGGATATAAATGGTTGTTTCTTCGGGATTAATGCCACAGGCCAGGTATTCCACTAAAACGTGTTTCACATAGCCATGAAGGTCCTGAGGTGTGGGGTGTGTGGTTAATGAATGAAGATCTGCGATAAAAAAATAGCAGTTATAATCATACTGCATTTTTACAAAATTGGTTACTGCACCAAAATAATTTCCTAAATGTAGTTTCCCTGTTGGGCGTATACCACTAACAACCGTTTCTTTCATAGGCCGAAATTAATAAAAAAAAAGATTTGCGGCTGCAACTTTAAACGCATATGGCGTTTTTTACTAATTTTGGATTGATGATTAAGAACTTAAGATTACTCCATAGGATGTATGTTGTTTTTGTTATTGTGTTTCTTTTTCTGATCTTTTATCCTTTCTATTATATAACTTCCAGAAAAACAGAATGGTATGGTGCGCTGAATAAGCTGAGAAAAGCAAACAGCTTGTTGTGCAGTTTTTTAACAGGTATTTTCTTTAGGATCAATTTGGATGAGCCTCTGGAGAAGGGAGAAACTTATATTTATTGTGCGAATCATACTTCTAACCTGGATGTGATGATTCTTTGCATCCTGGCCAAAGGAAGGTTCCATTTTATGGGGAAAGAGGAGCTGCTAAGGCATCCTATGTTTAAGATTTTTTTCAGTACAGTAGATATTCCTGTGAAAAGAGAGAGCCGTATGTCTGCTTTCCGTGCATTTAAGCGAGCGGGTGACAATTTGGAAAGGGGAATGAGTCTGGTGATCTTTCCGGAGGGTGGGATAGGTGAGGAACATTATCCGCCGGCGCTGATGCCGTTTAAAAACGGTGCTTTTCGTTTAGCTATTGAAAAGGGGGTGCGTATTGTTCCGGTAACAATGAATGTTTGGAAAAAGATGTTTGATGATGGTGCAAAATATGGAAGTCGTCCGGGGATTTGCGATATTTACGTTCACAAGGCAGTTAGCACAAAGGATTTGAAATTGGGAGAAGAGGACTTGTTGAAAGATCAGGTATTTGAGATAATAAATAGTAAACTTGCAGTGTAATGAATATAGATAAGAAAACCATACATAAAGTAGCTGATCTAGCCAGAATAGAGATCAGGGAGGAGGAAGTAGATCATCTTATAGGAGAGATGAGCAAGGTGCTGACATTTATGGAAAAACTCAATGAGCTTGATACGGATAAAGTAGAACCATTGGTGTATATGAATCCGCAGGTAAATGTTTGGAGAGAGGATCAGGTTAAGGTAGAACTGAGCAGGGAAGAAGGATTAATGAACGCAGCGAAGCATAATGAGGAATTTTTTATGGTACCTAAGATCATAGAAAAATAGTAAGGGACTGTAACATTAGGTCCCGGTGAGCTGTCTAAAAATAAAATATTATGGAAAAACCGTTGATCCACATTAAAGATATTGGACGTAAGTATGTGATAGGAACCGAAGTGATCCATGCTTTAAAGTCGGTTTCTCTGGATATACATAAGGGGGAGTTTGTCGCTTTAATGGGGCCTTCGGGTTCTGGTAAGTCTACTCTGATGAATATTTTGGGCTGTCTGGACACACCGAGCAAGGGCGATTATATTCTAAATGGTATTAATGTGAGCCATATGAGTGAGAATGATCTTGCTGAAGTAAGAAACAAAGAGATTGGTTTTGTTTTTCAAACGTTTAATCTGTTGCCAAGGTCTACTTCTCTTGATAATGTTGCGCTTCCGCTGATCTATGCCGGGATGAGTAAAACTGAGCGTAATAAAAAAGCACAGATAGCACTTGAAAATGTGGGACTTGGAAATAGGGTTACTCACAAACCAAATGAACTTTCGGGCGGGCAGCGCCAGCGTGTTGCTGTAGCGAGAGCGTTGATCAATGACCCTTCTATCATACTTGCCGATGAACCTACGGGAAACCTGGATACCAAAACCTCTATAGAGATCATGGGGTTGTTGGAAGAGATTCACAGCAAGGGAAATACGATTATCCTGGTTACCCATGAGGAGGACATTGCACTTCATGCCCATCGTATTGTAAGGATGCGTGATGGTTTGATTGAAAATGATTTTCAAAATACCGATATTAAGACCGTTTCGCCACGACTTACAGTTCTGCAAGAGAAGGGTGATGATTTTGAAACGATTGGATAAAGACGATGAAAATTTATACAAAGACCGGTGACAAGGGGTTAACCTCATTAATAGGAGGGACCCGTGTTCCTAAATTTCATCTGCGTATTGAGTGTTACGGTACCGTAGATGAACTGAATTCTTATCTCGGGCTGATTATGTGCCAGGATATAGATGCTCATCATCAGGAGGTGCTAAAAGAAATCCAAGACCGTTTGTTCACTGTTGGTGCTTCGCTTGCTGCAGATCCGGAGAAATCCAGAATGAAAATTCCTGACCTTCATGAAAGTGACATTGAGTTGCTGGAAAAAGAAATGGATGCGATGAATGAGATATTACCTGGATTGAAGCACTTTGTATTACCGGGGGGAAATACCGTGGTTTCTTACTGTCATATAGCAAGATGCATTTGCAGAAGGGCGGAACGACTTACGGTGCATCTGGCTTCTGAAAGTTTTGTTGACGAAAAAATGACCATTTATTTGAATAGATTAAGTGATTATTTATTTGTTTTGGCTCGGAAATTGAATTTCGATGCTAAAACGGAGGAGAATATTTGGATTCCCCGTGTTTAAAAATAAAGTGGAAAAAAAAGTTTGTTTTCATCAAGTTTTTTAATATACTTTTGCGGAATTAAAAAAGAATAACTAATAGTATAACATATGTATTGGACATTAGAACTCGCATCGCATTTGGAAGACGCTCCATGGCCTGCAACAAAAGATGAATTAATTGATTACGGCATAAGATCAGGTGCTCCGGTAGAAGTTATTGAAAACTTACAAGCGCTGGAAGATGATGGTGAACCATATGAAACTATCGAAGAGATCTGGCCTGACTATCCTACCAAGGATGACTTCTTCTTTAACGAAGATGAATATTAAAAACCCATTTAAAGCCCCGCCAACCGCGGGGCTTTTTTATTTTTGGAACGAAGATTGTTTAGGTAATGTCAGGAAATGTTTAACGCATGCCAAATTTAATTAACAACTAAAAATCTACATTATGGGAAATTTACTTTATCTGGTTGCTGTGGTATTGGTAATACTATGGGTTATTGGCTTTTTCTTTCACGGCTTTGGTGATGTCGGAGGCTTGATTCACATTTTATTAGTAATTGCTGTTATTGCAATTATCTTAAAAGTGATCAACAGAGCTGCTTAATATAATACAAAAAGCTCCTGATATTCAGGAGCTTTTTGTATTCATGTACGTTGATGCGATTTCCAAATCAAAAGGATGTGTGATTTTAATATTTTCTCTTTCTCCTTCTATTAAATGGATCTTATAGCCTGCGTGCTCAACTACTGAGGCGTCATCTGTGTAGTTATTTCTATAGGGCTGTTTATAGGCTCTTTTGAGTAGGTCCGATTGAAATGCCTGCGGAGTTTGTATCAGGTAAACCTCATCTCTGTTTAAAGCTTCGTTTTTATCCCCTTTTAAGGTTCTTACAGAGTCCGTTGGGTGAATTGCTGCAACAGCATTCCCGTTTTCTTCAGCAGCTTTAAAGCTGCGCTCTATCAGATCTACGGACAACAGAGGTCTTACAGCATCATGTACCGCAATTATACTTTTACCTTTCGTGACTTTTAGACCGTTCATTACAGAATGAAAACGCTGTTCTCCTCCTTTTATCACCTGATGAGGTATTTTAAAATTGTACTGCTTGCATAATTCTTCCCAGCGATGGTGCTCATGGATATTTAAAACCAGCAGGATTTCGGGCTGTAATTTGCACTGGTGAAAAATTTCAAGGGTATGCATTAGAATCGGCTTGTTGTTAAGCAACAAAAACTGTTTTGCTATAGCTGCCTTCATCCTGCTTCCTGATCCGCCTGCAACTATTATTGCGTAATATTTCATCTGTATCTTTTAAGAATGGTTTAAACAAAAATAGGAGATCTCTACCAGTGGTCGAAATCTCCTATTATGATGTGTTTAGAATCTGTATTAGATAATCAGCATGGCATCGCCATAGCTATAGAAACGATATTTTTCTTTTAAAGCCACCTCATAGGCATGTCTCACATATTCGTAACCTCCAAATGCACTTACCATCATCAATAAAGTAGATTCTGGTGTATGAAAATTGGTGATCATGGAATTTGCAATGCTGAAATCATATGGAGGAAAGATAAACTTACTTGTCCAGTCATTTGCTGCTTTCAATGTTCTTCCAGAAGATACTGCAGACTCAATGGCACGCATAGAAGTTGTACCTACTGCACAGATTTTTCTTTTTTGTTCCAGGGCTTTATTTACAATATCAGCATCTTTTTGCTCAATAATAAATTGTTCAGAATCCATTTTGTGTTTGGTCAAATCTTCAACCTCAACAGATCTGAAGGTTCCCAAGCCCACGTGTAAAGTTACTTCTGCAAAGTTTATGCCTTTAAGTTCAAGTCTTTTCATCAACTCACGGCTAAAGTGCAGGCCTGCAGTAGGGGCAGCGACAGCACCTTCATGCTTTGCAAAAATAGTTTGATAACGTTCTTTATCCTGAGCCGTAGCTTTTCTTTTAATGTATTTTGGAAGAGGTGTCTCTCCTAAAATTTCGATGTTTTTTCTGAATTCTTCGTCTGTTCCGTCAAACAGGAAACGGATGGTACGACCTCTTGAGGTCGTGTTGTCAACAACTTCTGCAACAAGAAGGTCATCGTCACCAAAATATAATTTATTTCCAACACGGATTTTACGTGCAGGATCAACAAGAACGTCCCATAAACGCAACTCTTTATTCAGTTCGCGGAGCAAAAACACTTCAATTGTAGCGCCTGTTTTTTCCTTATTTCCATATAAACGTGCAGGAAAAACCTTGGTGTTGTTTAAGATCATCACATCATGATCATCAAAATAATCTAAAACATCTTTAAATATTTTATGTTCAATTTTGCCACTATCCTTATGCAAAACCATTAAACGGGCTTCGTCCCTTTGTTCTGAAGGATTATTGGCAACTAATGATTCAGGTAAATTAAACTTAAATTGAGATAACTTCATATTCTTCGATGTAATAATTAAGGGCGCAAATTTACAAAATAAATTTCCTAATTTAGAAATTATCCTTATAACTGCATAAATAGTACCAAAATGTATTTTTTTTAATATCCTGCAATTCGCTGTAACCTTTTTAGGTTTTTTTGGTCTAAACAGGAATTATGATGATCTTAAGACTTATAGGCGAAAGTTTTTGGTTTGCAGCAGACGCTCTGCGCCAGAATAAACTTCGTACCATGCTTTCCTTACTTGGTATTACCATTGGTATCTTTACCATTATTTCGGTGTTTTCTGCTGTAGATACTTTACGTCATAAGCTGCAGGAAAGTGTAGATAAATTAGGATCAAATACATTGTTTGTTCAAAAATGGCCGTGGATGTTTGGCGACAATTATCCATGGTGGAAATATATGAACAGGCCTCAGCCCAGCATAAGAGATTTTACAGCCTTAAAGGAACGTCTTGAAAATGTGCAGGGGATTTGTTTTGAAGCATCGGCAAGCAATAGGACTATAAAATATAGAAGCAGTTCTGTTGAAAATGTGACTTTAAATTCCGCTTCCCAGGATTATGATAAAACCTGGAATTTTGATTTTCAGGATGGGAGATATTTTACCGAAAACGAAGGACAGTCCGGCGCTCCCGTAATCATTTTGGGCGCTGACATTGCTGATGGCCTTTTTTCAGGAGAGCAAGCAGTAGGCAAACAGATAAAAGTGATGGGAAGAAGATTAACTGTTGTTGGGGTATTTAAAAAAGAAGGGGAAGATATGCTTGGGGTATCACAGGATAAAAATGTTTTGATTCCGATTAATCTTGCCAAAGGCTTGTTTGATGTGGAAAATGAGATGTACGGGCCTCAAATTACAGTAAGGGGGAAGGATAATATTGCACAAGAGGAGGTAGAAAGTGAATTAAGAGGAGTGATGCGCTCTATACACCGTTTAAGACCTGGTGCCGAAGATGATTTTGCCTTGAATAAGGCTACTATTCTTTCCAATCAGCTAGATGTCATGTTTAAAATGGTCAATATCGCCGGATGGGTTATTGGTGGTTTTTCGATACTTGTTGGTGGTTTCGGTATTGCTAATATTATGTTTGTTTCGGTAAAGGAAAGAACTAATATAATTGGAATCCAGAAATCTTTAGGTGCAAAGAATTATTTTATTTTATTACAATTTATGTTTGAAGCAATAGCATTGTGTTTACTGGGAGGAGCTTTTGGCTTGTTGCTGGTGTACCTGATTACGCTTTTGTTCACCTATGCACTTGATGTTAAAATTGTACTTGATTTGAAGAATGTGATCACAGGAGTTTCTATTTCGGCTATCATTGGTGCCATTTCCGGATTTTGGCCAGCTTATTCAGCTTCGCGTCTGGATCCTGTAGAAGCGATCAGGTCTTAAGACCTGATCTTTGCTTTTTAGAGCACGGAAATGTAAACCTCAATTTCAGCATTGTTCCAGTCCTGACTTTTTTCGCCATAAACTTCAAAGTCTGCCTGATAGGCTCTTGGCAGATCACTGTTCCAAATCGATATCCAGGTATCTATTATACTTTGTGGCATGGTTCCTTTTGCCTCGAATTTTTGATATTTGGCTTCGGGAATTACAAGTGTATCCAATTCTGAGGGGAGAATGGCATCGATATTTACCTGACAACCTATGAAATAGGAGAAAGGCTGTGTATGATCTCCTTCGTAATTATGATAAACTGCGAAAACTTCATTGCTTAATTTATCGGGTATACGGGAAAAATAATGACCGGCTGCAAAATCAGACCATGATTTTTCACAATCTCTGGCACATTGTCCATTTTCATTTGTAGTAGTCGTTTTTAGTGCGAGACCTGCAAGTTTAAAGTCGTTCTTCATCGTTATTGAGCTAAGTAAATAGAGGGCAAACATACTTATCCTCTACGGAACTTTAGAGGTATAATTAAATTAGAAATTCTTTATTTCTTAAAAAAAATCTGTTAATATTGCATTTTATTTATATTAGGTCTAAATAAGAGCCTGTGATAGAAAGTTTACCAACAAAAAGATCCGAAAGGACGGAAATAATTGCAGGGTCACCAGCTGCTGTGGGTGGTAGAATGCCTAAAAAAGCAAAGAAACCTGTAAGCAGAGTTAGAAAAATTGCGGGTGTTTTACACCTTTGGCTTGGACTGGCCTCGGGTATTGTTGTTTTTATTGTGGCAGTGACCGGCTGTATTTTTGTTTTCCAAAAAGAAATTTCCGAATTAATCTACCGTAAGAAGTTTTTTGTTACACCACCAGTACATGCCAAAATACTTCCCTTAAATCAAATGAAGAGTACAGCAGAGCAAGCCTTAGATGTTCCGAATGTATCTGTAACGACTTACAGTGATCCTTCCAGAGCCTGGGAGTTTATGTATTTTAAAGGAGGGGATCCCAAAGCCCTTACATTTTTCGGTGCTGTAGATTCCTATAAATCGGCTTTTATAAATCCATATACGGGCAAAGTAACCGGTATAATTGATTATGAAAAGGAATTTTTTGTAATTGTGAAATACTTGCACTGGAGTTTGTTACTCAATACGCCATATGGGCAGCCGATCGTAGGCTATAGTACACTTATATTTGTGATATTGCTGATCACCGGAATGATTCTATGGTGGCCTAAAAACCTTAAAAAGGCCAATTTTAACAAGAGTTTTAAAATAAGCTGGAAAGCTAAATTTAAACGCCTGAACTATGATCTTCATAATGTGCCTGGATTTTATGCGATGCTGATTACGCTGGTAGTAGCACTAACCGGAATGGTATGGGCAATGAGTTGGTTTCAAACAGTAGTATATGTGGTTGCGTCCAGGTCCGTAACACCCCCAAAACAGATCAGCTTTGCTTCAGACTCTCAAGCAGCAGTTCTAAAGAACCCAATTGATATTGCTTTTGACGTTGCAAAGCGGCAATTCCCAGATGCAAGGCGTATTCTTCTATACCTACCTGATCGGGGAGCTCCAAAGTCGGCCACGATTAGTATCAATGGGTACAGAGGCAAAGAAGATTATTATGATACAGACGTTTTGTACTTAGATCAGTTTACGGGTAAATTGCTTGGGCGCGAAAATTTTAAAGATAAGAACAGTGGAGAGAAACTCATCCGGATGAATTATGACATTCATGTTGGTGTGGTATTAGGCTTGCCGGGTAAAATTCTAGCTTTTATGGGTAGTTTTATAGCCGCAAGTTTACCCGTTACCGGATTTATGATCTGGCTTGGACGTAAAAAGAAGAAAAAATCAAACTCTACCTCTTTTTATACTCCTTCACTTTAATTGATTTTTTATGGTCATTTGGTAGTCTGTACAGTGTGAATAACAATGATTGTGTGGATAACAAATAAAAACATTTCCGAGGTCTAGTCGTTCTATTTGGTAAAACGAGTAAAATATGGATCCATTTACGATTTGTCTTCATGGAGTTAGATTGACGGTATATCCACAGGAGGATGGTGTTTACAGGGTTTTCAGAGGTTCAAACAAACTGGCAGACCTATATCATGATGATAGCAATTCGAGTATTCTTTGGGAAACAAGAGATTGGGTAGATCAAAATTATGTGGATGAGATTGGAAAAGAAATAGAAGAACATGAGCATGTTGGCTCTTAATTGACTACTGTATGGACAATAAGGGCGTATATTATTCCGGAACCAGCGGTTTATTACTTCCTGTTCCTAACAAGGAGTTTTTTCCAGAAGCTTTTAAAACAAAAAGCCGCTTGTGTTATTATGGATCTCTGTATAATAGTATTGAGATAAATAGTTCATTTTATAAAGTACCCTTGGCTTCTACGGTGGCGAGGTGGGCTACTGAGGTTCCAGATGATTTTAAGTTTACATTTAAGCTGTGGCGAGAAATTACACATAATAAATCATTAAATTTTAGTTTGGAAGCTGTTGATGATTTTATGAGGAGGATCTCGGCGGTAGGCCATAAAAAAGGTTGCTTACTGGTGCAATTTCCAGGCAGCGTACGATCGGTGCATTTATCACTTGTAGAGCGGCTACTGGACAGGCTCAGAAAGGCCGATCCAGACGTTGAATGGAGGGTTGCTGTTGAATTTCGGCATCAGAGTTGGTATCAGCAAGACACTTTTGACATGATGGACCGACATGAAATGGCGCTTGTTTTACATGACAAGCTCTCAGAAGGAGGGGTGTTTATGGATAACCAGACTGATTTTGTGTATGTACGTTTTCATGGTCCTCAAGGAGATTATAAAGGAAGTTATTCGGAAGCATTTCTATATGAGTATGCTTCCTATATCAACGAATGGCTGGAGGAAGGCAAACAAGTGTATACTTACTTTAACAACACAATAGGCCATGCGATTGAAAATATGGGAAGTTTAAGGAGGTTATTGTAAGTGTTTTTTCACTGATTGTTTGCCATGGTAGAATTGTGTAGATAGAAGTGGAGACTTGTTTCTTTGCGAAAGCTAATGGAAGAAAACTGGATGTGCAGCTTACCGGAGAAGATATCGAGTTTTATTTTTATCCTAAAATAGGAGAGTAACCTCGCGATATAAAAAAAGAGGGTGTATTCATAATTTATGAATACACCCTCTCTACATTTTTTTACAATCTATTTCAATTTAGCCAATGCTTTTCCAATTCGTGAAACAGCATCTCTTAACTTATCTTCAGCTGCCGCATAAGAAATACGGATACAATCGTCATTTCCAAAGGCTTCACCGGTTACAGTAGAAACATGTGCTTCATTCAGTAGATACAAAGAAAGGTCTTCTGCATTATTGATTGTTTGTCCGTCGGCACTTTTTCCAAAGAAAGATTTTACTTCAGGGAAGAAATAAAATGCTCCATCAGGAAGATTAACGTTCAATCCAGGGATTTCTTTAAGCAGATCGTAAACGATGTCCCTGCGTTTTTTAAACTCAGCAACCATTTCATGAACAGTATCCAGTCCATCCTGGTAAGCTTTTAATGCCGCGCGTTGTGCAATAGAACAGGTACCTGAAGTGATCTGACCCTGCATTTTATCTACTGCGTTTGCGATTTCTTTATTTGCAGCAATATAACCCACTCTCCAGCCTGTCATGGCATAAGATTTAGAGAAACCATTGATCACTACAACGCGGTCTTTGATAGAATCAAAAGATGCAATAGAAGCATGCTCGCCTACAAAGTTAATGTGTTCATAGATCTCATCTGACAGGATATAAATGTTGGGATGCTTTTCAAATACAGCGACTAAACCAGCCAGTTCTTCTTTACTGTAAACCGAACCTGTAGGGTTACAAGGAGAAGAGAACATGAAGAGTTTTGTTTTTGGTGTAATAGCAGCTTCCAGTTGTTCCGGTGTGATTTTAAAATTCTGCTCAACAGTTGCGTTGATGAATACGGTTTCACCTTCGGCAAGTTTGATCATTTCAGAATAAGATACCCAGTAAGGCGTTGGTACAATAACCTCTTGTCCCGGGTCAACCAGGCACATTACCGCATTTGCCAGGGATTGTTTGGCACCTGTAGAGACAACAATCTGATCAAAATTATACGTTAGTCCATTTTCCTTTAGTAACTTCTCAGCAATCGCCTTTCGCAATTCCGGATACCCCGATACCGGAGTATAATAAGAATAATTTTCGTCGATAGCTTTTTTAGCCGCTTCCTTAACGTGTTCTGGCGTAAAAAAATCTGGTTCACCAAAGCTCAGGTTGATTACATCTACCCCTTTTGCGGATAGTTCTCTACCGAGTTTTGCCATTTTAATGGTCTGCGATTCTGAGAGGTTATTGATTCTCTTGGATAAAAATGTCATAATAGTTTGTGCGAAAGCAAAATATAATTTTGTGAGAAAGCAAATATAGAAACCTGGCGGAATTTTAAACTAAAAAAAATACTTTTTAATATATTTTAACTCTTAAACCGTATTTTTGGATGCTAATTACTGAAGTTTGCATCCTAAGAAAAAAGCTATCCTTGTTGCTCTATGCGTTAGCGTAGTGCTTATGCTCGCAAAATTTGCGGCTTATTTTATCACCAATTCCAATGCTATACTTACGGACGCTGCAGAAAGCATTGTGAATGTAATGGCCAGCAGTTTTGCATTTTATAGTATTTACCTGGCTACCTTACCTAAAGATGAAAACCATCCTTATGGACATGGTAAGGTAGAGTTTTTTTCGGCCTTTGTAGAAGGGGTATTGATTGGGCTGGCGGGAATCATTATTATTTTCAAATCTGCTCATGACCTAGTCTTTCCAACGGAGATCAAACAGTTATTTGAGGGCGCATTGATTATAGGCGCAACGGGCATTGTAAATTTACTGGCAGGTTATTTTTTGATCAATACCGGGAAAAAACACCATTCTTTAACGCTGGAGGCGGATGGTAAACATTTAATGGTGGATGCCATAACCAGTGCAGGACTGGTGGTTGGGGTGATCTTAATTAAAACCACCGAGATTTATTGGCTGGATGGTGTAATCTCTATCCTGCTGGGAATTTTTATTGTATACAATGGTTATAAACTGACAAGGAAATCTGTTGGGGGCTTGATGGACGAGAGTAATATTGAATTGGTTAAAAACATTGTTGAGGTATTGCAAGACAACCGGGAAGAACCATGGATTGATGTACATAATCTTCGTGCACAACAATACGGCGCAGATATTCATATTGATTGTCATTTCACTTTTCCATATTATTTTGACCTGAACAGAGTTCATAAAGAGATCTCTGCTATCGATAAACTGGTCAATGGCAGTGGAGAGCGGAGTACAGAATTGTTTATTCATGCAGATCCGTGTTTGCCTGAATGCTGCCATTATTGTAAGGTAAAAGAATGCCCGGTGAGACAGGAGGATTATGCAGGTGAGATTAAGTGGACGATAGAGAACGCAACCAAGAACAAAAAACACTTTGACCAGAAATGAGCTATTTTAATGTAAGAGTATATGGTTTACTGATTGATCCGGATAAAGGTCTGCTGATCAGCGATGAGTTCTCAGAACGCAAGAGTTTTAGTAAGTTTCCCGGTGGTGGATTGGAATTGGGAGAAGGTTTAAAGGATGCGCTGAAACGTGAGTTTATGGAAGAATGTAATGTGGAGATCGAGGTCCTGGAACATTTCTATACTACTGATTTTTATGAACAGTCTTCCTTTAATGATAGTCAAATCTTAAGTATTTATTATTTTGTAAAGGCCTTGAACCCGCTTGAAATGGCCTTTAAAACAGAGGCTTTTGATTTTGCAGAAAACAGCACACAGTCCTTTCGCTGGATCGAACTGAAGGATCTGAAAGTTGAAGATGTAACTTTTAAAACAGATCGTACGGTAGTTGAAATGCTGTTAAAACAGATGGATCTTTAAACTGCTACAATCCGGTCTGGTGTAATGGCATAGAAACGATCTCCTTCTTCCGGTTTTATAGATTTTAGTCCGGTGAAGACGCTAAATGCTGGTAATATAGCACCGTATCTGCCAAAATAAAAGCAAGGAAAACGCAAACGTTGTTTTGCCTTTCCATAGAGTGTTACGCCAGGATGAATATGACCTGTCAGATTGTAGTATTCATCAGCTTCAGCCGGTTGGTCGTGTATAAACCGAAATGGATAACAGAGATGTTCCTTTTGATGAATTTCTATTTCCAGGGCCTGATAATCTTCGTTTTTCAAGGCATCGTGATTACCTTTAATAAGCACGACGTTTAAGTCACTGATCTTTTTTCTCCAGTCCATAAAGGCATTTGCATCGCTATTGATGTTGTTGTGGAACATGTCACCGGTAATTAATAATGTTTCGGGACGATAGGTCCTCATCAGCAAGGTTAGGCGCTGAAGATCGGTATGGGTGATGGCATTGGGTACCTGTATGCCAGACTTTCTAAAATGGGCGGATTTGCCAATGTGAAGGTCACTAACGATCAGCATTTTTTTTGAGGGCCAGTAAATCGCCCGTTCTTTATCTAATAGGAGCTGTTCTTCTCTGCAGGTAATATTCATCTTTTTTTGATATTTCTTTTTTCTGCTTCAGCAGTCATTCTTTCAATTCTCTGGCTCAGTTCTTCTGTGCTCATATTGTCTCTCAAACTGTCTACTTTGATGGGGAAACAGAGAGGGGTATACCTGTCTGTTTTTATCAAAATAATTGTACTCAACTGTATGCGATGTAAAGCTGCGGCCAGTCTGGGTTCTTCAATCTGCTGATAAAATGCTTCATCATAAGCCTGGCGTAATAATAAATTATGTTTATCATAATCACTAAATACGTTAAAAAATAGTGCAGCAGAGGATTGCAAATGTTTATTAGCAACATATTTACCAGGATAACCCTGGAATACGAGGCCAGAAATGCAGGCAATGTCTCTGAATTTTCGGCGCGCCATTTCTGTAGCATTAATGCTGGCCACAATATCGGCTGCAAGATTTACAGGGCTGAACAGTTCTTTGATGTGCTGTTCATCCAAGGGAATGGGTTGCTCACTTAAGAGTTCAAAACCGTAGTCATTCATGGCAATGGAAAAAGTGATGGGTTGTTTCCTGCTCAATCTGTAAGCAATGAGGGAGGCCATAATTTCATGTACCTGCCTGCCTTCAAAGGGATAGGCAAATAAATGGAATCCATCTCTGGTTTGAATAAGTTCAATTAGAAATTCATCACTTTTGGGAACATGGGAAACTTTTGCCTGTCGTTCAAATAAAGGAAAGATGAAGTCAAGTTCTTCATCCTGATGGGTCTTATCTAATGTTTCATTGTACTTTTTCCGAAGTGTGGAACCGAGATTGGCGCTTAAAGACATGCGTCCGCCCATCCAGCTTGGGCTCATAGCATGTTTTAATTTGCTCTTTCTAACCAATACCATCATTTCCTTAATCATAATGAATTCCAACACCCTGCCGGCCAGTGTGAAGTTACTACCGGGTTTCATTTTAGCAACAAAAGACTCCTCGACCATACCCACATAACCACCACTGAGGTATTTTACTTTGAGCATGGCGTCACTTACAATGGTACCGATATGAAGTCGGTGGCGCATAGCAATTTGACGGCTTTCCACTTTCCATAATCCATCTTCAGCCTTGTTTACTTTACTGAATTCGGTATAAGCGGTAAGACTCTCGCCTCCTGTGGTGATAAACTGCATGATCCAGTTCCATTCCTGAGGCAGGAGTTCTTTGAACGCATGAGTTTGCTTAACTTCAAAAAAGATTTGCTCATCGTCAAAGCCATCTCCAACAGCCAGTGTAACCAGGTACTGGATGAGGGTATCGAATGCCATAACAATGGGCTCCCGGCTCTCTATGTTATTGGTTCTTGCGGCTTCTTTGATGGCTGCAGCCTCTACAAGTTCCAGGGCATGTGTCGGGAGAAAATAGATTCTGGAAATTTCATGAGGGGAGTGTCCGCTGCGCCCTGCGCGTTGAAGGAAGCGTGCAACGCCCTTTGGAGAGCCAATTTGAACTACAGTGTCAACGGGTTTGAAATCTACACCCAGATCGAGTGAAGAGGTGCAAACGACCGCTTTAAGAATACCAGAATGCAACGCATCTTCAATCCAGTTTCGAAGTTCATAATCTATAGAACCATGATGAATAGCAATCTGGCCAGCCAGATTTTCGTCTTGTGCAAGTAAGGCCTGATACCATAACTCGGCCTGACCACGTGTATTGGTGAAAATCAGTGTTGTTTTGCTTTTGTGGATTACAGGAAGAAGTTTATTGGCCAGCTTAAGGCCCAGATGACCTGCCCATGGGAGCATGTCTATATGATCAGGAAGAATAGATTTAATGATAATTTTCTTTTCCAGATCTGCCTTTACAATCGTTTTTAAAAGTTCCTGATCGGGTACCAATACTTCCAGGGCCTGTTCCAGATTGCCTATGGTGGCCGAAATGCCCCATACCCTCAGCAATCTTTCGGGATGTTTTTTCCGAAGCAAGCCTTTGATCCTGGAAATGGCTAGCTCTGCCATAACACCCCGTTTGCTTCCTAGCAATTCATGCCATTCATCTGCAACAATGCATTCCAGGTGATCGAAATAATTGAAAGTGCTTTTTTGTGCCAATAGCAAGTGAATGCTTTCTGGTGTAATAATCAGCACTTCTGGCATTTGTTTCTTTTGTTTCAGTTTTTCATTTTGAGGAGTGTCTCCATTACGGATTCCAACATGCCATCCCAGATCTAATTCCTGGCAAACCTCATTCATGGCTCTGGCCAGATCTTTGGCAAGAGAGCGGAGCGGCGTAATCCAAAGCAATCTTAACCCATCTGCCGATTTTTTTGTTTTCTTTGAAACTGGTTTTTGATCTGCTCTCTTGTTGAGTTCATCTATAACCACCGCAAGGAAGATAGAGAAGGTTTTTCCAAATCCAGTTGGTGCATTGACCAGACCACTGTAACCTTCTGCATAATACTGCCAGGCATCAGTTTGAAACTGGAAAGGTTTTCTTTTTTTGCTTTTCAGCCAGCTGATCACTTGTCTATAACCTTTACTCTTGTTCAGTTCCATGAATCGAGGTCTTTAAGGTGGACAGTAAAAGTTGTTTTAAATCATCTAAGGTGTTGATCTCGTCTGCTTTTTTATCTTTTCTCCACCGGGCTATTCTTGGGAAACGGAGTGCAAGGCCGGCTTTGTGTCTTTTACTTTCAGCAATTCCCTCAAAGGCAATTTCAAAAACGAGTTCGGGTTTTACCGTGCGAACAGGTCCAAATTTTTCAATTGCATTTTTCTTCACAAAGGTATCTACTTCTTTGATTTCTTTATCCGTTAAACCAGAATAGGCCTTCGCGATGGTGATGAGCTGATCACCATGTCTAACTGCAAAAGTATAATCCGTAAAGAAATTAGCTCTTCGGCCGCTACCTTTTTGCGCGTAAATCATTACCGTATCTACTGTATAGGGGTTAATTTTCCATTTCCACCAATCTCCTCTTTTGCGGCCAGAATGGTACAAAGAGTCTGCTTTTTTAAGCATAAGCCCTTCACTGTTCAGATCTCTTGAACCCTCTCTTGTTTTTGCAAGTTGCAGCCAATTATCAAATTTAACTATTGGTGATAAAAGAACTACATTTTTAGTCTTCAAATTATAAATAATCTTTTCCAGCTGTTTCCGGCGTACACTAAGTACATCTGATCTTTTATCTTCTCCTTTATATTCCAGTAGATCGTAAGTAAAGAATCCTATAGGAGCATCATTTAGCTGGGTTTTATTAATGGTTTTACGATTGAGTCTTTGTTGTAAGATACTAAAAGCCTGTACTTTTCCCTCTTTTACAGATAAAATTTCGCCGTCAAGTACTGTACCATCTTCAAGTTCTTTTTTTAGAAAATGAAGTTCCGGAAATTGCTCCGTAACCAGTTCTTCACCCCTCGACCAGATAAACAACTCTCCGTTCCTTTTTACAATTTGTCCTCGTATTCCATCCCATTTCCATTCTGCCTGCCATTCTTCCGGAGCACCCAGGCTTTCAGGCTCAACTTCCAAAGCATAGGCCAGGCAGAAGGGGTAAGGCCAGGAATTATCGGTATTGACATGAGCGCCTCCAATAAGGTCCTGATAGGTAATTTGGGAAGGTTCCCATTTACCCATAATGCTATGCATAATCTTACTGCTCGCTGTATCACTCTGTTTGGCCAGTGCATTCACCAGCATTTTTCCGGATATTCCAATTCTAAAATTTCCAGATATAAGTTTATTGAAGATGAAACGTTCCTGGGTATCCAGACTATCCCATGCAGATAAGATAAAGGTTTTTTTAAAGGTATCGTCTTTTCCTTGCAAAGAGGCCAGATCGCTGATCCATTCCTGAAGCTTACGGTTAACCAGACGTGTTGGTGAGGGTAGGATGAGTGAAATGGTTTCACTCAGATCGCCAACATTGTGGTAACTTTCAGAAAACAGCCAATCAGGAATGCCGCTTTTTTCTATAGCCCATTGTTTGAGCAATGCCGTACTGACCGGTCTCTTTGGTCTTTTACCAGTAAACATGGCTATAACATAAGGCTTGTCAACATCATCGGCTTCATTGAAATAGCTCACCAAAGCTGCTATTTTATCATTGGTTTTATTGCTCATCTCCAGTTGATGGATCAATTGAGAAAATCTTTTCACAGTACCTCCTCCTTCTCTTCTTCCTGGCCGTATTGTGTTTTGACTTCTTCTGCAGCAATACCAATTTCATTAAGATATTTAGAAAAAATAGCGCTGTATCCATGTGTCACAAATACTTTTTCTGCTGTTGTGGCTTTGATGGCACTGAGTAGACCAGGCCAGTCGGCATGATCGCTTAGAGCAAAACCCGCGTCTGCACTGCGCCATCTTCGGCCTGCCCTTACCTGCATCCAGCCAGAACAAATTCCTGTGGCAGCATGAAGAAGGCTTTTGATCCAGCGGCCTTCGGTAAGTGCAGGGGGGACGATAACGATTCCACGCTGGAGATCTTCTTTTTTCGTTTCGGGTGTAATGCGAATGGTATTGGGCAAATTGATACCGGCGTCTATAAAACCTTCATTCAGGTTCGCAATGGATTGATGAACGTAGATTTCTCCATACCCCGCCAAGCCTTTGATCAGTCTTTGGGCTTTGCCAAGACTGTATGCTGCAAGTACACTAGTTTTATTCTCGTCACGATTGGCCGCTACCCAATCTTTAATCTGGTCAAAAATGATTTGCTGGGGCTGCCATTTGTAGACCGGAAGGCCAAAGGTACTTTCCGATACAAATGTGTGACATTTTACAGGTTCAAATGCAGTGCTGATTCCATCATACTCTACTTTATAATCTCCAGATACCACACAAATTTCTCCTTTATACTCCAGTCTCACCTGAGCTGAACCTATAACATGGCCTGCCGGAAAAAAACTGAGTTTTACGCCATTGATATCAATTTGTTGCCGGTAAGGAAGTGTTTGGATCTGCAGGTCGGCACCCAGTCTCTGTAGCAAGATAGATTTAGTTAATTCATGACACAAATAGGCCTGATTTCCCCATTTCACATGGTCTGCATGTCCATGCGTGGTTACTGCTAGTTTAACCGGTTTCCATGGATCAATGTAAAAATCACCTTGCCTACAGTAGATGCCTTTGCTGGTAAATTGGATGAGGGCCATGTGCATAATAACATTTCAGGGCTGGATTGGTTTGGATTTATATATTATAGATGTTGTTTATTTGATAGTTGACGATATTGGTTTTGTAGTCAATTGTAATCATATGGTAATCAAATGTTTAAAATTTATTTAAAATTCAAAAATCACTGTTTTAGTTTGTAGGTTTGTGTTGTCTAAAAAACGATTTTCAATGAAACAAATCTTATTCATGGTGTTAGCTGTTATTCTCCTTCAAAGTTGCGATCGCACTAAAATGCAGCTCCGTGCTCCGGAAACTTCAGCATCCACTAGTTCCGAAAGTAAAAAAGATACTTTGAAGAAAAATGCAGATACAACTCTTAAAAGCAAAACAGATCATCAATAACTGAGGTGGAAATGTGTTTTCGTTTTTCCCCTCGCTGATACTAACATAGGTATTGATCAGGCCAATATAGGGCAGGGGAATAATCTTTTCGTGGAGAAATCTGTAATAGGCAGAAAGATCATTAGTGAGGATTTTAAGAATGAAATCAATTGGACCGGTAACCTGATTACAAGAGATAATTTCAGGAAAAGGCCTTGTCGTTTCCATAAATTCCTGTGCAACTTCTTTGGTGTGTATTTTAAGCTGAATATGCGAGTAAATGGTTTGAAAGGGGGGGAGCTGCTCCTGGTTGAGAATGACGCTATAGCTTTTTATGACTTTATTTCTCTTCAGCCTATGGATTCTTTCGTTTACTGCACTTGTTGATTTGTCAAGTTGCGCTGCAATTTCTTTGTTATTTAATTTAGCGTCTTGTTGTAGGAGAATTAAGATAGCCCTGTCTGTTGCATCCAGATGAATTCGGTTCATTTGATTTTTAATATTTATAACAACTATTTAATTTAAAAATAGTAAATATTAATTAAATAAACACAATACAAAAAAAAACAGCTGCCTTTTGGACAGCTGTTTTTTGTTATTTATTTTCCTCCGGGAGGACAATTCTGTTGTAAGAATTTGGTGTAGGTTAGCGCAAGATGCCTGCTTGTTCCTTCGCCTTCGTTTATACTGTGTGTTCGGTTTGGATAGGCCATGAATTGGAATACCTTTCCGTTTTTGATGAGTTCATTAATCAGCATTTCTGCATTTTGATAGTGAACATTATCATCGCCAGTTCCATGGATATAGAGTAGATTACCATTCAGGTTTTTTGCATAGGTGATTGGTGATCCTTTAATATAGGCCTCTTTTGTTTTCAACGGAGAGCCCATATATCTTTCCTGATAAATGTTGTCGTAGGTAAGCTGATTACCTACAGCTGCGATGGCAATTCCTGTAGTGTAGATGTCCGGATACTGGAACATCAGGTTGAGCGTCGAAGATCCTCCTCCGCTCCATCCCCATACAGCCACTCTGCTTTTATCAATGAAGGACCATTCCAGGACTTTTTTTGCACCCATTGCCTGATCTCTGATATTCAGACGTCCGATGTTCTGGTAAATGCTCTTACGCCACTCCCTTCCTTTCGGGGCTGGGGCACCTCTGTTTTCAAGAGAAATATACACATAACCATCTTTAGCCATGTCCCCTGCGTATAAGAAATCACGTCCGGCACCGTAGGTATCGGTTACAGTTTGTGAAGCGGGTTCTCCATAAACATAAAATACGACAGGATATTTTTTAGTCTGGTCAAAATTGTCGGGCTTTTTCATCCATCCGTCAAGCTCAATTCCATCTTCAGTTTTGACTTTAAAAAACTCTACTTTGTTTTTGGGTGGCTGTGTTCTTCCAAGTTGGTTGGTGATGCTGCCATCCATCGTAAACGGATTACCAGTGGTTAAATTCATCCATTCAGAGATTGGCCTTAAGTTGGCATTCTGATAGGTATGGAAGGCATATACTCCATTTGGAGAGATGTCGTAGTGGTGTGTGCCAGGTAAAACAGATGGAGTTACCATCTCTAGTTTTCCTTTGCCATCCAGTTTGGTTTTATACAAGTATTTTTGAGTGGCATTGTTTGGTGAAGCAATAAAATAAAACTGATTGTTTTTCTCGTCAATGAGCAAGCTTTCAATAACGTCATAATTTCCTTTATTAATGAGGGTTTGGCTTTTTCCATCTTTACTGATTCTGTAATAGTGTTTCCAACCGTCTTTTTCACTTACCCAAATAAATTCTTTGTTGTTGTTCAACCATTTCCACTCTTCTCCGGCATCAATCCATGCCTTATCAGTTTCTGTATAGATATTGTTCACAACAGTTGTTTTTGCGTTGGCAACAAAAAGTTTACTTTCATTCTGTTCCCTGTTCAACTGCTGCAAAATAATGTCATTACTGCCCGGGATCCAGTCCATTCTTGGGATATAGTGTTGTATATTATCTCCAGGAACAGGTATCCAGGAGGTTTTAGCCGTATTGACATCTACAATTCCAACCTTGCAGGAGGATGGATCTTCCCCAACTTTTGGATATTCTACCGGAATAGTGAAAGGATAGATAGAATCTGTGTTGTTGATCATCAGGAAATTCTTGATCTTACGGGCATCCAGCTGCCAATAGGCAATGGATTGACCATCAGGACTCCATCTGAAACCATCCCGGCAGTCGAATTCTTCTTCATATACCCAGTCAAAAGTTCCGTTGATCAAACGATCTGTTCCATCTGTGGTCAGGGCTTTGCTTGTGCCGTTTGTAAGATCTTCCACATAAAGGTTGTGTTTGCTTACATAGGCAACTTTAGTTCCATCAGGAGAAAACTTGGCAAACATTAATGAAGAAGCAGGTAGGGTTTTACCAATTTGTGTAATGGTATTGCTGGCTAGATCGGCTACATAATAATCGCCTCGAGTTTCGTAGCGCCATACCTTTTTACTGTTGGTAAAGATGAGGGCTTTTTTACCGTCATCAGAAAGTTTAAAAGATTTGATATTATACTCGTTTAACCCCTTCATACCGAGTATGCTTGCCGGAATAACGGTCTTCCTATCATTTTTTGGAAGGGTTAGGGATACAATTTCTCCCCCGGAAATCTCGTAATAGGAATTTCCTTCTTTTGTCCAATTGATTTCACCTTTGTTTTGCGCTTTTGCCTGGATAAAGATGAAAAACAAAGCAGCCAGAAAGCTTAGCTTAAAAGCGATGTTTTTTACATTCATGTTTAGAGTTCTATAAATTGTTGATATACTTTTTGCAGATAAGTTTTACCCTGTTTAAGAGTTTCCTGTGTTTGTTCCTCCTGATGTTTAAGGTCGTTGTACAATACCCTTTTCCCTGTATTATCAAAAGTAACAGATTGTTTTGGATTGATAAAGCCCAGACCGTTGTCCCAGCTAAAAAAAGCAAAAGGTTTGGTATAGGGGTTCAGAAGGTTTTTGCTCCAGGTAAACTGGCTGGCGTTCATGCCCAGCTGCGTAAGAAGGGTAGAAGCCAGATCAATCTGACTACCAATGCGGCTAAACGTTTTTCCCCGGAATTCCGGTTTGATCACTTCTCCGTAAAGCAAAAGAGGAATATGGTAACGTTGTGGCATATAGACTTCATTAGTCTCTTTTGGCAGGATATGGCCATGATCAGCAATAAAGATAAAAAGGGTGTTTTTATACCAAGCCTCTTTTTTTGCTTTGGTTAAATAATCATTGATGCACGAATCGGTGTAAAAAGCAGTGCTTTTAAAACGATGGGTATTGTCTGCGGAACCAAATTTATAATTTCCAGGAACTTCAAAAGGTTCATGGTTGGTTAAGGTCATGGTGGTCGTGAAAAACGGCTGTTTAATCGTTTTTAGATCTTTGAGTTGCCTGTTGAAGACCACACCGTCATAGGCTCCCCACTTTGAAGTTAGCTCACTGTCTTCAAACTTATTCTTGTCGATTAGTCTTTGATAACCGTGAGTCAGGATAAAGGCCTTGTAATTGTCAAATTCAGATTCACCCCCATAATAGAAAGCCGTTGAATAACCATTCTTATTAAGTTCCTGGGAAATGGCAGGTAGTTTATGCATTTTACTGGTATACTTTACGAGATTTCCAGCCGCAAGACTTGGAAAACCTGCCAATGTGCCGATGATACCTTTATCTGTCCGGTTGCCCGTGGAATAAATATGGCTAAACAGCACACCCTGATGCGTTAAGCTGTCAAAATGCGGCGTAACATCGTTCATATTTCCCAATACCTTGGTCAGGTCTGCTGTAAAGCTTTCCATAATAAAAAGCACCACGTTAGGTCTTGTTGTAGTCAGGATATTTAAAGTTGTGTCCTTTTCTACATGGTAAAGATCCCTTACACTTTCATCTGCCTGTTGTTTACTGTAATAGAGATATTTGTTTTTATGTGCACTTAAAGAAGCGATGACACTGGCAAAAAGATTCCATTCTGTATTGACTGCTGCATGGTTTAAAATGATCCTGTCAGAAAAATAAGCAGAACTCTGGTTCATAGTGGTTACACCCCAGCCTCCTCTGATCAGCAGAAAGTTAATGCCCAGCAATAAAATGCAGACAGTAGTTTTTGCCCATAAAGGAAATTGTATAAACGTGAGTTTTCTGCTCAGGAGTAATTTCTGAAGCAGTAGGCTGGTCACAATCAGCATCCCTAGTATGAAAAAGGTCAGAACCAGGGGAGAGGAGGCACCAGAAGCCAAGGATTCATTAGGAGAGCTGAATGCAAAACCAATTGCTTTGGCGTTCAATTTTGTACCCCATTCTCTATAAATGTTAAAGTTAATCACAGAGATCAAACTGAACAGGACGATCAGTATGGTGTTGTATATAGTCAGCCATTTCATTTCTACCGTTAAACGACCTTTAAAAAGCCAGAAAAGATAAATCAGTAATGGAGCTATGGTAATGTAAGCCGCCATAGAAAGATCTATGGGGATCGCATTATAAAATGTAGCCAGTATCTCCTGTATAGAGACAGAACCCAGTTTCTGGTGGTAAAGTACCAAAAACAGGGCTCTGTCTGTAAAAAAGAAGATTAACCAGAATACATAAAAGCGAATAAAAAATATAAGACTTTTCAGCATGAAATTAGGCTCCGCCTCTCATAGCCTCCAACTCTGCCATTGTTTTTACTTCATAACCGCTAGGTACATCTAAAGTAAAAGGGCCTGCATTTTGTTCTTTAATGCTTTTTATAGTTAAGGTTGTTTTTACACCACCTTGTGTTACGGTAAATTTAATAGGTGTTGCTTTAAGTTCTTTAAACTCGGTGTTTATAGCACCTGGTGTAAGTTCAATTTCCTTTGTCGCCCACAGCTCATAAGTACCGCCATTATTGTCTTTATACGTGTATTTTTCGGTATTATAACCAGATAAAACTTGTTTTTCTCCTGTAGCTTTGAAGTCGCTGTATTTAATTCCTCCAGTTTGTTTTTCCATGTCTTCCTTAGACATTTTAGCCGCAAATTGTTTTTGCGCAACAGGAATACTGATCAATAGAAGGCCGTTATCTGTAGAACCGTCTTTAAAGATCGTTAATAAAGCAGGACCCATTTCCATTCCCAGTTTTGAGATGTTTCCATTAAATTCCAATTTATTTTCTGAAGGAAGTGCCGAAACATCCACGGCTGCTTTTTGTTCAGGCGTCAGATTGTACTCTATGCCATAAACGATTACACCCTGCTGGATTTTTTTCTGAGCATGTGCATAAATTGCTGAGCTGATTAAAATGAGCGCTAAAACGCCTGTTTTTATTGATTTAAACATAATTTACTATTTAAGGTTACCAATTTATTTTCTCTTTATTAATAAAGGAAGCTATGCCTCTTTTAAAGTCTTCGCTTTCCCGTACTTTCGCATTCATTTGCACAGCCATGTCCAGGCTTGTTTCTAAATGCGGATTGGTGGTTTGACCAATAAGCTGTTTAGTGACCATCAAGGAATTGGATGAAGCGTTATTACACAAATTTAAAGCAAAATCTCTGGTATTTTGACTAATATCTTCTTTGTTTATTACAAAATTAATTAAACCATATTCCAAGGCCTTCGCTGCGGTGAAAAGGTCGCCTGTCAATAAGATTTGTTTGGCGATAGTTTCACTGGTCATACGCATCAGAAAACAGGATACAATGGCTGGAACAAATCCTAGTTTAACTTCGGTATAGCCAAAATTGGCTTCCGGAACTGAAAATACCAGGTCGCAAACAGTAGCCAATCCGCATCCGCCTGCAATTGCATGACCTTCTACTTGTGCAATAACAACTTTAGGCAATTGATAAATGGTCAGGAAAAGGTTTTTCAGATTTTCTGAATCGGCCAGGTTCTCTTCATATGAGTTTTGTTGCAATTGTTGTAAATAGACCAAATCAGCACCTGCACTAAAGGTATTTCCGTTAGCTTTAAGTATAATGACTTTAACATTTTCGTCATTAGATGCTTCCAGCATTTTGTCTGTTAACATTCTGATCAGTTCCGGATTTAATGCATTGCGCTTCTCCGGTCTGTTCAATGCTATTGTAGCAATGCGGTCTTCTACCGAATATAAAACCAGCGATTCTATCATAGTATAAATAATAAGCTTTATCAGGAATCAAAGATGCTTTATTTTCTTTAAACCCTGGTAGCTAAATTTAAAATCAACTTCCGTAATCCGATGCTGATCCAGATAGGGCTTAATATAAAATCTAAAAGCAGCGCTTTCCGGAGACACATCCGTTATTAATATTGCTTTGTTTGATTTGATATATATACCTGTATAATTTCGTTTGAGCCTAAATACAATTACTTTTTGTTGCCTTTGGGCAAGAATTTGCTGATAAAACATAGATAATTCCAACAGCGAAAAGAAAAACAGAGAAGTAAAAAGAAGCTTCTTCTTTGCATAGCTTAAAGACAAGGTAAATAAGATAAGACCTGTACTCAGACATAAAAGTTCTGTTCGGTTAATCCATATGGCAGAAATACTGGCAAATGGTAAATCCGAAATCCATCGCAGGCCGGAATTAGTGAAACAGATTAGCCATTCAAATGGAGCGGCCAGAAAATAGAATTTAAACAAAAGCATAATTAGTCCTATATACATCATGAGCGCTGCCGGAATCATAATAAACAGATTACTGAAAAGGAAATAGACCGGAAATTGGTGGAAATAGTAGATGCTTAAAGGAAAGGTTGTAAGTTGTGCAGATAAAGACATAGCTAAGATAGACCAGAGTTTATTCATCCATCTGGACTTAAAAGAAAACCATGTACAAATCTTCGGCTGAAGCCAGATCAAACCAATAACAGACAGATAGGAAAGCTGAAAACCTATATCAAAAAGAAGAAATGGCTCATAAAGGAGCAGGCTAAAGGCAGAGAAGCCTAATACATTATAGCTGTTTGTTTTTTTGCGAAGTATTTTGGAGAGGATGAGAATTGTAATCATGATTGCCGATCTCAGCACCGAAGGCGAGAAGCCCGTAACTAAAGCATAAAACCAAATGATCAGGATAATGAATAGCGCTTTAAGGAACAACAACGGAGGGCTTCGGTTTAAAAAAAACAGGATCCAGTTAAGGACCAGGTAAATGATGCCAACATGCATTCCGGAAACAGATAGGGCATGGATAGTCCCCGTTTTAGCATAGGCATCTAAAGTCTCGGAGCTAAGATCTGATCGGTAACCAAGGATCAATGTTGAAGCAACTGCATAGGCTTGCGGATCATTGATGAATTTTTTATAGATATCAACCTGTTTTTTTCTCAAATTCAGTGCATAAGAAATCAATAGATTGCCTTTGTTACGTTTTAGAAGCCTGATGTCTTCTTTTTTAAAATAGGCCTGATGGTAAATATTTTGCATGGCCAGCCAGGACCTAAAATCAAATGTTGAAGAGAGTAGAGGTGCAGCTACAACCTGATATTTTGCCTTGACAATAAGAACATCTCCATATTTTAAAGGCAGAAGTCCCCGATTGTTGACTTGAACAGAGATGAGCAGATGACCTGTGCAAGCCTGATAATTTCCTTTGGTTAAACCACCTGTTACTTTTGCTACGAAATGCAGTTGCGTATTATTTCTGAGCTGTGGTTCTTCTGTAATCTGTACTTTTAGTAATTCAAATTTAGCCTTGGAAAAGTGATCTGTTCGGAGCAATTCCTTTTGTAAAAGGTAGTGTAGAGCACCTAAAAAGATGATCAGTAGATACACCATTAATAATATGCGATGTTTAAAGCGATAGATTCTAAGTGTTGAATAAAAGAAATTCAGTAAGAGTAACCCAATAAACAGCAACACAGATGCCGTTAATAATGTATTTAGCAGAAAGATAGAAGGAGAGGAGTACCCCAAAACAATTCCTGTTGCGAAAAGCAGCGGCAATTGAAGAAAGATCGTTTCCTGTCGTTTTAACTCCATTTTCAGAATTGATAACGGAGTTGAATTTTTAATTCTGATTTGATATTTCCCTGAATTTCATCCAGTCCTGAACCGACGGTTTCTGCCCCCTGATAGATAAATATGGCATAACGGGTCCACAAGTCAAACTTTCGGGATAAGTTATATTTGAGATTAAGATAAAACCTTAGTCCTTTACCGTTGTACATGCCAAAAGCGAATCCGTTAAGAACATCATCCTCATAAGCATATAATCTGGAATCGTAGCTGTCTGTATGAAAATAAGCCAGGCGTAAATTTCCGGATAAACGGGAAGACAAAGGTTTGTAGTCAATATCCTGACAAAAAAGATAGCCGTTTTCGGCGATGCCTTCGCCCTTTTGATATCTGCACCTTTCTATACGATTTTGAAAGCTTATCTTTCTGTTTAGCCGCCAGAAGGTTTCTACCTTCCAGTTTTGTTTGCTAACCGCTTCAAGATATTTTACGGATACTTTAGAGTCTGTGTTTTGCCGGTCGAGTTTTGTTTTGAATCTGGCTGTTAATTTGAAAGTTTTAAAGGGATTATAAACCAGTTGCCCTTGTGCTTCGTAGCCCGAGGAGGCTGCATCTACTCTGTACTTTAGCCACGGAAAGTGAAAGATATCGACGTAGAGGGATGCACTCCATTTTTTATCAATATTATAATTTAAGCCGGTATACCAACCTTTTTCATTTGCAGCATCGCTGTTTTCGCCTATAGCCTGGCTAAAATAACTGTGGTAATCGACGTCATAGTTTCTGTTGAGCAGTACCGCAGACAGGTGATGGGAAAGATTGGCCATGATCCCATTAACCATTGCTGCTCCCCCGCCCGGACTTTGAGCCCGCTCTCCGAAAAGATACAGGTTCCTAAAACTATAATTGTAATGAAAGCCGATGTTTAAAAGATCTTTTCCAGTGAAACCTTTCGCATCGTAAGGTCTGGTACCCGTTATAAATGGATTCTGATAATGAGAAGCGTAGGCTATTGCCCCTATGTTTAAGTTGTTGCTGAGATATTGCAACGCACTGCCATAGACCAATTGGCCCAGACTGTTTTTGTTTTGGATTTCTGATTTTGTCCTGTGCAGGCCGCTGGCACTGATGTTGACTTGCCCATATTCGCCATCAGGCAATAACCTTTGACTTGCATCTACATGTTTATAAGAGATGAAGGGCGAAAATTCAAGACGTCGGGCTATTTTTATCGTGGCAGCCAACCCTCGGAAAAATGAAGATTCATTAGAAGAAATGTAGGCTTTTAATCCGAGGTCTTTTTTTGCAGCGCTGGTTACGTCAGGTCCCTTGCCAAACGCAAAGCCAGACCATAAAGTTAAGCCCTGACCAAATTGAAGACTGTAATCTCCAATAACAAGTTTGGTCATTCTCCCAAGCTGATTAAAAGCTAGTGAAAACGAGAAGAAATCAAGATTGTATTTATTGTTTCCGCTGAAAAGCTCTTCACCTGCATCTTTCTTGAATACAAGAGAAGCTGAAAAACGGTCACTGTAATTATAGCGGTATTTAATAAGTATTTTTCCAGGCGTTCCGAGATACCTGCTGCCTGGGAGGTCTCTGTAGCCTTTTTGTTTCTCCAGCCCTTGTGCATATCTAAGCATCAGGCTTTGGTTTGTCTTGCTCCGTAAATTTTTAAAGGAAGGGATTTCAATTTCAGGGTATTCCCCCAGGGTTACAAATGGTAGTAGATTTGAAATGGTTTCCAAATCAAATGCATCAATTGCCTGCAGTTCTTCAATTGCCAGTAATTTGCCGTTACTGAGTATATGTGCAAAAAGGTTATTGATTTGCAAGGGAGATAAGAATACAAAATTCTTCAGTTCCTCTGCCGAAGTATGGTTTAGGTTGACAGGGTGTTTTTCGTAGTAATTTAACCTTTCAGTGAGCTCTGAGAGGTCATAATCATCCGGTAAGGTAGGTGCCAGACGTTCTACAATCTCCTTAATAATGGTTTGCTCTTGCGCCCTTGAAATTGAAGGGATAAGAAATACTAAAAGCAGAAAACGGTATGCGGATTTATTCCAAAATAAATTAATCATTCTAAATGTGTTTACATTTAAAATGAGGTAATATTTCTCTGAATAAAAATTATTTACTTTAAAATATTATATTTCTTCGTTGAGCTTAAGTAAAAAGTCTTTGAGTTTCTCTAAGGAATCGATGATTTTTTGATTTTCCTTAACCTCGCCACTGTTGTTTTTTAAATGTTCTTTAGCTCCTTTTAGGGTAAAGCCCTTATCATCGACCAGGTGAAAAATGATCTTTAGATTTTCTACATCCGCAGGTGTAAATAAACGGTTTCCTTTCTTGTTTTTCTTGGGTTGCAATACATCAAATTCTTTCTCATAGAATCTGATCTGGGAAGCGTTTACACCAAACATTTCCGTCACTTCTCCCATAGTATAATACATTTTATTAATTTCCCTTTCTTTGTACGGCATAATTTGATGTTGATTATTAGCTGTTTATAGCATTTATTTAAAGCATTCAAATGTAAAGGGATTTTAGTAGAATACCGCAATAAAATTTTAATTTTGTTGCATAATAAACTAGAAGGATGACAGCTAAAGAAATCAGAAGCGCTTATTTAAAATTTTTCGAATCTAAACAACATCATATTGTTCCCTCTGCTCCAATTGTGGTTAAGAATGATCCAACACTGATGTTTACCAATGCAGGAATGAACCAGTTCAAAGACTTGTTTTTGGGAGAAGCCCCTATTAAATATAAGCGTGTTGCCGATACCCAGCGTTGTCTTCGTGTTTCGGGTAAACACAATGATTTAGAGGAGGTGGGGATTGATACTTATCATCACACCATGTTTGAAATGTTGGGAAACTGGAGCTTTGGTGACTATTTTAAAAAGGAAGCCATTGCGTGGAGCTGGGAATTACTTACAGAAGTTTATAAGATACCAAAAGACAAACTCTACGTTTCTGTATTTGAAGGAGACGATAAAGAAGGTTTGCCTCAGGACACTGAAGCTTACGAAATCTGGAAACAGTATGTTCCGGAAGACCGCATTATATTAGGTAATAAAAAAGATAATTTCTGGGAAATGGGCGATACAGGACCGTGTGGTCCTTGTTCGGAGATCCATGTAGATTGCCGTCCTGATCATGAACGTGCTGCAATTTCCGGTAAAGAACTGGTTAATGCAGACCATCCCCAGGTTATTGAGATCTGGAACAATGTGTTTATGCAGTTTAACCGACTGAAAGACGGTTCTTTACAACCATTGCCAGCAAAACATGTAGATACCGGTATGGGGTTTGAACGCCTGGTTCGGGTACTGCAAAACAAGGCCTCCAATTACGATACTGATGTGTTTCAGCCACTTATTCAGTTTATTTCTGCAAAAGCAGGAATTGCTTATGGGGCTGATGAGAAAACAGATATTGCTATGCGTGTAATGGCCGATCATATCCGTGCCATTTCATTTGTAATAGCAGATGGACAATTGCCTTCCAATAATAAAGCCGGTTATGTGATCCGGAGGATTCTTCGCCGTGCAGTACGTTATGCTTACACTTTCCTTGATCTAAAAGAACCTTTTCTGAATCAGTTGGTTCCGGTTTTAGCCGGGCAGTTTAAAGGTGTTTTTGATGAATTACTTGCACAACAAGACTTTGTTCAAAAGGTTGTTCTGGAAGAAGAAATATCTTTCCTCAGAACCCTCGCTACAGGTATTCAGCGCTTTGAAAACTACACCAAGAAACAAGCGGAGTTACTGATGGCAGAAAATGCAATTGAACTGGAAAAGTCATTCGAAGATGCGTGGGTGTACAGTATATTAAAAGATCAAATGGTGATTTCCGGAGAATTTGCTTTTGAACTACAAGATACCTATGGTTTCCCAATTGATTTAACTGATCTGATGGCCAGAGAAAAACGATGGACCATTGATATGACTGGTTATAATAAAGAATTATCAAAACAAAAAGACAGATCAAGAGCCGCAACTGCTATTGATACCGGAGATTGGGTACCGGTGCATCCCGATCTTGAAACTGAATTTGTTGGTTATGATGATTTTGAAGTAGAAACAAAGATCATTAAATACCGTAAAGTAAGTACTAAAGGAAAAGAACAATACCAGATTGTCTTAAGCAAAACACCTTTTTATGCAGAAAGTGGGGGCCAGGTTGGAGACACCGGCCGTATTGAAGACCATAGCCGTTTATTCTTTGTAGAAGTAACGGATACAAAAAAGGAGAATGGAGTTACCGTTCATTATACAGATACCTTGCCTGAGGATCTTGAAGGAGATATGTGGGCAGTGATTGATGAAGATAAACGTTTGTTATCTCAGGATAACCACTCCGCAACTCATTTGCTGCATGCGGCTTTGAAAAAAGTACTTGGTAATCATGTGAACCAAAAGGGCTCGCTGGTGAATCCGGATTATCTGCGTTTTGACTTTTCGCACTTTGCGAAAATCAGCGAAGATGATCTGGCCAAAATAGAGCATTTAGTGAATCAGAAAGTGCGCGAGAATATTCCGCTCAAAGAAGAACGTGATGTGCCTTATGACCAGGCCATCTCAAGTGGAGTAACGGCTTTGTTTGGTGAAAAATATGGGGATTTTGTACGTGTTATTACTTTTGACGATCACTATTCAAAAGAATTGTGCGGTGGAACACATGTTCAGGCAACTGGTCAGATCGGTTACTTTAAAATCATATCAGAAAGCGCTGTGGCAGCGGGGGTAAGAAGGATAGAAGCCATTACAGCAGATAAAGCAGAAGCTTTTGTTCTGGACCAAAACAGAGAACTCAATGAGTTGCGCGCTTTGTTAAAAGGGAATAAGGATCTTAAATCAGCTGTGTCTTCTTTATTGGAAGAAAACGCCAGGTTAAAAAAGGATGCTGAAAAAGCCGTTATTGAACAAGCCGCCAATTTAAAGCATGAAATTGTACATCATCTAAAGACTGTTAACGGAATTAATCTGATCGCAGTTCATGTAGATCTTCCGAACGCCGACGCGGTGAAAAATCTTGCTTTTGCTGTAAAGGATCTGGTAGATGATTTATTCCTGGTTTTTACAACTTTAATCGATGATAAACCAGGTATTACAGTGATGCTGTCAGAGAATCTGGTTAAAGATAAAGGATTAAATGCATCGAATATTGTCAGAGAGCTTGCAAAGGATATACAAGGTGGAGGTGGAGGTCAGCCTTTCTATGCCACTGCCGGAGGTAAGAATAAGGATGGTTTGGCAGCAGCGCTCACTAAAGCTGAAGGTTTAATAAAATAAAGATAATGAAGCTGTTTTGGGCTAAGCCATGGCAGCTTTTAAAATGCATTCTCATGAAAAAATTGATGCTCTCGATTATACTTATCAGTCTGTTCACCGCTGTACGCGCCCAAAGACAAAATGTTTATTTTCTGAAAAATAATGGTAAAGAGATGAAGGAAAGAGACAGCGCAGATTTTATACGCATTATTCAGGAACCAGATTCTGGCGATGTCAATTTTAAATTACTGGAGTACTATCCGGATGGTAAAAAGAAAACGATAGGCTACACTTCAACAGTAATGCCGTTGAAATTTGAAGGGCCCTATATATCTTATAGCAAAAGTGGTAAAAAGGTTTCCTCTGTTAATTATAACAGGGGATGGTTGGCAGGACCTGCTTATTATTTTTTTGACAGTGGCATTCTACAAAAGCAAGTTGATTATTCCGGGGAACCGATTCGTCCTGCTTTCCCTAATCAGACGAGCCTTCCGTTTGGGAACGAAGAAAAATTGGTTTATTTGGCAGATTCTGTCGGAAATGTAATGGTTAAGGACGGAAATGGTCATGTTTTTCTGAGAGAATATAAAAAGAACGGGGAAGTACTTACCGAAGAAGGCGATTATAAAGACGGACTGAAGCAGGGAGAATGGAGAATGACAAGTTCCTCTGGTAATTACTGGTATAAAGAACAGTTTGAACTGGGGAAAATGCTGCATGGTGAAAGCTTTAAGGATGGAGTAGGATATAAGTATACTGTAGGAGAAAAGCAGCCTGAATATCAAGGGGGGATGGAGATATTTTATAATAAGTATTTAGTCAATGAACTACGATACCCTAATGACGCTGCTAATGCCAAAATCACGGGAAGGGTATTTTTAAGCTTTACTATAGAAGAAGACGGTGCAATTACAGGACTAACAGTGGATCGCTCAGTTCACCCCTCTTTAGACCGGGAGGCCATGCGTGTCATCCTCAAATCTTCAAAATGGGTTCCTGGTTTGCACCATGGAATCCCTACGAGTATGAGACTTAATATCCCATTTAGTTTTTCTTTGCCTTAAGTAGTTGATTAGTTATTTTATCATAATAATTCAACTATTCAATCAACTTGTGAAGTTGTTCCTTCAATGATTATTTCACTACAATTGAAAGCAAATTTTTAGTACAATGAAAAAAATAATACTAGCGCTCATACTTACAGGCCTTTTCACTACAGTAAATGCTCAAAGGCAATATGTATTTTTTTTGAAAAATAATGAACGAGAAGTTAAGGAAAAGGACAGTGCAGATTTTATTCGCATTGTTCAGGAACCAGACTCTGGTGATGTCAATTTTAAGTTGTTGGAGTACTATCCAAGCGGTACAAGGAAAACGATAGGGTACACTTCAACGGTAGTACCAGTGACTTATGAAGGGCCTTATGCATCTTATTACAGGAATGGTAAAAAAAAGGATATCATTCGTTATAACGCTGGTATGTTAGACGGATTAGGATATCACTATTTTAATAATGGGACTTTGAGATCACAAATAGACTATAGTACTGGCGCTACTAAATTTAGAACTGAGTTGAATTTTTTCACGAAGGAAAAGGTTATATATATGGCTGATTCTGCAGGTAATATTATGGTTAAGGATGGTAACGGACATTTTGTTGATAGAACATATCAAAAAAATGGGGACGTTATTACAACAGAAGGGGATTATAAGGATGGTTTGAAAAGTGGAGAGTGGAAATTGAAATGTTCAGCGAATGATTACTGGTATAAAGAGCAATTCGAGGAAGGGAGGATGATTATAGGAGAAAGCTATTGCGACGGGAAAACCTATAATTATACTCAGTTGGAGATTCCGGCTAAATTCAAAGGTGGATCTAAAGACTTTGATCGTTATTTAAAACGAATGTTAAAATACCCTTCTGATGCCAAGTCAAATAGGATTAAAGGGATTGTGTTCCTAAGCTTTGTTATAGAAAAAGATGGTTGTATATCGGATGTAAAAGTAGATCGTTCTCTTTATCCTTCTATAGATATGGAAGCTTTACGTCTTCTTAAAAATTCACCGAAATGGGAGCCTGCTACTGGGCATGGTGTTCCGGTTCAGACGATAATGCGACTCTTTCCAATTAGTTTTAACTTTTAAGACTTGCTGGGTAATTTTTACTCACTACCCAGCAAGAAAAAAATGCTAATATTTTTGTATTGATAATTCGTCTTTTCTGGAAACGATGATTTCTGCTAACAATTCGTCAATCTGGGCTTTAGACACATTTGGCATGCAAATAATATGAGACCAGCCACCCTCTGCGGCCAATTGCCACTTTTTTCTTATAGATAAAAGCGGCTCAGGAAAATTAACCGTTATAGAATTTTTGTTTCTCCAGGCTTCAATGCCAATTTTATTGAGTTGTTCCTGGGCGTATTCTGCAACTTCGAGGCACCTCATAGCGCGCTCCTTTAAACCCGCTGTTCCTAGCTTTTTAATCGTATACCATAAAAACAGTGGACTATGGCCATTTCTGGAACCAGAAATCGTTGTATCCATACTACCAATATACGCTACAGAACGCGCAATCCGGTCGCGGTTGGATTTTTTAGCAACAACAACCCCGCAAGGCATAGGAGAACCCAGGAATTTATGACCGCTAATGGCTATACTGTCTGCGCCATCTGCAAAATCAAAAGCAGGTCTTGGTTCTACAAAGGCGCTATAACTTCCAGATAACGCTCCGTCAGCATGAATGTAATAATGCTTTACGGCTAGTTTTTTAAGAATAGCTTTAATACGGCCAATGTCATCGCGGGCTTCTGTCATGGTGGTGCCAATATTGGCCATAATGATCACAGGCATCTGCCTGTTCATCCTGATGGTGTTTTCAAGGTCATCATAATCAATCTCCCCATTGGCTTGCGTACTTATGGTGATGTTCTCCATGTTTAAAAGATGAAGATTCTTTTGTACACTGTAATGAGTAGCTTCTGAATAATATACCATTCCTTTTGGATGGAGTTCTCTTGCAAGGTACAAACCATATAGATTACCTTCAGATCCTCCGTTTGTAACATAACCCCACCAGTCATCTGATTGCGCTCTAAAAAGATCTGCAAAGAATTTCACTACCTCTTTTTCAAGTTCTCTTGAGCCTACTGCATAAGTAGAAGGAACAAATGGATCGCCCAGATTATTCATAGGATATTGAAGAAAAGGCATCAATTCCTCATAGTTAAAGTCTTTTGAAACCGGATACCCCATAAAAAACTCCGTATTGTGCTTAACGTCAGCTAAGAGCTGAACAAGTATCTGATCTTCCTCTGGTGATAAAGAATGTGACATATATAGTGTGATTTTGAATGTCAAATTTAGTGTATTCAGAATTATATATTATAAAATTTTATTTAAAAAGAATATTATATTTTTTATTTTGTTTTTAAAGAATATAATATTTTATGTTAACACTAACTGGATATACAGGGAGAAGAAAATTTGCTTATTTTTGTGTTTGCTGAAAATTATGAATAAAAACGAGTCTGACATTCAGGAAGAACTTAACGACGAGACATTGGCGCCTTTCTACAAGAGAAGCTCCTTTATCTATCTAACCATTGCTTGTCTTGCCCTTATTGCAACTGCAGTAGCTGCTGTATTTTATAAGAATCATCCCGATCTGGATAACATCTCTAATATTGCAGATCACGATCTCCATGCGGGAGGCTATAAAGCGATCCTCTTGTTAGGCAAAGGGGAGAAATTTATGTTGTCAGACATTGGTAAAGGCGAAATCACTAAAGAAAATGGCATCCGGATTCTGGAGAATACCGGCGGAGAGCTTCTATATCAGACAGAGAATCTGGTAAATGACACCAATTTTAACTCCAATCCACTTGCAATGGCCTATCATGTTATTAAAACGCCGCGAGGCGGGCAATATAAAATTGTGCTGTCGGATGGGACTAAGGTATGGCTTAATGCAGCATCGTCTCTTCGGTACCCAGATAAATTTAATACAACAGTCCGTGAAGTCGAATTAGAAGGAGAGGCTTATTTTGAGGTTAATGAACAAGATTCTATACCTTTTATTGTCAAGAGTTCCTCACAAAAATCTCTGGTTACCGCAGGTCATTTTAACATCAGTAATTATGCTGATGATCCCGTTACCACAGTAACCCTTTTACGAGGACATCTGGAATTGTCTTCAGTAAACAAAATTCAGAAAGCCAGTGATGATTTGACCCCGGAAAGAGTTTGGCTTGAACCTGGCGACGAAGGTTGGATAACTGCCACTGGTTTAAAACTGGTTAAAGTTCGTCCGGATGAATCGATAAGCTGGAAAAATGGCTATTTTCAATTCAGTAATGCAGATCTGAAAAGTGTTATGCGGGAGATGTCGAGATGGTATGATGCAGACGTGATCTATGAAGGAGATATCCCTGATGTTAAATTTAATGGAGAAGTAAGACGGGACGTAAGTGCATCTTCATTTCTGGAAATGCTGGCTTATTTAAAAGTCAAGTTCAAGATCAGAAAGAATGATCATGGTCGAAACGAGATTTTAGTAAGAAGACAGAGGAATAACTAGATAATAACCCTATCTTCACCCATACCGGCAATTTGCCCGGGGTAGTGTTAAATTAATTTTCTTGCAGAAGATCTTCAGTAAACTCATTGATAGTTTTATAGATAATAAAGTAGGCGTAACTGATGATTTTCTGACCAGTTCCCTGGCCATTAACTTGAAACAGAACCTTATTGAGTTATATGCCGCTCAGCAATTTAGAAATGCGGGAATAGGTAATGAACAACTTGTTCGTCAGGATCAGCTGATAAGAAGCGATCAAATCTACTGGTTGGACCGTAAGCATAATAATAGTTATGAAAATAGCTTCTTCGACTGTATAGATCGTTTTATTATTTACTTAAATGATACTTGTTATGCCGGGATAAAGGGATATGAGTTTCATTACGCATTGTATGAAAATGGAAGTTTCTATAAAAAACATCTTGACCAGTTTCAAAACGATGGAAGCCGAAAGTACTCCATGATTATTTATTTAAATGAAGACTGGAAAGAAAGTGACGGAGGAGAATTGTGCATACACCATTCAGATCATTTGCAAATGATCAGTCCTTTGAACAGAACATGTGTTTTTTTTCAAAGCAGTGAACTGGAGCATGAAGTTTTATTAACCAATACAGCCAGAATGAGTATTACGGGATGGTTAAAGGTGTAGCCTTAAAAAGGAAACAGGGATGGACTATGAGAGTCATCCCTGTTTAAAGATGGTTAATCCACCACAGATCAACCTAAACCAAACAAACTGCAACTATAACGAAGGATATTGCTTAAATGTTTTATCTTTTTTTAAAATTTTTTAAATAATTTATTAATTATCTGATTTACAGATTATTATTTTTTAGGCTTGTCGTCTGGATTTTATTCTTTAGCGAAGACACTAAATAAAAAAGGCATCCATTCGGATGCCTTTTTTATTTAGTGTCTTCCATGACCTCGTCCATTTCCATGGTCATTATCATGACCTCGTCCGTGACCGTTATCGTGGCCTCTTCCCCAGTTGTTGTCGTGACCTCTGCCACGTCCGTTATCCCAATGCCTGTTGTCACGTCCGTAATCTCTGTAAACTACCCGTTGAGGTCGGTTGTATACATAAGTATTACTTGCGTAACGGGTTCTGTAAACATTATGTTGTAAATAAGGACGATCTCCGTTGATTACAACTTTCCGTCCTCCGTAAAGATCGTAGTTTCTGTATCTTGATGGTAAATAACGGGCATGAATCCATCTGTTTCCGCTTAAATAAATGAACTGTCTTGTGGGTACATAGTAATAAGATTGTACCTCTGGTAAATAATAATAATCTACATGGTTATAACCTCTTGGTCCCCATGCAGGTTGAGAGCCTATGTTAATACTAACGCTAACCTGTGCTTTAGCAGGCGTTACAGCAATTGCGGCAAAACCGATCAATGCAAATACAATTAATTTTTTCATAGCCTTATTTTATTTGTGTGTGTATATGCTTTGATTCAAAGTCTGTGCCAAGGTTTAATTCTAAATCTCCATCTAATGTAACTATTTGATAGAAATCCTCTCGTACCACTATTTTGGTTATATTTGCAATGGAGACAAATAAATTTTGTTACATATATAACCCCTTAAATGAGTACCACTAAGGCAGCCGAAACTTCAGAATTTGAACTGGTATCAGGTTTAGAGATCCATGTACAGTTAAATACCAATACTAAAATATTTTCATCAGATAGCGCTTCCTTTGGCGCCAAACCTAATGAACACATTTCTCCTGTGTCACTTGCTTTGCCAGGAGCATTGCCAAAACTGAATAGGGAGGTAGTGGCTAAAGCGGTAAGAATGGGACTGGCATTGAATTGCACAATCAATCAAACCAATTTTTTTGATCGTAAGAATTATTTTTATGCCGATCTGCCGAAGGGGTATCAGATTACACAGGATAATAAACCCATTTGTCAAAATGGTTACCTTGATGTTGTTCTTGGGAATGGAGAGACCAAACGTATCGGGATCAACCGCATTCATTTGGAAGAGGATGCAGGTAAAAGTTTACATGATCAGAATGCCTCTTATTCTTTTGTAGACCTGAACAGGGCTGGGGTACCTTTAATAGAAATTGTTACAGAACCAGATATCAGAAGTTCAGAAGAGGCCTCTGCGTTGCTCACCGAAATGAGAAAGCTGGTAAGGCATCTTAATGTCAGTGACGGAAACATGGAAGAGGGAAGTCTTCGTTGTGACGCCAATATTTCTATCCGTAAAGTTGGTACTCAGGCTTTCGGTACACGTTGTGAAGTTAAAAACTTAAACTCTATCAGAAATGTAAGGCGTGCAATGGATCATGAATTTGGCCGCCAGAGTGTAATTGTAAGTTCCGGAGGGGAAATCATTCAAAGCACCCTGAACTTTGATGCAGAGAAAGGAACAACCTCACCTATGCGGAGTAAAGAAGAAGCGAATGATTACCGCTACTTTCCAGATCCGGATCTGGCACCAATAGTCATTTCTGACGAATGGCTAAAACAATTAAAAGAAGAGATGCCAGCCTTGCCAGCAGAAATTTCGAAAAAACTGGTTCATGATTTTGGAATCAGCAATTCAGAAGCAACTATTCTGGCTGAAGATGCAGGCCTGTTGAGTTTCTTAAATTTGGCAGTAACCAAAGTAAACCATAAAAAAAGCCTGGTCAATTGGTTGGTAGGCCCTGTAAGAGCATTACTGAGTGATCGGGAAATTCAGATTAGTGATTACAGCTTAAGCCCCGCTCAGCTGGCAGAGGTTATAAACCTCTGTGACGATAAAAAAATCACACAGCAGGTCGCTTTGCAACAATTGTTACCTGAATTGGAAAAAAGAGAAGGTTCAGAAGCCACCACTTTGGCCAGAGAACTGAATTTATTAATTGAAGATAATCAGGATGAGTTAAATAACTTTGTAGATCAGGTACTTCAAAAATATGAACCTCAGGTAAAAGCCTATAAAAATGGCAAAAAAGGGGTTCTTGGCCTGTTTGTTGGAGAAGTTTTAAAACTGGCAAAAGGGAAAGCAGATCCGGAAAAGGTGAATGCACTTGTTCAGGAGAAATTAAGTTAATATATGGAAAATATGATGATGAAGAAATTAGGATACATTTTAGTGGCAGGGTTAGCCTTCAGTGCTTGTAAAGACAGTAGTAAATTTGTGATTAACGGAAAATTTGCCAATGCAGCACCTAAGGGTAAAGTTTATCTTTTCGCCTTAGATAAAGCCAACCCGGTAGCTTTGGATTCCACCGTGTTGTCTGATAAAGGAGAGTTCAAGTTTAATCATGCCGCACCAGACGTTAACTTTTTTAAAGTTTCTGCTGGACATAATGAATATATGATCATTGCAAAAAATGGCGATGATATTAAACTCGATGCAGATCTTAACGACAAGACTATGCATTATAAAGTTTCCGGTGCTGAAGAAGCCGATAAACTGGAAACCCTGAATGCGATCAAAAACAAATACATGACAAAGATCAATGCCATTCAGCAGAAATTTGATGATCAGGTAGCAAAACAGCCGGAGAAAAGAGAGGCTATTATGGAAAGCCTAAGACCGGAATATACCCAGGAAATGGATGGTTTGAACAAAGAGATCTTAAAATTTGCTCAGGAAAACACCAAATCACTTGCCGGTTTCTATGCTATTAATTTACTTAATCCTGCAGACTTTGAAAAAGAGATGGTGGCTTATGCAGATCAGATCAAAGGTAATTTTGGCAGCAATCCTGCGGTAACTGAGTTTGTAACCAGGATGTCAAAGCTTAAAGCCGTTCAGGTCGGACAGCCCGCACCGGCATTCACTATGACTAGCATTGACGGAAAACAGGTAAGCCTTTCAGATTTTAAAGGTAAATATGTACTGCTTGATTTCTGGGCCTCTTGGTGCCAGCCTTGCAGACAGGAGAATCCTAATGTAGTTAAAGCTTACAATAAGTTTAAAGATAAAAATTTTACAGTTTTCGGAGTTTCGCTTGATAAAGATGTTGCTGCCTGGAAACAGGCTGTTGCTGCAGATCATTTAACCTGGACACACGGAAGTGAACTTAAAGACTTTGAAAGTCCTACTGTAAGGCTTTATCAGATCGAAGCGATCCCAAGCTCCTTTATCATTGATCCTCAGGGTAAAATCGTTGCTAAGAACCTTAGAGGAGAGCAACTGGAAGATTTTTTAAATAAAACCTTACTTTAATCCTAAATTCATGTTAATATAGCTTGTCCTGTTAACAATTTGTTAACCTGCTTTTAACTTAATACTGCATTTGATTACCTATTTTCGTAACAAATAATTAAAGATATGAGCACTGCCAAACAAAAAATACTTATAGTCGATGATGAACCGGATATTCTTGAGTTAGTAGAATACAATCTGAAGAAAGAAGGTTATCAGGTTTTTGTAGCAAGCAATGGACAGGATGGGATCGCCGTCGCAAGAAAAGTACATCCTGATCTGATTATCCTGGATATCATGATGCCTAAAATGGATGGAATTGAAGCTTGCAGGTTAATGCGTGCGATCCCTGAATTTAAAAACACCTTTATGGTTTTTCTAACGGCCAGAAGTGAGGAATATTCTGAAATTGCAGGATTCAATGTTGGCGCGGATGATTATATCGCCAAGCCGATAAAACCAAGAGCGCTGGTGAGCAGGATCAATGCTATTCTGAGAAGAAATGTAAGTAATGATGAAATTTCAGAAAATAAGGTAGAAATTGGAGATCTGGTCATCGACAGAGAAGCTTATCTGGTTTATCAGGGTGGACAAAAAGTAGTTTTGGCGAAGAAAGAATTTGAACTTCTTTATCTCCTGGCCTCCAAACCAGGTAAAGTATATACCAGAGAATCTATTCTTAAAAATATATGGGAAGACTCTGTGGTCGTAACTAACCGTACTATTGACGTGCACATCCGCAAATTAAGAGAAAAACTTGGAGAGAATTATGTGTCTACTGTTAAGGGAGTAGGTTATAAATTCGAACTTTCTTAGTACTTTTGCAGCTAAGAACACTATATCCTTGAAATATCCCTCTTTTAAAGACTTAATCCTATTTGAAAACGATGATTACATCGTTGTAAATAAACCTCCCTTTGTTGCTTCATTAGACGAAAGGGGAGGTTCCGGCGAGGTGAATATCCTTCGCCTCGCTAAACAATACTCCTCAGACGCACAGGTCTGTCACCGTCTGGATAAAGAAACCAGCGGTGCTATTGTTATTGCCAAGCATCCCGATGCTTACCGACATGTTTCTATGCAGTTTGAGCGGCGTAAAGTCAATAAAGTTTATCATGCTGTAGTAGATGGACAGTTTGTTTTTAATGATCTCTTTGTCGATTTGCCGATTCTGAATGACGGGAATAAAAATGTAACCATTGACAGACAAGAAGGAAAGCGGGCTGAAACCTATTTCAATTCCATAAAATACTATAAACACTATACTCTGGTAGAGTGTAAACCGGTAACCGGTAGAATGCACCAGATCAGGATACACCTGGCCACCCAACGTGCTTCTATCTGTGGAGATATAATGTACAGAGGTAAACCTGTGTACCTTTCTAACCTCAAAAAAGGATACCGTATAGCAAAGGATGACGAAGAACAGCCCATTATGAAGCGCTTCGCGCTACATGCGAAACACTTGGTATTTAAAGGTATGGACGACCAGGATATTGTAATAGAAGCCCCATATCCAAAAGATTTTGCAACGCTTATTAAGCTACTGGATAAATTTGACAGTTAAATAAAACAACATGTATGTAAGATTGGTGAACTATATTGATACCCTTAATCAATATCGTAGGACTAAAATCTCAAACAGAAACTTCCTCGTTATTGCTGCACTGATTGTGGGAATTCTTGCGGGCCTTGCAGCAGCAGCCCTGAAATCGATTACCCATCATATTGAAGATTTTCTGCAGAGCGGTTTTCACTGGCATTACAAATACTATTTATATATTTTTTTTCCGCTGATTGGTATCCTGCTCTCTGTACTCTATGTAAGAAGGTTTATCCGGAAAGGAAAGTTTGAAACGGGCTTAACCCCATTACTGTTTACGATTTCAAAGAAATCCAGTAAAGTTGAACCTCATAATATTTATTCACAGGTCATTACTGCTGCCCTAACGGTTGGTTTTGGTGGTTCTACGGGACTAGAGGCCCCTATTGTGACCAGTGGGGCTGGAATAGGATCTGTTATCGGCCGTTTCCTTGGTCTATCTTATCGGGAAACAACCATGCTGCTGGCTTGCGGTGCTGCAGCAGGCATCGCCGGTGCATTTAACAGTCCAATTGCCGGAATTGTATTTGCTATAGAAATTCTTTTGCCTGAATTTACTATTCCGGCTTTTATACCTTTGTTGCTTGCGTCTGCCACAGCTGCGGTGGTTTCCCGTTTGTTTTATACAGAACAGCTTTTCTATCTGGTTACTGAAGGCTGGGTAATGCCTGCATTACCTTTTTATGTATTGCTTGCCGTTTGTATAGGTTTCTTTTCTATCTACTTTGTTAAAGTGAACTACCTTGTCAAATCTTACTTTTATAAGCTTCAGCATCCCTATAAGAAAGTTGTTATCGGAGGTCTGATGCTTGGGGCATTGGTTTTTCTTTTTCCAACTTTATATGGTGAAGGCTATGTGACCATCAAAAATTTGTTAAGTGGAAATTACACGGCTGTGATCAGTAACAGTATATTTTCAGAATATGCAACTTTCCCTATAGCCATTATCCTTTTTACCCTGATCACTGTATTTGCCAAATCGTTTGGAACCCTGATCACGCTGGGTGCAGGAGGGAATGGGGGGATATTTGCACCAAGTTTGATCATGGGCGGATTAATTGGATTTCTCGTTGCTTTTACGGCCAATACATTGGGGATTGCTCATTTAAACGTCGCTAATTTTATTGTTGCAGGGATGGCAGCATCTTTAAGCGCAATTATGCATGCGCCGTTGACCGGGATTTTCCTCATCGCAGAAATTACAGGAGGTTATATCTTAATGGTGCCTTTGATGATCACCTCCGCAATTTCCTATTTCATCAGCAGGAGTGCAAATAAATATTCGATATATACCAAACCACTGGCAGAAAGTGGTGCTCTTTTATCACATGAAGATAAAGATACAACAGTACTGAATATGATGAAACTGAAATACCTGATTGAAAAGGATTATCTGGTGTTGAAGCAATCAGATGCGCTGTCCGAAAAAATGGGAGAGATTCTGCAGGCTAAACGTAACTTATTTCCAATCGTGGATGCTGATGAGATATTTATTGGATTGATTTATATGGAGGATATCCTGAAAATTACCATTAAACCAGGCGAGGAAGAGTTATCGGTGAGCGAGCTTATGCATCCTGCTCCGGAAATAGTGGTAAGCAATGATGCTTTAAAAACTGTACTCACCAAAATGGAAACCCAGAATGCCTGGTTGTTACCAGTGGTAGATGAGCAGGGCAGGTATGTTGGGTTTGTATCTAAGACCTCGATCTTTAATAAATACAGGGCCTTGCTGAGCCGGCAGGCTGACTATATGGAGTAATAAGAAACAAAAAAAATCCCCTGATTATCTCAGGGGATTTTTTTATGAGCTGAACCTCGATTATTCTGTAACTCTTTTCAGTCCAAATTTTTCAATCTTACTGTAAAGATGACTTCTTTGTATATCTATGTCATCTGCAGTTTTAGATACATTCCAGTTGTTTTTCTCCAGTTTGAACTTAATGAATTCACGCTCTGCATGGTCTTTATAATCCTGGAAATTATTGAATTTTTCATAATCAGGAGTTCCATTGGAAGAGGTTACTGCAGAATGTACACTGTGTGCCGCTCCAATATTGGTACCACCGCCTGGATTGGCAAAAGCAGTAACATCATGACCAGTGATCACTTTATCACTCAGAATGATCAACCGTTCAATCATGTTGTGGAGTTCGCGGACATTCCCTGACCATGGCAGTCTTTGTAATGCCACCATACCTTCATCGCTGATGGTTTTTACCGGCATACCATAGTCTCTGCAGATCTCCTCTAGAAAGTTCTGGGCAATAACCGGAATATCTTCAATGCGCTCAGTTAAGTGAGGTACATGAATATTAATTACATTTAAGCGGTGGTATAAATCCATACGGAAATTACCATCTTCAATTTCTTTTAACAAATCCTTATTGGTAGCGGCCAAGACGCGCACATTTACTTCCTGTTCCTTTTCACCACCTACACGGGTAATTTTATGTTCCTGAAGTGCACGAAGTACTTTGGCCTGGGCAGAAAGACTCATGTCTCCAATTTCATCCAGAAATAATGTCCCTCCGTTAGCCAGTTCGAATTTTCCGATACGTTGTTTAACTGCCGAAGTAAAAGAACCTTTTTCATGACCAAACAATTCGCTCTCTATCAATTCAGAAGGGATTGCGGCGCAATTGACTTCTATTAAAGGGCTGTCTGCTCTCTGAGACTTTTCGTGCAACCAACGTGCAACCAATTCTTTTCCACTTCCATTGGCACCAGTAATTAATACACGGGCTTCTGTAGGAGCTACGCGTTCAATAGTTTCTTTAATTTTATTGATAGATTCGGAGCTGCCCAGAATGTCGCGGGTTTTGCTGGCCTTTCTTTTTAATACTTTGGTCTCGGTCACTAATGTACCCCTGTCCAGAGCGTTTCTAACAGTGATCAGTAAGCGGTTCAGATCCGGTGGTTTGGAAATGAAATCAAAAGCGCCTTTTTTGCTTGCTTCAATGGCTGTTTCTACTGTGCCATGACCAGATATCATTATAAATGGAAGATCAGGGCTGTGGGCCAATGCCTGCTCCAGGACTTCCATTCCGTCCATTCTATTCATTTTGATATCGCATAATACGAGATCAAATTTCTTTTTTTTGATGAGTTCTAGACCGTCAACGCCGTTATCAATATCTTCTACGTCATAATTCTCATATTCCAGAATTTCACGTAAAGTACTTCTGATCGCCCGCTCATCATCGATTATTAATAATTTCGCCATAGGTATACAAAATATTCTTTATTACTGAGTACGAATATATTTACTTTTATCATTAAACAAGGATAAAAGTAAAAAAATGCAAGCCTGTAAGCCGGGTTCTGTCATCCATTTTATTGGAAGTTCTATCATTAATCCAGTATAAATGTTGCCATTTATCTCTAACGACCTACCCACTAACATCGGACGAGCAGCCCTACATGCGTTAGCCTATTTGGTCTTTCAACTCCCGGGGTTTACCAACTCTCCGGTCACCCGGAAAATTCGTGAGCTCTTACCTCACGATTTCAACCTTACCTGTGCCTAAGCCATCGGCGGTGTATTTTCTGCGGCACTTTCCATAATTCAGGTATTCAACCCTGAACCTCTTCCCGTTAGGAAGCGAGATGCTCTGCGTTGCCCGGACTTTCCTCTCCGATAAATCGCAGCGATAGAACGGCTTGCATTTGCGACAAAGATACAAAAAGATTAGCTTAATAAAAGCCCTGTTAAACGTCTAATAAACGCCTGTGGTAATTAATCTGACCCAGGTGATAGGAAAGGTGCATAGCCAGGTGGATCAGCATATATTCTACCGATTCCTGTTCCGGGCGGGCCAGGACAGGATAGGGCTTTTGCAAATCTTCCTCCCGGAGTTGGTTCAGTGTTTCGTCAACGATTATGGTTACCTGGTCAATTTGACGGATCAGCTCCGCGCGGGGTACATTCTTCAATGAAAACTCCAAATCCCTGTCTCTAACATATCCCGTATGTCCGAGTTCTTTTCCAATAAAGGTATTGAGGTTGCCTGCAAGGTGCAGACAAAGGTTTCCAGCCGAATTCAGGATGTTTTTTTCAATGAGCCACAGGTTGTGTTCATTCTGATAAGATTCTATTTCGAGTTTAAGTTTATTTAAATCGCGCGAATAAAGTGCTTTTAAAGATGCTAATGACATAAGTATAGATTAAGGCATAAATATAAACAATCCTATTTCAATCACACATTTTCAGGATCTCATCTGATGCGTAATCTGTAATTTGGAAACCTGTGTCTTTTTATTTGAGCCGGAAAGTTGAGCTTTACAAAAACAAAAAGCCCTAAAATATTTTAAGGCTTTTTGTTTTTGTGCGGAAGAAGGGACTCGAACCCCCACGCCGTGAAGCGCCAGATCCTAAGTCTGGTGCGGCTACCAATTACGCCACTTCCGCATCGTTAGGGCCGCAAAGATAGAAATAGTTTTTAAATAGATGCTTTTTTTATGAAAAAGATACGAATTTAAATTGTGGTACTCTGTTTGAGGACTTGAAGATATGATCATTATCTCAAAAGACCAGGAAGCACAGGTACTCTTGTTACTTCAGCGCAACAGGAAAGTTGAAGCGGTTAAATTAGTCATGGACGCTGCCAAATGCGGCCTGAAGGAAGCAAAAGACTTTGTTGATCACTTTAGGGAAAGCGGAACGAGTTCAATTAGTAGAAGTGAAAGGTCATTTCACGAAAATTTGGATGCAGAATTAACCTCTCTGCTGCTCCATGGAAAGAAAATAGATGCAGTCAAATTGTATAAAGACCATACCGGTGCCGGGCTTAAAGATAGTGTAGACTATGTAAATAGTCTGCAGGAAGGAGAGGTAAGGCCGGTTTCAAAATCTCCGTTGAACAATAGGGATACACAGATAGAAGGAATTATAAAAGGTCAGCAGGAACAAAAGCCGAAAACAGGATGCTTTATAGCTACCGTTTGCTATGGAAATTACGATGCTGTCGAAGTGAGGGTTTTGCGTCGTTACAGAGATGAAAAATTAATGCCTTTTTTAGCAGGAAGACTCTTTGTGCGTTTTTATTATTTCATTTCACCTACCCTGGCAAAACAGCTTGATAAGTCTGAACGAAGTAAAATATGGGTTAAAACAAATCTTTTAGCTCCTGTGGTTCTATATTTTGGAACAAAAATTACAAAAAATAAAGCAATAACTGATGAATAAATTAATTTTTGTAATTTATTTACTGTTTAAAATATCTAATGGATAAATAAATTAAATTATAGATTTGCAGTATGGGAAATCAGCCTGCTGGAAAAAAGATTGGCCGCCTCACCAGGGATGGTGCAAATGTTAAATTTTACCCTTTACCTCCAGAGTTTTTTATAGACAACAGCGATGCTCCACAGATTGGAATGTCAGGAGAAAAAGTGCTTTATGCTTCAGAAGAGCAATCTTTGATTGATGCATGTTTTAAGGTTCTGTGCGGTTCCGGAGATGTGGTTGTCTATACCAGTCCGGACTGGTATATCCATAACAATCCCCTCCAGACGGGGGTCTTTGGCAGGAAATTAGAAACAGAGGAAGAAGATCACTTTCTTCCGGTATCACCTAAACTACGGCCATTATTAAAAGATGCGGCACTGCTTTGTTTGTGTTCGCCAGCCAATCCTGTTGGTGCAGTACTAAAAGAAGACCAGCTACAGGAAATTATTGCTATGATCCTGGATGAAAACAAAAGAAGGAAAGCTCACCAAAAGAAGATCTATCTTTTCTTTGATGCTATGTATGCGAGGACTTTGTTCAGAAATGATGTCTTGACTTGTTATTCTATTTTCGGTCCGATTAAGGAATATACAATTTATGCTGAGGCGATGTGCCGTCCTTTTTCTTCTACAGGACCTTTACATATCGTCTGGTGTCGTGGTCCGGAAGAGATTTTACAAAAAATGGAAATTGTTTTATCGGAAAAGGATACACTCCTGGCAAATCCTGAAGACCAGCGATATGTCGGTCAGTACATTAGAAATATTAAGAAATACAATTCCAGTACCTATAAGTTCCAGCAATCGCTTATTGAAGCGATGACCCTTTTTCATGTGGGGGTTTATGGAATGAAATTCAATGGCTATCCGATACAAACGCTAGGGCCCAGCTTTTTTGGTGGTTTGTACCTCCCTTTAAAAATAGATATTATAGGAAAACGTACACCTTGTGATCAATTTTTGAACACCGCAGAAGACATCAGCAAGCATCTGCAGGAAAAGACAGGCATTGAGTTTTTTCCTTTCTCTCGGTTTGGCTGCGCAAGTACATTGCCCTGGTTCAGCTTAAATATCGGGCAATACAATCCGGATGAAATTCCTTCTATGATTAAATCTTTACAATCCACCCTTGAATTTGCAAAAGGTTTTGGCCTTTACAGTGGAATTTAAAAGATCTACCTGGAAATCCAGCCGCCTGGATTTTGAGGAACAGATCCTTTGTAAATCTGAAATTGTAATTCAGGAGAACCACCGGAAGGCATGGTACCTATTGCTTGTTTAGTTGAAACCGTTTCACCAGGAGAAACAGATACCGAATGCAGGTTTTGATACACGGTGAAATATTCTCCATGTTTAATCAAAACAAAATAACTGCCTAAGGCTGTTCTGACTGTAGTTACCTTTCCTTCAAACACCGCTCTGACAGTTGCCCCTGGTGCAGTTGTAATGGTCACTCCACTGTTGTCATAATTGGCTTGTCCTTGCTTGTGACGTCCAAATCCTTCAGTAATGGAGCCTGATGCCACCGGCCAAGGCAAAGAGCCCCGGTTGTTCTGGAAAGCGGAAGATAATTTGGCCGCTTCAGGTGTTGCTGTTAAATAATTAGAAGAAGCTTTTACAGGCGCTTCTTCTGGTTCTTTTACCTTAGGCGCAACAGGTACTGGTTTATTTTCTGCTCTGGCTTTAGCTTGTGCCCTGGCTAATGCTGCAGCTTCTGCTTTGGCTTTAGCTAATGCTGCAGCTCTTGCTCTGGCTGCTTCGAGCCTTGCTTTTTCTAAAGCTTTTCTTTTCGCGATTTCAATTTCCCTTCGGATAGCCGCCTGGATGCTCTTATCAATTTGAGCTCTTTGTTTCATTCTGGAATCCAGATCCTGTTTATACTGTTTCTCCTGCTTGGCGAGTTTGTTGAGCGCAGCAGCTTGTTCTTCTTTGTTCTTACCTAACTTATCCTGTTCATTTTCCTGTTCCTGCAATAAACTGCTTTTTTCTTTCAGGCTTTTGTCGAGGATAACAATCTTATAGTTGAGGTTCTTTTCTTTGCCCTGGATAAAATCGGCCTGCTTTTTACGGTAACGACTAAACTCCTGAAGGTATTTGATTCGTTTGTAAGCCTGGTGAAAATCTTTGGAAGCAAAGATAAACATCATTTTACTATAGGCATTTTTGTTCTTCTGTGCAAATCTGATCATTGCAGCATACTGTAGTTTTAGCTGTGCCAGCTGATCTTTGAGAGAATGAACTATGGTGGTGTTTTCGTGAATCTGACTGTCCAGGTTTTTCATTTCCGAGTTGATCACATCAATCTTGCTTTGCATTAAACTGATTTTAGTGTTTAATGCATTGATTTGACTCAGTGTAAGTTTTTTACCCTTAACTGTAGTGTTTAAACTCCTTTGTAGTAGATCGATTTCTTTCTGTATCGCTTGTTTTTTCTTTTTTAGTTCTGAACTGCTTTGTGCAAAGGCCTGACCCGTAAATGCTACCAGAAATAACAACAAAAATAACCTGTATAACTTCATCGCCTCAAAGCTATGAATTTTTGTTTGCTGAATTTGAGTTGAGCAGGAAAAAAACTTTAATAAGAACATTCAAATCACCATTTTGTAATTATTACAGCAATCTATGTGTTTGCTTCAGGCTTGCCATAACAAAAATACTTTTGGTCTGCGCAATCCCCGGAACTTCTCCCAAACGGTTTACACAAAAGTAATGGTAACTCTCCATGCTTTCTACGACAATCTTAATCATAAAATCAAAATCTCCTGATATATTATAACATTCTACCACTTCTTCGAACTGAAGAACAGCATCGAGAAATTCTCCGGCAGCCTTTCTGTTATGCTGCACCAGAGAGATCTGACAGATAACCATGATGCCTTTATTTATTTTTTGGTGGTCTAGTATTGCAGCGTATTGTTTAATTACACCTGCTTTTTCCAAACGTTTAATCCTTTCATGCGTGGGTGTAGGGCTCAAATGTACCTTGCCGGCAATTTCACGAATGGTTTGTTTTGCATCTTCCTGGAGCAATTTTAGAATCTCATAATCCTTTTGATCCAGGCTTACCGGAAGTTCTTGTTCTGCGGATGTGTCCATTGTTGTGCTTGATTTATGCTTTTGTTCTGTAAAATTACTTATTTAATGTGTTTTGTTCTAAATAAATAAGAGTTTTTTTCATTTATGTTCTATGTTATACCTTTGTTCAGGATTTTATTCCATATTTGTATGACTCGAAGAAAAAACATCATTCTTATTATAGCTTCCATAGGTATTTTTGTGGAAGCTCTGGATATTGCCATTATCAATTTGGCTGTACCCTCTATCCAGACCCACTATGGATTGAGCAGTGATAAGGTGCAATGGCTTCAAACTTTGTATGTACTACTATACGGAGGCTTTCTGATCATAGGGGGGAAGCTTTCGGATGTGATTGGACGCAAAACCATCTTTATTGCAGGAGCAGCTTTATTTCTGCTGACTTCCTTAGGTGCCGGATTTTCTCCTTCATTTGAGTTACTGGCCTTTTTTCGTGCCATTCAGGGGATGGCTGCTGCTTTAATTATGCCAGCTGCACTTTCAATTGTGACCCATACCTTTACCGAAACCAGAGAGCGTAGTAAAGCCATTGCTATTTTCAGTTCATTTGCCGCCATTGGTTCTGGTAGCGGTTTATCTTTAGGAGGCCTGATTGCCACCTACTGGGGCTGGCAATGGGTCTTCTTTATTAATGTGCCGGTATTGATGCTGGTTTTGATATTTGCCTGGTTTGCCCTTGATCCAGATCCTAAGAAAGATACTAAAGAACGCCCGGATATCATTTCAGGTCTTTTATTGGTGATCTGTCTTTTACTGCTGAGTTATGGGGTTCATGAAATTGGCCATATCCAGGAAAACTATGGAAGACTACTCGCCTTGTTTACAGGAGTTGGACTCGGAATCTATTTACTCAAACAAAGGCTTTCAGAACACCCTGCGCCATTGGTGGATCTTAAACTTTTAGCCTTACCGCCCATCATTACCGGCATAGGTGCTTTTTTGTTGCTGGGCGCTTTTTTTACAGGTTTCTTATTCCTTTTGTCACTTATGATGCAAAAGGATATGAGTTTCAGTGCTGCAAAGGCTGGTCTATTGCTGGTGCCTTTCAGTATCCTCTCTGCAGCGGTTGCTAAATTTGTACTGCCCAGCTTAATGAAGAAATTCGATGTTAAACAAACAGGTATTCTCGGGATGGCCCTAATGGTTGCAGGCGGATTTTTGCTCATCTGTTCGATGATGTCTGATCACTATTTGCCATTGATCTTACTCTCCGTTGCCTGTGTGACCGGATTGGGTATGACCATTTGCTTTACCAGCTTCTCTGTGATTTCAGTACATGGAATACCTTCAGAACATTATGGCCTAGCTTCCAGTATCGCCTCAACAGCTTATTTTCTGGGCGGCGGACTGGGCTTATCACTACTCTCCCTTTTTATACAAAGCAATCCGGGAACCAATGCCGTAACCATGGGGCCGGTAATGGTGTTGTGTCTTTACGCCTGCGTAGGGCTGGTGTGGATGTTAATGAAACAGCCTTTAGCCCAAAAGCAGGCCGTCTAGATCAGGTTTGTATTTACTTCTTGCAATCTGCGAGGTCTTTTGCAACCTGTTCTGTTTTGTACATACCTTGCTTATTACCTGCAGAATTGGTAATGTATACGATCAACTGGGCAATATCTATATCTGCAAGGTTTCCAAAATCAGGCATTTTATCGTCAAAGTTTTTACCACCTACAGTAATTGGCCCGCGTAAACCATGTTTTATAATACAAGCCAGATTGCTTTTGTTGTTTTTCAGGTAGAGGGTATCTGTTAAAGGTGGTGTCAATGCACCAAGCCCTTCTCCTTTGGCACCATGGCAATTCTGGCAGTGTTTAATATATAAATCCCGGCCATTGGTATAATACATATCCTGTTCTACCTGACCTGCGGTTTGGCAGGAATAGATGATCATGGAAATGGAAAGAATAAAGAAGGCAGCTATAAAATGTTTTCGCATGTTTACTTTTTATATTCAGCTAAAAGAACGGGGATATCTTTGGTGAGTTTAGCAATAGCCTCTGGGTTTGTACCATCATAAGCCCCGCGGATGCGTTTGTCTTTATCAATAAGAACCAGCCAACCCTGGTGTACATAACCGTCTTTATCTTTTTTGTCTTCCATTACGGCAACCAGATAGTTCTTTTCTGCAATTCCGTACACTTCTTCTTTTGGCCCATAAACAAACTGCCACTGATCTCCATATACACCAAGTTTTTGTGCATACTTTTTCAAGACAGAAGGTTTATCGTATTTAAAATCTATGGTATGGGAAAGAAAGCCTACTTCTTTATTGTCTTTATACTGATCAAAGATAGTTTTCAAATTCCTGTGCATGATGGGACAGATGCTGGAACAGGAAGTAAAAAAGAAATCTGCAATATATATTTTGTCTTTAAATTTATCGTTGGTAATATAGACACTATCCTGATTTAAAAATTTAAAGGCCGGAATGGTTTGATACACAGAATCTATCCGGGTTGTACCATCTTCGTTTTTAACGGTTTCAGTAGCCCGTTCGCCTAAAATAGGCAGTTTTTTGTTGTTTTTACAGGAGGAAACCAGAAGAAGAACGGCACAAAAAAGAATGGAGAGCGGCTGAGTTATATATTTCATATTGTTATGGACTTGTCACAAAGGTACATTTCAAAAAAAATAAAGTGTAACGTAGCTGTAAATATTTGTTAGTTTTGCGCACCGAATTGAAATTGATTAATGAGAACTAGATATAATGCTGCTATAACAGCTTTAGGTGGATATGTACCTGAGAATGTTTTGACCAACCACGACCTGGAGAAAATGGTTGATACAAATGATGAATGGATTGTGGCCCGGACGGGCATTAAAGAGAGAAGAATTGTAAATGACGCTTATATTGCAACATCTGATCTTGCTGTAAAAGCAGTAGAACGTTTATTGAATGATGCAAAGTTGAGTCCTGAGGCCATAGAATGTGTTATTGTGGCTACTTCTACACCAGATTATATTATGGTATCTACGGCTAGTGTAGTTTGTGAGAAAGCCGGATTGGTGAACGCCTGGGGCGTAGATTCCAATGCTGCTTGTAGCGGTTTCTTATATGCATTAACGCTGGGCGCCAGTTTAATTGAAGGCGGCCGGTATAAAAACGTCATTGTGATTGGAGCAGATAAAAACAGTGCAATCATTAATTATGAAGATAGAAATACCTGTATTCTTTTCGGCGATGGCGCAGGGGCAGTGTTATTGGAACAAACTACAGAACATACTGGTGTTATAGATAATGTTTTCAGAACCGATGGAAGTGGAAAAGAACAGTTAATTGTTAAAGCTGGCGGATCTATGAACCCATCATCCATAGAAACAGTGACCAATAAACTGAATTACATTACTCAAAATGGCAGGGTGGTCTTTAAAGCGGCTATTGAGGGGATGACCCAAACCTGTAACGAAGTTTTTGAAAGGAATGACCTGAAGTCTTCAGATGTAGACTGGCTGGTACCACATCAGGCCAACCTGAGGATCATTCAGGCTGTAGGTGAGAAACTGGACATTTCAACAGATCATGTAAAAGTAAATATTGACCGTTACGGAAATACGACTGCGGCAACTATACCTTTATGCCTGTGGGACTATAAAAATGATTTCAAGGCAGGGGATAAAATGATTTTAACAGCATTTGGTGCAGGTTTTTCCTGGGGAGCCACTTATCTGATCTGGAGTAAGCTCCGCGGATAAGCAGCCCATCAATACTTATATATAGCCGCCCTTTTTCAAGGGCGGTTTTTTTATGGCCTGTTTTTTGGAATTAAAACATTACTTTATCACAACCAGAAAACAATAACCTAAAATAAAAATGTATGAAAACCGAAGCGTTAATTTTAGAGCGTACCTATCATGCGCCGATCAGTAAAGTTTGGAAAGCCATAACCAACAGGGATCAGATGGTAGAATGGTATTTTGATCTGAAAGAATTCAAACCTGAAGTAGGTTTTGAATTTCAATTTGAAGCCGGAGATAAGGAAGAGATGTTCCTGCATAAATGTGTGGTTACAGCGGTTGAAGAGGGGCGGAAAATTGCCTATACCTGGAGTTATCCTGAATTATCTGATGGAATTTCGGAGGTGATTTTTGAACTTTTTGAAGAAGGTGACCATACCCGTTTAAAATTGACCCATACTGGTCTGGAAAGCTTCCCTCAGGATCATCCCTCGTTTGCAAGAACAAGTTTCAATGCTGGATGGACACATATTTTGGGTATATCTCTCAAAGAATTTGTAGAAAAATAAAAAAAAATAACATCTGTGGGTGTAAAATGAGGTTACGCTCACAGATGTTTCTCTATACTAAGCTGTTTATCTGAACAGTTCAAAACCGTATTGTGCATCAGTCCAGAATGTGTCTAACGCCATCATACGGGGTTTGAAAAATGAAATCAGTGTTGGCCAGTCCTCATGTTTAAAGATACTTACCCCTTCGATGGATGTGGAAATCCGGCTAACCGTTTTATAATGCTCGTCCTGTTGGTGTAAATTCCATTCCCACTCTTCTCCCAGCGAAGCCTGCAAAATATTTCTATAGGAGATAAACTGTTCCATCATGAGCTGTTGTATACCGGCATCCGGATGTGACATTTCTATAAAAATGCAGGCAAAACGTTTGTCTGCCTGCATTTTGAAATGAAGATGTTTAATACCTGTTTTATAATTGATCCAGTTGATCTTTAAGCCTTCGGCAGAACTTTCCAGGGCCATGTATTGGCCGAAAGCTGTCCAAAAAGCCTGTTTTAATGCGCTGGCCTGATCTTTAGAGTACAAGGGTTTCTGTGTTTAAATGCAAAAGCACAAAGCTAAAGATTTAAGGCGGTTTTATCCGCCCGATTTTACACGGCGGCTTTCTGATTCAGAACCACCAGAACGCTCACGTGCCCCTTTGATGCTGCTGCTGCCAAAACGATACGTACAGGTCAATCTGAAAACCTGGCTCTCCCATCTTTCATTAACCACATAATTTTGCGAAGGCAAGGCACTGGTGATCACACTTTTTTGTAATTTGAAAATATCGTTGGCTGCAAATTTCAAATTCAGTTTTTTATCCATGAAGGATTTACTGAAACCTAGATCGATACCGTATTGAGCGTTGATTAACAACGTGCCATATACTTGTTTCGATTGGTAATAGCCCGACCATTCGATATTAGTTGTTGGGTTTAAGGTAATGGTTTGATTGGTATTCAGGTTAAAAGCCAATTTTCCACTTTCATAAGGTAAGCCCAGCAAGTTCGGAGTTTTAAACTTATTGTAATACACCGTAAGGTTATTGTTGGAACTCCACCACTTGGTGATCTGAACCGGATAACTGGCGTTCATATTGTAAGAATCCTGTGTCGCCAGGTTCTGGGTAGAAATGAATATCGTTTTTTTAGCGGTATCGGTTAGCAATACGTCAGACATAACATCGCTGGTGTGGCTGTAACCAAAGCTTACATTTAGGGTTTTCTTAAAGGAATAAGACATTTCAAATGAATTGGTGTACTGAGGTTTCAGGAAAGGATTGCCAAACCTGTAGCTATAGAGGTCAAGGTAACTTACAAAAGGATTTAAATTGCTGTAATCCGGGCGATCAATCCTTCTGCTGTAAGAAAAACCGACTTCGTGATCTTTGGAGAGCTCCTGATTCACGAACAGGCTTGGGAAAAGATCAAAGTAATGACGGTTCACTACTTTTTGATCAGTAACAGAATTCCCTTTAGAATTGGTTTGTTCTGCTCTCAATCCAATTTGAACGGTCGTCGTTTTAAATTTCCTTTTCATGTTGGCATAGGCCGCGTTAATATTTTCATCATAAAGAAACTGGTTGCTACGTGCAGGATCGCTTACAAAGTTGTTGTTGACGAAATTCTGGAATATGAAACTGTTGTCTGTTTTTACAAAACTGGATTTCAGACCAAGATCAAGTTTGGTTTCTTTATTGATTGGATAGGTATAATCTACTTTTCCTGAATAGATCTTAACATTGGTGGGGGTTGAATTGGTGAAAATATAATCTGGTTTGTAAGACTGACCTGCCGCATTTAAATAAACATTGTTAAAATCACTCTCTTCCCTCGATTTATATTGGGCAAAATCAGCATCTGCTGTAATTTCCTGTCCAAGGGTATCCAAAGTTCCTTTATAATTCAGGTTGTAAGCCATGCCGGTATATTTATAAGTAGATGGATTAACCGCTACAACAGAAGAATCTGTTTTAAGGGGCTGGTTCCCAATCAGGGTCAATACATTTGAGGTGCGTTCCCCATTGCTGTTATACCCATTGGTGGCAAAACCCAAGGTGTTGTTGTCGTCAATAAAATAATCAATACCTGCTTTGTAATTGCTGTTGTTCCTGCTTCCTATACTGCTGCTGGTCTGATTGAAATAGGTTTTGTCTTTAACGGTTTCATTCACCCTCATAATATCTGTGCTGTTGAACCTTTTGTTGCGGCCATAGTCGAAATTTCCATAAACATTAAATTTCTTCTCCCTGTGGTTCAGGCTTAGCCCTGCATTGGCTTTATAGTATTTACCCATTCCTGCACCACCGTAAATAGAACCATTAGTGCCGTAATTGCGGTTTTTCTTTAATTTGATATTGATGATTCCCGAATTTCCGGCAGCATCATATTTAGCGGAGGGATTGGTGATCAGTTCGATAGATTGAATGGCACTGCCTTCAGTAGAACGGAGTAAATTGGCCAGCTGTTCTTCTGACAAATAGGTTGGTTTGCCGTCCAGCATAATGGTTACGCCTTGTTTGCCCCTGAGACTGATCTTTCCATCTTTATCTACGCTAACGCCAGGAGATTTCTGCAAAATTTCAAGTGCAGAATTTCCCGTAGCCAGTGCACTGTTTTCAATGTTCAGCACTATTTTGTCCACTTGTCTTTCAATCAATGGTTTTTGTTTGACGATTTCAACGCCCTTTAGCAATTTGGCGTCTGGTGCCATTTGTATACTGCCGGTTTGATGTGCCATTTTACCCGACACAATGGTATAAGGGCCTTTGAATGTTTTCTTATAGCCAACAACATATACGCCAATCAGGTAAATGCCGTTTTTAAGGTCTTTAAACAGGTAGTTGCCATTGTCCTGGCTAAGGGTGCCTTTTACGGCAGTGGAATCTTTTGCATTTAAAAGGCTCACTGTCGCGTAGGGAAATGCTTTTTGATTCTCATCCAGTACTTTACCGGATATTTCTCCTGTGTCTGTGCTGGTTTGGGCACGGAGTTGAGCTGTGGATAAGGTGATTGCGCACAGGATCAGCAGAAGTATGGAATAATTTTTAGGTGTCATAGGTATATAATTTTTCCACATACGCTTTTACGCATATTCATTGAATATGAAAAATAATATTGTGGAGATAATGATTATTTATAAGATGCAGGTAAGGGGGGAAAGGTTACAATAAAAATGAATTTTTTCTCCGCCGGTGGAAAAACAAAAGAACTATTTCAGGACTGAAGTCTTTGCCTCGCTGCGCTTTTTTGGCAAAACCTTCTGAGGTCCTGAAATAGTTCTTTTGTTTTTATGGTGGGGATAAAAAAGGGGGGGAGTCCGGGCAGGGGGTAACACATTGTTACCTGGGAGGTAGCAAGTGCTACGATTCATCCGAACAGAAGGTTCCTTGCTGTTTGCTTTTTTAGTTACTAGAACAATTGTAAAGTGATGGCTTGTTGTGGTCCTGACGGACTGTCTGGTTTTTTAGGGCTTTTGGCTTTTTGACGGCTGATCCAGTCCAGATATTGCTCGGGTGTTATAGGGTCTTTTAACAGATTCGAAGACATTTGCATTAGGGAAAGTCGGTTTTCGATGATCTGTCTTTGTTTTTGAAGAACACTCTGAATGTGCTGTTGGACTTTGTTTTTTGGTTTGATCCGGATTTGTTTTACAATCGGGTTCAATAGTAGAACGGTGAGTTCTTTTGAAAAATAAGTAATGGCAGATTCAATGCGGGTTTGAATAGCCGCCTGGTCACTGAAACCTGTTTTTGCATGGATTTGCTTTACCTGTGTCTGAAAACGATCGGCAAGGGCTGTAAGGTTTGTCAATGCCTTGTTGAGTTGGCTGAGCAGGGATTTGAAATCTGCATCATTGGCCTTAACGATCTCCGGATTGGAATAGATACTATCCAGGCTATTGGAAATCTGGATAAAGGAAAAATGATCCAGTACTTGCTGAAGGATATACTTTTCCTGTTCTGTAACCAGGATATTGCTGAGTTCTTCTTCTTTTGCGGGTTTCATATAGTTCAGGACCTCTGGATTGGATCTTAAACTTTCTGTGGTGATCTTCGATTTCAGGATCAGGCCCTGGAGAGTTCTTACACGGCTTAAAGCCACATATACCTGTCCGGCAACGAAAGATTTTCCAGCATCAATAATAGCGCTGTCGAAAGTTAGGCCCTGGCTTTTGTGTATGGTTACTGCCCAGGCCAGTTTGATGGGATACTGAGAAAATTCGCCTACTTGTTGCTGTACAATGGCTTCTTCGGTATCCGTTTTGTATTCAAAAGACTGCCAGGACGATTTTTCCAGTAACAGATCCTCTTCCTGTGGAAAAGAGATGATGATTTCTCCCTCGATAATGGATTTTACCTTTCCAATCTTGCCGTTATAGAATTTTCGGTTGTCGCCGGTATCGTTCTTAATGAACATGATCTGTGCACCTTCCTTTAATTTTAAGCTCTGTTCGGCCTGAAGATTCAGATCACGGAATTCCCCGCTGATCTCGCCCTCAAAAGTATATTCCATGCCTTGCAGTTCGTCCAGCTTTTCTTTGTTGATGGTGTTGGCTTCTGCGTTATGTGAAGTAATGATGATGGGATTGAGTTCGTTAGAAGCGCTAAAAGACGACTCATATCTTTGGTTGAGTATACTTAGGTCATTTTCATTGATCCGGTTATTTCTGATGTCATTAAGGATATTGATAAATTCAGGTTCCGTTTGACGGAACACATTGGTGAGCTCAATCTGTAACAGCGGATTTCTTCTGATCACCAGGGCTTCGAAAAAGTAAGGAGAGGCGTAAGCCCGGTTTAAAAAGGCCCAGTCTTCTCTCTTGGTTACCGGGGGGAGTTGATATAAGTCGCCAATCAATAGCACTTGTACGCCTCCAAATGGCAGGTTGTTTTTTCTGACGGTTCTGAGAATGGAATCTATGACATCAAGTAAATCACAGCGTACCATGGATACCTCATCAACAACGAGTAGTTCCAATTCGTTGAAAAGCTTGGTTTTTTCGCGGGTGTAACTCAGGTCTGAAACCATAGAGCTGATGGAGAGGATGCCGGACTGAAGGTTTTCCAGGCTAATGTCGCCCGGAAAAAATGAGCCTGGGGGCAGTTGAAAGAAGGAGTTGATGGTTACGCCTTTCGCATTCATGGCTGCAACTCCGGTTGGGGCAACAATTACGATCTTTTTAGTACTGGTTTCTTTTATCTTTCTCAATAATGTGGTCTTTCCTGTTCCGGCTTTTCCAGTAAGAAAGATATTCTGATTGGTGGTGTCGATAAAAGAAAGGACTTTGTCGAAGATGTCATTTGTGGAACCGGTCGTACTCATTTTACAAATTTAGAGGAATTTTCTTTTCCGGGAGCGAATGTTGAAATGTATATTATAGTAGAATAGTAGTATTTATTAGAATTAATTTATTTATCAATACCTTCGCTTTGTGTTAATCAGAAAAGACGATTCGGAGCAGGAAATATTGGAATTCGTGGCCAATGGAAACGAGTCTGCCTTTAAGATACTCTTCGAACGCTATCAACATAAAGTTTACGGTTACGCTTTTAGGATCATTCATGATGAAGCAGCCGCAGAAGAAGTTGTTCAGGATGTATTTTTGAAAATCTGGTTAAAAAGAGCCGAACTTAGGGCTGTGGAGAATTTTGGGGCTTATTTAAGGACGATGAGCCGCAACCATACACTGAACATTTGGAAAAAGCATTTGGCAACGGTCAAAACAAATCTCCTGCATACGGAAAACTGGACCGAGGGCTATGATCAGGTAGAGGAAGAGATCAGCTATAAAGATACCCTTAAGATTGTTCATCAGGCCCTGGAAAATCTTCCTCCACAACAAAAGCAAATCTATTACATGTGCCGTATTGAAGGGATTAAGCCGGAAGAGGTTGCCATTCAGCTGAACATTTCTAAAAACACAGTAAAGGCGCATCTGCAACAAGCCGGTAAAACCATGCGCAGTTATCTTTCTGGTCATAATGAACTTATGGGGGTATTGGTTCTGCTCTCGATTTTTAAGTCCATCTAAAATTATTTTAAAATATTTTCTGTTTTAACTAATCCTTTTTTGTCCGGGCCTTGTCATCAGTTAAAAGGACCTTTTTAAATCGATGGAAGAGACCAGGCTCAATTACTTATATCATAAAAACCTGCAGCAGGCCTGTACGGAAAGAGAATTGCTGGAACTTGAGGAGTTTATTCAGGATCCGGATCATGCTTTCCAACTTGAATGTCTTATGAATGCGAGCTGGGATCTTGAGCCGGAAGTGAGGTTGTCAGACATTCCTTCGACCAGGATTTTTCAACATATTGTACTGCAAGATCAGGTACCAGTTCATCCAGCAAGATTCAATTGGATGCCTTTTCTTAAGGTGGCGGCAGCGGCACTCCTGTTGGTTTCGGCTGGGCTTTTGATTAAATATAAATGGACATCGCCTTCATCTGAGCCTATATCTATAGCGGCTACAGATAGTCAAATCCGAAGCACCATCACTGCTTCGGATAAACATCAGCTTGTTAAATTGCCTGATGGGAGTACTGTTGTCTTGAATCAGAATAGTAAACTCGAATATCCGGCCGTATTTGGAAAGACAAGAGAAGTTGTTTTAACAGGTGAAGGATATTTTGACGTGAAACATGATCCGGAAAAGTCATTTATTGTCCATACCGGAAAAATCAAAACCACTGTTTTAGGAACTGCTTTTAACATTAAGGCTTATTCTAACGAAGAAAAAGTTACAGTAACGGTAACCCGGGGTAAGGTGAGTGTGCAGGATCAGAAGCAAACTCTGGGGGTAATTACGCCTAACCAGCAATTGGTGTTTAATAAAACAGAGGAGAAAAAGGTTCAGCTTAATGTGCCTGCGCTCAAAGCCATAGAATGGCAAGCTAAAGACCTTTTCTTTGATGATATGACCATGGAGCAGGCTGCCAGGCTGCTGGAACAACGTTTCAGTGTGAAAATTGCTTTTGCGAATAATGCGGTAAAAAACTGCAGGTTTACGGGAACCGTACTTAAAGCGGAAAAGATAGAACCTGTACTGGACCTGCTTTGTTCCTTCAACAGTTCCAGTTATGAATTTCATAAAGGTGTATATCTTATCTCTGGAACAGGATGTGACGACTAAAACAATTAATCAATTAAACCATAAACCAACCAAAACATGAAAGAAATCTACCCCTGCTGATATAGAAAAAAGGCTCTCCATATAAATAGAGAGCCCAAATTTGCTTCCGGTTGCAGCCGAAAGCAAATGCGTTTCAAATAATTTTTCGACCACTTAAAACATTCAAAAGTATGATTTTTTCTGCACAAAAAGCAGAAGGCAGGCATGGATATTACCCTTTCCATGGCGCTGCCTTTAATAAACGATATTTAATTCGTCAGGTTATGCGTATCAGCTTAGTAATCGCTATTTTATCCGTTACATCGATGCAGTTCATTTTTGCATTGAATGTTAAAGCACAATCTATTAGTAACGTCCATATTTCGGTCCAGCTTAACCAGGAGTCTTTCCTCTCTGTGATGGATAAAATTGAGAAGAACACACCTTTTCGGTTTTTGTACAGGAACGAGGAGGTTAAAGAGTTAAATACACTGACTTTAAGCTATAAGGACCGGACCGTTGAAGAGGTTTTACAAATCTTGTTGAGCAATACCTCCTTTAATTTTAAACAGGTAGGTCAAAATATACTGATCACCAAAAGGAAAGAATTGTTGCAGGCAAATCAGGGCAAGCATATTTCAGTCCGGTTGGGTGGACAAGTTGTGGATGAGGAAGGGATTCCTTTGGGCGGGGTTACCGTAATGGTCAAAGGCAGCAATAAATATTCGACCGCTACGGATGAAAACGGGCATTTTTCTTTAGAGATCCCAGATCAGAACAGCAGATATCTTGTCTTTACGCATTTGGGCTTTGTGACCAAAGAGGTATTTTACGATAAAGAGGTATCTCAGAAGATTGTATTGAGCTATGCGCCGGGAAATTTGATGGAAGTGGTCGTGTTGGGTTATACAAGTCAAAAAAAGGTGTCTATTACAGGTTCTGTTGCTACCGTGAGTGGGGAGGAGTTAAAGCAGAGTCCTTCGGCCAATGTTTCCAATTCTTTGGCAGGACGTTTGCCAGGTCTTATTGCCTACCAAGGCTCAGGTCAGCCAGGTTATGACGATTCCCGTCTATTGGTGCGGGGGCTGAGTTCCAGTACCAATTCTTCTCCATTGATCGTCATAGATGGAATACCGCAGGAAGCTGTAGACCGTTCCGGTAATATCGCTACTGCGCAATTACCCCATATTGATCCCAATGATATTGCATCTATTTCTGTTCTTAAAGATGCTGGAACAGCTGCGGTATATGGAGCAAGGGCTGCCAATGGGGTCATTTTAATTACGACCAAAAGGGGAGAGCAAGGTAAAACAATATTAAATTATACTTTTAACGGAGGCTGGCAAAAACCAACCCAACTGGCTAAACTGGTTGATTCCTATACCTACGCAACACTGGCCAATGAATTATATCATAATGAAGGTAGTTTTAATCCTTCTGCAGGTAAAGGTTATACTGATGCTCAACTAGAAATTATCAAGAGCGGTTCAAATCCAGATCTGTACGCAAATACCAACTGGTATTCTGCATTGATGAAGCCATCTGCATTTCAGCAGCGTCATAATCTAAGTTTAAATGGAGGAACTGAAAAATCAAAATACTTTATCTCTGCAGGTTACCTGGATCAGGATGGCGCTTATGCTATTTCCGGTTATAAGCAATACTCTCTGAGGTCTAACCTGGATGCAGATATCAATAAGAACCTGAAATTGAGCTTAAACCTTAATGGGCGGCAGGAAAAATATACAGGGCAATCTGCAAATGGCGTAACCAGTTATTACAGGGAGATTTCGCCATTGGTGCCTAGTCAGTTCTCGAATGGGCTGTATAATTACGTCACTATTCCAAATGGCTACAGCACATTGGTTAACGGAAGTCCTTATTTAATGGCGAATGGCGCTAACGGCTATTCCATATCAACACAAAATGTATTTGAAAGTGTAGGATCCTTGATCTATACCATGCCTTTCGTTCCTGGTCTTTCGGCTAAAGGAACCTTATCTTATAATAAGTATTATGGAACATCCAAGATTTTTAATCAGCCCTATGTGACTGCGATACGCAATAATGATGGTACTTATAGTACCAAAACTACGGGTCAGACTAAAGCTTCACTAACAGAAACCTTTAACCAAAGGGAAACTTTAGTGGCAGAAGCCTCCCTGAATTACCAGCGTACTTTTGGCAAGCATGTTATCAGCGCTATGGCACTGTATACCCAGACACAGAATCAAGGCGATTATTTTCTTGGTTCCAGAACCAACTTTCCTTCAGCTGCAGTAGACCAGCTTTTTGCTGGAGATCCTACTACAGCGGTCACTACGGGAACTGCCTTTAAAAATGCCCGGCAAAGTGTGGTTGGAAGAGTTAGTTACAATTATGAAGGTAAATATCTTTTTGAATCCAGTTTCAGATATGATGGGTCGGATGTTTTTCCAAAGTCTGATCGTTTTGGTTTTTTCCCTTCCGTTTCCGCTGGCTGGATTCTGTCTGAAGAATCCTTTCTTAAAGACGTTAAAGCTATTAATTTCTTGAAGATCAGAGCTTCGTATGGTCAATTGGGTAATGATCGGGTAGGGCAATATCAATATTTGAACACCTATAGTCTGGGCACAGGTCTGGATGGTTATTATACTTTGGGGAATGTCGATTTACAGGCTTTGGTACCAGGCGTAATTCCAAATGTTTCTTTTACCTGGGAAAAAGCTAATATTCTGAACCTGGGCTTTGAAGCAAAACTATTCGATAACCTGCTGGGTATTGAGTTTGATGCCTTCCATAAACGTACGAAGGATATACTTTCTACCCGGGCCTTCTCTGTGCCTGCTACAGTAGGTGGTTCACTGCCATCTGAAAATCTTGCGGTAGTTGACAATAATGGAATAGAGGTGGCCATTACACATGAGAACAAAATCGGGCAAGTCAGATATTCAATAAAACCAAACCTTACATTTAATAAAAATAAGCTGATTTATACGCCTGAGCCGGCTGGTTATCTGTCTTATCAAAGTGCTATAGGGAGGCCACTCACCATTTTACCTTATGGTATGTCAAGTTTCTTAGGTTATGTGGCAGAGGGCTTATATCAGAGTACTGAGGAAATTAAAGCTGGTCCAACACCATTGTATTCTAATGTTGCACCCGGAGATATAAAATATAAAGACCTTAACGGAGATGGTAAAATCACGCCAGCTGATCGGACTGTAATGGGAAAAGGAGACTATCCGGGGATTGTTTACGGGCTTAACCTGGGCGCTTCCTATAAAGGATTTGATTTGAATCTGTTTATCCAGGGCGCTGCAAACGTTCAAAAATACATGACTGGACTGAGTGAATGGGCCTTTGCCAACAATGGCGTGCCCTCTGAAAAACATCTGGACAGATGGACGCCTTCTAATCCAAATGCAAGCTATCCAAGATTGTTTAGTGCCAACTTGAATAATCAGGCCCCCTCCACCTACTGGCTTCAAAATGGATCTTATGCCCGTTTGAAAAATGTTGAACTGGCCTATAATCTTCCGGCTTCCGTATTGTCGAAGGTTAAGCTTTCCAGTGTGAGGATCTATGTGAGCGGGACTAACCTGTTTACCGTTACCGGATTAAAGGACGTGGATCCTGAGGCTGCTTTTTCGGCTTTTGGGGCAGACTCTTATCTGATTCAAAAATTATACAATATTGGTTTAAGTGTTAAATTTTAAGAAATACACAGATGAAAAGATATTTAATAGTATTTACACTATTGCTGTTGGTGGTGTTAGGGTGCAAGAAGGACTTTTTGGACAGCAAACCCCTTGATAAATACAGTGATGAAGATGTTTGGAGGGACTCTACTTTGGCGGGCTTGTTCCTCAACAACTTATATGCAACACTTCCTACGCAATTTGGAGGAACCATGACCGATGCTTATACAGATGAATTGTATTCCAGTGGAAATGTGAGCATCTATAATGGAACATTTCTGGCTTCCAGTGTCCCGTATTCCATTTCAAATGCCTATGACTATTCGTATACCAGTATCAGAAGATGTAATATCTATCTGGAAAATGTAGACAGACTGCCGGCGAGTGCTGGTTTTAAGAAAAAAACCGCGGATCAGGCCAGGTTTATCCGGGCTTTTCAATATGCCAACCTGATCAATTATTTTGGAGCGGTACCGTTAATTACTCATACCCAGAATCTGGATGAAAATTTAAATGTTGCCCGAAATAGTTATCAGGAGGTGGTTAACTTTATTGTAACTGAAATGGATGCCATTAATGCTGGGGCTAACCTTCCGTATAAATATACCGGTGCAGACGTTGGCCGTGTAACCCGAGGGGCGGCACTGGCACTAAAAAGCAGGGTTTTGTTGTATGCAGCAAGCTATAACGGGGAGTGGCAAAAAGCCTATGATGCAGCCAAAGCTGTTGTTGCTATTGCTGGATCAGCTGGTTATGGTTTGTTCCCAAAATACGGGGAGATGTTCTTTTCTGCTAATGAAAATAATGCTGAAGTGATTTTTGATCATCAGTATAAACAGAATTTTCAAGGCTATAACGTTCATTTTTATAATTTACCCTGGGGTTTGGTGCCTCCCGGACCTAATGCCTTAAATCAACCTACCCAAAATATTGTCAATGAGTACGAAATGGCAAATGGTAAAATGATTACTGAATCTGGGTCGGGATATGATGAAACCAAACCATATGTTAATCGGGACCCTAGGTTTGATGCCAGCATATTGTATGACGGCTCAGTTTATACAGGAGTGACATTGGATTTTAAACCTGGTTCTAATTTTAATCCAGACTATGCGGCACTGACAACGGGTTATGCGCTAAGAAAAATGGAAGACCCGGCTTTTAACCCATTTGATATGTCGGGCAGTTATGGCGGAGGGCAGAATAATATTTTGATCAGGTATGGGGAAATTTTGCTGAATTTGGCTGAAGCATCTTTTGAATTGGGACAAACAGAAGAGGCGAGAACCTATGTAAACCAGGTTAGAGCCAGGGTAGGTATGCCACCCGTTGCTTCAGGAGCAATAAGCAGGGATAAGATCAGACACGAGCGGACTATTGAACTTGCTTTTGAAGGCACTCGTTTATGGGACATCCGCAGGTGGAAACTCGGACCTGAAAAACTTGGAACGCCACTTAACGGTATTTCGATTACCCAAACCGGCACGGGTCCGAGAATATATACTCAGGTGAAAGCACAAGACAGAAACTTTGATCCTAAATTCTATCTTTTCCCAATCTATCAAACTGAAATTGACAAAAATCCAAACTTAAAACCCAATAATCCTGGGTGGTAATTTACCAAATATTAAAAATGAAACAGAATATGAAATTTAAATTCGCGGTAATCGCAGCAACAGGATTGTTTTGTGCAGGACATGTATCGGCACAAAGCAGTAATTATCTGATTAAAGGAAAAATTACGGGTGCATCTACGGGGAAAGTATATTTGGAGCATGAAGATGAGTCAAAAAAGGTGCTTAGAGATTCAACCGCTTTATCAGCTAATGGGGATTTTCAGTTTAAAGGAAAAGTAAAGAGCCCGCAATTTTATACCATTAAATTAAAAGCGAGTAAAAATACTTCTACTTTTATTTTGGAAAACTCGGTGGTCGCATTTGTTGCACCAAAAGATTCTTTATATAAAGCGGCAATTACTGGTTCTAAAAGCCATGATGTTTATAAGGGTTTTTACAATGGCCCATGGAAGTCCATTACGGTAAAGGCCGGTGATATTTATCAGCGACTGGATAAAGCGGAGCAGGGAGGCAAGGTGAAGTTGGATTCTATGGCCAGGAGTGGTTTTGACCGGGAATTCAGAGTTTTGGATACATTAAACCAGGCTGCTGTAAAGGCCTATGTGAGTCTGCATCCGGGATCGGTTGGTTCGGCTGCTATTATTTATGATCGTTTTATTGCTTATCCCGATTTTCCGGTAGCCAAATCTTTGTTTTTGATCTTAAGCCCACAGGTACAGAAATCCTTAATTGGCCAGCAAATAACTCATGCATTTAAACTGGATGATAAAACCGCTCCAGGTCAGATCGCTCCTGCAATTGCAATGGCGGATAAGGATGGAAAAATTGTTCATCTATCTGATTTTAAAGGCAAATATGTAATGGTTGATTTCTGGGCAAGCTGGTGTGGACCCTGCAGGAAAGAGAATCCAAATGTAGTAGCGGCGTATAAGAAATATCATGATAAAGGTTTTGAAGTGTTGGGTGTTTCACTTGACTCCAATAAAGAATCCTGGTTAAAAGCCATTACTGCAGACGGACTGACCTGGACGCATGTTTCTGATTTGAAAGGCTGGGCAAATGCTGCCGCCGCAGAATATGGTGTTAAGGCGGTACCGGCTAGCTTTTTAATCGGCCCGGATGGTAAGGTTGTTGGTAGGGATTTAAGAGGAGAGGCACTCAATAAAAAATTGGCTGAATTGATGAAGTAGAGACTATTGGTATCCTAAACAAGAAGAGATTTTCAGAGTATTGTTAAAAAAGAGACTGTTATTTAGAATTATTATAGCTATTAATTTGGATTAATTCTATATAATACTTTCCTTTGCATCATATTTAACAAATAATGCAAAACACAACTCTGGAAGTCTCTACTCATTTAGCCGAAGTTTATAGCACAGTTAAAGGTGCTGTTTATCAGTCTGACAGCGAAAAATGCTGGTATGTTGACTTTGCTGGAAAAATGGCCAAATTTGACTACAGAAATATACTTAAATTGAAAAAAGCAATCTATGCGATTGATATTGAAGGGATTTTACTGAACAGTTCAAAGACAGCTGATGTGGAAATTGTATTTATTTGTGCTTGTGAGCATTGCTACGTATTGACCCTGCTGGAGATCATTTCTTTTAAAGAATTGCTTGAAGGTACCTTTGTGATGTTAAGCCTGAACCAGATCCTGCATGATCGCTTATACAGAATAGCAGCTTAATTCCCGGCTTAACTGGTTTTAGACTCTTTCCATATTGTTCTCCGATGCTTTAATTTAAATTTATAGCACTATTTTTGATTTACACGTTATTGAAAAAATTAAATCAAGAGGCCATGAAAGATATCATTCGAGTAAAAAGTTTAATCTCTGCAGATGTAGAGACTTTGTTAAACCAGCAGATCAAAAAAGAAGCGCAGTCTTCGTCCGCTTATCTTTCTATGGCGTCATGGTGTGACAGAAATGGTTTTGATAATTCTGCTGAATACTTTTTTAAGCAGGCAGAAGAAGAAAGACAGCATCAGATGAAATTCTTCAAATATGTATTGGATATGGGAGGAACTGCTTTGTCTCCTGAAATTACCAATGTGAAGATCGAATACAATTCTTTCCGGGAAATTTTTGAAGAAGCCCTGGACCAGGAGATCAGCGTAACGCAGTCTATTAAAAATATAGCAGCGCGTTGCCACAAAGAGCAGGATTACGTAACGGTAGAATTCTTAAACTGGTTCTTTAAAGAGCAAAGAGAAGAAGAATATAAAGCCAGAAGAGCCCTGGAATTGTTTGATCTGATTGGTGAAGAAGGAACAGGAAGATGGGAGATTGACAAACATGTGGGTAAAATCCACTACGGCAGCGAAGCCGGAGAATAAAAAACCAGTTTAATTCTGGTGAAATATAAAGCCTGTCAGCACCAAAAATGCTGACAGGTTCATTTGTAAAATAGAACCAGATTAAAGTGGGAAAGAAAGATAAAGAACACAAAAAGCATTCTAAGAAAGACAAAAAGAAAAAGAAAGAATGCTGTGAAAAATACAAAAAGGGCAAAAGATGTGACAATTGCCCCTTTGGATAGGTTTAGAACGTTCTGTTTTCCACTTATTCCAATTCAAAAACAGCCTGAATCTCCACAGGAGAATTCATAGGTAGTGAAGAAGCCCCTATAGTTGCGCGGGTGTGTAAGCCCTTCTCCTTAAAAATACTCCCCAGTAAATCGGAAGCCTCATTCATAAGCATGGCATGTTTAGTATACCCGGCAGAGGTATAGAAATATCCTGTCAGTTGTACCGCTTGTTTGACATGATCCAGGTTGCCGCCTGCAGCCTCTTTTAATACCGCAAGGATATTAAGAAGTGTTTGCCTGGCAGCGATTTTTGCCTGTTCTTCTGTGACCTCTTCTTCAATCTTTCCGGCATATTCTATTTTTCCTTGTTTTAAAGCGATCTGGTTGATGAAAACCAGTTTGCCTGATACTTTGTATGGTTTGTAATTTCCGACTGGTTTAGGTGCGTCTGGGAGTGTGATTCCTAGTTTTCGCAATTGGGCTTCTATGTGATCGCTTTCCGGTTGTCTGGTATTCATACTGTTTTTTAAAAGTTGCTGACCTTTGGCTGCTTTGGCTAATGCATAGCCCTGTAATGTCGCTAATTGTAGTTCTCCGGAAGAGGGGCGGGGAGATCCCGGGGCGCCTGCCAGTGAGGTTGCACCAAAGGAAGTATTGCCTTGCGGAATGCTTTTATCAATTTCTCCGCTCCCCATAATCCCCGTAGGAACCAGTGTCATGCCGTGAATAGCTAAAGTATTCCAGAATGAAAGTATAGCGGCTTCACGTCCTGCTCCACTGCCTGCAGACATAAATACAGTGGCGGGAATACCCTCCAGTTTTCTTGCTGTCCATATGGCTACAGACTGGTCCAGAAAATAACGCATATCCGCACTCATATTGCCAAAATGAACGGCCGAGCCAAAAGCGATGCCATCATAAGCGGTGAGATCGTTAATATTGGCATAAGGAATATTGGCGAAGGCCATTTTACTTTCATTTTCCAGGTTTTTTATTCTGGGTACTTGTTTTAGGATGGCTTTTGTGCCTTCTAGTTTTTCAATACCTGTTGCTATGGCCTGGGCCAATTTGTAGGTACCACCCTGTTCTGTATTGAAAAGTACCAGGATACGGGTATCGGTTTGTTCTTTCATAGCGGCTAACGTAGTTAAAGGCAGGCTTGACAGCAATAAAATTCCTGCAAGGCAACCTTTTTTTATTAAATCTATTAAACTCATATGGGTTGTTCTTAAATAACGGAGACAAAGGTCTGCAATATTGCCTGTGCTTAAATGTCTATCTTTGCCAATTACATGTTAAAAAACGACAAATGGGTAAAGCAAGATTTTGCCATCTTACGGTAGATGCTGTAGATAAGGAGGCTTATGTTTGGCATGAAGCAGACTGGAAATTTTCTGAGGATTGGCATACCCATCATATGGGGCAACTCATCTATGTAGAAAAGGGAGTTCAGTATTTACATACGGAAAACAGGACCTACCTTTTGCCTACTCACCACTGCGCATGGATCCCTCCGGGAGTCGCGCACCGAAGTTCTTCACCAGCCAGTCAGGTGTACCTTCGATGTCTTTTTTTTACGGTAAATGAGGAGCTTCCTTTTTTTAAAGAACTGAATATTTTTCATACCCCAAAAGTGCTGAGGGAAATGATTTTTTTTACGGAACAATGGTCAAGGCTGGAAGAAAAAGATCCGGTTGAATTTGACTTTTTGAAAGGGTTGAAAAGCATCCTTCCGCTGAGCTTTAAACAGGCCATTCCACTGGCGCTTCCGGTGCCCCGGGATCCCCGTATTTCAGACGTGGTCAGCTACCTTTCGGACCCACTTTCTGTACAGCTTAAATCAACTCAGATCGCAGCTCAGTTTAACCTTTCCGTTCGTACGATGGAACGCCTGTTTAAGAAGGACACCGGGATCACTTTTGCCGGGTATGTTAAGCTGATGAAAATCATTAAGGCGGTAGAGCTTTTGTCTTTAGACGGAGAAAGTGTGAAGAGTGTAGCCTATAGGGTAGGGTACGAAAGTGTCTCTACTTTTAGCAATACTTTTTATGCTTTGCTCGGTGTGAGACCACAAGATATGCTTGCTTAAAATTTGAAATCAGAGGTCAAATTTCTATATGAATTTTTAATTTATTTAAATATCATAATTTATAGATATATAGATATTTAAAAAATGTTACTAAAAATTTTTAGGAATTGAGTTTTTATTTAGTTGATGTTTTTAAGTATTTGTTTGTCAGTGCTATAATTTTTAATTAATGAAATTAGGCCTAGGAACGATCTAATGGATTTTTTTAGGGAAAACAAGGGGAATTCGGATTTGAAATGAGTAAATAAATCTTCGCCCCGGAGCGTTCGTTTATGTATATTTGCGCTCAGAATGTTTACCCGGTTAACTGCAATATCACTGATCTTTTTTTCACTGGCGGCGAATTTGTCGAGCTTATTTTTGTTCGCGAGCTATGAATTAAACAGGGATTATATTGCCAAAGAATTTTGTGTAAATAAGGACAAGCCTCAACTCCACTGTAACGGAAAATGCTACCTTATGAAGAAGCTGAAACAGGCGGAAGAGAAGGAGCAGAGACAGGAAAAACAAGAGCAAAAAATGTTGGTTCAGGAAGCCCTTGTTCCTCTCCGTTTTGTGTTCAAAAGATACCTGGTCAGCCAGCGTCATTTTTACATTCCGGCAGGAACAGATTTGCCAAAATCAGATCCGGTTTCAGTCTTCCATCCACCGCCGGCTGCGGCTTAAAATTTTCATTTTTTTTACCGATTTTGGCCCAGTAAATTGCTGCTGCTGAAAGAACATTATGTACAACAAAATTAAGATACCATGAATAAAATATTAGGCGTGCTGGCTTGTGCAATACTGGCTGTGGCATGTGCTCCAAAACAAGATTACAAAGCGGAACGTGATGAGGTCATGAAGTTCCATGATGTCGTTATGGAAGACCATGGAGTAGTGGTTAATAACCAAATGAAACTGGACTCCTTACTTAAAGATCTAAAGGGTCTGAAAAAGAGCCAGCCCTCACTTGATACTGCAGCTGCAAGAAAAGAAATGGAGCAGCTAAAGTCTAGTTTAGGTTCTGCAGAAGACCGGATGAATGACTGGATGCATCAGTTCGAGCCGGATGTGACCGGAAAGTCAAATGAAGAAGCTATAAAATACTTCAAAGAAGAAAAGGTGAAGATCACCCGTATTGATAGCTTGTATAAACAGGAGATAAAAACCTCGGGGGCTTACCTGGATAAATTGAAAAAATCATGAGGTTTAGCGGTTTGTTTATAGCGATTGCTTTTCTGTTTCTTGTAAGCTGCAAGGATAAACCTCAGCGTTTGCCTTTTTTACAGGCTGAGATCAACGAAAAGGTGGTGGATGGCAAGACAGTTCAGGATACGGTTTTTAAGACGATACCGGCTTTTAAATTCCTTAATCAGGATAGCGTTGAGGTTACCAATAAGGATTTTGATGGGAAGATTTACGTGGCAGACTTCTTTTTTACCTCTTGTCCAACCATTTGCCCTACCATGCACCGGAATTTATTGAAGGTGTACAAGAAATATGAAAATAATCCGGAAGTGAAACTTGCTTCACATACCATAGATGCAAAATATGATGTTCCTTCAAGAATGAAAGCCTATGCCAATAAATTGGGCATTAAAGGCACACAGTGGGAATTTCTGTGGGGGAGCAGAGATGAGGTTTATGCACTGGCAGAAAGAAACTATCTGGTTTCTGTAAAGGAGGATAAGGAATCGCCAGGTGGCTTTATTCATCAGGGATACCTGGTGCTGGTGGATAAGGAGAAACGCATTCGCGGAGCTTATGACGGCACCGTTGATGAAGATGTGAAGAAGCTGATGGCGGATATGGATACCTTGCTCCAGGAATATAAAAAATAGATTAAGAAAGGGGGTGTTCAGGAAGACAGCTGTCTTCCTGAACACCCCCTTTCTTTTGGAAGATCGAAACTTTTAAGAACTGAAAATGTTGTAGGTTTTAAATTATTCTGCGACATGAAGAAATCTAAAGAAAGTTTGTTTGAACGATTTTCAACTAAAATAACCTGTTGGACAGGTAGTTCAACTGCATTTGGGATTGCATTTACTGTTATACTGGTCTGGGGTATTACAGGGCCGATCTTCCATTATTCGGATACCTGGCAGCTGATCATCAATACGGGAACTACGATCGTTACCTTTCTGATGGTCTTTTTGATCCAGAAATCTCAAAACAAAGATTCAAAAGCTATCCAGTTGAAACTGAATGAATTGATTGCAGCCAGCAGGTATGCAAGTAACCGAATGGTGGATATTGAAGATCTGACAGAGATTGAACTGGATGTGTTGCATAAATATTATCAGGAGCTTTCTGACAAGGCAGAAAGGGATCAGGATATCCATAAATCGCATTCTATTGATAAAGCGAAGAACCTCGCAGAGGAAAAAGATCAGTTGAGAGCGCAGCAGAAAAAAAAAGTTGATTAGATTAGGAAACCATCATTCGAAGTCAATGATTATTTCATCACCTATAAAGAAAATTAATGAAAGTATTTATTCCGAGAATAATTCCAGAAGCAGGAATGAAACTGTTGAGAGAGGCAGGTTTGGAAGTGACCGCCTGGACAGAAAAAAGAGCGCTAAGTAAGCAGGAACTGATCGATCATTGCATGAATCAGGATGCCCTGCTCAGTGTAAGCAGTCGTATAGATGCTGCATTCTTAAACGCCTGCAGACACCTTAAAGTAATCGCTTTACATTCTGTGGGCTATGATAATGTAGATGTAGAAGAGGCTACAAAACTAAAAATACCGGTTGGGAATACCCCGGGGGTCTTGAGTGCTGCGACAGCAGATACGGCTTTTTTGCTGATGCTGGCTACCTCCCGTAAGGCTTTCTATATGCATAAACAGATTCAGAAGGGTAAATGGGGCTTTTTTGAGCCTACAGCAAACCTCGGAATAGAGCTTTACGGGAAAACTCTTGGGGTGTACGGCCTGGGTAAGATTGGAACTGAAATGGCCAGACGCTGTAAGGGTGCATATCATATGGACATCATTTATCATAACAGGCACCGTAACGAAGAGGCGGAAAAGGAGTTGGGTGCAGTAAAAGTGTCCTTTGATGAACTTGTTAAAAACAGCGATGTATTAACGGTTCATACCGCTCTTACACCTACAACCAAAGGGGTGTTTGATTATCATATCTTTAGCCGGATGAAGTCTGAAGCCATATTTATCAATACGGCGAGAGGAGCAATACACAACGAGGAAGATCTTAAAAGAGCACTTGAAGAAGGTTTGATATGGGGTGCCGGGCTTGATGTGACAAATCCAGAGCCTATGCATGCAGACAATCCTTTGCTGGATATGCCAAATGTTTCTGTATTGCCTCATATTGGCTCTGCTACTGTGCAAACCCGAGATGCAATGGCAGTCCTGGCGGCAAAAAATATTATTGCCGGGTTAAAAGGACAGAGACTTCCGAATATTGTAAATCCGGAGGTATACGAAAATTAAGCATTTTCGTGAAGGTGGAGGCGGTTTTTTAGCCTGTCAATTTCGTGCTGCAGATCATTGACCCGGGTTAACAGGTGTCTGATGGCATCAATTCCTTCGATATTGATGTGCAGGTCGTAATGCAGGTGGATATACCGTTCTACCTCGCCAAACTGATCTTCATGGATAAATTTATCGTTGTCAATAAGGGTGAGTAGTATAATTCCCGACTCTTCAAGCGAAATGATGAATTCCGGTTCTATATTATAGTTGATGCAATATTCTGTGATTTTAATCAATTCTGGTTGCATAGATTCCATATTATTTAAGATTTAGCCAGTTCTTTGAACAACTCTTGCTGTTTCTCTGTAAGATTGACCGGGATTTTTACGGTATAGGTTACAAAAAGGTTGCCAAATTCGCCCTCTTTTTTATACACTGGAAAGCCTTTTCCTTTTAATCTTACTTTGGTATTGTTCTGTGTACCAGGTGCAATTTTTAGTTTTACTTTGCCGCTTAGCGTCTCTATGGTGGCTTCTCCCCCCAGAACCGCCGTGTAAAGATCGATCTCTACGGTTTCATATAAATCATCGTTTAGGCGCTTGAATACCGGGTCGTCTGTAATGTTAAACGTAATATATAAATCGCCATGAGGACCGCCATTTACGCCGGGTGCACCCTGGCCTTTTAGTTTTATGACTTGTCCGTGGGCAATCCCTGCGGGTATGGTGATGCGAAGATTCTTGCCATTTACAGTTAAAGTTCTTTTATGAGTAGTGTATGCCTCTTTTAAAGGTAATTGGAGTTCAGCCTGGTAATCCTGTCCTTTATATTTAGTGCTGCTTCGTTGTGAACGTCCTGCTCCACCAAACATGGACTCAAAAAAATCAGAGAAATCACCACCGCCAAAATCTGCATCAGAATATCCTCCCCCTTCAAAAGGATTTTGACCGGTGTGTTGTTGTTGGGTACGCTGAGATTGTTTTGCTTTTTCAAACTCCTCTGCATGCTTCCAATGTTCCCCATGTTCATCATATTTCTTACGCTTTTCGGCATCACTAAGCACTTCGTTAGCTTCATTGATCAGCTGGAATTGTTTGTTTGCCTCTTTGTCGTTGGGATTTAAATCCGGGTGATATTTTCTTGCCAGCTTTCTGTAAGCCTTTTTGATTTCATCAGCTGTGGCTTTCTTATCAATGCCCAGTATTTTGTAGTAGTCAATAAATGCCATATAAATATAGGTCTGTTCTCAAATTTAATGATTAAAAGGCAGTTTTCTGAGTTATTGTCTTATCAAATTACAAACCAAACTACATATGTGTTTAAATTATTGTATTTTAGCTATAAGAAATTCCGCTCTTCCAGTAAAACCTTCATCTTTAATAACAAACGTTTATGTCCGGTATGCGTAAAACTCTCCTGTATCCCACATTTTTAACGCTCCTCCTGTTAATCAGTTATTCAGAAATGTCGATTTGCCAGACTGCTAAAACAACCACTGAGCCTATCGTAGAAGTGGGGGTGTCCAAAAAACTGGCAGAGTACCGGAAATCCGTGATCAGTAAAGTACAGTATAACCTGGAGTTTACAATTCCGGCACAGAAAAGTGAGGCCATACAAGCCAGAGCGGTATTGAATTTTCAGCTGGCCAGTATTGCCTATCCGTTGCAACTTGATTTTAAAGAAAATCCGGATAAGGTCAAGTCTATCCTGGTCAATAACAAACCGGTTGTTGTTCAGTTGTTGAAAGAACACCTGGTGATTGGCCAGAAATATCTTAAATCAGGCAAAAATGAGGTCCGTATAGACTTTCAGGCGGGAGAGGGTGCTTTAAACCGGAATTCTGATTATCTGTATACCTTGTTTGTTCCAGACCGGGCCAGAACCGTTTTTCCATGTTTTGATCAGCCGGATCTGAAAGCAACTTTTACGCTTACACTGCGGATTCCTGAGCAGTGGAAAGCACTGGCTAATGGTGCTTTAAAAGACTCTACTGTAAAGGATGGACAGAAAACTTATCGTTTTAAAACTTCAGATTTGCTGAGTACCTATCTTTTTGCTTTTGCTGCAGGAGATTTCCGACAAACGGAGGGAATGGTTTCTGCATTTAAAACTTCATTTTTATTCAGAGAAACAGACACGGCGAAGCTGAATAAAAGTATTCCGGAGATTTTTACCATTCATACAGATGCCTTAAAATACTTTCAGGAATGGACAGGGATTCCTTATCCTTTCCAGAAATTTGGATTTGTAGCCATTCCGGATTTTCAGTTCGGAGGAATGGAGCACCCGGGAGCTATACAGTATAAAGCTTCTTCACTTTTTCTCGATAATGGGGCTACAAAAGACCAGATGAATGCGAGAAATAATCTGATTGCTCATGAAACGGCTCATATGTGGTTTGGTGATATGGTGACGATGAACTGGTTTACTGATGTTTGGATGAAAGAGGTTTTTGCCAATTTTATGGCAGACAAAAGCAATGCGGATGCAGGAGGAACAGATGAATTTGACCTGAAGTTTTTAGTAGATCATTTTCCTGCAGCCTATAACGTAGATCGTACAGCGGGTTCTAATCCCATCAGGCAGGATCTGGACAATCTAAAAGATGCAGGTAGTTTGTACGGAAATATCATTTATCATAAAGCTCCAGTGATGATGCGGCAGCTGGAAAGGTTGATGGGCGCTGAAATGTTCCAGAAGGGGGTTAGGGAATACCTGAAGAAATTTGCGGGTGGTAATGCTTCCTGGCCGGATTTAATTAATATCCTTGGGAAATACGCACCAGTAGATCTGCAAACCTGGAATAAAGTATGGGTCAACGAAACCGGCCGGCCTCTAATCGATTACAATCTGGAGGTCAAAGACAACAAGATCACCAGTTTTGTCCTCACTCAGAAGCCTGAATATGGGAATAAACGCGTTTGGCCACAGATTTTTGAACTGACTTTTTTTTATCCCAATTATAGCCAGGAGATCAGTGTACAGTTAAATGATGGAAAATTAAATCTGAAAGAGGTTGCTGGTATGGAGAAACCCTCTTTTATCCTGTTTAATTCTTCCGGACAAGGGTATGGCGTGTGGCCGGTGGATACGGCAATGTTTAAGAGCCTGTACAAAATGGAGAAGCCTTTGAGAAGGGCTTCTGCCTATATTTCTATGTATGAGAATATGCTTAATGGAAAAACCATTGAACCGGAAAGCCTGCTTAAGCTTTTTACTGATGGATTGGATAAAGAAACTGATGAATTGAATCTGAAACTAATCAATGGGTACATCAGTAGTATTTTCTGGAATTTTACATCGGCCGCTGAACGCCTTAAGCTGGCTCCGCTATTGGAAGATTCTCTATGGAATGCCATTGCTCAGGAGGGTTCTCCAAACAATAAAAAGATACTTTTTAAAACCTACCAGGATATCTATTTAAGTCGATCCGCAGGCGATCGTTTGTATGCGATTTGGAAAAGCCAGCAAGCTCCGGAAGGCATTAAGCTTACTGAGGACGACTATACATCCTTATCTCTGTCCCTGGCTTTGAAAGGGCAGTCAGATCCTTCTTTGCTACAAACTCAGCTGAGCAGGATCAGCAATCCAGACCGAAGAAGCAGATTTGAATTTATCCAGCCAGCTGTATCTGCTGATCAGCAGGTGAGAGATCAGTTTTTTAGCAGTTTGGAACAGAAATCAAATCGCACAAAGGAATCTAATGTGTTGGCTGCACTGTATTATCTGCATCATCCGTTGCGCCAGGAGTCTTCTGTCAAATATCTTCCAAAAAGTCTTGATATGCTTCAGGAAATTCAGGTAACTGGTGATATTTTCTTTCCAGCTTCCTGGCTGCAGGCCACTTTAGGGAGTTATCAGAGCAAATCTGCTTTTGAAATGGTGCGGACTTTTCTGGACCAGCATAAAAATTATAATCCCAAATTAAGGGCTAAAATACAACAGGCTGCTGATAACTTATTCAGGGCGCAGCGCTTAGTGAAGTAAAGCCGTTATCTATTTTACGTACGTTTACAGCATGATGACCATATTTTCCATCCCTTTGTTCAAAGGTGACGCTGTCATTGAGAAACAATTTGTCAAAGTCCAGGTCAGGATTATCATGAGCTAAAAGTATAAAACTGATTTGTGTATCAGTACAGGTGATAAAACCTATTTTTCTTTGGTAGTTTATAAAATTAATAAAACCTGTGAGCACTGTTCTGTTTGTTGATAATGTTTAGAACAAAGTTAACGATTGTTTAACATTTATTGCAAACACCTAAACAGTTTTGAATAAAAATATAGATTTATTTTAAGGATTTTGTGTTTGATCCTGAAAATAAGCCGGGGCAATGACCGCGATGGTATAAGAAGTACTGGTAACGATGCTCTGATAAATGAATTTTTTAGTACTGTAAATGGTTAAAATCTGATTGTCTACAATCTGGCCATCTGATCTGTCTGGCTGAAGGGCTTCAATTTCCTTTAGTAACAGGGTATAAGCTGCTTTATCAGGGGCCTGGTAATACACCCGGTTTACCGCTGGTTCTGTATTGTGGATCCTAAGCCAGGCGAGCGCTCGGGTAGGATCAGTTTTAAGATTTTCAAATGAAAAAGTGTGGTAATAATCGTTCTCATAGTTTCCGGTCATGGCAATATCCAGCTTCCAGCCTTTACTCACCAGAGAATCACCAACGCGTACAGCTGATCTGGAAATACAGGCTTCCAGATCTTTCAAACCCGAAACCTGGGCCTTGCAAAGAAAGCTGCAGAAACTAAGACATGCGATCAGGAAATATTTAGGCATCATTATCCAAAGTTAGGATTTATATGTCAAATATTTCTTTTAAGGCTTGGGTATAACCCCGACTGGAGGTGTATTTAGATCCGGAAGTGTCTGTCATAAGGAATACCAGCGTGCCGTTAAAACTTTTCCTGATTTCTTTAATGACCTCAGTATTTATAATGGTACTTCTGCTGATTCTTAAAAATGTATCCGGGAGTTTTTCCTGGAGTGTAGTAATGGTGAAATCGGTTAAGTGTCTCTTCCCATCGGCCGTATTCAGGAATACATATTTGTCTTCTGCTTCAATAGAAGTAATATCGGCAAGTTTGATGAGCAGGATCCGGTCTCCGATCTTTACCGTAAGGGTTTTGACTTCCTTTTTGATTTTAAGTTTATCAGCAAGCAGCTCGAAGGGGATTTGGAGATCTGTTACTCCTTGATGCTGCTGCAGTTTCCGCATAGATTTTTCCAGACGTTCGGCTTCCACAGGTTTCAGCAGGTAGTCGATGGATTCTTCTTCAAAAGCTTTCACTGCATACTGGTCATAAGCAGTGGTGAAGATGATTTTAGGTTGTTTTTTAAGCTTGGAGAGCATTTCAAACCCGTTTAAAACAGGCATTTCTATATCCAGAAAAATCAGATCTGGCTGATGTTTTTCAATTTGTTGCAGACCTTCTGCGCCATTTGCAGCCTCAGCAATAATATCCAGATGATCGTGAACACTCAGCAAACGTTTCAGTCGCTGGCGGGCCAGTTCTTCGTCGTCAATAATAATCGTGCGCCAGATTTTACTTGTCATGTAAGGGGATTTGAATTTTAATTTGTTTAAATGGTTCATTGGTGATTTGAAGCTCGTAGTTGCCAGGGTATAAAAGCTCCAGTTTATCATAAGTGCTCTGCAGGCCATAACCAATCTCCAGTTCGTTGGGGAAGGGGTATCCATTATCTGAAACGACAATGTCCATGTTTTTTGTCTTTTTGATGCTGACCTTAAGTTCACCTTTTTCTATGGTGTCTTTTAGACCATGTTTTAAGGCATTCTCTACCAATGGCTGGATCAAAAAACGAGGGATCTTTTCATGCGATATTGTTTTATCTATGTCTATGATAAAATTAATCCTATCTCCGAATCTTACCGTCTCTATATGGAGGTAAGTTTGAAGAATATCGACTTCCTCCTCGATGGAAATCAGGTTTTCTCCTCCCTGATTGATGCTGTATCTGAATAATTTTGACAGTTTCAGTGTCATACTTTCAGCCTTGTCGGGATCCAGATGGATCAAGCTGGCGATAGCATTCAAAGAATTATACAGAAAATGAGGATTGATTTTGGATTGAAGTGTGGCCAGTTCTGCCTGTGTTTTCATCTGTTTTAGACGAAGCAGGTCCATTTCTTTCTCTTTGATCTTGGTGCTAAATCTAGCCTTTTGTGAAAAATATATATAAGAAACCGTGGAAACGATTAGTGTAATTATACTTGCAAACAGGAAGTCAGATTTATGGAAAAAAGTATATTTAGTTTTAAATAAGCCTGAAAAGGTATAATAAAGTAATTCTATTGCTATAAAAGCACCCGATAGACTAAACAGGTAATAGAGACTGATGTAAAATATGTGACTGCCTTTTCCTGCCCATAGACGCTTGGAAAAATGGATGCTGTTTGAAACAAAAAATCCAATAACACAACTGAAAAGCAATTGGAAAATAGCCCTTTCTGTTCCAATCCATTTTCCATTAAGCACAGATATTAAAATGCAAAGGATAATTCCTATGCCCAGGCCAACTAAAATAGCATAAATCGTGATTTTTAGCCAGTATTTGAAGTTGAATATTTCAAGCTGTGCTATGTCGGTTTTGCATGACTGCGGAAGGGATTTTTTCATCGGCTAAACAGTGTTTGCATATGCTGAATACAACTAAGGATCTTTACAAGAGTAATAACTATTCTTGCTTGCATTCAAAAATGTAATTTAATTTAAGCAGAACAAATATATAACCGACGAAAGGCAGGATAAGGAGGATAAATGGTCATTTAATCATAAAAAAGGAGCTGTCTTTAGCAGCTCCTTTTTTATTCAATGCGTTTAGGCCTGCAAGTCAGACATCAGGCGATGGATTTTAGTGCCTAATCCTTCATTTACTTCGTCAAATTTGGTTTTATCAGCCAAAGGTGCGTTTACGCTGCAATAGAACTTGATTTTTGGCTCCGTGCCCGAAGGACGTGCCGAAACAATACTGCCATCGGCAGTAATGAATTGTAAAACATCAGATTTAGGTAATTCAAGCGGAGATGTTTTACCTGTGTTTAAATCTGTTTCAATACGTAACTCATAGTCTTTTAATGTGGTTACTTTCGAGCCACCTAGTTCTGCGGGCGGATTGTTTCTGAATTTCTCCATCATCGCCTTGATCTCTTCTGCACCGGTTTTGCCTTTTTTAGTTAGCGAAACTAATTCTTCACGGTATAAACCATGTTGTGCATACATATCTATTAAGGCATTATACAAACTGCTGCCTTTATCTTTATAATATGCGGTCATTTCTGCAATAAAAGCACAGGAAATGACTGCATCTTTATCTCTTACCAGTTCACCGACCGAGTAGCCGTAACTTTCTTCACCCCCTACGATGAAGGTCTTTTTACCTTGCAAACTGGTGATGAGCTGGCCAATCCATTTAAACCCGGTTAAGGTATTGTAATAAGTTACTTTTTTAGATTTAGCAATTTCTTCAATCAGATTGGACGTTACGATGGTTTTAACAATATATTGGTTGCCATCAATTTTTCCTTTCTCTTCCCATGCGGTGAGCAAGTAATGAACCAGTAAACTACCGGTTTGATTTCCGTTTAGGAGCACCCATTCATTATTGTTGTTTTTAACAGCAATTCCTACACGGTCTGCATCCGGGTCTGTAGCCAGTACAAGGTCTGCATCAATTTCCGCTGCTTTTTTAAGCGCCAGTGTCATCGCTTCTTTTTCCTCCGGATTTGGATAAACTACGGTTGGAAAATTCCCATCAGGTTTACTTTGTTCTTCCACGACGGTCAGATTGGTAAAGCCAAACTGGGCCAGAGCTTTAGGAACCAAAGTGATTCCGGTACCATGGATAGGCGAATAGACGATTTTCAGGTCTTTTTGTCTGGATATGGCTTCTGGAGAAACCGATAAAGCAGTGATCCTGTCCAGGTAAAGTTGATCGATATCTTCGCCGATCAGTTCAACATTGCTGTCGATACGATCAAATTTAACTTCGTCAATGCTGGTGATTTTGGCCACTTCATTCATCACCTCTTTGTCGTCAGGGGAAGTGAATTGTCCTCCATCATTTCCATAGGCCTTGTACCCGTTGTATTCTTTTGGGTTGTGCGAAGCGGTAAGCATGACACCACTTTTGCAGCCCAGTTCACGGATGGCGAAAGAAAGTTCTGGTGTAGGTCTTAATTCTTTGAAGAAATAGACATGAATTCCGTTTGCTGAAAAAACATCGGCTGTTATTTTTGCAAAATAGTCGGAATTGTTCCGGCTGTCGTGTGCTATCGCTACTTTAATTTGTTCGCCAGGATATTTTTTTAGCAGATAATTGCTTAATCCTTGTGTAGCCGTGCCAATGGTATATTTGTTGATCCGGTTGGAACCAGCACCCATAATTCCTCTTAATCCTCCTGTTCCAAATTCCAGGTTGCGATAAAAAGCATCCGTCAGTTCAGTATACGCTTCTTTATCTAATAACTGCTGAATATCGTTTTTCGTCTGCTGATCGTAACTTCCATTAAGCCATTGGTTTATGGTGTTTAGTGTTGAGGATTCTAACTGCATATATTTAGTTTGTCTTTTTTAAAATTTTATTCTTTAACAAATTCTTTAGTAGGATGTTTTGCTGGCGGGCTCAAAACCTGCACTGTTTCCAAATTTTATTTTGCTTATATCCTTATTATTAACGCTGTTTTAGTTATTTTCACGCCCTGATAGAAATTCATCCAAATTATGCAATTAATTAGGAATTTTTTCTGTCATGAATAACAAAAATATAAATATTACCCTATAGAATGGCTTTATAACCATCGAAAATGCAATTTTAAATTAAACGAAAAAACAACCCCAAAAAAATGAAGATATTAAAGTTTGGAGGAACTTCCGTTGGGAGCCCTGAGCGGATGACTAAGTTGCTGGATATTATTAATCCCGCAGAAGAACAAATTGTGGTTTTATCAGCGGTGTCTGGTACCACCAATAGTTTAGTGGAAATCTCTGGCAAACTTTTAAAGGAAGACAAACAAACGGCGTTAACTTTGATTAACGCCCTACATCAAAAATATAATGAATTTGTTATTGAGCTGTTACCTGAGGGCGACTTCAGGCAGCAGGGACAGGAAGTGGTAGACTATCACTTTGGTTTCCTGGCTTCTTTAGTCAATGATATTTTTACTCCAATTGAAGAAAAAGTTGTTCTGGCGCAGGGTGAACAGCTATCTACTACCTTATATCATATCTATTTAAAGTCTATCGGTGTTGCTTCAGTATTGCTTCCAGCCTTAGACTTTATGAAGATAGACGAGGACAACGAGCCGGATATTGCTTTTACAACAAAACACCTTATCCCATTATTGGAACAGCATAAAGGAAATACACTGTTTATTACCCAGGGTTTTATTTGCAGGAATAGTTTTGGTGAAGTGGATAACCTGAGAAGAGGGGGCAGTGATTATACAGCTTCTTTATTAGGCGCCGCAATTATGGCCGAAGAAGTACAGATCTGGACGGACATAGATGGGATGCACAACAATGATCCTAGGATTGTGAAAGGAACCAAGCCTATTTCTCATCTTTCTTTTGATGAGGCGGCAGAACTGGCCTATTTCGGAGCAAAGATTCTGCATCCGCAATCGGTTTTTCCTGCGCAAAAATATAAGATTCCTGTTCGGCTATTGAATACGATGGAACCTAAAGCATTAGGTACATTGATTTCTGCAAACAGTGAAAAGGGTAAAATTAAATCTATTGCCGCTAAAGATGGTATTACGGCGATTAAGATCCAGTCGAGCCGGATGTTGCTGGCTTATGGATTTCTAAGAAAAGTATTTGAGATTTTTGAGCGTTACAAAACGCCAATCGATATGATAACAACTTCTGAAGTTGCGGTGTCTTTAACCATAGATTTTACAGATAATCTGGATGAAATTGTAAAGGAATTACATGCATTTGGTACAGTTGAGCTGGATAAAGATCAGTCAATTGTTTGTGTTGTTGGTGATTTTGGTGCTGAAAAGCATGGTTACGCTTCCAGAGTATTGGATGCTTTAAAACATATCCCAATACGGATGATCTCTTACGGGGGAAGTAATTATAATATTTCGTTGCTGATCAATACCGGCGATAAGACTGAGGCACTGAGAAGTTTGCATAACCGTTTATTTGAATAAGAATAACCGCCAGGTCATTTCTTTCTCAGGTAAGTGATAATGGCAATAAGAATAAAGACGAGTATGATAAAGAACCTGGTTCTTCTGTCATACTCTTTTCTACTGATCTTTTGCCGTTGCAGATCGAAATAGTTGCCTATATAAATCAATGACAATCCAATTAAACAAAATATAATCAGATATTTAAACATTATGTTTTCTAATAAAGATATTACCCATTTTGCAAATATAGAGACGCCATTCTATTATTATGATCTTACCTTACTGCAAAATACATTGAATGCCTGCGCTCAGGCTGCAAAGGTGTACAATTTTCATGTGCATTATGCCATGAAAGCTAATTTTAATCCAATGGTATTGGAAAAAATCAAGTCGACGGGTTTTGGTGCAGACTGTGTGAGTGGTGGCGAGGTAAAAAAGGCTATTGAGATTGGTTTCGATCGGAATAAGGTGGTTTTTGCCGGCGTAGGTAAATCAGATAAAGAGATTAACGACGCCCTTGATCAGGATATTTTCTGTTTTAATGTAGAGTCTATTCAGGAATTAGGGGTGATTAATGAGCTTGCGGCCAAACGTGCGAAGAAAGCAAGGGTTGCCATTCGGATCAATCCGAATGTGGATGCGCATACGCATCATAACATTACTACCGGACTGGATGAGAATAAGTTTGGAATCAATTCCTGGGATTTATCCGACTGTGCAGAAACTTTAAAGCAATGTGCGCAGCTGGAATTTATAGGGATTCATTTTCATATTGGTTCGCAGATTACCAATCTGGACGTGTACAAAAACCTTTGTGTAAGGGTCAATGAGTTTGCAGCCTGGTTTGAAGAGCGGGGCTTTTTGGTTAAGGTGCTGAATGTTGGCGGTGGTTTAGGTATTGATTACCATAACCCGGATCAGCAGATTCCTGATTTTGAGGCTTATTTTAAGATATTTAATGATTTTCTGGAAGTGAGAAGCAATCAGGAGGTTCATTTTGAGCTTGGAAGGGCTTTGGTTGGGCAATCGTCGTCACTGATCAGCAAGGTTTTGTATGTGAAGAATGGTAAGAAGAAAAATTTTATTATTCTGGATGCGGGTATGACGGAACTGATGCGTCCGGCTTTGTACCAGGCTTATCATAAGATTGAAAATTTAACTAGGCAGGGTGTAACAGATACTTCTGTGAAGTATGATGTGGTTGGCCCGATTTGCGAGAGTACGGACTGCTTTGGTAAAGAAGTGGAATTGCCTGAAACGAGCAGGGGTGATCTTATCGCTTTGAGGAGTACAGGCGCTTATGGCGAAGTCATGGCCTCACATTATAACCTCCGTGAAAATGTAAATGTAGCTTATAGCGAATAGGCTTGTTTGAAAAATCAATATTACTCTTCGAGGACTGGACTCCTTGCCCCGCTTCGCTCTTGTGGCAAGGCGCCCTGAGGCCCTCGAAGAGTAATATTGATTTTTTTGTTGCCTATATCGATTCGCATATAGCAATATTTAATTTTTCTCTGCGCCATGCATGGATTCCCCTCCTTTGTTACTAAGCGTCTTCAAAAAAATAAGGCTATATTTTCAGGACCTCAGGGGGCTTTGCCACAAGAGCGAAGCGAGGCAAAGACTCCAGTCCAGAAAATATAGCCTTATTTTTTCGTTCCAGCTTAGAACCCCCTCTTTTTTACTCTTCTTCGAAGAAATCCTGCAAGCCGCCAAAGTAATGTTCACTTAAGCCGCCAGTAAAGTCGTCATAATCTTCTTCGGGAATATTGGTTTGCACAAATTCAAGAGAAGTGCCTTTCTTATCCGGGTGCAGTTTGATGGTCACAATGGAGGGTTCATTATCTTCTCCGAAATACCATTGCTGTACAATTTTCTTTCCGGGGTCAAATTCAATGTTCTTGCCTACGATGTCGCCATCCCAGAAAGAAAACTCTGTTCCGGGTTCTTCCGTAAATTCGACTTCTGCACCAGTCCAGAGCTGAATGCTTTGCTCTTTAGTCAGTGCCAGATAGACTTCTTCGGGAGGCGCGGGGAAACTATAGTATTTTTTAAACGTTTTCATCTTTCGGGGTATTTGTTAAATCAGGTTCTTCTACTTCAGGTTCCTTTGTTTCTGAGGTATGATTTTGTCGGCTAAAATACGCTGAGATTTGTGAATTCTTATATTCGATGAGTTCTTTTTTCCATAAAACCTCTGGATAGGTAAATACAAATGTCTCTTTTACCCGGTGTGACCTTTGATAGCAAAGAATCCAAAGGATACAGAAGCCTATAGCAAATATCCTGGTCATCGTGGTAGTTGTGTCTGGAAAGATTGGACGTTCTGCCAGGAAATTGATATAACAATCTCCGGCAAATCTGATCAGAACCACGCAAATAAGAAAATGGAGGTATTGAATATATCGTTCAGGGAAAGATGTTCTTCTGTTGTAAAAAAGAAATAATAACAAGATTACCCAACTCATTTTTAAGGCTATAGTAATGACCTCGATCGTATAGTAAGCACCGGCAAAAAACTTGGCTGAACCTTTGAGGCTATTGATCCATTGCCAGGTTGCAGAGGAAAATGCACCGGAAAGATTGGCTTCTCCAATAATGCTGATTGGACTTAGACTCAAAATAATGGCAGTAAAAATGATCCAGCCACCTATTGATCTGCCTTCTGCCATTTGTTCAAGATCAAATTCAGTCTTTTGCTGATAGATTCTGGTAAAGAAGATTCCTGAAATTAGAAAAATGAGTATGGCCAGGCCAAGAAGATATGGGTTTGAATTCTCGGCAATTAATCCATCGTTGCTTCCCCAGGAAAGATAAAAAGACAGATGATCTTTAATCTCCTTGGTGTCTTTAACATAAGCCTTAATATCCTTCCCTTCTATATAGTCTTTCATACTTCGGTACGAATAATTAAGCCTAAGCTGATTACCGCGGATAAAAGAGTTAAATTCAAAATAATAATTGTCGGTCTCTACCCTTTTATTTTGTTCTTCAATTGACCAGGCTTTGGGTAAATTGATGTATACGTTTTCCTCTATGTTAACCGGAAATTTCAGGGACATGGGTTCTATACGGTTTTTAGGTTTAATATTGCGGAGTTCAGTATAAATAAGATCTCCGTAGAAGTTGACATGATGATCTTCGCCATCCTCTTTTTTCCATATATCCTCTATTTGATAGCATTCGGTAATGTTTATGGTGTTGGATTCCTCATTGTCATCAATTGCGATTGGCTTTATGTTTTCTGCATCCGGATAGTACTTTGTTATATATTCGAGAAAAGATTTTTGCAGGTCATCCTGTCCTTCGTCAGCAATTGTTGAACGAATATCATCAGCGTAGTTGTCTGTATATGTACTTTTTATCGTCAATATTGTTGCTTTCTTTCCTGAAGTATCTGCCAGATCAAAAACCAGATTGGATACCAATTTGCCCGTTGCAATACTAACAACACTTTCAGGATGTTTTACACCTGGCTTTAAGACCAATCCCTGTCCATAGTTTGGAAAGTAAATGCTGTCATAAGCCCCTCTTTGGTAAGATATAGTGGGGTCTATCCATATTTTTGATTGTTTGTGTTCGATAACGACTACTGCATGATTGAATAGCATTGGGCTTGGTAAAAAGTCAGTCGTGTTTTTACCGGAATAGGTATCAATATAGGCCATATAGGCGTTTACGTTTGTCTTATTTAGCAGGTAGATGAGTAATAAAGATTTATCTTTACAATCTCCATATCTTTGTTGAAGTACCTTTTCTGGTGAATTGGGCCGCTGAGAATATACTCCCATTTCTACGCCCATATATCTGATCTCATCCTGTACAAAACGAATAGCCAACTGAATGTACTTTTCAGGTTTGTTACCGGCAAGCCGAAGCAGTTCTGCTACTTTTTTATCTAAAAGTGGAGTCTTTAAGCCGGGGTAGCTATTGGTTTTTAGTCCCCAGTCAACTACTTCTTCCCAGTTCTGGTATTCCGTAACCTGGGTGTATTTAAATGGTTCATACCAGGAAGGAGTATAATCAACGTTTCTGTAAGTGTCTGTTAAAGAGCTTTCCCATTCGTACATACGCAAACCACCCATTTCGGTGATTTTTGGAGTAGTTTTAAAATTGAAATTCTTTAATTGAAGTGATCGTGATTTATTTACGATCAGATTGGTGTACCGCTGGCCCGCACTGCTGGAATTTTCAAAATAGAATGTATTTGTATACTTGGTGCCAAAAATTGGATTGGTACCTTTACGGGTGTAAGAATATTCAATACGATCACCTTTTCGGACGTCATCAAGGATTAAATAAGCATCATAAGTCCCACTGTAGATGAACCTCGACAGGTCCTTCTCGTTCTGCAGAATTTTGAATTTTGAGGCATCTAATTTATCGGTTGGCTTATTGTTTCGCCAGATGGTGATGTTATGAAAGATGAGTTTTTCGTAGGAAGGATCGTAAGTGACTGAAATCTGCGAGCCGTTTTGAACACCGGCATCAGATACAATTTGCCTGATCACATGAATATAATTTTCCTCTAACTCCGCCTGGTTTTGTTGATCCACTAATGCGGAATAGTAGCCATCATTGATGTCCTTTTCTTTTGGTTGTTTTCCGTTGAGGTTGATTTTTACAATCCAGGATGGTGTGTTCCTGGAAACAGAAAAATTTTTGCCCTGTCCGTAGCAGAGTAAAGTGCTTAAGGAGAGAATTAAGCAATAGCAATGTTTGTTAAATAGATTTTTCAAGCTTGAGGTCGTATTAGAGAGGGGGTGGAGAGAGCGTTAATCCTTTTTATTTGAATGCGTTCAGACCAGTTACATCCATGCCGGTGATTAGCAAGTGAATGTCATGTGTGCCCTCATAAGTGACTACCGATTCCAGGTTCATCATATGGCGCATAATGGAGTATTCACCTGTGATACCCATTCCGCCAAGCATTTGCCTTGCATTCCGGGCAATGTCGAGGGCAATTTCAACACTATTTCTTTTGGCCATAGAAATTTGTTCTGCTGAAGCGCGGTTTTCACTTTTTAAAACCCCTAAACGCCAAACAAGGAGCTGTGCCTTAGTAATTTCAGTGACCATTTCGGCCAGTTTCTTTTGCTGCAGCTGGAAGCCACCGATAGGTCTGCCAAATTGCACCCGCTCTTTAGCATAACGCAGTGCGGTATCGTAACAATCCATAGCCGCACCCAAAGCACCCCAGGCAATGCCATAGCGGGCTTGGTTTAAGCAGCCCAATGGCCCTTTTAACCCTCTGATATCGGGGAACAGGTTTTCTTTCGGGATCTTAACATGGTCAAAGACCAGCTCGCCGGTGGCCGAAGCCCTTAAGCTCCATTTGTTATGGGTTTCTGGTGTGCTGAAACCCTCCATGCCGCGTTCTACAACCATGCCTCTGATTTTACCAGATTCGTCCTTTGCCCAAACAACGGCAATATCTGCAAAAGGTGCATTGGAGATCCACATTTTTGCACCATTTAAAATATAGTGATCACCATTTTCTTTGATATTGGTAACCATTCCACCAGGATTGGAACCATGGTCTGGTTCTGTCAGGCCAAAGCAGCCCATCATTTCGCCCGTGGCCAATTTTGGTAAGTATTTTTTACGTTGTTCTTCAGTTCCATAAGTATATATAGGATACATAACCAGAGAGCCCTGCACAGAAGCCGTAGAACGAATGCCAGAATCGCCACGCTCTATTTCCTGCATAAGGATACCGTAAGCTATATAATCAAGGCCTGCGCCACCATATTCTACGGGAATAGTAGGTCCAAACGCGCCAATTTCACCAAGGCCTTTGATCAGGTGTTTGGGAAATTCTGCTCTTTGGGCAAAGTCTTCTATAATTGGGCTCACCTCTTTCTTGACCCAATCACGTGCAGTAGAACGGATCAGTTTATGTTCATCAGACAACAGTTCGTCCAGAAGATAATAGTCAGGAGCTTCGTAAAGGTCTTTCTTTGCAGATGTATTCATATATACAAATATTTGGTTCCGCTATCTTTTTCTATGTTTAATTAAATCAATTGATTTATTAGGATAGTTACGTCCAAAGTTAATAATTTAGCGGAATGGGCTGCTAAAAGCGTCCGAAAATTTAATTTTGCTGCAAAACAAAGAGATGCTGATACAAACCGTTGCACTTAAAGATGTGAAATTCTATGCTTTACATGGGTATTATCCAGAAGAGCAATTGACTGGAAACCACTTTTTAGTTAGTATTGAAGTCACTTTTAACCACTCTGGTGATACAGAGAATTTGCTTCATACTGTAAATTACGAAGTATTGAATACCATTATGAGAGAGGAGATGGCCAATACGCAGAAAATGCTGGAAACGGTAGTAAAAAAAATGCTGGACAGGGTATTGGAGCACTATCCATTCTTGCTGAGCATTGAGGTTGGGATCAAAAAAATGCATCCCCCAATGCCAGGGGAGATTAACCACTCCTTTGTACAGTTGCGTTATACCGCAGAATAAATTTGCCAGATGGCAGAACATGAATGTAAAATTTATAAAATCAAATATAAACCCTGATGTCCTATACTAAAATCACACCTGATTTTCTTTCGAAACTTAAAGAGGCTGTCGGTGCTTCCAACGTTTTTACAGATGAAGAATCTTTGGGTAACTATGCGCATGACGAAACCGAAGATCTGAAATACTACCCGGAAGTTGTGGTAAAGCCTTTAGATACGGCAAGTGTTGCTGCCTTACTGAAACTATGCAATGAACACCATGTTCCTGTAACGCCAAGAGGTGGAGGGACAGGTCTCAGTGGGGGTGCCTTGCCGGTTTATGCCGGTGTATTGTTGTCTATGGAAAAATTTAAGGCGATCATTGACATTGACACAGAGAATTTGCAGGCTATTGTAGAGCCGGGCGTTATTACAGAAGAGTTTATGAATGCGGTAGCTGAAAAGGGCTTGCTGTATCCTATAGATCCTTCCAGTAAGGGTTCTTGCTTTATTGGTGGTAATGTTGCACATGGTTCAGGCGGTCCAAGGGTGGTGAAGTATGGAACGATAAGAGAGTATATCTTGAACCTGGAGGTCGTATTACCTACAGGAGAGGTGATCTGGACAGGAGCAAACACTTTAAAATATGCATCAGGCTATAACCTGACTCAGTTAATGATTGGTTCTGAAGGTACATTAGGTGTGGTGACCAAAATTGTGACTAAACTGATTCCAAGGCCAACACAAAATGTATTGATGATGGCTTCTTTTACGAAAAATGAAGATGCCTGTGCAGCTGTTTCTGCAATTTTCAGGGCGGGGATTACACCTTCTGCTCTGGAATTTATGGAGCGTAAGGGGGTGGAATGGGTAATTAAATACGATGATATCAAGTTTGATCTTAAAGACGAGGTCAATGCATTTTTAATGATGGAGTTTGATGGTGATGATCTGGATACCATCTTTAAGGATTGCGAAAAAGCAAATCTGGTACTCGAGAACTTCAATTGTACAGATGTATTGTTTGCAGATACTGCTCAGCAAAAAGATGACTTATGGAGAATCAGAAGAACAATGCCGGAGTCGGTGAAATCCAATTCTATTTATAAGGAAGAAGATACTGTGGTACCAAGAGCTGCCTTACCTAAGCTCATCGCAGGCATTAAGGAAATTGGAGGACGTTATGGTTTTGAGAGTGTTTGTTATGGGCATGCCGGAGATGGGAACCTGCACGTAAATATCATTAAAGGAGGTATGAGCGATGAAGACTGGAAAAGCAAACTTAAAGATGGTATAGTAGAGATTTTTGAATTGACCAGTGCACTGGGAGGGACTATTTCCGGAGAGCACGGAATTGGTCTTGTTCAAAGGGAGTTTATGCCAATTAAATATAGCGAGGTCCACCTGAACCTGATGCGGAGCATCAAACAAGTGTTTGATCCGAACAGCATTTTAAATCCTGGTAAAATATTTTAGATTTTTTCAAGATCCCGGAATGCATTCCGGGATCTTGAAATTCTGGCTAGTTGTTGTTCAACTGCTCAAAAACAATCATTTTATTCTTTTCGTTTTCAGGTATTTCCGTAGCTGCCTTGGTTTGATAATCAAAAGCAACACAGATTGTTTTCCCCTTGCTGCAGATCAGTTCCGTATTGTTGGTCATTTTCACAATAATGTATTCCAGATCAAAGCTCGTCTTCCCAATCCTAGAGGTACGTACATAGATATGAACCTTATCTTCTAATAAAATAGGATGAATATAATCCAGGCTGGCTTGCGCAATCACCACGCCGGTTTTCTTCCAGTCCCATTTAATGGCCTGTTTCCAGTATTTGGCTCTGGCAATCTCCAGATAGGTAAAGTACACTGCATTATTTACATGCCCCATCATATCATAGTCTGCAAAGCGCAACTCTAATGTCGTTTTGTACTTGAATAAATCCAATTCATTCATTTTTACTGCCTTTTTGTCTGTTTGTTTTTCTTTTGAATGCCATAATGTCTTAAATATCATAAAAATAGGGATTGGTATGAGTGTTGAACAATGGGAGATATACGATTAAAATAAAAAGTTTAAAATTAAATAACAGGAGAAATAGCAATGACACTAGTAAAATTTAACAACAGAACCAGAAACAACGCACCTTATTTTAACAACATTTTTGACTCATTGTTTAACGAAGCGTTAAATAAAAACTTAAACGTGAATAAAATTCCTGGTGTTAACATCTTAGAATCTGATGCAGATTACAAAATTGAACTTGCTGCACCAGGTTTAAACAAAGAAGATTTTCAAATCAATTTGAAAAAAGACACACTTTCTGTATGGGCAGAGAAAAAAGTAGGTGAAGAAGATAAAAAAGAATATACCCGCAGAGAGTTTGATTATTTCTCTTTCGCAAGGTCATTTGTGTTGCCAGAAAGCGTAGACGGAGATAAAATCAGTGCAGAATATACCAATGGTATTTTAAATATTACTATAGGTAAGAAAGACGAAAGTCAATCACAAAACAAAGAAATTAAAGTTTCATAATTTGGTTTAGATAAGGTTGTAAGGGGTTGCCGGATGGTAACCCCTTATTTTTTGCCTAGGTATAACCTAGAATCTTCAATACTTGTTTACTGTTTTGCTCTTCACCGAATACCTCGAAGTTGAAAGTCTCATCTCTGTTTCTGCGAATGATCACATGTTTAGGACTTGGCAGCAAGCAGTGATGGATACCGCCATAACCGCTCAGTACTTCCTGATAAGCACCAGTATGGAAGAAACCAAGGTATTGTACTTTACGTGTTTTTGGCATAAACACACTGTTCATGTGCGCTTCCTGGTTGTAATAATCCTGACCGTCGCAGGTAATTCCACCAAGGTTTACTTTTTCATATTCCGCATCCCAGTTGTTGATTGGCAACAAAACATATTTTTGGTTCAGTGCCCAAACATCAGGAAGATTGGTAATGAAAGAACCATCCAGCATTAGCCATCTTTCACGGTCATTCTGCTGTTTACGGCCCAATACCTTATATAATATACCAGAAGCTTCTGCTACCGTATATTTACCGAATTCTGTAATGATATCCGGTTCAATAACATCATGCTCTGCACAGATCTCTTTAATTCGTTTAACGATCTCATTGACCATGTATTCGTAATCGAAATCAAAAACCAGGGAGTCTTTGAAAGGCATACCACCACCGATATCTAAAGTATCCAGCTCCGGGTTGATCTTTTTGAATTTGCAGTATAACGTTACATATTTCTCCAGCTCATTCCAGTAATAAGGTGTATCTGAAATACCCGAGTTGATAAAGAAATGCAGCAATTTAACTCTGAAATTAGGGTTAGATGCAATCTTATTGTTGTAAAAATCAATAACATCTTCCAATCTTACCCCTAAACGGGAAGTATAGAACTGAGAATCCGGCTGCTCTTCAGCGGCAATACGAATTCCAAGATTACAAGGGGTATCCATCTCAATTTCATCATCATAGAGGTTAAATTCCTCTTTGTTGTCTAAAACAGGAATGATGTTTTTATACCCATCATGCAGCATATCTATAATATACTGTTTGTATTGATAAGTTTTAAAACCGTTACAGATCAGCGTAATGTCTTTGGTTAGTGCGCCTTTTTTCTCAAGGGCGTCTACCATTGGCATATCAAATGCAGATGAAGTTTCCAGGTGGATGCCATTTTTAAGGGCTTCTTCCACAATGTGGCGGAAGTGGGAGCTCTTGGTGCAATAGCAATACTTGTAATCACCTCTGTAATTGTTCTTTAAGATGGCGGTCTGGAACAAGATCTTCGCCTGCTGAATTTTTTTGCTGATCAGCGGAAGATAAGTGAAACGCAATGGCGTACCATAAGTTTCAATCATCTCCATTAAGTTTAGGTCCTGGAAGTATAATTCATCGTCTATAATGTCATAGCCTTCCTGTGGGAAACCAACACTTAGATCAAGAAATTCGGAGTAACTCTGCATTTTTTATATTTTTGAACAATTATTAAAGGTGTGGCAAATAAAATAAGTTAATTTTGGCCCAAAGATAAACCTTTTATAAAATACACTCGTAATTTTTTTTATGACTAAGTCTTTAAAGATAATTGAAGTAAAATCTGAGATTGGAGCAGGTACCCGCGGAGCCAGTCTTGGGGTAGATGCGATAAAAATTGCGGCATTAGATTTTGGAAGCAGGTTCTTTAAAAAACACAAATCTATCGAGGTACCGAATGAGAACCATTTGTTGCTGGAGAGTACCGGCAGTCCTTATGCAAAAAGGATTTCGGGTATCCTAACCATGGTAGAGCGGGTAAGTGAAGAGGTGAAAAATACCCTTGGAAATAATGAATTTCCGATTGTTCTGGCTGGCGACCACAGTACAGCTGCAGGCACCATTTCGGGAATAAAGGCAGCTTATCCTAAATCCAGGTTGGGTGTAATCTGGATAGATGCTCATGCAGACATGCACTCTCCTTACACTACACCTTCTGGAAATATGCATGGTATGCCCTTGGCTATGGTGCTCGATGAGGATAATACGGATTCTAAGGTGAATAAACTGGACCAGGAAACCATTAATTACTGGTATCAGCTCAAAAATGTAGAGAATATAGCACCTAAAATTAGTTACCGTGACCTGGTGTTGATTTCTGCAAGGGATATGGAAAAGGCAGAAGAGCACCTGATCAAAAAAAATAAAGTAAAAAACATCACCACCGCCGAATTCCGGAAACGAGGGGTAGAAAGAACGGTGATAGAAACAATGATATATCTGGACCATTGCGACCTGATCTATGTCTCTTTTGATGTAGATTCACTGGATCCAACAGCCTCAAGAGGTACAGGAACTCCGGTGGCCCAAGGTTTAACAGAAAAAGAAGCAGGTGGTTTAATGACCAGACTCATTACGCATCATAAAGTGTGCTGTTTTGAAATTGTGGAAGTAAACCCAACCTTAGATAAAGAGAATCAGATGGCAGAACATGCCTTTGAGATCTTAATTAAAGCGACGAACGCTTTTAGAAACGAATAGAATATGAATATTGAACAACATATCGTTGCTGCTACGATAACAGCAGTTAAAGACTTATATCAACAGGAAATCCAGGAAAACCAGATCAGTCTCCAGGACACGAGAGTTGAGTTTGAAGGACAAATCACTATTGTGGTTTTTCCGATTGTACGTTTTTCTAAAAAATCACCGGAAGTTACCGCTCAGGAACTCGGTGCTTACCTGGTAGAACATGTTGCAGATGTTACCGGATTTAATGTCGTTAAAGGCTTTTTAAACCTGAGCATTGCAGATGCGTACTGGCTGGATTTATTGAACAATACTTTGCTGGATAAGGATTTTGGTACTTTTAAATCTAACGGACAGAAAGTAATGGTGGAATATTCTTCTCCAAATACCAATAAGCCGCTGCATCTTGGGCATGTTAGAAACAACTTACTGGGCTATTCTGTTGCCGAGCTGCTTAAAGCTAACGGTTATGAAGTATTCAAAGTAAACCTGGTGAACGACAGAGGTATCCATATTTGTAAATCTATGCTGGCCTGGCAAAAATTTGGAAATGGAGAAACCCCGGAGAGTTCTGGTTTAAAAGGAGACCACCTGGTGGGAAAATATTATGTGATCTTCGATAAAGAATATAAGAAAGAAATTGAAGCATTGAAGCTTGCTGGTCAAACAGAAGAAGAGGCTAAGAAAAATGCACCGCTGATTAAACAGGCACAGCAAATGCTGCTGGAATGGGAGCAGGGGAATACCGAGGTACTGGATCTTTGGAAAAAGATGAACGGATGGGTATATGCAGGTTTCGACATTACTTATAAAAACCTGGGGGTAGATTTTGATAAGTATTATTACGAAAGCAATACCTATTTATTAGGTAAGGATACTGTAGAAGAAGGTTTAAGTAAAGGTGTGTTCTTTAAAAAGCCAGACGGGTCTGTATGGATCGATCTGACAGAAGATGGCCTGGACCAGAAACTCGTACTGCGTGCCGATGGAACCTCCGTATATATTACCCAGGATCTTGGTACTGCAGAAATGAAATATGATGATTTTAAAATGGATCAGTCCATTTATGTGGTGGGTAACGAGCAGGACTATCATTTCAAGGTCTTGTTCCTGATCCTGGAGAAAATGGGTAAAACCTGGGCTAAAGGCTTGCACCATTTGTCTTACGGTATGGTAGATTTGCCAAGTGGCAAAATGAAATCCAGAGAAGGTACAGTGGTAGATGCGGATGACCTGATTGCAGAAATGGTAGAAACAGCCAGACAGAAAACAGAAGCACTGGGTAAGACCAATGATTTTTCTGATGAGGAAAAGGAACGTTTGTATTATGATATAGGCATGGGGGCTTTAAAATACTTCCTGCTAAAAGTAGAGCCTAAGAAACGCCTGTTGTTTGACCCTTCTGAGTCTATTGATTTTCAGGGAAATACCGGGCCATTTATTCAGTACACCCATGCGCGTATTAAATCTCTTTTAAGTAAGGCTGAATATGCAGAATGGTCAAAATCAACTGAAGTTAAAGATTTATCTGCAACAGAGTTGGAGATGATCATGTTGCTTTCTAAATACCCTTCGGAATTGGCCTCAGCAGCTAAAGGTTATACTCCAGCTACTTTGTCTAACTATCTGTATGAAGTTGCAAAAATGTTCAATAAATTCTACCATGAAGTGCCTCCAATAGTTAAAGAAGAGGATGCTTCATTGAAACAGCACCGTTTGAACTTGAGTTTTATTACGGCCAATATCCTGAAATCCGGAATGAAGTTATTAGGGATCACAGTTCCTGAAAGGATGTAGTGCTCTTCATCTTGACAAAATTGTGTGGAAAAACCTGCACTTCTTTTCTCACTGGACCTTCCGCGAAGGGCTTCAGGTCCTGAGGTGTGAAAAGAGGTGCAGGTTTTTTTTGGTGCAGACCGGAGAGGGTGGTTAAATTGTTGCTTTAAAAGCTGATGTTATACGAATTTTTTATCTCTGCCATCGCAAACGTACTGTGCGTACTACCAATACTTTTAACAGAGCCTAGTTTATTAAAAACAAAATCCTGGTAATGTTTCATGTCCTTTGCGTACACCTTTAATATAAAGTCATAGTCACCTGAAATATTATAACATTCTACAACTTCGTCAATTTTTAAAATGTCTTCTACAAACTGATGGCCTATCTTCCTGTCATGCTGTTTGAGTTTAATATTGCAAAACACAATAAATCCCTGGTTAAATTTTTCGGCATCCAATATGGCAATATACTTTTTAATATAGCCATTGCTTTCCAGTCTTTTTACCCGTTCAAAAACAGGCGAAGGGGATAGCTTTACCTTTACCGCAAGCTCTTTTATGGTATAGTTCGAGTTGTTGCCCAGTATCTTCAGCAGCAATAAATCTGTTTCGTCTAATTCTTCCATAGAATATTTTTCTTTAGCGAAGGCGAAAATAATGAGTTAAAAGGATAATATGCTTATTTTTTATAGTAAAAAAGTTATTTATGCTTATTTATTGGGGGTAAATAAGTTTTAAAATCTGCTTATGTACATTTGTTTGGAATTTAGTCCTGTAATTGGGCTGGATGGCAAATAATAGTTCTTTTCTTTACTTTATCTACCAGGAAGGGTTTACGAGAAATCGGAATTAAAAGGGAACCGTGTGGAAATCGCGGGCTGTCGCGCAACTGTAAATAACGCAAAAGAGTTTTAACCAATAATGTCCACTGCCAGTATCATTGGTGGGAAGGGCGGTTGAAATGTTATAAGCCAGGATATCTGCCTGTTCTGGAAGGACGATAAAAGTAATATAACTGTTTTTCTACTTAAATCTTTTAAAGAAATGCAAACACAAAACCTGGGCTACCCGCGAATTGGTAACCAAAGACAACTGAAAAAGGCCTGCGAACAATACTGGGCAGGCAAAATTGACCTCGGTGAACTCAACGGGGTTGCCCGTAAGATCAAGGAAGAGAACTGGCAAACTCAGCTGGACGCTGGGATTGATCTGATACCTTGTAATGATTTTAGCTTCTATGACCAGGTACTGGATACAAGCTTGCTGTTGGGGGTGATCCCTCAGCGTTATTCGCCAATCCTGTCGCAAGTCAAATCCAATAGCGAAATAGACCTTTATTTTGCGATGGCACGTGGTTATCAGAAAGATGGTCTGGATATTACCGCTATGGAAATGACCAAATGGCTGGATACCAATTACCACTATATTGTGCCTGAATTTACAGCCAATCAGGAATTCAGGATTTTTAATGAGAACTTATTTAGTGAATACAACCTTGCCAAGCCACAGCTTGGGGAAAAGGCCAAACCGGTGCTTCTCGGGCCGGTAAGTTATTTGCTGCAAGGCAAAGAAAAGGAGCAGGGATTTGAACGTGTTGACCTGATCAAAAAATTAGTGCCCGTTTATGTGGATATCATTAATCGCTTAAGACAACAAGGTGCCAAATGGATCCAGCTGGACGAGCCTTGCCTGGCACTTGACCTTTCTAAAAAGGAAAAAGAGGCATTTGAATATGCTTATCGCGCCATATCTAACCGGGTAAGTGGCGTTAAATTACTAGTTGCTACGTATTTTGAAGCCTTACTAGACAATGCGCAATTGGCGGTGAGTCTGCCAGTGGCAGCACTCCACGTCGATCTGGTTCGTGCGCCTGAACAGCTTGATGAGGTACTGGCGCTGATCCCCGATGGACTTCAACTTTCTCTGGGGGTTGTAGACGGGCGTAACGTTTGGAAAAACGATTATGAAAAGTCTTTAAAACTGATCAGTAAAGCGGTAGAAAAACTTGGTGCTGATCGGGTAATCATTGCACCATCCTGCTCGCTGCTGCACAGTCCGATTGATCTGGAACTGGAAACGGCCATCGATCCGGAAATCAAAAACTGGATGGCCTTTGCCAAACAAAAATTGACTGAAGTGAGAGAACTCAAACACATCGCTGAAGGAAACGATGACTTGCTGCAAGCTAATAAAAAGGCTATTGACAGCCGGAGGTCCTCACAAAAGGTACACAAGCAAGCTGTCAAGGATCGTGTGGCTGCAATTAACGAAGCAGATGCAAGTCGTCAAAGCGCTTTCCCTGTGCGTCAAAAGTTGCACCAGGATCGTTTCAATTTACCTTCTTTTCCCACAACTACGATCGGTTCATTTCCGCAAACAGACGATATTCGCCAGTTGCGTGCTCAATTTAAAAAGGGAGACTTAACGCTTGAGCAATATGAAAAGGCAATTGAGCAAGCTACTGTTGATGCAATCCGCTGGCAGGAAGAAATTGGTTTAGATGTATTGGTGCACGGTGAATTTGAGCGTAACGATATGGTAGAATATTTCGGTGAGCAATTGGATGGCTTCCTGTTTACCAAAAATGGATGGGTACAGAGCTATGGAAGCCGTTGTGTAAAGCCTCCGGTAATTTATGGTGACGTGAGCCGCCCGGCAGACATGACCGTACGCTGGAGCAAATTTGCGGCTGCGCAAACGGATAAACCAATGAAAGGGATGTTGACCGGGCCGGTAACGATTTTGCAATGGTCGTTCGTGCGCGATGATCAACCAAGAGATGTGACTACGAATCAGATTGCTTTTGCCATCCGTGATGAAGTTGTCGCGCTGGAAAAGGCAGGTATTGGTATTGTTCAGATTGATGAAGCGGCTATCCGCGAAGGACTGCCACTGCGAAAAGCAAAACACCCACATTACCTGGATTGGGCAGTAAAGGCTTTTCGTATCACAGCAAGTGGTGTACAGGATAAAACGCAAATACATACGCATATGTGCTACAGCGAATTCAATCACATTATTGAACATATTGCTGCGATGGATGCCGATGTGATTACTATTGAGACCTCAAGGTCGCAAATGGAACTGTTGCAGGCATTTGCTCATTTTGAGTATCCGAATGAGATTGGACCCGGTGTGTATGATATTCACTCACCACGTGTCCCAAGTACAGAAGAAATGGCGTCCCTTTTGGCAAAGGCGGCAGATTTACTGCCGGCACGTCATCTATGGGTAAATCCAGATTGTGGACTTAAAACACGTAAATGGCCAGAAACCAAAGCTGCACTGGAAAACATGGTTGCTGCTGCTAAACAGGCAAGAGCGCAGATCAGTGTAGAAAGTATAATTTAATTGATAGAAGAAGAGGGTGTTATAATACATCCTCTTGTTTTTCGCGACTCATAACAGTGTACAGCTTATGTTCTTAAATAAGATCAAGTCCGGAGCATCCGGAATTCTAACTTACGGTATCACACCACCAAAATCTGAGACAAGTCCGGAACGGATTGCTGAGATTGCCGATCGCACTATTGCAAGGCTCATCGATCTGGACCTTGATGCATTGATCGTATATGACGTGCAGGATGAGTCTGCCCGTACTTGCGAGGAGCGGCCATTTCCTTTTTTAAAGGCTCATGATCCTTTTAGTTTTGCGAGTAGGTATCTCCGGGATTTAGATCTACCGAAGATCATCTACCGTCCTGCTGGAAAATTCTCAAAAGAAGAACTCTCAGATTGGCTTGATGATCTTCACCGTCATCAGTTCTACCCTGTTTTTGTGGGAGTACCTGCCCCGGATTTTCCGGTTAAAACCAGTTTGCCCGAAGCTTATCTGTTGTGGAGCAGGCAGGAAAAAAACTCTGTTTTGGGAGCCGTGACTATTCCCGAAAGACATGCTGTATTGCATGATGAAGATCAACGGATTCTTGACAAAGTTAGTTGCGGGGTGTCTTATTTCATTTCTCAATGTGTATTTAATCTAGACTATGCGAAGAAGGTTGTAGAAGATCTGGATCGTACCTGCAAAAACGATAATAAGAAGTTTCCGACGGTGATATTTACACTTACAGCTTGTGGATCAGTAAAAACGTTGAATTTCATGGAATGGCTAGGTATTCATATTCCGCCGGGTCTAAAGGAAGATTTTACCCGGGCTGAAAATATGCTGGAAAGGTCTGTTAACGTTTGTTTGGATATTGCCACAGAACTTGCTGCCTTTTGTGCGGAACGTTCCATTCCTTTCGGGTTTAACATTGAAAGTGTGGCGATCAGAAAGGATGAAATTGAAGCATCGATTTACATGGTGAATAAAATTGCAGAAATGCTGAATGAAAAAGGCATCCGGAAGAATACAGTGACTATGTTATCAGATGAAACCATTATGAGTTTACACGCAGAAGCTATAAATTAGCGTTTATAATTGGTATGGAGAAGAAGAAGATTTTAATGGTTTGTCTGGGCAATATATGTCGTTCACCACTTGCGCACGGGATTCTGCAGCACTTGGCGGATGAGTGTGGGCTGGATTGGGAGATTGATTCTGCTGGTACGGGTAACTGGCATGTTGGACAGCAACCAGATAAACGTTCTATTCGTGTAGCCAAATCTCATGGTATTGATATCTCCGGACAGAGGGCACAGCATTTTAATGCAGCGCTGTTTGATGAGTATGATTTGATCTATGTTATGGATCGCAATAACCATCGGGATGTACTCAGATTGGCCCGTAATGAAACAGACCGGGAAAAAGTCCGGTTGTTTTTGGCAGATGGAGAGGTTCCTGATCCTTATTGGGACGATAATGAGTTCGAACCTGTGTTTTTGCTAATTGAAGAGCGCTGCAAAGCTATCATCCGGGAATAAGGGAGCGTACCTTGATATGACAAAAACTTGATAAGGCGTCCAGGCTTTACCTGAATTAGAACAATAAGATTGGTGTATACCAGTAAATTGTTACTTTTGATGCCTTAAAGGCTATATGATTCCTAAGGACAGATTTTTAAGTGATCAAGCATTGCTGGATATTATGAAGCTCTCACAGGATGCGACAGCTATTTACTGCAGTGAAGAGTTGCACATCAGTTTTGTGAACAAAGCCATGCTTGCTTTTTGGAACAAGGATAATTCTGTTATGGGGATGCGTCTGGAAGATGCAGTTCCAGAACTAACAGCACAACCGTTCATTGAGCTTTTGAAAGAGGTTTGGCGTACCGGAGAAACCTTTGAAGCTACGGGTATGCCTGCAGAACTCATGTCTGGGGGTGAAATGCAAACCTTCTATTTTGATTTCGTTTATCGTGCCATTTTAAATGAAAATGGTGAAGCCTATTGTATACTTCATACCGCCTCAGAAGTTACTGAGCGCATCCGGAACAGTAAGCTTATTGAATTTAAAAGACGGAAGAATGAAGTTTTAAATGAACAGTTAAACCAGATGAATATAGAGTTACTTGCTGTTAACGAGGAACTATCTGACGCCAATGAAAAGTTGCTGACGGCAAAAAATGAGCTTCAACGAGCTAATTTTCGACTGTTTGAAAATGAGAATAGATTAAGAACCATTACCCAGCAGGTGCCTGTCGGGTTATGTGTTGTAAAAGGCAGGGAAATGCTCATCGAAGTGGCCAATGATTCTATGCTGAAGATGTGGGGATTGAGTAGACTGGAAGTCCTGAACAGGCCTTATCAGTTCGTGAGACCAGGTACGGATTGGGAACAGATTAGTGAGCAGCTATTGGAAGTATATACCACAGGAAAAACGAAGTTAGAGAATGAAATCATCTATCAGCCACTCTTTGATTTTTCCGGTTGTGTTGATGGGGTAATTATCATAAAATATAGATTTGAAGGTTTAGCAACGCAGGAAATACACGATTGATAAAACTTTGAGGGTTCCAGGCTTGTTGTAATACATAAAAGCTAAGAACATGAATACAAATCGTCTTTCCAATACATTAAGTGATGGATTAAATGCTCAGGTAACCAAAGAAGCCGCTGCTGCACAGACTTATATCTCTTTTGCAGTATGGGCAGACAGTGAGGGCTATGGTGGTATTGCCAATTTTTTGTTCCGACATGCGAACGAAGAACGTAATCACATGACTAAAATCATTGAATATATTTTACAGCGGGGTGGAAGAGTTAGAATAGAAGCTATTCCTGCACCACCTGCTGATCCCCTGACCATACAAGATTGTTTTGAAAAAGTCTTTGAATCTGAAATCGATAATACAAAAGCAATATACAAATTGGTCAAAATGAGTTTTGACGAAGGAGACTGGGCTACATGGAATTTCATGCAATGGTTTGTGAAAGAACAAACTGAAGAAGAAACACTGGCTATGGAATTGCTGGACAAAATAAAAATTGCCGGTGGTGCAGCTGCAAGTGGAGATGCACTTTACGAACTGGACCGGGATTTAAAGAGTGCCCCGGACGATGCAGAGCTGGCGCAAACTAAGACAGCAGAAAACCCATAATCAAGGGCTAATATAAAATCAACTTCTTATTAAAAAATACAGTTTTCGGTGATCATTTGGCAGCAATATATTTATCTTTGCCACCAAATGATCAACCGGATTATTGCCATATGCTTATTAATTGCGATGACGGGCTCCAGCCTTTCACGCTTTTTTGTGTATGCCGGTTTTGAAATGAACCAGAAGTACATTGCCTCTGCATTATGCGAAAACAGGAACAGACCTGAAATGCATTGTAATGGTAAATGTTACCTGATGAAAAAGCTAAAGCAAGCAGAAGAAAAGGAGAAAAGGCAGGAGGAAAATAATTTTAAAAAAGGTCTTCACGAAATCGTGTCTGTCCATGAAACATTTTCCTTTGATCCCATTTCCAGTCTCCTGGAAAAGAAAAAGCACCGGGATATCTGCTTTGATCTTCCCAATCGCAGCTTTGAAATTCTGCATCCGCCTCCAGCATCCTTCCCTTTATCCTAATTTACCGGTTTAGTTTTTTGAATTTTTACTCCATAGGAAAGGTATGTCTTCTTATGGCCTTTCACAACGCTATTCCATAAAATCAATTAATTATTAAAATAGTCATGAACGCACAAAAATGTGCTGTTTCGGTAGGTTATGCTCTGCCGGAAAGAACAACTCATGGCTGATCTTTTTCTATAAAATCGTATCCATAATGAACACAAACATAAAAAGTTTAAAATCAATCCTTCTATGCAGCTTGATGCTGGTATTTTCAGCCTGTTCTAAAAAAGACAATGTAACACCTGAATTTCAGGAAGGCAATCTTGCACCACTCTCGGTTGAATTTGACAATATAGCTGGAGAACGTACATTAACTTTTGACAATACCGGTAGTCCATATAAAAATGCCGCAGGCGAAGCTTTCACCGTATCAAGACTTCAGTATTTTATCAGTAACATCAAAGTAACAACCAGTGCAGGTAATACCTACACTGTAAACCAGGACAGCAGTTATTTCTTGATCAGAGGCGATGATAAGGCTACCCGTTTTGCGAAAGTAAAAGTACCGGAAGGCGATTATACCAGTTTAACCTTCACTTTAGGTGTAGACAGTTTACGCAGTACTATGCCGATAGACAAAAGGACAGGAGTTCTTGATCCCGCCGCTGGTGGAAGCCACGATGGCAGCGGGATGTATTGGGGCTGGAACAGCGGTTACATCTTCTTTAAATTTGAGGGAAATTCTGCTGTTATTTCCGATGACGTTAAGGGTGATCCAACCGGCAAGAAGCAATTTAAATATCATATCGGTTTTTTTGGCGGTTATAATGCGCCAACGCTGAATAATATTAAAGTGATTAACGTGGATTTAAGAACAGCCGGAATAGCCAAAGTAAGGAAAGACCGTCAAAGCAATATCCATCTCTTTGTTGATATAATGAAGGTATTTAACGGGAAAAATACATTTAAAATAGCAGAAAAACCGAATGTGATGTTCGATGATTTTACCGCTAAAATTGCAGCCAATTTTCCCGAAATGTTCAGGCACGATCACACTGAAAATTAATGGCTATGAACGAGAGACATTGGATCGTCTTGTGTTTCCTCGGCCTGTTTATACTGGCCTGTAAGAAAGACAATCCGGTTAAAGAAAAAATAGAGAAATTCCTGGGTTTTCAGAAACCAGCTAACTTTCCTGATCCCGCATATAACTTTGCAAATAATCCGGTCACCAAAGAAGGCTTTGAACTGGGCAGGGCCTTGTTTTATGAGCCCAGGCTGTCGCGTAACAATACCGTCACCTGCGGTTCCTGTCATATCCAGTCTTCTGCATTTACGCAGCACGGGCATGATGTGAGCCACGGGATTGACGACCGTCTGGGAACACGCAATTCGCCGCCGATCATGAACCTGGCCTGGAATAAAGCCTTTATGTGGGGCGGGGGTGTTTATGATTTGGATCTCCAGCCCATTACCCCCATTACCACCCATGAAGAGATGGATGAAAACCTGGAAAACGTATTGAACAAGATCAGGGCTTTACCCAAATACACGGCTATGTTTAAAAGTGCTTTTGGTACAGAAGAAGTTACCACTGCTCGTTTTATGAAAGCATTATCCCAGTTTATGCTTATGTGTGTGAGCAGCAATTCCAAATACGATAAAGTGATGCGTAAGGAAGCTGGTACAGCATTTACTGCCGATGAACAAGAAGGTTATGTACTGTTTAAAGACAAATGTGCTTCCTGCCATGCAGAACCCTTATTTACGGATGGTTCCTTCCGCAACAATGGTTTGGGGATCAGTTCTATAAATGACAAAGGCTTATATGCTGCTACACTGATGGAAACGGATAAATATAAATTTAAAGTACCCTCCTTAAGGAATCTGCAATACACAGCTCCTTATATGCATGATGGACGATTTTTATCATTGGCAGGGGTACTGGAACATTATAATTCGGAGGTTCAGGCTAGTCCAAATTTAGATCCGGTGCTGCATCAAAACGGAAAATTGGGGATATCCTTGAGCGAAGATCAGAAAGCCAGATTGACCGCATTCCTGAATACCCTGAATGATACGGACTTTATCAATAATAAAATGTTATCAGAACAATAAATATGAAGAAGAAAATAATGATGGCACTGGTGCTGGTGATGATGAGTATAACAGCTACCAGGGCATGTGATATTTGCGGTTGCGGTGTTGGGAGCTACTATCTGGGTATTTTACCTGAATACAATAAGCGTTTTATTGGTTTGCGTTACCAGCACAAAACACTAATAACCCATCTTGGCCCTTTTGGAGAGCGTACACCGCTCACTTCTGAGGAAACTTACCAAAGCATGGAGTTATGGGGTGGCTGGAATATCGGCAGCAGGTTTAGGGTACTGGCTTTTGTACCTTATAATTTTAACGAACGGGAAAGCCAGACGGGTAACGGAACAAAAAATGGTCTTGGTGATATTGCTTTAATGGGGTATTACAAACTCTTCGATGATAAGGGAACCCTTGGCGACCGTTTGCTCGTCCAGTCATTATGGGTAGGTGGGGGCATCAAAGTGCCCACAGGTAAATATGAACCTTCAGAGCGTCTGGCCGTAAGCGAATCTCCAAACAATTTTCAGTTGGGAACAGCCAGTACAGATTTTACACTAAATGCCGCTTATGATATCCGCTACAATGACCTTGGATTAAATGCCAATGTGAACTATAAGATCAATACTGAAAACAAGTATGCGTACCGCTATGGCAATAAATTCACCGGAAATATTTTGATGTATTATAAAATCAGGGTAGCCAATAGCGTAACACTCGCTCCAAATGCCGGTGTATTGTATGAAACAGCACAAAAGGACATAGAGAATAAAAAATATGACGTCGCTGTATCGGGCGGCTATTCTTTGTCTGCTGTTGGCGGAGTGGAGGTGTCGTTGAAAAGGCTGTCCTTAGGTGCCAATTATCAAAATGTGCGTTCCCAGGATCTGGCTGGTGGTCGTGTACATGCAGGTAACCGCTTGATGGTTCATATGTCTTTACCATTTTAATTAGTAATTGCAGTATTTATCCTGGCTTCACCGGCCAGGATAAATATAAAAATGGACCTTATATGGGGGCTATTTCGGTAGGGTATTTAAATAGGCCGTTGGCGACAAACCGAACTGCCGCTGAAAATCCCTGGAGAAATTTGCATGTAGGGTATAACCAATTAAAGTAGCTACCTCATTGATCTTCAGGTCTCCCTGAGCTAAGAGTTCAGCTGCCTTTTTAAGCCTGGTCAGGTTGATCAGTTCATTGGGCGTCATGTCCGATAAGCCTTTAATTTTGCGGTATAAGGTGGTCCTGCTCATATTCATCAAACTGGATAACTTGTCTACATCAAGGTTCATATCTGTAATGTTGTCAAAGATCATTTTGCTGAGCTGTTCCAGAAATTTCGCGTCGCCTTTAGAGTGGGCAATTCCCTTCATATGAGTTAAAGGTGACCTGGCAAAATGATCCTTTATATAATTCCTGTTGGTCAGTAGATTGCTGATCTGGGCGAGAAGATGCTCCATCGAAAAAGGCTTTTCAATATAGGCATCGGCTCCGACTTCCAGTCCTTCCATTTTGGAACTTTGTGAGTTCTTTGCCGTTAATAAAATAATAGGCAAATGACTATAGTCAAAGTCCTCTCTAATTTTTCTGCACAGTTCTATTCCATCCATCACTGGCATCATGATGTCTGTGACCACCAGCTGAATGTGCTCATTCTGCAATAACTGAAAAGCTTCATAGCCATTGCCAGCCTCTAAAACCTGGTAAAATGGGTCAAGCTCTTTACGGATATAGCTTATGATTTCTTTGTTGTCCTCAGCCAGCAGGATCACCGGTTTATCCCTCTGTTCTGCTTCAAGGCTTTCTTTTTCCGGGGTTGCCATTTTAAGGTGGTCTTCATCCTTATCCGAAGGATGGGTTTCAGATGGCTCTTGTTGAAACATAGGGATAGACAGTAAAAATATATTAAGGGCCTCGGTAGATGCCTTAAGTTCTACATTGCCACCATGCAACTGTGCAAGAGAACGGGCTATAGGCAATCCAATACCGGTTCCAGGTTCTTTTTCTGTTTCCTTTAACCTGAAGAAGGGTTCAAATATTTTGTCATTAGAGGAAGAAGGAATAAGTAAACCGTCATTCGAAACCTGAATATAAAAAACTTCGTCCTCACTGGTCAGAGGAAGCAGCTTCACTACAACCCTGGATTCCGAATACTTAATGGCATTACTGATCAAATTGGCAAGTATCTTACGCATGGCTTCAGGATCTACAAAAGCATGCAGTACGATAAGCCGGGGTAGTTCCAGCACATAACTCAGGTTTTTTTGCTGGGCGGAAAGCTTAAAATCATTAAACACATCACTCAGAAGTTCATTAATGTCTGTTTTTATAAAATTCAGGCTGAAGCTTTCCGATTCCGTCTTCCTGAAGTCCAGAAGCTGATTTGTTAAGTCTATGAGTCTGTTGGTGTTTTTGTTGATCATGTTCAGATTATCTGAGTCCTCGCGGTTCCTGTCCTTTGCCAGGAGTTTATCCAGTGGCATTTTAATTAATGTGAGCGGTGTTCTGATTTCATGCGCAATATTGGTAAAGAAATTAATCTTTGCGTTATAAATCTCTCTTTCAGTACCAATTTTTACAATCTCCAGCTTTCTTTTGTTTTTCTCTGAAACTGCCAGGTGGTAGTAGCGTACTATAGTGAGAATGATCAGTAAAAGAAGCATAACGTAAAAAAAATAGGCCCAGTAGGTTTTCCACCAGGGTGGTGTTATGGTGATTTTTAGAATGGTTTCTTTAGTATTCCATAAACCTTCACTATTCGCTGCTTTTACTCTAAAGATATGGCTGCCAGGTGCCATGTTCGTATAATAGATACGCCTGTTTTGCTGTAATGTTGTCCAGTTTTTATCCAATCCGCTCATTTTGAACTTGTACTGGTTGCCTTCCGGATTGAAATAGCTTAGTGCGGCAACATCCAGATTGATGCTGGAAAGTTCATAAGGAAGTGTAATTTCCTGTGTGTACAGAATGGATTGAGGAAGAATAGAGGTATGGCGCAGATCAAGGTCCTTATTATTGATCTGTAACCCGGTGATGTATACCGGAGGAATAAACGTATTTTTCGTTAGCTGGTCCGGATTGAAGCTGATCATTCCCTTTACAGTTCCAAAATAGAGTCTGCCATTCGCGTCTTTAAAGGAGGAATTAAAGTTAAACTGTTCTGTTGGAAGTCCATCAGATGCATGGTAAGCTTTGAAGCTGTTTTTTAGCGGATGGAATACCGCAAGACCATTGGCTGTCGATATCCATAAATTGCCATTTTTATCTTCCAGAATTCTAAACGTCTGATTGTTTGGAAGACCATTGGCAATGGTATAATTTTTGAATTTTTTGCTCTTTGGGTCATATCTGGAAAGACCACCTTCTGTACAGAACCAAATGTGTTTCTTACTGTCCTCAAACAGGCTGTTCACATAATTGCTGATCAGTGCATCCTGATGCTTGCCATCGCTGTTGAATAATACTTTTTTCTTGCTGCTCTGGTCGTAATAAAATGCACCACCTCCGTAACTACAGGCCCAGAGGATACCATCAGAAGATTCCAGTACAGATTGGATCTGTGCATTGTAAAATGGCACTTGGCTAAAACGATCCAATTTCCGGTCGAACTTAAACAAGCCTTTTTGAGTGCCTGCAAGTATGGAGCCGTCACGGGTTTTGTATAAGGTAACGATAAAATTGTCTTGTAATCCGCTTTGCGGTCCGGCCCTGAATTTCTTAATGATCTTTTTAGATCTTAAGTCCATCACATCCAGCCCGTGGGAAAGGCTGCCTATCCATAGCTTGTCACCATCTGCCAGTAAGCCATGAACATTTTTCTCCGCAATGCCATTAGGGGAATCAGGAAGGTAGTTTTTAATGTTCCCAGTTCGCAAATCTATTTCATTAAGTCCTGCATCTTCAGTTCCGACCCATAGATTTCCATGGTTATCCGGACAGATTTCATGGACCACATTGCCGGAGAAACTATTATTTCCTGGCTCCGGAAAGTATTTTTTAAACCTGTTTTGCGGGGCGCAATAATAATTTATGCCACCATAATAAGTGCCAATCCAGGTTCCGCCTTCTTTATCAGCATATATGGCCCAAATGATATTGTCTGATAAAGCATAAGGATTACCATATTGTTTCTTGATGGCGGCAGTGGTACTACGTTTCAGATCGAGTACATAGAGCCCTGTTTCAGTGCCTAACCAATAGGTGCCATCTTGCTGAGCTGAAATGGCATAAGTAGATAGTTTGGGTTTCAGTGAATTTGCTTGAAAAACGGTCTTTAAATGGCCTGTTATGTAATTATACAAAAATACCTTTTGCGTACCGGAAACCAATATTGAACTGTCTCCAGCTGGATATATTTTATCAATAGGAGGAAAGGAAGCTGCCTGATTCGGCGGATGAAGATTATAACTGGTAAAAGTTTTCCTGGTCGGATTGAAATTTCCAAGTAAGCCTTTGCTGTCTGCGGCCCAGAGCGTTCCTTTTTTATCAACGGCAATGGAAATGATATCTTCACCTTGTAGCAAATGCCTGGTTACTTTACGATCCTTTTGATTGTACTGGTAAAGAATGCGATTAGAAAGTATCCATAAATTATGCATTGCATCTTCCTCTATGGCCTCTACTTCTCCACGTGGTATACTGCCAAAAAGCGAAAAGGCTTCCTGTACAGGATCATAAATATATAGGCCATTAGAGCTTCCTACCCAGAGTTTTTCATCTTCGGATTCATGAATGCTTTTTACAAAATTGGTTCCAAGGCTTTTAGCATCGGCGGGATCGTGCTGAAAGACCTTAAACCTCAGCCCGTCAAAACGGTTTAGCCCATTGCGAGAGCCAAACCACATAAATCCCTTTTTATCTTGCGTAACCGAGGTAATGGTATTGCTCGACAATCCATTTTCAATCTGGTAATTCTTAAAATAGAAATCATGCTCCTGACCCTGGCCTTTATGAAAGCAAAACAGAAAGAACAGCAGGTATAGAATTTTTTTCAAGATGACAAGGTAAGTCCGACAAAAATAACAGATTGGAAGCGCTTATGAAACTAATAAGTTTCGAGCCATTTAAAGAACAGAATTCAATTTTGATACGTTTTGATAAGAAATTGAGATGCCCAGATAAGCCGTATTCGATTAAAAGCGATTAATTCGTATTAATTATATTGACTACATAAACCAAGTATAACATGAAGAAATTTATTTTCTTAGCATTTTTAACCCTTTCTGTTTTTGGGGTTGCCAGTGCGCAGCAACTCAAATCTCCCGATGGGAAATTTTTAATGAATTTTAGCATTCAGGCAGATGGAAGCCCGCAATATCAGTTAACCTATAAAGGAAAATTCATCATCAAACCGAGTAAGCTTGGACTGGAACTGAAAAACGATGATAAGTCCCTTCTTAACGATTTCGTGGTGGCAGACAGCAAGTCGTCTTCTTTTGACGAGACCTGGAAACCTGTTTGGGGAGAGGTCAGTACCATACGAAATCATTATAACGAACTGGCGGTTACTCTTGATCAGAAAGAAACCAACCGTCGTATGGTGATTCGTTTTCGTTTATATAACGAAGGACTGGGATTCAGATATGAATTTCCAACCCAAAAGAACCTGGTCTACTTTACGATTAAAGAAGAGCATAGCCAATTTGCAATGGCTGGAGATCATACCGCCTTTTGGATCGTGGGCGACTACGATACACAAGAATATGATTATACCACTTCTAAATTGTCTGAAATCAGAGGGCTTTCTGCCAAGGCGAGAACAGCAAATGTCTCACAGAAGGGATTTTCGCCAACCGGGGTGCAAACATCCCTGATGATGAAAACAGCAGATGGCTTGTATATTAACCTTCATGAGGCAGCCTTGATCAATTATCCATGTATGCACCTTAACCTGGACGATAAGAATATGGTATTCGAATCCTGGCTTACGCCAGATGCCCAGGGCAATAAGGGTTATGTACAAGCCCCTGACCATACACCATGGAGAACAATCATGGCTAGTGATGATGCTCGTGACATTCTGGCTTCAAAAATGATCTATAATCTAAATGATCCTTGCAAAATCGAGGATACCTCATGGATAAAACCAGTAAAATATGTAGGTGTCTGGTGGGAGATGATTACCGGAAAGAGCTCCTGGTCTTACACTGATGATTTTCCATCTATTAAAATTGGCCAGACCGATTACAGTAAAGCCAAGCCAAATGGTACACATGGTGCTACAACAGCAAATGTGAAAAAATACATTGATTTCGCAGCAGAAAACGGCTTTGACGCCGTATTGGTAGAAGGTTGGAACATTGGATGGGAAGATTGGTTTGGACATTCCAAAGACTTTGTCTTCGATTTTGTAACCCCATATCCTGATTTCAATATGAAAAAGATCCAGGCCTATGCGAAATCAAAAGGTGTAAAAATGATCATGCACCATGAAACCTCCGGCTCGGTTAGAAATTACGAAAGACATCTGGATACGGCCTATAAGTATATGAAACAAAATGGCTATGACGCTGTGAAAAGTGGTTATGTAGGAGACATTCTTCCAAGAGGAGAGAACCACTACAGCCAGTGGATCGTTAACCATTATCAATACGCGGTTGAAAAAGCAGCAGAATATAAAATTATGGTCAATGCGCATGAAGCCGTAAGACCCACAGGGATTGCCCGTACCTATCCAAACCTGATTGGTAACGAGTCTGCCAGAGGAACGGAATATCAGGCTTTTGGTGGATCTAAACCTAACCATGTGACCATTTTGCCCTTTACCCGTTTGCAGGGTGGCCCAATGGATTACACACCAGGTATTTTTGAAATGGACTTAAGCAAAATAAGTCCGTCCAACCACTCCCATGTAAACAGTACTATTGCCAATCAGCTGGCTTTATATGTAACCATGTATAGCCCACTGCAAATGGCTGCGGATCTGCCGGAAAACTATAAGCGTTTTATGGACGCCTTTCAGTTTATAAAAGATGTAGCTGTAGACTGGAGCGACAGTAAATATGTGGAGGCCGAACCAGGACAATACATTACTGTGGCCAGAAAAGCTAAAAAAACGGGACAATGGTTTTTGGGAAGTGTAAATGGAGAAATCGCCAGAACGTCTAAAATAGATCTGAGCTTTTTGGAGCAGGGGAAAAAATACATCGCAACAATATATGCTGATGGAAAGGATGCGGATTACAAAACAAATCCTCAATCTTATACTATTCGCAATGTAGAAGTGAGTTCTAAATCAAAACTGTCTCAATTGGTTGCTCCGGGTGGAGGTTATGCCATCAGCTTCAAAGAAAAGCCTTAATTATTTTCTCTTAAGCATAAAAAGGGGTAGCGAGTTCAAATTCGCTACCCCTTTTAGCTGAAGAGATCAGCTGGTCTTTTTATAGTTAAAAATCGCCCAGCCGTTAAACACCAAAGCAAATACAGCAATTACTCCAAGCTGCGGCAGTATGTTTCTGAAACTGCTTCCTTTGAGAATGATCATCCGCATCACTTCAATGAGATAGCTTACAGGGTTAAATTTCGTTACAGTTTTTGCCCAATCGGGCATGCTGTCAATAGAGGTAAACAGACCACCCATCAGAATAAAGATCATAATGAAAAAGAACATCACAAACATGGCCTGCTGCTGGGATTCGCAAAAAGTAGAAATTAATAAACCAAATCCCGAAACGGCCAGTAAATAAACGGCTATAAAACCATATAGCAAGAATAAACTACCAACAGGAACAATACCGTAAACCAACCAGGCGACCAGGAGCCCCAGTGTAAATACCACATTTCCCAATATCCAGAATGGGATCAGCTTACCTAAAATGAAATGGTATTTCTTAATGGGGGTTACATTGATTTGTTCAATGGTGCCCACCTCTTTTTCTTTAACGATATTTAGCGCGGTTAAAAATCCACCTACCATAGTTACCAACACCGCCAATATACCGGGAACCATAAAAACATGATAATTAAGCATTGGATTATACCAGTTTGATGAAGTAATACCGATAACAGGTTGTGGGTTAAATCTGGCTGGCTTAATAAATTGCAGCCTGATTTCGGCGTTGAAATTCTGGATAATAGTCATCAGGTAGACACTTCCAAGATTAGCTTTTGTCCCATTTATGGCATTGACAGCTACAAATAATTTTTGCTCATTTTCACGTACCAGGTTCCGCTCAAAACCACGAGGAATTTCAAGGATAAGGTCTGCAGTATCTGTCTCCACCAATCGGTAGGCTTGTTTAAATGAAAAGCAGTATCCAGTGAGTTTGAAGTATCCCGATGAAGTGATCTTAGTGATCAATTTTTGGGAATAGGAGGAATGATCATTATCAATAACAGCAACATTAATGTTTTTTACCTCATAATTGGCCGCTAAAGGCAAGATCAGCAACTGCATAATGGGCATCACAATAACCATAGCCAGAATTGACCGGTTACGGAAAATCTGCCTGAATTCTTTTTGTAGTAAAAACCGGATCGTTCTCATGATAAGCGGATTTTAAAACTTTTTAAACTGATCACCATCATGACCACTGTTATGGTGACAAGGACTAATGTTTCCTTCCAAATGGCACTAAAACCAAGTCCTTTTATCATAATGTCCTTTACAATGATGTAATACCATTTAGCAGGGATAATATTGGAAATGATCTGCAAAGGGACTGGCATATTTTCTATCGGAAACATAAAGCCGCTAAAGAGGATCGTGGGCAACATCATGCCCATTAAGGAGATCAGCATAGCCAGTTGCATGGTGTTTGTTTTTACAGAGATGAAGATGCCGATGGTGAGGCACGTGATGATAAACAGGGTGCTTTCGGCAAAGAGTAGTAAGATGCTGCCGTTTATGGGCAAGTCGAGCACAAAAACACTGAGCAATAAAATAGAGGTCACATTCACAAGTGATAAGATCAGATAGGGGATGGCCTTTGATACAATAACCTTGAAAGGACTGAATGGCGAAACTAAAAGGATTTCCATGGTGCCGGTTTCTTTTTCTTTTACGATAGAAACAGCCGTCATCATCACGCAAACCAACATTAATACCAATGCCATCACTCCAGGCACATAATTCGGGGCGCCCTTAAGTTGTGGATTATAAAGAAACCTGATCTCGGGGTTAATTCGATAAGGAATATTGCTGGTTTTTGCTATACCTGTCGTATAATCTTGTATAATTGAACTGATGTAACTGGTTAAGGTTGTGGCATTATTGGGGTCAGAAGCATCAGCAATAACTTGCAGTTGAACAAAATGTTGATGCATTAAATCGTTATTGAATTGAGTAGGGAAGATAAGAGCCAGCCTGATATTTCCCTTTTTAAAAGCACTTTCTATTTGCTTAGGGCTGTGGATTGTCTCCGCTATCTCAAAATAGCGGCTTGCTCTTATTTTAGAAATGATCTGTTGAGAAGCGATGTCGTTGGCTTGATCCATGATCACAATTTTCGCATTCTTAACCTCATTGGTGAGTGCGAAACCAAATATCAGGATCTGTACCACCGGCATTCCAAACAAGATCAGCAAGGTTTTGCGATCTCGTAATACGTGGGCGAACTCCTTTTTAATAAATATCAGGAACTGTTTCATTTGCTTAGGTTTTATTCACTTCTTTTTGCACTTCGGGCCAGCTCGTAAAATACTTCATCCATATTGTTGGCATGAAAGGTGTCTTTCAAATTTCGAGGGGTGTCAAGCGCTTTAATAACCCCATCAACCATGATAGATATACGGTTGCAGTATTCCGCCTCATCCATGTAATGAGTAGTCACAAAAATAGTTACCCCTCGGTCGGCAGCATCGTAGATCAGGTCCCAGAATTGTCTCCTGGTCACCGGATCAACACCACCCGTTGGTTCGTCCAGAAAAACGATCTTTGGTTCATGTAATACGGCAACTGAAAAGGATAGTTTTTGTTTCCAGCCCAATGGGAGTGAGGCCACCAGTTTTTTTGCCTGTAACTGCAGGCCCAGCTGTTCGATCAATTGGGTGCTCTTCGTTTTGAGCTCTTTATCCGTCAATCCGTAAATGCCACCAAAGAAATTAATGTTTTCCAGTACCGTAAGATCTTCATAGAGCGAAAACTTCTGGCTCATGTAGCCAATGTTCTTTTTGATTTGCTCTGTCTGTTTGTATACGTCGAAACCTGCAATAGTTGCCTGACCGGAAGAAGGGATAGAAAGTCCGCATAACATGCGCATCGCCGTTGTCTTTCCTGCTCCATTTGCGCCAAGAAATCCAAAAATTTCTCCTTTATTTACCTCAAAAGTAATCTCGTTGGCTGCAATGAAATCGCCAAAACGTTTGGTGAGTTTATCTGTTTTAATGACGATTTCGCTCATGATTATAATAATTTAATAAAGCAGTCTTCAATAGTTACCTCTGTTTTTATCAGTTCTATATCCTGTAGCTCCTGTGTCTTTAAATAAGCAATGGCCTGGTCAGGATTAAATTCAGGTTCCTTGAAAGAAACATGCGCAAATTCTCCAAAAGCATAACTGCTCTTTACCTGATCGTATTTGTGTAGTATTTTTAAAAGAGCGTGCATATTATCGGCTTTAATGGCATATAGCTTTTCAGGATAAGATTTAATGATATTTACTGGTGTGTCAACAGATAGGAGTTGGCCAGACTGTATTAGTGCAATTCTGTCGCATCTGTTGGCTTCATCCATATATGGAGTGGATACAACAATGGTGATGTTTTGTTCCTTCAGCTGTTGGAGTATTTCCCAAAATTCTTTTCGGGACACCGGATCAACTCCAGTTGTTGGTTCATCTAAAAATAGAATAACAGGTTTATGGATCAGTGCACAGCAGAGGGCTAGTTTTTGTTTCATACCACCCGACAACTGACCAGCCCTGCGGTTCTTGAATGGTTCCAGCTGGACATAAATGTCTTTAATCAAATGGTAATTTTCTGCTATTGTGGTATTGAATACGGTTGCAAAGAAATTTAGGTTTTCTTCCACACTCAAGTCCTGGTATAAAGAAAACTTTCCAGGCATATAACCCACCCGGTTTCGGATTTGTTTATAGTCTTTAACAACATCAAAACCATCAACCATAGCTGAACCACCGTCTGGGAGCAAGAGCGTAGTCAGTACCCTGAAAATACTGGTTTTGCCAGCACCATCCGGACCGATCAGCCCAAATACCTCACCCTGATTCACTGTAAAAGAAATATCATTTACAGCCGTTTTGTCTTTGCCGTAGATTTTAATGAGGTTCTTTACACTTACTGCCTCCATGGCTTATAGTTTAACATCGCCATACATCCCAATTTTCAGAAAACCATCGTTCTTTACCCTTATTTTTATGGCGTAGACCAGGTTGGCTCTTTCATCCTTTGTCTGAATGGTCTTTGGGGTAAATTCTGCTTTGTTGCTTACCCATTCTATGGTGCCATTATAGGTTTTATAAGTGTCTTTGGTTTGATCAACCAGAACTTTTACCTGTTGGCCAACTTTTATATGAGGTATCTGACTTCCTGTAATATAGGCCCGAAGGATAATTGTATTTAATTCGGCAATCTTGTAGATCGGTTTACCTATATCAGTGACTTCGTTTACTTCTGCATATTTGGTTAAAACAGTTCCACTCACCTCATTGACGATTTTTGATTTATGCAGCTGATCATTAATTTGCTGTATCTGTACACTGAGCGGTTTGGTTTGGTCCGTTAAACTTGATGAAGTGATTCCCAAAGAAGATTGTAGTGCAGAAATCTGTTTTTTAACCACATCAACCTGTGTATTGGCATCGTCCAGCTGTTTTTGTGTAGCAGCGTCGGCCCGAAGTAAATTGCTAGTGCGCTTTTGTTCCCGCTGTGCCTGACGCAATTGCTCCTGAAGGGCCGCGGTTTGTGCAGTAATATTGGGTTTTCCACTTAAAGTTGCTTTGACCTGAGCCAGGAGTTGCTGTTTTTTTAAATAGAGCTGTAAGCTATCGATATATCCAACAGTCTGTCCTTTTTGTAAGGTTTGCCCTTCTTCCAGGTTAAGTTCTTTAATGGTACCTGAAGCCTGGGCAGAGATAATGGTTTCCACTGCTTCAAATGTACCGGAGGCATCATATTTATCTTCGCTTTTATTGCAGGATATTAATGCGGGCAATAAGAGCAAAGGAAGCGATTGAACGAGTCTTTTCATGATGTTTCTTTTTTATTTAGTTGCCAGTGGTGGTTTGTTGGTTGTACTGAGCCATTAGAAGTTGTATCTCGTGAAGTATCTTGTTCTGACGAGCCTGGTCTTCATCGTTTAATTCCGTTAAAAAATCATGACTGGTGATCACGCCATTTTGCAGCTGAACCAGTGCTGTGTTTTTTACCTTGGTGCGGAGTTCAATAATTTCCTGATCAGTGTCCAATAATTGCAAGTATTTACTGATGTCTGCATCCTGTTGTTTTACAGTTAAACTGGTATTGAAAAGGAACGTTTCTTTCTGTACATCCAGGTTTTTCCGGTTGATGTCGATGAGTGTCCTGCTTTTCTTCAGGGTATAGAATATAGATGGTGACCAGGTCAGTTTAAGCCCTCCAACGTAATAGGCATCAAAACTATTGCTCAGCATATCCAAAGCAGGACGTCCCAAACCTCCCTGAAAGAATGCATTTAATTTAGGTAAGGTCTTCACACTTAAGAGCTTGTTTTGTACGTCCAGATTTTTGGCCTGCTGATCATATATCTTTAATTCAGGCCGGTTGATTTCATGAGAAATATGCGCAGGCTGCGGTTTTCTCAGAACAGTGGTTTCATCAATGGTTTTGCCGGTATAGAGCCCTAACATTTCAGTGTAGGCTTTTCGTGAAGCCCGAAGCTCAATTGCCTGCTGTTTGTTCTTTAACAATTCGGCGGCTATAACATCTCCATTGCTTCTAAAGGCAACTCCATTTTTTATGGATGCCAGTATTTTATCGTATCCGGATTGTATATCCTTTCTTACCAATCCATTTTGTCTAAGTTGCTCGTCCAGTAATAGAACTCCAAAAAACAATTGGTTAATGCGCCCCTTTAATTGATAAAGATCTGTTTTTAGCTGCTGCTGATTAACGGCTTCGTTGGTTTGCTGCAGTTTTTTCTGCTGTTTTATTTCACCTCCATCGTAGATGACCTGATCAATTTGGCCGTAAAGTTTATACTGATCCTTACTTAAAGCAGGAATATCGACGCCGGGCAGCTTTATTGGAATAGCCGTAACTGCAGATTGGTAGGTGGCCTGTCCGTTGATGTTCAGCTGCGGAAGATAGCCTTTTTGGATGTTTTCAATTGTATAGCTGGCGGTTTTAGAGATCAGCTCCCGTTGTTTTACAAGAGGATAATTTTGTTCTGCCAATTGATAACACTCTTCAAGTGTTAAGTAACCCGTACTTTGTGCCTGGCCTTGAAAACTAAAGGACAGCAGTAGGGCAGATAAGAGGATTTTCCGACTTAATTGGTTGATTAAATTCATAGCATTTTTATCTATTCCAGCATCATTTTCATCCATTTTGGTATCAGTGTTTTTCGCTGTTCAACCAATTGAATATAGTCTTTCTCGCTAATAGCCCCCGTTGCATTGAAAATTGGCCTGGCCAGAAATGGGAATACCATCATTCCTAAGAAATTAATGTAAAACTGTATGGGGTTGATCTCTTTATTTTTCTCCGCTATTTGTTGAATAAAATAAGATTTCATGATGTAATTTTCCAATTGAATTCGCTTTCCAAATCTTTCAGGATTATTCCTGATTTCGCTTAAAACGAAAAGCGGCAAGTCCGGATTTTTAAGTAGCATCTCTATATAATTTGCTGCAATCCAATCTATTTTTTCTTCCAGTGAAGTATCCATGTTGTTCAGGGCGGGGGCAAGAGAAGAGAAAAGCTGCTGTATCTTTTCAGCCATAATAAGCTCAAAAAGTTTTTCCTTGCTCCTGAAGTAGTAATTAAGCAGAGCAAGGTTTAATCCAGCTTCTTCTGCTATATCCCTGGTTTTTGTGGCAGCATAACCTTTTTTTGTAAATACAGTTCTTGCTGCTTGTTTAATCTTTTCTTCTGTTGAAAGATTATCTTCTGCTTTGATGGATTTTTCCATAGCTGCACCTGTCTAATAATAAGATAAATATAACAACAAGAAATGAATTAATCAAAAAATTTAATCAAATGATTAAAGGTGATATTCTGATTTTCAAACAAATGAGCAGTTCTTAGAGCTCATTGGCGCTACCAATTTAATAATCTTAACAGCGCATTCCTGATTATTGGAGGCGCAGAATTAGGCTATGTATTGAGTCTAGTCTGAAGAGTTTTTCAGACTAGATCGAATTCTAATTTGGCAATAGACAATTTAAGTTTACTTTGACCGGCCTGTAATTATTTAAAAATGTTCATTTGCTCGTTATAAATTGGGCTTTGTATGCCTAGAAAATTCAAAACACTATGAAAAACATTGTTCTGAGACAACGTTTTATTAGGCTTAAGTTGTTTTGAACTGTCAGATAGCCAAACTATAAAAGGAATCTCATATTGCTCTTTAGGAGCGATACTCATAGGTACCCCATGCATATATAGATTTTTTTCTCCCAAAGATTCTCCATGGTCTGAAACAAAAATCATTGCACTGTTATACTCTTTCAATTCTTTTAAATTTTCAATTAATTGATGTAAAATATAATCCGTATAAACTATGGTGTTGTCATAAGCGTTGATTAGATCTGTTTGAGAACAATTTCCTAATTCTACACTATTACATACGGGTTTAAAAACCTCAAATTGAGCTGGATATTTCTTGCTATAGCTAGGTCCATGACTTGTACTGGTATGCAATACGATGAGTATCTTATTTTTCTTACTGGCCAATATTTGTTCTTTTAGTCCAGACAAAAGAATTTCATCGAATTTACAGCCATCTCCTTTGCAATTTGGCATTAAAGCATCTGTATTTTGATAATTTTTTATATGAATGGGTGGTTCTCCCCAGTTTGTGGTTCTCCAAATGACCTCAACATTATTTCTATATAAATAATTGGGTAGAATTTCATATAATTCATCCGTACTTGTATGTTCTAAAATACATTTTACACCAGCGGTAGTGTAAGTGGCACAAGAGGTCGCATCAAAATGGAATAAATTAGGTGTTTTTGAAAGCAATGGATTTGTATTTTTCTTGTAGCCATATAAAGAAAAATTTTGTCTTCTTGCAGATTCCCCAATAACCAAAACAATAACCGATTTCTTATCGTCTTTTATGGTAGCATTTGGCAATAAAATTTCTTTTTCATTTTTTTGGTGCTTGTGAATATAAAAAAGTGACAAATTAACCGAATAGGACCAGGGCATTGCAAGGCCACCTAAGGTCTTCGAATTTTTATCAATCCACAGCCAATTGCTCGCATTAACATATGCTAAGGCCAGCATAAATACAAGGGTAATTGAAGAAGTGATTGAAAATTTCTTCCATGTCACATTTGTTATTTTAGCCTTAATGATAAAAATAGCAGGGATAACGCCTAGTAGAATAATGTAGACTATTAATTTTATAGAAAAGAAACTACTAGACTCAGCATAGTTGGTATTGAGTACATTACCAATCATACTTTCATCTATGATCACACCATAAGTATTAACAAAGTAAACTGCAATTGCATTGATGATAAAAAATACGACCAATAAAGATTTTCCAACAACACGTGACAGAAAAAAAAACAGGTAAAAAACAAAGAAATTTGCAACCAGCATTATAATAATTAAACTTATAATGAGCATAACGCCGGACAAACTTTTATAATCAACTTTATTGACGACAAAGGTGAAAAATGGGAGATGAAAGAATAAAAAATTAAGAAAACTCATTAACAAAGCGAAATGAGTTATTTTCCAATTATTTTTTAATATAGACATTAATAATTTTATATAGTGAAACGGCTAAACTAGTCAATGATAAATAAAATATGATCAAATTTTCATTCATTATTTTGTTGATTAATGAAATGCAACAAAACAGAAGAAATAAAATAAGAATTGGATAATATCTTTTATCGCCGATCCAAGCCCAAATTCTATATTTTTTGCTGATAAAAATACCTAAAAGTCCTGATATATACCCGATAATGCCGCCTGTAATAACATCAAGCGGATAATGTGCTCCAACACCCACTCTTGTAAATATAAGAATCAAGCCCGTGATGGTTATGAAAACAGACCATAAAATTTTATAGCCTAACTTTTGGGGCATAAATGCAAACAACAGCACTGTAAGGGTTGTAAAAATTGTAATTGAATGCCCGGAAGGTAAACTGTTGTTTCCAACCAACTTATTTCCAATGATCACAAAACTATCCTGATCAAATGCCACAGCAGCTCTTGGTACTGCAAATACATGTTTTAGCAGACTAGAAAATATACATGACATTATCGAAGCTGATATTAAAGACTCCCAGATTCTTGGAGCATACACCATAAAAATAGTTAAGAATGATGAAAAAACGATGCAGTCTCCAAGTTGGGTAAGGTTAAAAATTGTTTTAGGAAATTGAGATAATCTTGAATTCAGAAAAAAGAAACAATTCTTTTGAATTTGTATGTATCCATCAACATGTAAAGCGCCTTGCTGATAAAGAAAAGCAACAATTGCAATTAAAAAAAATGCGGGTAAAAAAAATAAAGTTAGTTTGAGCTTTGAATAATTAGTAACAATATCTGTGTTCATTATATTATTTGTGGACGAATTTACATTGATATGTTTAGATAACATAATGCCGATATTTTTTGAGATTAAATTTGGTTGTTGAGTGGCTTTACAATATAAAAATATTTAGTTGTATATTTCATTGTTAAACGAAAAATGGTATGATGTTATTGGCCCAAGATACCTTTAACAACATCCCGGTTCGGTTTTGAAACCGGAACTTTATCTCCATTATTCATTAATAACATCCCTCCGTCTTCTTTAAGCCAGCTTTTTACCGCTTCTGGGTTAACCAGATGGCTTTGGTGTGTTCTTAAAAAGCCATGAGGTTTTAAAAGGTCTGAATATTCTTTAAGTGGCTTCGATACCAGGATTTTATCGCCATCCAACAATAAAAATAAAGTATAGGTATTGTCAGCTTCACACCGCAAGATATCACTTATGGCTAAGTATCTGATCTCATATTGCTGGGGCAAGGCGATCTTTGGAACTGCCTTTTCTGCTTTGGTCAGTTGCTGAAGTAAAAAACTGACTTGATCGGTCTGTATCTTGTTTTTTACCTTATTTTGAGCTTTAGAAACAGCTGTAACCAGTTCGATTGGATTTACCGGCTTCAAAAGATAATCCAAGGCCGCAAACTTCACGGCCTGGATTCCATATTTGTCAAATGCGGTTACAAAAATAACCTCAAATGTTCTTTCTTCAACCATGTTTAGTAAATCAAAGCCAGATTGTGCACCCATCTGGATATCCAGGAAAACCAAGTCTGGCTTATGTGAATCAATAAGTGCGACAGCATCAGCTACGCTATGTGATTTTCCAACAATTTTAATTTCCTTGCAGTATTTCTCCAGTAAAATATGGAGATTTTCCAGATTGGTCAGTTCATCATCTACTAAAATTGCTTTCATGGTTATAGCCATTGAGTTAAGGTAATCTTGATTTCCGTTTGATTTGAACCTGATGTCATGGTTAAGATAAGTGGGGTTGAGTTGTAAATTGTGTTTAATAAAGATATTCTGTTTCTGCTCAATTGCAAACCTAATCCTTCATAGTTTTTTTCAGGATCAAAGCCAACTCCATTATCAGTAATTTTCAAGATCAGATCTTCGCCTTTTCTAATGAAAAATACTTCAATTTCTAATTGATCTCCTTTGTCACCATGTTTAATCGCATTTTCAACAAAAGGCTGCAGCAACATGGATGGAATTTCGATATTGTCCATATTCAAATCCTGAGAAATATGGAACTGATATTTAAAACCAAAGCGCAACTGTTCCATTTGCAGGTAATCTTCCAATAATAGTTTTTCCTCTGCCAGGCTAATCAAATCCGGCTGGTCCAGTACATTGCGGGTTAATCTGGCAAATTTTCCAAGATAATGGTTTACCTCATCGCTTTTATTCTGATTCATCAAACTTTGGATGCCTGACAAAGCGTTGAACATAAAATGCGGGTTCAATTGCGAACGTACTGTAGCCAGCTGGATTTTGGCCAGGTCCTTTTGCTGCTGCTCTTTTAGGATCTTTTTTTTGCTTTTATTTTTGAGCCAGACCATTAAACTTCCGACGACCGCCCCCACAAATGCGCTCCATATAAGACCAATTAACCCCAGTTCTTTATTCGAATACCATTTGCCTTTTGTTAGGGAAGGAAGTACGGTAAATTTAAAGCTTCTTGCTTTTGCTGCAAGATAATTAATATGATTGCCCCCTGGTGTGACCAATTTCGGTGTGAAAGTGATTTCATAAAGACCTGCTTTATTCCAGAACTCTTTATAAAGTAAATAAGTACCAGAGTGTTCTCCCAATTCAATGTTTTCTGTTTTGTTACCTATTGTTCTTTTTAGACGGATCTGATAGTTGTAGGGGGTAGGTAGTCTCGAGGAAAAGAAACCAATTCTGACTAGAGAATCACCCAGTCTAAATCTGACATCGTTTAAATTCTCTGTTTCCAGGAAATTTACTTGTTTATCTTTCTTATCCAGATCAAGGTAAGCCGAAAGGATAGTAGTTCCCCAATATTTGGTGCGATAATCAATGGTAGAGCGGAAACTTAAAGCCTTTAGCTCACGCCAGTCAATGATCATGGCATCTTTTTCCTTATAGTTATTGATGTTGTACATTTCAATTTTCAAATAACCATTAGGCTGTAATTTATAATTGCCTAAATAAGCAAAAGTGGCTTTACCATCACTACTGGTTTTGAATTGATCAGGGGTAGTCCAGCCTACAATTTCTTTTTCATCGTTTACTACAACATGATAGCGGTAGTTATGTGCGTTTTGGGGTGTGATTTTAACATCTACAAACTCAATATCCGATTTTCCATCAATCAAATATCTTCTCAAATATCCTGTTTCTCCCCAAAACCATTCATTTCCCTCATAAATTACTGCTCCGGTATTTTTTTGAAAACGAACAGCAAGGGTCAGCGTAGTCGGATATAAGTTTTCGCCCACGGAAAACAGAAACCGTTCATTTGCAATTGACGTTAACCGCTCTTTGCTGGCAATCATTTCAAGTTGTGCCGGAGTCGCGTGCCTGATATCCACCCGCACATTGCCGGCAAATTTATAAAACCGGCTGTCGACAGCTGTATCAACCTGGGGCTTTTTTTGAGCCAGGGAACTTAAGGAAATTAGCCATAAAACAGGCAGTAGACTCTTTTTTACGATGTTTCTCATTTGATCAATAAATATAAGTCCAAAATCCATCAAATCTGGCTTTCAAAAAATAAGGAAACAGGATTGAAACGATGAGACTTAGTAACGAGGCCTTCCTCAACAGTATTGATCAATTCATGGCTTTAAAATTTTCTCGGATAATGCAATCAGTTCATTTTGCGCGCCCTGATCGGCTTCATTAGACAGTAAAACAACACCCGTATTCAAATCAGGATAAAATACCATATAACTACTAAATCCTAAACTGCCGCCTGTATGTGAGATGCTTGTTTTACCCTTGTCAGTTTTTCTGATTTTCCAATTGAGTGCAATTGCACCATCTTCAAGCTTTCCAAAAGTTGGCTGGTGGCTAAGCTTTACCACTGGGTTTGCTTCATTTAACTGAAATGCCATATATTTTAACATATCTGAGCTTGAAGAGGCGATACTTGCCGCAACTTGTAAATCATCCCAATCAATAACTGGCATGATACGTCCCTTACCATCATAACCTTTTGCCATTTGTGCAGGCAATTTTCCAGGCTTCAGGAGAAAAGTATTTTTCATTTTGAGTGGATCGGTGAAATAGACTTTCAGGAGTTTTTCATAAGGGTTGTTATAAACGGTCTCCATAATATGACCCAGCAATTGAGCAGCCGTGTTACAGTGGCGGGCAGCAGTTCCAGGTAGAACTTTTAGGTTTACCTGATGCAGATCTCGATAAAAATTCAGTCTGCTATATTTTTTATGAACAGCAGCTAAAATATAGGGAATTGAGTCCGGATCAGACTTCCCAAAAATATCTTTATCTGGCATCCAGTTTGGTAATCCAGAGGTAAGATTGGCCAGGTTCAGTAAAGTAATGGGCGTACCATTGTAGTTCAAATTGGGATACGTTTCTTTCAGGTATTTGCGGATGTCGTCATTAAGGCTGGCCTTTTTGTCCACAACAGCTTTTGCCAGCAAAGTTGATCCAAAGGTTTTTGTAATGGAAGCAAGCTCATAAACCGTATTACCTGTAGGCAGTTCTGCTTTGTCCTTTTGTGTTGAACCATAATTATAGAGATAAGGCTTTCCATCTTTGATAATCCCTAGGGAAAGGCCAACCCTCGAACTACTCTTCATAAATGGAACAACAGATTGATCTACCAATGAATCTAATCCGGTTTTTAATGGGTTATCTGTAGATGCCTGCTTTTGATTGGATTGTGCAGAGCATAGTAATGAGTGTGCTAGAAAGGTAAAAAGGAGGAGTGCTTTTCTCATACATTTTTATTTTGTTCTCCATAAGACGATATGAGCTATTAAAATGTTTCACCATTTAACCTAAATAGCAACTTTACCAATCACTTGATAAAGTGGAAAAGGCCGTTATAGAAACCAATGGCCGGATTAGTTTTATTTTAAAAACCTGAATAATCAATAGTGACAGTGTTCACATCAGAAATATAGGTGAAGGTTTGAAGCTGTGTGTCGGCAACCTTCTACTGGGGGCGATCGCCCCTGAAGCATATCTGGATGGGATACTGTTGGGATAATGGTACCCTTTAGCCCAACAGGACCCCATCCAGACCCCAAAACAGCGTGCAGGCGGCGCGGTTTCGGAGGTGAAAATGTGTTGTTTTGGCATCAAAACCGTGTTTACTACATAGATAACGCCATTTTTCACTTACGCAATTCTGTTCACCGTTGGATTTTGGTTTTTGTAAATAATTTGTAACCTCAATGAGGATTGAATAAGCCTTCTAATACCTCATTACGGTAATCGAAAATATTTTTTAATTTTTTCTTTGCTATAAGCCTGTGCATAATCTTACCTATAAAACCAAATGGTAATTCGTACTCTACGGTATCTATCATCAACACACCCTTCTGATTTGGGATAAATTCATGATGATGTCTCCATAACTTATAGGGTCCTTTTTTCTGAAAATCGATAAAGCTTTTTTGATAATCAACCTCTGTAATCTGGGTTTGCCATTTCAATGGGATACCTAGCAAAGGTTTAACGGAATAGTCGATGATCATTCCTTTATATATTTCTGAATCCGTCAGATTGCTCAGCACCACAAAGCCCATCTCTTTGGGTGTAATGCGGGAAAGATTGTGAGGCGAGGAAAAGAAGCTCCAGGCGCTGGTTATATCACAATATAATTGCTGCTCCCTTTTTAATGTGTACATCATTTTTTGTTTTTAGATCAGAATTGTCATTTTTGAGTAGCATCAAAACTCTATATTAATACAATAATATGCTAATTTTATATTTTTTTAGTGTGTTATTGCACTAATATTATTGTCAAAATCTAAAATCCGTACTTGCGATTAGATGTAGGGCGTAGTATTGAGATGCATTTGGAGGCTGAGGGATTTAACCTGTCTATTTGATGTTTCTGTCAAAATTTTGCTTTAAACTATAGTTGTTGAATAATATTTTTTGTGTAATGAAAAAATAGTAACCATTTATTGAGGTGGAATATTTACTATTGCAAAAAGTTTTTGGTAGATTTATTTAACCTACCCATTTGTTTGTTTAATAACCGGCTTTGAAATAACTGTATCTACAACCATGAGGATATATAATGAACTTTCTGATCAGGAGCTGATTGAGCTTTTAAAAGTAAAAGATCAGGGAGCTTTTGCTGAAATTTACAGCCGCTACTGGAATAAGTTGATGGCCATTGCTTATAACCATACCAAAGATAAATCTGCTGCTCAGGAAATTGTTCAGGAGCTTTTTATAGGGTTATGGAATAGGAGAGATCAGCTGGATATTCTGAATATTGGGAACTACCTGGCCACAGCAATTAAATTTTCTATCTATAAACAAATAGATAAAGAAAAAAGGCGCAGGGAGGTAGAAAATAATGGAACCGGATTTTACAACTATTCTGAAGATGAAGAAAAGATAGAGGCTAAGTTTTTGCAGGAATACATTAACGGGCTTGTAGAGCAGTTACCAGAAAAATGCCGTTTGGTTTTCAATTACAGCAGGGTACAGGGCTTAAGTATTCCGGAAATTGCTGATGAAATGAACATTTCTGAAAAAACGGTAGAGGGGCATTTGACCAAAGGCCTTAAGACTATAAAGAGCAATTTAAAAGATTCAGGAATACTCAGCCTTTTGGTTACGGAAGCCATACATGAGTTCTTAAAATAACAAGTGGGAATTCCACAACTATCTTAAGCGCAAATTTCAAGTTTATATCCTTTGCCGCGGATAACCACAATGTTGATGTTCGGATCAAATTCCAGTTTTTTTCTAAGTTTTGATATGAACATGTCCAGACTGCGGCCTACAATAACACCTTCATCTTCCCATATCTCTTTTTGCAGCCGGCTTCTCTCTATGATCTCATTGGGAGACGATGCAAAAATGAGCAATACACGGGCTTCCGTTCCGGTTAAGTCTATTGTTTTTCCATGTACGGTGAGTTTCCGGTTCTTTGCATCGAACAACACTGATCCCAACGTGAACATATTGGTATTTTGACCCTCAGGCAAAACTCTTCTTGGCTTTACAGATTTAAAAAAGATAAAACCAATAAGTGCTAAAAATGGCAGGCTGCCCAGAAGATATCCATTTTTAGTAATATTTATTCCTGTCGGTTTGAATTTAATGTCGATTACGTAACATGCTCTGGGTTGTTTTCTTCCTATGCAGGCTATAATATCATCTTTCTTATTTTTAGATATCACGTATCCATAGGCTACACTAGAACCGCCACAGTTCAGAACATTAACGATATAATCACTAGCGAAGGGATCTTTTGCCAACAAACGCCGGGTCGTATTCACCAGGGAGTCCGGTTGAAAGGTAAGATCCTTCTCAAAGCTGATCTGGTATTCATTTTCGGCGACCTTTTGTACTGGAAGTACCCGTGATGTACTGTCGCCCGACTGCAAAAGGATTTCATGTCCGATACGGCGGAGCAATACTTCTTTTTTTGCGAAATTAAAGTCGTCACGACCCGCAATAGTGAAAGCCACGCAGATTACAGAGATCAACGAAAGTACGATGATCAATCCGTAAAGGTACTTGCGTTTCCCGGATAGGAGATTTCGGCTATCAAGCATAATGTCAGGATTTTATCTGCAAAGTTCACATTTTTTATTTACAATCTAACTTCCTCAGACCGAAAGATATCAAAGTAATTTCGCTGTATGTCATTAATTCTTTTTCCTGGGTTTTTTCGGCTTGGGATCAGGGAGTTCATTGACTGTAACTTTTACCAGGTTGGAGATCCAGTCGTGATCTTCCAATTCCTCCTGTATTAAAAAGTGCGATTTCGCTCCGGGATAGGGAGAAGCTAAGTTGGGTTTTCCGATAAATGCCTGGCCCGCTTCCGTGGGTTTAATTAACAACCGGTTATCACAAACTAAAGCAAAGATCCTGACTCCGGCATACAGGCCATATTCGCCGAACATTTTTTTATAGGTGATCCCCGCAGGGTGGTGTATCTGGTCGATGATATAGTCTACGTATTTTTGATCAGTTGCCATGATGATGTTACAATGTTTTTAAGACTTCAATAAAACGGTCAATCTCATTTTCTGTATTATAGTAGTGTGGAGAAACGCGAACCACCCACTCAATATCTTTTTCAGCGAAATCTATTATAGCTGATCCTTTAGTCATGATATAATCACGAATAGCCGTGGTGACTTGTATAGGACACAGGGAAGCGCCGGCATTATTTAAATGTACCAGGTTTGTTGTGTCTGGTGTGTCTTTACGAATTTGGTTTATATCCATAATTTTCTGCATTTTTTCTGATGAGTTCAAGGGTTGGACCCCAGTATAGTTCCAGATGTTTGCGGATTACCTGATCAGGGAAGTTCCTGATCGTAAAGTCTAATCTGGTTTTATGATCTTCTGGCATAAGGTTAAATTCCAGGATACAGTGACTTTCTACGATGTCGGGTAAATTAGATAGGGAGCTTAAAAAGCTATAACTGAGTTTGGTATTTGGCTCAAATGCCAGGATCTTACCAGAGTTACTGAACGGAATGCCATGCAGGTCTCCGCTCATGATCAAGGAGCTACCGACTTCCCAGTTCGTTTGTATGTCAATAGGGGTATCGTGTGTCCATTGCTGGATTAACAAAGGCGTAGTAAGTGTGTCCCAAACCGCCTGCGTTGTGGTATTTATCAAGACGGTTTTTCGAATAGTTTTCATAGTAACAATATCCGATTTTTGATAAACAATCCATTAAAAGCAAATTTTTTTTACATTTAACAAGTTGAGTATTTCACTGTTAATGCTATATAGAGGCTTTATATAATGCATGTTGATAGTATCATATGATACTATCAAAGTTAACTATATTTTATATGTAAATGGAGTTTTGCAACTGGTTATTTCTTGAATTTTTCGTTCAACAAGCTGTCGGCTAAAACTATATTTTTTGAAGGATCGCCTTTGTACAATTTGAAATCACCATCCATTATTTTATAGTTCTTTGTTTTTGCGTAATTGCTTTGCTGGATTTCCTGAATGGCTTTTGCTGCATCTTTATTAAAAATGAGCATTTCCAGATTAAAAGTCTCCTTCATTTCTGTGGCTTTACCTGACATGGCCAACATTGACATTCCTTTAGAATAATCAATTTGAATATATCTGTCTTTAGTGGTCCATTCATAAAAAACATCCATCGTAGTCGCTGGTCTAAAACTCGGCGTGCCGTATTGTTTGGTGAGTTGTTTAATCAGATCATTGTAGACTGTATCTGATTTCATTTCTGCATTGCCTAAAACAGCCACTGTTTTATTTTTATGCGTTAGAAAAGCAATTCTATTAAAGTTTATATTCTTATAGTAAGCAATGCTATCTGTTATTTCACTGTAATAAGCCTTTCCATAAAATGAATCTTTACCATTCCAGGGATCAAACTTATAGCCAAGAGGGTAATCAAAGAGTGCAGAATAACCCTTTTTAACAATTTCTTCCTGATTATTCACGCTGCTATCTATTTTCGATTTTAAAATTTCTAAAGGATTTTCGTTGAAATCAATTTTTTCTAAATCTAAGCCCGGTTTATTTTTAATAACAGTTGAACCCGCTTTCTTTTGGGAACAAGAAAACATCAATAGACTCAGCAACAAAAAGCAATAATTCTTCATAGTATTTCCGTTAAAACTTAGATGTAAGGTAAAAAAAAGGGTATACAAATCTATAACTTGTATACTCTCTAACAGCTTTAGTTTAAAATTGTTTAAGCCTATGCTTGTTCAAATATTGAAACTGATCTGGAGAAAGTTAGCAGATCAGTTTGTAACCAATACTTCTTAAGTTCATGATTTGAATGCCGGGTTCATCCTTCAGTAACTTTCTTAAATGTGTCATAAACACATCCATACTTCTGGTATTGTAATAATTGTCATCTCCCCAGATTTTGATCAGCGCTTCCTGACGCTCCAATACATCATTCTTACGTAGGATCATCATTTCCAGTAAAGCACATTCTTTAAAGGAAAGAGGATGTGCAGCAGATGAAGTTGTTAGTTTTTGCTGCACGGTATCAAGCTGGCAGTTTGCAAAAGAATAAATTTTACTGTTTTCGGTTTCCTGTCCGATTACATCTTTACCAAAACGCTGTAATAAAGCTTCCATCCGTACCAGTAATTCATCCATGCTGAATGGTTTCTTGAGGTAGTCATTACCACCTGATTTAAAGCCTTTCACCACATCCTCAGGCAGCAGTTTTGCACTTAAAAAGATAATAGGCAGGTCTGCCTGTGCCTTTCTTAATTCTTTCGCTAGCGTGTAACCGTCTTTGGAGGGCAGCATAATGTCCAGAATACAGATGTCAGGATGTAAAGAAAAATAAGCATCCATGACCAGGTTACCGTCTGCAACTGTCTGAACGGTATAACCACTGCTTTTTAATCCGTCGCTAACAATGTGTGATAAAAAAGGCTCGTCCTCTACATATAATACTTTAAAACTCATAATGCTATTGGGAAAGTGATGATAAAACTGGTTCCATGTCCGGGTTCACTTTTAATTTTGATCGTCCCGTTATGTTTTTCTACGATTTGTTTTACATAATGCAGTTCTAAACCTGATCCTTTGATGTCATGTGTGTCACCTTGTGTCGGAACTCTGAAGAACCTTTCAAAGATCTTTTTATGATAGATTTTGTCAATGCCAGGCCCGTTATCTTTGAAAGTCAGTATTACTTTTTCGGAATCATATTTACAACTGACTTCCAAAAGTAGCTTCTTCCCGGAGTATTTAAAGGCATTGTCAATGAGGTTATAAAATATATTGGTCAGATGTAAGGGGTCTGCATAAATAAAACAAGGTTCTTCTAAAAGGTTGAAAGAGATCTTTGCATCGCTGTTCTGCAACCGCAGGTGCATAGAATTGATCACCTGCTGTAAACCAGATTGCACATCATATAATTCCAGTTTAAGTGGTTGATCTGCTTCACTTCCGCTACTGACATTCAATGCTTTTTCAACCATCAGATCTAATCTCTGCATTTCGTGCTGACTAATGTCAAGGTAGTGTTGCAGGGTTTCCGGATGATTGATCAGCTTATATTTTTTGATAGATTCCATGGCCAATAGCACGGTTGCAATAGGCGTTTTGAGCTCATGAGTCATGTTACTGGTGAAATCAGCTTTCGCTGCTGCATATAAGTTCTGACTCCGCAACAGTTTAAGTATAAAATAAAAAGCGGCGCAGGTGAGTATCACCATGAGAATAGAAGAGACTAAATAGTACCGCATTCTATACCATACGACTGCATTCACCGAGGCCAGGTTCAGTTGATATCTATTGATGTTCTGAATATTGTAGAGATAACTTCTGGTGGTAAATGCAGGTTTAAATCCTGCCGGAACATTGCTTTGAAACGCCTTTGTACTGTCCTGAGCATAAATATTATAATAAGATCTGGAATTAATCCCTATTTTTTTTAAAGCAGCGTTTACATTTTTTATCATTTCTATCAGAGACAGGCTATCCCTTAATCTCAGTTCCTCCGGACTGCTTTCTGAACCAATGACCACCGGTTTTGCTCGTTTTTTAGAAGGATTATTTTTTACACTCAAGCCCAGGATTACCGCAGTGCTGTCATTATCTACAATGATTCTGCTCGAAGTACGTATACCCTGGATTTTCATGTTGTCAAATGCCAGACGCAGTTGTTCCCATTGCGGGGAGAGAAAGAGTTGTTTAGCCAGCGAAAGATTGCCTGGATCCTTAAATTTAGTGATGCTGTAATACAAATTGGCTTGTGCAGTTTTACTGACCAGACTTTCTATTTCATCTTTGAATTGTTTTTGCTGCGCTTCAAAAAGCTGCTGCAGCCATACCACCTGAAGGCCGGTGCTCACCAACAGAGAAAGTACGATCAATACATACGTATATTTTGCTTTGAGCCATTTCATAAGGTAAAGTTCCTCATAATTTATCTGCTAAGATCAGGTTAAGATACGATTTAACTCTATTTAACTCAACTTAACTCCCGTTTAGGAAGCGGCAAGGTAGGTTTGTGGTATAATTTAAAAGAGATGAAAAATTTAGTTTATATTTTATTGATTTTCTTTCCTTTTCAACTTTCCGCTCAGCAAAAATTAAGCGGAATTGTTCGTGATGAACAAGGAAAACCACTGGATGCTGCCACAATAACAATTTCACAGCATGGACAGGTGATCAGCAGTCAGCTGGCTGATCAGGGTAAATTTATACTGACTGGTCTGAACCAGGCACCTTATCAGCTTTCCGCTTCATTGTTGGGGTATAAGTCTATAGTTCGTACTTTTAATTTACCAAAAGATAGTCTTAGCCTGGTGATGCTGAATGAGAGCAGGCAGCTGGTAGAGGTTGAGGTTACTTTTACTAAACCTACTATTGAACGGAAAACAGATCGTGTTGTATTCAATGTAGAAAAGAGCATTATGGCCAGCGGTGGTACTGCCTGGGATGCTTTAGGTAAAGCGCCGGGGGTAAAGACCACCAATGATGGAGGGGTCACAGCGAATAATAAAGGTGTTACGGTCTATATGGATGGTAAACCGGTAAGGTTATCCGGAGACGATCTTGCCGCTTATTTGCAAAGCATTCCCTCGGATAATATTTCAAAGATAGAGGTCATGTCTAATCCCTCTTCCAAATATGAAGCACAGGGCGGTGCAGTGATTGAGATTATTTCAAAGAAGATAAAATCAGATGGATTTAATGTGGGTTTGAGTGGTGGTTACACCCGTGGACAATTAAACAGATACATGGGCAGTGGAACATTTAATTACCGCAAAAAAAAGCTGAATATTTTTGGTGCCTATAGTTATGGTGACCGGGACATTAAACGTGATTTAAGTCAGTATACTATTTTTCAAGGGCCATCTTCTTATGCGTACTGGGATATGAACAGAATCAATATTTCCAGGACAAAAGCACATAACTATTCTGCTGGTGCAGATTATAATTTTTCTGATAACCAGGTAATTGGTGTGCTGGTTACCGGTGACAATGCTGTAACTCATGGCAGCAATACGACGACAACTCATATTTACAATAATTATCATGTGAATCCTGATTCTGTACTGAACACCAACAGCGTTAATAGCGGATATACCAATCAATATAGTTTTAACCTGAATTATAAAGCAAAGCTGGATAGTTCAGGCAGGAGCCTGAATATAGATCTGGATTATGTTCCTTATACCAGGAGCGATAATGTACAGCTGAGTAATTTCACTTATCTGCCTGATGGGGGTTTAGGTTCCGCTCCCTATCATACATTTTTCCCCTCTACTCAAAAGATAAATATCTGGTCAGGGAAGATAGACTATACTTACAAAGTGGGTAAAAGATGGTCGCTGGAATCCGGGCTTAAATATACAAGTACGGTGAGCGAAAACCAGTTTGAATTTTATAATACAGCAGGAACTGTTCCTGTATTTGATCCGTCCAGAAGTAACCAGTTCAGGTATACTGAAAATACGGGCGCTGGTTATACCAGTATAAGTGGCACATTTGGCCGCTGGAATTTTAAAGGAGGGATACGTGCGGAATATACAACAACCAAAGGTGTATCGCTTTCTCTGGATTCTATCAACGTAAATAAGTATTTGCGAATATTTCCTACTGTATTTGTGACGTATAAAGCTTCAGAAAACGATGAGTTTGGTTTTAATTACTCCAAAAGGATAGAAAGGCCGGATTACAGACAGTTGAATCCTGCAAAAAATTATTTATCTCCGTATAATTATGCAAGCGGCAATCCATTCCTGAGGCCAGCCGTGATCAATAGCCTTCAGTTGAGTTATACTTTGCATCAGAATTATACTTTCGCTGCGGTATACACCCAAATTGACGATCTGGCAAGTAATGTGACTGTTCAGGATAATGTGAACAGAACTTTTTATAATACACAGCAAAATATCGGTAGTATCAAAGATCTCGGAACTGAACTGTCTTCAGTTCATCATCCGGCGGCGTGGTGGGAAATTAATAATACAGCACAGGGATATTTTAGAAGTCAAAGCTCTGATCAACCAGGAAATACATACAATTACCGCCAGTTTTATTTTTATCTCAGAACGGATCACGCCTTTACCATCGATAAAAACAGTGGATTGAAAGCAGAGTTAAGTGCCTGGTATAATAGTGCAATACAGCAAGGAACCTTGTTGGTTGCTAAAACCTATGATATAAGTGCCGGGATTAGTAAACAGGTGTTCAATAAACAGGGAACCCTAAAATTCAGCGCTGCTGATTTGCTTTACAGTAATCCATACCGGATTTCCATTCAGAATGAGGGGCAGAATAACGGGATTTATCAGAGAAATGATACACGCACATTTACGCTAAGTTTTTCTTATAAGTTAGGTAAAAGTGTAGCAGCAGCAAGACAAAGGGCTACAGCAAGTGAGGAGGAAAGGAAAAGGGTGAATTAGGGTTGGGTTTTATGGCTCATAATGATGCTAGTTTATAGCGCAATATTTTACAAGACCAGAATATTTTTAGCGACTAATTTTGTTGAATATAAAAAAAGATTATGCCATTTGTAAATATCTACTTACCTGAGCGTTATTCCAGGGAATTAAAAAACACAATATCTCTTTCTGTACATGAAAGTCTTATAGAAGTATTTAACATCCCTAAAGATGATTATTTTCAGGTCATTCATCCGGTATCGCCAGAGAACCTCCTTTTTCCTGATTCCTATTTAGGCATTTCTCATTCTTCTGACCTGGTATATGTTCAGATCATTTGCGGCTCCGGTCGCACTGTAGAGATGAAGAAATCACTGTATTCGGTTATTTCACAGAAAGTAAGTGAACGAACCCAAGTGCGTTCCAATGATATCATCATAGTTTTAAACGAAACGTCATGGGAAAATTGGTCATTCGGTTGTGGGAAAGCACAAATGATAAATTAAGCTATAGATGAAAAAGATAGATAACAAAGAAATCCTTACTTTACCAGCTCCCCAGAAATACATTAAGGGAAGCGCATGGATTAACCGTCTTATTAATGAATCTAATGTAGGCTGTACTTTATCCAGTGTCACATTTGAACCTGGAGCTATAACACACTGGCATCATCATCCTACAATACAGATTTTAATGGCTGAAAAAGGTACTGGCTATGTACAAAAACGCAATGAAATCAAACAACTGATGCAACCAGGAGATGTAGTGGTGATTTATCCCGGCGAAGAACACTGGCATGGGGCGACGCCTGAAAGCATGTTTTCTCATTTGGCAATCCAAATGGAAAAAGATGAAGGAATTGTGATAGGAGAGGTGACAGATGAAGAATATTTTACCATCTAGTGTTTGTGAAAATGGTTATACTTGTTGACTCCTAAAAAAGAAAGGTTATATGATCAATAGCTGGAGAAATTTGTGTTTAGATAATATTAGTTTTACTAGTGCTGATAATTTTACGCACAGTTTTCCTGATCATTTTCATGAAGAGTATACTATTGGTGTATCTGTTAAAGGAATTCAGAAGTTTGAGATCCAGGGTAAGAGCCTTGTGGTTGAGCCTTATTCCATTTTCCTTATCCAACCGCATTTGCTGCACGCCCATTACCCGATAGCTGATCTGGGCTGGAGCTTCAAAAGTCTTTATCTCCATACCGACTTCATAAAACACCTGTTGAAAGACACTGCAATGAAGAGAATGAGTGATGATCCCATTGTCATACAGAACAGGCCGTTATTTAAACAATATATCCGCATTCATGCAAATAAACTTATGCCAGATGAGGCATTACTTGCAGATTTTGTACGTCAATTATCGAGCAAAGTCATTCAAACGAATAAGGATATCGATTCTGGCCTGCCCGAAAAGATGGAAGCCATAAAGCAGCATTTATATGAACAATTCAATCAAAAACTTGGTTTGGAAAATTTAGCCAAAATTTATCATACAGATAAATATCAACTGATTAGACAGTTCAAACAGCATATAGGGGTAACTCCGAATACTTATTTAACGATTCTGAGAATTGAAAAAGCAAGAAAGATGATCAATAATGGATATCCTATTGTTGATGCAGCGCTGGAAGCTGGCTTTTATGATCAGAGTCATTTTCACCGTAGCTTTTTGTATTATACGGGTGTTACACCCGGCAACTTCAATAGACATCAGGCAGATTTGTAGGCCTAAATGATGCGTTCATTATGCATTTTTTTTGTGGAAACTCAATTCTTGCATCGTGTGGGCAAGCGTAGGATGCCTGGTGATGAGTAAGCTGAATTGGCTAGATGTTAAATGGTTTTTTCATATGTCTAAATCGATTTATTATATCGATTTAGATTTACTAGTTTTGTTTCCGTCTTGATAAAAAACTGCTATCAATCAACGCCTTCCCGTACACCGACGGCGATTAAATTGTATCTCAGGAACTGTCCTGATTAATCAGGTTATTATTAATAAAAAGATCGTAAATAAAATAAGTAAATGTATAGACAATTAATTCTCTTGTTGTGTTTATCCTCGGTATTGAATGTTGCCATGGCGCAGGAAAAGCCTAAAGTGACCCAGAATGATCTGATGTATCCCAGTGCAGATGTGGCCAAGCCGTTCATTGATATGGATGGAAAGGGCTTTATGATTAAAGGTAAACATACCTTTTTGAAGTCAGGAACTATTCATTATCCCAGGGTGCCATCGGCATTGTGGGAAGATCGATTAATGCGGATAAAGCGGGCTGGATTTGACGCTGTAGAAAGCTATGCATTTTGGAATTATCATGAGCCACAGGAAAATGCCTGGGATTTTACAGGTGAAAAAGATTTTGAAGGTTTTTTGGGTACCGCGCAGAAATTGGGTTTGTATGCCATAGTTCGTGTTGGTCCATATGTTTGTGCAGAATGGGACTTTGGTGGCTACCCGGTATGGCTTAAATTTAAACCTCCTTTTCTTACCCGCACGAGTGATGAGGGGTATTTAAAACTCAATGATCATTGGTACGATAAAATATTGCCAATCGTGGCGAAGCACCAGATTAACCGTGGTGGAAATGTTTTAATGGTGCAACTTGAAAATGAACACCCTAATGGATGGGGTGTTGTAAATGATGATCCCTACTTTTCTCATCTGAAGCAGCAAGCCATTAAATATCATATTGAGGTTCCGTACTTTTTTAGCGGTTTGCACCACGGCGGCCCACCGGCAGTTGGCGATATCAATACGACGACAAGAACGAACCCCTGGTTCACTACTGAATTCTGGGCGGGGTGGTTTGACGCTTACAGAACACTTTCGGACAAACGGATAAGGAACATTGATCAAACGACATGGTCAATACAAGCGCACGCGGCTGGCGGGTATAATTTTTATATGATTCACGGCGGTACAAATTTTGAAACATGGAATGACGCCAGTACTGCTGCAAGTTATGATTATGGTACAGCCATTGGGCAGACAGGTGATTTGAGGTTGATGTATTACCGGATGAAACGTGCTAACCAACTTGCGCAGAGTTTTCCAAACATTATTGGTAACGCTGTTGATGCGGGCAGTTCATTAAAAAATATGGTTTCTGGTGAAGGAATAGAGGTGTTAGGCGCACCGCAAAGTGCTGATGGAACAATTTTATATATCAGAAATAAAACACAGAATGAGGCAGTGGCTAAATTTACTGGGGGCGAAACGCTAAGAATACCGTGTTACACTACTTACCCTATCCCGGTTGATGCGAAGGTTTCTGATCATATTAAAATTAAGACATCCAGTTTGCCGATACTTGCAGTGGCTCATCATACCAATATAGCGACTGCGATCATCTATGGTGAACCCGGACAGACCGGTAAGGTTTCTTTGTCACTGAAGCCTGATGCTAAACTGATCAATGCATCCAAGGCATTTAAATCTGTCATAAAAAAGGGAAGTGTTGAATTGCTGGTCACGATACCGAAAAACGGGGTTGAAGAGCTAAATATTGGACAAGCAGGAGAAAGTCTTCGCCTGCTGGCCATAAATCATGATTTGTCTCTATATACCTGGCTCATCGGAGAACCCAATGAACAAAATGTTGTTTTTGGCCCGGCCTATGTAAAAGAACTGAATAAATCAGAGGATGGAAAAATATCCGTGATTGTTGAGCGCCCTTATGGCACTTCATCACCTCAAAGGATAGCTGTGTATGGTGCCAAAAATAAAAGCTGGAACTTAGCGGTAAAAGAGAATTTAAAGCTTGACGATGCACCTGCGCCTGTGTTGGGTAAATGGCAAATGGCACCCGCTGCAGAAGCCATGACTTCATTTGACGATAGCAAGTGGATGTCATCGGTAAAACCTTTAGAGATGGGAGCTGATGGCGATATCAGCGCATTTGCCTGGTATCGTACCGTATTTAATGCACCAGCTGCGGGAACAGGTGAACTTAAATTTAAGTTCAGTGATGACGCTGATGTGTATGTAAACGGCCATCTGGCAAAAAACATAAATGGTGTATTTAGTGCGGCATTTGTTGCCGGTAAAAACACTATTGCCGTTTTTGTTTCGCATTCAGGGAGAGACAAACAATATGATTATTTAGGTACATTAAACGACAGGAGCAGCAAAGGTATTTTAGGTGATGTTAACTTAGCGATAAATGGGGGCTCAACTCTTCTGAATAATTGGAAAATGCATGGGGGAGCATCATCGGTGAAACCAGAAAATGCTTCCTGGCAAAATGTTGACAATGGATTAGGTTTACCAGGTTTCTTTCAGGCTAAATTTAACACTGCAAGGCCAGGCACATTAGGGGCTTATCCTATTTTGCGGGCTACTTTTGCGGGCCTTTCGCGTGGAACAATGTGGATCAATGGGCATAATTTGGGGCGCTACCCTGAAAAGATAAGGGTGAATAGTTTATACATACCAGAATGCTGGCTCAAATCAGGAGAAAATACACTGGTTATATTTGACGAAACCGGAGCACAACCATCTCAGGTAAAACTGATGGTAGAAAAGGAGGCCAGCCGTGAATTGATAAAGGCAGAGGGGGCTATCAGTGAACATGTGCCAATTGTTGTGCCTCAGGAAAACCCGGTGCGGGAGATATCTGGCCAAAATAGGGATAACCTGGCTTTTCGTAAATCGGTGACGGCGGTTGCAAGTTCGCCAGGGAGTGATCCACGGGCTATTACTGATGGTAACTCTGATACACAATGGGCAGCATTAAATGATGAGCGCAATTCGTCATTTATCATAGATTTTGAAAAGCCTGAGGTTATTAAGGTGGCCGAAATATATTGGGGGCAGGAAGCAAAAAAGTATAAATATACCTTGGAAGGATCAAATGATCATCAATCATGGATAAAAATGGGAGATCAGTCAACGGCGGTGCCGAGTTCTCCGGATAGTCCTTCAGAATTGTCAAGATTGAATTTACCGGGAAATAAGTATCGTTATATTAAAGTGACAATAAATTCGGGACGGTCAATGAAAGTTGTGGAGTTTAAGGCCTATGCCAAATAGAGGGTTGCGGATCAACGATCTGATCCGCACTCAAAGAACCCTGTATGATCAGTGATTTGCCTTTCAGGAACTGAATTCTGTAGTCTAACCTTGACCAGATATTAATCTGGAAGGGCTGCTGGTTGCTGTATCCATTCAAAACCTTGTCCCTGCTTTCTAACATGTCCCAATCCTGGCCATGGAAGATGATAAGAGAAGACCAGGGCTCTTGACATGGCCAGTTCGTTTAATACTTTCCTTCTGGATTTGAGGGCGAGATCAAAGTCTGTATCTCCTTCGAAACCCCATTCAGGATGCTCGAATACCAGTACCTGCGAATGCACCAGGTCTGCTACGTGATATAGGCTTTCCTGACCAGAAAATACCTGAACAACGCAATGTCCTGGTGTATGCCCCGGAGCAAGTTTTATCCTGATGCAATCCAGTATTTCGGCACCGTCTTCGAGCAAATTAAGTTGCGGCTTTAAGGCTGTGATGTTCTTTCTTGCTATGGTAACAACCATTTTTTTCAGCGCCTCGTCGGTAAGTTTACTTTTAGAAAAGTCGGGTGAGCCATTCATCCAGAAGTCATGTTCTATCCTGGACATGTGCACCTTTGCATTCGGAAATGTGATCTGTCCATCCTTATCCGTTAATCCACCGATATGATCCGGGTGCGCATGTGAAATTACAATATCTGTAACTTCCGAAGGTTTTATGCCTGCATGGACAAGATTTTCAATCAGCCATCCAGAATCCTGGCCGAAATTGGCCCCGCAACCTGTATCGATCAATATGGTTCGGCTACCTGATTGTACCACCAAGATATTGATGCTCAGATCAACTTCTGATTTTGAGGCAAAATTAGCATCAAGTGTTTTTTCAACCACAGCTGAAGAAATTCCAGGAGCAAAATTAGGTTGTACAGGCTTCATCAAAATATGTCCATCGGTCACCACCTTAAGTTCCAGTTTTCCCAGGTTGAATTTATGAAAACTTCTGATTTCGCTGTTGTTCGCTGGCGCAGCAAATAGTTTTTTAACATCTATAATTCCAAGCAAGGCAATCAGTGCCGAATGCTTTAGTGCGGTTCTTCTATCCATTTTTTCTTTCAAAATTATAGGATTGGTATATTTATGTCAAGTATACGAATTATCGATAACTGTGAAATAATTGTTTCCGGTAAGCACCGGGGGTAATGCCGCGATGTTTTTTAAATGACCTGGATAAATAGCTTTCATCTGTAAAGTTAAGTTCTTCTGCGATTTCAGCAATGCGCATATTGCTATGTGCAAGCCTGGTTTCTACGAGTTTTAGCCTGTAGTTGATCACATAATCCTGAATGCTTTCTCCGGTACGTTCGCGGAAAAGCTCGCCAAGATAGTTTGGAGAAAAATGAAAATGCTCTGCAATTGCTTTTATCCGGAGGCGTTCGGGCTCGGTTATGTATTGCTGTAAATAAGCAACGATTTGGATAATGTCGTTTTTAGGCGTTTTCTTTTGCAGTTTGGATGGTTCAGTTAAGGACACATTCCGGGCTAAAATATTCACTAAAGTAGAAACAGACTGGCGGATGACCAGCAGATAGCCGGCTTCTTTATGTTGATACTCCCTGATGACTGCCGAGAGCAGCGCTTTTCCAAATTGCTCATCATCAGCATTACGATAAACACATCCTGCTTTAGCATGGAGGTTATTAAAAAGGTATTGTGCTTTCTTTGTCCAGTCGCAGAATTCGAGTTCTTCTACTTCATTTTTGAATTGAGAAAAGGATAGGTCATTGAAGCGGATAAACAGAAAATGGGTTCTGGATTTCAGGTCAAATGCGTATTTATCTTGCGGACTGAGCAGGAAGATTTTGCCTTCGGAATAATCATGCGTATTGCCATTGATCATTGCCGTTCCTGTTCCGGAGATCAGGTATACCAGCTCAAACACATGTTGCAATGCAGGGCGCTTCCAGGTATCTGTTTCCAGGAGAAACAAGTCAAAAGGCTGCTTTTTTTCCTTGGTATACATGACTGCAAATGTACAGGATAATCCTTTTAAAGTCCAATTTTTATCCCGGTCATCCATGCTTTCTTTGTGGCCTAAAATAATTTGTATGTCAGAAAGTAATACTTCAATACCTTATCCGGCCAGATGGCAGGCATTGGCCGTATTGTTAATGGGCGCTTTTTTATCCCCACTGGATTTCTTTATTGTCAACGTTGCATTGCCGGCGATGCAGCAGGGGTTACGTGCCAATAGCACTGAACTTCAGTTTATTGTTACTGCCTATGGTGCCACTTATGCGGTGTTTGTTGTAACCGGAGGGCGCTTAGGCGATATTTATGGCAGAAAGCGAATCTTTATAACCGGAATGTGCCTGTTTACACTGACCTCCGCTGCTTGTGCAATGGCGCCAAATGCGGAGGTATTGATTGTGGCCCGTATTTTACAGGGATTGGCGGCGGCCATGCTGGCACCACAGGTCATCTCTTCGATCAGGGTAATTTTTCCGGATCTGGAACAGCCAAAGGCGATGGGTATGTTTGGCGCCACCTTCGGACTGGCTTCTATCGCCGGGCAGCTTTGTGGGGGAATGTTATTGGAATGGCAGCCATTTGGACTCACCTGGGAAACGGTGTTCCTGATTAACGTTCCTGTCGGTATCCTGGCCATTATCCTTGCCTTTGTCTTTATCCCTGAAAACCGACCTGAAAAAAGACCTAAGTTGGATATACCCGGTGTGATCCTCATTTCAATTACCTTATTCTTATTTATCTATCCGCTGATCAAAGGGAGAGAAGAAGGCTGGCCAGCCTGGGTATTCGTTTGTATGGTCATGTCCCTGCCTTTTGGGCTTTGGTTTATACGCACAGAAAAACGTGTAACGGCCGAGGGAAGAGATCCGCTGATTTATTTAAAGCTGTTTAAGGATAAGAAATTTGTCACAGGCCTGGCCGTTATTTTTCTTTTTAACAATACAGCTTCCTTTTTTATGATTTATCCGGTTTATTTGCAAAGTGGCTTTCATTGGAGCGTATTGTCGGCAGGGTTGGCCGTATTGCCTTATGCTGCCGGATTTTTTATAGGTCCCTTGCTGGCTGCGGCACTGGTGAGAACATATAAAGATCATATCCTGACCCTTGGATTAACTTTGCTGAGTACTGGATTTATAGGATCTGCAGGAATATTGTGGTATCAGTCTATGCCGGGCCCGCTTTTATATGGAGCTTTATTGTGTGCGGGTGTGGGACATGGTGTTGTGATGCCAGTTATCGTGCGTCTGGTGCTGGCAGATACCCCAGTTGCGACCGCAGGTTTGGCAGCAGGGATTGTAAGTACTGCTATCCAGCTGGGGAGTGCTCTGGGGGTCGCAGTCATCGGAACTTTATTCTTTAGTGTTCTACCGCTTGCTGCCAGTTATATCAAGGCCTTTATGATTGCGCTCCTGCTATTGGGGTCATTGGAATTAGTTGCGTTATATTATGGGATAAAATTGAAAAACAATAAGTATTAATCATGATGAATTTAAATGAATTGGCCAGGTATGAAATTGTTCACTTTCATGAACAGATTGAAAAATGGTTTAGGGGAGAGATGAGCCCGGAAGAAAAGGAAGAAATGCTGGCTTTGAAGAAGTTTCATGGAAATTTCAGAATGATCAGTCCGACGGGAGCATGTAAGGATCGCATTGATCTGGCTGACTGGTTACCCTCTGTATATGCGGCGAAACCGGGAATTGTATTGGAAGTTAAAGACATCAAGCTGCGTTTTGAGCAGGAAGGGGCAATATTGATGGAGTATGTAGAAACCCAAACTGGGGGAGGTGCAGATAATAAGCGGATTTCGACTGCTTTATTTGTTCGTCATGAAGAAGGGTATTTGCAATGGCTGGATTTACATGAAACCTTTCTGCCGTAGAATTTAAGGTCGTGCTTGCTGTGGTAAAAAGGATGAAAATACAACTGTAACATATGATAGTAGTATTGGGTCTTATTCTTGGTTATGAATAAGAATAATATTTTTTTTACCAGCCTGTTTCTCCTCTTGAATCTCTTAAATTATAAGGGCTATTCGCAATTACAGACGCTGAGCGGAAATAAAATAAGTGTTGGTGATTTAGATAAATTCATTATAAAACAGATGGATTCTCTAGGCATGCCTGGTTTATCCTTTGCTTTGATTAACAATGGTCAGGTTGTTTATCATCGTTCCCTAGGTATTTCAAATATAGAGACAAAAGTGAAGGTTGATGACAACTCCATTTTTGAAGCTGCATCAATGTCAAAAACTGTCTTCGCATATTTTGTATTAAGATTAGTCGATAAGAAAGTTTTGAATCTGGACACACCATTATATCGTTATTTGCCTTATCAGGACATTGCAAAAGATGAAAGATATAAATTGATAACGGCTCGAATGGTATTATCACATACAACTGGTTTTCCAAACTGGCGTTATTCTGATAAACGTGATGAAAGCAAGTACAAGTATGGTGAATTGTATCTTAAATTTACTCCAGGGACACAATTCGCCTATTCCGGTGAAGGCTATGCCTACTTGACTAAAGTCATTGCTCACTTGAGTAATTTGACTATCCAGACGCTGGATCCTTTGTTCCAAAAGGAAGTTGCTGAACCTCTTCATATGAAAAAGGCATGGTTTAGTTGGGCAAATTATATAACAAAACATAAGGTAAAAGGTCATGTTAAAGGTAAAGTTGTGTCTAAAGCATGGCCAATAGCTTTCCCGGAACAAGATTCAACATGGTTTGATGCTGCTGGTGGACTACATGCTGAAGCTATTGGGTTTTCTAATTTTCTTATTGGTCTGATGAATGGACATAGACTATCAAAATCTTTGAACGACGAAATGTTCAAAGAGCAAGTGCAGCTTGATAAAAACACTCCTCATTATATATTCAATGGAGATACTGGCTGGGGATTAGGAATTGCTATAAAACCAACAAGTTTCGGTGTTGTATATGAGCATGGAGGGAATAACGGCGACTTTCAGTCGGGATTTAAGATTAATAAAAGCAATCGAAATGGATATGTGTTTTTTACAAATTGTGACCAGGGGAGTGTCTTTAATAAGAATATAGGAGCGTTGTTACTCAAATAACGAAATCCTTTCTGCTTTTGTCGCGATTACCATTGCTTTTGTCACAATTCAACCCTGTGGATTGCAGGTTGATACGGTAACTTTACTTCTATGGAACTAGATAAAGCATTTCAACAAGCAACAAGTGAGTTCATCACGTTGTTGGAGACAATGGACGAAAATGAACTGAACAGGAAACCGAAACATGGAGCATGGTCTCCCGGGCAAATTGGTGATCATCTATTCAAATCCTACGCATCTGCTGAAACCATGACCGGACGTACGGAACCCACGCACCGTGAGCCTGATGAAAAAGTCCAATCCATTAAAGATCTATTCACGGATTTTGATATAAAAATGAAGTCTCCTGAAGCAATATTACCCTCTGAGGAGCACCTTGATCCATCTCGTTTATTAGAGAATCTACGAGATCGTACTGCGCAGATTGTAACAATTATAGATACCAGGGATCTTTCTAAAACCTGTCTTGATTTTGTCATTCCACAATACGGCGCATTTACGAGACTGGAGTGGGCTTGGTTCAACACCTATCATACGCAGCGGCATTTACATCAATTAAAGAATGTGATTCAGTCTATTAAGAAGTAATATTAAAAATATGAGAAAAGTAATTGCAGCAATTAATATGACGCTTGATGGGTTTTGCGACCATACGGCAGGGATTCCAGATGAAGAAATACATCAGCATTATATGGACCTGTTGATTGAGGGAGATGTAATTCTGTACGGGAGAATAACCTATCAATTGATGGAATATTGGCAACCTATGGTGAAAAATCCTTCGGGTGAAAAATCAATGGACGACTTTGCGGTGGCGATAGATAAAATTCAAAAAATAGTTTTTTCCCACACGCTGAAAAATATAGGGTGGGAGAGTGCAAAGCTCGCAAACCGGGGCCTTGAAGAAGAAGTTTTAGAACTCAAACAACAACCGGGCAGGCCTATTTTTGTTGGCAGCCGGAGTTTGATTATACAGCTCATGAAACTTAATTTGATTGATGAACTCCAACTTTGTATTTACCCTGTTGTTGAAGGAAGCGGTTTGCCATTGTTTGAAAATATAAACGAGAGAACTATCCTTAAACTGATAAAAACTAAGGTTTTTAGTGGTGGTGCGGTAATGCTTTACTATGTGCCGACAAACAAAGAAACAACCAACCGCTAATCTTATTTCCTCTGTTTCTATATTTTAAGTTACAGGATTGCTTCTAGGATCAATGATAACATCTTCATTGATAAATTCCTCTACGTTAATCACTGGGATAAATATTAGATTATATATGGTTTGCTCAGTTTTAGCATGTAGCATTCCACGAACAGTTCCAATTGTCAAACTTGACATATGCGCCGCAAAGTTTTTTTCAATTTTTAAGCGCCCGTTATCCTGTATCATTTCTTTCCAGCTCCCAAGCTCTATATCAAAATGACAACTTCCTTCAATGATCATGAACAAGCCTTTAGAGCTATGAAAACTGAATTTTGCCCTGCAGCTGATTATTCTCCTTTCATATTCAAAAGCGAAGGCAAATGATGCATCCAATTTAGGAGTTTCACCATAGATGTACAGGTCATCAATAATCGCAAACTGATTACTTGAAATACTTTTGAGCTGGTAGCCTATAAGTTTGTCGGACTTGATCATTATGCTGTTAATCTATACGGTTCTACAAAAGCAGGTTCTTTCTGGTATTTTGCATAATGTTTGGTCACTACGACTGTTTCCTCTATATAGGTAAAAGCAGTAGGTGGAATCACTACTGAAGAGAAATCAAACTGAGGGACTTTAATCTCAACTTGTTTAATATATTTTGGAATAGTAATGAGATCTATACCCAGAGATCTTTCCAGTTTAACAATTGTTTCAAGTGTAAGATTTTCCTGACCTTTCAATATTTTGCTGATATTTTGAGGACTGGTTTCCAATTGAATAGCAAGTTCTGCCTGAGTCATCTTCTTGTCCTTTAAGGTATCAATAACCCTCAATGCAATTTCTGCTGACTTAAGCAGCCAATCTTTGTTTTGTTTTCTAAACCTAGCCCTTTCTTGGCCATTGGACTTGTCCTCCGATACCAGGTTATCTAATTTTTCCTGAAAATTCGTTTTTGAGTTCATGCTATGATTCCATTTCTTTAATTGCTTCAGTATCCCAGGCGCCCTGCTCTTTTAAGAATGCTTTACACTGTTCAATTTTGTTTATTTCTTTATGCGTATATGCTCTTTCATTCATTGTTTTTGTCAATTTTATCGAACTACCCGTAATCAAAAATAAACCTTCAATTTGTATGGCGTACAGTCTTAGCCAACTCTGACTTTCTACACCATAAGCTTTCTTTTTACATATCTTTTGGTGCTGAAGTTGTTTTTTATCTAGGTCTGTAAAAATTGATTCTAAATTTCCATCCGGTGTAATTTTTTCAATAAGTTCTTCAAAATCATAGGCTTCATCTACTGTTTGCATTACAGCATCATTAACACTAATTCCAGAATAAAAGCCAGTCGACAAATCTTTTTCATGAGATTCGAAAAAGATCTTTAAATCCATCGGATTTGTCCAATTATCGAATGCCTTATAATATTCATTCATGTCTTCACCTTCGAATTTGAATGCGTATAGGTTTCCAAATATATGATTTATCTCCATAAATCAACCTATAGGTTTAGTAATTGTTTTGTTAAATTTGAAATACGTGTTAAAGGGAGATTGCTGCCAAAAATTTATTAATATCATTTATTGTCTTTCGTAGATTTCACCTATGGTATTTAAACTATAAATATAATATTTATTTTAAAATAAAGGTAAAATAAACTAAGTAGAAACTTTAAGTAAAGTTAATATAAACTCTTACGGTGTATGGTTTAAGGTGTGAGTAGTAGCAACTGCTCATAAGCCGTCAATAATTTATCTGGTTATATGTTTTTCAACGCCCAGTCCTGAACAGCTGCAAGGACGGGTTTTAAAGAAATGCCTTTTTCGCTAAGTGCGTACTCTACAGTTGGAGGAACTGTTGCATAGGCCGTTCTGGTAAGAACTCCGGTTTTTTCCAATTGTTTGAGCTCTTTAACCAACATACGCGTATTGATACCGGGGATTGATCTTTCCAGTACCTTGAACCGCATTTTACCGGCCATGAGTGTATTGATGATCGTCATGGTCCATTTGCCCGACATCAAATCCATTGCTTCCTGAAATGGACAGGTCTCCATTTTATTTTGTTGCATTGAAAATTTAAAGTACTGTAAATCAATAAAGTTTTACTTTTTGTTACTATTGTACAAGGAGGTAACTACTTGCAAATCTAAAGTTAGCAACAGACATTTACAATTTAACCACAAGCAAAATTGATTATGAACATTGAAGAAATTACTGCGTATATCTTATCTAGTTTTAAAAATGTAAACGTTACAGAAGCAAATGGTGACCTTTTCTTTATGTATGATCAGGAGAAGATGATGCCTTTTGCAACTATTGTTACCAGTGACAACGATTTTGACAGCGTATCTCAGTTGAATAGGGAGGGTTTCTTTCGACTGAATATTGGTATTGACAAGGCTTCATTCTCCACAATTTTTGATGGTATTGCGTTAAAGAAAGGTATTGGCGCGTATGTAGACTCTGGAATGGATTTCACGGCTGAAAATGTAGTGATGCCTCATCCCATTTACGGAGCAATGTATTGGTTGTGTATTGTGAATCCGGGTAAGGATAACCTGCCGGTATTAAAAAAGCATCTTGATATAGCTTATGGCCTGGCTGTTAAAAGGATGAAATAGTTTATTTCCTGGGTGGTGGCTAACGAATACGGTTCTAAGGGCAAACGAGATGCTTAATTTAAGTATCAGTTGTAACATCATCCCAGTTTAAAGAGGAATCTACCACCCAGTTGATTGCATGATGGCGTTCGAACACTATGCTTGGATTTACATCTAGAGGAGCCAGGTTATTGAATGCTGCATTTCTTACAGCCCAATGTATTCTATAAATCAAATCGAATAGATCTAATATTTCTGCAGGTGGTCTGATTACTGCAGATTGAATAAACTCCTTGGTTTCCGTCATAAAATCAGGGATCCGGGCAAAAATAGAGTCCATTGCAATTTCTTGTTGAGGAAGCTCTAGTTTGTCAATTTTATTAATTGTGAACAATAATAGCCAAATACCCTCCGAACGCCACGATATGTTTGTTCTTTCCTTTTCTGTTAATTTTTCTTTCAAAAATTGTTTCTGCTCCTGCTTTGTTACACTATCCCAAAGATCTTCTTCTTTTAAGAATTCTATTACTTCAAGTCTGTCTTCCTCGACATCCGATATGTAAGATAAATAGGTGAGTACCAATATTCGTTTAGCAATGTCTTGAGGCGATCTGATTTCTGATTCCTGCTCTTTATTAATCAGGGGGAAGCGATCGTAATACGGAATATTTAGTGACTCTAATAGTATTTCAATTTGACTTTTGGATTTTAATGCACTCATAGCTAGTTAATCATTTGCAGTATTTAAGCAAAAGCTCATCTGCCGTTTTATAACCCAGGAGTTGTATTTGAGTCCAGTCTGCGCATGCTCCTTTTAAATTGCCCAGTGCTTTTTTGCAGATTCCCCGGTGGTATAGGTTTTCTACTTCGTCTGCTCTGGCTTCCAGTGCTTGGTCGTAATAGAATAGCGCAAGTTCATAATCTTGATTATTATAGGCAGTATTTGCCTTTTGGGAACTGAAATAGGATGGTAATGTTTGCTCAGAGGTAAGGTATTGCAATTTCTGGTTCATCATTACTTTGACGGGTTTATCATTATACTGAGCAGGTTGCCACATATTTTTGGCTGAATTAAAGGCTTTGACGTATTCAGCGTCGAATTTGGGGTTGATTCCCTGGATAATTCTAAGGCTGTCAGGATGGCCATTTGCATCTATAATAAAAGTAGAGAGGAGTTGCCCGCTCTTAACGTTCTTCTTTTTTTTACTTAGTTGTCCGTAAATATAAGATTGAAAAGAAGGTTCCTGGAATTGAGCGTAAATTTTCTGTCCTGATTTGTAGATGGTATCCGTTCCTTTGATACTGAAGATATCATTTGGACTAAGAAGCAATTTTTTTTGGATAAATTGTTCATTGTAAAGTGTGTACTTAACAGCCCAGGGATCTTCTAACGAACCGTTTGGAGCAGCACTAATAAGCACCAGTTTGTCTTCTGTGCTTTCCATAATCTTCATTGTATTCATAATACCTCCGGCATCACTTTTTATAACTAGTTGGTTTCCACTGATTACAAATGAATAAGGTGTACCTCTCTCATAATAGGCCCCCGTTGTGCTGATTTGGTTCGAATTACTGAAAGTATATTTGACGTAGGTGTATTTAAGAATATTATCGTCGGGAAGTTCATCATCGGTAAGATAGGTGACCTTTGTGCCTACGTAAGATCCGTTCAATTTTATCTGAGCATGACTGCTTAGCGCATATAATGCGAATGTTATTAATATAGAAGAGCTGAGGAGGAATTTAGTCGTAGATTTCATTAGAGCATTTAAACCATAAATATAATATTTCTTTTTCACGTGGCTAAACTATATGAATCAAGAAGACTTTCTCTTGGCCGGGCAGCTGAAATTGAGATAGGTTAAGTCTTTTCTTTCCATACCAAGGGTTGGATACCGATGATGGTATGTTCTTTGTCAAACAGAACCTTTATGACTTCTTTTGGTCTTTCAGGAGCATCGTCGTATGCAAATTGAATAACCAGATAATTAGTTCCGTTTATTTGTTGCAAAGTCTGGTAGTAGATTTTGAAGCCTCCAGGTTTGATGGATGCTTTGAGAAGATTAAATGCGGTTTCTGTTAACTGATTTTTTATTAAGGTAGAAACATAAGCTTTGGCACCTTCCAGATCACCTGCACGTAATTTAATGATGAACTGGTCATAATTTTTTTGAGCAGCCATGATTGCTTTTTCACTAAGCTCCGGAGGCTGTTTTTTCATTTTGGATATACTTAGTCTGATTCGATTAGTCGGATCTATCTTGATATCGCCTTTTTCTTCTGGATAGTTACTGAATATTGAATAGATATGAACCTCGGTAGTGTCATTTGGGATCCACGAATCACTACGACTAAGGCCGCCTTTGAGGTCTATTTTTGTGAGGTCACTTAAGTCGCCGCGTTGATTACTTTTTCCTAGTTTTTTATCAAGCTGCTGTACTAAGGTCAGATATTTTTTGATAAAAGCTTTTTGAATCTTAAGGGGCTGAGTTTTCTGGTTCGGCTCAAACTTAGTCATATCCCATTCGTACTCAATTTGATGTATTAAAGAATCCTGTTTACTGAAAGTATAGGTAACCAATAGATCAGGAATATCTTTCTCTGTACGTCTGTAGGTCATCGGCCATTCCATTCCACCACCACTGATAACATCACCCTCAGGCTGGTACGGTTTACTACCCAGTCTCTTTTCTAAAGCAATAAAGGTTTTCATCTTTTCGCCATGTATAGTTGTAGGAATCTCCTGGCCGACGGCATGGAGTGAACAAATAGACATGGTGGTTATTAAAGTAGCGCTAAGGTAGCGTAAAGAGCATTTAAACATGGTTGTTGTTTTAAAGATAATTAAATCGGACAAGAAGTTGAGAATTAAGGTGTGAACATATATAGTGTTTTAATTGGGCCACCATAGGCATCTGATCCACCGCCAGCAAATCCCTGAATGCCATTGGCGCCAGACAAGCCCTGAGATATCCCCCGATTTAAGTTACTTACTTCAGTCCACTTATCATTTGCAGGATCGTATTTGAAAAATTGCTGGTCTAGATTTTTACCGAAGTAGGAGTCATAGAAAAGCGATTCGCCTAAACCAACATAGCCAAAGTTTCCAATTGAAAAATTAGCAAATGCAATTTCACCCTTACCGGGATAATCTGCTTTTTTGGTCCATTGGTCAGTAGCAGCATCGTAACACCAGGTCTCCTTTGATGCTGCGCCTGACGAGGAGCTGCCCGTTTCCCCTGCTGCACCGCCAGTTATATATAGTTTAGATCCGATGGTGAAAGTACCACTGAGCATCCGACCTTTGCTCTGCGGAAAGTCAGAAAGCTTTTTCCAAACTTTTGTCGTCAGGTCATAAGACCAAAAATCCGTGTAATAGGTATTAGAGCTAGGGAAGACGATGACTGGACTTGTTTTGTAGCCCATCCCAACATATAGTTTATTATTTGCGACAATAGCAACCGGATTTCTTCTTTCTCCACCGGGAAAATCGGCTTCTTTTATCCAGTTGTCTGTGGTCATGTTATAAACATAATGTGATTTTGTAGTAACTGCATTTTGGTATCCACCAATTAGATCACCACAAATCATATGTATATTAGACCCTTCTTGCAAAATAGCTGGTTTTTCAAGTGCGTAGACAGGATCATATGGAGTAAGCAATACTTTCTGCCTTGTTTTGTAATTGTACTTATTGAAGTTTGCAATAGTAGTAGCTGCTTGTGAAGCAACCCCAAAAGTATAAATCCAATCGCCGCTGATAAAATAGTTAGCAGTACCAATCAAGCCGCCGTTATCTGCGGGCAGATTTTCCAGTTGTTGCCAGGTGCCTTCAAGAAGCGTCACCTTTTTTTGATAGACAAGGTTAAGATTATCTATAGACACTTTTAAGGTATAAACACCTGGAGCAAGCTGATTGGAGAATTGTGCAGTAATTGCACTGCCTACGTTGCTGCCGCTGATAGATGTGACTATAAGCTCGGTCGTGTTGAGAAAAACTTTTACAGGTGATTCTTTGGTAAGCGTACTGATATTGGTCGTGATAAGCAATGGTCTGCCATAATTTACTTTGTTGTCTGCAGATACTATCTGGGGGGATACTTTTCCAATCACCTGATTTGCAGAATACTCTGTCACTGCATTTCCTTTACCGTATGCTCTTACATAATACACGGAACCTGTATCCAGATCTGTTAATTGTTGAGTAAAGTCTACAGAATTCTTGGAACCGCCGATCTTGTATATCTTAGCGGTTTCAATAGTTGGATTCAATAATTTACTAACTACGAGGCCGTACTCAATATCTGTGGCAGTTTTCCTTATTTCTAAAGTGCCGGCAATTTTAAACTGATTAAAGGCTGGGCTCTGTATCGGTAAGATGGAGATTCTAAAAGAGTCTCCTGCTATTTCGTCAATAACTGTCTTTTTGCATGACAACAATACAACAGATACATAGAGGAGCAATAGAAATTTTCGCATTTGAGAGTTATTATCAGCAGTAAATATAAATTAATTTTGAGGTTGTGTAAAGTCTGTTTACATTTAATCGTCCTTATCAAAAGTTTAATTATGCTCTCTATGCCAACTGTCAAGTATACGTTCTTTGTAATTTTACTTTCATGCCTGTTTGCCTGCAAGAAAGATGAAAAAACAGAAATTAAACCAGCTTTGCCTTTTGCAGCCGCAGGGACAAATCAAAATGACGTTGAAAAATTCCAGGTCACTTTAAATGCTGACAGTCTCAAAGCAGGACAAACGGGAAAATGGACAGTTGAAAAGGGTCTCGTTGAAAGCAAAGTTTATTTCTCCAGCGATGTTAGTCCTGATTCGAAGTTCAACGGGATGCCAGGAGAAACCTATCAACTAAAATGGACTGTAAGCGCAAATGGAACAAAATATTCCGAATCAACAGTTCAGGTTACATTCAAGCCATTAAAAGCAGTTATTGGTAATAATGTGCCAGGAAATAGTACCAAATTTTTCCTGAGTGGCAATAAATACGACAATGGACTCTGGACTATTGAGGGTAAATATGCAAAACTTGTCAGTCTGACTTCAGGAGGTACTGTTGTTCCTGATATCAATTCTCCATATGTACAATTCCAGGGATATGCAAATACTAGTTATAAAATTACCTGGACTACTTATTACGGCAGTAAATCAGCTTCCACAACCATTGAATTTAAGACAGGTAATTATTTAGAGACGGAAGCACTTTATGATTTACAGCTGGATGCATCATCTAACCGGATCGCCTATGAAAATGGACATATTGTAAAACTGGATCTCAATGCCAGTGGTATTGCCTGGATCCTTAGCGATACTTTGCAGTTTCCGGCTTTACAAGCCTTAACCTATCTGAAGTTCCTGGATTTGCAAGGCAGTTCTGTGGGGCAATTTCCTGTAATTATCGGCGATAAATTCAAACAGATGGAAACCCTGAATTTTACCAGCACCAACATTTCATCGATACCTGAAAATATCGGTATGCTAAGTAAACTTAAACAACTGATTCTGAGCTACGGAGGAGGTTTTTACTCCCTTCCGGAGAGTTTTGGGAATCTTGAAAGTCTGGAATATTTTAAATGTACTGCGATAGGGTTGCAATCTATACCAGAGAGTTTTAGCAAACTAAAAAAATTAAAATACTTAGAGGCCAACCTTAACCCGATTCAACGGCTACCCTCGAAGATTGGAGACTTATCTAATCTGGAGGTGCTAGATGTGAGTATAGCTGAAAGCATTCCAGCCTCAATCTCTAAACTTAAGAAACTGAGAAGAATGTACTTTAACACTACAACTGCAAATCCTGTACTGCCTGATGATTTTGGAAATTTGAGCGCCTTGGATACACTGATCATGGAAGGAAAATACATGGAACTTCCGTCCACATTTGGGAGTTTAGACCTTAAGAATTTCCTGCTGACCGGAGCGTATTTAACTGCTTTACCCAGCAACTTTGGTAATTTGAAGAATTTGGAAACCCTGATTATTAGTGGTCAGTTTAAAAACCTTCCGGCGTCTTTTACAAAATTAGCGAATCTAAAAAATTGCTCCGTGAACTCAACTGCACTGGAAGCACTGCCAGCGGATTTGGGAAATCTGCGCAAATTAGTTTATTTGGATGTTGAATACGGGAAATTTAAAACAGTACCTGAGTCGATTGGCGATCTGGAAAATCTAAACGAACTCCGTTTGAACAGTAATCAGATTGAAGTATTGCCGGCAGGTTTTTTTAATCTGCCTAAAATATCAATTATAAATTTATCTGCAAATAGGCTGAAATCTCTGCCCGATGACTTCGGAAAATTATCGAATACATTAAGAACGTTGTATTTGTATAATAATCAATATCCTGCTGCAGATGGTGTCAGAATTAAACAGCTGTTGCCTACAACAGCTGTGTATGTGGATTAAGGAAGCTTCATTTATACTAAGTAGTTGAGTGCTAATATTCGTTTAGCAATCATTAAGTATGGTCTAAATAGGCTGATTCTTTCCTTCTGTTTCTAAAGCTTCCAGTACGTTTGTGAAATAATCAATTAAATTCTCATAGGGATCTTCACCGGGAATCCAGGAAGCAAACTTCCAATATTTCCAGTCATCCGCAGGTGATTTTGGCGGAATAATGAGAAAATATTGCTCCTCTTCAATACCTCCAATTAATATTGCTCTTGCCAGTTCTTTGCCAACGTCTTCTAAGCCTTCCTGATTCCATATTTCAATTGCATCACTGTCAATATTGATTAAATAATCAATGCAATCCACAGTTTCAAATCTGGGTTCGATATTATTTCTTATTGCTGCAAATCCATTGGTGATTAAAAGAAAGTCTTTATAATCCTGGGGGAGTTTTATGCCGAGATTTTTTTCAGTTGCTTCTATGGCATCAATTTCTGCAGGTTTATTACCTATCCATTCAGACTCAATTTGTTCTTCTGAAAATATACTATCTCCAGCTTTTATGGATAGTTGGGAAATTCTTTTTAGTACGTTTTTTAGCATAATGTGACTGAAAATATTTACAAATACATAAGGTAAAGAAATTATTGATCAATTGTATTAATAGATTTTATTTAAGAATTATTCCATTAGAGTGATAACCTAAGAGAGGATAATTAAAATTATTATCTGTAATTTTAACTTAGAAATTTCTAATTAATTAACGCACATATGAACAAAATCTTTACAACACTTTCTTTCCTGTTTTTTTCTAGCACCTTACTGGTAAATGCACAGGATAACCATGCGCTTAACGCTATTCAGGTTGTTAAAAAATCTATTGAAGCAATGGGAGGTGAAACAACCCTGAGAAGCGTAAAAACTTTGTACTCCAATATGGGAACAGAAATGGAAGGTAGACCGGTAAACTGGATTGTGAAAGAAATGTTGCCTAATAAAGGGAGTTTTCAGATCGTATATCAAGGAAGAACCGTATTTCAAACCTGGTTTAACGGAAAGGAAGGTTACGAAACTAATAACGGTGTGGCGGAGAAGTCTGATCCAAAATCATTTGAGGACAAAAATTACAAACAAAATATTTTTAACGAGCTGGATTACATCAATCCAGAGCTTTGGACACTTGAATTAATGGAAGATGGCAAAGTAGACAAGGCAGACTGTTACAAAGTTAAAGGTACATTGAAGAATGGTTTGGTCGAGATTTTATATTTTGATAAATCTAGTTATCTGATGTTGCGCAGCGATAAGTTGGCTAATGCAAACAAGGATAGTTTTAAAACAGTGTTATACTTGAAGTATAAAAAATATGGTCCGCTTACCTATTTTTCTGAGCAGCTAATTGGAGAGGAGGGTAACTTCATGACTATAAAATTGGAAGAATTGCTGGTAAACGAGAAAGTAGTGGAAAGCGACTTTAGTCCGAAAGACAAGTAAGTATGTCGTAGAATCTATTCAAATAAAAAAAAAGCCGCTTTTCTGCAAAGAGAAGCGGCTTTTTTTATTTGAACTATTGACTGCAATGGGCGGTAAGTAATGGAGACTGGCTGTTGAACGATAAGCTAGCTGGTTTTATCTTTTCTGTCAAAAAAGTCTTCTACATCTCCGATTGCTGTCCGGGTACATCTCATAATAATATCCTGTAAGTCTGTGCCAGAACTGTGCAGGGGATCAATGGCTTGAACTAGTTTTGTTCTCAGGGTAAAAAGTTCTTGCCTGTTGAATTTTTTTGACTCTTTTAACAGTTCCAGTTTCATGCGTTCCTCCTGTTGATTTTGTTTGGGATTAAATATCCCGTTTAGTTGACTGCATTGATCACAAATGCCTTCTTTGTTAACCAGGGCACACCGGTGGTCAAAAATGCTGGTCATTGTATCCCTGGAAAAGTTTAGCAAGTGTTTTACAACTCCTTCCGTTTTCTCTAATATGAGGCAGATCTCTTTGACCTGAAAATCATAAATGTCTTTTAAAATCAGTGCTACCTGGTTTTCGATGGGTAGGGTTTTGGAGATGCAGGTGAAACAAAAATCGATATGTTCTTTCATTTCATAGAGGCCGGCGCCCGAGGTCTGGTGAACGACCCTGAATGATTGTGCGATCTCCGGGGTGCCGATGGCTAAAGTGGCGCCCTGATCTTGTGCATCAACGGGCCATCTCTTCAATTTTCTTAAATGATCATAAGCCAGGTTCGTCGCTATGCTGAAAATCCAGGTTTTGAAGCTGGAATCCTGATTGAAGGTAGATAACTTGTCAAATGCTCTGATGAAGGTGTCATGAGTCAGGTCATCTACCGCATTCCGGTCCGTCAATAAACGATAGAGATAGGATTTCAACTGGTTTTGAAATTCGGCAAACAATGTCTGGAACGCATTGATGTCACCAGATAAAGCTTTTTTTAGTATTTCTGTTGTTTGCATTTCATCTGTTTTATACGAGGGAATAAATAGGTTTTTTAGGTATAAAGGCTGTAGTCCAATAAATGTATTATAATAAATTTAGTTTTCCGCAATCCACATCTACGATATGGCTATTGAAAACCATCCCGTTTTCAGAAACGAGAAAGGCTGCGGTCTCACCAACTTGTTTCAAGGTCGGTCCTGATTTCAGAATATTATGTCTTGTATAGTTCAGGGTCATTTCTTCCCGGGGAATGCCAGCACGTTTGGAAAAATCATTGATCATGCCCTGGATCTTACCGGTTTCCATGATGGCACCAGAGCAAATGCAGATGGCCTTTATCCCATGTTGTCCGAATTCTGCGGCCATTACCCTGGTCAATCCTTCTATAGCCGCGCAGGCGGAGGCAAAGCCTGCCATATTTGGGGTCTTTGTTCTGGACATCGATGCGGTAAACAGTAAGATCGTTCCCTCAGAGCCGGATTGAATCATATGCCTTGCAGCGACCCTCGAGGTCAGGAACTGAGATCCGCAGATTCTTTGCAAAGGATTCATAAACTGCTCAAAGGAAGCTTGTGTGGTTGGCGTACCGCTGCCTGCATCCTGATAATAACTACCGATACCATTGAAGACCATATCCAATCTTCCGTTGTCTTTGATGACCTTTTGTAAATAGTCATCAATTTCAGTTTCGTCTAAGGCATCCACCTGGCCGGCTTCAGCTTGTCCGGCATTGGCTTTGATCTCTTTGGCCAGTGCATTGACGGCTTCAAGATTTCTGGCCGTAACATATACCTTGGCTCCATGTTCGGCAAATGATTTGGCTACAGCTCCTGCGATTTCTCCTGATGCGGCAAATACGACGCCGACTTTGTCTTTTAAATTTTCCATTTTGCTTGTTTTTACCTTTTGACGTTTCAGCTGGTCAAAACGGTCGGTTTTTTCAAAATATTTTAAAAAGGGAGTTAAAGGGGGTGTTTCAGATGGTTTTTTGGTACAGCAAAATCATTATATTTGAGCATGGCAGGCGAAATAATTGTCCCTTTACATACACTGGCCAAACCCGATAAGTCGATTTCAGATTTTGTCTATTGCTTTTCCTCGATACAAAACCTGTCCGCTATTGGACAGGGCGTGATCATTCCGAACGGAAGAATTGATTTGTCCTTTTACAAAACCTCGGATGGTCAATTTCATATTTCGCTTTTGGGCTTGGAAACAAAACCTAAGGTGACTCCCGGACAAAGCATTTCAACCTTTTTTGCGATTAATTTTAATCCACTTGCGGTGGAATATGTTTTAGGGCATTCTGTTGCAGATATTTTGGATAAAGGGAAGTCGTTACCTGATGATTTTTGGGATTTCAGTATTGATTATCTGGATGACTTTAATGCGTTTTGCGAAAAAGCGACGCAAAAAATACAATCGCTTTTGCCTAGAGAAATTGATGGGCGAAAACGTAAATTGTTTGCGCTTGTTTTTCAGACCAATGGAGAAATCACTGTAAAAGAACTTTCAGAAACAGTAGGTTGGAGCGCAAGGCAAATCAATCAATATTTCAATCAACAGTTCGGGATTTCATTAAAAGCCTATTGCAATATTTTGCGTTTTCAGGCTTCACTTTCGCATATCAAAGAGGGAAAATTGTTTCCACAGCTAAACTATTACGACCAGTCGCATTTCATCAAAGAGATCAAAAGACTTTCGGGCGCTTCGCCCAAAGAACTGTTCAAAAATGAAAACCGCCGATTTTTACAATTTTTAATGAACGAGATGGAATAGTTTTGCAGTGTAAAATTTAAAATTATGCTGATACAAAATAAAAAGATCGCTATTGTTGGCGGCGGACCGGCTGGCTTAACTTTGGCCAGATTATTACAAATGCACAACGCTGATGTAAAAGTTTATGAAAGAGATTTCGACCCTAATGTTCGTGTGCAGGGTTCTACTTTGGATCTGCACGAAGGCACAGGTCTTGAAGCGATGAAACGCGCAGGTCTGCTGGACGAATTTTACGAGCATCATCGTCCGGTTGCAAGCAAAATGCAATTGGTGGACAAATTGCTCAACGTAAAATTTGATGACCATAATTTTGCAGAAGTTACCTCAGAAAGCAGGCCGGAAATTGACAGGGCTCCGTTACGAAATATTTTGCTGAATTCTCTGGAACCTGAAACGGTGGTTTGGGACAGCCATTTTGTTGAAATGGTAAAACAAGACAATGGCTGGTTGCTGCATTTTAAAAATGGAAAATCAGCTTACGCAGATTTGGTCATTGCAGCCGACGGCGCTAACTCTAAAATCCGTCCTTATATCAGTGATATAAAACCAGTTTACTCGGGAATCACATTGATTGAGGGAAATATTTACGAGGCGGAGCAAAAAGTACCGAAGCTTTTTGGATTTGCAAGAGGCGGAAAAGTAATGGCTTTTGACAATGAGCAGTTTATAGGATATGGTTTAAAAGGCGATGGTTCCATTATGTTTGTGGCTTGTTTCAAATGTCCGGAGAACTGGCTTAAAGAAAGTGATATTGATTTCAAAAATAAAGCACAGGTTTTAGCATTTTTCAAAAAGGAGTTTGAGGATTGGAGTGAAGACTGGCATGAATTTTTTGCAAATGATGAGGTACATTTTACACCTCGTCCACAATATTATTTTCCGTTCAGCCAAACCTGGGAAACGCAGGAAAACCTGACCATGATTGGTGACGCGGCGCACCGTATGCCACCATTTGCAGGTGAAGGTGCGAATGTGGCCATGCAGGATTCATTTGAATTGGCGGAAGTTTTGACCGGTAATAAGTTTATTGACATCAGAACTGCAATTGCTCATTTTGAAAAGGATATGATTGCAAGAGGTGCAGCGGCTACAAAAGATACTTTAGAAAATACCGAAAGAATGTTCTCTGAAACAGGACTGGAACAAATGGTTTCGTTTTTTTATCAGGTGAAGCATGAATGACACAAGTAAGCCGATTGCGCTATAAAACAATCGGCTCTTGTGCAGATTTAATGGTCTTGTTTGCCTCTTTTTGGGGTTTTAGTCACGTTTGGAATGAAAACCAAATAGTCATAACCTTTTATAATTCTTTCCAGTTCCAAATCCTCTACTTTAAGCTTCTTTTTAGAGATTGCTTGTTTCAGTGGCTTTAAATCATAAGCATACCAATTGTCATCTTTTACGACGGTTAAGAAAGATTTATATTCATCTAAATCGGCCAATGTTTCACCTTCTTCCTTTCCGATGAGCATAATGTGTAATGATTTCCGGTAATTTGCCTCTTCAATATTGGAAACCAGGTTGCCAATGTCGAATACTTCCATTAAACTCTCTCCTTTAGGCATGTGATTAGCACCAAATTTGAAAAGATTCTTCTTGTCTTTCCATTCAGGAAGTTTTTCAAGAACCAGGTGTTTCATGTATTGAATTCTTAAACGATGAATTCGATTTAAATATAGTTCCCTGCTTAATTTTAGTGCTTCAAGCTGCTCTTTCTCGTTGGCTGATAAATTCAGAGCGCTCAATGCGTTCATTTTTGCCAGACAATCGTCAGAGAACAAATAGAAAGTGGTGTTGTTTTTTGTGTCATAAGCAGCGGAATTAGCGATCATCTGCTTATAAATTTCTTTTGCTTTAGCATTATTGGATTGTTTACTCAATTCCGAAAGCAGTAACCGGTCTGAAAATAAGCTAATTTGCTCAGTCCCATATGCTTTGATGTTCTTCTGAACTATGGTTTTGAATAAATCAAACTCAGCTTCACCTTGTAAAAAAGATAAAGCTGAACCTGATTCATTACGGAATTTGTCCAGTTCAGCAGGGGATAAGGATTTAATTTTTGTTGATATTGTGTTGACTGTATATGGATCAATTTCCAGAATATAGTTATCGAACTTAATATTATTGATAATCGCGTTTGTGAAGTAAGGGACTTCACTGGTGAAATGTAGCTCGCCCAATAATACAGAATTGGCTTTGCTGATTTCATCCTGTAGGGTAATCCATCCTTTGCCTTCGAAAGCGTTGTTATTGTTTTTTTTAAAGGTGGAGTAGTTTTTTTGAATTAAACTATCCATTAGTGTGGTTTGTGCGTAACTGAAATTGGCAATAAACAGGGTTAGAATTAGTAGTTTGGTTTTCTTCATATTTTTTTTTGAAAGATACAATATATTGATTCAATAGTATACCTCGAGGTATTAATTCAGTTGGGGTAAATCGTAAAGAGGGTTTTGTTTTTTAGACATTTTTATAGGCACTATAAGTGATTTATGTGTGGTTTTTGTTGGAGTACTTAAAGATATTTAGTTATATTTCATTATCATTGGCCAGCAATGAGTCACTCTAGTTAATCCTTATGAAAACCATCCTCTTTTTATTTTCTTTTTTTATTTTTTCGGGTACTGTTTATTCACAAACAATTAAGCTTGACATTTCTGGGAACGATAAAAACACGTTTTTTATCGTTCAAAAGGAAGGCTTGAATTTACGATTGGATTCAAAAGGCAGGCTGCAAAATAAAAATGTTTCTACTTTAGAAAGCATTGGCGGTTTAGTAATTGACTATGATATCAATGGCCGTGTTCGTCAAATCGGAGATAAACGAATAGACTATGATATTAATAACCGAGTTAGCCAAATCGGAGATAAACGAATAGACTATGATATTAATAATCGTGTTAGCCAAATAGGAGATGATCGAGTTGATTATGATATCAATAGCCGTGTTCGTCAAATTGGGGACAAACGAATAGATTATGATATTAATAACCGAGTTCGTCAAATCGGAGATAAGCGAATTGATTATGATATTAATAACCGAGTTAGCCAAATAGGAGATGATCGAGTTGATTATGATATAAATGGCCGTGTTCGCCAAATAGGAGATAAACGAATTGATTATGATATCAATGGTCAGATTCGCAAAGTAGGCGATTCAGGTGATAACCTTTTACTCCTTTACAAAACAATTCAAAGTTTTAACGATAAAAACGCTCATTAGTGATATACGACTGTTCTTTATGGGTTTAGATTTCATCGAAGCAAGTAGAGTTGTTGACAGAGCTGTAAGCGAGTTGAGTATAATTTAAACTTACGAAGATGCATTACGATATAGAATGGCTTAAAAATGAGGCGACAGATCAGGAGGATTTAAAATTCCTTTATTTCTGGGGGACACACGAATCAGTCAAAAGATGCGGTTGGTAAATCCTGTTTGAGTCAATAGTATGAGTCGCCGTTACAGGAAATAGGGTTTTGCTTTGATGGAGGTGAGGGATTTTGACCAGTATTGTAATTTATGAGAATTATGGAATAATCTGAATTATTAATACCTTAAAGGTAATTTATGCAAACAAGGAATCTCCATTATGACTACCAACATCTCGGAATTAACCGTTGTACAATTCAAAAAACATAAAGTGGCATATTCTGTTGCTGCTGTCGTGACATTTGTATTGGGAGGCATGTTTTATTTCGTCTTTAAAGATGATGTAAGTGTTTCATTGGCTTGGTTTTTCCTGGCTGCAGGGATACTCTCGTCTGCGTATTGTATCTGGAATGCGTTTAGCAATGCAGTAGTATTGGAGCTGAATCCTGATGGTATTAAGTATAAGCATTATTTCTATAGCTGGAATAGATTACGCAGTTACGCAATCCGAGAGGAAGAAGATGAGGGTGGTTCGTTTAACTATTTGGTGTTGAATCTAAAAAATGCTAAAGTTCCCTTGGAGATCCAGTTGGACTGGATCAATGATCAGAAATCAGTAACGGAGAATATGACTGTTTTCGCTAAAGCTTTCCAAATAGAATTTGAGGGGGTGTTGAAAAAGAAGTAAGGGATATAATAACCTATGTGTTCTCAGATAAAAATAGAAACCAAAAGATTAAGCCTGATTAGATTTCGTTGAAGGAAGTAGAGTTGTTGACAAATTCACCTTTTTCTAAAACGATCTGGTTTCCCCAGCTGGTAATTGTTTCCAGGACTGGTATAAATGTTTTTCCAAAATCTGTTAGACTGTAAACAACTTTAATTGGAGGTTTTTTGCCATATACTTTCCTTAAGACTAAGCCGTCTTTTTCTAATTGTTTCAACTGTAAACTCAACGTCATTTCGGTCACATTTGGTACTTCTTTGCGAAGCTCGCTATAACGTTTTTCAGCATCTTTTAAATGATACAGAATTACCGCTTTCCATTTGCCACCTATCAAATCCATTGCAAGACTTATCGTGCAGGGATAAACTTTCCCCTTTAGTTTTACGTAATCACCAATACATTCTGTTTTCATACGGCATTTTTTTTAACCTATCTGTTTGGATAGTTATTGCAAATCTAGTGTGCTAAAAATAATTTTGCAACTATAATTATTATAGTACGAGATTTCACTTAAATCATAAAAGAATGGTATCGAATTTAAAAGCAAATGAAGCACTGAAACAAGAAGATAAACCGCTGATCACCATAGTTGGTGTTTTGGGTAAACAAGGACGCAGTGCGGCGCATACACTCTTAGAGAGTGGGCGGTACCGAGTACGCGGAATTACCCGACGTGTTGATTCACCCGAAGCGATTTGTTTGATCGAACAGGGAGCTGAACTTCTGAGTGTACCACTTGACCTGGGATATAAAAAAGATTTCGTTGAAGCATTTCGTGGCTCGGATGGTGTTTTCATGATGACGCCAAGTATTGTTCCTCCGCAAACTCACGAGTTGGAATTGGGTAAACAGTTAGCCGATGCGGCGGTTGAAGCAGGGGTTCAGCATATTGTCTTTAGCAGTTTGGAAAATGTAGACAAAATTACACAAGGGAGAAAGTTTGCTCCTCATTTTACAGATAAGGCTATGATTGAAGAATATATCCGTACGCTTCCAATCACCAGCTCGTTTATCTATATGGCTTTTTTTTACACCAATTTTATGGAGTTTTATATGCCAATTATAGAAGGGGATACACTTGTGTTTCCTGTTTATCTACCAAAAGATTTTCGTGCGCCATTTGTTGATCCCCTTACTGCTACAGGGCCAGCCGTTTTAGAGATTTTTTCTAATCCGGGTCAATATGCCGGTAAGTCTTTACCAGTAATTGGCGATATTATTTCACCTCAGGAAATGGTAGACACTTTTGTTCGGGTTACAGGCAAGAAAGCCATTTATAGTTCTGCTTTCACAAGGGAGCATATGCTTCATCATTTTCCGGATTTTGGCTCAAATGAGCTTTTAGTGAGTGAGATTTTGGGAATGGCAGAGTATGCGGTGGAATATGGTTATTTCGGCAGAGATCGTGATTTGTTATGGAGTCGCCAAATCAACCAGAATAGTCTTAATTGGGAACAATTTCTTCGCAGTACCGGTTGGCAAGGTGAGAAAATTTCCTATTAATTGGTTGAGGAGGTGCTTGAATCTGACTGTGGCTTGAACAACTTTGCAAAGAATGCGCTGGATTGGGCAGATTTGTATTATTAGTTGTATCTTTTATTTTTACATAAAATCAAGTACTACCACATTGTACAGGTACATCATTTAAAATGACATTTACTAAAAACGATTTCCCCGAAATAACATCCAGGCATTCCCAGGTTTTCACTTCGTTCATCAAAGGATTTGGGTGGCTGATGTCTGTATTTGTACCCATTGCTATGATAGGGTCAACGATACTCGTTTTTAATTCAAGACATATTTCAATCGGTTTAAAAACAGGAATGCTTGTACTGACCTTACTGCTGGTGTGGTTTTTTGGATGGCTGATGGTAACAATGCGAAAAAGAAAGAAAAGTAATATTACCAAAATAACGATAGATAAAAATGGCATTAATTATTACAGCGACTTAGAACTGATTAAAACATTAAATTACGATGATTTGAAAACCCGTCCGGAGAATGAAAAATATGATGTATTTTTGAGCGAGTTCGGAGAGGGTGGTCCTTTTCTATTAAACTTTTATGTTTTGGATGCTGAATCTGGCAGCCTCCTGAAAAAACAACCTGATTTTGATTCGGACGTTGTTATCACCAACAGTAACCAGCTTACCCGCCATTTCGTAACAGGTATATTATACTTTAGGCCCGATTTAAAAATTGAACCTGGTGTATTAAATTTGTACCAATTGGAATCGGTTAAAAATGACATACCGTACTAGCAATTTTCCTTAAAGAGCTTTTCACTCCCGACTGCTTTAAACCTGGTGTTGCAGATCGTATTGAAAAATTTATCGATCTTAGTTTTTTACGAATTTGCCCAAAACATTTGAAAAAATACCATTAATAGTGCCAAATAAAAAACTTGAATAAAAAATAAAAGAGCCGGGAATGATGACGTAAGGATGCCAAAAATACAGATACCGCCAACCATAGCCATGGCTTTCATTTTTATAGCTATAAAGCAATAATCCTATTGCCAAAGCAATCAATAGGAGGAGCCCAAACCATCGAATAATGCCATTTTTTTTCAAAAGAGGATTAATCAAAAATTGCTTGGTATAATAAATAAATACGATGAACCAAAATGCCGTGCCCAGGCCAAGCAAAACGAATGCTTCGCCGGCAGATGTGTGAATCATCTCAAAATCGCTTTTATGAAGATCTGCTACGTAATGGAGAATGAGTGGGAGTCCAATCGCAAAAAACAACAAAAAGATGATCCAAAATATATTAAAACCTTTCCAGAAATTCATAGAAACCAGTTTTAGAGATTAATATAAAGCTTCATGTTAATTGTTAAAGATAGGTAATTATTTTATTTGCAGAAATGCGTCATTGTATATCGATGAGTGTGTGGAAAGATGAAGGTGAGGGATTTATTCGGTTAAATCTCTTTTCCTATTATCGGGTTTCAATCCAATCAACCAACAGTTTGCGCTCGGCAAAAAGCCATTTTCCCTCTTGTTTCACGAAGACATCCTTGTAACGTATGGTCGCTATCATTAAATGCTGACCACTTTCATCGATAGTTAAATGATGCGCAAAACAATAGGTGATTCCTGTTGCTTTGTCTCCAGCCAATTGAACAGTACTTTGTCCGTTGAAATGCATAGTTGAGTTATAGGTGTTGAGGTTGTCAAACACGGGGAATAAATCGGCTCTGTTATTCATAACCTGACTTGGTGTATCAGATTTACTGTCCATATACACCACAAAATGTGTGTCTTCAGTAAATAAAGCCATTTGTCCTTGCGCATCTCTTGTGTCGGCGCAGTAAGCATATTGATCCACTAATTCGCGAATCGCGAGACGGTCTTGAGTCTCTTGTTGAAATTGTTCCATTGCAATATTATTTAGCAGTAATCATGGCGGGTGTTATCCCGAATTTTTCCTTAAAAGATGAATAGAAATGAGAAAGATTTTCGAAGCCCAGATCCAGGTAAATGTCTGTAGGTTTCCGTTGTTTTTTCTCAATGAGATAATAAGCTTCAGAAAGCCTTTTTTCTTTCAGCCATTTGCGTGGAGAACTGTTGAATATTTTCTGAAAATCCCGCTTAAAACTCGCCAGGCTTCGCCCGGTAAGTTTTGCAAAGTTTTCAATCGGTACATTGTATCGGTAGTTTTTTATCATAAACTGCTCAAGGTCGATTTTAAAGGGCTCCGAAAAATCAAATAGAAATATTTTGAGCTCAGGATTGGTCTCCAGCAACAAAGTGAGTACCTCATTTACTTTTACGGTTTCCATCTGCGGACTTACAAGCTTAGCTTGTTCCACATACGGCACTAAGGATTGGAAAAAGCCGTCCAGAAAAGGATTGGAATCTAACAATATATTAGGCATTCCATTATACTTTTTATCCAGAGCATAATGGTGGTCGATGCCAAATTTTCTCAACCTTTCCGCGTTCAGCATGACAGAAAGCGACCGATATTCCTTGTTCTTAGCCGGATATTTAAATGCTTTGGCCAGCTGATGCCGGTGGGAAATCAACAATTGCCCTTCTTTCAGGATGATCACCCCATTCTGATGATCAATATGTGTTTCTCCCGAAATCTGATAGGATATGACATGCTCAGAAACAAACTGTTCATGGCCTAACACCTTGTCAAAATAACAAGAATAAAGAAATGCATTTCCAAAGTTAAGGTCGTCCAGATTCATCGTTAAAACTTTTTAATTGTTCGTGGTAAATGGTGTTACGTGCATCGGTATTGCTGTCTACAGCCATCAGGAATAAGGCCAAAAGCCCAATTGTAATTCCTATCGCGCGCCAGTTAGGTGAAGATAAAAATAATATCATCAGTCCAGACACCACTAATAAAATCGGCAGGACTTTGAACACCGTTGCCAGGTCTTTTTGAGATTTGGTGGTGCGTTGCAGTTCCTGATGCATAAAAGAAACAGGATCGCTAACGCATGCCTGTTCAAATTGCGAAATTCTTGGTTTGTTGGCGAAGAATAATCCGGCACCAACGGCAACCAGGAATAAACCAGAAACAACTAAAGGCCAGATAAATGCCTTGGCCATGGTTGTTTTCCCCCAATACCAAAAGCCAAATGCCGATACGAGCACAATAATACTGAACAGCCAAACCATTTTGGCCGAAAAGACTTCGGCCTTAGCCCAGTCTGTACTTAATTTAAGGATCTCCATATTTAGGTTATTTTGCTTAAAGGTATAATGGTTGACAACAAATTTCCTTCCTTTTTCCGGTTTTAAGTTTTCTCCAGGGCTCAGTTTTTATTTGCTGTACAGCTCATTTCTTTGTTTTTTCCTAAAGTATGTGTTTTCTTGCCGATGAGCTTTTTGGCAACTAAAAGTTGAGCTGTGAAGAGAATTAACCATGATTTTTACAATCGACATTTGTAATCTAAAATCAACATAAAATGAATACGAATATTTCAGGAAAGGTAATAGTGATTACAGGAGCCAGCAGCGGTATTGGTTTGGCTACAGCTAAAAAATTAAGTGAACAAGGTGCTATTGTTAGTCTAGGTGCCAGACGTATTGAAAGACTGGAGGAACTGGTTGCAGAGATTAAAGCAAATGGTGGAAAAGCCATTGCACGTCGTACCGATGTGAGCAACAGGGTAGATCTCGAAAACCTGGTTAAAGATACAGTAGCGGAATTCGGCAAAGTAGATGTGATTGTGAACAATGCAGGCGTAATGCCTTTGTCGCTAATTGAAAGCCTTAAATTCGAAGAGTGGAATCAGATGATCGATGTAAATATAAAAGGTGTATTGCACGGAATCGCAGCTGTAATCCCTTACTTTAAAGCACAGAAATCAGGACAGGTAATCAATGTATCTTCAGTTGCCGGACACATCGTTGCACCAACTTCAGCTGTATATTCAGCTACAAAATTTGCGGTGCGCGCAATTAGTGAAGGATTCAGACAGGAAGTAAAACCATATAACATCCGTACTACCATCATTTCTCCGGGGCTAACCGAAAGTGAATTGTCGCACACCATCTCAGTTGAAGAGGTGAAAACATCCATTGACGAGATGAGAAAAATGTCTATCCCGGCAGTAAGTATTGCCAATGCGGTTGCCTATGCCATTGCTCAACCCGAAGATGTAGATACGAGTGAAATTATAATCAGACCTACTTCGCAACCAATGTGAGGTACAGTGATTTAAAGTTTGGACTTTAATGCGAAAAGCTTACTTTAGAGCATATGATGGCTTCTTCTGTTATTAAGAACTTAGACCAATTTAAATGATTAATGTAGGTTTTGAATGTGAAATTTTAAGGGCCAGCAGGACCAGGCTATTGCACTTAATGGAAACGAGTAGTTATGAAATATTATTTAAAATTCCAGAGGGTTTCAACAATAATATAATTTGGCAAATTGGTCATTGTATTACTTCTCAACAGAGACATATGTATATGCGTAGCGGATTACCGATGTATATCTCTAATGAATTCATGGAGTGCTTTAAGATTGGATCGTCTCCAGCTTCCTGGGTAATTACTCCAGATGTTCATGAGGTGAAGCATTTATTGATTGATACGGTTGACCACCTTGAATCAGATCTGGAATCCGGATTATTTGTCAACTACGAGCCCTTTGAGCTACCCATAGGATTTCAAGTGAAAAATCATGTTCAGGCACTGCAAGCCGCTAATTATCACGAAGCGGAGCACAGTGGGAGGATTTTTACGTATTTGAAGCTGCTACTCAATGAATGAATTAAGGCAGGGAATAGGATATTGATAGAGGCTCCTGAGCCAATCCAATCCTCCAAATTCGATTCACCGGACTACTGATATAGCTATATGAGTAAAGAATGAAAATAGCAAGGCGGGATTATTGCCGAAGATATTAACTTTAACAAATTATCGCTAACTCCTGATTATGTTAAATAAAAAAACGTACTGAATGAAAAAACTTGTCTTCCTCTTTGCTTTATTTACTCTTTCATTTCATGCATTCGCAATTAATCCTTCTAGGCAGTATCAAGTAAGGCCTGAACAACTTGGTTTGAAATATCAAACTAAGAGAATAAAAGTCAGTGCCACAGTTGAACTCAACTCGTGGCTTTTTCTGCAAAACAATCAAAATAAACCGTTCATTATTGTCTCCAACTCTGACGCTGGAAATATGTCTAATTGTTTAGGTCAGGCTGGTGAATTTTTCAAAGCAGGATACAATGTCATCTTATACGACTACAGGGGATTTGGGGAAAGCTCAGACTTTGAGATTAATCGTGATATGATGTATTATGAAGAATTTGTAGAAGACTTGCGCTCTGTTTTACATTTTGTAAAAAATAAGTTTGCGCCCAAGAGGGTAATTTTATACGGATTATCTATGGGCACAATTATTTCAAAAAGCGTTCTGGATACAGATACGTCTATAAATGGGGCAATATTGGATTCTTTTGTTATCGATCCTAATCTAGTTGTTGACAGAATTATGGAGATAAAAAACAAGCATGTTTTACTTCCAGATGAAGCACAAAAGTATGTTGAATCTAACAAAAAGCCGACATTAACTCCAATCTTGTTATTTTCTGGTTTAAAAGACATTGTTACCAAGTCAACAGATTATTCAGCGTTCATGGACCTTAATGCAAAATCCCGATTGGTAACATGGGATTGTAACCATATTGAGTGCTTTTATAAAATGACAAAAGATATCGACAGTGATCTCTATATGTCAGAAGTCAACACATACATTAACAGTTTGGAGTAAGCCAGATAGGAAATGGTTCGAGAAACACCCAGTTAGGCCCACAAGCCCTCTTTATAGTGCGTAAAGAGGGCTTTGTTTTTTTAACACCTGGGGTACTTATGTTGGTATGTTCAGGGATAAATACGGTATTGAGTGGATTGTTGAGTTTAACCCGGAGTATAAGGGGTAAGGATAATGATTGTTTATAATCCAGATTAGGTTGAAATCTAATTAGCTACAATATCTTCCCGTTTAACTTTTCCAAACGTCTCTAGTTCCATGAATTTTGAATCAAAGATTAATAAAAGCTAATGTCCGCATTGTCAATATTAATTAACATTGTTTCAGATTCAAACGAGTTTATCAATATCATTAGGTTAAATGTTACGGATAATTGATGGCTCCAAGAGGTACTGCCTTGATATGTTTATTAATCATTTAATAGTCAGTATGATAACGTTTGTATTGCAAGCTAACATTTTTTTTGTTAGTGTGCGTTTTTTTTGTTAGCATTGTGAAGTCATGAAGGAAATCCAAAGATACATAGAGGAGAGCTTTGGGCTTTCTATAAAATTTGCTGAGCTTACCGAGACTGAAGTGCGGGAACTCCCCTTATACCTTAAAGGAGGATATGAACTTGAAAAAGCACGATTAGGCAAACTAAAACTGATATTCGCTAGACCAAAATATGAAGACTATACACCAGGACAGCTGGAAAAACAGCGAGAACTATTGAGTGATAAACTCAGTAGCATCGTAGTTTTCGTGCTTAATGAAATCGAACCATATATGCGCAGAAGACTAATAGGGAGTGGAGTGGCATTTATACAGATCGGTAAACAGTTATATATACCCGAACTGTTGCTGGAACTCAGTGATATCAAAAAACAATATGGTAGCGAAGAATCCAAAAAATCTCACCTAAGTGTTCCGGCACAATTTGCTGTTCTATATCATCTTGAAGTTGGCTCAATAGAAGAAATGCCACTCAGTGAGATTGCCAAACTGCTTAGCACAAATGCCATGGCCGTCTCTAGGATCGTAAAGGAACTGGACCAACATGACATTATTACAATAGAAGGTTCAAGAGAAAGACAGGTCTGCTTCAGTAAAAAAGACAAAAAACAAATCTGGGAATCAGTAAAAAATCTAATGGTCTCCCCAGTTAGAAAGATCTTCTATACCGATTACCCACTAGATAGCGAACCAAAAGCAATACTCTGCTTTGACAGCGCACTCGCAAAATATTCCATGATTTCTGAGGGCAGGCAACCATCTTATGCCATCAGTCGAAAAGATTTTATGGAGTTAGAGGAAGAGCAAAATATCCCGTTGGGATCTTACGGCAGATTCCGTCTGGAAATATGGGCATATGATGCCTCTAATATATCGAGCAAAAAAATAGTTGATCCGCTTTCATTATACCTTAGTATGCGGGAACTGGAAGATGAACGTGTAAAAATGGCACTAGAAGAAATGATAGACAACATCAAATGGTAAAAGGACTAGACCGCTTAAGATCATACTTTGAGCAATACACACAAAATTACATTATCATCGGTGGAACTGCCTGCGAAATAAGGCTGGAATCTCGTGGAATTGATTTCAGAGCCACAAAGGATGTGGATATGCTCATTATCATCGAGGTCATCGATAATGAGTTTCTAAAAGCATTCTGGCAGCTAGTACGCGATGGTGAATATATAAACCGGAACATGGAAGCGACCGAAAAGAACTTTTTCAGGTTCAGTCAGCCCCAAGTAGAAGATTTCCCAGCCATCATCGAACTTTTTTCACGTAAGCCTGATGCCATTACCCTTCCGAAAGATTTCCATCTGACACCCATACCTACTGAGGAACAGCTTTCTAGTCTTTCGGCAATGTTGCTTCACGATGAATATTATGGATTCACCTTAAAAAACTGTGAAGTACATGAAGGACTAATGGTCGCCAACGAACGTGCACTCATTGCACTCAAGATCAAGGCCTATCTCAATAATCTCCAGCGGAAAGCAGAAGGCCATCAAATCCAGTCCAATGACATCGAAAAACATAAAAAGGATGTATTGAAGCTTGCTGCAACACTAGCCAATACCGACCAGGTAGATTGTCCAGATGTCATCAAAGAGGATATTGCAAACTACATCAGGCTACTGGAAGCGGAAGATTTCAATGTTACCGGACTTACTAAAGAGGCTGGACTTGGGCCTATAACCCTAAAGGACATTACATCACAAATCGCCGCAGTATTTGGACTTTAAAGACGCATTTATCTTATCCCTCCTGGAATATCATCGATTATAAAACCGGAGAAAATTGGGCTTGTACTATTGGGGAGAATCACAAGACAGCAGTAAGAATGTTTGATCCACCACATATCGATTCGTCTTCTTATTATAGTTTGTCTTATGCAGATAAGTTTAAAAAAATTGCTGGTTTTAACTGCCAAAAAATGATTATTGTCAATAAGGTCACAAAGGTAGAGGATTCTATGTACGTATGTAAAGACTTAAATAATTTCGATTATAGATTCGAGACCAAGTTTGGCAAAACAGATTTTATTGTCCAGTCTTACGCTCATATGAGTAAAACAACTCTTGTGTATACTGTTGTAAAGGTAGAAAAAATAGATGTTCCTTCTGATACTTTTGTTATTCCTAAAGATTTTATTCGCTTTCAAAGTACAGAAGAGTATGTAAAGTGGTCAAAGAAAATAAAGGAGAATTAGGATTTATCTTCCGGGGCCCTGAAATGAATTCAGGGTGACGTGGCGGCGATAGCGATTTGCTTCAGGTCAGGGTGACGACAGCCCTTTGAAGAGCGTATTAAACCAACCTATCATTGATGGTCTTTCACTGATTTTCCTTCTCTTACTTGATTTATAATATCTGTTGTAATTAATTTAACTTTTTTCAAGTTGGATTAATTACAACACGCCGCCGGCAGGGCTTTTACTCGATAGTTTCATTTTTGAGTGGCGGATGTTTTTTCTTTAAATCTTAATTTTCAATTGTTATTTTAGAGACAAGATAAATTAAATATCATGAGAGCAATTAATCCCTGGATCAACTTCAATGGCAATGCCGAAGAGGCGTTCACTTTTTACAAATCGGTTTTTGGCGGCGAGTTTACAAAAATCATCCGTTTTAAAGATCTATCTGGACCCGAGTTTGAGGTAGCGGAAGAGGAGGTAAATAAAATAATGTACATCGGCTTGCCTCTTGGCAAGAACAATGTGTTGATAGCCAACGATGTTCCCGGATTTATGGGACGGGTAAGCGAAAATGAAAACCGGTCTAAAATATATGTGGATGCGGAAAGCCGTGAAGAGGCGGATAAAATATTTAATGGATTATCATTAGGTGGAGAAGTGGATGGGCCAATTGGCGAGAGCCCCTGGGGTACTTATGCTGGTATGTTCAGGGATAAATATGGTATTGAATGGATTGTCGAGTTTAACCCGGAGTATAACGGGTAGGGTTTACAGGACGGGGTGGCGATAGCGCTTCCGAGATGCTGAAAAATTTACTGCGTAGCTTTCCGCTTCGCTTCAGGTCAGCATGACGTGGAGGTGATGGGGATTCTTTCCTGGTTGGGTGATGGCCATGGGAGGTATGGGATTTATTAATATCTTAGCTTATATGTTATGCTTTCGATTATACAGGTACTTATTGCGTTTAAGGTTGATTAACTTTTTTAAAGCGGGTGTGTTTTTGTTGATTCCTTTAAGTTTTGATGCCTTAGGTCAGGAAAAAAAGCTTCATGCGGAGGCTGTCGTACTTAAACTTGGTACAGATTCTATGAATCTGTACTTATACTTAGTTAATTACGGCAACATGCAAAAGGGAATAATTACCAACTCCGTCAACCAAACGGAAAGTGTTTACCAGGATGAAACACATAAAATAGGTAAGACAAAGGTTGGTCTTACATCTTATCCCTCCTGGAATATCATAGATTATAAAACCGGAGAAAATTGGGCTTGTACTATTGGGGAGAATCACAAGACAGCTGTAAGAACATGTTATCCGCCACCTATCGATTCTTCATCTTATTATAGTTTGTCTTATGCAGATAAGTTTAAAAAAATTGCTGGTTTTAACTGCCAGAAGATGATTATTGTCAATAAGGTCACAAAGGTAGAGGATTCTATGTACGTATGTAAAGATTTAAATAATTTCGATTATAGATTCGGGAACAAGTTTGGTAAAATTGATTTTATTGTCCGGTCATATACTCATGTTGGTAAAACAACTCTTGTATATACTGTTGTAAAGGCAGATAAAATAGATGTTCCTTCTGATACTTTTGTTATTCCTAGGGATTTTATTCGCTTTCAAAGTACAGAAGAGTATGTAAAGTGGACAAAGAAAATACAGAAGAATTAGCATTTCTCTTCCGGGGCCCTGAAATGAATTCAGGGTGACGTGGAGGTGATAGCGATTCGCTCCGGGTCAGCGACGGGGTGGCTATAGCGATTCCGGGGCCCTGAAATGAATTCAGGGTGACGTGGAGGTGATAGCGATTCGTTCCAGGTCAGGGTGACGGGGTGGTGTTGACGGTTCGTTGGATCAGATCATTGAGGGTGCTTTGCCGAATTTTTGCTTGAACGAACGTGAAAAATGGGGCAGACTTTCGAAGCCGAGATCTAAATAAATGGCTGATGGCTTTTGATGTTTCTGTTCGATCAAATGCTTTGCTGCGTTAAGACGTTTGTCTAACAGCCATTGACGGGGTGGCATGCCAAAAGTTTTTGTAAAGTCGCGTTTAAAACCTGCCAGACTGCGTCCGGTAAGTCGCGCAAATCTTTCAATCGGGACATTAAAATGAAAATTGGTCATCATAAAGCGCTCCAGATCAATTTTATAAGGTTCTGCAAAATCGAATAAATACGACTTCAATTGAGGCAGACTATGTAATAATAGTTTAACGCCTTCTTTGACTTTGAGCATACCCATATCATCTGTAAGCGGCCCTGCTATGGCACGTGCATAAGGAATAATGGATTGAAAATAGCCAATAAGAAATGGATCGGGTGGAATAGGCACATTAGATGGGCCGATATATTTTGGACTGGTACCGATCTGTTCTTCCAGCGCTATTTTGCGCAACAAATCTTCCTGAAGGCAAATGACGATGCTTTCATAACTTTGGCCTGGAAGAGGTGTTTTAGTCAGCGTACCCAGCTGATTTTTACCGACCAGCATCATTTCGCCTGCTTTGACCTCCATGCGCTGGTTAGCCGTTTCTAGATGAAGTTGCCCGGAAACCATCAATACCAGCGTATGATGGTTCCAGAAGCATACTTTATCTTTCCGTTCTGCGGAGAGATAGGAATAGAAGATCACACCGGGAAGTATTTCAGCTGGATTGGTCATTTATCTCTGTAAATAAGTGCCGCCTAAGATGGCGCCCGGTGCAAAAGTAGTGTTTAATAATTCTATTTCAGATGTCGTAAATCCAATACTCATAGCAGCCATATTTTCTGGCAACCTTGAACGGCGGTTCATGCTTACCAATGGCATGATATGGTCGCCTTGCGCATTTACCCAGGCGATGGCAATTTGTGTTGGTGTAACCTGTTTATCTTTCGCCAAGGCTTTCAATACTTCAACTTTTTCCAGGTTTTTGATGAGGTTATCGCCCTGAAAGCGCGAGAAGTGCAGGTGATGGTCATTGGCTGCAAGCGGCGCTTTCATATCACCTGTTAACAGACCTTCGGCGGTGTTGGCGAAGGCGACTACTGCAATACCTAATTCTTTAGCGGCCGGTAACAATTCGCTTTCTATCTGACGGTCTGCCAGTGAATAGCCAATTTCCAGCGCGCTTATCGGATGAACTTCGTTTGCTTTACGCAGTTGATCAGCCGTGATCTCAGAAACACCGATGTAGCGAACTTTACCTTCTTTGATCAGGTCGGCTACGGTACCTATAATTTCTTCTACTGGTACGCTGTCGTCCATCCGGCAGGGCTGGTACAGGTCTATGGTTTCAATGCCTAAACGGGTAAGTGAATAATTGATGAAATTCTTAATCGCCACGGGGCGCAGGTCCAGGCCCAGCCATTGGCCATTATGAAAGAAAGCACCAAATTTAACGCTAATGAAAGCATCATCCCTGCGGCCTTTAATGGCTTTGCCGATTAGCAGTTCATTGTGCCCGGCACCATAAAAGTCGCCGGTATTTAAAAAATTGATGCCACTGTCAAGCGCAGATTGTATGGTAGCTATGCTTTCCGTTTCATCTGGTGTTGGCCCTCCCCATACGGAAGACATGCGCATACAGCCCAAACCTAGTTTGGATACGGACGGACCATTTTGGCCCAGTTGTATTTTTTTGATCGTTGTCATGATACAAATATCAGTGTTCCATCAGCATTGAGCTTATCTGTAAGGCTCAAATTAATTATCCTGGTAGCTCACTATTTGTTGATTTTAGTTGGCAAGATCTATCTATTCCGCTAAATTTAGAGCGTGAAGAAATTGTAAAAAGAAATGGCAGCAGTCTCCAAAATTAAAACTTATCATTTTCTCCCCTATAAATATGGGTCGGAACTGTTATTGGATATTGGTCGTATCGAAACATTGAATCATTATGTGTTAGATAGTACCTTACATCAACTTAGTTTTTACGAAATTATTTTCATCGAAGAGGGGGCGGGCACTTTTACATTGGACGAAAATACGACAGTCATAACCCCACGAACGATCATTTTTACGAGTCCCGGACAGGTGCGTTGCTGGGAAATTGAGCAGAAGGTAAGTGGCTATGTATTGTTCTTTGAAAAGGACTTTCTCCATCTTTTTTTTTCGGACGAACTCTTCCTATACCGGTTTCAATATTTCCATCAATATTCACGTCCAAACGATATGCAGCTATCGGAGTTGCCATTTGTAAAATGTCTGGAGCTTTTATATGGAATAGAAGGGGAGTTCGGGCAGCTTCAGAATGATAGCAATCATTTGATCAGGTCACTTTTATATCAATTGCTTGTACTGCTCAACCGATATTATGCGGGTGTTTACAATGTTCAAAGGGACACCTATGTCCATCCAGATTTTTATAGATTCCGATTTTTGCTGGAAAAGAGATTTGTGGATGACCAGAGTGTTGAAGCCTATACAAAAATGCTCAATGTGAGCTCGGGATTCCTCAATAAAATTTGCAGGCAATTTAGCGGATTGTCAGCTCAGCAAATGATTCATTATAAGCTGATTTCAGAAATAAAGAAACAACTTTATCAAAACAAATCCTCAAAAGAGATTTCCTACGAGTTTGGCTTTTCAGATCCGTCTAATTTTAATCGCTTCTTTAAAAAATTTACAGGTACCACAGCTCAGCAATACCGAAAGAAGATTTAAATGACCATTTTAAAGATAAAATGATCATTATAATGGGATAGGCATGTTCTAATTTTACAAAAAAAAGGACATGATAAAATACACATTTAGTCTTCTCCTGTTCATCATGAGCGTAGTGTTTGTACAGGCAGAACAATTATATGTTAATCCTCAGAGAGGTAGTGACACAAATTCCGGAATCAAGACAAGCCCGTTAAAGACAATTGCTGAGGCCGCAAAGCGCGTCAACTTAAACAAAGAGCAGGGAGCCACGACAATCTTCATTTCAGAAGGTGTACACCTGCTCACCCAAACTGTTGTATTCAGCAATGACAAGTATACCCTTAATAACCGTCTTGTCCTTCGTGCGGATGTAATGCCTGACGATGCAGACTGGACTCCTCAAAAAATGCCGGTTGTGGTAACAGCCGTGCCGCTTGCGCCAGGTTTTGGGGGAGAAGAAGCGAGAGGTATACAACCGGAGGTTAGCCATGTGACCATTGAAGGAATAAGATTTACCGGCAGTCCAGATTACTCTTATGTAGATGGAACGAATCTACGTCGTTCCTATCCAATATGGCGTGATGGAAAAAGATTGGACGATCTGCTTGTAACACAATGCCTGTTTGCTGGTGATGTGGATGTGTTGCCCTTGCATGTGGGGGTTATAGCCAATGGTTATGGCCTGGTTATCGACCATTGTGTTTTCTTCAACTGCAAAAATCCAGTTGTTTTCTGGCAAACTGACGGAGGGACTGGTAGCCGCAATGTGATGCGTTATTCGCTAGTCTATGGCTGTTATTTCAGTGGCGTTTGGACTACAAAAAGTACCAATGGAGAGGATTTCGATTTTCACAACAACATCATAGCAAACTGTAGTACAGTTTGGATAAGAGAAAAAGGAAGTACGCGCCGATACAAAGCTTCTGATTGCATTTTTGCTGACAATACCAATCTGGCAGGATTTGGAAGTGGCCCGTTAAGCGGCAATGATGCAACTTCAACAGATTTTCTGGAAATGAAAAACGTACAAACTACCGGAACTGTAAAAATTGAAAAAGATCAGAGTAAGCGCAATTACCTGCAATTAGCGGAAGGTTCGATGGGTTCGAACTTGCAGGCAGGACTTTTTAAAAAGAACCAATAGTTACTGCTTCTAATACAAATGAAAAACAATTAAATAACAAATCTTAAAAAACAATTATGAAATCAATCTCAAAAAAATCTTTATTAACAGTTATGGTCATATCAGTAGGTATTATGTTTTTAGCATCCTGCAAAAAGAAATCTGACGATAACCCAAATAGCGGTAATAAAATTTCAATGAAAATGACGGTTACAGTAACAGGAGCTGATCAAGACGATCAGGTAGATGTTCAGGTAAGTGCCGCAAACCATGATGCCAGCCAGTACGGAGCACCTGTTTGGAAAATAAATGGCACATCGCAAGGTAACCAAAACACTATAATAATAGACGAGAAAAGTTTTCTAGGTACCACAAAAACTTATGTGTTCGAAACCGTAAAACCATTTGATTTTGGGGAATTGAGCATTAGTGTTTCTAATTTAGAGGGTGGCCCGATCACTGCCAGCTATAAAACTGAAGTTGATGGTAAGGTGGAAACGAATGAAAGTGTGGTGGTTGCGGTAGACCAATCTCAAAATAAGAGATTCACATACGGATCGAATAAATAAGAAATTTTAGGTCTGCCATTAATCATTATTAAAGTCGTTGTAATATTGCAACGGCTTTTTAATCATTGTATAAGAGCCTGTTTAAAAAATGATGGTTTTTTACCTATACCAACAAACATGAGGCTTGATACTAACTCCATTTTTGCAGCTCTTCAACTAGTTTGAAGACAGTTGTTGATGACTCTTCGGATCCTGGATTACTATGGTTATCCTTTTCGCCGTGCTTATTATAGATTTTTTCGGCTCGATTTACAGCCAGGTGTGTTCTCGTTTTAGGCTTGCCGCTTTTATCTATTCCAGTATTTTCAGTTAACACTTCAAATATTCCCGGAGTAACTATTTTACTTGATTTTCCGTCATAGGTCAAGCCATACGGCTTCAAATAATGATTCAATTTTGCATCATAATCAGCTCTTGGCATAGCCCCTCCCTGATGATCTTCAAAATGCAGAAGCAGCCAGTATTCAAAAGCTTGATTAGAATATGCAGTTTTGAAACCGTACTTTTTACTCAATGCAATTGCTTCATTAAAATTGATAATTTGTTGCGGATTATCTCCTTTTGGGTCTGCATCAAAAACACACCAGACTTGTTGGAATGATTTGCCCTTCTTTTTGTACTGACCAACTATCTTCTTGGCTTGTTCAACCAATGAAACTGTATTTCTTCCCTCCCCATAAGCTAAAATACTGGCCGAGCTTATTTTAAATTTCGAAAAATAACTTGGTTCCGTATTTTGTCCTTCACAATAAATAAGAATAGTAGGCTTCTCTTTCAAAACCGGCTTTCCTCTTTCGAGGACTGGCTCTTGCCTGCGTCGTGCCTTAGCATCAGCTAATCTTGCTTTATGCTCTTCTTGCTTAGCCTTTTCGGCGTCTTTTTTACTTTGCTTTGCCATCTTCAGCTAGAATTTTTCTTGTTATTTCTTCAAATTCTCCTAAAAATGGTGTTGCTCCATACTTACCCCGTATATAATTGTCTTCGAACGATTCATTTTTCCTAACGCTGCTGGTTTTAAAGTCTGCGAGCGAATATAATTTAGAGGCACCATATCGATCTTTATCAATAAACCAGATCTGATCTCTCCTAAATAAGCCTGAACTCAGCAAATTGGTGTCATGAGTATTGAAAATGAGCTGAGCATTTTTGGGATTGGTGATATTGGAATTGAATAGGGAGACTATTTTACAAACCAGATTTGGATGAAGCTTTGAATCCAGTTCATCTACAAAAAGGATTGTTCCATTCTCCAGTGCATCTAAAATCAACCCGGTTAAATAGAAGTATTTTTGGGTCCCCTCTGATTCCTCTGCATTCATTAAAAACTCTATAGATCCGGTTATTTCATTTTTATCATTGAAAACTTTATGGGTTGTTCTTACGCTGGAAAAGGCATGAGAATCTACATCACTCATTAATTTCTGTAGCTCCTGTATCTTTACTTTATCTTTTTCTGGAAATATTGATGCAATATCTTCAAAACGAATATCTTCAATGCCAAAATCGGCAATCTTTAATAACTCTAATATTTGGCCTTTCTTTTCTGGATTGTCCCTTACTTTAAGTATGGAATTATTTTTATACTCCATTTCTCTAAGACCAGAAACGCAGTTAATTGATTCAAAATAGAGGATTATAGAACTTGCCAGGGCATCGTTAAATTGCGCTAAAACAGAGATTAAAAGCGCATTATCCCGAACCAATTCGGATTTGATCAAGGGTAAGGCTTTATCTAACTTTTTTTCATTCACTTCAAATTTCTGTAATGTTCGATAAAACAGTTCCTCTTCTTTTGATTTAGAACGAACATATAGCCACTCTGCGATAATCTTCGATCTTGTTGCTTCAAATCCATATCTATAGATTATTCCGTTTAATATAAATATCATTTCGAAGTCTGAACTTCTATCGGGCGATGCCTCATTAAGTTTGAAAGGAATTACGGCAATTGGCTCGCCCTTTTGCGTTTCCTTAGATGAACTCTGGATGTAGCTTTTAAAAAAAGTGATCGCATCAATGAACTTACTTTTACCGCTTGCATTTGCACCAAAAATGACGCTGCTTTTGAGAAGCCTCAAATTGTACTTATCTATATGAATTATGTTTTCCTCTTCATTCGTATCCTTGTCGTAGTTAGAGGCAATCAAGTTTAAAACAGTACGATCTTTAAAGGTTTTGTAGTTGTTAAATGAAAACTGAATAATCATGTTTTTGCGAGTTTTATTCAAAAATACTATTTATTTAACTAATAATAATAAGTAATTTTGATATTATTGCGAGATAATTGCAAAAACTATTGTTTGTCTGCCTCCGATCTAGTAACGCTGTGGTGGCTATAGCGATTCCGAGATGCTGAAATAAATTCAGCATGACGAGGAGGTGATAGCGTGGAGGTGATAGCGTTTAAGATATCTGTGCGTAGATTGGTTTATTGGATTCTTTAAGGATATAGTGGTCTCCTTTTTGATAGAGGGCATATTTGCCTTTTTTCCAGACTGAACTTCTTTTTGTTCCTCTTGTTCTGGTGAGTATGGTGCTTGATTTTGCGCGCGGTACAAAGATCTCTGCTTGTTTGTTATCTGCGCTAAAAATAACGGTTGCGTTGAAGGTTGCAGATCCTTTTGCGTTTACTTCCTTTAACTGGGTTTTTTGCTCGAAGAGCCTGACGCAATCCTTTTTGATAACAGAATAGGTATATCCGGCGGAGCCTATGCAGCCGTGTTTATCTCTGTCGCCGCCGACCATTACGGGTTTAGCTGGTTTGGCTGGTTTTTCTGGTTTAGCTGGTGTTTGGGCGAATGTGAAGGTGCAGAACATCGCAAATGTTAGACTGAGGAATAGTTTTTTTGTGTTCATCTTTTTAAAATTTAGGTGCAAAATTCTATTTGATTTAAGTTAGCTATTTGATTTAAGTTAGCTATTCTTATTAAGTTAGTTATTCTTACTGAGTATTCTGTTTTACTGCGTATCCTGGTTGAGCCGGGAGTTTTCTTTGGTGTCTCTCATAAATACATAAACGATTAAAGAGAGAAAGATGCAAAAAGTAATATACCAATAGTAATACGTTTCATGGTTCCAGTCTTTAAGCCATAAGGCAATATATTCTGCGGTGCCTCCAAAAATTGCTACGGTTAAGGCGTAGGGAAGGCCCACGCCCAGGGCTCTGATCTGTGCGGGAAACAATTCTGCTTTTACGACTGCATTGATGCTGGTGTAACCACTTACAATAACCAAAGCGGCCATTAACAGGAAAAAGGCTTCCCATTGGGAGGTGGTGTGGCTCAGGGTAGTCAGTAAAGGAACCGTACAGAGGGTTCCTAAACTGCCAAAACCAATTAACAGGGGGCGACGGCCGATTTTATCAGATAATGCCCCAAATACCGGTTGCAGGCAGGCGAAAATGAATAAGGTGAAAAAGGACATCAGGGTAGATTGCTCTTTACTCATATGGACTGTATTCACGAGGAATTTTTGCATGTAGGTGGTATAGGTGTAAAAAGCAAGTGTTCCACCCAGGGTAAGACCGATTACCGTGGCTACTGCCTTTGGATGTTTTAGCAATTCTTTCAGTGTTCCTTTTTTCTCCTTTGGTTTTTGTTTCTGATTTTCAAAGGCCTGGGTTTCTTCCAGGTTTTTCCTGAGGTAAAGAGCGACCAGGGAAAGTATGGCACCAAAAGCAAATGGAATACGCCAGCCCCATTCTGATAGCTGCTCTTCGGAAAGGAAAAACTGCTGTAAAGCAATTTGAATGGCCAGGGCAAGCAATTGCCCGCCAATCAGGGTTACATATTGAAAGCTGGAGTAAAAACCCCGCCGGTTTTTACTGGCCATTTCACTCAGATAAGTGGCAGATACCCCATACTCACCGCCCACACTAAGTCCCTGTAGCAATCTTGCCGTTAACAATAGGATAGGGGCCAAAAGACCAATTGTTTTATAGGTAGGGGTACAGGCAATCAATAAGGAACCTAAGGACATCAGTAACACGGACAAGGTCATGGATTGTTTCCTGCCGATCTGGTCTGCTATCCGGCCAAAAATATACCCTCCAAGCGGACGCATCAGAAAACCAAGGGCAAAAATACCCGCGGTATTCAGCAATTGAGTAGTTGGATTCCCTTTTGGGAAGAACGATGCAGAAAAGTAAATAGCAAAAGCAGAATAGGCATACCAATCGTACCATTCTACCAGGTTTCCAATAGACCCGCCAAATATAGCCTTGAGCTGCCGGACAGAGATCCGGTCTGCAGTTGAAGGTATTTGGTCAGGGTGTTTTATTTTTTCCATAAGAGGAGCAGCCAATTATCTGTTTAAGATACACATATACCAACAAATATCATTAAGCGTAACAGTGGTACGGTGTAGTCTATTTTATCAATTCTAATAGCCATTTTATACAGTCTGTTGGCTCTACAATTGACCAAGAATGCGGATGTCTTGTTCCGTCAACTCTAAAGCCTTTGCCAATGGCGGGAATAAACTCTGCTTTTGTATTTCCGCTTTGCATTAAAAAATTGGTCATAGCCGAGAGATTAGCCGCATTCAAATCATAATAATCTCTACTTTTGTTTTTAAGCTGCCAAACTATATCCGGGTCGCAATACAATCTTGTCGGAACACTAATTAAATATTTCGCATTACCCCCATCATCTCTACTTCGCGTAAACATTGAGCCTTCTACATATTTTTCTGGAAATTTATCTGGCGAACCACCATATTGTTTTTCAAATTCATTAACCAGGAAATGGCCTTCCTGCAATGCTATTTTTTTGCTCTCCGATAATTTGTTACCTTCCTTTTCGTATTTAACGATGGCCTTCTTTGCGCCGTTATACAAATCTATCAGATCTACCGGCGGATCAATGCCTATTACCGCCAAAGGTTTCAGATAAGTGATGTGTTTTGGATTACGAGACATTTCAGTGTATTGCAATGCGTTCATCCCGCCAAGCGAAAGTCCACTTAAAATAAATTTATCTTTTGGTGCTTTGTATCTCATCACGATGTCTTCAAAGACCGTATCGAAAAAGCGTTTAGCCGTTGTATCTGTATCCAGTGTGTTGTTGTAATTCGCACTCACTACCACAGCTAAAATATTTTTATCATAAGCTTGTTGCATCAAATCTTTATTACAGCTGATCACATTCTCAGCTGTTTCGCCTGTTGACGGGAATAAAACTAAAACAGCCTGTATTGAGCTTTTAGGAACGAGTGCATAATAGAAAAGGTTATCGACTTTAGTTATGTTGCCATAAGTTTCCATACTGTTTTTGATGGCGATGGTTTGTTTTTTCAGTAGAGGCAAATATTTATCATCCAGATTTAGAAATTCGCCATCTACAAAATTGCCAATGGTTTTACCACCATTGTTAAAATAGGCTGCGCCTTTCCCGTTTAAAGCACCATTGATAAAAGTTCCTTCAAAACTGGCATATCCAATAATTTCAAACTTCCCTTTCCCATCAAATTTGCCTTGCTTCATTTCTCCTTTGTAGGTAGCTGCCAATTTATGATTTTGAAACCATTGCAAAAAGCCAGCTCCAGATGCATAATTGTTTTTGCAATTGCCGTTCCAAGTAAGGCTATCTGTGGGTGTTGGTTCATCTAACCATATTTTGCAATTGGATTGATGTTCTTTTACAAACTTTCCACTGTTTTGGGCAAAGGAATTTGTGGTAAATAATATTAAAAAGCCAAAAAATAATAATCTCATTCTTCCGGTAATGTTTTAGTGTTGTTGAAAATTACGCAATACTTCGTTAGGTTGTATATTGTAGGTGGTATAGGTGTAAAAAGCGAAACAATAGGATAGGCGCTAGGATTCCGATTAATTTTTTTCATAAGAGGAGCAGTTTGCGCCAGTTATTCATGCATGACGAAATCAATGCCGCAATTAAGGTAATGCGGCCTACCAGGTCCTTTTCCCGAGGGAAATGACGATACAAATATATGTATGTTATCATCAATGCCAATAACTATGCTACAAATATCTCCTATTATATCTTCAATAGAGGTGGTGAGTGGGGGCGATTAAGCGATGTAAAGGGATATTCTTACCGTTTTTAAAAAATATTTTTTTTAGACCAAGGGTAACCGGGGTCGAGAAGGTACTTCACTATATATTAACCAAATAAGGTACCATGCAAAAAGAACAAATAGAGGAACTGGTTAGGAAGTATTTTAACAATACTGCAACTCCACAGGAGCTGGCTCAGTTGTCTGCGTGGTATAGAACGATGTCTGCGGAAGAGGTGGTGTGGTTTGCTGAGATACAGAATGAGGAAGAAATTTTGAAAGCTGCGATGCTTAAAAACATTCAGAAGGAAATTGGTGAGCAAGCAAATAGATCGACTCGTAAATTATGGCCTCGTATCGCTGCGGCTGCTGCGATTCTTTTGGTTGTTGGCGCTGCTCTTTTCTTTTATACTCAACGTCATCTCGAGGGAAGCGCAGCGACGAGAGATCTGTTAGCAAACGATATCAAACCTGGTGGTAATAAGGCTTACTTGGTTTTGTCGAATGGTAAACGTGTATCGTTAACGGATGCTGCGAATGGTGAGCTTGCTCAGGAAGCAGGGGTGGAGATTGCAAAGACTGCTAATGGGCAGGTAATATATACCGCGAGAGGTAGCGACGGGATAAAATATTCGAATGCTCTCAATACAATCGAAACCCCCCGTGGGGGGCAGTATCAGGTCCGACTCCCTGACGGATCCAAAGTATGGCTTAACGCCGCTTCTAAATTGATTTACCCCGTTTCCTTTAATGGGCGTGGGCAGCGGGTGGTTGAACTTAGTGGCGAAGCCTACTTTGAAATATTTAAGAATAAACTCCAACCTTTTGTGGTGAAATCCAAAAATCAGGAGGTTACTGTATTGGGTACGCATTTTAATGTGAACAGTTATAGTGATGAGCCGGATACTAAGACTACGCTATTGGAGGGGAGCGTGCGTATTAATGGCATAATCCTTAAACCTAATGAGCAGGCTGTTCTTGCGGGGGGTAAGCTCAGCGTGAAAGAAGTTGAGGCTGCTTCTTTTACAGACTGGAAAGATGGGCAGTTTTATTTTAGGAATGAGGCTTTACCATCAGTAATGCGTAAATTAGCGAGATGGTATAATGTAGATATTCAGTTTCAGGGTCCGATTGATCAAAGTACCACATTTAGTGGTGTGGTATCTAAATACGACCAGATCTCTAAAGTATTAACCCTAATGGAAAAAAGTGAAGGCTTACATTTTAAAATAGAAGGCCGGACTGTAACCGTATTAAAATAATGTATTGAATCATCATTGGGCTAACCACCCAACCTATAAATATCAATTAACCGACAAAATTAACCAGAAATGAAAACAGAAAACAAAACAGCAGGGCCGTAAGGAAATTGGAACTGAATAAGCACCATCAGGATGATGGTGTAAAAAGAACCAGGAGTGCAGCAAACACCCCCGGTTTATATGTTCAGGTTACTCTCGAGTACAATTCGCGAAAATTATTTACGATTTAACCCAAACAACTCAAATGTATGAATTTTTACATTAAGAACTCGTGCTGGCCAAAATGCCGCATGAGGAAACTCCTGCTGGTCATGAAAATCACCACTTTTTTAATCACCGTATGTATAATGCAGGTCAGCGCATCCAGTTTTGCGCAGAAAATAACGCTTAACCAAAAAGGTATCACTATAGAAAGCCTTTTTAGAGAAATCAGTAAACAAACCGGCTATAGTGTATTCTATTCTGATAAAAAAATAGATCAAAACCGGAAGATAGACGCCCATTTTAAAGATACCCCTTTAGAAGAAGTATTGAATATCAGTTTTAAAGACCAACCCGTGAAATTTACCATATCAGACCAAAGCGTATTGATAGAAAGAAAGGAACCCACCTTTCTGGAACGCCTGGCTAATCGCTGGGCTAGCATTGACGCTAATGGCAGGGTGGTGGATTCGGAGAATCGTCCGCTTCCTGGCGCGAGTGTGAAAGTAAAGAAAACAGGGAAGGGTGTGAGTACAGATAAGGACGGAAGGTTCTTTCTGAGAGGTGTGGAAGAAGGTGCTGTGCTGGTGGTGAGTTTTATAGGGTACTTGCCAAAGGAAGTGATTGCTTCGGCAAACATGGGAAGTGTTGTGCTGGAGCAGAGTTTGTCGAAATTGGATGAGGTCCAAGTCATTGCATATGGAACGACGACAAGGAGATTGAGTACGGGAAATATCAGTACTGTTAAAGCAGAGGATATTGAAAAGCAACCAGTAAATAATCCGCTTTTGGCGTTGCAGGGGCGTGTGCCTGGGGTTTTCATTGAACAGTCTACGGGTATCGCGGGAGGTGGAGTAAAAGTACGTATACAAGGACAGAATAGTATTTTAAATGGTAATGATCCCTTATATGTAATTGATGGGATACCATATATTTCACAATTACTCCCGTCTGATGGATCACCAATTTATGGTCAACTTCATGGAGGAAGCCCAATGAGCTTTATCAATCCTGCGGATATTGAAAGTATTGATATATTAAAGGATGCAGATGCAACTGCTATTTATGGTTCACGTGCAGCTAATGGGGCTGTGCTTATTACAACAAAGAAAGGAAAGGCTGGTGAGATTAAGGTAGATGTGAATTTACAATCCGGTTTTGGAAAGGTTGGTAAGCAATTAAATCTCCTGAATACCCAGCAATATTTGCAAATGCGTCATGAAGCTTTAAGGAATGACCATTTGCCCGTGTCACCGACAGATTATGATATCAATGGTCAATGGGATACTACACGCTATACGAACTGGCAAAAAGAACTCATAGGAGGAACAAGCAAGTATCAGGATTTTCAAGGGACAGTTTCAGGTGGATCAGCTACTACAACTTTTCTTTTCGGAGTAGGGTACCACAAAGAGACAACTGTATTTCCTGGGGACTTTGCAGATACTAAAGGATCAGCAAAATTAAGTATAGGTAGTAGTTCTAAAAATCAGAAATTTAAAATTCAAGTTGGTTTAAATTATCTGATTGACAATAATCACCTGCCAAATGATGATCTGACGGATGTAGCAATACAGTCTGCCCCTAATTCTCCTACCCTTTATAATAATGATGGAAGTTTAAATTGGAGTCCAGATAATGAAGGAAATTCTACTTTTAATAATCCGTTGGCCCGATTGTATATAAGGTATAAAAATAAGACAACTAATTTAATGTCAAATGTTTATTTAAGCTATCAAGTTTTACCAGGTCTTGAGATAAAGAGCTCCATGGGTTATACTAACCTTCAAACAAATGACCTAAATACTATCCCTCAATCATCATATGCACCAGAACTTTGGATATATAATGGCAGATTAGCCATTTGGGGTAACAATAATATTAATTCCTGGAATATTGAACCGCAACTTACTTACACTAGACAAATCGCAAAGGGAAAATTAGATCTCTTGGTTGGAACAACCTTTCAACAAAGGAATAGTCATTCATTAGGTCTACAAGGCAGTCAGCAGATTAGTGATGCCGTACTTGATGATTTTAAATCCGCTTTAGTTGTAAACGTTGGTTCAACTTTAGAAGAAATTTATAAATATAGTGCTTTGTTTGGGAGGCTAAACTATATTTGGAATGATAAGTATATTCTAAATATTAATGCGAGAAGGGATGGTAGCAGTCGATTCGGATCTGCAAATCAGTTTCATGATTTTGGTTCAATCGCAGGTGGATGGATCTTTTCGGAAGAAAGCTTTTGGAAAAATAACCTAAATTTTCTGAGCTTTGGCAAATTAAAAGTAAGTTATGGAACCACAGGTAACGACCAAATTGGGGAGTATCGGTATCTAAGTCTCTATAATTCTATTAATAAGACTAAACCATACCAAGGAACTTTAGGTCTGAAACCTCAAAATATAACTAATCCTACTATTGCCTGGGAGGAAACAAAAAAGCTTCAAGGGGGCATTGATTTAGGATTCTTCAAAGATAAACTAATACTTAATGCAACTTACTCGTTTAACCAGAGTTCTAATCAACTAGTTGGCTACCCCTTACCTGGTTTTGCGGGTTTTACAAGTGTTTTACTCAATTTACCAGCTAAAGTTCAAAATTCTGGATGGGAGTTTAGCCTTTCGACAATTAATTTGGTTAGCAAAAATTTTGAATGGAAGAGTGGCTTTAATTTAACTATACAGAGAAATAAACTGGCTGATTTTGCAGGCCTAGAACAAAGCTCATATGCTAACGACTATATTATTGGGAAACCAGTTTCAGTGCAACGACTTTTTCATTCCTTAGGTGTTAATGCGACAACTGGAGTTTACCAATTTGCTGATAAGAATGGTAACATTACGAATTCTCCAAGCTACGGTGATAGGACTGTATTTGTTGACGCAAGTCCAATGTTTTATGGTGGTTTGTATAATAGTTTCAAGTACAAAGGCTTTGATTTAGATATTTTGTTCCAATTTGTAAAACAAAAAAGTCTTGGTAATCAATTTGGGATCAATTTTCCAGGAGCAGGGATTTCTTATGGCAATCAACCTATTTCAGTATTGTCCAGGTGGCAAAAACCAGGAGATCAAACTAATGTACAAAGGTTTAATACAGATTATTCCTTACTTGAGCCATATGGGGATGTGCAATCAAGTGACGCGAACTGGGTTGACGCTTCGTATGTCAGATTAAAGAATTTATCCATATCCTGGCAGCTTCCGAAGCATATAAAGAATATTGTTCATTTGGAAAATTGTAAGCTCTATTTACAGGGACAGAATTTATTCACTATTACTAAATATAGTGGGTTAGATCCAGAGTCGAAGAGTCTATTTTCAATATTACCACCACTTCGGGTTATCACTTTTGGAGCAAAAATAAGCATATAGTGTTTTTAGAATTCAAAAAAAAGAAATGAAAAAGAAAATTTTATTGATGGAGTTGAATTTGTTATTCAAGAAAATATTTGGATATTTAATTATTTTATCTGTTTTATGCACCTTAATCCCTATAAATGGCTGTAAGAAATTCGTTGAGGTAGGGCCTCCAGTTACTAGCATAAATTCTGCTAATGTATATAACACAGATTTTACCGCAGCTTCAGTTTTAACTGGGATATATGCTGACTTGTCTGAGGGATTGAGAGGTAACGGTTTAACATCAATGACATTATTCCCTGCATTGTCATCAGATGAACTAATATTGTATGGGGGTGTTACGAGCTCAGCAACAATTTATATCCCTTATTATACCAATTCGCTTACAAGAGCAAATGTGCAAGGGCATATTGGAACTATATATTCAACGATTTATACGATTAACTCGGCTATAGAAGGATTGACGGCAAGTAAAGAGATTACGCAATCTTTAAAACAGCAGCTATTGGGTGAAGCAAAATTTATGAGAGGGTTCTGCTATTTCTATTTGGTTAATCTTTATGGAGATGTTCCTTTGGTATTGACTACAGACTATAAGATCAATGGTATTATTGCAAAGTCTACGAAAAAGACAGTTTATGCTCAGATTATTGCTGATTTGACAGATGCTCAAAATTTGTTAAGCGAGCGATACTTAAAAGGAGATGCCAAGACAGCTTATGCGTTGGGATCGGAAGAAAGATTAAGACCAACAAAATGGGCAGCAACAGCACTGCTGGCCAGGACATATTTATATAACCAGAAATGGTCAGAAGCTGAACGAGAGGCCACATCTGTTATAAATCACTCTTCACTATATAAAATGACAGATTTAGCAAATACGTTCCTGAAGAATAATGCGGAAGCCATTTGGCAATTGCAACCGGTTAATATAGGGGTTAATACGCAAGAAGCGCAGCTATTTGTTCTTCCTTTATCTGGGCCGTCTTCGCTAGTTTTTAAGAATTTTTATTTAAGTAGCCATCTTGTTGATAGTTTTGAACCTAATGATTTAAGAGCAAAAGAATGGATGAGCAACGTTACAACCAAAGACGTTACCTATTACTATCCTTTTAAATATAAAGTCATTGATCCAAATGCTGAGATAAGCGAGTACACTGTTGTATTACGTTTGGCAGAGCAGTATTTAATTAGAGCTGAAGCTAGGATCCAGAACGGGGATATTGGAAATGGAATTGAAGACCTTAATCTCATACGTGACAGGGCTACTGATAAGGCTCCAGGAGCAATTCAACTACCTCAATTACCCATTTTCTTAAATAAAGATGATGCATTAAAAGCAGTTATGCACGAACGTCAAGTAGAGTTATTTATGGAATGGGGACATCGATGGTTTGATCTAAAGAGAATGGGGTACGTGGATGAAGTTATGGAAAAAGTGACTAAAGAAAAAGGTGGGACATGGAATACTAACTGGCAATTATATCCTTTTTATATAGATGATTTAAAATATGATCCGAATTTGGTTCAAAACCCTGGTTATTA